>NZ_CP073066.1:0-1254286 GCF_018314255.1 Lentilactobacillus buchneri
TGTTCTCGCAAGCCTCTAACTGGCTCTTATCGTGCAAATTCTTGGCTCTGGTCGCATACCGGCCGGATTGTTTGAGCAAAATGACAACGGATTTAGTGATGTGTAAATCCTCTTTCTCAAACAATTCTTTTAATTCGTCTTTACTCATGTATTGGTTCGACATCATGACTCACCTCAACAATTTTTTGAATATTCTTTTGGAAGTAGAATTCCAACTTACCTAATTCACCATCACGGTTTTTCTTGATAGATAAATTAAGATTTTTATCAGTTGGATCCTCACTTGGTCGCCATAAGAAACCAACGATGTTGGCGTCCTGTTCAATGGCACCGGTTTCCCGCAAGTCACGGAGCTGTGGTTCATTACTCTCACGAGATTCAACGCCCCGGTTCAATTGGCTTAAAGCGATGATGGAAATCTTTAAATTCTGTGTTAGCAATTTCAACCGCCGTGACACTTCTTCAAGTGATTGACGGGCATCTTGCTTTGAGTTGCCGGTCTCCACCAACCCAATGTGGTCAACAATTGCCAAATAATGACCGGATCCAAACCGTTGGGCGTGTTGTTTGATTACTGAGCTTATTTCATCAATTGATACCAGCCGATCGTTTGACCAGAACCGAATATCACCAATTTGCTTGATTGTTTCGGCGGCGGCTTGCTTTTGTGAAGCTGACATTCTAACGGCTGGGTTTTTCCAGTAATTTAGGGCAATACCCGAATTGGCAGCATAGATCCGGTGCATGTTTTGCTTGGAACTCATTTCGAGTGAAAATAATTCCACTGTCAAATTAGAGTCGTACATAATCGCATTCATGCCGATGTTTAACGCAAAGGCCGTTTTTCCAACTGATGGTCGGGCACCGATGACCATCAACTGGTTAGGTGCCAACCCACCGCCAAGCAACTTGTCCAGACCCGCATAGGTTTTGATAAAGCCAGTCGTTGGTGTATTAAGTTCTTCAAGAGCATCATTGACCAGCTCGCTGTTATCATGATCGGTTTGGGTATCCGTCCGCATCGCTTCATCCCGCAACATGTCCAAATGGTCAAGGTTAAAATCACTTGGATCTTTGGAGGCATTCAAGGCCGCCTCTTTAATCATGCGAGTGTAATAATAACTGCGAAGCTCTTTAAAAGTTGCCTTTGGATCCAATGGCCGGTCAACTCCCTGAATTGAATTGATAATCTTTTGAACATCTAGCCGTTTGCCAAACGGTGTGTCGCTAAAAGCCGCAGCAATTTGTTCGGCATTTTCATAGCGGGTCCCCCAAAGGTTGATAAAGCTGGCTAGAATCCGATAAGAATTATTGGTAAACCAATTCTCATCAACGGTATTGGATTCCAGAACTTGGGGTTGGTTGATTAGAAACCACATTGCTTTTCGTTCGATTTGTGGAAAATTCGTGTTAGTTGGCATTCTCAACACCTCGCCTCGATAGATACCTCTCCGGATGGAAGATTCGATCGGCTTTCTCCCAGGTAATATCCGGATATGTTTCTTGAATCACTGGTAACGCCTTTTCGATGCTGCCAAATTCGGAACATTTGTTATAAATCAGGTCTTCCCGTTTCTGAATGGCAATTACCCGATCCAACTCCGATTGTTTGGAAGACCGTGGTTCAGGGGTCTGGTAATCGTCATCCCAACCAGATTGATTAAACCAGGTCGATCCATGCTTGATGTACCGCATATCTGTTTTGAGATAGGCAATTTCCTGTTTGTACTTCACGATTCCATCCTGAATCTGCTTATTGGTTACTCCATGCTTCAGAGCTTTTTGGTAAAAATTAAAGGCTTTCTCCTTACCCTTTTTGTTTGGATACAGTTTCCAGAGCTTCTCAAAATCATTTCTGACCCCTGAACCACCCTGTTTTGGTTTTTCTTTGTTTGTTTTCTTACTCTTACTTGTATTATTAATACTTGTAATATTCTCTTTAAAGTTTTCTTTAATAGGGTCTTTAAAGTTTTCTTTAACACCCCCATTAACTTTTCTTTGATGGGTATTAAAGTTTTGTTTAATACCAATAATGCGTTTTGCGATTCGTTTAGTACCAGTTTCATATTCGAAAGTCACTGAAACATATCCGAGTTTTTTTAAATGATTGATCCAAGTTGAAATTGATACGGTACTTACGTGGTACAACTTTGCAAAGTAATTGTTAGAAGCCCAGCAAGTGCCATCTTTCGTACATAATGCTGTGATTTCTGAATAGAGAATTTTTTCATTGGCTTTTAAGTGCTCATCATAACGAACATTTGCTGGTAATACGGAGTAGAAAGCTGGCTTTTCCATGATTTTGTACCCCCTAAACGTTTAGCTTGTCCCAAAGTTCATCGGTTGATTCATCAGCAGGCTTCTTAGAGTCCTTTTTTTCACTCTTTTGCCGAAATTCCATCAGCTCGGTGGTCAACTCATGATCCATGGCATTCAAATCATCTTTAGTCATTTCTTTCCAGCTGGTAACTTTGGCATTTTTCATCGAAGCCACCGTTAATGGTTTAGGCTCCATTGCCATCTCTTTGCTGAGGGCGGCTATCTTGTCCTTTAACATGTCTTTGTCTTCTTGGGAGGCCATTGGCTTACTAGACTTCTTTGGAGCACCACGGCGCTTATGTGGCGCTTCATGCGGTGCTGACTTACTGGCTGAATTACCATCGTCATCAACATCACTGGTAACCCCGAACACAGCGGATAAGGTGTAGCGACGTGCGTAAGTTTCAGCGGATCCAAAGGCCTGAGCGTCATTCTTCGTAACTGGGACGTTGAGTGGATCGAACTGAATGTATTGACCGGACTCATGGAGTAAGATGGTCGATACTGAGATTTGATTGCCATCACTGGTAACTTCCTGTGTGTAGGCGAAGCCTTTCGGTAAGGCCTTGTCAATGGCATCAACGACGCCTTCCAGCATTACGTATTTGGACTTAAAGAATGGGTTGTTCGCATTCTTTTCTGGCTGCTTGATATTCTTACGAACCTCATTGAGTGCCTTCGCAATTTCAGATATATTCTCACTTTTCTTCATATAGACCACTCTCCAATTTATTAGGGTGATAACTAACAGATTCCTTTTCGATCACAGTAATTCCAGGTACTTTCTCGCCATTTTGATCAATGGCTACCCCGTCATAATCGGTCAGTTGTTTTTTGAAGTCTGCCCATTTAACGTCTTTTTTTAGTAAGTCTGGATAATTCTTTTCTACAAACGGAAGAAGCTTACTGGGTTCACGTTGGTATTGTTTAGCATGACGCAGGCTGGTATACCCAGCCGGAACCTTAACCTTGCCATCAGGTTGCGTTTGACGATACTGTTCAATCAACTGTTCAAAGTAATCCTGGCTTTCTTTCAATGGTTTAGTTTCGCTTTCGTACCATTCCTTGGTTTGTTCGTCAAAGCCGGCTTTTTGTTGCGCTTTGATATCCAGCTCTTGCTTAACCTCAGCCAATTTACGAAATGCCCAGTTTGCTTTGTTATCGTCATCAATAACAAATGTTTGTTTTTCCGGTGCCTCTTTAATTTCATCCATAGCTAGTCCTCCTCGTAGATACCGGTAATTTCGTAATCATTTAGTTTATCTTTTTCTTTTCTGAGACAAGTCAGCAACGCTTCTTTAACGATCGGGTTGCTTTCTTGGTCATAAGCTCGTTCCAATCCAGTGACTCGTAAGCGCGCATATTTAATTTTTCTCAACCCATATTCCAGCTTCTTGTTCATATTTCCACTCCTCCAATATCCATCTCGTCTTCATACTGGTCTTCATATTCGGCATATTCCGCCTCGGCCAACTCCTCTTGTGTTGGCTTTGGATCTTCGTATTCATCAGCCATGTTTTCGTAATACTCATCCTCATTCATGGTTAATTGCCTCCTTCACACGTTGCCATATTCCCTTGCGGGGGTTAGAATAGACGTATAAATGAATTTGATTTGCACCTAATCGTGTATTTGAAGCGTTTTGCAATGGCCGTTGCGGAGCGCTTTTTTTGTTGTCTGAATTTTCCATTTCAATCATCCTCTCCTTATTTCGTTGATATCTGCTTTGACCTGTTTAAAATACTTTTTAATGCCATTTTTGATATCTTCTTTTGAGATACCACCGTCAAAATACTTCTTGGAATTGCTGAACAAAATCGTCGCAATCACTAAGAAAATTGAATAGAAAGCAATGCCACTCAATGTAAAAGTAATCATCATACATAACCTCCTCTTAGAATCCGTAGACCGTGTGATTATGGATCCATTTCTCAACTTCTGGTGCTGGATACAATGGCCGTTTCTTACCAGGAATAATCAACTTTGGAAAGTCATTCTCGTAGAAAACCGGATTAACGGTGTTATAACCACAGCCTGGGAAATATCGCTCGATTACTTGCATTTTGGTAAGTAGCTCCGTATTGGTAATGCTTGGCTCACTCATATCCTAGCCTCCTAACTTCTGATTGAATTCTTTGATTGGTTCCTTAGGATCAATGTCATTGTATTGACACCATTCCAGGAATTCGGTAATTTCTGCACTAATCTCTTCGGGAAATTCTTTACTAAAGGCATCAATGTTCTTCCAGTCTTGAGTAGTACGCTCGTTGAGAGGTACAGAAGCGCTTTGAAAAGCAATTGCTTGGATCTCTTTACGATCATCTTCCTGCTTTTCTTGATTGGTCAGCGCTGCAAACAAACCATTACGCACTCGTTTGCTTTTAAAAAACGATAAGATATCGTAATTAGCTCGAGCCGCCGAATATTTGTAAAACCAATCATCAACAAACTTGGCAGTTCGTTTTAACGTATCGTTGTCCATCTTGCGTAATCCTTGACGCCAACGACTAATTGAAGCTTTGCTGGCAGGAATTTCATGTGCCAACTTAGTTAGCGGTGATTTAAATTTGGAACTTTTTAAAGCTAAATCTAATTGCACTGCTTCTTTATACATACCCATCATCTCCAATCGGTAAATAGCCGATAATTAATTTCCAACTTGTCAAAGTACAATATGATTAAAGCTAAGAATTAACCTTTCAATAAAGTTAGTCGTTCAACTTGTGGGTAAATGTCTTGAGCAGCCAAGAAGTCGTAAATGAATTTCTGCCCTCGTTGCGTCCACTTCATCGTGTTAGCGACTTTCTTAGTTCCCGTTTTCTGATCAAAGTAGGAAAATGGCTCAATGTGCGTATACCCAAACCCTTGATACTTGGCGTATAGCAACCACGTTTTCCCATGCCGATACTGAATCCCCATTTTGTGCAGCAACTGATTGAACTTGGCGGTCGACATCCCGTAATTCTTGGCAATCATTGACGTGGTTTCTAATCCTGGATTAGCAAGCATCTTTTGAGTGTAATCCGCAGCCGGTTTAAGCTTTTGGTTTTCTTCAACAGAGTTTGCTAAAGCCCGTAAAGCGCTTGGATAATCTTTCGGTAAAGGTAATTGTGGCTGGGCCTTAGCTTGCTTTTCCATGGAAATGAAATATTGACGAGCTTGCTTACCTTTCTTAGTTCTTTGAATCATGGATAACTCTTTCGCCATGTCCAAAGTCAAAGCATGATTTACCTGTGGACGACCACCACTAGGTTTTAGACTTTTTTGACTAAAACTTGTAAAATCAACGTTTTCAGTAAATCCATACTCAATCATGCGATCAATCCATTTTGTATATTGAGTGTCGACTTCGAGGAAATCATGCAAGTCCCGACCATCGACAGCAACGGAACCATCATTTTGTTTGAAGGTTTTAATTAGTTCATTCATTCGTATCATCCTTTCGTTCTTTGAAAACTAAATGTTTTTTTGTTGCTTCCACTACTTGGTCACCTCCTGTTCTTCATCAAGCAAATCTTCAATTGAAACATTTAATGCTTTAGCAAGTGCATTTGCAATTCGTGCATTTGGCGTAGCACCACGTTCAATAGTGCTAATTGTCGTTTGTGGAACGGTGCTTATATCTGACAATCGTCCCTGAGACAATCCAAGAGCCAATCGATACTTTCTTACGTTTTGTCCAACAGTCATTTTCGTGCCTCCTTAGTTAACGTATTTGCGGTACATTTATATAATAACGCATTTAAGGTGAAAGTCAACGTATTTACGGTAATAAGTTCAAAAAATAATTGGTAGACTTAACGTATAAACGTTAAAGGAGATTTTTACATGACTGATCATGAGTTGATTCTCAATCGAATCTACCAATTAATTAGGGAAAGAAACTTGACAGTAAATCGGCTAGCTACTCTTTCAGGGGTCAGCCAATCCACTTTGACATCCTTAGAAAGTCGGCCTACTGGCGTGCCAAAAGCTGATACCATTCGCCTTTTGTGTAAGGCATTGGGCATTTCAGTCAAAGACTTCTTCGATTTTCCGCCCTACAACGAGGTGGAAAAATGAAGGGAGGTGAACCTATTGCAAGATTATGATGAAATAGAAAATTTTATCTTGGATGAGTTTGTTAAGGTATCTAAAAACAATGACAATATACATGCTGTTTTACAAGCCACTTTAGACGCTGGTACAAAAATGGGATATACAGACGAAAACATGATTCGCGCATTGAAAGATTTATATGAACGCGGATTTACTAATTTTAATGTTGATTGGTCTGCATTAGGACCATCGGATCCACAAATATCTATTCTTGACTCTGTGCCACTAACACCTGCTGGATATAGATACTGGAAAGAAAATAGTCATTAGTTTTTAGAAGAGGGATTCTTTTTTGGAGAATCCTTTTTCTGATGAATAAATATCACCATTAATATATTCAATTGTTACTTTAAAATAGTTGTTATAGTTGGTTATCATTCCTGGTTGTATAATCAATTCATGCCCATGACGATCGTTAACAACAATTTTTTTAGGATGTTCTTTGTAAAACTCCTTCATTTGCTCACCTTCTTTCGCTCTTTGAAATTTAAATCCATCATCAACTTTTAGTGGGATAATTAAGTTATTCCATTAAAGGTGGTGAATACAATGCAGATAACTGTCGCACCAATTAACGAGCAAGGAGTTAATTTTTCAGTTGTTTTAATGAAGCCAAGCTTCCAATTGACTTCTGAAAATATGGAAAATTTGAACTCTGAACTTCCAGTCGATTTTCCAAGGCCGATTGTTGTTGCTCGAAAATTAGGAACAGAGTTGGAATTTTACGGAAGAAAAGATATCGTTAATTTTCTTTCGGATCTTGATCCTTCTCAGATTCCTTGGCAAACTTTTGAGGTCCAATAATGGGCTTTGGTACTACGTTAGAAAAGTTGTTAACTAATTTCATGTGCTTTGAGCTACTTGCAATAGCTTGAAGCACAGTTTTGATTTCTTGTTGTGAACCACTAATCGTTAATTTCATTAGATAATCTCCTCTGAATCCAAATTTTTAAACAAATCGCCTAAAACTTTATCCAGCTTCTCTTCTAATTTTTTAGTGTCCATATCACCTTCTTCACAGCTGATCCTGATAACCTGCTTCAATTCATCGGGATTAAATTCAATTGTCGATTTCTGGTACAAGCCAAATGCATTAGCTTCCTGTGTAATTTTCACTTAATTGCCTCCCCGTCTTTCTTACCGTTGTGTTCCGGTTTTGTTAACTCCGAATTTAAAAAAAGAGAATTTACATCCATTTTTAAAATCTGAGAAATCTTAACAGCATTGGCAAACGACAATTTTGTTTTTCCGTGTTCAATTTTCCAATACGCCGGACGACTAATATTAAGCTGATTTCCCATTTCCTCCATGGTAATGTTAGCTTTTAATCGAGCTGCTCTCAATTTTGATAAAGTCAAACGAATCACCTCTTTCTGGTTAACCTTACGTTAATTATAATAGTTCACTTCAAGTTAATCGTCAAGAGAAAATTTCGAATTTGTTAATTTTTATTGTTAACTACAAGTTAACGTATTAATATCATAAATAAGCGAGGTGTTAACAATGAGCTTAGGTTCACGTATTAGGAAACTACGGACAAATAAAAAAATGACACAAGAAGAACTTGGAAAAGTTCTAGGAGTATCTAAAGTTTCAGTGTCTGGTTATGAAAATGATACTCGGCAGCCTGACAATGCAGCTCTTGTTAAAATTGCCGAATATTTCGGAGTATCAACCGACTACTTACTGGGGAACAAATCTGGTCATGGTAAATCACCAAGTTGGGCAAACGAAAAAGATATGCACGATTTAAAGGCTTTTTTGGACGCCAATGAAGATGCAATGACTTATGAGGGGGAACATCTTACGGATGAAGAACGAGAACAACTTAGAGTGGCTGAAGCGACTATCTTCTGGAAGCACCGGAAGCAGGAACGTAAATAAATCGATCATAAAATTTGTTAAAACTGTTGTTGAAAGATATCAAACAGCAGATCCTTTTCAGATAGCTGATTTTGTTAATACGGAAATTGATTGGATGGATCTCGGCAAACATCCACTGGGGAAAATAATTTATTATGGAAATCAGCCTATCATTATTCTGAATAACGATATTAAAGATACACCGCAACAGTATTTTACTTTGGCACACGAACTTGGACATTTAATCGTCCAGCCTGGTTTAACAGCTTATCAAACTGGTAGATTTAATCATGATGTTTGCGAATATCAGGCTAATCAGTTTGCTACTGGTTTAATGGGATTATTGTATGTAGAGGAAAATGGCTACGGGCCGGATAGCTATTATGATTTGGTTCATCACTATGGCTCGCCTGTTAATGAACTTGATTAGTCTTATTACCATCAAAGGAGGTCTTAAAGTTGGAATATGTCACTGAAAATGATTTATTAAATGAGAATCCTGACTTATACAATTCTACCGTTGGATTTATTAGTGACTACGTAAATAAACACTTTCCCAATATAAATGCTGATAAGAGAAAGATGATCAAATCCGCTACGTTGGAAGGAATTTTTAGTGGAAGTAAAACAATTGGGAAAACGCTTGAAAACATATTTGGTTATCACTCAAACCTTTATCAAATGACGCTTGATTTACAAGGGCGTCCCCTTGCCTTTATGACTAGATATAAAATAATTGCAGCGGGTGCAAAATATTATTATTGGCGAACCGTTGAAGATACAAAAGTGAGGGCGAGACACAAAAAACTTAATGGAAAAAGATTCGCTATCCTTCCAAAATATGCTACGAAGAAATGTCCATATTTACAAATATATCCTGGAAGTGAACACTCATGTCGCTGTTTCATGGAAGGTATTTTTAATGTTTAACATTTGGAGGGGTATGTAATGGGATTTTTAAAAAGAGTGTTTGGGTTGTCAGAAACAAATAACGTTGAAGGTCACAATAAATCATACGAGGGCAAAGCTGAAATTAACCAAGCGACTGATCCCAAGTATCAAGTTGCCATTGTAAATATTCCAATTATGTGGAAGCAATATGGAGAATCCATCCGATTGATAAAAAATACGAATCACTGTGATACTTATTTCGAAAGAAAAGACTTTATTATCACTCGACTAGGGCTTCTTCAACGTACTCTTAACTATGTCGGGGGATCGAACTCGTTCATTGATCCAATGACAAACACTGATATTACGTTACATTCAGCGGACATTGACGGTATCATTAGCGATTTGAAATCAGCAAAATATGACGAAGCTTTCATCAAAAGATATGCTGAATCTTTGGAGTTTAAGGTAAATTCTTTAAAAACTCCTAAAGCTAAATTAAATAATATTTTTAAATGGCAACAATGGATTGAACCTTATCAAAACAAGATTGATCCCAGTTTATATCAGCAATTTGAATTGTTTTGTTCAAAATTACAAACCCAAGTCAAATCCGAAATAGAAAAATAACAATTGAGGCAAAAATATGAAATGTCCATGGTGTGGCGTGCAAATTGCTGAAGGCTCAAAATTCTGTCCAGAATGTGGGCATACATTGGATCCAAACGCTACCAAAAATCTTAAACAAGCACAAAAAGAGATTCCAAAGACAAAAGGGAACACTTTTTGGGAAAATTTGGCAGCTACTGGGAACGTTATACAGGCAATTGGAAAAATGGGATGTGCATTATTAATTGTTCTTATTTTTGGAGCACTTCTGCTTGCTTTACTTTTTTAAAACTAAATTTGTGGGGGTAAATTATGAATATGAAGAAATCTTTATTATTGGGGATCACTGCTTTAACTCTGGGATTGAGTGTTTCAGCAACTGCCGTATCGGCTAATCACAATTTCTTTTACTGGGAACATCCACACTGGGTCACCGTTACTAGATCCTCAACCATTTACAAGATTAAGAGAACTTATCCCCTTGTAAATAGCTACGTTGTTAAAAAATATCATGTGTATTATGGGCACCACTTACTTATCCACCATGCAGCAAGTTATGACTGGCAAGTGGAGAGTGGTCACTTTAACTCAAATAGTTACTACACATATTCTGTCAATCGTTCTAGTTATAGTTGGTTTAAGCAAGGAATTCATTAATTAACCAGTCCAAATACTGATGACTTTAAAAACTTTGAGCACAGAAAGGCAGATTCTTTTGATTTACACAGACATTTTCAGCATCAAACATAAAGATGCAAAGGTTATTAATACCAAGAATGATTTTAACCGCATCTTTGTTATTGAAGACAAAAACGGCGTTCGGTATACGTGTTTGAAACCAGACGCGCAAAAGATGCCTAAAATGACTAGTCACTTCAAAACACTTAAAGCGAAATCAGCTCCATTAAATTATTTAACACCATATTTTACTGGTAAGCGCACTAAATAATAAGAAGCCCCCAATCGGGCTTTTATTTTACAACGCAAAAGAACATATGTACGAAAGGAGATGAGAGGCCATGGCTTCCATTTACAAGCTTAATAAGTCATGGGCAGCAAGATTATCCTACCAAGAGAATGGAAAGCGTAAGCGGCTTAATAAAGCAGGATTTTCTACCAAGTCAGCCGCACGTGCATGGGCAACTACTCAGGAAGCGGAACTACAAAAACATGGTGGTAATCACCTTTCCAAGCAAAGCATCATAGACTACTATCAAGAATGGTTTGACACTTTCAAAAAGCCAAGGGTTGCTCCGGCAACGCAACGGCGCTACATGGCAACAAAAGAAGTAATTGTACGTTATTTTGGTAATCGGTCTTTAGACTCAATTGACTATGCTGATTATCAAGAATTTATCAACAAGCTTGCTAGTAGCCATAAATTAGGTACGGTAAAAAAAGTGCATGGACAAGTTCGGGCAGCTATCCGCAAGGCATTTCAAATGGGTAAAATTTCAGCAGATTTTACTGACGGTGCTGAGATATCTGGAAAACCGGGTAAAAAGCCTGAAGACAAATTTCTTGACCTAGATGATATGCAACGACTTCTGGAATACTGTCTTATGAATATCAAATTCATCACTGATGTTGATCGAGCTATGTATGTATGTGCCCTTCTTACAGGTATGCGCTACGAAGAGGTTGCTGGACTAACATGGGATTGTGTCAACTTTGAAAAACACACGCTGAAAGTTAATAAAGCGTGGGATCACGTGGAACATAAATTTGGACCAACTAAAAACGAATCATCCATACGGACAATCAAGATCGACAGCCAGTTAGTGTTGATGCTCAAGGAATGGCGTCAAATTGTTAACGAATACATGAACCGACGGCATAGGTCGAATCCTAATAATTTTGTCTTTCTTGCTCGCAGTCGTGGAGCCGTTAGCCCGGAAACAGTTAACCATTTGCTACGAAAAGTATATCAGCAAGGCATTATCTCTAAACCAATCACATTTCACGGTCTCAGGCACACACACGCAAGCTATCTGATATCAAGTGGTATCTCTACCCATTACATTTCTGAACGCTTAGGACATAAAAATACGATCGTGACAGAAACCACGTATGCACATCTTTTTAAGAAAAAAAGGATTGAGGAAGAAAATCGAGCAATGAAAATGCTCGAAAATTTAGATAAAATAAATCAAAAAACATCGTCTGAAATTCATCAAAAATAGCATTTTTGTCTTCGATGGTCAAAAAATGGTCAATCAAGTCTTACAAACGTTGATATATTAGCAAGTTTAAAATCTCTCTTGCGACATTCTGACGTCACATCAGGCATTTCGAGATGTTTGCTAAATACCTTCAATTCCTATTTTAACGGGATTGAAGGTATTTTTTATTTACACCACTATTTACGCCGCACTCTAGGAAATGTCAAAATATCAGTCCGCTTACTTAGTGTTATCAAAACGGCCGAACCGAAGCTGAATCTCTTCGTTTCGACCGTTTCTTATTATCTTCAATTAATAATCCTGATCCTGCCGATCTTCATTAATCTTGTTTTTATCTTTGAAGGCCTGTTCAATCTCCTGCTCAGTATAACCGAAATCAACCAAGCCAAATTTAAGAAACAGTCGCCAGGAATGGCTAAAGCTGTCACCGCTGTGATCAAAGTAAGCGTCAAACAACATGCGTTTTAAGGCTAAATATTGCTTATCTAGGTTATCTTCTTTTTTGAACTGTTTGATTTTGTCCAGATCATCCTGCGAGTTTAAAATCACGTGATTCCAATTTTTGAGGTTGGAAATCAATAGGTAGAAATCCATTGCGTCAACGTACTCATATAGCAACGTTTCCCGTGGCGTTTTGTTGGGATCGTGCTTACCACGATGCGTCTTCCAGACCTTGAACCACTCGGAAGTGTTGGCCATTTCAGCCAGTTCCACATCCAGGGCCACAAAGGCATTTTTCACTCTGCCGTCATTTGACCAGTGGAGTTGCTTCTTTGATTCGATCTGGCGATTCAAATACACCGATGAAGCAATCAATGATTGTAAATCCATTTCAAACTCCTATCCAAAAATAAACTTGTTCGATAAAATCTCGAGTTGCTTTTTGTTATCCAAATACCAGTCTTTGATGAACGGGTAATCCAATAATAGATTCAGCCAGCTTTCTTTTTGATCCTGATCGTGGATGGTTGCTCCCCACTTGGGCCGATCTTCATCACCGGCGTTATAAACGTTCAGCTGGGTATCGTTATCCAAGGTCAAGGAGGCCCCACCATTTTCACCAGACATCAAAATATATTGGTTATCAGCCGACTTAACAAATAGCTCGTCCAAAATCGGCTCTGGAATTGCGCCGGCAGCGAATTCATAGAACTCACCGTTAACGCCGTCCAAGACGTTAAAGTCAATCTTAAAGCCGAAGCTTTCTTTGAGCACTTCAGCAGCCCGCATAATCACGTTCATCGCATCTTTAAGAGCCGAAACGTCCAAGCCCTCCAAATCAACGACAAAGTAATCGATCAAGGCCGACCCATGAAACATCATTTCCTTACTCTTCAGATTCAAGTAGAATAGCGGTCGGTTATGGGCCGTGGGGCCAAAGAAGAATCCGGCAGCATTCTTGGTCGATTTAGTAAAAGTAAAGGTATTATCACCAAGTGATGAAAATTTAGCCAGCAGCTTTTGAACGTGTTCAGAGTTGCTAATTGAAAGTCCATCGGCGTGGTCAGACAACTTCAATAACCGTTCAAAGAATACCAGCTGAACATCTTCATCAGAAAATTGGTGTGGAAATTCCACAAAATCTGAATTGAGTTGATAATTGGTCAACGAAACAGCTGCAGTCAACAATTCATCGAGGTCCTGGGTCTGATTTAGGCTGGTAAATGCATTGACATACTTGGACCCATTGTCCAATCCGGCTTGAATTGACTGAGTATAGTGATTCAAAAGCTCAGTCGTCGTTAAAACATTCTTTTCTGTTTCAGTATTTTCATTACTCACCGTCAGTCACCTGCGATTCTTTGCTCAAGCTTTGCAAGTATTTGGCGTATAAGTTGTTATTGTTCTCAATAAATGCTTCAAAACTGCCAAATGAAGCTCGAATATTTTGTTTTTCCAAATTGTAAATGGTCTCTTCTTTGGACAGCGCCAAAATTTGGTTTTCATTCTTTTTGATTTCGGACCGGGCACCTGAAGCTTGTTCATCAATATTCGTCAACTCAAGCAGATCGTTTTGTAATTGCTGATGCTCTTCCTTAACCTTGCCGGCTTCCCAAGGCATTGGCGACTTCTCTTCATTTTCCTTAATCTGCTTGCGAATCTCTTCCTTACGCTGATCACGTTTGGTTTGATCTTCAATCAATTGAGTCAGTTTTTCGTTCTTTTGACCCAGTTCACGCATCTGATCGTCGTTTACCCGTTTGTTTTGAGCTTCAAGTTCAAATGATTTGGCCAAGGTATTATATTCGTCTTCAGCAAAATTGAATCGAACGTTAATTGTATCCAACTCCCCAAACATCCGATGGTCCCACCAGTTACCAAAGTAAATGTTGAATTTCCCCAAGTCATATTCGTGGTAATAGAAAAATGGATAGGTGGTTCCTAAATAATCAATGAGTTTGTCACTCAAATGATGACTTAACTGAGCCTTCAGATCAGCGGCCAGGCCAAAGAAATTAGTCTCCGGCTGATCGGGCTGTTCACCCTTGACTTCTGTTGCAAAGCGGTTGGGATCCATCAATTCGTATACTTTTAAATCATTGCCATTTTTGATCGAGTCATTCAAATCCGACAGATATTTTACCTTTTCGCTTAACGCGGAAGCTAAAATCGAGTCGTTTTGGCCGAATGGATCGTTTTCAATTTTGTTATCCATAATATTGCCTCGTATTCCCCTTATTTATACATTTAATGTTATCTGAAAAACGTACATAAATAAAGGGCTAATCGCATTATTTATGAAAGATTTGTCAAAATGATGAGAAAACAATCCATTCTTTTGAAAATTAGGTGAAATGACAAAAACGACCAGACCATCATAATGGGTTAATGATGACCTGGCCGCCTCTGTATTCGATTGTTTTCGGTTGAAAGTTTGACTCTCTTTTTCCATTTGCCTATATGGAGTTGTCAAACAGTCCCCCGTCGCTGCATGATAACTTATTTGACAATGTAGGCATTTTTATAATTGTACGTTGCCCCGGCTGTATTGTAAATAATGCCTTTGACCTTACTGCTCAACAGGTTTTTACTTGCTGATTGATATAGCGGTGTAATGCCCTGGTTGTCCAGTAAGATATTTTGTGCCTTGGTCATGTCCTCAAATCGCTTGTCAGCGTTCCCAGCATCGGTGGTTGAAGATGCCTTAATCAACTTGTCATACTGCTTGTTCGACCACTGTGGGACGTTGCTTGGGTTGCCAGACGTTAGGATGTTTAAGAAGGTAATCGGATCGGCAAAATCTGCGTACCAATCACCCATCGTGACTTGGTAATTATGTGATTTCTGTCGTGACAGCAACGTTTGGAAAGGAATATTTCTTAGGTTCACCTTGAGCCCAGGCAGATTCTTTTCTAGTTGCGACTGTAGATACTCACTGACTTGTTTTTGCGCGAATTCGTCCGAACTGAGCAGTGTAAAACTCATTTTGGTGATCCCCAGTTCTTTGAGGCCGGCTTTCCAAAGCGCCTTGGCCTTGGTTGGATTATAGGTTAAAGAATCCGGTTTGGCAGTGGTGGCTGTAAAATCTTTGCCGGTCTTAGGATTAATTGACAGTCCTTTGGAAACAAAACTTTGTGAATTAAAGGAACCGTCTCCCAAAATCTTCTTGGTTAACTGGCCGCGATCGATGGCCATCGAAATTGCTTCTCTAATTTTTAAATTTTTGAACAGTTTCTTCTTTTGGTTGAATGCCAGGTAGTAACAACTCGAAGTTTCTCTGGTCACCAAATTCTTATTGTTCTTCAGATTTTTGGCCAAAACACCAGATAAGCCAACGTATTGCAGCTTGTCGGTCTTAAATTGGTTATAGCCGGTCGAAGGGTCCTTAGTCACTTGATAGTGGAGTTTGTCCAGTTTGACAGCTTTCTTGTCCCAATAATTTTGATTCTTGGCAAGCGTCCAAGTCATCCCGGTTCCGTTCCAGCTGGTTAGCTTGAACGGTCCATTGTAGACCATATCCGCACTCTTCGTCCCGTAATTGTCGCCAAACTTCTCAACGACCTTTTGGTTCTGCGGGAAGAACAATGGGAAGCCCATTAACAGTTTGAAGTATGGAATTTTCTTTTCCAAGGTTACGACTAGTTTATAATTGCCGTCAGCTTTGATTCCCAGTGAATTGGGTGACTTTTTGTTAGCTTGGATGGCATCCGCATTTTGAATCCCTGAAAAAAGATAACCGTACTGGGAGGCCGTTTTTGGATTGACAGTTCTTCGCCAGGAATACACGAAATCTTTGGCAGTAACCGGATCCCCATTGCTCCATTTGGTGCCTTTACGCAAATTGAAAGTATATTTTAACCCGTCATTTGAAATGTTAGTTTTGGTGGCCAGTGCATTTTCAATTTTGCTGTCCTTACCCAGACGATAAAGGCCTTCATCAATGTTGTTTAACACTTCAAATGTTTGAACCGACGTCGTTTTGGAAAGGTCAACAGTTGAGAGTTCTGAATCGACTGCAGTGGTAAATTCCTGTTTGGCCGCCAGTTTCCCCGAACCGCTCTTTTGCGATGAACAGCCGGTGAGAATTAAGGCTGCGGAGATCACTAACCCCACTTTTAAGCCAACTTGAATATTTGACATAACAGACACCCCTTCATGAATCTATATGAGACTGAAATACATTCAATTATAAACACATTATATTTTAATGATAGATAATCGGTATAAAAAGGGCTCACAGCAGTACACCATCGTGCACCACCATGAGCTCTTTCAATAATCGATCACGCTCTTATCAAGTGCGGAAAAGTTATTTTAATACACTAATACTTTTCAAGATACTGGTCACGTTCCCAACCGGAAACTTGTGTGCGGTATGAATCATATTCAAGGTTCTTAGCTTCAATAAAGCTACTGTAGAGATGTTCGCCGAGGGCCTTTTTCATCGTTTCATCAGCTGAAAGATCCTTCAATGCATTATGCAAGGTATCAGGCAGGTTAGTGATGTGGCTCTTCTGACGTTCTTCAGCATCCATTCGATAAATGTTTCGGTCAATGCTGTGTTCTGGTTCGATCTTGTTGCGTAAGCCATCCAAGCCGGCTTCCAAGACACAAGCGATTGCCAAGTATGGGTTAGCAGTTGGATCAACTGAGCGAAGTTCCAAACGAGTGGAATTACCACGAGCACTTGGAATTCGAATGAGCGGCGAACGGTTTGAACCGGACCATGCAACGTAGACAGGGGCTTCGTAACCAGGAACCAAACGTTTGTAAGAGTTAACGATTGGGTTACATACAGCAGTAAAGGAACGGGCATGCTTCAAGAGACCGCCTAAGAAGTAATAGGCTTCTTGAGAAATTTCCAACTCGCCATCCTTGTCGTAGAAAGTATTGCCTTTATCGTTGAATAATGACATATTCAAATGCATCCCTGAACCATTAATACCACTCAAAGGTTTTGGCATGAAGGTTGCGTACAAGCCGTACTTGCGGGCAACGGTCTTAACAACCAACTTGAATGTTTGAATATTGTCAGCAGCAGCCAAGGCATCAGCGTACTTGAAATCAATTTCGTGTTGACCAGGAGCAACTTCATGATGGGCAGCTTCAACATCAAAGCCCATTTCTTCAAGGGTCAAGACAATTTCACGACGGCAATTTTCACCCAAATCCATTGGGGCCATATCGAAGTAACTTCCCTTATCGTTCAGATGAAGGGTTGGTTCACCATTTTCATCCATCTTGAACAAGAAGAATTCCGGTTCAGGTCCAATGTTAAATGAAGTAAAGCCGGCTTTCTTCATGTCGCCAAGAACACGAATCAGGTTATTGCGGGGATCGGCTGCGTATGGCTCGCCGTTTGGACGGTAGACCTGGCAGATTACTCGAGCGATTTTCCCACGATCAGTACTCCATGGGAAAATCATCCAAGTTGATAAATCAGGATACAAATACATATCACTTTCTTCAATTCGGACAAAGCCTTCGATTGAAGAACCATCAAACATCAATTTGTTATCGAGGAGTTTCTCCAACTGAGTGATTGGAACTTCAACGTTCTTAATTGTCCCAAATAAATCTGTGAACATCAGACGTAAAAATTTGACGTCCTCGTCTTTTACCATCTTGCGAATATCATCTTTTGAATAATCATGCTTTGTGGCCATCTATCCATCGCTCCTATCAATGATTTAGTTTGTTTAAATTGTTCAAATTATTCGGATCATCAAATGACGAAGAAGGCGGCTTCAATCCACCAATGTTAAGAAACTCGTCTTGAAGAATTTTTCTCACATCACTGTCAGTCAAACCCTTCTCGAGATTACGCTTCCGCTCGTCTTCCAATTGATTCTGCTTCTTGTACACCTCTTTGATACCAGAGATATTCAGACCGTCATCAAGATAATCTTTGATTTCCAAAAGCCGATCGACATCATTCAATGAATACATCCGTCGATTGCCTTCATTACGAAGCGGCTTAATCAATTCCTGCTGTTCATAATATCTGATTTGTCGTGCTGTCAAGTCAGTTAGCTTCATCACAGTTCCGATCGGCAGAACTGACATTGAACGCCGTAATTCCTTCTCTCGCATTGTTCACCTCCTAAATCTTGTACCCATAATACCATTCCCATAATCAAAGTCAAGACTAAATGTCACATTTTATAACATGAATTTATTGATTGTTGTCATCCAGCCATTTTTCAACGTCACTTTCAATCTCCGATAACTGATTTGGTCGCTGAACCAGGTTATACCAATTTGGTTGCGGGTCAGTTTTGTTCCTAAACCAAGTTAATTGGCGCTTGGCGTAATGGCGTGAATCCTTCTTGATCAGCTCAATTGCTTCTTCCAAGGTCGATTGGCCCTGAAAATACGGGAATAATTCACGATAGCCGATCCCTTTGCCGGCTTGAAATTGCTGTCCGTCATGGTCATACAACCAGCGACCCTCGGACAGCAGTCCCTGCGCCATCATTTGATCGACCCGCTGATTGATTCGCTGGTATAACAACGCCCGATCCGTCGTTAATCCAATGACGAAGGCATCGTATTTTGATCCGGCATTATGCTGATCAGAAAATCGGTGACCGGTGTTTATGTAGACTTCCAAAGCCCGGACAACCCGCCTGACGTTGTGAACCGGAATGGCCCTTGCTGCGGCAGGATCCACTTTGGCGAGTCGTTGGTGTAGCGCCAAATCCCCTTTTTCTTTGGCTTCAGCCAGCAATTGTCTTCTCAAGTCATCATTTTGATACTGGTCGCCACCAAGTTCCAGCCCAGATAAAAGTGCCTGAAGGTAAAAACCGGTTCCACCGACGATTATTGGCAGCTTGCCGACTTCGTGAATGGCTTCAATCAGTTTCGAAGCATCCTGAACGAAATCGGCAACAGAAAAACGTTCGTCAATATTTCTAACATCAATTAAGTGGTGTTTGACCCCTGCCATTTCTTCCGGAGTAATTTTAGCTGTCCCAATGTCCAAGTGTCGATATACCTGCATTGAATCTCCGGAAATAATCTCGGCGTTAAATTTTTGAGCGAGTTTGATCGACAAATCCGTTTTCCCAACGGCAGTCGGTCCGACGATTGCTAAAAGTTTGATCATTCCAGTCCCTCCCGCATCTCTGACCTGATCTGAACAGCTCTGGCAGGATAGTCGGTGATGATAGCAGCTAGGTTGCGTTCAAAACAGTACTGCATATCCTCTGTGGAATTGACGGTCCAAGGACGCAGATTTTGAGCAGGGGCAAAAAAGGGATGTCGTTTAAGCCAACGAATGTCCGGATGGAAATCGGCAATTAAATGGTCCTTCTTGAGGGTTTTGGCCTGCTTAGCGGCAGTTTTGAACAATTTGGCACCGGCTAATTTAGGGTCCAGCCGGTTGAGAATTTCAAGGGACCGGGCATTAAAGCTGGAGTAAATCAGCTGAAATGGGTAGTCGATTGACGCAAAATAGTCAAAAACCGCTTTTTCAATCCCTGGATACTGAATCTTGTTGGTCTTCAACTCTAAGTTAAAAATTCCCGTGAAGTTGTCTTTAATTAATAATTCCACCACCTCTTGGAGCGTGGGGACCGTGGTTCCCTTAAATTCACTGCTGAATCGAACACCAGCATCCAAATGTTTAATCTCAGCCAGATTTTTGTCAACAATTCTGCCAGAACCGTTGGTGGTTCGATCAACTGTTTCATCATGCATAATAATTAACTGATGGTCTTTTGAAAAATGAACGTCGGTTTCCAGGCCGTCTGCCCCATCGTCAATGGCGGTTTGAAAAGAAATCAGTGTATTTTCCGGTCGGGTTCCTTTACTGCCGCGATGAGCAATAATTTTGGTATTGATTTTCACAATAAACTCCTTTTTGAACGATTAATTAATCAATTAACTAGATATCTATGAAAAAATAAAGCATAATGAAAGTATAAACGAGTATTGGAGGGTTTAGATATGAAACAGTTTACTAATGGGCTCATTGTTGGTGTTCTCGGAACCGTTGCTGCTGGGGTTGGTGCTTTACTAACATTCAAAAAGTCAGTTGTGGATCCAATCGAAGATGAAGAGCAAAAATTCGAGGATAACCGAAAAAAGGCAATGCGTAAAAGCCGAGCTGCCCACCACGGATAAAACATTATCCAATCCATTACACTAATATCGATTATAAAAATAGGACTATGAACAAAACGACTGCTTTGTTCATAGTCCTATTTTATCAATAATTACTCTTTTTTTCCTTACCATTCCAACCTTGATAACCACTTTTTAAGATATAAAGATCTTTATAACCCTTTTTGCTTAAAAAGAGTGCGGCTCGTTTGCTGATCGTTTTGCCTTGATCATACATATAAACCGGCAAGTCTGGACGAAGCTGACTGTAAAAGTTTTTGATGGTTGAGTAAGGCATGTTGCGAGCACCTAAAACATGACCATCTTTAAAACTTTTTTGTTCTCGCAAGTCAATGACCTGAGCTTTTCTCATGCCTTTTTGAAACTCATCATTTTTCAAATACGTTGCAACCTGTTTAACACGCATATTTTGAAAAATGGTATAGCCACCCCATGCAAGTAAAATAACGATCAAAATGATGGTTGTCACCAGATTGGCGGTGATTGCACCGATTATCAACAAAAACATCCCTCTTTCTCTCAAATAATTTGATTATTTAGTTCCAAATGGTTGATTATTTCTAAATTGCAAGGCTAATGATGCGGCACCAATAATTCCGGCATCATTCCCGAGTTGAGCCAACTTCAACCGTGTTGAGTCACGAACAGAAGGAAAGGCGTTCTCTTGGAAATAACGAGTCGTTGGTTGAAGCAAGGTGTTACCGGCGTTGGAAACACCGCCTCCAATAATGATGTTTTCCGGGTTCAACGTGTTACCAATGTGTGAAAGTGCCAATCCCAAGTATGAGCAGACCCGATCAACAATTTGGTTCGCCAAGATATCACCGTTATCAGCTAGGAAGAAGACCATCTTCGATGACAAATCTTCGTCGCCATCAATCAATTCTTTAATCCGTGAATGGCCGGTAAACTTCTTGGCCATATCTTTAGCAATATGGACAACCCCGGTTGCTGAAGCGTATTGTTCCAAACAGCCACGCTTTCCACAGGTACATTGATATCCATTAGGGACAACCGTGATATGACCGACTTCCCCGGCACCACCGTTAATACCATGAACCAGCTTGCCATTGGCGATAACACCACCACCAACGCCAGTTCCTAAAGTAATGAAGACAACATCTTTTGCCTTGTCGCCGGCACCTTTCCAATATTCACCGAGAGCGGCGCTATTCGCATCGTTGTCGATCAGAATTGGTAAATTGAGATTGGCTGAAATGGTTGCTCCAACCGGTTGCACGATATCCCAGTTCAAGTTATATGCTCCAACAACTGTTCCCTTTTCGCGGTTCACAGCACCGGGAGTTCCCATGCCGATACCATAAAAATCACTTGCGTTATAGTCGTCTTTTCTCATTTGATCACTAATTGATTTGATCATGTCAGGCACAATGTGACTGCCGTGTTCACTAATGTTGGTTGGGATTCGCCACTTCGTCAGGACGTTTCCTTTTGTATCAATGAATGCAAATTTAACTGTCGTTCCACCCAAATCAATTCCGATTAATTTCTTAGCCAATGTATTTTCCCCTACTTTCTTGTTTTTCTTCAATTCGATGTTCCCGCGTTAAAATCAGTTTGGCATGAATAAACTCATCATGACTGATCAGCTTGGCATCATGGAGATGGTCCAACTCCAACGCCATGACTTCAATGTCCCAAAGTCGTTTGCCGACATATACATAAATATCGAATTTTTTCAGCAGCTGCTGAACATCATACAGCGTTTTCATTATCTCACATCCTCATGTAAATTTCTTTCATTTTCAAAAAATTTAAAATTTTGCCCGCATACCTATTGTAAACAAAACGAAAGCGATTACAACCAGCATAATTGCCGAAATAATTCGTTTGGTTTGGCTGGTCTTGGAAAAACCGACGCCCGTCACGTACGCCACAAGGAATCCACCAACCAGTCCCCCCAGATGCCCAGCAATATCAATGCCGGAAACAAAAATATCGGTTCCGATATTTAGGATAATAAACAACAGGAATGTTTTGGCCATCGAAACAATTGCCGGGTTTTTGGAAAAACTTTCCCCCAGCATCATAAAAGCACCAAACAGTCCAAAGATCGCAGTACTGGCACCGGCAGACAAGCTGTCGGTAAAAGCAAAACTGCCCAGGTTGCCCATGATGCCGGAAACAAAGAAGATAACCGCAAACCGCCAGTGTCCAAACAATTGCTCAACATACTGGCCGATAAAGTATAAGGTGATGCCGTTCATTAAGATATGGGTGAAGCCAATGTGAATAAACATTGGCGTGATCAATCGCCAATACTCGCCGGCACGGATGAGTGGGTTGTATTTAGCGCCGAATTCGACCAAGGTGACGGGGTTTTCAGTTCCGCCCATTACTGACATGATCGCAAAAACCACTACCATGATGATTAATAGTCCATATGTGATATAAGGCTGATTTCGTAAATTACTCATGAACCCCTCCTGTTATCCGTTTAGTAAATGAGTTTGTCGACTTTAACGTCAAAATCTTCCACGTTCCAGACGGGTTCGTCAAATAGTTGAACCGGCGTCACCAAAGCGATACTTGTGCCGGTAAAGCCCTTCAAAAAGCGATCGTAAAAGCCGCCGCCAAACCCAACTCGAAAGTGATTTTTAGAAAATGCCAATCCCGGTACCAGTAAAACATCCAGCTGGCTTTTTGCCAGCACTTGACCGCCAACGGGCTCAATCGTGCCAAATTTGGTCTCACTGAGTACCGTATCAGGTTCCAGCAGCACAAAGGTCATCTGGCGGTGCGGAAGTGTTCGGGGAACTGCTACTTGTTTATCATGGGTTAACGCCCAGTGAATAATTGGCTGGGTATCAAGCTCATCATCCATACTGAGGGTGATCCCCAGCGTCTCACTATTCGCAAAGTGTGGCTCAGCGAATAACTGCTGATACAAGCGTTGAATTTCCGGTTTTTCTTGTGGATCTTGTAAAAAGTCATGAAGCCGAGCGATCTGCTGATCTCGCAGGGCGGCTTTTAATTGGTTACTTTTGGCCATTTACCTCACCTGATTCTTCAGTCAAATCTAATTGACAGACTCTGTTGTATATAAAAAAGGTTTGGGTATTTACCCAAGCCTTATTTGGTTTCTCGATGTAATGTAACTTTACGCTCGCGTGGGCAATACTTTTTAAGCTCCAAACGGTCGGGATTGTTTCGACGGTTCTTGCTGGACAAGTAAGTACGTTCGTGGCATTCAGTACATTCCATTGTAATGTGTACTCGCATGGAATACGACCTCCAAACTTTTATAGAGTAGCTAGTCTAATAGCCTCAACTTAAAATATTTTATCATCAATCCTGATAAATTACTAGGACAAAATCGATAAATGTTAAGTGTTTTTACTTAACAGTCGAAGTTGATTGGACCGTCTTCCAGTAAGCAGAGTAGATTTGTTTGGCCAGCGCCATGTTATTACTTTCAGCGTTAACCCCCAGGTTAGGCATTGCCAAAGCAACCACCACCTGTGGATGAGTCGATGGCGCATATGAAGCTAAACTCAGGGTAACTGTTTCGTTACCATTATAAAATGTCTGAGCAGTTCCAGTTTTGGCAGAAATTTCCGGTTTGATGGAATCCAACATCCCACCGGTCTTGTAGGTGTTGGTTCCATGAACCACCCGATACAAGCCGGTTGTGACCACGTTTCGTTGCGCTTGAGTCATATCAATATGATTGAGCACCTTTGGCATCACTGTCGCTTTAACCGTTCCTAATTTACCATCTTGGCTGGTGCCGCGAATTGCTTGAACGACATGCGGTTCAATTCGATTACCACCGTTGGCAATGGTAGACATGTACTGAGCAACCTGCATCGTTGTGTAGGCGTCGTAGTTACCAAATGAAAGATCCAAGGCACTTCCAATGTGCTTATAGCCGCTGGCACCCTGTAACCCGGTAGATTCACCAGGGATATCAATCCCAGTCTTGACCCCCAAGCCAAATTGGTTGAAGTAACCGCGCATCGTGTTGAAGACGTTGGGACTCATGGTTAATGCGCCACCTTCAACATAGTTGAAGTGGCCTTCTTTCATCGCTAACTGCATCATATAAGAGTTGGAAGAAACTTGCAGCGCATCACTGGCATCAACAGCAATATTTGCATGACCGTTGTGGTTGAACCAAGACGACTTTTTAACACCACCGGTCGTAATTGGCTGATCGGTTAAGGTACTGTTGGTTGGTGTAATGACATGATCCATCAATGCACCGGAAACCATCGCACCCTTGACAACAGAACCCATAACAATTGAGCTGTTAATGGTTCCTAAAATATTATCAGTGATCTTGGATGTCTTCGGATTGCGGTCAACCCCCGCCATTCCGATGATGGCACCGTTATTCGGATTCATGACGACCGCATAAGTTCCGGTTGAATTACCACCGGCACCGGACTCGGCAGAACGGACTAAGGATTGGAGCTGCTTTTGGAATTTGGCATTGATTGTCAATTGAAGGTTGTCACCTTTTTGACCGCCATATTTCTTAATTTCCTTTTTGATCTGATTATCGCTATTCAAAATGATTTGGGTCTGGGATTTGGTTCCCCGAAGAACCGGTTCATACTGGCGCTCCAGATAACTTTGACCGACACTGTCGTTTCGTGAGTAGCCTTGTGCCAATAATTCATTGACCCGATCACTTGGCAGACCGCTCTTTTCATTCGAGACAGTTCCGGTGATTCCCTGAATTGAACGGCCATTTGGATAATTACGACTCCAACTGGTTCCAACATTAACCCCAGGCATATCGGCCAGATGTTCCCCCACCATGGCAACTTCTTTGGTGGAGACGTTGTCATCCTTAATATTAACGGTGGATAATTGGTAGGCACCACTCATCTTGGCGAATATGGTTGCAGCATTTTTGAGTGCTGATGAAAAAGTGGCATTTGGATAACTTTCAACCTTATTGACAGCCTTGTCGTATTTGGCATCCTCAGAATAACCGGAAATCCCAGGGATTGACTTTTCGACTTTGGCTAGATTATCTGTGTTTGCCAAATAGTAATCAGCCAGCTGGCGCTTGGTTAAACTGCCGGTAGGAACGGTCACATATTGGGCTAATCGGTTGGCGGTCTTGTACATGTCCGAGGACAACACATTCACGCCCTTGGTATAGATAATTGCTTGGTGCGCGGAATTGCCGACTAAAACGTGTCCGGTTGAATCAAAAATCATTCCCCGCTGAACATTCCCGTTGACCACTGAGGTATCCGAACGGTTCACTTCGGCTTTAAATTTAGAACCGTACATCACCTGTAAATAGGCCAACTGGGTCAGTAATGCGACAAATAAAATTCCGACAATAATAAAAATAATATTAATTCGAAAAGGCAGTGAAACAGCCTTTGCTTTGTTCGTTTTCTTGGTGCGCTTTTTAAAAATTTTCACGATATTAACTCCTTGCCATGAAACTTATTCTATCAAATTTTCCAACTAAAAACTACAACCGGTAGTCAATCTTTAACTTATTATGATATTCTATATGTTGTTAATCACTTTTAAAAAGGATGTAGATTATGAATTCAAAGAAGACAACGAAAATTTCCATATTAGTGCTGTGCTTTTTGGTACCGGTGCTAATTTCCACCAGTTACTTTATTTTCCGCCACTTTGCTCCGTTTGGCGGCTCGTCAGTCATGACCGTTGACCTGGGCCAACAGTATATTGACTTTTATACCAATTTCCACGACACCCTCCTACATAGTCCAAGCGGCTTTTTCTTTTCATTTTCAAAGGCTCTTGGAGGCGACATGATGGGAACTTGGGCTTACTACTTAATGAGCCCGCTGAACTTGATTATGTTGCTTTTCCCACTTTCTAAATTACCCAGTGTCTTGGGCATCATCACGATTATCAAGTATGGTCTGGCTGGTTTAAGTTTTGGCTATTTCTTGATGAAAGTTACCAAACACGTTGGCTGGTCAATCATTGGTTTCTCTGCTTCGTATGCGATGATGGGCTGGATGGTTGCCAACCAATTCAACATGCTTTGGACAGATGTGTTGTTCGTTTTGCCAATGATTTTCTATGGGCTCTTCAAGATCTTGAAAAATCAGTCGAGTGCCATCTACATCATCAGTTTAACGGCCATGTTGATTATGAATTACTACATGAGTTACATGATCGCCATCTTTTTAACCCTCTTCATGTTCATTTACTGGGCTGCCAAGGCATTGCCGGTGGAAAACCAAACATCGACCAAAGCCGTTCTCAAATGGCTTAAGGCGTCAATTCTGAGCGGTATTTTAGCTGCCTGGCTGCTGCTGCCGACCTTTTTCTCGCTTCTGGGAAGCAAAACCCAATATTCAAAGGGCCAATACAAAATCAAGTTTGAATATAACCCACTGGACATGTTGGGCAAGTTCTTTAATGGATCAGTTAATTTCAATGAACTGCCTGCCGGAACAGCCAACGTCTTTGTCGCCAGTGTCGTTTTGATCCTATTTGTTTACTACTTCTTTATTCCAACCATCAAACGAAACGTCAAAATTGCCAATCTTTCGTTGACAGCATTTATGATTCTATCAATGTGTTTCCAACCACTGGATCTGTTCTGGCACGGTATGCAGCTGCCGGTTTGGTACACTTTCCGTTTCTCCTACCTCTTCTCGTTTTGGATGATTCTGACCGCCTTTCAAGCCTTTCTGCATATCTTGGATGAAGGCATCAACTGGAAAGGTTATCTGGTCACTGCCGGTATCATGGCTTTGGGCGTTCTTTACGTCGAACTCCGCTGGAAGCATCTCGAATACATGCGCCACTTCGACTTTCTCTGGGGCTGTGTTTATTTGGTCGTTTCCCTTGGGATCGTTGTCTTCTTAGGCATTTATCGCAGAAACATTGTTCTGGCGATGACCTTGGCCGTGCTGATGAGTGGTGAAATGGCCCTTAACATGGTCACCTCACTGAATCATCTTGATTATTTGAAGGCCAGCAATTACACCCAGTTTGAGCGGGTGATGCGCAAACATGTCAATAAGATTAAGCAAAAAGATAAGGGATTCTATCGATTGGGAACCACTTTCTCGCGGACCAAGAATGACGCTTTCACTGGTAATTACAATGGCGGCTCAATCTTCTCGTCAACCCTAGAATCCGATACGTCTCAATTCTTCAAAAATATCGGTCAGCCAAATGGGGATTCATTTGTCCTTTACTCAAACGGAACCATGTTTACTGATTCATTGTTGAACATGAAGTATTACATGAGCCACCAGATTCCGGAAGCTAATCCGAACAAGAAACCAAAGAAGCAGCTGTTGACTACTTTGACAAGAAAACCAGATTACAACAATTACACCTTGTTGTCACAGGACGCCTTGATTGGTACCTACCGGAATCCGTATGCGGTCCCGATTGGTTTCCTGGCGCCTAAATCCGGAATGGAACATAATTCAATCGCCAAGAGCCCGATCACTTACCAAAACCAAATTGCCCATCGTCTGGATCCAAACATCAAGAACTTGTTTGAACCAGCAACCTACACTGACATGCGGTATAACAACATTCAACCGATTTCTCAATTAGATAATGCTGTCTTGAAGAAAAAGAACCTCTTGGAAATGTCCTACATCATTTTCTCTGTCCCAATTGAGAAGAACACGTCTTACTACATGACGTTGGGAACCGAAATCAATAAAGGCAACATTTCAATTTCGGTTGATGGTCAAGCGCAGACTCAATTTACACCATCTGAAAAAACCATCATTGCTAACATTGCCACAGGTACCAGCATCAATACCACTGCAAATGTTCAAATCTTTGTCAACAAGAATAACGCCCTCTTACAAGACGTGAAATTGTACAAAGTGCATAATTCAAAGATTGCTCAGTTCTCTAAGGACTTAAACGCCAAGCCGTATAAAGTTACGAAGTGGAACCACCATCAGTTAACCGGAACGGTGGACGTCAAGTCCAACAATCAAGCATTGACCACGACCATTCCATTTGAGAATGGCTGGACTGCTAAGGTTGATGGTAAATCAGTTAAACCAAAACGCTGGGCAAAGATGTTCCTGTATATCCCAATCAACAAGGGTCACCATAAGGTTGTCTTTACTTACTGGCCTGAAGGGCTGAGAGTCGGCCTACTAATCACTGCTTTTGGCTTAGCATTTATCGGCACCGAGGCAACGTTAAAACATCGTAAGAAACAAAAAGCCAAGCACACTGAGACACCAACAAATACCAAATAAATTGCATGATTAAAGGGATGAAAACCATTTTGGCTTCCATCCCTTTTTGGTTGGTTACGTTTATTTATCAAGATCCCCATTAGGTGTGTACGTGTATACAACATTTTCAGGATCTTTTTCTGGATTAAAATCGACTTTCAAATCAAAGCCGACAAAGAACCAGCGATCATCCTCGTCAACGAAATAAGTAATTCCGTCCTTTTCAGTTTTGGTATAAGTCTCACCTGGATGATCATCGCGGGTTAACGCTAACGAGAAGCCTTCATGGACGGGAGTCTTCCCATAAACCTTTCCATAGAAGCGCACACCATTGCCTTGGCTTAACCCCATTTCAGATTGGAACCATTTGCTTGCGGAATCAGTTACATCAATTTTCATTATTATGCCACACTCCTAAAATCTGTGTTTGTATTCGCTTACAATCGATTATAACATCATTAAGGTATTTCACAAACGATATGCAAGCCGATTAGACACTGACATTGTTCATCAAGGGGCTCTTCACCTTTCAAAACGTGACGATTGCGGGCTTAATTTAACTTATCAAAAAAGAACTAACCGTTGAGCAAAGATGCTCACAGTTAGCTCTTTTCACATACTAGGTTATTTGTAATATGCAAGTTGCTCTATTCAACCTTAGTGATTTTAACTTTCATGGTTCCGGCCGGAATGGGAATATTAACTTCTTCATTGAGACGGTGACCAATGAGCCCCTTGGCAATTGGTGAATCATTGGAAATTTTACCTGACATTGGATCAGCTTCGGCCGCCCCGACAATTTGATACGTTTCGGGATCTTCATCAGGCAGTTCTTGGAAGGTCACTTTCTTACCAACCGTCACCTCATCCTTGTCACTATCATTTGAATCAATGATTTGGGCATATTGAAGCATGTGCTCAATCGTTGTAATTCGACTTTCAAGCATACTTTGTTCATCTTTAGCAGACTCATACTCTGAGTTCTCAGATAAGTCCCCATAACTTCTTGCAATTTTGATACGTTCAACCACTTTTGGTCGTTGGTTTACTTTCAAGTCTTCTAATTCTGCCTTGAGTTTATCGCGACCATCGGCAGTCATTGGATATGTGTCTTCAGCCATTTGGTAATTTCCCCTTTTTATCTTTATATTGTTGAATCAAGGTTATTTTTAATTTCTTTGTTGCCACGCCGCATCAAAATGGAACGCATTTTGGTTGTCAGCAAATCAATCGCGACTTGGTTCTCCCCACCTTCGGGGACGATCAAATCTGCGTAACGTTTGGTTGGCTCGACAAACTGGTGATACATTGGCTTAACCGTCATCAAATACTGATGAATAATGTTATCCAGTGAACGACCACGTTCTTTGGTATCCCGTTCAATTCGCCGAATTAACCGAATGTCATTGTCTGTGTCAACAAATACTTTAATATCCATTAAATCACGTAATCGCTTATCGTCAAGGATTAAAATTCCTTCCAAGATGATAACTTCGCGCGGTTCTTGGTGAATGGTCTGCTGACTGCGGGTAAATTGACCATAGTCATAGACCGGTTTTTCAATCGGTTCATATTGCAACAGTTGCTTGAGCTGCTCAATCAACAGATCAAAATCAAATGCCATCGGGTGATCATAATTCACCTTTTTGCGATCGTCCATCTTCATGTCAGCTTGGTCATTATAATATGAATCCTGTTGAATGATCGTGATCGAATAATTGGATAATTGGTCAAAAATCTTGCGTGCAACCGTGGTCTTGCCACTACCGGATCCTCCGGTAATACCAATAACGACTGGCCGTGTTTTGTGATTTACCATGTAAATAGATGCCCTCTCAATTAGTTGTTATCGGAAGTATGCGCTGCAATTTGCTGCTGATGTTCAGCATACGTCTTTGAGTAATATACTTTTTTCGTCTTGGTATTGGCAACGAAGTACAGATAGTTCTTTGAACGATCCAAAGGATGCAGGACAGCACTCATTGAACTAATGCTTGGGCTGTCAAATGGTCCCGGACCAAATCCGGTATACTTATAAAGATTGTATGGCGAATCACTCTGCAGATCCTTGTTCGTCAAAACTTTGTTATTTCGGTGAATGGCATACAAAACCGCGACGTCTGATTGTAATGGCATGTTGATATCGATCCGATTCAACAATACCCCAGCCATCTTCCGTCGATCGGTCTGGTTGACACCTTCCCGTTCAATCAATGACGACAAGGTCATGAACTGCTGCATGTTCATCCCGGATTTTTTAATGGCGGCAAAGTGCGGCGAAACCATCTGATTGGTCTTGGCAACCATTTGGTTAACCAGTGACTTCAGCGACGTATTCTTTTCCACCTCATAAGTTGCAGGATACAAATAGCCTTCAAGACGGTAGCGAACGTTTTTGGCTTTCATCGCCGGATTAAGCAGCTTCGGATAACGACTAGCCAGTTGTTCAAGGTATGTCTGGTTCTTCATTAATTTCAAGAAATCTCCACGATCGAAATCAGTTGTCACTGAAATCTGGGTCGCAATTTGGTCAATGTTGGCGCCTTCTCGAATCAAAACTTTCCCCTTGGTGCTTTGGATCGGTTGATCAGTCCCGCCGCGTTGAAGCCGTTTGGCAATTGTTTTGAGGCTCATCGAGGGTTTTAGTTGATAATACCCAGCTCTAAAGTTGGCCATGTTGTTGGATTTGACATAGTAATCAAAGACCATGCCACTTTTAACAATTTTTTTATTTTGCAGGATCGAACCAATTTGCTTGTTCGAAGCGCCAAGCGGAATGTGAACCTGAGTGACGTTAGTGTTCTGTGGGTTCAGTGGCTTTAAGGCATCTTGAAAATACCGGTAGCCCATCAGCCCGATTGTTGCAGCTAAAATAACCAGTAAGGTAATGACAGAAATAATAATTCTTCGCCCGAGGCTTTTATTGGGTTTGGGGTTTCGTCGACTTGAGTCATCGCTCATGAGAAGCTCCTCCTATCTGTTCAATTTAATTATAGTTTCCAAATTATCTAATTTCTGCATTTAAATCAGCTGTTAACCGTTTTTTAATCTTTTCAAAGGCGGTGTTGACCACTTCGTCCTTCAGGGTTTCGCGGGGATCCACATAAGTCAGGGAGTAAGCCATTGATTTCTTGCCGTCGGGAACATTGTCACCTTCATAGACATCGAATAAACGCACATCGTTCAAGAAGGCACCACCACGTTTATTCATAACCGCCAAAATTTGACTGTTGGTAACATCCTGATCCACAACTAATGAAATATCCCGTTTGATTGATGGATATTTGGAGATAGCTTGGTATTGGTTGTCATCTTTTGGCAAATCAATCAACTCCTGCATATTGAGTTCAAATCCATAAGTTTCCTTGATTTTGAACTGCTTGGCAATTCGTGGATGGATTTGGCCCAAGAAACCGACGTAATGGCCGTGGATCGAAATGTTGGCTGTCCTTCCCGGATGCATTTCAGGATATTGATCAGTGGCAGTGTACTCAATGTCACCTTTGACGCCCAAATTAACCAAGAACTGGTTAACAATGCCTTTTAACTGGAAAAAGTCGACCGGCTTGACATGGTTATTCCACAGAGGATCAGTGAAATTGCCCGTGACAACTCCGGCAATGTGTTCAACTTCTTCAGGCCGAATTTGGTCCGCACTATCTTTGTAAAAGACCCGTCCAGACTCGTAAAGGGCCACATCGTCAACTTTGTGGGCATGGTTATAGGCAACGTCATCAAGTAATCCTGACAACATGTTCATTCTCAGCACCGCATGATCCTGGGTCATTGGCCAGAGCAGCTTCGTTTCTTGACTATCACGCATCAAAAACATTTTTGCTTTTTCAGCAGTAGTCAAAGAATAAGAGATCGCCTGAGTCAGGCCCAAGCCTTCCAAGGCAGTTCTGGAAGCGCGCTGCAGTTTTTGAATCGGCGTCAAAACACCAATACTTTGCCGTCCGGTCGGCAGCGTTGCCGGGAGATTATCATAACCGTAAATTCTGGCAACTTCTTCATACAAGTCAGCATCGCGGAAAATATCCCAACGACGAGCCGGGATGGTCACATTTAAACCGTCATCGTGGGCTTCGCTTGAAAAGCCAAGCCGATCAAAAATACTTTTAATTTCTGCGGTGGTTAATGAAGTTCCAAGAACATGATTGGTTCGTTCAGCGGTAATATAAATCGTTGGCAGTTTAGGATGATATTCACTGGCAGTCACCGTGCCTTTGGCGATCTTGCCTCCAGCAAGCTGCTTAATCATGCTGACAGCTTCGTCAACAGCATCTTGGACACCGTCTGGATTAATTCCCCGTTCGAAGCGTTGGGAGGCCTCAGAGTGCAAATTATGCCGTTGGGCAGTCTTACGAATCTTGAAGGAATCAAAAATCGCGGATTCAATCACCACGTTGCTGGTATTGTCATCGATTTGGGTGTTGAAGCCCCCCATGACACCAGCTAGGGCAATCGGTTTGTCGTCATCGGCAATCACAATATCGTCTGCGGAAAGCTCGTGTTCATCCTCATCAAGCGTGGTTAATTTTTCACCCTTTTGAGCCAGGCGAACATTGACGTTACCGTTAATTTTATCTTTATCAAATGAATGCAATGGCTGACCGTACTTGAGCAAAATATAGTTGGTAACGTCGACGACATTGTTGATCGGTCGGATGCCGGCGTTCCAAAGAACAATCTGCAGCCAAGAAGGACTCGGCGCAATTTTGACTCCTTCAACAACCCGCAGCTTGTAGGTTTTGGCAAGTTGATCGTCAGCTTTTGCCTGAATTTCTTGATTGGCATCCAATGAACTGTCTTCATCAACCACTGGTTTTTTAATTTCTGGTTGCTGGTTATAGATTGCAGCCAGGTCGTGAACAGTGCCCAAAATGCTTAACATATCACCACGATTGGGAGTGACATCAAGGTCAATAATGGGATCATCCATTCCCAAGTACTTGTAAATTGGTTCACCAACAGGCACATCGTCATCAAAAACGTAAATACCGTCGGCCCATTCCTTAGGGATGACGTCTTTGCTGAACCCAATTTCATCCAAGGCACAGATCATGCCGGATGATTCAATTCCGCGCATCTTGGAACGCTTGATTTTAACGTTGCCACCAATTCGTGAGTTGGGCAGCGCCACGATAACTTTTTGGTCAACGTCCACATTTGGAGCCCCACACACAATTTGTAAGGGTTCGTCTTCTCCGACATCCACTTGGCAAACGTGGAGGTGGTCCGATTCCGGATGTTTGGTCATTGATAAAATGTGGCCGACAACAAGCTTTTTCAAGCCGTCTTCGGCAACGGTGACAGAATCCACCTCAACCGCTGTTCGTTCGATCTTTTCAGCCAGATCTTTAGCGGGCATATTCAGATCTAAATATTGTTTGAGCCATTTATATGAAACTTTCATTCTCTAATTACCCCTCTTACTGAATTGATTTAAGAAGCGAACGTCATCCAAATAGAAATCACGGATATCGTCAACACCATATTTAAGCATTGCGAAACGATCCGGACCGACTCCGAAGGCAAAACCACCATACTTCTTGGAGTCAACACCGGCCATGTCCAAAACATTTGGATGAACCATTCCGGCACCTAAAACCTCAATCCAACCAGTGTGTTTGCAGACATCACAACCCTTACCCATGCAGTTAAAGCAAGTGACGTCAACCTCCACAGACGGTTCCGTAAATGGGAAATAACTTGGACGAAGACGAATATCGAATTTATCACCAAAAATATTTTGGGCCATCGTGATCAAAGTACCTTTCAAATCGGCCATAGTGACGTGTTCATCGATAAACAGCCCTTCAACTTGGTGGAATTGATGAGAATGCGTTGGATCATCAGTATCCCGACGGTAAACGATTCCAGGTGAGATCATCTTCAGCGGTCCCTTTGAAAAATCATGTTTCTCCAGTGCCCGTGCTTGCATTGGTGAAGTTTGGGTTCGCATTAGGATTTCCTTACTTATGTAGAATGTATCCTGCATATCCCGGGCTGGATGATTCTTCGGTAAGTTCATCATTTCAAAGTTGTACTTATCTTCTTCAACTTCTGGACCGGAAAGGACTTCATAGCCCATCCCCAAAAACAAATCGACAATTTGGTCAATGATTTGTTGAATCACGTGCGGCTGGCCTTGTGCGACCGGCCTTCCAGGCATTGTCACATCAATCTTTTCAGCTGCAAGTTGTGCATTGAGGGCAGCATCTTCCAATTTTTCACGATGATCAGAAACGGCTTCGGTGATGGCATCCCGAATCTTATTGGCATAACTGCCGACTTCCGGCCGTTCTTCAGGGGTTAATTCTTTGATTCCCCGCAACGCAGCGGTAATCGGGCCCTTTTTGCCGAGTAAATGCACTCGAATTTCATTTAATGTTTTTAAATCACTGGTTTGCTGAATATCAGCAAGCCCTTTTTCTTTGATCTCTGTCAATTGATCTCGCAGTGACATAGTATCCCTCCAGTTCAAATTTTAAACACAAAAAAACTCCGCCCGATAAGGGACGAAGCAACGCGGTACCACCCTAATTTGCTGTCAAAAGACAACACACTTAAGACATCGCTAACGGTGATTAACCGGAAATTTTTTGTTAAATAACGCCCAATTTCAGCTCGAAAAATGAATTCGTGAAGATTTCCTACTTCGTTCTCACCAACCACGAAGTCTCTCAGATAGGTTATCAACCTACTACTTTTTTCTCAAACGCTTTACATTAGTGAATAATAAGCTAAAACAAAAAAATGGTCAAGCTACTTTTCAACGCTTGGATACCATTTTTCTGACCATGTATGAATTTCATGCATGATTGGAGCTAATTCTTTGCCTTGTTCAGTCAATGAATACTCAATTAAAGATGAATCATCGTGTTCGGTTCTGACAACGACACCATCGTCTTCCAGTTCGCGCAGGCGCTCTACCAGTACACGATCGCTGCACTTGGGGATTTGTCGGGCAATCTCCCTGAATCTCAAAACACCTTCCTGAAGGAGGACGTCAATGATTAAGCCATTCCATTTTTTTCCAAGGAATGAAAATGTCTTCTCGAACTTGGGACACAAATAATAATTAATGGCATCTTGCAGACCAACTACTTGTCGCATATAAATTCCCCCCTCTCATCGGACAACCGCTATTTAACAGCAGTTGTTCGCTTAACTTGCTTCTTTAACGTTTCAAACTTTGATTTAAGTGGACTCACGAATTCGTGAACAGCTTCGTAGTCATCGACTAAGGAGACGATGACACTTTCTTCGTACTTGGGCCGTGCCAAAGTTAATCCCCACATGTGCTTAAGAATAATATCTTTTTCCATTGGGGATAACTTGGTGATCCGTTCGGCATTCCGCAGGGCGACCCGTGGGTGAATAAATGCGTGAGAACCCAAATCAAACTTGGTGGTTCTCCAGTCATAGAAAAACAGATCATGCAGCAGACCAGCACGCGCAACGGCACGATAATCTAAGCCCCTTCTTTTGGCAATCTTATAACTGTCAAAAGAAACAGCAATTGAATGTTCAAGTCGAGTTGAGTGATGGTGCTGAGTATAGTTAGCCAATTTCTTAACCATGTCAGTCGCCATCAGGTCAGAAACTATTTCACGATACTCGGAATCGTTTTTCCATTCATCCTTTTGCATGTAATACCCCTTTGTCTTTATTTACAAATATGATACATGGTATCGCCCCAAATATCAATGAAAACGACCGTTATTTAACAAACTTGAAAAGTAATATGCCGGTCGCTACGGCAACATTTAGCGATTCCGCCTCACCATTCATTGGAATGTAAAGGTTTTGATCGGTCTTTTCCAAAATCTTTGGGTCAACCCCATTACCTTCATTTCCCATAATCAGTGCAAATTGCTTGGTAGGTGTTATATCATAGTAGGAAATGGCCTGATCATTTAATTCGGTGCCATAAGTCTTAACGCCAGCTTCTTTAAAGGCTGCCATCCATTCCAAGATATCTCCGGTAAACAGCTTCATGTGAAATTGGCTGCCCTGCATTGACCGGACAACTTTCGGGTTATAAAGATCAGCCGATCCCTTGCCAAAGACAATGCCGTTTAAGCCCGCCGCATCCGCTGTTCGGACCATGGTGCCAATATTGCCCGGGTCTTGAATGTTATCCAATAACAGCCAGGCACCCTTTAAGTCATCGGGAATCTGTTCATGGTAGTCCTCGGTATTGAGCACAGCAAACACACCCTGGGGCGTCTCTGTGGACGAGATATGTTTGGCAATTTCTGGTGTGATTAAGAAAATTTCGGTATCATCGTCAACCGGCAGATCGCCCAAATAGCTTTCGTCGACAACCATCAGTTGTTTGATGGTCTGGCGATGGCGAATCGCTTCATCAACAATGTGCCAGCCTTCAATAACGTATTCGCCGGACTTAACCCGTCCCTTCTTGGACTGCATCTTGGTCCATTCTTTTACCCGGTTATTCTGATTCGATGTAATTCTTTCAATATCCATAAAATATCCCTCTTTCATTATTAATTGTAGGTGGTGATCATTTGAACGACAAAATTCAAACAGTCAAAATGAACGCTTCCGGCCGAGTCCAAGGCGTTGGCTTTAGATGGTCAACCATCCAGCTGGCAGAAAGCCTCAATATTTCCGGCTGGGTCAAAAATGAAATCGACGGCAGCGTTTCAATTCTTGCAAGCGGCGAAAGTGAAAGTCTGGCGCAATTTATCCAAAAAATCAAAAATTCACCAACCCCATTTGCCAAAGTCAAAAGTCTCCAAGTCAATTATATCGCGAAAAGGGTAAATAAAGGGTTTAATGTGAAATATTAAATTGAAAAGCAGGCAATAATCTAGTAAGATTGTTTTGTTTACGTACTAACTTAAGAAAGGTCTTACTCATGAAAAAATTTAAACACCTCACCACGCTGGGATTGCTTTCCGGCATGGCCCTTCTTTTGAGTGGCTGTGTCCGAACAACCAAGTCCGGTAAGCCTTACGGAGCCGTCTATGACTATCTGGCCCGCCCTGCTCAGGCAATTATGGAATGGATTGCCCAATTTGTCGGTAGTTACGGCTGGGCCATCATCGTCCTGACCGTGGTTGTTCGCCTATTCCTCTTGCCAATCATGGTTCGCCAGATGAAGGCTTCAACTATTCAACAGGAAAAAATGCAGTTGATTAGACCACAAATGGCTGAATTACAGAAGCGTCAAAAAGCAGCCAGTACCCCTGAAGAACAGACCGCTGCCAGCCAAGCAATGATGGCATTGTACAAACAAAACGGCATTTCGATGACCGGTGGGATCGGTTGTTTACCATTATTGATTCAGATGCCGATCTTTACTGCTTTGTACGCCGCAATCCGTTACTCGCCAGAGCTGTCTCACACAGTTTTCATGGGCATTCGACTCGGCCAATCAAGTTGGCTGTTAGCCGTTTTGTCATTTGCTTCCTATCTACTACAGGGCTACATTGCCATGCTGGGCACCCCTGCAGCGCAAAAGAAGCAAATGGGCGCCATGATGCTGCTCAGTCCAATCATGATCCTGGTGTTCACGCTGAGTGCCCCAGCCGGTCTGGGAATTTACTTCTTCATTGGCGGCCTATTCGCATGTTTGCAGACGTTGATCATCAATATGTACCGACCAAGAATTCGAAAGCGGATCGCCAAAGAAAATGAAGGCAAAAAAGCAGTGACGGTTGAGGATCTGATGCCGGATCCAACGCCGAGTACCAGTGGGACAAAATCGACCGGTTCCGATATTCACCAAAGAAATCGTCAACGAAATACCGGCAAGCAGCAATCCGGGCATCAGCCTCAGGCTCGTCCAGCTGCTCAGCCAACCAAAAAGACGGTGGATAAGCAAGCTGAAAAACCAGCGGCTAAGCGTCCTCGAAACGCTGGTAAACAACAAAGACATCATAAATAATCACACTCAATCACATCTTTTGGTGTGATTTTTTTATTTCTGCAAGATTTTGAGTGATATGACACCCAAACTCAGGATAAGAATGGTAGGATATTCATGTATATTTTTCAGGAAAAGAGTTGTTTTCGTTTATGAATCAAATTTCGCTATTGATCATTCTCCTGGCGGCCCTTGTCATCCCATTGGCAATGGCCCGTTTTAAAATCACCTTTCTACCAACAGCGGTTGTTGAAATTATTGTTGGTATCCTGCTGGGACCGTCACTGTTCAACTGGATCACCAACTCGGAAACCTTGGAGATTCTCCAAAATGTCGGGGTCATCTTCCTGTTGTTCTTAAGCGGGATGGAGATTGATTTCAGCCTCTTTAAAAAGAAGCCCACCACTCTTTCACCGCTCGAGAAGAAAAGCCAGCATGATCAGCCGAAGTACTCAGTATTACAAGTGGCTACAATCGCTTACGCCTCAATAGTCGGCATGTCATTTGTGATCGCTTATCTGCTTCAACTCAGCGGCTTGTTCACCGATATTTGGCTGGCCGCGATTCTGTTCATGACGATTTCACTCGGCATTGTCATTGCCGGGTTAAAAGAAAAGGAGCTGCTTAGCAAGCCGTTCGGTCAGGCAATCCTCTTAATCGCCGCCCTGGGAGAAGTTGTCCCGATGGTTGGGTTGACTTTTTACGCTTCAGCCTACAGTCCCCATTCCAAATCCTTATGGCTGATCTTGTTGATTCTGGTTGCAGCTGCGCTCTTGTTCTGGCGGTTCAAAGCCTTTTTCCGCTTCTTTGATCGGATCAACAAGTCGACCACCCAGCTGGATATTCGGCTTTCATTTTTTATCATCGTGGCCCTGGTAACCGTCGCTGAATCGGTTGGCGCTGAGGGAATCCTTGGTGCATTTCTTGCCGGAATCGTCATCAAATTACTTGAACCGCATGAAGAAACCAAAGTTCGTTTGGACTCAATTGGGTATGGCTTCTTCATCCCAATTTTCTTCATCATGAGTGGCGTTAATTTGAACTTAAAAGAATTAATTACGAATCCACAAACGCTGGTGTTGATTCCCGTGATTTTTGTCGGCTACGTTTTGGCAAAGAGCTTGGTATTCAGTGCTTTAAAATTGCGCTTCAAGAACTTAAACGCAGTTGCTGGAACTGCGATGACTGCCACCACCATTACCGTTGTCTTGGCAGTGCTGCAGGTAGCCAGCCACTTACACAGAATTACCAGCCAACAGTCAGGTGCATTCTTGCTGTCAGCCGTCATCACTTGTGTCTTTGGGCCACTGATTTTTAATAAGCTGTATTCATCAGAAGCCGAGGATCTCAAAAAAACGACCGTGCACTTTATCGGCACCAATTTGACGACTGTTCCTGTAGCGCAACAATTAGCCAAGGGCTGGTATGATGTGACCATGTATACCAACAACCAGCACAATTATCGGGCCTTCAACAGTGAAACGACCATCCATCGGCTGGACAGTTTGGAACCGGAGGTCATGATTAAAAACGGTGTTTTTGATGCTGATGTCGTGGTGTTTGGTCAGATTAATTCCGAAAAGAATTATGAATTGGCGAAAATCGCCAAGCAATATGGTGTCCGGCGGGTAATCGTCCGATTCGAAGACCGCAATATTTTAGACGATCGCAGAGATGAGTTGGATCGACTGGGAGTGGAGCTTTATAATACCCCAGATGTTAATATCAGCATGTTAAGAGCGTTGATCGAAGCGCCATCAACAATGCGCTTAATGACGTCCACAGATTCCAGTGTCTACGAAGTTGCCCTGAGAAACCGGCTGTATGCTGACATTCAGGTCCGCAACATTCCATTTATCGACAAAGTTACCATTACCCAAATTTACCGTGACAAGCGGTTTATCCGGCCAACCGGTGGCACATCGTTAAAGCTAAATGATCGGATTATTTTTACCAGCAGCAAAGCCGAGGCACCAGAAGTTCGTAGGGAACTCGGAAAACTTAATTAGTCATAATGACTCTTACCCATTAAAAAGGCGTCACATTCATTGCAGTTTGCAACGGATGTGACGCCTATTTAAACTTATTTTTCATGATGTTCATCGTCATTTAAAGGACGATCATCATGTTTGGAAGTATCCAAGATTCCTTCTGGGAGTCCTGAATCTTTTGATTGTTCTTTGGAGGTTGATGAAGTCTTTTTCTCCATCTCTTCTTCGCTTGGCAGATGCTGCAAGATTGGCAGATTGATTTGGAAAATCGAACCGGAACCAAGTGAACTTTCAATCGAAATGTTACCATGGTAAGCTTCGATCAGCCTGTGGGCAATTGAAAGTCCCAGTCCGTTACCGCCTTTGTCACGACTGCGGGCTTTATCGACCCGATAGAAGCGGTTGAAGACCTTTTGCTTATCCTCTTCAGAAATCCCCTCACCAAAGTCCTGAACGGCAATGTTAACCATGGCCATCGATGTAGACAATGACAGGTGGACTTCTTTTCGCTTGGTTGAATATTTAATGGCATTATCCAAAAGAATCACCAATACTTGTTCGAGATGATTCCGATAAATCTTAACGTAAACGTCGTGATCGGTGTCATCATCAAACGTAAAGGTAAAATCTGGATGAATCATTTTGAAATCATTATAAACCTGTTCAAACACTTGATTGACATCAGTAATTTCTTCGCCGTAATTAATTTCAATCTGTTCGGCACGGGAAAGATCTAACATTTCAGAAACCAGACTCTTCATTCGATTGGTTTCCTGCAGTGAAGCTTTCAAAGATTCTTCCAAGACTTCGGGATCATCTTTCCCCCACCGCAGCAGCATATCAATATGACCCTGAATAACGGCAACCGGTGTCCGTAACTCATGGGAAACGTCCTCCACGAATTGCTGCTGCTGGTCAATATAGCGCTGAGTTTGATCCAACATGCCGTTCAACAGCTGAGCCAAGTCGGTTAATTCATCGTTGGATCGAAAGGCCGGTACCCGTGCATCTGAGTCGGGATCGCTTTTAACTTCATTAATCGTTTTTTGAATATCATTAATTGGCCGCAATAATTCCTGAGCTAGAATATAGGCAAAAATCATCGTCAAAAGAACGGAAATCAGCACCAGAATAATTAAGATAACCAGCAGCTTGTTAGCCGTCGCTCGGTAATTGTCCAATTGGTCAGTGACCTGTGCGTACCCAATCAATGAGCCATTCTTCTTTGAAAGCAGCGGTTCTGAGCCAACCAGAATTTGATGGCCATTATGTCTGGTGGTAAAAATTTTCCGCTTGCTGGCAGAATAAAACTTGGCCGTACTCTTCCGTGATTCAAATAATTCCTTGCCATTGACACTGTAGACATTGACTAAAATATTATCGCGGGAAAAATTAACGATCAACGAATTGGAATACAAATCGTTGCCATCGGCTTGTGTCACCTGATCGTTACTGTCGGTGATCTTTGGCTTCAAATAGTGTCCCACATCGCTTTTGGTCAATGGTGAGGCATAATTGGTCAACCTTGAAGAAACGGTACTCAAGGTATTGTCAATGTGCGAACGTTCCTGTTGAAATAAGACGTTGGTAAATCGATTAAAAATTAAGCATGAGAAAATAACAACAATCGCTAAAACACCAATGGACGTAAAAAAAGCCCACTTCCATTTTAGCGATGTCTTTCTTCTCTTTGGTTTTGTGTTGGGTTGGTTCATGACCGCATCACGTACCCCGTACCTCTAACTGTTTGAATATAACTGTTCTCACCTGGACGATCAATCTTGTTTCGGAGATATCTGATATAAACATCGACCACGTTGGTTTCAACTTCGGAATCATAGCCCCATACTTTGGTAAGCAGAACATCTCGAGCCAGGACAACGTCAACGTTTTCCATCAAAGTCAGCAACAATTCATATTCACGCTTTGTGAGGTTAATCACTTCATCGCCACGACGAACAATTCGACTTTCCTTTTCAATGGTTAAGTCTTTGAACGTAACTGATTTCTTGTTGTTCTTTTGTTGATCATTTTCGATTTGAATTCGGCGAAGCAAAGCCCGGATTCGAGCTAAGAGTTCCTCAATCGCAAAGGGTTTGACAATGTAATCATCAGCGCCATGATCAAAGCCCGAAACTCGGTCAATAACAGAGTCCCGCGCGGTCATCATGATAATTGGTGTGTTCTTCTTTTCACGTAGGCGGCGGGCAACTTCCATTCCGTTCAATTCAGGCAACATCAAATCAAGCAAAATGACATCGAAGTTCTCATCCAATGCAGCCTGCAAACCAGTTCTGCCGTTAAGCTCAACTTGGGTATCGTAGCCTTCGTGCTTTAACTCCAGTTCGACGAAACGTGCTAAGTTCTTTTCGTCTTCAATAATCAAAATTCGACTCATAAATGATCAGCTCTCCCATAAAATATCTTAATTTGTTTATTAGTAACGTAGAAACCTTTTAACATAACTCTCATTTTACCATAATTATGAGAGTTTTAGTCTTTTACTTTAATAAAACTTAGAAAAACGGCTAAAATTGCTTGGAAATATTTTTCATTTAAACTAATTTTGTGTAGAAATTCACTTGATAATGCCCAAGGGGACGTTTATAATGAACTTGTTTGAAAATATATTACAAAAAGGATGATTAACCCTATGAAAGCTGCTGTTGTAAGAGACCCAGTTGATGGATATGTTGATATTAAAGATGTTACTTTACGCCCCATTCACCAAGGTGAAGCCTTAGTTCAAGTTGAATATTGTGGATTATGTCACACAGATTTACACGTTGCTGAAGGTGACTTTGGTAAGGTTCCTGGCCGAATCATCGGTCACGAAGGTGTCGGAAAAGTCATTCAAGTTGCCGACGATGTCACTAACTTAAAGATTGGCGACCGTGTTTCAATCGCTTGGTTCTACAGAGGCTGTGGTCACTGTGAGTACTGTATCACTGGCCGTGAGACACTCTGCCGTAACGTTCAAAATTCCGGCTACACAGTTGATGGTGCTATGGCTGAACAAGTCATTGTCCCTGCAGACTACGCCGTTAAAGTACCAGAAGGACTTGATCCAATCGAAGCGACTTCATTAACCTGTGCCGGCGTTACGATGTATAAGGCACTCAAAGTTGGCGACACTCGTCCCGGCCAATGGGTTGAAGTCGTTGGTTGTGGTGGCTTGGGTAACCTCGCTGTTCAATATGCCCATAACGTCTTTGGTGCCCATGTGGTAGCCGTTGATGGTAACGAGCAAAAACTTCAAGCAGCTAAGGACAACGGTGCAGATATCACCATCAACCGTCATGATCCAGATGTTGCCGATCAAATTCAAAAGAAGGTTGGCGGCGTGCACAATGCTCAAATTACTGCCGTTACAACTGAGGCCTTCACTACATCTGTTAACGCTTTGCGTCCAGATGGCAAGTTGGTTGCTGTTGCCCTTCCTAAGGGTGATATGGCACTTAACATCGATAAGACGGTTCTCGATGGCATTCAAGTTGCCGGTTCACTGGTTGGTACCAGACAGGACCTCGCTGAAACATTCCAGTTCGGCGCTGAAGGCAAAGTAAAGCCAATCGTACAAACTCGTCGACTTGATGAGGTCAATGACATTATCGATGAAATGAAGGCCAATAAGATTGTTGGCCGAATGGTTGTTGATTTTACTAAATAAATATAATATTGATCCAAATGAATTAAGGTTCTTCGTCAACTGTTGTTGGTGAACAAAATATTGGAGTTCTAATCACTTGGTGATTAGAGCTCTTTTTGTATGAACTCGAAAAGCGAACAGCACTCTTAGCCGGAATCTGAAGAAGTTTCGGTAACCAAATCCAGTGCGTTTAATGACTTTAATCTTGTTGTTTGAACCTTCTAAGGGCCCGTTGGTGTAATGGTGAGTAAAGGTATTGCCAATTTCATCATGATGAGTCGCTAGGGTCTGGAGGGTTGCCAACATCTCTTCCGAGCAGCCCTCTAAGTGATGGAATACTTGATTATAGTTGGGCCAATCACGGTTTTTGATGGTTTCACGTAACCGATTCATCACGTTGTAAGTTTGCTTGAGCTCGGGATCAATGTCCAATAAAGCATCAACCACATCAGTGGCAGTCGCTGGATAAGGGAAGTTTGTCCACTTACGGAAAGCTTCGTAGTTGAGGTGATTTTCCGGCGTTAATAATAGTTTCCAATAGCGTTTTAGGGCGTGATACTCGCGTGAGGAAGTCGCCAGGGTTTTCATGAGGCGCACCCGCGTCTTATTAAAAGCTCGATTTAAAGCGTTAACCAAGTGGAACGGATCGATGACAACGATGGCGTTCGGAAAGATCTGCCCCACCAATTTGGGATAGGTATAGTTCATATCGGTGACGATAATTTTCACATTTTCTCGCGCAGCCTGGTCGTAATGCTGGAAATACTTTTGAAGCTGATAGATGGTCCTAAAGGGTAACAGGTCGATCAATTCGTGGGTTTCCGCATCCATAAATTCAAAGCTCATCGCGTCGGTGGCGCTCTTAGTGCTTTTAACTTCGTCCATGAGGAGAACTTTTGGTAAATAGTGCCAGTTGGTTTGAAAGTCCCGTTCAGCGCGCAAGAGCTGCCGACCAACGAATGAATCCGAAGTGGATAACTCATCGGCAATGTGTTTGAGCGAAACCGGTTCGGTCAGTTTTTCTAAGCATTGTTTGCGGGTCGTATTTGAAATCGTGCAGTGTTTCGGCACCGCATTCGTCTGCGCCAGGAAATTGGTATGACAAGCCTTACAGTGAAAGTTTCGCCGATTGAGACACAGGATAACGGTGCTGCCCAATGTTTTTGCGAATCTAATGGTGGTCTTCCGCCAACCATAGCCAATAATTTGGTGATCATTGATAATCCCACAATTGCGGCATGCCTTGGGGGTGTAGTTTAGGGACCCCACCAATCGAATCACTCCATCATCACCCACTTGTCCTTCCTCAATTATTAAGTGTTCATCATCTATTCCTAACAACATTTTCGTAGTATCATTTGACATAGGGCATTTCCTTTCTTGACTTAATTCTGTGGTGGGAGCAAGTTAACGGACGGGAGATGTCCGCTTTTTTATTCTAATGATAAACAAAAAATCTGTCATCAGTAATAGATAAAAATCTATTACCAACAACAGATATTGTAGAACCTGAATTAAGGGCCACCAGCGAAACGCATCTCGCTGGCGGCCCTATTTTTATGTATATAAAAACCAATTTAGAATCCATGGCGTTCTAAATTGGTTATTAATTACTTGTTATCTTTGATAACTTTACGGCCTTTGTAAAAGCCTGATGGTGATACGTGATGTGGCATGGTGTATTCACCGGTCTTTGGGTCGAGGCTCAAATTAGGAGTCGTCAACTTGATGTGACCGCGACGCATGCGCTTTCTTGCTTTAGAAGTTCTACGTGCTGGTGTAGCCATTCTTTTTCCCTCCTCGTCAAAATAAAATATCCACTAGTGAAATTTTAAGTCCAGCTATTTCGAATCTCGATTCTTAAAAAAGTCCTTCAATTCGGCCAGACGTGGATCAACGGTTTTCAATTCTGCCTTCTGCTTGCTGTAGTCATCGACGGACATAACATCCCAATCGTCACCACTTGGCATCTCTTTGCCTGCAAGTTCTTCAGGAGACAGGACGTGCATAGGAATATGCAAAATCACATTATCAACAACTGCCCTTTGCATATCAACCATATCATCTTCATCTAAAACAAAGACAACGTCATCTTTTCCATACCGTGATTCAGCAGCCTTGGAAGGAACATAAAACTCCTCAACTGTAAAATCAAGCGGTAGGTCAACGGGTGTCAATGAACGGGATGACGGGACGACCAACTTCCCAACAATATGGGAGTCAATAATCACATCACCACGATCGGCAAAAGCAGTTCCTTCAACGTGAAAGTCGGATGCATCGATCACTTCATCAGCGTAGCGATCAAGCAAATCGGCTTTGATTTGAAGGTTCTCGTTGAATGTGAAAGGATCAGTATCCGAGTACTTTTGCAAGTCTCTAAAGTACCATTTCAATATAATTCCTCCAATGCAACAAAACTTATTATACCGGCAACAAATAGGCTTGTCAAGGCAATTTCCTTGATAGGAGTTTACGGATTATTCCAGGATGATTGGATGTCGATAATAATCTTGAGACAAGCCGTTAATCATCTGGGTTAACATCCCACCCCGAAAATCCATTTGGATTGTGTCGGCAACAACGTCGTCAGTAATTTTGGTAATCAATGGAACGTCAAGGTCTCCTTTGATTTGATTCAAGTATCTTTGACCTACCGCGTTAAAGCCCAACAGCCGGACATATCCGGCCGCCTGAAGCATATCACTTGGAACTGCATGTAACAAGACATAGGTACACAGTCGCTGGATTCTTGTATACGTATAACGCTTGGTTTTGACCAAATGTAGGAACTCGGTGAAGCTTTCTGCCTTGATTGCGGCCCGTTTTAAACGGTACTCAATTCCCTCGGTCATTTGATAAATCTGGTGAAGCTTTTCAATCGGACTCTCAACCAATTCAAACCTGAGAAACGGCCAAAAATCTTGCCAGGTGAGCATTCGGTCATGCTCAAGCATCCCCATTGTCCCCTTGGGAACCACTCGATCAGCAGCCTTCAAGTCATGTTTAAGGACCCCTTGGCGAATCGCTGTCGCACTGGCAATAGGGCTGGCATCGTCAATTTGAGTCGCATCATGTTGGCTGCCCTTTCGCTTGATTGGTACCAGCGAAAGCGGCCTGCCTGTTTCAACATTGGCTTTTGCGTATCCAAATCCTAAGACATCATTGGGTTGATTCAACCGAATGCCGGTTTTCTCAAATAGATAATCCTGGAAGACGGAGGCGTATGGACGATCAAATCGTTTAAAGTCGGCAGGATTTTTTGGCTGATGGTCAATCAGCTTTTGATAATCCATTTCAGGATGCTCAGCACCAAAGGCCAACCACCGACACTTCATTTTGGCAGCCAAATCAACCGCCCCTTTTGAGAATAGGTGGGAAGGCTGAACCGCCGAAAATAATGGCAGTTCAATGACCAGGTCAACTCCACCCAGCAGGGCAGCGTGAGCCCGTTGCCATTTGTCATACGCAGCCGGTTCACCCCGCTGCAGCCAATTGCCGCTCATAATGGCGACAGTAACATCTGCGCCGGTTGCCTGCTTTGCCTGTTCGAGCATATATAAATGTCCATTATGAAAGGGATTGTATTCTGAAACAATCCCAACAGCTTGAAGCATATTCTCCGACTTCCTTAATCTTTTCCCGTACTAAAGAACCAGCGCTTGGTTTCCCGTACGAAGGGGTTGTCCCCAAAATCGGTGCTTGCCAGAGTTACCAAGAAACCAGTCTGTGACAGCAGATCTTTAATCACCGTGTCATCGTAAGCGCGCTCACGATGGACTTCATTATACGCATCATAAGCATCCTTCTCCTCATTGTATTGGAAGAAGTTCAACTCGTGTTCAACAGCCATTGGCGCGAAGTCACCTTCGTAGCTGGTCCACATAAAAGCGGCATCTTCACTCCGATAGTTGTACATATAACCAGGATAAACCTCGGTTGCCTGATAAGGTGAAATCACGTCAAAGAGAAACTGACCGTCCGAATTGAGATGATCATACACTGCTTTGAAAGTTGTCTCCAAATCATTTTGATCAATCAGATAATTCAAGGAATCATCAAAACAGCAGATCAAATCATACTGATCAAGGCCGTCCAGATTGCGCATATCAGTTTGAATAAAGGGCACGTCAACACTTGCCTCGCGTGCTCTTTGCTCGGCAATTGTCAGCATGTCCTCTGATAGATCCGCCCCAGTCACCTGAAACCCTTTTTGGGCTAATTTAATCGCCAAGCGACCAGTTCCGCAGGCCAGATCCAAAATTTTAATTTCTGAAGGCGGTTTTTGGATCCCTTTTGTCTTGTTCACAACAAAATGGGCCCAACGATCATAGAGAGTTGCGTCAAATAAATCATCATAAAATTTGGCGAATTCTGTATAGATCATTATGCCTCCACCCACGAATCGGTATTAACGATTGGGGCATCCGACCATAATTTTTCCAAATTGTAAAAATCACGGACATCTTTCTGGAAAATGTGAACGACCACGTCACCGAGGTCAATTAAAATCCAGCGGGCAGAATCTTTACCAGAAACACTGTAGACATTGACGTCATCGGCTTCAACCTGATCAACAATTTCATCGGCAATCGCCTTCACCTGTCGACTGGAAGCTGCGTCAGCGATGACAAAATAGTCAGCCATCAGACTAACCTTTTGCATATCGAGAACCACAATATCGTTGGCACGTTTACTGTCTGCCGCACGAACAACGACTTCTGAAATTTCTTTACTGTTCATATTTACTCCTTAATCTATTCCTGAACTTGGTACCCAACTATTATAAGTCATGATTGTCTGTGGAAAAACGGGCTTATTGTGGGCAACCAAGTATCCCAACGTTTGTTTGGTTTGGTAGGCAACGCCATCTTGCAGATTATTCTTGGTCATCTTGCGTGCCTCATCGACACCTGGAAAATCCCGACCTGGTTCAATATAATCGGCCATATAGACAATTTGTTCCAACGGCGTCATATACTGGTGCCCAACTGTATGGTACCTGACGGCGTTTAAAATATCAATATCGGTGATTTGTAACTCATTTTTGACAAACAACCAACCAACAACACCGTGCCAAATTGCGTTGCCATAATTCAGCAGTTCAGGGTCTAATTGATAGTCCTTGATTGCTTGAATAAAATCGTCATCCGGACGTTGCTTTGCATAGTCGTGGACCAATCCACCAATCGCCGCCTTTTCAACATCAACCCCGTTTTGTTCTGCGAGGTCCATAGCCGTCTGCTCAACACGCAGACAATGCTGAAAGCGGTGATCACTGAGAGCGGCGCGTAGTTTGCCAACCAACTCGTCACGAGTGTATGGAACGAAATGGCCTTGATAGATTAGTTGATCATTTTTCATATAAATGGTTCTCCTTTATATAACGTTCAACAGCGGCCGGAACCAAGTACTTAATTGACTGGTGCTGTCGCATTTTTGAGCGAATCAGCGATGATGAAATATCGATGAACGGCACGTCAACCCAAATTACCGGGTATTTGGAAGCTGGTGTGTAGCCGTCACGTTTGACACCGACAAACGAAACCAATTTGACCAGATCATCGATTCGATACCATTTTGGCAGGTAATCGACCATATCACCACCGATAATAAAGTAATATTGATTCTCGGGATGCTGTTGGGTCAACTGTTTCATTGTGTCGTAGGAATAACTGACGCCGCCACGCATAATCTCAGTCATTTCAATGGCAAACTTGGGATTGTCCCGAATGGCGCAGTTAATCATGGCCACCCGATCTTTGGCATCAATCGCAAATTTCCGGTCAACGTGCGGTGGATTGGCATCAGGCATAAAGTAAACTTTGTCGAGCCCTAGTTGATCCAAGACCTGTTCGGCAATAATTAAATGCCCGTTATGAATTGGATTGAAGGTCCCACCTAAGATTCCGATGCGTTTACCGTTTTGTTTTGTAATTGTTTTCGTCTGGGTTAATGTTTCGACATGATTCATGACGTTGCTCATCCTTCATTACCTCTAAATCGCCAAAACTTCGTTGGATAATTTTTGCTTATTTGGATCTTTTGACGGCTTGAAGAGAACCAAAGTCTTCCCAATCGTCTGAACCACCGTCACATCACTTTTGGTTTCAATATAGTCCTTGATGTCATCGACGGTTGCTGTTGAGTTTTGTAAAACATTGATTTTAATCAGTTCACGCGTATCAAGTGCCTTTTGAATCTCTTCAAGCCAAACTGGTGAAAGACCGTTTTTACCAACTTCAAAGATTGGCCGCATGCGATTGGCATTGGCTCTTAAAAATCGTTTTTGTTTTCCTGTTAATTTCATAAGTCCCTCTTTATTTAAATCATTGCTGGGCGCATCAAAACGGATACGCCTTTAGGAGCCCATCCAGTGACGGAAACGCCCTCTGGAACAGTTACCCAACCCAAGCCCTCAATCACTAAATCACTTTTTTCGGTGGACTTAAATTCATGAGGTTCCAATGCTGGAAAATCAGCCTTTTGATCTTCGGTTGGCGGTGTTAGAAATGAACCCACATGAGTAGCGTAAAACTCATCGGCATTTTCTAATTTCGTTCGATGAATGAATAAATTATTCTCAGCATAGACTGTGAATCCATGACGCTTCTCACCAGAGTTGTAATCAAAACGGGCAACGCCGGCAAAGAAGAGTGTTTGACCCGGATTTAACTGGTAACCTTTCGGCTTGATTGTTTTTTGTGGCGTCACCAAATTCAATTCTTTACCGGACAGATGGTGGGCCATTTGCTCAGGCTGGATGATCCCTGGGGTATCCACTAAGTTATGACCGTCATTGAGCGGAATGTCAATCCGATCCAATGTCGTCCCTGGGAATCGAGAAGTTGTGATTAACTCCTTGATGCCAGTTGACTGGCGGACAATTGAGTTGATCAGAGTTGATTTACCAACATTAGTAACCCCAACGACATAAACATCTTTTCCCTGACGGTACTTTTCAATTTGATCCAACAAACGATCAATATCAAAATTCGTCTTAGCAGAAATCAGCTCAACATCAATTGGCCGAATACCGGCCGCGTTAGCCTGTTGTCGCAACCAATCCTTCACCTTGTTATGCTTCAAGGCTTTGGGCAAAATATCGAGTTTATTACCAACCAACAGGACCGGATTGTTGCCGACAAATCGATGGAGACCGGGAATGAGGCTTCCGTTCACATCAAAAATATCAACCACGTACACGATCAAAGAGTCAGTATCAGAAATACTGGTTAACAGCTTTAAGAAGTCATCATCCGATAAACTGACGGGAGCAATTTCATTATAGTGGCGAAGTCTAAAACAACGCTGACAATAGACCTCCCCATTTTCAAGCCCCTTCTTCAAAGCAGATTCAGGGGTGTATCCGAGTGCGTTCTTGTCAGTCGTCTGGACAGCTGCCCCACAACCCACACAATGAACGACTTCACCGTCAACAACAACTTCATTATTTGCCATAATTCCTCCTATTTCCAATGTAAATCAGGATATTTTTTCGATAATTTATTCCAGACAATCTTTTCAAAGTAACGATTGATCGTGGTATTCCAAGCATCGTCACGCACCAGTGGCTTCACCAAAATGCTGCGAACACCGCATCTGTTGGCAGCCACCACATCAGTCATCAATTGGTCGCCAATCATAACAGTGTTGCGCTTTTGTAAATTAAATTCCTTGAGAGCGTGCCGGATACCGATAGTGAGCGGCTTCATTGCCCTGGGAACAAACGGCAGCTCGTAATCTTGAACCGCGCGTTGAATTCGCTTGTGACTGTTATTGGACACAACAATCACCTTAATGCCAAATTTCTTATTTTCTGACAACCAGTTGCGTAACGCTTGAGAACCCTTCTTGGAGTTCCAAGGTACCAAGGTATTGTCTAAATCGGTTAGAACACAGTTGATATTATGATCCCGCAGGAATTGGGGAGAAATCGTGTAAATATCCCCAATCATCCATGTTGGTTTAAATCGAGACAACATATGTCGCTCCTTAAATTATAGTAAATTTATTTAAAAAAACTTCCACCAAACTATCGGTGAAAGTCATTTTAGCACATCAAAATTACTTAAGTGCTTTTTTAGCTTCGTCAGTTAAAGCTTTGAAAGCTTCAGTATCACTAACTGCTAAATCAGCAAGCATTTTACGGTTCATGTCGATGTTGGCAAGCTTCAGACCGTGCATAAATTGGCTGTAGCTGAGGTCATTAAGACGAGCAGCAGCGTTAATCCGTGCAATCCAAAGTTTACGGAAGTTACCTTTGTTGTTACGACGGTCACGGAATGCATATACCTGTGACTTCATAACTTGGTCTTTGGCAGTCTTGAATAAACGAGACTTTCCACCGCGATAACCCTTAGCTAATTTTAAAACACGCTTACGACGTGCATGTGTGACTGTTCCACCTTTTACTCGTGGCATTTTGAATTCCTCCTATATTTTGAAAAGTAATAATTGAATGTATAGTTGATTTTATAGATGTGGCAATAACTTCTTATAAGTTTTGATATTAGTCTTGTCCATCATACTAGTACCACGAAGTTGGCGGCGTTGCTTCTTTGTCTTACCGTGGAAACGGTGACTGGTATAAGCATTGGCACTCTTAAATCCACCGTTGGCAGTTCTCTTAAAACGTTTTGCTGCAGCACGGTTTGTTTTTTGTTTAGGCATTGGTAAAAATCCTCCTCAAGTATTTAACAACTATTATTTTTGATCTTGGTCTTTTGGTGAAAGCATTAAGAACATGCTTCTTCCGTCCATCTTAGGTCGTTGGGTAACGGTGGCAACATCCGCCGTTTCAGCAGCCATTCGGTCAAGAACTTTCCGGCCGATATCCTTATGCGTAATGGCACGGCCCTTAAATCGAATTGAGACCCGAACCTTTTCGCCCTTTGCCAAAAACTTCTTAGCATTCTTCAATTTGGTGTTAAAATCGTTCACATCAATTGTTGGGCTTAATCGAACTTCCTTGACACTGATGACTTTTTGTTTCTTACGGGATTCACGTTCCTTCTTCTGCAACTCGAAACGATACTTCCCATAATCAAGAATCTTTGCAACCGGTGGCTTGGCTTTCGGTGCAACCAGGACAAGATCCAAGTCGGCATCTTCAGCTAACTGAAGAGCTTCTGACTTAGTCTTAACACCAAGTTGATCACCATTAGCACCAATCAAACGAACCTCACGAGCACGGATTCCATCATTAACCATCATATCTTTTGCTATGGTACTTCACCTCCGAATAATTTGAAAAAGCAGAAAGAGAGCGGGCACACATTTGCGCCCGCTCTCAATTAAAGAACTTGGCTGACCAAGCTCTTACTCGATATCATGCCCAGCAAATTCAGAAATTTACTCAGGCGAGAAGCGGGTAGCTCCTGCTTTCATTTGAACAACTATTACAGAATATCATCTAATCACTTATGTGTCAACTATGAACCGTTAAGCACATTAATAAGTGACTCAGTAATTCGTTAATCTTCTTCGCGTGAATATGAAGCAATGTCTTTAGATACTTCATCAATGAAGTCCGGAACTGACTCTGATTGGGTATCCTGCTCACCATACTTACGAACTGAAACGCTGTTGCCACTCACTTCTTCATCACCGACAACTAACGTATATGGAATCTTGTGAGTCTGTGCATCGCGGATCAGGTAACCCATCTTTTCGGCACGAGTATCAACTGACGAACGAATCTTCAATGCCCGAAGTTGGTCGTTAATCTTCTTAGCGTAATCCAGGTGCTTGTCTTGGCTGACAGGAATAATCTTAACTTGATGTGGTGCTAACCAGGTTGGGAAGGCACCCTTGTAGATTTCAGTCAGGTAAGCAACAAATCGTTCCATGGTAGAAACCAGGCCACGGTGAATCATGACTGGGCGATGTTGTTTGCCATCTTCGCCGATGTAGTGAAGATCGAAGCGTTCAGGAAGCATAAAGTCTAATTGAATCGTTGACAAAGTTTCTTCATTTCCCAGAGCGGTCTTGGTCTGAACATCCAGCTTTGGACCATAGAAGGCAGCTTCACCTTCGGCTTCAACATAATCCAAGCCCATTTCATCCATGGCACCTTTCAACATGGTCTGAGCACGGGTCCACATTTCATCGTCATCGAAGTACTTTTCGGTGTTCTTCGGGTCACGGTAGCTCAAACGGAAGGTGTAATCGTTAATATCAAAATCGTGATAAACCTCAACCATCAAGTTCAAGATATTCTTGAATTCTTCTTGAATCTGGTCCAAGGCGACAAATGTATGACCATCATTCAAAGTCATTTCACGAACTCGTTGAAGTCCGGACAAAGCACCTGATTTTTCGTAACGGTGCATCATTCCGAGTTCAGCGATCCGAAGTGGCAGTTCACGATATGAACGGATATGGTGGTTATAAATTTGAATATGACTTGGGCAGTTCATTGGCCGCAGTTCAAGCTCTTCACCGTCTCCCATGTCCATTGGCGGGAACATGTCCTCACGGTAGTGATCCCAGTGTCCTGATTGTTTATACAGATCAAGGTTGGCTAAAACCGGTGTGTAAACGTGTTGGTATCCGTTGGCAACTTCCTTGTCAACAATGTAGCGTTCAATGGTTCTTCTGATCGTTGCACCGTTTGGCATCCAGTAAGGCAAGCCGGCACCGACTTTTGGATCAACAAAGAACAGATCCAGTTCGTTCCCGATGACTCGGTGATCACGTTCATGGGCTTCCTTGCGCTTCTCAAGGTCGGCATCCAAATCTTTTTGCTTGTTAAAAGCAGTTGCATAAATCCGTTGAAGCATTGGGTTGGATGACTTGCCCTGCCAGTAAGCTCCGGCAACTGAGAGCAGCTTGAAGATCTTAACTTTGCCGGTTGATGGTAAAACAGCTCCTTCGGCGATTGACTGGAAGTCACCGATTTGGAAGAATTTAACTTGGCCGTTAACTTCGTTTGCTTTGACCAATTCTTTTTGATAAGGATCGTCGCCGGCAACCTTTGCAGCGTCATCAGCGCTTAAGAAGACCACCTTGATTGGCAGATCCTGTTTGATAATCTTATGCATTGAATCTTCAAGTGCACTCAATTGATCAACACTGATTTGAGTGTCAGGTTTATCGGTATCAACGAAGAAGCCGTCTTCATCGGCATCGCTTTCACCAAAGTGGATATTATCAAAATCATTGGCAATTGCCATTTTCAAAATCTGGGCGGCAGTTGCGCGTAATACACTGAGGCCTTCGTCACTATCTGACGTAACAATTTCAATCTTGCCGCCCTTATGTAGGGGCTCGTCATTGTTGACCCATTTTCCGTCAACCTTGGCGGCAACGGCTTTTTTACCTAAACTGACGGCAATTGATTTGGCAATGGCTTCTGAGGTAACGCCGTCATCAAATTGTTTAACACTACCATCTGGAAATTCAAATGAAAGTTGTGACATATTTCTTACTCCCTTTATATTTTTATTGGAGCCACAAAAAAAGCCCCTGACATACTTATACAAGTACATCAGGGACGCAATTAGCGCGGTTCCACCCAAATTGGATTTTTGGATACAATTATCCAAAAAGCTCTCAAGTGGCTGCTAACGGTACCAACCGGGAAAGCATTATCCGCAATCCATTCTCAAAGAGTGGTAACAAACAATTTCTCAACAAACGGTCTTCCAGGCTGGAACCATTCTCCCTGTGATGAGTCATCACTGTCATGTCTCTTTGATTCATTGACATTTAGTATAGAGTTGCCGTTCAAAAATGTCAATTCAATTTGTAAATTAAACTGGTCGCCGATTTTTACCAGTCATCTCGACCTCACGAGACAAGAATCGAATTCGCTGCATGAGTCGTTTGGCTTTCAATGGTTCATCGTCGCCTTTTTGATTGATACGCAAATGTTCCTGTTCGAGTTGGGCCATTGAAAAATTAGACGTAAAAAACGTCGGTAGCTGCTGTTGCATCCGGTATTCCAAAATAACGCCCAATACTTCATCACGAACCCACGAGGACATTGAGTCAGCCCCAATATCATCAATCATCAGCACCGGCGACTTTTTGATCACATCAATTTTTTCGGTGACCGAGTTATCGGTGATCGCCGATTTCATTTCGACAGCAAAACTTGGAAAATGGACCATAGTGGTTTGAATCCCGTTATCGGCAAGTTCGTTGGCAATTGCACCTGTCAGGTATGTTTTACCGACACCAAACGGCCCATATATGTACAGACCCGGATGGAAAGTCTTTTTGTCGGCCTTCATTTGAGCAATAAAATCCAATGCCATTGAAAGGGCCGTATAACGATTGGGGTCTGGATTATCGGGATCAGCCCCGTCGAATTCGGCGATCCGGGCATCCTTGATATCTTTAGGCATTGAAACCGTCTTGATTCGACGCGCCAAGGACTGACTGCGCTGCTTTTCGATGACCTCTGGAGAGGCCGAATACGCAATATCAATCAAGTGATCGTTAATGACCAATTGGGGCAAATACCCAGGCGCAAATGATTGTTTCTTGGCCTTAATCTGATTTTTGACATTCACATACTCATACAGTTTGGCAGCAGAACGGTCAACCGCATCAGGAGCCAGTTCACCTTGATGATCCTGAAGAAATTTGGCGATCTCAGGGTCATTTTTGATCTGTTCGATAATTTTTTGGAAACCTGATGCGACATTGCCACCCTTAAATTGACGGTCTTCCATTAGTTTCTTGACGAAATCACTTACTTTTTCCATTCAATCTCACCTACTCCCCGGCTTTTTTAACTTATCAAGCTGTGCTTTAAGCTGCTTCTTTTGGGCATCAGTCAACTGTGAGGTTGGCTGGCTGGCAGAGGAAGGTTGATCATCCTTCGCCCAATCCGGCAGGGTCTCTTTGACATTAACCCGTCGCTGTTTGTACTTGGCAGCCCGCTTATCAGCTTTTTTCTGTTTGTCGATTGTTCGATTCTTAATGGCATCGATTGCATGCTCGGCATCAAAAATCCCGTGTTGTGACCAATCATCGGCAATCGTTGACATCAGGTTTTTATTGAGAGTCGAACGATTTTCATCAACTAATAAATAGTAAATCAAAATATTGATGACTTCATTCGGCAACACGCGCAGGTTGACAAGCTCGCGCAAGGTTCGCTGCTCACCGCTGGTCACAATACCGTGCTTTTGTTTCTTGATTTGTTCCAAAAACACGACAGGAGCCGTCTTTTTACTAATTGAAATCAGTTGAGTGGTTGCCGTGTCGAATTTTGCAGAAGAAGGCGTGATCTCGGCAGTAGGTGCTGCCTTCTCCACGTTCTCTGCTTGATGCCGGCTGAAATTGTCAGTAATAATTGCCTTCAACTGTGATTGATTCAATTCATTGGTGCTGAGATTAGTTGCCTTTTGAATGAGTTTAGCCATTTGGATCTCATCAATTCCATAGAGCAAATTCTCTGACAAAATCAAATCACGAGCGGCTTTAACAGAGTTAAGATCGACGTATGAATTTTCCAACATGCTTAATAGGAGTTTGAAGTTAAACTGGTGACTATCCGGTTCGAAACTGTTCTCACTGACATTTGCAGCTGATCGAACAATGGTCTGCTTGGCGTCGTTGACTGCGCCCGGAATGTTTTTAATCAGGTTCTGGGGCACAGCAAATAAATCCAGCAGTGAAGCCGAAATATTGGTCGTCTCCCCGAGATCCGGAAGTGGCAGCACTAGTCGGTCGACAATCTGCTTGTAGGTTGTTTCGCCCACTTTGCTCAATAAAATAATCGACAAAATATCGGTTCGTAAAAACTGTTCAGCAGTTAGCGGCAGATTCAACGAGTAGATCAAGACATCCGGTTTGTTTTGGGAAACCAAAGTATTGATCAGTTTAACGCCTTCCAATTGCTTTCGAATCGCCACCAGCTGGTCAATTTTGCAATTTAACATGCTCTGAATTTCGTAATGCTTATGCAAAACCAACTGATTATGATCATTTAAGCTCATCGACCACAACAAATTGTATAATCCCAATGCTTTTTCACCAATGATTGGTAGATACAAATTGGTTAGAACACTGTGATCAAGGCTCCGATTAATATGGGCATTGGTCGTGAGATATTTTGTATCGGGTGTTAATTTATCGAACGACTCTGCCATTATTTGTCCCCCGAGTGATCCTGACCCTTTTTCTTATCCTTTTCCATAATTTCCTTAAGCTCTTTATAAAAGACCGACATATCCTTGAATTGACGGTAAACACTGGCAAACCGGATATAGGCAATTTCATCCAAATTGGCCAAATCTTCCATGACGTATTCACCAATTTGTTGGCTGGAAACTTCATTCTCGCCTAGTGACCGCAATTTATTTTCAACCCGATCCACCAAATTGGTAATGGCATCCATCGAAACCGGCCGTTTTTCAGCGGACCTGACGATCCCCTTTAACAGTTTTTCACGGTTAAATTCTTCGCGGTTACCATTTTTCTTCACCACTAATAACGGTGTTACTTCGACCCGCTCAAATGTGGTAAATCGAAAACCGCAGTGTTCACATTCTCTTCTTCGTCTGATCACCCGACCGTCATCAGTTGGCCGGCTGTCGACAACCTTGGAACCATTGTATCCGCAATGAGGACATTGCATGGTGTTCACCTCGTCTATTTCGTTTCCTTCGCCAACCATCTGTCGACTTGTGTCAGCGTTGTTGTCATTGTTCCTGAGTTATAAATAATTGTATCAGCCAAATCGCATTTTGTCTGCAATGGCCATTGATTTCCGATTCTTTTAATTGCACTTACAATACTCAGTTTATTGCGTTTTATCAATCTCTGCAACTGAGTGACCGGATCACAGTAAACCACCACCACCTCGTCGACTAAGTGGACATAGCCATTTTCAAATAAAGTTGGTGCGTCCAAGACGGTCATTTCAGTATCCCGATAACGTTTCAACTGAGAAAGAATCTCTTCGCGAATGAATGGGTCAATGATTCGAACCAGTTGTTTGAGATCAGCTGGATTGTTAAACACAATCCGGCCGAGTGCCTGGCGGTCAAGTGCGCCGTCAGCCAGCAAAATCCGCTGTCCAAATGCGTCCACCAGTGCTTGGAGCCCAGGAGTCCCGGTTTGTTCAACTTGATGGGTCACGATGTCAGCGTCAATCACAGGAATCCCCTGCTGATGAAGGTAATCGCTGACCACTGATTTTCCGGTGGCAATCCCGCCGGTTAAGCCAATTAATTTAGTCATTTTTTACACCACGTAAAGGTTGGCATTTTGGGCAAAAGTGGGTGCCCCGCTGAGCCAACTTGATTTTAACAATCTTTGTGCCGCATCTCGAGCAGGGTTCGCCTTCACGGCCGTAAACATTCAATTGATTTTGAAAACTGCCGGCTTCCCCATATGCAGTTGAATATGAGTGGACGGTCGTTCCATGACCGGCAATCGCCTTGGCTAATTCGACGATAATATTTTTTCGCAACTCTTTAATTTGTCTCAACGTCAACGTGTTGGCAGGCTGTTGAGGATTAATTTTGCTTAGCCATAAGACCTCATCGGCGTAAATATTACCCAACCCGGCAATATTACTCTGGTCTAGTAAAAATGGTTTGATCACTTTGCGGCTCTTACCAAAAATTTTCTGCATGTAATCGACGGTCAAATCATCTTCGGTGGGCTCCGGTCCAATCGTTTTCAGACCGGCAACCTGCATTTCAGTGCCAGTATCAACCAAATTCATTCGGCCAAATTTTCGCGTATCATTGTAACGCAACTGGCGCCCATCGGTCAGATGAAAAATGATATGGGTATGCTTACCGACCGGTGCATCTTCAGGCTCCACATCGTACTTGCCTTCCATTCTCAGATGAGAAACAATCGTCAGATTATCGCTCAGTCGAATCAGAAGGTATTTACCACGTCGATCAATTTTTTCAATCGTTTTGCCACGGAGGGCTTTTTTGAAATCGTTTGGTGGTAAATTAATCATTTTGGCATACAACACATCCACCGATTGGATGGTGCTTCCTTTAACCAATTGGGTCAGGCCGCGTCTAACGGTCTCAACTTCAGGTAATTCAGGCATTGAGATCCCCCATTTGCTTCAACTTATTTTGCATCATACCAGGTCTTACCCCAGTGGCTTTCAACTTTTAATGGCACATTCAAGTGGATCGCTGAATCCATGACGCTTGGAATCAGTTGTTTGACGGTGTCCAATTCCTCGTCAGGAACTTCAAAAATTAATTCATCGTGAACCTGCAGCAGCATGCGGGTTTTCATATCCTTGATTGCATCGGCCATATTAATCATCGCAATTTTGATGATGTCGGCCGCACTGCCTTGGATTGGTGTGTTCATGGCAGTCCGTTCAGCGAATGAACGCAGATTAAAGCTCTTGGAATTAATATCCGGCAAATAACGGCGTCGATGGGCAATCGTCTCAACGTAGCGGTGGTTACGGGCAAATTCAACGATGTCTTCGGTATATTTTTTAACGCCGGGATATTCTTCAAAATAACGTTCAATAAACTGATGCGCCTGTTTTCTGGTAATGCCGGTATTGGACGCTAAACCAAAATCGCTAATCCCATAAACAATCCCAAAGTTAACTGCCTTGGCCTGACGCCGAAGTTCCGGGGTGACTTCTTCATTTGACGGCAGTCCAAAAATTCTCCGTGCCGTGGTGGCATGAATATCCTCGCCATTTTTAAAGGCGTCCTGCATATTTTGGTCGTCGGTAATTGACGCCAACACCCGCAGTTCAATTTGAGAATAATCAGAGGAGAAAATCTGCCAGCCTGGATGTGATGGAATAAAGGCCTGGCGAATAAGTCGGCCTTCCTCGGAGCGAACCGGAATATTCTGCAGATTGGGATCGACTGAAGACAATCGACCAGTCTGGGTTAACGTCTGCAGATATCTGGTGTGAACTTTGGAATCATCTGGATGAATGACCTTTAATAGCCCATCAACATATGTCGACTGTAGTTTGGAAATCTGACGGTAGTCCAACACATTTTGAACAATTGGTGCATCCGGAGCCAGTTTCTCCAAAACATCAACCGAGGTCGAATAGCCGGTTTTGGTCTTCTTTAGAATCGGCAGGCGGAGCTTTTCAAACAGAATCTTTCCCAGTTGTTTGGGAGAACCAATGTTAAATTCTTCACCAGCTTCTTGGAAAATGGTCTGTTCAATTTCAGCGAGCCGCTCTTTAAACTTACTGCCCATGCCCTCCAAAGTGGCTGCATCAACTTTGATGCCATTGATTTCCATGTGGGCAAGGACAAAGGCAATCTTGATTTCGATATCCCAGTACAGTTTGGATTGATTATGGGCATCCAGATCCTTAAACATCCCGTCGTGAAGAGCATCAATCGCTTTGACCTTATGAACCAAATGGGCCAAAAAGGCAGGTGATTGCGGGTCAATGTGTCGCTTGGCACCCTTTCCATAGACTTCTTCATCGGTTTTAACATTATAGAATCCGTGTAAATGGGCAACGGTGCCGACGTCGTTGCTATTATTAGTTGTATTAAGCAAATATGATACCAGCAGCATATCGAAGTCCACGTTGGCAAGCTCAATCCCTTGTCGATAAAGACCGACATAGGTTCGTTTGGCATCAAAAAGGTTCTTTTTGATGGTCTTGCTGGTCAGGAGGTCACTGACATGCTGATTGTGAAGCAATTCAGGATCGTTGGTCACATACCATTTGTTACCCTGTCCAATCGCAAAGCCAACCAATGGCGATGTGTGGTAGTTTTCTTCTGACATTTCCAGGTGAAAAGTCACTTCATCTGTGAACTGATCCAGCTCAGCCGCATTCTTGGCGGACAAGACAGTGTATTGAATATCTGCTTGATCGTCGGCATGATCCTGATCATCAACAGATAACTTGGCCAGAAACGATTTGAAGCCCATTCTCTCGTAAAAATCGGTCAGTTTATCGATATTGTCTCCCTGATACTTCAACTGATCCAAAGAGACTGTTACCGGCGCGTCGCGGTTGATTGTTGCCAACGTGTGGGCGCGCTCGGCCTGGGCTTGGTCATGAATCAAATGTTCCTTTAATTTTTTACCGGAAACCTGGTCGATATTTTGATAGAGATTGTCAATCGTGCCAAATTGTTGAACCAGCTTGACAGCTGTCTTGTCACCGACTTTTTCAACGCCGGGATAGTTGTCGGAGTTGTCGCCTTTCAGACCCTTAATTTCAATAATCTGGCTCGGTTTAACACCCAGCTTTTCTTCGACGTGTTTGGGGGTATATGTTTCCAGTTCGGTGACACCCTTTTTAGAAACCTGAACCGTGGTCTTATCTGAAGTTAACTGGGTCAAATCTCGATCGCCGGTGACAATCACAACTTGGTAGTCACCAGCTTCTTCAGCCTTTTTGGCGAGCGTTCCAATAATATCATCGGCCTCATAATCCGGTAATTCATAGGTGGAAATGCCGCGGGCGTTGATCAATTCTTTTAAGAAGGGAAATTGCTCGGAAAGTTCAGTTGGTGTCTTAGCTCGACCGCCTTTATAATCAGCGTACATTTTCGTTCGAAAAGTGGTTTTGCCGGCATCAAATGCGACCAGCACATCGGTGGGCTTCTCGTCTGCTAATACTTTGTCCAACATCCGGTTAAAGCCATAAATGGCGCTGGTATGTAGGCCAGATGGATTGGTAAATTTGTCCATGGCCGTGTATAAAGCATAAAACGCTTTGAAGGCAATACTATTACCATCAATTAATAATAATTTTTTAGTCATTAACTTCTCCTCTGGTGAAAACTGTTACTTTAATTTTACCACGACAGATAACAAAAAACGATCAACCAAATCAATGGCCAATCGTTGTGACGAAGTGTGAATTAACGGTCGTTGTTGCCGAAAATCGAGAGTAATTGGAGAAACAGGTTCACAAAGTCCAAGTACAATTGTAAAGCACCAAAGACTGCCAAACCGGTCATGGAAACATCACCATTACCAGAATATTGGTTATACATCTGCTTCATCTTTTGGGTGTCATAGGCGGTTAAGACCGTGAAGATTAACACTGCGATGATCGAGAAAACAAATGAAATCACTGAACTGCGCAGGAAGATGTTAATAATCATGGCAATGATTAACGCAATTAAAGCAGCAGTTGCTTGGGCACCCCAACGATCAAGGTTCTTGTGGGTGACTAATCCAACGGTTGTCATTGTGATGAAAATTGCCGAAGCGGAAACAAAAGCTGCCGCAATTGAGGCACCTGTATACGCCCACGCAATCGTGGCGAAAACAAAACCACTTAGAATTGAATACAACATCAGTACTGTAAACGCGAGGGTCGGCCGTTTCAACGCTTGAAGTGAGATGACAAATGGCAAAACAAACCACAAAATCATTGATCCCCACATCACACCTTGGTGACCTGCAATGTAAGCCGCCATTCCACCAGCAACAGACCCACTAACTAAAAATGCTGTTGCTGCAGAAACTAAAACGGCCAAACTCATCCAGCCATACATTTTAGTTAAAAAAGCATTCAACCCGGCTGCGTTGTTGACGACTCGTCGAGCTTCCTGTTGTTCATTTGGATAATTGTTCATTAAATCCGCTCCCTTTTGTTTGTAAGTTCAAATATTGCCTCAAACAATTTGCAGTATTTATACTTATACTGTTAAGTAATTCTACCAAATAAAAGCCATTAATCAAGTATTTAGGACTCAACTAACAGCTTTTATAAGATATCTTAATTAATTTTTTTGCTTAAATGGCTTAGCAGATCTTCGTAAGATTTTTCATACTTTTGAATGTCGCCAGCACCCATGAAAATAACCACGTCGTTATCGTAGTCCAATAGTGGCGACATATTGTCAACGGACAAAATGCGGCCACCCTTAGTGATCTTCTTAGACAGGTCCTCGCTGGAAACTTTTCCGTGACTTTCTCGCGGCGAACTGTAAATCGAGGTCAGGAAAACTTCATCGGCCAAGTTCAAACTCTTGGCAAAATCATCCATTAAAGCGATCGTTCGGCTGAAAGTATGCGGCTGGAAGACCACGGCAATCTTTTTGCTTGGATATTCCTGACGGGCAGCATCGATGGTTGCCTTAATTTCAGTTGGATGATGGGCATAATCGTCAATGATCGTCATCCCGGCAATCTTACGTTCGGCGAACCGACGCTTAACGCCTTGGAAAGTCTTCAATTCTTTGCGAATTTCATCCAAATCAACATCTTCAAAGTAAGCCACGGCAATCACAGCCAGTGAATTGAAAATGTTATGCTCACCAAACAATGGCACTGAAAAGTTTCCCAGATTTTTACCTTTATAAGTGACATCAAAGCTCGAACCACTGGTCGTCCGCTTAACATCCACCGCTTGGAAATCATCAGTATCCTTGAGGCCATAATAATAGATTGGTACCTTGGCTTTTAGTTGACGGAGACGTTTATCATCACCCCAGGCAAAGATGCCCTTCTTCGTCTGGTTCGCAAACGTTTGAAATGCATCGGCAACATCGTCGATGCTCTTGTAGTAATCCGGATGATCAAAGTCAATGTTAGTCATAATGGCGTAATCCGGTTCGGTTGCCAAAAAGTGACGACGGTATTCATCAGCTTCGTAGACGAAGAACCGGGCATTGGGAACACCTTTCCCAGAACCATCACCGATTAAATAATCGGTTGGTGCAATTCCTGAAAGCACGTGGGCTAACAGGCCAGTCGTACTGGTCTTCCCATGGGCACCAGAAACCCCGATGCTGGTCTTACCCTTGATGATCTTGCCAAGAAACTCGTGATAACGATAAACCGTCAACCCCATGTCTCTGGCTTTCTTAATTTCTGGATGATCATCAGTAAAGGAGTTACCGGCAATCACCGTTAATCCTTCGTGAATGTTGTTTTCATCGAAAGGTAAAATTTTAATACCAGCCTTTTCAAGCCCGCGTTGTGTAAACGTGTACTGGTCAATGTCTGACCCCTGCACTTTCTCACCACGGTCATGCAAGATTAAGGCCATGGCGGCCATCCCGGTTCCTTTAATTCCTACAAAATAATATACCGTATCTGAATTCATTAGACATCCTACCTATCCATTATGTTATTTTTGATGATTCTGCTGTGATTCCCGAGCGGATTCATCTGCCGCCGGCTTGTAATACACTGTCCGCGGCTTGGACCCCTGCTGCTCTGAAACCAAGTTCTTTTCCTGCAAATGATCAATAATGTTTGCAGCTCTATTATACCCGATTGAAAATACCCGTTGAAGCTTTGAAGTGGAAATTGTCTCTTCATTGCCAATATATTTTAAAACCTGGGGCATCAACCGATCCTCAGAACTGGTTTCAGTACTGGCTCGTTTCAAGCTATCAGGAGTAAATAAGTATTTAGGTTCTCCCTGTTGGCGGACATAATCAACAATTCCGTCAAGCTCCTGATTGGTGACAAAAGCACCTTGGAGTCGGACCGGCTGATTTGCACCACTCCCTAGATATAGCATATCTCCGCGGCCAAGTAAACGTTCTGCTCCGGCGGAATCCAAAATCGTTCTGGAATCGACTTGGCTGGATACCATGAAAGCAATCCGAGTCGGAATGTTATTCTTGATGGTCCCGGTCACAATATCAACACTTGGACGCTGCGTAGCAACAATCAAATGGATGCCGGCTGCGCGGGCTTTTTGAGTGATGCGGACAATGTAATCTTCAACTTCACTGGAAGCGACCATCATCAGGTCAGCCAATTCATCAATGATCACCAGAATATAAGGCATTTTCAGCCCATACTCGTGAGCCTCACTTGCCTGTCGATTGAACTGTTCAATATTTTTAGCACCAGCAGCTGCGAGCTTTTCATAACGCCGGTCCATTTCCTCAGTGACCCATTTAAGGGAAGCTGCGGCCGTCTTAGGATCGGAAATAACAGGTGATAACAAGTGAGGAATCCCGTCATAAGGTGCCAGTTCAACTTCCTTTGGATCGATTAACAGTAATCGTAAATCCGCCGGGGTCGCTTTGTACAGCAAAGAAACCAACAAACTGTTGATGAAAACACTTTTGCCGGATCCAGTTGCCCCAGCAATCAAACCATGAGGCATCTTTTTAATGTCTGTCGTTCTGGGAACTCCCGACAAATCAACACCCAAGGCAGTGGTGAGTGGCGATTGACTGTCTTGAAAATGCTTGGTTGAAATCACTTCTGAAAGGACCACCGGCCTCGGATTGGGATTAGGGATCTCAATTCCGACTGTCGTTTTACCAGGAATTGGCGCTTCAATTCGAATATCCTTGGCTGCCAACGCCAGCTTTAAGTCATCGGTTAAGTTGGTAATCCGGCTGACTTTGACGCCCAGTGCCAATTTGACTTGAAATTGCGTGACCGTTGGGCCATTTGTCCAGTCAACCACTTGCGCATTGACCTTGAAGGCTGAGAAAGTTTGATTCAGGATTTCAGATTGGTGAATAATCCAGTCATCAATTGAATCTGATTCAGCTTGCTGCGGCTTGGCCAACAAAGACAGCGGCGGAAATTGGTAACCTCTGTCTTCAGTCGGCTTCTCTGAGACGTTTGGTTCAGCCGATGAATGTTGAACACCCTTCGTGGGTTGATTAACGTGATTCACTTTTTTAACCTGGGCATTGTGACTCAGTTGTTGAGCGTTAAACAAAGAAAGGTCAGATTCGCTGGCCCTTTGGTTATGCATAATTGAATTGAATGACTGTCCCAACCCATGGTGATTCAAAGCCTTCCGCGGTTGACGATTTAAATGCCGAACCCCTTGGTCTGAGCTGATCTGTGGTTGATCTGTCACTGATGATTTCTCAAAGGATTTCACAGATGAATTTTGAGGTTGACCTTCAGTCGGCTTGACGGGCTTTGTTGATTGAACGGGGTGCTTTAGATGCTGCTCACGAGGCTGATCAATTGTTGGTTGCTTATTGGCAATCACAATGAGATCATCATATGTAATCCTCAGCCGGCGTGTCAATTCATCGTACAGACGGTGACGACGATGCTCTTGGCTGAGAAAATAATTCGTTTGAATTTGCTGTTTCCGTTTATCGGATTTTGACCGCTTTTGCGGCTTGAAATTTTTAATTTCTTTCAAAAAAGCCGGGGTCTCATCCCGACGATCAAACTTGGAATCAGGGACCTTGCTTAACCTTGTAGCTTGGATTTTCGGTGCCACCGGCTGATTATTCTGTTTTGTTTCCCGCTCTTGATGAGGCTTTCGGGTAATGCCCTTCCGCCGAAAAAATGCGGGTCCATCATAATGCTTCATTACTCATCCACCCAAAGTCCTTTAATCAAATAAATGCTGTGCCTTGTGAAAATCAAAGGCATCCCCTACCTGGTAATCATCAGGTAAAATCAGTGCCCCGGGAACTTGCGGTGCGTTGGGCAGCCCCAACTCGCGGCCGGAACAAATCATGCCATCGCTTTCAACACCACGTAATTTACCAGGCCAAATAATTTGGCCGTCAGGCATCATGGCTCCACTTAACGCAACAACCACTCTAATGTCCTCACGCATGTTTGGCGAGCCGCTGACAATTTGGACGTCCTTACCGGTGCCAATGTCAGTTTTGGTAATCTGTAAATGATTTGCCTTGGGGTGGTCTTCCACTGATTTGACATAGCCGACAACAAATTTGGGTTGATTATCATAACGGATATCTGCCGGAAAACCGTGATCGCCCAAATATTGGTTCAAGCGAGTAACCTGGTCTTCGGTTAAATGAACTTGGCCATTTTCATGGACAATTTCTGGAAGGACTTTACTTGCTTCTAAAAAGTTGTACCCCAACGTCTGATTGCTATCAGCGGCAAAAATCCGGGCAACCTTATCATGAATTGTCACACTTTGTTCACCCACATCCGGGTTCATAATGAGGACCATTGTGTCACCTGTGCTGTTTGGGTTATAACTGGTTATTAACATTTCAAAATTCCTTCCAACAATTAATTATTTTGCTACGGTACTTGCTAACGAGTTAATAAAGTTTTCAACTTCGGCTTTAGTCTTGCGGTCGCCATTATTGAAGCGGCCGATTTCTTGACCGTCTGAATAGGCAACAAAACTTGGAATGCCCATAATGCCCATTTTACCGGCAAGATCGATATTTTCATCACGATCAACCTGTAAGAATGTGTACTCTGGATATTCGGCTTCAATTGCAGGCATTGCCGGCTTGATGAAGCGGCAGTCCGGGCACCAGTCAGCGGTGAAGAACAGCATATACTTGCCGTTCTCAAGTTGTTTGGTTAAATCTTTTAAATTGGTTTTAGGTAAATTTTGCAAAATTATCATCCTTTCACTTACTAATGTAAAGTACATCATAGCACAAATTTCCGACCAGCCAAATCAGTTTGCTCATCCGCTGCTAATAGTCTAAAGTATACATATCATATACAAAAAAGGTGAAATGATGAAAAAACAAACCGTCTTCTATGGCCTGGCACTCGCAGCCTTTGCCGGCAGTGCCTATTTCGTGGCCAAGTCCGATCGCAAACACGAAAAGTTTTTAGCAGCTATCGTCAAGGATACCAAACAATCAGCCGCATTAAAAGGCTTCAAATATATTGGCAGTTGGAGCATTCTACCGACCACTGATTCCACGCCGCTTTTTCACTTTGGCTTCAATTATTTGAACCCTGAAGGTGATCGCAAAACAGAAGAATTCTGGGTCGACCAAACCTCACAACAAGTGGTTAAGCATCAAGTCATGACGCTGTAAAATGCGCAATCAGCTTATAAATGGGTCCCTTGGGACTGAACTTTTGCTCATACTCCGTTTCGATATTCGATTCATTTTCAGGAGAATGATGTAAATCCAACGAAACATAATCGAACTTCATCGGGAAATTATTCATGGTGACCAGGGTGTATTCGAATAAACCGCGATTATCAGTTTTGAATTCGATATCCCCGTCCTGATCCAGCACATGATTATAAGTCTTCAAAAACAGTGGTGATGTCAAACGACGTTTGGCATGCCGCTTTTTTGGCCAAGGATCGGAGAAGTTCAAGAAAATCTTTTTAATTTCATTTTCATAAAACAATTCATCAAGATTGGCACCATCAGTCAGAACAAACTGCACGTTTGGCAACGGATCCGCCATAAACGACCGTAGTGCCGTGGCAATGACTGAAGTCTGCAGTTCAATGCCAATATAGTTGATGTCGGGGTTGGCTCGAGCAGTCTCAATAATGAACCGGCCCTTACCAATCCCAACCTCAACGTTTAAGGGTTGGACTTTGGCAAACCGGTCCTGCCATTTACCCAACCAATTCTTTGGATCGGTCACAATATAGTCGCCGTGGTTTTTGATATATTTATCAGCCCACGGCTTTTTTCTTACACGCATATCATTCTCCTATTATTCAACGATTTATCTGGTTCGCTCGCTTCGAGCCAAACGTCTGGGTAAATACAGATAGACAAATGCCCAGATTTCGAGTGCTTCGCCGACAATCACGTCAATGATCGTGACCGGCGTGGCCAAATTAACGGTCAGAACTGCCACCGCAAAAACGACGCCAACCGTAGTCAACAAGTACAGCAGAACCCTTTGAAAACTCTTCAATTGGTACTGATTGGTAATTGGATAAATGTGGACGAAGGCGTTATCCGAGAAATGAAAATAAAACGGAATCATTTGGAACCCAATTAAGTAGACAAACAGCAGGCTCAAAAAGATGGGTAACAGCTCGCCTTTGACGAATACCAGAAATAAGGTTCCGATCACCAGCAGACGAACGTATAGCCCACTCATCTCATTGTCACGGACAATTCCGTGAGCGTAGAGATATAAGTAGGTGTTTTTTGGAATCAGCTTGATTCGGTTCAAGACCCCGTCCACGTAACGGCGGCGTTTGACAGACCCTTGCAGAGTTGGCACATCCGTAAACAAATTAAAGAATTGATAGACGGTGTGCATCCGACTGTTTTCATCGGTAATCATCGTCGTCCAGTCAAGTGATCGGCTGACCCAATTCCGGCGGGAAAAATAACTGACGAAAAGCGCAGCCACAGCAATGCCCAACCCAAGCCAATAGTTGATGTAGATAGACGATCCCAATGCAATCACTGGGACAAGCAATCGAAAGATGAGCCGACTGGCCAACCAGGATTGCTGCAAATGGTATTTGCGGGCAAAGTCTGTATTTAGCCACGTTATTTTCAAGATTAAAATGGTTGCCAAAAGCAGATACAACTCCGTCGATGTGGCGCGCATGGTAACTTGAACAAACGGCATCAACAAGATCCAAAACAGAACTTGAATTGCGACAGCAATCGAAAAACTATACCGAAAGCCGCTTCGAAGATAGTTATAAAGTTCAGCTTCTTTGGGCAACAAAAAAACATAGTCTGGGGCTTCAATCAAGGTCGCAAACCTGCCCAGCTGAACGCTAACCAACAAAATACCGATAATCACAATTGGTGCCCACCACAGACCGGTGTGCAGCTGCTTAAGTGCATTGGAATAGTAGTATCCCAACCCACCAATAACAAACAACAAAGCCAGGACAAAGTAGTCGTTAAAAACCAATCTGAGATAGCGCATCATTTCCTTTAGATGCGTCGTTAAACGCTGCCTGAATAACTGCTTCATGAGGCATCGCCTTCCCTTGCCAGAGTCAGGTAAATATCATTGAGAGAATCGCCGGCATCTGGGAATAATTTCCGCAGCTCTTCAATCGTTCCTTCGGTGCGAACTTGACCGTCATGAAGTAAAACGAACCGATCACAATAACGTTGCGCGGTATCCAGCACGTGAGTCGACATCAAAATGCTGGCTCCCTGTTGCTTTCTTTCAGAGATCAGGTTCAATAAGTCGTTAACGGCCAGCGGATCCAAGCCAAGAAACGGCTCGTCAATAATAAAGAGTTTGGCGTTAGTCAAAAAGGCACAGACAATCATCACCTTTTGGCGCATCCCTTTTGAAAAGTTGTCCGGGAACCAGTCTAATTTATTATCCAGCCGGAAAAGTTTGAGCAGGTCATGTGCTCGTTTCCAAGATTCGTCTTGATCAAGTCCATAGGCCAGCATGGTCATTTCCAAATGTTCCTTTAGCGTCAATTCCTTGTAGACAATTGGCTGCTCGGGAATATAAGCAATCTGCTCTTTATATTGTTTAACGTCATCGTTTAAGCCGACGCCGTTGATTTTGATTGAGCCTTTAAATGGCGTTAATAAACCGATAATATGATTGATGGTCGTTGACTTGCCGGCACCGTTCAAGCCGATCAACCCAACCAACTCGCCATCCTTAACGTCAAAATTGACGTCCTTTAACACTGGTACTTGGGAATAGCCCCCAACCAGATTCGAAACTTGTAAGGTCATTGTTTACCTCCGTATCATGATAAATGTACAAACAAGATTATACCATACAAAATTAGCCTTTGAGCTGGGTCAAAAACGCAATAATGGTATAATATCATTAGTATTCACAGAAAGAAGGTAGAAATTTTGAAAGATTGTATTTTTTGTAAAATCGTAAGAAATGAGATCCCCAGCTACACCGTGTATGAGGACGACATTGTCAAAGCATTCCTGGATATTTCTCAAGGGACTCCTGGACATACGCTGGTGATTCCAAAGAAGCACATCGCCAATATCTTTGAATATGATGAAGAATTAGCCAGTGAAGTTTTTGCCAGAATCCCAAAGATTGCTCGGGCAGTCAAAGCTTCAAATCCCGACATCAAAGGCATGAACATTTTAAATAATAACGGCCAAGTCGCTTATCAGTCCGTCTTTCATTCACACTTCCACCTGGTTCCCCGATATACCAGTAACGACGACTTTAAGATGATCTTCAAGGATAACTCCAACAAATATTCACCGGAACAGTTAAAGGCGATTCAAGAATCCATTGAACAACATATGGGTGATTAATCATGAAAACCGTTTTTAAAATTGTTGGTGCAACTGCCGTTGTCGCCGGAGTTTATTTATACAGCCGAAAAGAAACTCCCCAAGAGTTCGTTGAACAAGCCAAGTCGACATTTAATGATCGAAAGCAAAAGGCCGCTGACTGGAAAGCTGCTTATGATGACTTTAAGAAGTTGATGAATGCTTTCACAGCACAGATGCCGGCCCTTGAGAAGACCATTAACGACATCTCACGGGATGTGGATAAAGCGATGTTCAAAATTCAGCCACGGCTTGACGAAATCAACAAGTATACCGACAAATTAAAGTAAGTAAAATATGAATATTTGTTTAAATTCTTGAGGTCATTATATAAACGACGCAGATTATGTTATTATTATCGGGAACGTTTGCTTTGCAGACGAATACTTTTAGGAATGGATGTGTTTTTGTATGAAAAAATGGCTAATCGTTTTAGCCGGCATTATGATGAGTTTTACCCTTGCAGCTTGTGGCAGCAAAACTGTTGCAACAACCAATGGTGGTAAGATTACTGAAAGTGCTTATTACAGCAGTTTGAAGAGTACTTCAAGCGGTAAACAAGTATTGCAGCAAATGATCTTGAACAAGGTCTTGGAAAAGCAATACGGCAAAGATGTTAAGGACTCTCAAGTTAATAGTGAATTCGCTAAATACAAGAAACAATACGGTTCATCATTCAACTCAGTTCTCCAACAAAACGGTATGACTGCTTCACAATTGAAAGATTCAATTCGTTCCAATCTCTTATTGAAGCAAGCCGTTAAGGACAACGTCAAGATTACCGACGCACAACTTGAAACTCAATTCAAGTCTTACCAACCAAAAGTAACTGTTAACCAAATCTTGGTTTCAAAGAAATCAACTGCTGAAAAAGTTATCAGTGAACTTAAAGACGGTAAGAGCTTCTCAAGCTTAGCTAAAAAGTATTCAACTGATACAGCAACTAAGAACAAGGGCGGCCGAATCGCAGCATTCGACAACACCAACACATCACTTGATGCCAACTTCAAGAAAGCTGCCTTCAAGCTGAAGAACGGTGAATATACCAAGACCCCTGTTAAGACTCAGTATGGTTACCAAGTAATCCAAATGGTCAACCATCCATCAAAGGGAACTTGGAAGCAACACGAATCTGAATTAAAGGATCAAATCGTTACCAGCAAGATGTCTGATAGCAATACCTTACATTCAGTTGTTTCTAAGGTTCTTAAGAAGGGTAAAGTTACCATCCAAGATAAAGACCTGCAAAACGTCTTATCAGACTACCTTTCAACCAGCTCATCAGCTAAGAAGTAATTTTTAAATCATTCATACAAAAAAGGATTGGACAATTAATTGTCCAATCCTTTTTGTATCTCGTCAATTATAACAATTCCCCTTGCGTCGGTTTTTGTTTGGGGTCAATTGAATTCTCAGGTTTGTAGAATCGTCGATTATCCAATCCAAAGACCCGATCACTGAATTGGCCGGGTTCAATATTCTTAGTGGCGCTTTGAATCATCATAATCGTCGCATCTAACTCATCCAAATGATGCAGAATTTCTGCCTCCAATATCTTCGGCCGTTCCGGTGAACCATACTCCAGTAATCCGTGGTGCGACAGAATCATATGCCGCAATAAAATCAGATCCTGGGATTTGGGATCAATTCCCAATTTATCGGCCGCTTCAACGATCTCGGCATCCATAATGCTGAGATGCCCTAACAGATTCCCTGCTAAGGTGTACTCTGTGGCAATTGGGCCGGACAGCTCAATGGTTTTACCGAGATCATGTAAAATGGCCCCTGCGTACAATAATGGGGCATTAATGCCCTCATACTGATTCACGATCGAATGGGCCAGTTTGAGAATTGAAATGGTATGAAAAGCTAACCCTCCAGCAAAATCATGGTGATTGGATTTTGCGGCTGGAAAGGTATAAAACGCGTTGGCGTGCTTGGAAATCAAGCTGCGGACGATTCGATTATAGATTGCGTTGGTAATCTCAAAGATGGTTTGGTCAATGTATTCTTCCATCTGATCGCGAGACATCCCCGCCCGTTTGACAAAATTAACCGGATCGTGGGGCTCACTTTGGTTGGCCAGCCGCATTGCCAGAATCTTGATTTGAGGAGAATTCATGTAGTTCTCCCGCTTACCTTTCAACAGAACGACTTTGCCTGAAACAAACTGCTCTACATCTGTTGGCGAGGCATCCCAGTATTTGCCTGAGATTTGGCCGGATTTATCTTGAAAAACCAACGACAGAAATGGCTTACCATTTTTAGCCACCCGCTTGGAGGCGTCTTTTAATAAAACATACATCTCAAATTCTTCATCCAACTTGATATCCATCAATTGTTTTGCCATAAAATCGCCTCCTAAAGCGTTTTAAGATCTAAGACGAGCTTGGAATCAGTATTTGCATTGAGATTAGCGGTGAAGTAAAGCACTTGGGTCTTCTCACTCACCTGTTGAAGCATTGTCAGAGCTGCCGCTTTTCGACGCTGGTCAAAGTTCACAAAGCCATCGTCAATGATAATTGGCATTGGATATTGACTGCTGAAGCCAACCGCCATCGAAAAGATCAGTGCCAAATAAAGCTGTTCCAACGTCCCGGTTGACAATTCGTTGATTGGAAAGGAGACATCATCTTTTCGAACGACAGAAATTTCTTTTTTAAAAATAATCTCCTTGTAGGCATCATTCGTCAAAGTGGCGAAATATTGCTTTGCCAATGCCAGTGTCTTTGGCAGTCGACCCTTGCTGGCAATGTCCAACACTGATTGGATCCACTGGGAACTGAGCTTCAAAGCCAGGTACTTCTGAACATTCTCAACAATTTCAGTTTGTTGATTGGCCAGCTCCTGCCGCAAATCGTAGTATTGGCCATTCTTGATTAAACCGGCAATTTCAGTCTGAACCCGGGTCATTTCCCGGCTCAAATCATTCAGTTGATCTTGTAAGGACTGCACTTTTTCGGTAGCTTCACGAACGTCGGTGTTCAAGGCATCTTGGTCAATATTTTCTGGAATTGAAATTTTGGTTGCCTTAATTTGACTTTCAAGCGTGGCCTTTTGATCCAGTTGCTTGGCCAGTTCAGCCTGAAAGGCAACACCTTTTTGAAATGCTTCGTCGTTTTCAACATGTCGATCCTTCAAGAAGGTTTGTTTTTGCTGGGTCAGTTCGACCAGCTTGGCCTTTGCGGCAGCCAGTGTCTTCTTCTCCTGAGTGAGTACTGCTTGTTGGTGCTGATAATCGGTAGACAACTGCTGCCAATGAGCAACGGTCTTGCCGATGGTTTCAATGGCGGTCGAATGCTTTGTTTGATCAAATTTCAGCCAATCACTGGCAAATTGCCATTGGTCAAGGTAATCCTGGTACTTGGCCTGCTGTTCATTGAGTGCTGTTTTTTGCTGTTGATAACTCTGTTGCAGGCGCTGAATTTCTCGAAGCGAACTTTGCATCGGCAGCCATTTGGCTTCATCAATTCCTTGCAGTCCAAATTGCTGTTGAACAGCTGTCAACTCTGTTCGAATTTGCTCAAGTTTCTGATCGATCTCAACTGGATCTTCATGACTTGGGCTTGGCTGGGACTTTGAACTCCCTTTGGCACTATACCATCCCCAAACGGCAGCAGCGACCGCCAGAATATATCCAATCCATCCAAACGAACTAGAGCCTAATAAGAACCCTAATACCACCAGAGCGGCTGCCACACCATACCAGATTAGCCCACCATTACCATGAGGCTGTTCGGCAGACTGGGTTTTCTTTCGAGTTACCTCCGCCCGTTTCTCTTGGAGATTCTGTTGCTCCCGCAGCAGTTCGTTCACCCGAGAAAAGGTCTGGTCATCAAATGCTTGGGGCAGATTCCCCTGTGCATTTTTCGCAATTGAGGCAGACTGGGTCTGGACTTGTCGTTGAACGTCCTGCAGCTGAGAATCGCCTAATTCGATGGCCAAAGCAACCTTTCTGGCGTCTGGCAGCTCTTGGTATAACCGTTCGATCGTGTCGCTATGAGCCTCATAGAAAGTTTGAACCGGTTTTCTGGATGACTGGCGGGCCGCTTCATCGACAGCTGTTTGAGCCTTTTTAACATCCGCGCTTTCAGCTGTCAGTGACATGTTTAATTTATTAAGCTCATTGAGATCAGCACTACCGAATTGTGGCTTCACCTGAGATGAATCGACCGTGTTGAGATCGTTTAGCCTGTTAACCAGCGGCAAGACCGTCTGCAGACGGCGTTTGTTATCCAACTGCTGATTAGCAGTTTTTAAGTCAGCCTGGAGGTCCCTTGATTTCACCTGGTCCTGCTTCAATTGAACCTGCAGATCCTGGTAGTGTGGGAAGTGGTCCTTGGCAGCGCCAACCTGATCTTCGAGTTTTTTATATTCCGCAATCTGAATATTAATCTTTTTTGTACGACCGCGGGGCGCATACATTTTTGCCGACTGCTTATCCAAATTGGCCTGGAGGTCCATCCAATCGCCTGCCCCGGCGACACCAAGTGATTGGATTCGCAGCCGTAATTCGTCTCGACCTATTTTGTAGAAGGCCGTCTGATCAACGCTGCCAAAGTAAAACAATTGGTCATAAGCGGTCCGGTCAATTGGCGCAATGAGCTGCTGGTAGTCATCAGCGGTAAGCTCAGTATCGTTATCCAAATCGTAGAATTTTACCGTCCCGCCGTATTTTAAACCAGTTCGGACAACCTTATAGTTATGTTGATCAGCTGAAAAAATAATTTCACCGCCATATGGGGCACTGCCCTTGGGCTGGTACTGACCGTGGATGGAATGCTTTTTATCAGTGAATCCAAACAGGATCCCTTTGATAAACGCGATGATGGTACTCTTGCCGGCTTCGTTAGGACCATAAATCATCTGAAGTGGATTTTTGATATCAATTTTTTGATCAATCCAGCGGCCAAAACCATAAATGTTGAGTTGTTTGATTATCACTTGGATTTATCCTCCTCAGTATCTTCATGAACGACATTTTCCTGAAGAATTGCCCCGGCTTGATCAAAGATCTCCTGTTTGGATTCTTCAGATCCGACTTCGTCCTTGATGAAAGTTGGCTGCTTATTAAAGTCCTTGAGAATTTGATCAAAAACTTCGTCATTCAAGGTTGCCGCCTTGGCTTGATTAAAATAATCCTGGTCAATGCTGCTATAGACCAGACTTTTTACTTGTGGCGCTTCAATTGAAGTAATCCAGCAGTTGAGCTGCTGCCACTTGTCGGCATTAATGTCCTGCAGGTCATCCAAGAGATCACCATTATTAATTTTGGCCAGTAAGTCGGCATCGATCGCCGTTTGGCTGGCCAATTGGATCCGAATGAAATGTAATTTGTCGTAGTGCAGGTCGGCAACTTTTTCCAAAATTGATTCAACAATCTGGTCTGCAGAGATTTCATCAAGAGAAATGGCGACCCGGTCCCAAACGATCGGTGCGGTTGGCACAAATTTGGTTCGAAGGTGCTGATCGTCACTTTGAACCAGCAAATAGCCCTTCTCACCCGATTCATTAATATGGCGGCCTTGGGTGTTCCCAGAATAATTGATGGTTTGCTGCTCATTTAACGACTGGCGCTTATGAATGTGCCCTAATGCCCAATAGTCATAACCTTTTTCCTCAAGTTCAGACAGTGTGAACGGTGCGTAATTGGCCTCCGGAGAATTGAGTGAACTTAAGCTTCCGTGTAACATGCCAATATTCCAATTCACATCACTAACCGCCGTTGGGTAGTCTTGAATCATGGGTTGGGTAATCCACTGCTTATCAAAGCTAAAACCGCTGACGGCCACTACTTCCCCATCATTCAAGGTATACTGCTTGGTTTCAACCTGGTTGCCAAAAACCAGTGTATTCGCTGGGTAGCCAAATGAAGCCGGATCCGCCGTAGAGTAATCATGGTTGCCAAAGCTGATAAAGGCTTCAATTCCATGTTCGTTCAATCGATTAAGCTGAGCGATCAGGAACGCGTCGGCGGCGACGCTTCGTTCTTCTCGGTCAAATAAGTCACCGGCCAGCAAAACAAAGTCCACTTGCTGCGCAATCGCGTTATCGATAATTCTTTGAAAGGAATCAAAAGTTGATTGATGAACTTTCTCCCAGAGTTCACTGGGTAAAACATGACTTTTGAGCCCCAAGAACGGGCTGTCAAGATGTAAATCTGCTGTGTGAATAAATTTCATGATAGATCCCTTCTTCAACTTATGTATAAAGGAAAGGCCGAGGCAAAAGTGCACACACTTTTTGTCTCGGCCCCTTTTGTCCCGTGCTTGATCTGCTTATGATTTGTACAAGTCGCTGATTGGTTTTGTCACGGTCTCATTAATATCTGATAATAACTGGCTCAGTGCCTTTTCTTTGGTCATTAATGCGGAAATTAATTGACTCTCGCGCATTTTCCCAGCAATCGCCTGGATGTTCTGAATCTCGTCTTGGGTTGGTTGAACGCCCTGCATTTGTTTTTGCTGAAGATTCTGTTGAGCATCTTGAAAATCATTGAATAATTTGTAGTCATCCAAACTCTTCTTGAGTGCGTCATAGGCAGCTTTGATTTCCGTAAATTCATCGGATGCAATCAATTCGGCTTGAAGCTGGTTGGTTGTTGCGGTCATTTTTTCATTCATTAAATAGGGTCCCCTAACAATTTTATTTACTTAATTCTAACACATTACTGAAATGGCTTCCTGCCAAAGTTAGTGTTTGAACCAGCTTTTGGCATCATCAATTAAATCTTTGGCTTTTTGTTCGATTTGATTACCATATTGGTTCGTTTTCTTTTGAATGGTATCCCAAAGATTGTCATTACTGCTTTCACCTTGAACAATGGATTGGGCATCCTTGGTGTTAAAGCTGGAATTCTTGGTATATGGCAACATGGTCTGCATTTCGTTTTTGAACAGTGGCCCGACACCAGTCCCACTCAAGTTTTCCAAATGGTGGGCCTGACTGGTATTATCAAATCCTTCCCAAGTCGCCACCACCAAATCTGGCGTATAGCCAATGATCCATTTATCTTTTGTGGCGTCAGCAGAGCCGGTATTATCGGCTTCGGTACTTCCGGTCTTACCCGCAACCTGATACCCATACGGCTTGGCGTCAGCACCGGTTCCATTGTTAAATACCCCAAGCATCATGCTGGTCATCTGTTTGGCAACCGAACTGGACATAATTTGACGGCCTTCCTGCTTGGCCGTGTTATCAACCACCACTTTACCCGTAGAATCAACAATCTTGCGAATGTAAAATGGTTTAACAATCTTTCCGCCGTTGGCAAAGGCCGTATAGGCTCCGGCCATTTGTTGAGGCGAGACGCCGCCGGACATTCCGCCCAAAGCGAGCGCCAGGTTCTTGTCCTTCTTGGTGACCGGAATGTTAAAGTCTTTGACTGATTGATAACCGCGGTTGACGCCAATCTGATTCAGCAGCCAAACCGCCGGTGCGTTCATACTTTGCGCTAAGGCTTCATACATCGGCACTTTTCCTTGATAAACATTGTTATAGTTCTTCGGTGTGTAATGATTGGTGCCATAAGATTTCTTCTTATCAACCAGCTCCGAATCGAACTTGTAGCCGGCTTCAAGTGCCGGCGTGTAGACAGCCAGCGGTTTCATTGTCGATCCAGGCTGGCGGGTAATCTGAGTGGCCCGGTTGTAACCCCGAAAGACGTGCTTACCACGACCACCGACAACGGCAGTCACGCCACCAGTGGTCGGTGAAACGCCAATTGATGCTGCTTGAACTTCGGTGCCATCAGCCGCGTTGGCCGGAAACATAGCATTGTTATTAAAGTTGTTCTGCATCGCCTGCTGCTGAGCCTGGTTCAAATTGGTGTAAATCCGATAGCCACGGTTCATGATCTCAGATTCCGTCATCCCATACTTACTGATGGCTTCATCAATGACGGCATCAAAGTAATATGGATACTTGTAACCGTCTTTTCGAACATAGGTATCCCGCAGTGTGATTGGCGTTTTCTTGTAGTAATTTGCTTGCGCCTGGGTCAGCTTATTATTTTCAACCATCAGCTGTAAGACGACGTTTCGTCGCCACTTGGCGGCCTTTGGATGATCAATCGGGTTAAAGGCACTTGGTGATGTCAGCATCCCCGCCAAGACGGCAGAGTCAGGCACAGATAAATTGACAGCATTTTCACCAAAATATTTTCTGGCAGCATCCTGAACCCCCCAAACGCCGTTACCAAAGTAGGCATTGTTCAGGTACATGGTCAGGATTTCGTTCTTCGAGTATACATTTTCGACTTGAATTGAGAGGAATAATTCTTTCAGTTTTCGAGTCATCGTCTGCTCTTGAGACAGGTAAGCATTCTTGACCAGTTGTTGGGTCAAGGTACTTCCACCACCACTAATATAATTGCGATGAAGCAGCTTGTTCTTAACAAGTAAAAACATTGCCCGGGCGATTCCCTTGAACGAGAAACCGTATTCATGATAAAAGTTACGGTCTTCGGTGGATAGCACGGCCTTTGGAATGTTTGCCGAGACTTGATTTAAATGAACATAAGTCCCCTTTTGAGCGTATAATTCGCCGGCTTTTTTATTATTAACGTCAAAAATTTCAGTTGTCTTCGAGAGCGAGGATTCCAAGTTCTGGACGTGGGCGGTTTTGGCAAGGAACACCAAATAGGTGCTGGTCACAAGTGAAATACTCAGAAAAATGACCACAAGCCACTTAACCAAGTGGAATCTTCGACAAAATCGGTTGAAACGTTTCAAAAAGGTCCCGACCGATTTTCTAAATGAGTTGGTAGAATTCTTATTCATGCGATACTCCTTTTGTGAATACCTCAATATTGTATCATATCTGAAAAGTGGCGAAATTCAGGGTGGAAAAATTTAACGAGGATTTAAAAAAGAGTGCCCGCCACAAGCTATTGATCAATCTGAAATTTTTCGAAATAAAAAGACCCCCTACCTGGTTGGTAGAGAGCCTTGGTTTCAAATACAATTAGATTACATTGCGTCCGGTGCTTTGACGCCCAATAAGTTCAATGATTCTTTGAGAACAATTGAAACCGCCTTGACCAGTGACAAACGAGCTGCCAATTGATCGTCTTCCACCAAGATCTTTGAGTGCGCATAATACTTGTTAAAGGATTTAGCAAGTCTCAAGGCATACTTGGCAATTTCTGATGGCTCAAAGTCCTTGCAGGCACTCTTAACGACGTCTGGGAAGTCCTTCAAAGCGGTGACCGTTTCCCAAGCCGCTGGATCATCAAGCTGCTTGTTGGCACCGTGGAGATCAATGTCCCCGGCTTTTCTCAAAATACTTTCGGCACGGGCGTGTGAATATTGAACGTAAGGACCGGTTTCGCCTTCAAAGCGAAGTTGGTCTTCAAGCACAAAGTCAATGTTGTTAGTTCGCTCATTCTTCAAATCACCGAAGATAATTGCGCCAACCCCGACTTCTTTGGCAACTTCATCCTTGTTAGGCAAATCAGGGTTCTTCGCTTCGATTTGCTTCTTGGCCAAGTCAATCGCATCATCCAGCACTTCATCCAACAAGATGATCCGGCCGGAACGAGTTGACAGTTTCTTACCATTAACCGTAATCAGACCAAATGGAATATGATGCAGGTTTTCGGCAGATGGTAAGCCCATTTCAAGTAAAACGGCCTTCAACTGCTGGAAGTAATAAGTCTGTTCGGCACCCACAACGTATAAGTTCATGGCTGGTTTGTAAGTTCGATCACGGTAAATGGCAGTGGCGATATCACGGGTAATATACAATGTGGCGCCATCACTCTTCAAGATAAGGGCTGGATTCAAATTATATTTATCGAGCTTAACGACTTGAGCACCCTGGGATTCTACGAGCAGACCCTTGTCTTTGAGAATTTGAATTCCTTCGTCCATCTTATCGTTATAGAAGGCTTCACCGTTGTAGGTATCAAAAGTCACGCCTAATTTTTCGTAGATCTTGTTAAATGATTCCAGGGAAACTTTACGGAACCACTTCCACAGAAAGACTTCTTCTTCATTGCCGTCTTCCAGCTTCTTGAAAGTTTCACGGGCTTCATCATCCAATTCAGGATGTTCTTTATCTTCCTTATGGAACTTAACGTAATACTTCACCAGGTTGTTGATGGGATCTTTCTTGACGTCTTCTTCGTTACCCCACTTCTTGTAGGCAACGATCAGCTTACCAAATTGGGTTCCCCAGTCACCTAAATGGTTATCTTTGATTGGATGATAGCCGTTTTTAACCAATAACTTGGCAATTGAGTTCCCGATCACAGTTGAACGCAGGTGTCCCATTGAAATTGGCTTGGCAATGTTAGGTGATGACATGTCGATTGGGACATTGCCACCCTTACCACTGTCGTTTTGACCATAGGCTGAGCCTTCTTCCAAAACCTCATTCAAAATTTCATTACTGAAGTTTCCTTTATCCAAGAAGAAGTTCAGATAGGCGCCCTTTGCCTCAACCTTCTCATAAGAGGATTGATCGATTTTCTCAACCAATTCTTGCGCAATGGCGTTTGGTGCCTTATGGAAAACTTTAGCCAATGAGAATGCTGGAAATGCCAAATCACCCATTGCTAAGGTCTTAGGCTTTTCGAGCTTTTCATAAACCTCAGCTGACGACAATTCGTCATTTAAAACACTTAAAATTGAGTTCGTAACCTGTGCTTTGTAGTCCATTAATGTTCCCTCCATCTATAAATATACAAAAAAACTCTTACAAAAATAATTGTAAGAGACGAGTAAACCCGCGGTACCACTCTATTTGATAAAAATATCCGCTCAAAGTATTAAATTGATATTCTAAAAAGCGCGCTTCGCTGACTCAATTTTTCGGCTCCCACCATCCCGAAATCGCTGACAATTCAGTGACCAGCTACTGTTCTTTTATTGTTGAATATTTATAACGTTCAATGTGTATAATAACTTGTTGACCCGGTATATGTCAACATTTATCACCACACCGGAGTGCTGAGACAACCAACACTAAGCGGGTAACGGGAATCGGACCCGCGACGCAAGCTTGGGAAGCTTGTGTTTTACCACTAAACTATACCCGCATAACAAAAACAATTATATCATTTTAAATTATCTTTGTCATAAAGATTTGAAATCTCTAAAGAATTTTGGAAAAGATTGCTTTTTCGTCCCAAAATACAGATACTTAACTTAAGAGGTGATTTGAATGTGGATCATATTGAACTACAGCTGTTGGGCAATTCTATTCGTCAATTTTATCTGGGGATTGACCCGATCCATGAAAAAGCACGTCATCGATTCGATGATGATCGCCCGCGTCTTCTACTGGCTCATCATGATTAGCCAAGTCGTCATTTCACTTCGTTCATTTCACCGTCATCCACTGCTGGTTATCATTGGTGCAGTGGTGACGCTGGCAGTGATTGCATTAACCGAAACCGCTTATGGCCGAAAGCAAGACGTCAACTACAGCCCCAAACTGCTGTGGTTATTGATGCTCGCCACGCTAATCGCCGTATGCCTACAAACTTTGGTCAACTATTAAGTTAGTTGGCTATTTATTTTGCCCGATTTGCCTCGGCCAACTCAATACACTTATCAGCCAAAACCGTCTGGGCGTCAATCACTGGATAATCGTGATTACCCGCCCGCTGCTGGGCAACTGACAGTTCAGTACAGCCTAAAATAACGATGTCACATTTTAACGATTCAACCATTTGAGAAAGAATCAGGTGATACAATCCCTCATCGACCTCGTTTTTGGCCTTGATATCATCATAGATTAAGGTCATCGTCTGATCAGCAATCTTGTCGGTTGGCTTAACTAATTCATAGCCGGCATTAATAATTTCATGATCATAAATTTGATCATGTAAGGTGCCTTCTGTGGCGATTAAACCGACCCGTTTGGCATTCGGCGCGTAATCCTTAATGGCTGCAACGGTTTCCTTTGGCATATGCAAGATCGGCACATCCGTGAGTTTCTGGAGCTCATCATAGAAGTAATGAGCAGTATTGCAAGGAATCGCAAAAAAATCGGGATGTAGGGCACTCTGCTGCTTGACGTCTTCTGCCAGCGGAATCAATGGGTTGGGCTTTGAGTGATCCAAAATGTAGTCTGTCCGATCGGGAACGGTCGAATGATTGACCAAAATATAGTTCAGATAGTCCTGATCCTTGGTTGCCTGAGTCCGCTCATTTAAAATATGAATGAAGGTTTCAGTTGCTTCGGTGCCCATACCACCAATAAGTGTAAAGAAATTTTTCAACTAAATCAGTCCCTTATTTTTCGACAAAGTATGTCTTAAAGCTCTTGGCATAATTGTGCATCATCCACTTATATAATGCAAAACGTTTGATATTTTTGTCCTTGGCGTACCAGAAAGTGTCGCCATAACGGCCTTCGTTGATCATTTCCATGGCTTGCTTTTTGGCAGCATTGTCTTTGGCGTACTTTTCAAAGATCTTTGGCGTGACACCAAGCCACAGGAAATATTGGCGTGGGTCCTTGTTGGCATACAAGGTCGACTGGTCCTTCAGTGAATCGAAGACGTAATCTTGAATCACCCAATCAGCTAAATGATGGCCGTTCAAGGTTACGAAGAAACTGCTCCGGCCAGTCCGCAAATTGATTTCAAACAATTTGTAAGAATTGTCTCGGTGGTCAAATTTCAAATCAAAATTGGCATAACCGTGGAAATTAATTTTTTCGAGGAACGCCTGAACTTTGTTGTAGATTTCCTGATTAAATTCAGGAATGATTGCGACATAATTCCCAATCGCTGCCGGCGCTGGATCTTCCAGTAGTGGATGACCCAGACACATCAATTTAACTTGATGATTCTTATCGACATAGACGTTTAAAGTGCGCATATTACTGTCGTCACCAGGGATGAAGTCTTGGAGAATGAAGTCGGATGTATAACCGTTATCATAACTCTTGGCAACAATCTCCTGAAATTCTGCTTCACTCTTAATGATAAACGCCTTTTTGCGTCCTTCAAAGTGAATATCAAGCCACTCAACACTATTGGCCGGCTTCAGCGCAACCGGATAGCCAAATGGCTGTTCAATCGGCTCGCCCGAAGCATACATGGCTTTGGAAATGATCTTCGTTTTCGGGTATGGCAGGTCGTATTGATCACACATCTTGTAGAAGTTTTCCTTGTCGTTGAGCTTCTTAAGTAAATCATAGTCAATGTATGGACAAATGAAGACATCTTCTAATTCTGCTTTATGTTTGGCAATGAGTTCCGCATAGCCATCCCCACAACCAATTAAAATCACCGGTTCTTGATGATTGGCATAACGTTTCTTAAGCTGCTTCATCGTATCAATCCAGACTGGATCCTCACTAAAACCGGGAATCAGTTCCAAATCAACAATTTTGGTGAAGCGCGTCGGTGCCAACTGGGTTTGGGCAAATGCTTTGACCGGCTTGCCATAAATTTCGTATAAACTTCTGGCCATCCCGTAGGCGTTAAAGTCACTGCCTAACAGAACGGGCGTAAAATCAAGCTGCTTATTTTTCATTACTAGAGTCCTTTCACAAGATTTTTAACAATTGCCGCATCGCCTTCATACGGAACGTTTTTGCCATTAATCTTTTGATATTGATCATGACCTTTACCGGCAACCACTACCAAGTCACCCTTCTGACTTTCGGAAACGGCCTTGGTAATGGCTTGCTTGCGGTCGGGGATGTAGGTTGTAGCCACTTTTGAGGTATCGATATGAGCAGCAATTTCTTTGGCGATTTGTTGCGGATCCTCGGTTGCCGGGTCATCGGTCGTTAAATAAGCCTGATCGGCAGCCTCGTTGATTGCTTTGCCAAGGCCCTCGCGACGATCAATTCCCTTATCACCCGTGCTGCCGGTGATAACCGTCACTTTACCGTTAGGAGCCTGTTTTTTCAAGAAATCGAGAACGGAATGTAAACTGCCATAGTTGTGGGCATAGTCAACGTAAACCGTTCCGTGATCATGGGTCTGATAAATTTCCATTCGCCCGGGAACCGTGGTATTGGCCAGACCATAAGCGATCTCGGTCGGTTTGGCCCCCATCAAGGCGCTGGTAATCGCAGCGGCAACTGCATTGCCTTCGTTATAATCTCCAGGAATTCCAATCCGGTATACACCGTCAATGTTCAATTGCTTCGCCTTGGCGGTTCGGGCAGTCACTTGGATTTGATTTTCCGTCAGCGAATCCTTTAACGATCGATACTCGACATCTACTGGAAATTCAGTTTCCTGATTCTGCCCAGCCCGTCCATAAATAAAGATATTTTCAGGTTGGGTGGTTGCTTTAGCCGCGTAAAAGATGTCGGTTAAATGTGTCCCGTCAGCGTTAAGCACACAAACGTCGGAATTAACCAACAACTGTTCTTTGCAGTGCAAATAGTCAGCAAAAGTTGGGTGCTCGTTGCGACCAATATGGTCAGGTGAAATGTTGAGAAAAACCCCAACATCGTAATGCAGACCATAAACCCGATTCTTCTTGTAGGCTTGAGATGAAACTTCCATCACTAAATGACTCATGCCATTATCAGCGGCTTTTCGCATCATGGTAAACAAATCCAACGATTCAGGAGTCGTTAAATTTGATTTAACAACATCTTCGGGCTTTAATCCGACAACCGTATTGATGGTTGAGGATAAAGCAACCTTTCGCTGATAAGTTTGATCCAGAATTGCTTTGGTAAAGTAAGCAGATGTCGTTTTCCCCTTTGTCCCAGTGTAGGCAATCGTTGGCAATTGATCTTGTGGAAACCCAAAAAATGCCGCACTTACGAGCGACATTGCTTTTTGGATATTCTTAACAATAATGCCTGGAATGCCGGCATTTTGGTATGTCTTTTCGGACATGTACGCGGTGGCGCCATTCTGTCTGGCATCATCCAGATACGCAGATTTGAAGTTCCCCTTACAGAAGAACAAACAGTTGTCAGTGACCGATTTAGAGTTATATGAAATCTGGTCAAAGGGATGACTTGAGCTGCTCAATTGACTTTCAAGCAATAAATTATGTTCTTTGAGTAAAACTAAAACCTCAGCAACAGTAATTTGTGCCAATATGTGCACCTTCCATTCTTTGCATATTTCTAAATCTGGGTACGATGAACCAAGCTGACCGTGTTCTCAGTTGTATCTTCTGGGAAGTAAACTTGATACCAGAGGATAAAGGTATAGATGGTGAAAATCTTCTGCATGTTGGACTTACCTTCAGCATGCTCCTTCAACAGACGATCCAATTCGTTGGTATTGAAGAACTTTTTACCTGTATCAGAATGGAAAGCATTCACAATTCGTTCGTGATACTTAGGATCATTAATCCAGCTGGCAATTGGAGATGGGAATCCGAGCTTCTCTTTAAGAGCAGTCTTCTTAGGCATTTCCCGTTCTGCTGAAGTTCTCAACGCAATTTTGGTCTCATCCGGTGTAATTCGTGTCTTGACTGGCATGGTTTCAGCAAATTTGGCAACTTCCTTATCAACGAATGGCACCCGAACTTCCAATGAATTACACATACTCATCCGGTCTGCCTTGTGGAGAATGTCGAATGGCAGCCAAGTGTTAATATCAAAGTACTCCATTTGGGTCATTTCGTCTTTGCCCTTGACATCATCAAAGATGTGCTTGGTGTAGGCGCCTGAATCTGTGTTAATTGAAGGATCTTTTAACACGCGATTGCGGTCGTCGTAATTAAAGACGTAGTTCACACGATAGTACCGTTCACTCAACGGCTGGGCACCACGAACCAAGAAGCGTTTACCGTGGAAACGAGGCAGCCGTTTGGCAACTGCAGCCAGCCCCTTACGAACCGGCTTTGGCACATACTTCTGATAACGATCGAATGGGATAGCTTCCAGATAGGTGTTGTAGCCACCAAAGAATTCGTCGGCCCCTTCACCGGACAAAGCAACCTTGACGTGCTTAGAAGTGTCCTTTGATAAATAATACAGCTGAATGGCCGCTGGATTAGAAAGCGGCTCATCCATGTAGTACATCATAGTTGGCAGGAAATTGAAGTAATCATCGCCATTCATGTAGATTGGCGTATTCTTTTGGTTAATGGTCTTGGCAAACTCAGTCGACCAAGCCAACTCACTATATTTGGAGTGGTGGAAACCAATCGAGAAGGACTGGATCGGCTTTAATTTGGCAGCTTCGTTTAATACGTAGCTTGAATCAATTCCACTGGACAGAAAACTACCAACTTCGACATCGGCAATCATGTGGGCCTTAACAGAATCATCAATCAACTTACCAATTTTGTCGGCGTCTCCTTCAATGGTTTGGCTATTGTCAATATGATCGTAGTTGAATTTGTAGTAACGATGGGTTTCAGTTTTGCCGTTTTTATGAAGGAAATATTGGCCTGGCAAAAGTTTGTAGACGTGCTTGAACATGGTTTCTCTGGAAGGAATAAATTCAAAGCTCAAGTGAATTGGCAGTAAGCGCAAATTCAGTTCCTTTTTGAAGTTGGGATGCTCCAGAAATGCTTTGATTTCAGATCCCCAAAGGAACGTATCACCATCATCGTAATAGTACAGTGGCTTAATTCCGAAGTGATCCCGGGCACCGAAGACCTCATTGTTCTTCTTATCATAAATCACAAATGCAAACATGCCGCGAAGCTTGTCTAATAAGGCTGGGCCCCATTCTTCGTAGCCGTATACCAAAACTTCTGAATCAACATCAGTCTTGAAAACATATCCCAAATCGCGAAGTTCTTCACGAATTTCTTTATAATTGTAAATTTCACCATTAAAAGTCAGTACTTTAGTTTGGTCAGCGTTGAACATTGGCTGACGGCCATGTGCTAAATCAATGATTGAAAGTCGACGAAATCCCATTGAAACATTGTCGTCGGAGAAATAAGCTTCGTCATCGGGGCCACGATGCTTGATCCGATCAGCCATGCTGTTAATGGTACCTTCTGGAACATCTTTTTGGTTAACGTAACCAACAAATCCGCACATATTTTATACCCCTTTATCAAATCTTCTTGGTTAGTCTGAAATTAATAACGTTTTATATTTTATCAGATTACATAGATTGCTACCAGTAGTATAAACCTTTCTTAAAGAACGGCTTGCCTAAAGGAAATTAAAACACTTTCGAATTTCATTTTACCATTCTTTTAAGTTATACTTTAGATAGAGTATCAAATTGTTTTTGAAGGGAGAGATACAAATGGACGAGATCGTATTTTTCAACCCGGGAGATTCTATCGGCAACTTCCATGATCACAATGAAGCTGTCAAAACCGCTCAAATTTACAAGGAAAAAGAACACAACAAAAAGGTTTTAGTTGTTCATGGTGTCGACAACAAGAACTTCGATATTTTTATGGCCGACGACATCATTAGTCACGACAATGAAAGAAACGCGATTCAAAAGCCTTATAAGATTTCTGATCGGATTTAGTAATTATGTAAATTTCATCAGAAAAAGGGATTCAAAATTGCTTCCAACAATTTTGAATCCCTTTTAGTTTATAGATAAATTTATCTTTAGCCTTTAGTATTAACAACCAAAACTTTCGTTGTTGCGTTTCGAACAACAAAGGCCGTGGTAGAACCAATCAACAGTCGGTTAATCGCATCGACACCTGACTTACCAATCACAATCAAATCTACATCGTGCTCATCCGGGTAAACGTGCGCGATAATGTTCTTTGGGTTGCCGATATCAATGGCTGTTTCATATTTAACACCTTGTGAATCAGCATACTTCTTGGCTTCGTCAATAATGTTCTCGGCGATCTTGTGCTGGTCGTCATACATGCTTGGCGGCATGCCGGCTGCCCCTGCACCATAGTAGAAGTTGGTGTTGTTAATAACCGTTACCAACTGGAGCTTTGAATCAAATTGTTTGGCCAACTTGCAAGCTTCTTCCAGTGCCTGTTGAGAATTTTTACTTCCATCAAGTGGTACCAAAATGTTGTCATACATAAATATCACCCTTCTTTCTTGTAAGCGGACACATTACTGTCTACACCACTATAATGCTACGTTTATATCCGAAAAGCAATTAATAAGTCTGAAGATATATTTTTAATCACAAGCAGGTACAATTTTCCGGTATGACCGCTTTCCAATTCAGTCAATGGACTAATTAATGTTATAATTTAAATGTTATCAAATTATGGAGGAAGTGGTTTTCATGAGGGGCAAAAGATTAGTTGTGGGCATATTGAGCGGGATTTTTGTGATTGCTGGCAGTGTGTCGACCAGTGCAAAATCCAACACGTACACGATGCCAAAAGTTTCACTATCGAAAACAGTTGTGGCAAATATTGCTTTAAAACCACAAAGCTCATCCCAACTGACGGATTATGTCTATGACACCGTCGATCCAAGTTCACCAAATTATCATCAATACTTAACGCCGGGCGAATTTGCCAGTCAATTTGGCCGCCCGACGACAGACATCAACGATTTTAAAAGTTACTTAGGGAAATATCATCTCAAGGCATCCGTCTATCCGGGAAACTTGGCCATCAAAGTCGTTGGCACTCGGAAGAATTTGATTCGGGCATTTAACGCCAAACAAGTGAAGGTCAGTAAAAAAGATTATCGAACCAAAGTTAAATTACCGGCAAAGCTTTCGGCCCAAACAGTCAGTGTCATCGGTGTGTACGCAACGAAACCAAAAAGTAAGAAGACAAGTCTTGCAGTAACACCATCTCTCCCACAAAACCCGACTCCTCCAAATACCGATTTGAGTAAAACCAGTTTTGCTAAAAAGTATGGTGCTTTAAAATTTGCTGATCATTATCAGGTTAGTGATTTATATAAACAAGGTTTGACCGGTCAAGGACAGCGAATTGGCATTATTGCCATGGACGACTTTAATGCCAAAGACGTGCTCAAATATTGGCAGCAAACCGGTGTCAACGCCGACCCCAGCCGGATTAATAAAATTTATTCAATTGACGGTGCCAAGACTGGTCACTTGATCCTGTCGATGGGATTGAACCCAGCTCAAATTGAATCAACGCTGGATGTTAACCAGTCTGGGGCCGTCGCACCCGATGCCAAAATCGATGCTTATATCGGCCTATCATTAAAAAACGTCACTTCAACGACATCATCTTATTACACCGCCTTTATGCAGGCCGTTTCGGATGATCGTGATAAACAAATTTCAACCAGCTTTTCACCCAACACGGAGCTTGCCAGTCAATGGGAACAAGGTGCCAGTGCCTCTTTGGGTGAGTACAACGACGCCTTTAATCTGCTGTTGGAACAAGCAGCTGTTCAGGGCATCTCAGTCTTTCGGGCAAGTGGCGACTATGGTCCGCGTGAATTGGCCCTTAAACAATTCAACCACGTTTTCTCAACTTCGCCATATCAAGTCATTACCGGCGGCACCACATTACCCTATACTAGAATTACCGATGGCCGCTTAATCACCATTGATAAGGAACGGGCTTGGGGCGACACATACAGCAATCCACAAACCAAACCGGCGAATTATGGCGGCAGCGGCGGCGGATTTTCAATTTTGAACCCGACTCCCCGCTACCAGCAAGGATTTTCCGGCGTTAACACCTTCCGGGCAATCGATCTGCTCAAATATAAGCGCGGTGGTTTCTTAGTGAATAAAGATCCGCAAATTATCATTGGCAAGGGGTCTGGTCGAAACGTTCCCGATGTTTCAGCCAATGCCGACAGTTACACTGGTTACGCGACCTACGTCTCCGGGCAAGACCTCGCCTATGCCAAGGATGGCAAAACGGTCATCAGCGTTCCAGTCAAACAATGGACAGTCAACGGCGGCACCAGCTTTGTATCGCCACAAATGGCTGGTGCCAACGCGGTGATGAACAGCGGGACAACTTCGCCAATCGGCTTTTGGAACCCACAAATCTATCAATTTGCGGTGCAAGCTGATTCACCCTTTACTGTGCTTGACGATGCTGACAACAATAATAACCTGTATTACACCGGCCAACCTGGTAAACTTTACAATCAAGCCACTGGACTAGGAACCGTCAACTTCGCCAAATTGTATACCAAGTTCTCGTCAGAGGGTGCCCATTAAGACAATCGTTGTTTTAACTCGAGATTCGCCAACGAAACACTCAAGCTTTAACATGTTGATAACTTAAAATTAGTCGGCCAATCCTGCTTATGGATAATCGGCCGACTAATTTTTAAAAAAAACGGATCAAAAAAGAGGTTGAGATCGCTATCGTGCAATAGTGATCTCAACCTCTTAACTTTATATGATGCCCTCGGCAGGATTCGAACCTGTACTTGATTGCTCAAACAGCGACCTGAACGCTGCGCGTCTGCCAGTTCCGCCACGAGGGCAACAACATGTTTTATTTTACACTAAAAGTAGTAACTTGAAAAGAAGTTTTGTCGTTTTGTTTTGAAAACCAGATATCGACTGGAACTTGGATCATGTTTCATCATCAGGTAACCAATCAAAGCCATGAGGAAAGCCCCCGCCAAATCGGCGATCAGGTCAGTCATCGTGTCCATCAAGGCTGCTCGGCCGAGCAACAACTTGCCAGCTTCTTCGTACCGTTGCAGGTTCAAACCACCCAGTCCATCAGCGGTAAACTCATACATTTCCCAGAAAACACCACAAGTCGTTCCAAACGTAAAGGCAAACAGACTCATCAAAAATGGTTTGTGGGTTGCATTATCTCTGGCACTCATCAATCCTTGAAAAATTGAAAACCCCAGTCCAGCCAACATCATTGCGGAAAAAACGTGTTCATACTTATCCCAAAACGGTACACTGTAAAATTGCAATCCGGATCCAAGGAAAATGGACATGTATAGGAAAATATAGAAGAAAACCAATTCAATCTGTGGAAAATAAAACCGGCCCAACTTCTCGATTAAAAATGGCAAGCTGGCAATGAGGATCCCAATAAAGACCTCCACCAAGAGCAACGTCTGCCCGTGAAATTTTGGTTGTCCTTTCATTAACCAATAACCATAGTAACCAATATAAGCAGCCATTGAGACCACCGTAATCCAAAATAACCAAGTACTAAATCTAAGTTTACCAATTTTCATATGTAACAATCCCCTTTTATGTCAAATTAATTGTCCGCAATTAAATTGACTCCCTGTGTTAAGTCTTGCTTTTAAATATAAATACATTACAATAATAACATAAAGTATTTAAATTGATTCGACTAGTGCTGTCCGTGTTTCACGGCAGTATGTGCAAAAATAATAGGAGTTGAAATTATGCCTCAAACCCAACCAATTCGCTTGGACAGCCAATTGTGTTTCCAAGTCTACTCAGCGAACAAAAAATTTAATCATTTTTATCAGCAGGCACTGAAGCCTTTTGATTTAACTTACCCACAGTATATTGCGATGCTGACTCTGTGGCAATATGCACCGCTCTCAGTGAAGCAATTGGGCGAATACCTCCACCTGGACAGCGGCACGTTAACCCCATTACTCAAGCGGCTGGAAAATCATGGCTGGATCACCCGCTCCCGTTGCGAAGCAGACGAGCGAACCGTTGTCATCCAGTTAACCGATAAAGCCAAAGAGCAACAGGACAATGTCTTCAGTCGTGTGAACAGCTGCTTTGATGTTTTGGGATTAACCCCAGCTGAAAAAGAAACTTGTTCTCAGACGATGGCGACCATTGAACAAAAGCTTGATTTGTACAATCAAACACAGATCTAAACGCTCTGACCAAAATGTTAAGATTTTGGTGCAGAGTATAATCTAATCATAAATCCAATTTAAAATCGAGGCTGGGACAAAATGAAAGATTTTGTCCCAGCCTCGATTTGTGTTTGAATGTTACCTAGTATAATTGTGGGCCAATAAGCAGCTTCCGACCGTATAAGGGGGATTATCGAAATATCCAACTGGAATTCGGGTAATCCCCTTATAGAGCCAAACCACTTATTGGTTCACGCTCACTTTTTGTTCATGCCAACCAATCAACCACTGACTGGCCAACTTGATTAAATTTTTGGATCGTTTCCATTCGGTTCAAGGATCCAGCAGTCAACATGGCAATGTCAACAGAATGGTTGTTATATACAATTTGAGCGACATCATGGTCAATCAAATTGCCCTCACCAGTCTTATTGTATACAGCAACATTCTCGCCTGATTCATCAAAATTACCTGGTAGTTTGTATCGGAACTGCTGATTGGCGAACCAGCTCTGGACTTCGGAACCATTATGAAGTGCTTGCTGAAGCAGCCGCAAACTTTCAGCAGCACTGGTATAGTTATTTTTGCCACTGGCAAGTGCCCGACCGTCCATCAGATAACGTTCCAGCCCGGTCTCGTGGAAATCATGGGTTTGAAGATAATGCTGAATATGATTCATTCCCATCAAGGAGATCACCACATTAGTAGCCGAATTATCGGACACACTAATCATCAACGCCAACAAGTCCCGAAGCTTCCATGGCCGAACAGACATCAATTGTAAGATTCCGGCACCGCCTACCAACTCATCCGTCGAAACATCAACGGATTGATCCAGATCAACGTTGCTGTCCAAAACATCGTTTAAGATGGCCAATTTGATCAAAGAAGCCGATGGGAAGGCCTCGTGGCTATCATGGTCCACCAAGGTCTGACCGTTGCTTTGAATTAACAAGCCATACTTAAACGAACTGTCAGCCATCACCCGTTCAATTGTTTCAGAAAACTCACTCATCGCCAATATCTCCTAAAGCCGGCGAACTCGGCCGCAAATTTTGGTTCAGTCAGTTCTGCAATATCGACTTTGGCGCCTGGCGTTCTTGATTCAATCATCTTTCCATTACCAATGTACATGCCAACGTGATGCACGTAGCCCTTGCCGTGATCATACGCGAAAAATACCAAGTCACCCGGTAGGATTTCTTCCGGTGCTAAAGGTAAACCGTTTTCTTGTTGATCGTCAGCGTCCCGGGGAATATCAAATCCAAGTACCCGATGAAGCGTGTACGCAAATCCAGAGCAGTCAAAACCATAGGAACTGGTTCCGCCCCAGAGATAACGCTCGCCTAAAAATTGGCGTCCCATCTCAACCATCGTTTCACCAGCATTGCTACCAACGAATGGCAGTACTGCTGCTGATTTGTCAATGAAACCCTTTCCAAGCGGGGTCACGACGGCAATGTAGTCACCACTGGTGCCTGTTTGTGGCAGCACAGTTCCCAAGCTGATTTCGAGGACCGGCTTTTTGTTTTCATCATACAAATTGGCTGTCCGAACAGCAATTCTCACAATTGAGGTAACCGGTGGATAACTAATCTGCTGATCGCTTAATAATTTACTTGGCACCCAACCAGGATAGCCCCTTGAATCAGAATCATCTCGTTGACTGGGAATATAGACTTTGGCCCAGTCACCGTCGAAATGATCAATAATGACTTCATCGTTAAACAAAGCCTGCGTTTCTAATAAGTCATCATCGGAAAGCGCAACTGATTGCTCATCACTCATTTGTTCAACCCATTTTTTACCATCGCCGTCTAAGGCTGGTTGATCAACTTTTCTTGGTGATTCTTTAGACTTCCAAATAGTTGCCACTGGAACTTTGACTCGTCTTGTTTCCATCTGGGCACCTCCATTCGTTAAATTTTAGTATACATATATTATACCTCATTAGCCACCAACTACCTGCCAGATAGCATAAAAAGCATTGCTGGCTTGTTCACCCTACTCAAAAAAGGCCGGAACATGAGGAATCCTTATGTCCGAGCCTCTTGGGTTACTTAAATCCTAATCCCGGTAAATCTGGAAAAGAGATTTCGTTTTTTTGATTGATGATCCCACCGGCAATTGGGTTGCTGGAGAACATCATCGATGCGTCCAAATCTACATACTGAATATTTCGTTTGGCAGCGGCCAAGTGAGCCGCAGCAGTAACGGAAACCGACGATTCAATCATACTACCCACCATGCAGGGAATTCCGGCAGCCTCGGCAAGGGTATTGATTTTAACCGCATTATCAATCCCGCCCGCCTTCATCAACTTAAGGTTGATAATATCACAACCACGCATACTAATGATGCGAGCGGCATCTTCAATTGAAAAGATGCTCTCATCAGCCATAATCATCGTCGTGGTGTTGGCGGTCACGTAAGCCAGACCATCAAAGTCAGTGGCTTTAACCGGCTGTTCAACCAGTTGAACGTTCAGATTCAGTTCCCGCATCCGATTAATAACGGCCACAGCCTGTTTTGGATGCCAGCCCTGGTTGGCATCCAAACGAATTTGAATGGCTGGCCCAACTGCTTTTCTGATGGCCACAATTTTATCGAGGTCGGCTTCTTCAGAATCATCCCCCACCTTGATTTTCAAAGTGGTAAATCCTTTGGTAATCAAGTCTTGAGCTTGGGTGATCATATCCTCAATCGTCCCGACACTGACAGTATAATCGGTCGTGATGTGATCCGAGTGGCCACCCAACAGTTGATATAGTGGCACCCCATACGATTGAGCCAGTAAATCGTTAACGGCAATATTCAAAGCAGCCTTCGGACTCGAATTATGGACCATTGACTGATCGATAGTCGCCTTAATATCCGCTGAGTCAAACAATGGTTTGCCAATCAATTTCGGGCCAATCACATCGTTAACGGCACTTTCAATGCTTGGGAGGGTATCTCCGGTAATCACCGGCGTCGGTGCTGCCTCGCCATAACCGACTTTACCATCACTGGCAGTTATTTTAACAATCAGCGTCTGGGCAGTGGTGACAGTTCTTAATGCAGTTTTGAACGGCCGTTTGAGTGGCACAGCAGCTTCCTGGACATCAATCTTTTTAATCACGGGTTCCAATAAGTGTCACTCCTCATTAATTATTTAACGTAAGCCTCTTTGAAATTGTAGTTGGCACCAGCAGTGTTGTAAACAATTCCCTTAACTTTTGAATTAACCATCCATTTTTCACCAGATTGGTAAAGTGGAATGATTGCTTGATCTTTCAAGGCCAAATTCTGAGCCTTAACCATGTCATCCCAACGAGCGTTGGCATTGCTGCCATCGTCAGCGTTGCTGGCTTTGATTAACGAATCATACTCTGAATTCTTCCAACCGGAAATGTTGCTTGGGTTATTGGAAGTCAAAATGTTCAAGAATGTGATTGGATCGGAGAAGTCGGCAAACCAATTGGCAACGGTCACAGTAAATTGACCATCAGCTTGTCGAGATAAAATTGAACGACCAGGAATGTTGTTCAAAGTAACCGTTAAGCCAGGTAACTTTTGTAAGGCACTTTGCAGATACTCACTCAATTGCTTTTGGTCACTGCCATCAGAGTTCAACAAAGTAAAGTGTAATGACGAACGACCAACTTCTTGAAGGCCTTCCTTAAAGAGCTGTTTAGCCTTGGTTGGGTTATAAGTCATTGATGCGGGAGCGGTTGTGTCTTTCGTAAAGTCAGTTCCGTTCTTCGGTGAAACGGCCAATCCCTCTGAAACAAAGCTATTGTTATCGATTGCGCCGCCACCCATGACTTTGTTGGCTAATGTCTTTCGATTAATGATCATTGACATTGCTTGGCGAATTTTCAGGTTTTTGAAGACCTTGTTCTTTTGGTTAACAGCAATGTAGTAGTTGGAAGACTGCTTTCGTGAAATCATATCTTTCTTGTTACCCATTTGTTTGGCCTGGGTAGCTGACAGTTGCGACATATCAAGTTTACCTTGGTTGTAAAGGTTCAACGACGTTGAAGAATCTGGTTGGACACTAAACTTGATGTCATCAAGCTTAACAGCCTTCTTGTCCCAATAATCGGTGTTCTTCTTCAAAGTCCACTTGTTATTGGTTCCAGTCCAGCCAGTCAGCGTAAACGGTCCGTTATAAACTTGAGTCTTGGCCGAAGTGCCGTAATCGTTGCCGTATTTATTGACTGCCTTGGCATCTTGTGGGAAGAAGACAGGAAAGCCCATCAGCAAATTAAAGTATGGGATTCGCTGTTCCAAGGTCACAGTCAGTTTATAATTACCACCTGCTTTAATTCCCAATGAAGAAACTTTGGCTTTTTTGTTTTGAATCTTGTCAGCGTTCTTAATTCCTGAGAACAGGTAACCATACTGTGAAGCCGTCTTAGGATTTAAGGTTCGCTGCCATGAATAAACGAAGTCTTTGGCAGTCACCGGATCGCCATTACTCCATTTGGCACCTTTACGCAAGTTGTAAGTGTAAGTCTTACCATCCTTTGAAACCGTCCATGACTTGGCGATTCCCGGTTCAACTTTACTATTCTTGCCTAGACGAACCAACCCTTCATCGACGTTGTTTAAAACGTTGAAAGTTCCAACAGCCGTGGTCTTCGATGGATCAACAGTCGTCAGTTCAGAATCGGTTGAAGTCTTAATCGTCTTGTTAGCTTGACCAGACTTTTGACCACAACCTGCCAGAATTAATGCAATGCTTGCTACACCTGCGAGTGCAGCCACTCCTCGAGATAAATGCATGATATAATCCTCCTCTAATATGTAAGACGCGTAACAAACTCATCTTGGTTCTAATTTAGCATAAAAGTGTCAAAAAAACAGGCCTTTTCTAATATTGAGTTCAGAAAGCCTGTTAGAATATGCGATTTTGCTGTGAATTTTACTTAGTAATTGCGATTGCCATCTTACGAGACAAATAAATCGGCTCAAATTTGGTTTTTGGCAGCCAGTATTGACCGTCAATCGGATCACTCACGTGGACCTGGTGGTCATCGATCCCGTCCAACAGAACCGCGTGATTATTAGCCGGAACCTGACCAAATGGATACGAATCCCACTCAGGTTGTTCAAAATGAACGGTCACAGAGGTTAACACCGGCTCCCCTTTTGCCACAAAGTCATACAACCACTGGGGATCTGCCCCACTCAGTTCTTGCAGATTACCATAACGATTTCCCCACCACATCAGGGGTCGGGTAAAGATTGCCTCAAACTTGCCGGGCCGATTGGTGAAAGGTGAACCACCAAAGCCGTGGTAAGGATTGCTATCTGGTGAAATTGGCATCTGAAGGAGAAATTGGCCATAATTCAGGTCTAAAGCTCGGCCCTGATAATGGAGCCCCTCCAGCAAGCTGGCTGCCTCACAGCCGTTAATGGCACCCCAAGCAAGTTGGCGAATGTTTTCAGCACCTAATAAAATCTTCGCACTCATTTAACCACCCCAAGCTGTGAAAAGACCTGCTCAACCATATCGGTATAATCAGGTTGCTGAGAAATCAACTTCTTGCATGCATCAACTAAATTTAACCGAAGCCGTCCCTTTCGATCAACGACTGATTCGGCATGGACCATTGAACTTAAGATCGACTCATCGACAACCGCTGCCGTAGCTCTGAAGAATAAATCAATTTGGTTATCGTTAAACCGAGTAACAGTATCAAACTCGCTGGTTTCGAAATGGTCCACCTGATTGGCGGTTGAAAATGCCAAAACGATTTCTCCGCTGCCGTTGCCAATGTAGCCACCGGAACGATTAATCCCAACCGTTGCCCGCTTAGCCATTCGTTTGAGTTGGCGGGCATTCAATGGCGCATCGGTGGCCAGGATCGTGATAATGGACCCCTTTTCTTCTTTTTGCTTATCCTTGGCCAACATTTTGGCCAAGGGGGCTCCAATAGGCATCCCATTGACAATAAAGTCGGTTAAATAACCATAGTTGGTCATGACGAGTGCACCAACAGTGTATTGGTGCTTCTTATCAACGGTCACAATCCGCGAGGAAGAGCCAATACCGCCCTTGAGGTCATAGCACATCATCCCCCGGCCACTACCGACGGCACCTTCTTCAAAGTCATCGTTAACAGCTGCCAAAGCATCGGACACATTCTGTTCAGTAATCGCCATTTTGCGGATATTGGACACGTCGCCATCGTTACACTCAGCAACAATCGGATTAACTGTACTGGTGGTATCCCCAATTTCGGGATTAGCAGCCAGCATTTGTTTGGTGAGGGCATTTAGGGCCGTGCCCACGCCAAAGGTATTCGTCATCACAATCGGAGTTTCAATGGTTCCCAATTCATCAATTTGGACGAGGCCGACGCTTTTACCGAAGCCGTTAAGCACACAAGAGGCAGCTGGTACCTTGTGCCGGAAAAGGTTGCCGGTATGGGGCAGAATTGCGGTCACACCACTATGAACGTCACCATCATCAATAGTCACCTGCCCGACCTTGACGCCGCCAACATCTGTAATCAGATTTCGCCGACCCTTGACGCCATCCGAAAGATCATTCATCAATTCAACCGATAATCCCATGATTAACACCTCTCACAATTAATTACACGGCAAAAATCATCGCAATCATTCCGCCGACTGCGATTAAATTATTCAAAAAATGGAGGCCAATTGATACCTTCAAATTTTTAGTTGTTACATACAAATAGGCCAAAATACAACCCAAGATCGCATACGTCAAAAAACTGATGATATTAAAATGGGAAAGATCAGGATCCATATGCGGCAGGGCAAAAGCCATCCCACTGACAATAATCGGTGCCCATTTTTCGGTCGACCGAAAGAACGCAGTCATCAAATATCCCCGAAAAATGGTTTCCTCAAGAATCGGCGAACAGAAGATTGCCGTAAATCCCATCAAAATCAGGGTAAGATGATTGCTGGACAACAATGATTGAATTTCCTGATTGTTGTCCGTTTGAGTGACGTGGTAGACCAGTTTATTAAGGTTTCCCAATAAGAACTCAATTACCAAAAAGGCAATCCAAGCAATGACAATTGTTTTGACATTTTGCCAGGTCATTTTTTTGACTTCGTAGCGGCCATACTTCCGGTAGGCATACTGTGCCAGCCAAATGGCGATTAGAAAGCCCAACAAGTACAAGGCTCCAACAGCGTAATTGGCAACTGCTGACAGCTTGCCTTGGACAATGAACATCAGTGGCAGCTGAACTGAGCCGACCAAAATAATCAGCCCAAAAAAGATCATTAATCGTTCAAAGTAGTCACCAAAAGTTAACTTTCTTTGCTCTTCCATGCAGCGTCTCCTTAACTATTAAAAGCTTTGTTCAAAGCTGTAAAATCAACGGTTCCAAGTCCGGTCGCCTGGTTATAAATCTTCCCCGGTTGTCCGGTATAGTACAAGTTGGTGTTATTTGTCCGACTGTCCAACGGTTTGAACGGCGAAGTTGATCGTTTGGCAAATCGATAGATCTGTGGATTCCAAAAGCCCAAGCGGCCATTGGTAGTGAAATCAGACATTAAAACACTGGCTGCGGCCATCTGTGGGGCGACGACACTGGTCCCACCGGTAATCAGCCATTGCCCCTTGGAATTTCGATTGTTCTTCGGCGTAATGAACATGCTGTAACCGGTATTGGGGTCGGCATTCGCTGAAATGTCGGGCAGGTTTCTGCCGCTGGATTTGCCGCTAAGATTAATCGGCTTTTTCAACAATTCCGGCCGACCATATTTAAATTTCCACAGATTAGTCGCATCATACGTCCCGACACCGCTGATCCCTTTTTGATAGGCGGGTCTGGCATTATATTTACTAAAACCGCCGCCACCTCCGGCAAAGAAGCTTTGAAGCATGTCCAAAGTTCCGAAAAATCGTTGGTGTTTATAGTTGGGGTATAAAAAGTCAGCCCCCCAGGTGCGTTCCTGGTGAATGGTGACTTTTTTCTTATTGACAGTATAGGTTTTCGGCAGTGTCGTGCCGCCGACTGCGGTCACATATGGAAAATTAGACGGCGTATCAACGGACAATCCTGACGTTAACCCGGTGGTAATCCCATCATAGGCACCATTATCACCAGTCGCGGTGAAGACACTCATTCCTTGGGCAGCTGCCTGCTCAAATAATAAGTTCATGATTTGATTATATTTTTTCGGGGTAATCCCCTGTTTCATTTCATAGGCCACTTGGGCTTCACTTTGGCCCCAACTGAGTGACAAACTATCGGCCACGTTTTGACCAACTGCGGCAGCAATTGAATTCACCATTCCCAAAATGTTTGGACGGGCAATGTAGGTCCGAATGTTGCTGTCCGGTGCGATTGCGCCGGCCTGTTCAACATCGATGGTCGTTTCATCATAGCCATCCCAGGTACCCTTAAAGCCGTTAGTCCGATAAACGCTTAGTCGATTAGATTTCACATTGATGCCCTCATCATCCCAGTAGCGGTACACATCATTAGGATGGAAGTTGGCAAATGAAATGATCCCAATGGTTTTACTGCGGCCAGTCGACCCATTATCGTATAGGGACTGCAGATTGTAGCGACGGACAAATCGCGTCGGCGAATACTTTTTGGTGGTTGTCGTCCCGCTGGCAGTTCTGGTATGCAGCGATGAGGGCTGAAATTTGGTTTTGTATGAGGAAAACGGTGAGTAATTTGATAACCCAAAGACGGTATAAACGACCTTGGAAAGTTTCTTGGGTAGTTGAGGATTTCGGCTGGCCTTTTGATATTTGACCTCACCGTTATTTACGTTCACCAGGTTAACTTTAAACGCCTTCTCGACGTTTTTGGTTGATCCCTTGACCACCATAATCAAATTACCTTTGTAAGTCTGAGCCCTCAAATGATGGTGTCTGAGATATGTCTGCAAAGCTTTAATCTGCTTTGGGCTCTGACTGAATCGTTTGGCAAAAGTACTTGGGGAAACAAATTTGCGATAAGTCGGCGAACTCGGCGTCACTGTGTTGTAAACAAATTGGTGAAGCGCCGACTGACTTTTTGGCCGCAGCACAATATCAACCAATTGCTGTTTGGAATCAGCGACGTTGGTCGTCTTGGCAGCTGCCTGTCCGCTGGTTGCCGCAAAGCCACCAATGGCAAGCAAGATCAATCCTGCGGTTATGAAAATCCTGTGGAGCCAATCCTTGTTCATACAATCCCCTTCAAACAATCTTATTTGTCACGACTATTGTCGTCTGCTTCTCGTTGGGCTTTTCTTTCATCGCGTTGGCGAACAATCATCACCACCAACGGCGTCAAAATCAGGCGAATGACAATAATTGCAATCAGCCAAATCAGCGCGAACGACAGAACTGACAAATGCCAGAACTTTGTGATGAAAAACGCCACTGCTAACACTAATACGACGGCGCCGACGATTAAGAATAATTTAGACTTTTTCAAATGAATTCTCCTGTAAAATTTCTTATTTCATACTATCATACTTTGCCAATGGAGTTCACGTTTGAATTGGGAAAGTTAGAGTTTGTCTTCGGGTATTTAAAGTCGATATAATAAATACATCATGGAAATAAGATAGTTGAAAGGAGAAAAACCATGCTCAAAGAATTTAAGGCTTTTATTGCCAGAGGAAATGTCATCGACCTGGCTGTCGGGGTGATTATTGGTGGCGCCTTTACTGGAATTGTCACCTCCCTCACAAATAATTTGATCAACCCGTTAATTGGGATCTTCTTAGGAAAAATTGACTTGTCAAACCTGATTTTCAAAGTCGGTGATGCGACTTTTCGTTACGGGGCCTTTATCAATTCACTGATCAATTTTCTAATTGTTGCCTTTGTCGTTTTTATCTTAATCAAACTCATTAACAAGGTCCTCAAGCGTCAGCCGACAAAGCCTGCAATCGATAACAAAGAAGTACTACTTTCCGAGATCCGGGATCTGTTAAAAAATAAACAATGAACCGTCAATGACGCACCGCAGACCATTCCAAAACGGTAATTGATTGCGATTGCATGATGTCTGGGCTAGAATTAAAAGTGTGAAGGTTTAATTTATTTCCCAAAAATTGAGAAGAGGTTTTGTTATGAGAACGTTTGCTATTAGGGCCCGCGATGGGGTCATGGAATTAAATTATTCAGAAGATTCCAACAAACCGCCGTTTCGAAAGTTTATGATCACATATAACCCCAAATTTTCAATTGGCGATAATCTTGAAAATATCAAAGCAGCGCTGACCGGCCTGCCGATCGACGCCGCCATTATCGAAAATTCGTTAAACTATGAGTTTTCAGATACGATTATTGGCATTAATCACCAAAAGATTGATATCGGATTGGCAATTGCCAACATGATGAATATTCCGGTTGTTAATCTGCAAAAGATCAAAGAAGTTGGGCTGAAAAAAGCCGTTGCCGATAAGGAAGAATACCTTAAGTGGCATCTGGATTACTATGGTGAATATGCCGGTAAACGGAACTACGGCCAAGAAGCCATGCTGACAATCGGGAACGGTTACTTTGGTCTCCGGGGGGCCTACGTTGAGTCCCACGCTGATCAGGATAATTACCCGGGTATGTACGTTGCCGGTGTTTACAACCAATTGACGACTAAGATTAATGACCGCGACGTTGTGAACGAGGATTTGGTGAACTTACCGAATGCCCAATACATTAGTTTCGGTGTTGACCATCAACTGCCATTTACCATTAAGAAAGCCGATATTCAAGATATTTACCGAAGCTTGGATCTGAAGACCGGTACTTTGACAACCACCCTGCACGTTCAGCTTTCAACCGGCCATATCATCCAAGTCCGGGCTACGAAAGTTGCCAACATGGATCAGTGGCACCGTTACGCAATCAAATATGAATTAAAGCCCATCAATTTCTCCGGCAGTTTACAAATCTATGCCGGCATTGATGGCAACGTTATTAACGGCAACGTGGAACGTTATCAAGACTTTGATCAGCACCACATTGATGTCATCGGCATGTCAGCTCATGACAATCAAGTCTCGATGACCGGTCAAACCAAGACCTCACACGTTCAATTTGTGATCAACTCCAAACTCAGCAGTCCAGATTTCGATACCAAAAAATTGATCGATACCACGACTGAGGAAGGTAAAGTCCAACAGGCTTTGAGCATTAACGTTGAGCCCGGCAAGGAATACGAATTCAAAAAGAATGTCACCGTCTTTACTTCCCAAGACGAAAATAACCATTTGGAAGCCGATGCACAAAAAGAACTTGATGACTCCTCATTTGAAGATACGTTAAGCGATAGTGAAAAATTCTGGAGCAATGTTTGGCAACACTCCGACATTATTATCGATAATGATCTTACCAGCCAAAAGTTGACCAGGGTCAATATTTTCCACATGTTAGTTACCAGTGCTGCTTTGTCGTCCGGTAAATTGGATGCATCCGTTGGTGCTCGTGGGCTGCATGGTGAAGCTTACCGTGGACACATTTTTTGGGATGTCACGTTTGATTTGCCATTCTATGCAATTCATTACCCTGCGATTGCCAAACAGTGCCTACTTTACCGTTACAACCGGTTAGCTGAGGCGCGAAAGTATGCTGCCTCAGAGGACAAACAAGGTGCAATGTACCCTTGGCAGTCAGGGATGTATGGCGATGAGCAATCACAATTTGTTCACTTGAATCCGGTTAGCGGCAAATGGGATCCCGATAACAGCCGCCTACAACGGCACGTTTCCATTTCAGTTGCCTATGACATTATCAATTATGTCCACATCACGGGCGATAAAGAATTCATGGATCAATACGGATTGGAAATGCTGCTGTCGATTTCCAAGTTCTGGGTCAGCATGACCGACTACGATCAATCAACCGACCGTTATGACATCCATCATGTCATGGGGCCTGACGAATTTCACGAAGAGTACCCTAACTCCAACGATCATGGCTTAACCAATAATGCCTATACGAATATCATGGTTTCCTGGCTGTTTGACAAGGTCAATACCCTGGTATCGCAGGAAGACAGCGCCGTTTTAAAGCAAGCCAGTGAAAAAGCCGGCTTTGACGACGCACTTCTCGCCAAGATGAACGATATCGCCCATAAACTGCGATTGGACATCAACGAAGAAGGTATTATCGGCCAGTTCTCAGGGTACTTCAACCTATCCAAACTGAATTTCGATTCATACCGGAAGAAGTATGGTGATATTTCCAGAATAGATCGACTGCTCAAAGGCGAAGGCAAGTCACCGGACGCCTACCAAGTTGCCAAACAGGCTGATACATTGATGGCCTACTATGAACTGCCGTTTGACGAAGTGCAAGAAGTCATCAACCGTCTGGGGTACAAGCTGCCCGCCAACTTCTTTACCAGCAACTTACGGTTCTATCTTGACCGGACGACTCATGGATCAACTCTTTCCAGAATTGTTTATTCGGTTCTGGACGAAATTGACGGCAACATGGACCAGTCATGGCAGCTGTTTTCAACTGCCCTGTTCTCAGATTACTACGACATTCAAGGCGGGACGACTGCCGAAGGAATCCACCTGGGTGTAATGGGTGCGACCCTTCAAATTGAAACGAAATGCTATGGCGGTGTCCGATTTGATACCGACGAGGTCACGATTAATCCTCACCTGCCAAGCACTTGGTCTAAAATTTCATTTAAAGAAACTTACCAAGGAATCAATTACCACTTCGTCATCGGTCATCATCGGATCGATGTGACCGCAGATGCCGATACTCACGTCAGTGTTGCGAAAAAGGCTTATTCACTGACTAAGAACAAGATGGCAACAATTACCTATAAATAATAAGGAGTGAATGATAATGGCAAAATTTTCCGATATTAAAGGCTTCGTGTTCGATTTAGATGGTGTGATTACCGATACCTCGGTTTTTCACAGCCAGGCATGGCATCAAGTTGCCGATAAAGTCGGCGCTCCATGGTCCAAAGAACTTGAAGACGGTCTAAAAGGCATCAGTCGAATGGACTCATTGGAAATGATTTTGAAAGCTGGAAATCTTCAAGATAAATACACTGATGAGCAAAAGGTTGATTTGGCAACTGAAAAAAATACCAACTACTTGAAGTTGGTTGATCAAATGACCCCTGACAATATCTTACCGGGGATTAAAGCATTCTTGGACGAAATCAAAAATGGCGGCTACCTATTGTCATTGGCTTCAGCATCTAAAAACGCGCCCAAAGTCTTGCAAAAGCTGAATTTAACCGATTATTTCCCAAAGATTGTTGATCCAAAAACATTGAGTAAAGGCAAGCCCGACCCAGAAATTTATTTAAAGGGTGCTGAATTGATTGATCTCAAGCCGGAACAGTGCATCGGCGTTGAAGACGCGGCAGCTGGTGTTGAATCAATTAACGCAGCTGGCGAAACCTCGATTGGCATCGGCGACAAAAATATCTTAAAGGATGCCGACATTAATTTTGCCGATACTTCAGAAATGACGTTGGCTAATATTGAAAAGCAAATGAATTAAGGGTTCGTTTCACCCCCTAATTCTGATGATTAACGACGAAAGGCAACTACCTCTGTTTCGGGGTAGTTGCCTTTCGTCGTTAAATGGTCGAGAACAACCTTTGACGAGATATTAATCAATCAGCCCATAATGTTTAAGGCCGTTCACAATCCCACCGTTAATATTTGATTTAGTGACAAAGGACGCCTTTTCCTTAACTTCTGGGACACCATTACCCATGGCAATTGGAAATTTAACTTCGGAAAACATTTGCAAATCATTCATTTGATCCCCAAACGCGTATGATGGAACGTCACCGAGGTTCAGTTTCTTCATCAAAGCCTGAATTCCCGTTTGTTTGGAAACACCCCACTTCATGGTATCCAAACAACGCGGGTTGTTACGGACCAAAGACAACTTCCCTTTGAACTTGTCTTGGTAGAGCTTATCCTTATCGTAATTAAAGACGTTTAAGAAATTAACTTCATGATGCTTGTAAAATTCTGGGTCAACATGTGGTGTTAATCGCAACAGACGATAGTTCACTTTCGTCATGTCATTTTCAAAAGTCAACGCAAATTCCTTATTGTTGTAAAAGGAAATGACATCCCCCTGCTGTTTTGCAAAGGCAAGGATTTCCTCAATCACATCATCACTAATTTGTTCTGCTTTGAGTTTTTTGCCTTCATACTGAACATAACTCCCATTAGCGCTGACTAACGAGTTAATCCCAGTGGCATCAATCACATACTGAATTTCAAAAATATTTCGACCAGTGGAGATCACCGGTAAAATATTATTGGCACGTAATTCATTGATTGCCGCTACATTTTCGTCGGACACGTTTTTTTCATTATCAAAAAGTGTCCCGTCTAAGTCAAAGAACACAACCGCTTTATACATTAAATTCCCTCCATTTAACTTATTAACTATATTGTACTACTTAATATGTGCGGCATTCCCAATTTTAACTTCCGAATCGGGAAATTATATATATTGTGTTACCACATTTTGTGGTACACTATATATTGTCATTTTATTATAAAGAGGGGCTACCATGGTGATAATAACTGCAGGAATGATTGGGGTCGGAAAGACCACTTTAACCGGAAAAATTGCGGAACATCTCGGGACAAAAGCGTTTTTTGAACCCGTTGGCGATAATCCCGTTTTACCGCTTTACTACTCCAATCCAAAACAATACGGATTTCTACTTCAAATTTACTTTTTAAACAAGCGTTTCTCAATGATCAAACAAGCATTGAGTGATGATAATAACGTCTTGGATCGCTCAATCTATGAAGATGCACTGTTCACCCGGGAAAATAATGCTCAGGGAAACATCACCGACACTGAATTGGCGGTTTACCTCAAGTTATTGAATAACATGATGGCAGAACTCGACGAGTTGCCAAAAAAGGCTCCTGATTTGCTGGTGTATGCTGATAGTGACTTTGACACCATCAAGCACCGGATCAAAAAACGCGGTCGCGACTATGAACAGTTTGACGACAACCCTGGCCTTCAGGAATACTACTTCAAGATGTGGGCAGCATATAAGAAATGGTTCCAAGAATACGATGTCAGTCCCAAGATCAAAATCGACTTGCAGAAGTATGACTTGTCCGATCCCAAGAATGTCACAATCGTTCTCGGACAGATTGATGATGCTTTGGCTAAAATTCGCCAACCACAAAGTGAGACACTCTAACAGACAGTCATAAGTTTCAGGTCTACCAGATACGATGAAAAGGCCACGGAGTTAAAAGGAGATGTTCAGCTGATAATTTCACAGCTAAACAGCCCCTTTTTATTTTGCCAATTTAATTTTCCCAACGATTGCGTCCGGATCCGCCTTATAATCGACGCTTCCCTTTGACACCAAGTAATCAATCCGGTGGCGGTACCACCAGTCAGCCGTGAACGGATAATCGCCCAAAGTCTCACCAATTACCCGCAGAATATTTCTAAACCGCCGTTGACTGAGATTGGCAAGGACAAAACGATCGTAAAAGTCAATCGATTGACTGACAACGGTGCCGTTAATCACCGTTCTGATCGGATTATTTTCACTCCTTAAGTCATGCCAATAGTAACTGAAGGCTCTCCGGGAATTAGCAGACAGGTCCCTTTGTAGTGATGCCAATTGAAATTCATCAATGGCGTCTTCACTGATTTCACCTAATTTGGAAATAATCATTAAACTGTCTTCTCGGACCAAGGTCATTGGAACCTTGACACTCATCGTTTGAACTGAAAAATCCTTTAAATAATCGCAAATCCACAAAAAGCCGCAGTAGTCGTCAGCCGTCTCACTCCACCAAATACGAAACGATTCGCCAGCCTGAGCACTTTGACTCAGTTGATCAAGCCCCTGCCGTAAAGCATTTACCGCTTCGACAGTTAATTGTTCAGAGGCTTGATAATGAGCGTATTCGATTTTATAAATGGTTTGATGGCTTTCCATAAACGAGCGTTGACTGATGTCCCCAAGCTCAGATACATTGGCAATGCCAAAACCTGCCCGTCAAGATGTCTTTTCTGATAGTAATACTTCAATGTTGATGCAAAACTATCACTGAATACGATGTCAATCATGACCAAACCTCACCCTTCGAAATTGTCATTTCTCAATGACGTGCTTCGAAAAGTATAACTTTTTTGGTGGCCTGGATGCAACTTTTATTTGACTGAATCAGGCCACTCTTGGTAGGCTTGATATAAACAATATTGGGGGAGATGTAGATTTGCAAAATACAAAACAACATAAATTATCTGCCGCTCAAATTTGCGGCTGGATCGTCTGGTGGGTGATCACCATTGTCGTTTTGGCGCTGGCAATCTTTATGCTGACCAGAACGACGGATGCTGCAGGCGTTCATAACTCATGGAACTATCACATGATCGCCATTTTTCTTTTGCTGGTGTATGGAATCCAGCAAATCATTGCGTTCTTTGGTATTAAACGACTTCACTACAATGAAAGATACGTGTGGCCGATTGTTTTAATCGTGCTGGGCGTCTTGGGCAGTTTCTTGTACGTGATTCCCGGAATCTGGGGATTAATTGTTAACAATCCGCAGAAGAATCAGCCAACCAAAATTGAATGATGGACCGCAAAAGAGGTGAACCAGGTATTCTCGAAATACCGGCTCACCTCTTTTTTCATTTCAGTTGTTCTAACCGACTTGAAACCGGCTAGTCGCGATGGACCACAAACACATCACAGGGGGCTTGAGCAATAACAAAAGCTGCTGTTGACCCCATTGTCATCCGGTCAACAAAATTTGCCCCGGTGGCCCCGACAACGATTGCATCCACATGTTCGTCATCCACCAACTCGTGAGCCAATTGATTTTTGGGATCGCCTGAAGTTACAAAGGCACTGACAGCAAGTCCTCGGTCTTTTGCCATCAATTCGTATTTATGAACGAGCCGTTGAAATCTGGATTTGACCTCATCGATCGTTGATTGATTGACGTTGCCAAAACCGATCAAGGCGGCTTTTGACACCCCCAGAATTTCACGGTCGTTGATAATTGCCACAATTGTCAGCTTGGCATGGTTGTGCTCGGCAATCGTGATTGCCTGTCTAACGGCCTTGGCGGCAGTTTTTGAACCATCAATCCCAACCAGAATATTCGAATAATTAAAGTCCAACATACTAACCACCTCAATGTTTTTACTTGGCTGTCAACTCATAAATTGATTGCCCATAAATTGCCATTGCCTTGATTAAATTGGCAACCGGCTGAAACTCATTTGCCTGATGCATGGTATCTTGGGCGTTTGGGAACAATGCGCCAAACGCCACCCCACGTTTCATCAAACGGGCATAAGTACCGCCGCCGACGACTTCCGGTTTGGAATCCATATCGCCCGTCTGTTCCTGGTAAACGTGCATCAAGGTACTGACAATCGGATCACTTGGATCAACGTAGTGGGTGTCCATATTGTTGATTTCCTTAACGGTTCCATGGCGTTTATCGGCAGCCTGTTGCAAGTGAGCCAAAATTTCTTGATCATCAGTTCCTTTCGGGTAACGGAAGTTGGTGTTGACGCTGCCGCCGTGCTGCGTGTCAAATTTCATAATCCCAACGTTCATGGTTAACTCTCCCATGATGTCGTCGACGTGCGCAGCACCGATTTTGGTTGCCCGGGAATCGTCATGCAGGTCTTCAGCCAGGTAGGAAATAAATTCCTTAGCGGCCCCGTCAAATGCATAGTCATTCAAAAACTTGGCGAGATACGTGCCGGCATTGACGCCGTTCTTGGGTTCCATCGCGTGGGCAGCTTTACCGGTAATGTGCAAAGCAACGCCCTGACCGGTTGATTTGACATCACCGGCAATCGGGTTTTGATCCAAAAATTCGGTAAAGCCATCGACAAATTTTTCGTTATCACCGACTTCGACCAGCGCATCCGCAGATCCGGGAACCATGTTCAATCGCAATCCGGAATCAAATCGCTTCAAAGTGAATTCGGAACCATTTGTATGGCCAAAGGTCGTGACATAAGTGGCATTGCCCTTCTCACCATTAATCAGAGGAAATTCAGCATCTGGGGAAAAACCAAAGGTCGGTTGCGGTTCAACTTGGAAATAATGCTTCATCCCGGTCCAGTCACTTTCCTCGTCAGTTCCAATAATCAAACGAATCTTCATTTTGGGCATAATCCCATTGTCCTTCAGCATTCTCAACCCATAATAAGCGGCTAACGCAGGTCCCTTATCATCTGACGTTCCACGTCCATAGACGTTGCCATTTTTTTCCACCATTTCAAATGGATTGGTTTCCCAGCCGTCTCCAGCAGGCATAACGTCCGCATGGGCCTGCATCGCCATTGTCTGATCGCCGGAACCATACTCAATATAGCCAACAATGTTGTCGATATTTTGCGTCTTAAAGCCGTCGCGCTCCCCAAATGATAAAAATTTGAGCATCGCTTGGGTTGGCCCCTCGCCCAGTGGAAATTCATCAGTCTTGTGCTCATCGTCACGAACACTGTTAATACTGATCAATTCCTTTAAATCGTTCAAATACTCGTCTTGATAACTTTGTGCGCGCTTTTTCCAATCAACTGTCATTTTTCTCGCTCCTGTCCATTTCTTATAGTTCAATTTTATCACACTATTCAATTGGCGTTGGCAATTTGTCCACTCCAGAAATGCTATAATTAGGGTGAAAAACAGATTCGGATGGGAGATCTGATGATGGTAAATGTCAAAAAAATCACAAGTCAAATTTTAACAGATGTCATTCGTAAGCGACCGGCAGATAGTTTTAAAGGCACTTACGGCAAAATCGCTTTGATTGGCGGCAGCCAAAACTTTGGCGGTGCGATTATCATGGCCTCACTGGCAGCAGTTTATTCCGGAGCCGGCTTGGTCACCACGATTACGGACCCCAGTAATCAAACCAGTCTGCATGACTGGCTGCCCGAAGCAATGTTTGTGGATTGGAACAATTTTGATCAGGCAGAACCAATCATTAAAAGTGCCGACGTGGTGGTCATTGGGCCTGGCCTGGGAACCGATCCCAGTGCGTTGACCCTGTTGACAAAAGTCTTTCGGATTGCCGGCAGCGAACAAAAGTTAGTCATTGATGGTTCGGCACTGACATTGCTTGCTGCCAACAACTTGCCGCTGCCACAGGATTCGATCAATATTTTGACGCCGCATCAAATGGAATGGCAGCGAGTATCCGGCATTAAGATTGCCGACCAGACGCCAGAGAAAAACCAGGCAGCCGCCAAACAGCTCCACGCAATTGTGGTGGTTAAATCACATCGAACGCAAGTTTATGCGGACAACCACGTCTACGAAAACACTGGCGGCACTCCTGCCCAGGCAACGGGCGGAATGGGTGACACCTTGGCCGGAATGGTCGGGGGCTTTGCCGCCCAGTTCAAAGATCCGCAAAAAGCTGTGTTGGCGGCGGTTTATTCTCATAGTGCCATTGCTGATAAATTGGCTGAAAAGCAATATGTCGTCCTGCCCCACCAAATCAGTGAGGCTCTGCCGAAATTTATGTATAAGCATCAAGCTAAATAACTAAATTGAATCACAAAAGTCTCCATCAGCTGAATTGTCAGTGATGGAGACTTGTTTATTTTATCTTGGCTAAATATGAATGAAAACAGCTGGTTATTGGATTTTAAGCAACCGTCGCAACTTGTCACTTCGCGGGCCCAGAATCATATCGGCAATTCGACTCTTCAAGGCTAAGTATAGGTAAATCACCCCACCAACCAAAACGGCCGCCAAGGTCACGATCAGACTGACAACCCGTCCAAATGGATTACCAACCAATTGAACAACAAAATTCAATCCATAAACCGTCAACAATGCAGCAGCATACATAAACAATGAATATTTCGAAATCTTCCGAAAAGCAATGTCCAACATCCGTTTTTCAAAACCGAAATGGCGATTCAAATATATAAGAATCAACCAGTTGGCAACGGTCAAGCCAATCCCGGTGGAAAGCAGTGGCCCAAACGAACCCAAAAAATAGGTACAAGGCCACTGAAGCACAAACTTAACCACTGTTCCAACAGCAAAGAACTTAACTGCCCGTCTGTTTTGAGACAATCCCTGCATCACGGCAGAAATAACGACAAACAATCCCATCGGAATGGAAATAATGGATGAAAACGTTAGAATATTAGCGCCGAGTGCCTGATGAGTGGTGCCATAGAAGACCCGGTTAAGCGGTCCGGCAATTGCGGCCATTCCCAGGGCAGCGGGAATCATGACAAACATGAATAATGCCATCACATTGGAGTTTTGTTTGCGAATTTCGACGTTGTCCCCGCTGGTCAGCGCTTCTGAGAGCATCGGCACGGCGGTAATCGCCAAAGCAGAGGAAAGCGACACAGTAATCATAATCAATTTATTTGAGTTAACGGCAAACATTGCATATAGATCGGAGAGGGTCGCGTAGTTGTAATCAGTTGCCATCCGCATAATCTTGAAGAAAGTAAACTGGTCAATCAGCATAAAAATCGTGATTCCGGCACCCAATATAATAAAGGGCACTGCCTGCGCAATAATTTCCTGATATAATTGTTTTGCTTCAACGTGGATCTCATTATTGCTGGACAAAACCAGCTGTCGAAAATCTTCGCGGCGGCGGAAGTAATAAACGCCAAGGGTCGCCAGGCCGGCAACCGCACCAATGAAAGCAGCAAAAGTTGATTGAGAAACAGCATTGACCCAACTGCCATGCAGCACCCGCATCATAATGAAGGCTGTCAAAAGCATGTAGGCAACTCGAGCCAACTGTTCCACGAATTGGGAAATCGCTGATGGCGCCATTTGTTGGTAACCTTGGAAATAACCACGGGTGAGGCTCATCGTCGGAATAATCAAAATTGCCCATGCCAATGAATGCAAAACAGGAATGACGTTGGGATTGCCGCCGTCAATTAAGGGCGCACCAAAATACAGGATCACCGCACAGATAACTCCTGTAGCAATGGCCAACACCAAGCCCCGTTTATAAAGCCGAACGCCGACACCATACTCATTTAAGGCATTGTAATGAGCCACTTGTTTGGCGATCGCCGAGGGAATCCCGGCAATGGCGGCAATCAAGAAGAAACTGTAAATGTTATACCCGAGTCCGTACAGCGCGTTGGCTTGGAAGAAATAATTGCCAAACCAAATCCCCCAGGGAATAATATAGACTGCACCGAGAAATCGACTCAAAATACTACCGGCCGTCATCCACGCTGACCCGGATAACATCTGGTCACGCGACTTTTCCGTCAGGTTTTGATGATTATCAATCATGATTGTTCCTACTTTCGTATACTTTGACACTCGCTTCATTTTAATCAAGTTGCTAATGAATAGCAATAACGGGGTGATATATTAAAAATTACTTAAGCATCAATTGTTTTATAGAGATGTAATGAAAAAGTATTGTCATGAACACCCTAAATGCACTAGAATATTTTTATATGTGGTCTTAATAATTTTCGAGGTGAAACACTTGTGAGTAAAAAAAGAATCGAGTGGATTGACGTTGCCAAAGCGGTCGGAATTGTCGCCGTTGTTTTCGGTCACGCCATGACACGACACGGCACCATGTTCCATTTTCTTTATTGGTGGCACATGCCGATCTTCTTCATCATGGGGGGCTTTTTCTTAAAGCCAATCGTCAATAACAATTGGATCGGTTTTTTCAAGAAACGGATTTTACCACTGCTAATTTCATATTTAATCTGTGGTGGCTTTTTGATTTTACTGTCACACTTCATCAGAGGTGAAAGTTGGTCGTACACGATCTTCTACTTTGCCCGATTACTGTATGGTGGACGGACACTGAACCACTACCTCAGTGTTTTTTGGTACATTAATGTTTACCTGTTGGCCCTGGTTTTCACATCGATTGTCATTACATACGTCAAAAGCCGGGAAGCACAGATTATTGTGGCCTTTGCTTCATTAATCATTTCCACCAGTTACAAGCACATTTACTTCCTAAGTTATAAATACGTTCCCTGGGACTTCGATGTTGCTTTTATCGCCATGTTCTTCATGTTATTTGGCTATCTTTATTTCCACAAAATTCAGCAATTCGTTAAGGACCTGTGGGTGATTATTCCAGCAGCCATGCTTACCGTCTGGTTGTTTTGGATGCAGCACATGGACCGGTTCAACTTCGCGTTCTTCCTGAAGTCCAAAATCATTCACGCTTCCTATCATCACATTCCAATTTCTCGGGTTTCCTACATTACTTTTATCCCGATTATTGTTTGTTTAGTCGTTTTCAGCGCCAGTTACTATTTCTGCAAATTCATGCCCCAGTTCCTCATTAAGCCGGTTCAATTATTGGGCCAACAGACATTGGGAATTATGTATCTGCACAAGGCCGTCATCGATATCATCGATGAAGCTGGCTACAATGGTGCCATTATGGAAACAATTCTGGCGGTTTTAATTTCGTTTATCCTGTCACTTGGCTACGGCTATGTCAAACAAAAAATAAAGAATTCACGTATAAGGCGGTCAATTAGTTGATAAATTATCGGCGCTCAAGAAACTTGCGAATACTTTACTTTGTAATCGACGGGCTCATCATCTTGGGCTTCGGTTTTAACATTTGGCAGGATCAGCGTGCTTCGGATCAGCTCAAGGCCAACTATATTGACTCCAGTACGCCGACTATCTTTGTCCACGGCTGGGGGGCCACCCTTCGTTCCGAAAAAGATATGATCTCCGCGGCAGAGGTCAGTGGCGCCGCTTCAAGGCGAATGATTGTCCGCGTGAGAGCCAACGGAAAATTGTCAGTCACTGGAACCGTTAAGTCATGGATGGTGAATCCAATCATTATGGTCCGAATGGACAATAACCGCGCCGGCGAGGTTCAGTATGCTCGCTGGCTGACCAAGGTCTGCAAGTTACTCAAGCAGAAATACCATGTCAATCAATTAAACTTTGTCGGCCATTCCATGGGGGCTTACGCGGTAATCTACTATAACCTTTTGAACGGCAACCGGTCTGATTTGCCGCGAACCAATAAGTTATGTGTGATCGCCGGGCCTTATGATGGGATAATGGATAATCACAAATCTAATCAGCCGACATCAGGTCCACTGATGCAGTTATGGGATGATGCGCCCAACAAAAATCGCATTTTGCCGACTGGTAAACCCAAGATCATCCATCCTGAATACAAGTTACTCTATCGGCTGAGAAAAAATTTTCCTCGTCAAGCCAGGGTTTTGAATATCTATGGTAACTTGGGCGATGGTTCAAATTCAGATGGCGTGGTCACTAACGCTTCTGCCCTATCATTGGGTTATATTTTGCGAGATCATGTCAGTTTTTATCAAACATTTCAAGCTTTTGGTCCAAAGGCGCAACACAGTGCCCTGCACAATAACAACATTGCCGTCAATAAAATTCTAACGGAATTCCTGTGGAATAAAAATTACCAGGATAGTTCTGCGAGTGAATTAATGCAATAGCAACTCAAAAACAGCCAAAATCCATTTCGGATTTTGGCTGTTTTTCATTCATGTAGTTGATTATTTAAAGGCACTCACTAATTTACGATTAGCTGTGATATATGAACCATCGGCTAAGACAAAACGCGTTGTCAAGTGATAATGAACCATGCGTTTGACATTGACAGTCTGGCCCATTTTGTAGGTGGCAACTCTACCAGTCAAATTCTTACCTTGATAGCCATGAATGCCGGTCGGGTTGATCACTTTGATTTTTGGGTGACGACTGGCGTAATAGACTGGTCTCACATAGGTCCAGTTTGCCGTTAGGTAGCCTGTTTTGCCATGGGAAGGGCTTTGATGATTGACATCCCGTACCCGGTACCGCAACTTACCAGTAGCTGAACGAGCGTAGCCGGTTACTACAAACATGGGTCGGGCATAGCGCTTTTGAGCTGGATATCGGAAAAGTCGATTGACGGCCTTAAAATTGGGGGAACTGTATAGCCCGACCGTTTTGATGGCGTAGACGGCCATCCCTTTTACGGCGACTTTTTTGTTTGGAGTCGGTTGGGTTATTGTAGCTTGGCCTACATGCGTCGAGTTGTTCAAAATTGCGACCCCGGTTGCTCCCAGGTGGGAATCAGTCGCTGGCCGGGATGACGTGCGGACACTCTCTGTTGGCCGACTAACAGAGATTTGACTTTTTCCCGCCACATTAACCCTCGTCGAATTCGTTGGTTTTGACGGGACCACTGGCGATTGTTGTGCAACCTGGGACAAATCTGACGGAAGACTTGCAGCTTTCGTCTCGACAGGTTTAGCCGCCTGAAACACCGGTTCTTTAGTTATTAAAGTTGGTTGAGGAACCGTGGGCCGTTGTTGCTTAACTTCAACTTGGGGAGCACTTTTTTGCGCCTGATCAGTTGAGTTGACTGGTAATACCGGCGCTACATTCGAACTGGCTGGCTTTGTGTCGCCACTGTCTTGTGTCACCGGTTTGGCAGCTTCCACAAGTTTTGAATCGGTGCCTGCGTGAGAATTCGTAGACCCCTCAGCATGGTTCTGCTTTGGCCGGGTTTCTTTGACCTGCTCGGCCTGATCTGGCTGAGAAGCATTCACTGGCTGGTACCAGAATTTTACCAGGCAAGTCAGATCCCTTAATTCTCTAAAACAAAAGTTTACCGATTGATCGTTATTTTTAGTGAAATATGGGCTTTCAAAGGTTGCCTCAACCGGCTGATATCCCTGAATTTTCTTCGGCTTAATGGTTACTTGGTCAGCGTAATGCAACGTTTTGGTGGCACTGTCCAGTGTGTGACTATCTTGACGATTCATATAGTTAATATTCACCGTTGCGGTATAGAGGCCGGTACTTTCCTGACTGTATTTGAGCAGCAACGGGTGCTGCAAGTCTGCACGAAAATCTGGAACTGTATGAGAAATCGTTGTGGTTGGAACAAAGTTCTTATAAACCGGTACTTGAAAGGATCCCCCTACATTGCCGACCATCTTAATTGGCTTGACTCCGGGAATCACCTGCCAGTCACCACTGGGATCGGATTGGTACACCGGCTGAACATAAAATGTCACCCGCTGTCCCAACTCAGTCGTGCGCATGTTCGCTGCTGGGGAATCCGCGTGAGCTAACGGTGCCTGCAGCATGATTAACCCACTGGCAGCCATGAGCACTAAACTGCTCCAAAATTTAAGACTATTAGCTTTCCCCCAAGTCACTTTATCAAATTTATCCATCATCTTTCTCCTTCAACATTTTTCAAGACGACTTAACTCGTCCCGTTCGTAATATATATACGGAGAAAATGGCGGAATGTTTTTATTTTTTTGAAAATAATTCAACTGTTCAAATCAAAAACAGCTGAGGACAATTCCCCAGCTGTTTGCTTGATCACGTTAACCGACAACAATATTAACGATCTTGTTTGGAATGACAATCACTTTGCGAACAGTCTTGCCTTCCAGATAGCGTTCAACATTCTCATCACTTTTGGCAGTTTGTTCAACTTTGTCTTTATCAAGATCACGGGCTACCTTAATGTGTGAACGAACTTTCCCGTTGACTTGAACGACCATCTGAACAGTATTTTCAACTAACTTGGAAGCATCATACGTTGGCCATTTTTCATAGGTAATCGTGCCGTCATGACCCAATAGACTCCACAATTCTTCTGCAATATGTGGGGCAACCGGTGACAGGAGTTTGACGAAGCCTTCCATGTAATCAATTGGCAGTGAATCTGCCTTGTAGGCGTCGTTAACAAAGACCATCATTTGAGAAATGCCGACGTTAAACCGCATATGTTCAAAATCATCTGAAACGATTTTAACCGTCTGGTTATAAATCTTGTCCAGCTTGCCGTCGTTGATCGTGGTGACGCGGTCACGAAGATGGTTGTTATCGTCGATCAGCAATCGCCATACCCGGTCAAGCCAATGGTAGGCCCCGTGAATGCCTTCCGTGCTCCAAGGCTTGGCAGCATCGATTGGGCCCATGAACATTTCATATACCCGAAGTGTATCTGCACCATATTCATCAACAATATCATCCGGGTTGATCACGTTACCCTTTGACTTCGACATCTTTTCGTGGTTGGTTCCAAGAATCATCCCCTGGTTAACCAGTTTCTGGAACGGTTCCTTGGTTGGCACAACCCCCAAATCGTAAAGGAACTTGTGCCAGAATCTTGCATATAGCAAATGTAGAACGGCATGTTCAGCCCCGCCGACGTATAAGTCGACTGGTGACCAGTACTTCAACTTTTCAGGCGAAGCGATCGCCTGGTCGTTATGGGGATCCATGTAACGCAGCCAGTACCATGAACTACCGGCCCACTGTGGCATCGTGTTGGTTTCACGTTTGCCTTTACGGCCGTTTTTATCAACCACGTTGACCCAGTCATCCAAGTTAGCGAGTGGGCTTTCCTTGCCACCAGAGGTTTGAATATCTTTGGCCTTTGGCAATCGAAGCGGCAGCTCATCTTCAGGAACCAGCGTCGTTTCGCCATCTTCCCAATGAATTACTGGAATTGGTTCACCCCAGTATCGTTGACGGCTGAAAATCCAGTCACGCAGCCGGTAGTTGACCTTTTCATGACCGGCTTTATGATCAGTTAACCAATCGATGGCTGCCTTAATGGCGTCATCTTTGCCCATGCCATCCATGAAGCCGGAGTTGAAGTGAGAACCGTCACCCGTATAGGCAGCTTCGTCGGTATTACCACCTTCAATGACAGGAACAATCGGCAGTCCAAATTTCTTGGCAAAGTCATAATCACGATCATCATGGGCTGGAACGGCCATGATGGCACCGGTTCCGTATGATTCAAGAACGTAATCGCCAATCCAGATTGGCACTTCTTTACCAGTCATTGGATTAATCCCATAGGCACCAGTGAAGACCCCACTCTTATCTTTGTTCAAATCGGTTCGTTCAAGATCGGATTTGCGGGAAACTTCTTCTTGATAAGCTTTGACTTCAGCTGCTTGTTCAGGGGTGGTAATCTTTGAAACCAGCTCGTGTTCCGGAGCCAGCACCATGTAAGTTGCCCCAAACAGGGTGTCAGGACGGGTGGTGAACACTTCAACCTTGTCATCAGGATGACCTTTGACCTCAAAGAACACGCTGGCACCACGCGAGCGGCCGATCCAGTTGCGTTGTTGTTCCTTAATACTTTCAGGCCAATCCAGGTCGTCCAAGTCATCAATCAATCGATCAGCGTAAGCCGTGATCTTGAGGACCCATTGGCGCATCGGCACCCGATAAACCGGATAGCCGCCACGTTCAGTCTTACCGTCAACGACTTCCTCGTTGGCAACAACGGTCCCACCCATAAAATCAGGGGCCCAGTTAACTTCAATATTGTCTTCATAAGCCAATCCGCGTTTGTATAATTCTTCAAAAATCCATTGGGTCCATTTGTAATAACTTGGGTCGGTGGTGTTAATTTCACGATCCCAATCATATGAGAATCCAAGTGAACGAATTTGGCGTTTGAAAGTTTTGATGTTCTTAGCTGTAAAGTCCCGCGGGTTATGCCCCGTCTTCAATGCATACTGTTCTGCAGGTAATCCAAAAGCATCCCATCCCATTGGGTGAAGAACATTTTTCCCCTGCATCCGCTTCATTCTAGCCATAATATCCGTAGCTGTGTAGCCTTCAGGATGCCCAACGTGCAGGCCCTGACCCGATGGATAAGGGAACATATCCAAGACATAGTATTTGTCTTTGTCAGCAACTTCTTCAGTCTTAAATGTCTTGTGTTCTTTCCAGTAATGCTGCCATTTGCGCTCAATTACCTCATGATTGTATGCCATTTTGCAACTTCCACCTTTCATATTTCTCAATCAATGAAAAAAGTCCCATAAGAAACCAGACTGGGCTTCTTATAGGACGATTTATCGCGGTACCACCTATATTCTCAATTACTTGAGCTCTCGAATCAATAACGGCGACAAACCGGCTTGATTTACTTCGTTCGACCAAGCATTCGACGATGAGTTCGCCACGACCTGTTCTGAGTTCACAGCAGCCACTCAGTTTCTGGAAAACAGGCAGTTGGTTACTAATTCGTCTCTGCATTTTCACAAATTGAAATTATTGCTTATTATCATACCAAAACAGGTCTTAAAAAACAACTGCTCAGCGTGCTATAATTTTATTATTGGAGTTGAAAACATGAAAAAACAATCACAAAAAATTTCAAGCACCGTTAGTTTGGTTTCACTGGTCATCTTTTTGGTTCTGACTTACGGCGTCGTCTTACATAAAGAATGGATCAATACCTTTGACACCTACTTCGGCCACATGGTCAGAAGCTTTCAAACGCCCTCGCTAACCAGCTTCATGATTCATTTTACCGAGCTGGGAAATTATCAGTCACTATTGGGGTTCACAATCGGTGCCGGTTTGATTTTATTTTTGGTTCGCAAAATCAAGTCAGCCTTATTCCTGTTGATTAACGGCGTCGTCTTGGCAGCCCCAATTGATACCCTGGTCAAACACATGGTTAACCGGCCGCGACCATCCCTGACCCATCTGGTGGCTGTTCACAGCAGTAGTTTCCCCAGTGGTCACTCAATGAGTATCATGGTGGTTGCCGGCAGCCTGATTTTGCTGGCCAACCGCATGCTTAAAGGAAGTAGCCAACGGCTGATCGTTGATCTGATTTTGATCATCATGATTGTCGGTATCGGTATCAGCCGGATATATGTTGGCGTTCATTATGCCAGTGACGTTCTGGGTGGCTGGAGTCTTGGCCTAGTGACCTTAATGGTGTCACAATGGGTATTTAATCGATTCGCAGGAGGTATCTCATGAAAATCAAATCAGCATTGGAATATAGCCATGAACTGTTATCAGAAACTGTCGATTCCGGAGATACCGTCGTTGACTGTACCATGGGTAACGGTCACGACACCCTGTTTTTAGCCAATTTAGTTGGCAAACAAGGCACCGTGTATGGATTTGATATTCAAGCCCAGGCAGTTGAAAATACCAAAGCACTTCTAAAAACCAATCACGTTCGCACCAAAAATGTCTACCTGTACAATATCAGTCATGCCAAAGTTGATGAAATTTTACCATACGAGACCATGATTTCCGGCGCCATCTTCAATCTCGGCTATCTGCCGGGCGGCGATAAGACGATTGTCACCTACCCTGAAACGACGATTGCGGCGATTAAAGGCTGCCTCAACCATTTGTGCCATAATGGCGTGATCGTCGTGGTTGCCTACTACGGTCACCCAGGCGGCGAACGCGAAAAAAACACCGTCCTCGAATTTGGCAGTCAACTCGACCAAAAACGATACAGTGTTTTGAAATACAGCTTCTTAAATCAGCAGCATTTTCCACCAATATTGATGGCGATTCAGCGGATCGATTAATTGATTCGCTGTTTTTTATTTTTGCGGTCAAACAAATTGCAGATATAGGCAATGATAATCAGAATCAGGCCGACCACAAAGACATTATGCAGGGAATTGTACAAAATATTTCGCAACTGCGGCAAAATTTTGTCACTTAACTGATTGGCAGTCAATGGGTTAATCAGTTTGTCCATCATTTTCAAGGACGTATGTTCCGTTTGCCGAACCCCACGCAGCATGGTGGTGTTCATGACGATACCAAAGATTGAAATCATCAGTGTCTGACCCAGCGTTCGGCACAAAGTATTAAAGGAAGTTGCCACACCAATCTGAGTTGGTTTAACCTCATTTTGAACGCTAATAATCGACGTTGTCACCGTTAAGCCAAAGCCGGTCCCACAGATCATTGAAATCCCCAAGAAGGCCACAAACGGCGTATATGCCGGAATCAGCACCATAATAATGGCCCCAACCAAGATAAAGAAGAGACTGAGGTTAATAATGCGGTAAGGTGACGTCCTGGCCAGCAATTTACCGGCCAAAAATGAGCCGACAATCCACATCAGGGAACTCGGCGTCACCGCAAACCCGGCCATCGATGCCCGCAGGCCCAAAATTCCCTGGGTCCAGTCCGGCAGATAAACTTCGTAGCCGATCAGAAAGCCACTGACCAAAAAAACCACGATATTTTGAACGACGAAGGTCCGATTATCAAATAGTTCCATCGGAATTAACGGATCGGCCGCCAGTCTTTCTGTCCGAATAAACATGACGGTGGCGATCACCGTAACCAAGAAGCAGACCGCAACGATCTGCCAGTTGATCGGATCCTGGCCGACCAACTGGAACGCATACATAACTGCCAACAGCATCATCGTCAGCCAAGTCGTCCCGGCAATGTCCATTTTAGTGGTACTGTGGCGTTTGTCTTCATGCAGAAAAATTTGGACCATGAACATGACAATCAGCCCAATTGGTAAATTGATAAAGAAAATCCAGTGCCAGCTCAAGTGATCAACAATGAAACCACCTAATAGTGGCGCGATCACAGAAGCAATTCCCCAAGCAGACGAGTTCAGGCCCAACACCTGAGCGCGCTTTTCCAGGGGATAAATATCGGCGATAATCGTATTGGAAATCGGCATGATGGAGCCGGCTCCAACCCCTTGAACCGCCCGCCAAAAGATCAAAACCACCATCGAGTGCGATAACCCGGACATCACCGACCCAAAGACAAAGATCAAAATCCCGCCAATAAACATTGGCTTTCGGCCAATACTGTCGGCCAATTTACCATAGATTGGCGTCGCAATTGCATTGGTTAACAGAAAAATGGAAAAGACCCAATTCATTAGGGAAACTCCCCGCAGGTCACCGACAATCGTCGGCATGGCAGTCGAAACAATTGTCCCTTCAATTGCGGCCATAAAGGTGGCCACAAAGAGGGCAATCGTTACTAAGGTTACATTACTTTTGGTTGCTGTTTTCGTCATGAAATGACCTCTTTTCTTTAAAATTAAACAAAAAAATGCCCTTGAATTTTCAAGGGCGTTTTGCTTGTCAGCTGTTTAGGTTCTTCGTCAACTGTTGTTGGTGAACAAAATATTGGAGTTCTAATCACTTGGTGATTAGAGCTCTTTTTGTATGAACTCGAAAAGCGAACAGCACTCTTAGCCGGAATCTGAAGAAGTTTCGGTAACCAAATCCAGTGCGTTTAATGACTTTAATCTTGTTGTTTGAACCTTCTAAGGGCCCGTTGGTGTAATGGTGAGTAAAGGTATTGCCAATTTCATCATGATGAGTCGCTAGGGTCTGGAGGGTTGCCAACATCTCTTCCGAGCAGCCCTCTAAGTGATGGAATACTTGATTATAGTTGGGCCAATCACGGTTTTTGATGGTTTCACGTAACCGATTCATCACGTTGTAAGTTTGCTTGAGCTCGGGATCAATGTCCAATAAAGCATCAACCACATCAGTGGCAGTCGCTGGATAAGGGAAGTTTGTCCACTTACGGAAAGCTTCGTAGTTGAGGTGATTTTCCGGCGTTAATAATAGTTTCCAATAGCGTTTTAGGGCGTGATACTCGCGTGAGGAAGTCGCCAGGGTTTTCATGAGGCGCACCCGCGTCTTATTAAAAGCTCGATTTAAAGCGTTAACCAAGTGGAACGGATCGATGACAACGATGGCGTTCGGAAAGATCTGCCCCACCAATTTGGGATAGGTATAGTTCATATCGGTGACGATAATTTTCACATTTTCTCGCGCAGCCTGGTCGTAATGCTGGAAATACTTTTGAAGCTGATAGATGGTCCTAAAGGGTAACAGGTCGATCAATTCGTGGGTTTCCGCATCCATAAATTCAAAGCTCATCGCGTCGGTGGCGCTCTTAGTGCTTTTAACTTCGTCCATGAGGAGAACTTTTGGTAAATAGTGCCAGTTGGTTTGAAAGTCCCGTTCAGCGCGCAAGAGCTGCCGACCAACGAATGAATCCGAAGTGGATAACTCATCGGCAATGTGTTTGAGCGAAACCGGTTCGGTCAGTTTTTCTAAGCATTGTTTGCGGGTCGTATTTGAAATCGTGCAGTGTTTCGGCACCGCATTCGTCTGCGCCAGGAAATTGGTATGACAAGCCTTACAGTGAAAGTTTCGCCGATTGAGACACAGGATAACGGTGCTGCCCAATGTTTTTGCGAATCTAATGGTGGTCTTCCGCCAACCATAGCCAATAATTTGGTGATCATTGATAATCCCACAATTGCGGCATGCCTTGGGGGTGTAGTTTAGGGACCCCACCAATCGAATCACTCCATCATCACCCACTTGTCCTTCCTCAATTATTAAGTGTTCATCATCTATTCCTAACAACATTTTCGTAGTATCATTTGACATAGGGCATTTCCTTTCTTGACTTAATTCTGTGGTGGGAGCAAGTTAACGGACGGGAGATGTCCGCTTTTTTATTCTAATGATAAACAAAAAATCTGTCATCAGTAATAGATAAAAATCTATTACCAACAACAGATATTGTAGAACCGCTGTTTATAACTTGAAATAGTCTTTTAACGCATCAACCTTATCGGTATGCTCCCATGGAAGATCAATATCGGTTCTTCCAAAGTGACCATACGCTGCGGTCTGTTCATAAATTGGTCGTTTTAAGTCCAGCATTTTGATAATTCCTGCCGGGCGAAGATCAAATAATGCTCGCGTGGCATCAATCAATTGATCTTCAGGCACTTTACCGGTACCAAATGTATTAATGTCGATTGAAACGGGCTTGGCAACCCCGATGGCATATGCCAACTGGATTTCAGCTTCGCTTGCCAAACCGGCGGCAACAATGTTCTTAGCAATGTATCGCGCCGCATAACTCGCCGAACGGTCAACTTTGGTAGCATCCTTTCCTGAAAAGGCACCGCCACCATGGTGGGCGTAACCACCATAGGTATCAACGATAATCTTACGTCCGGTTAACCCGGCATCCCCTTGAGGACCACCAATGACAAACCGGCCGGTTGGATTAACCAGATAACGGGTCTTGTCGTCAAGATACTTGGCAGGAATCACCTGTTTGATGATTTGGTTGATCACATCGGTCCGAACTTGATCCAATCGGACACCATCGTCATGCTGAGTGCTTAAGACGACCGTGTCAACTCGGACCGGCTTGGCGTTGTCATCATACTCAACGGTGACTTCAGCCTTGGCATCCGGTCCCAGATAACCAATCTCGCCACTCTTACGCAAGTCTGCCTGCTTTCTCATCAGCTTGTGGGCTAATGAAATCGGCAACGGCATTAACTCGGGTGTCTCATCAATGGCATAGCCAAACATGAGGCCTTGGTCACCGGCACCGATTTGATCCAACGGGTCGGTATTGCCTTCACGTTGCTCCAAAGCGTCATCAACACCTAAGGCAATATCAGGTGATTGACCATCAAGGGCAACGATAACACCACATGAATCACCATCAAAGCCGTAACGGCCATCGGCATAGCCGATTCGCTTAATCGTGTTGCGAACGACTTTTTGAATATCCACATAAGCAGTCGTGGAAATTTCACCGAAAACAAACACCAGTCCGGTGGTGACTGAGGTTTCGCATGCTACCCGAGCATCCGGGTCTTTTGCTAACAAGGCATCCAGAATTGCATCACTAATCTGATCCGCAATTTTATCCGGATGGCCTTCTGAAACTGATTCCGAAGTAAATAAATGTTTTTCGCGCATTCTATTTTCCCCCTATTATTTTTTAAGGTTACAAGGCTTCTTCACGCATCACGTGAATCCTATCGGGAACTCATAACTCTACAATCTTATCATATTTGATTTGCTTTTCAAGCCTTATTTTCAGCTGTCCATTGACCATCTGACAGAAAACCAGTAGGATTATTTTTATAATTAGCTATTAAAAATGTGAGGAAGTTGAGGATTTGTTAAAATTTGACCGCTCCATTTTAATTCAATCAGGACTGCGCGCCGTCAGCATGGTCTTTATCTGGATGCTATTTGCCAATATCTCGTTAAAGGGATTTTTCGTCAATCCGCGTCTTCTGCATCTCTTGGTGATCGGGTTCGTGTTTGCCGTTTTATTGACCGTTGTTAGCCGACCACGCAAAAATGCCGTCATGATCATCTTAACCGATATTTTGCTGGGTATCTTATTGGCGTCGCTGTACCTCGATACGCCAAGCATTAACGTCTGGCTGATTCTGATCGGCTTTTTGCTCGCCAACCTGCTGTTAGTCTCTAATTTAATCGATGAACCTCACTGTCGTTGGATTATTTATGGGTTCATTTCCGGAACCGGAATTGTCTTGTTGTTCACAACGACCTACCATCACTATTTTTCGCTGGTCTCACTGATGTATATCACCCTGATGATTTTCGCGAATATTTTCTTTTCCTACTACGCCTTTATGAAGCAAAACAATCAGCTGTCCATAATGATCGTGTCGGTGCTGATTTTAATGTTGTGTCTCACACTCAACATCTCATTTGTTAAAATCATTCTTATCGCTGGCATTCTGGCATTCTACGCTTATTTTGAATCCCGGGTTAATTTCCGTAATTTTGAAAAACGGGCCAATGTTTCGACGGTTTCCTTCCTGTTGTTTTCAATGCTGGTCTGTTTTTAAGGTTCATTTATTATAATTTTGTTAATATGGTTAATTTTAAGAAAAGAATCACCAACTTTGTCACCCACCTTCATTCAATCGTGTAGTATGGCGTTGATTGATAAATTCGACAAGGACGGTGACAAGCGTGAACATTAAAGTAGTTGGTGATATCCGAGTAGGCAAAATACAACCCTCATTAACTGGGAATCCCATTGTTGACGATGTCCTCATTCAACATTTTTGTGATCGACTCAAAGAAAAATTAAATTCACTGCAACCATCCGTTGATATTATTCCCGACCATTTCTTCGATGCTACCAAGCCATGTGCCGACATCATTTTGATGGACAGGCGCATCATCGATGATCTCCCCGACGAACTGCTGATGAACTTTAAAATAATCGACATTGACCATAATGATATTTTACGAGGTAACATTACTGAGGCTGTGAACGCACTCAAACGATATGATTCCGGCAAGCACGTTTTTGCGATGTAGTCGTGAAACTTACCCGTCGGTATTTGCAAATTGCATCATACAAAAAGCCCGTCATCTTGAATGACGAGCTTTTTGTATACCGAAAAATCCACGAAGCGGCTTTCAGCTATGTTCTATTTCTTGAAGCGGCGATCCTTCTTAATATACACAATCATCAATAAGACCATTACCATCGTTAAAACGACTGTATAGAACCAAGCTTCCCCACGACCTGCAAATGGTAGTTTAACGTTCATCCCATAAAACCCGGAAACAATCGGCGGAATGGCTAGAATCAGTGACCAAATCGTCAGAAACTGCATCGTTTGGTTCAATTTATTATTCAAAATATTCCCAAATGCCGACTCGGTTTCCCGAACCACGTCGCCGACCACATCAAACATGGTTTGACACTGTTTGTATTCAATTAACAGGTCACCAATGGATTCATTGGTTTTGCTGGCAAGTTCGGGGGACATCTTCAAGTTATCCTTGATGGTGGCTTGTAACTCCTGCAGGGCGATCAAGTTGCCTGCCGTGGCCGAGCGCAGATAGACCAGACTGGTCTTTAGTGCTGCCAATTCATCCAAACTGTGGTTGCTGATTGCCCGGTTGTGCATCCCTTCCAACTTCTCGGCTTTCTGACTGATCTCGTCCAATTTGTCAAAGAACGGCGAAATCAATGCAAACAGGATTGCCAAAATGTGCTCGGCAACACTGTCATATGCCAACTTGGAATGGTCTGAAACCAGCTTAGCCTGCTCTTGGGCGTGACACACCGTAATCAGCAGGGAATTACTGAATCCCAGAAAAATCGGCGATGTGAGCATTCGGCTTTGCTTAGGATCCGCAATTGCCCTGACCACCAGTGCACTAAACCCTGACAGATCATCAAAAGTGGCCCGTGGCTGCTCATGACGATCCAGCATATAGCCTTTGAACTTGGCTGGTGCCCGATAGTCAATCGTAATGTCATTTAATTCGTCTTCAGTTGGTGAAATTGCCTCGACCCAGGTGTAAGTGTCAAACTTATGAATTTTAATCATGGAATTGCCTCTTCAATCGTCATTTTATGAATAACTAAAGTCTAATTTTTTCCGAAAGCAATTTCAATCCCCAACTACCTGCCGCCATGACGCCGTTGGATCACCTGGTAAATTACCAGCATCGAGCCAATTGAAATCAAGGAAATGACCATCGCCACCCGCGTTGAGCTGTTCACCAATAGGAATCCAAGAATGAAGACAAAGAATGCCAGTGTCAAATAATCACTCAACGGATACCCAGGCATTTTAAAGACCTCACTGCCCTTCGGATGAGCTCGGCGATATTTAATGTGGACAATGATTAAAACCACCCACACCACGACAAAGTTAATGGTTGAAACACTTGAAACCAGGTTGAAGACCCCTGCTGGAATAAAGTAGTTCAAAACAACGATGATTAACAGAAAGGCGGTTGAGAAGTTCAGGGCAATGTTTGGAACGCCGTTGCGCCCCAATTTGGTTAAAAATGACGAAGCATTCCCACCCATACTCAACGCGTACATCGTCCGGCTGGTACTGAATAAACAACTGTTAGTGGCGGAGACTGCGGCAGTCAAAACAACAAAATTCAAAATCCCGGCAGCCCCCACAATTCCCACTCCCGAGAACACCTGAACGAATGGGCTGGCGGTCGTGGTGATTTTATTCCAAGGGTAAACACTCATGACCGCAATCATCGAGCCAATATAAAATAAACCAATTCTAATTGGTAAGCTGTTAATCGCCTTTGGCAGATTGGCTTTGGGATCGTCAGTTTCGCCGGCCGTCAACCCAACCATTTCAATGCCGACAAAGGCAAACACCACCATTTGAAATGACATCAAGAACCCGTGGGCGCCAGTTGGGAAAAAGCCGCCATGGCTGACCAGCTGGCTGAACGAAGCCGTCGAGCCGTCAACATTTACATGGAACACGGCGAGTCCTACTCCGACCACGACTAGGAGAATAATTGCCACGACTTTAATCATCGAAAACCAGGATTCCATCTCACCAAACAATCCGACATTGACCAGATTGGCGGCGAACAGACATAAGAGAATAATCAGCGGTGGAATCCATTGGGGAACTCCGGGAAACCAAAACTTGATATAAATTCCGGTGGCAGTCAAATCGGCCATTGCCAAACTAATCCAGCAGAACCAGTAAGTCCAGCCGGTCACAAACTCCCAGCGGTCACCCAAATACATTTTTACAAAATCAAGAAATGAATGTTTGCTGGTATCTGACAGCAGCAATTCACCAATCCCCCGCATCAGCAGGAAACAAAAGATCCCGACAATCAAGTAGGATAAAATGATTGATGGCCCTGAAGTGTGAATGGCCGAACCGGACCCCAAGAACAGCCCGGTTCCAATTGCCCCGCCAATCGCAATCATCTGAATGTGTCGGCTTTTTAGTGAACGCGATAGTGAATTTGTTTGATCCTTCGTTTCCATAGTGTCCTCCTTAAAAATGTCCATTAAAAACGCCCCCAGTACCTATTACAGTACCAGGGGCGTTCTTCAACGCGGTTCCACCCAAGTTCCACAATACAATATGTATTGCCTCTTATTGCAGATAAGGCTGCCGCCATTAAGTATTGCCATTTTAGTTGCTGGCTTTCAGCAAATGCCAGCTCTCTGTGAATATTTACCAGTATACGGTTCATATTTTAAATGTCAACCCCAAATCGTCAACACATGTTCACAGATGAAGAACAAAGACAAATTAAATCAGCAAATTAGTTGATTTTTCGGCCAATATCGAGTATCTTTGAGCCAATAAAAGTTAATCAGACTTTTAATCGAGTCTTTATGGAGGGATACATTTATGGAATCTCATACAGCTTTACTGATTATTGATTATACCAACGATTTTGTGGCCGATAAAGGGGCGCTGAGCTGTGGCGGCCCTGGACAGGTACTTGAACCGCATATCTTAAAATTAGCTGACGAATTTGTGGCCAATGGCGACTGGGTGATTTTACCGACCGATGTGCATACACCAAATGATCCATACCATCCTGAAACCAAGTTATTCCCACCTCACAACGTCCGAGGTACTTGGGGCCGTGAATTTTATGGTGGCTTATCACCTTGGTTTAAAGAGCATCAAGCAGATGATAAGGTGTATATGTATGACAAAACCCGCTACAGTGCCTTTGCCGGCACCGACCTGGATATCCGGCTGCGTGAACGCCACGTTGACACCGTTCATCTAGTCGGTGTCTGCAGCGATATCTGCGTTTTACACACTGCCGTCGACGCTTATAATCTCTGCTACAACATTGTCGTTCACAAAAGCGGCGTTGCCGGATTGACCCAAGCCGGCAATGACTGGGCATTGGATCACTTCGAACATGTTCTGGGAGCGACTGTGGAAGATTAATGGCGAGTTGCTTTGCAAAATTTCCCGATTTAGTGTTTAATGTTCTTCAGTAGACAAAATATATTTTCGATCGAAGATGGGATGAAACGATTGTTTTGTGACCATCTTCTTAGTGTTTGTGAATTTATTTTGGACTAGGGAGGAACGACAATGGCTAATAAAGTGTCCAGATACAATAATGACCAGTGGGAAACCGCTAAAGAATCTGTTTTGCAAGAGTATGAAGATTATAAACAAACCCTGCGGGATCAAGGGGTCGACTATACAATCAAGAATGCCCGGAAATTATTGATCTACCAGGACCTGGTTGCCGAGTGGCAGCACAAATTGGGAACCGTTATCACCGACCTTGAAGATAACCTGTTTGCATTAACGATTTTTGATGACCTTAAAAAACGAAAGCAAAGCTCGCTTTTGGCGCGCGGATATGAACATATTTCCAGTTGGCCGGACTTCAACCCAACGGCGCTGGCCCTTTGGTTGGAGCTTGAGGAAGACGAGGCCATGGCTTAGTAAGTGAGGTGGCAAAATGTCTCATTTTGATATTTCCATGTTGATCACCATCGCGATTGGTTTTATTTTGATGACCGTAACCAACAACCGTCCGTTCGCAATCACTTTGGCGGTGTTAGCAATTGGCTTAACCATCATGCTGACAATCAAAAAGATCCTGAATCGAAAACAATCGCATAGTTAAGACGACAACCACAAGGGGCTGCGACAAATCTGTCGCAGCCCCTTTGCTGTCTGGTTGATCAAAATGGTCTTTAATTATTTTTTCTTCTCACCCTTATCTTTTTTCTGGTTCTTTTTTAGAAATTCATCCCGTGTCTGTAAATCCTTCACGTGAATTTTAATTTCGGTTGGCTTCAAATCGGTCATTTCGGTGATTGTCTGAGTTAATTTAGTGGTAATTTTGTTAAAGACCGTTGGGATGCATTTGCCATATTCCAAGACTGCATCCATTGCCAATTTAACTTCTTTATCATCGTTGTCTAAATCTACTTTCACCCCAGTTGAGGGATCCGTCTCGTCACTGAAACGATCAGTGACCGAATCAATCAGGTTCCCCTCTAAAGACAGCACCCCATCCACATCACGAACGGTATTACCGGCAATCTTGGTTAACACACTGTCATCATAAGTTAATACGGTTGCTACACTGCTGTTTTCTTGTGTCATGGTTTTTCCCTCCATTGGCTATTCCACCCTGTCATCATTGACAGTGTTTGCGATATCGTCTTTCTTTCGGGTACTTTGCTGTTCCCATTCTTTTTTGGTCAGAACATCGTTAATATTTAAATTAATTTCAACAACGTCCAAACCGGTATAATTCTTGATGGCTTTTTGGGTCCGGCTGCAAATTTCATCAAAGATCTGCCGGGCGTCGGCGCCATATTCAATCGTAGCTTCCATGTCCAAGGCAACCTGTTTTTCACCAACCTCGGCGTCAATCCCCTTTGTCGGATCAGTGGTTTTTGAGAACCGATCCGCTAATTCACTCATCATCCCGCCATCAAGCGACAGGACCCCGTCCACATTTCTGGAAACCAGTCCGGCAATTTTTTCAATTACCGAGTTTTCAAAGGTTAACTTCTTGTTTAAATCTGATTTTTGAATCGTTGCATCCATCACAGTCATCTCACTTTCCTTCCGTTATTTAATCATCACTCACTAATTGGCTGATTAAGCGCTTGAGCCCGCCAAACTTCCAGATAACGGTCCCGATCAAGGCACCAATCAAGGTCAGTGCCAACACCGTCAGCATGCCGCTGAGGCCGCCAAAGACCCACACGACGCCTGCGACCATTCCGAAGACGGCTCCGTACATAATTGCATTCATCGACATCCTCCTCCTAAACTACTCGTGGGCGACTGGCTTTTTCGCGTCTGCTTGAAGCTTCAAACGGGGTCACTTTGACCCGCACTTTCTTGACTTCAACATCCATCAACTGCTGGATCTCATCCACGACATTGTTCTGAATTTCCTCACCCAGTTTGACCAGATCTTGGTTGAGTTTATCAACGGCGTTGACGCTAACGCGAACCACCCGATTCCGAGTCCTCAATCGCAATTTGACAGTCACATGATTGACGTTGTTTTGCGTCATAATTCGATTCTGCAAAATCTTTTCAACCGCTGACTTGGAAATACTCAGTCTGCCGTGTGGGGACTCAAATCGCAGCTGGTCGGCCTTCCTTGGCGCAAAGATTGCCATTATCAACATCATCAGACTGACTAGGGCGACGACCGCGGATACAATCGCGGCACCAATCATCATCCAAGGAGTATCCGTTTGAATTGTCTGAGTCACGACTGGTGACAAATAGTCGATTGGAATGACTAACCCAACCAGCCAAACTGATTGGGCAATCCCAATCAGACTGACAATCCAGATCATTAATCTTGAGAACTTATTCAATTTGCAACCTCCTTTCTTAAAAGAGGTAACCTTAACGTGCCATTCCCCGAGTCACCATTGAAACGACCAGGACTAAAATAACAGCTCCGACAATGGCCGGTAAAATTGCCATCCCAGCTAATTGAGGCCCCCAGGAACCAAAAATTGCTTCTCCGAGCCAGGCGCCAATCAGGCCACCAACAATGTTGCCGATCCAGCCCATGGGCATGTCACGACTGGCAATCGCTCCTGCAAGTGCGCCAATGATGCCACCAATGATAAGTGTCCAGAGTAAACTAAACATGATAATCATCCTTTCTACAAATAGTATTGTGGAAATTATAGCTCCCTTGCTATAGTTATATTTTATAATAATTAATATCTTATTGTGTGAATAAGGTGTGAAGAAAAGATGAAAAGAGTGTGAGGCAAGCTGATTAGCTACTAGGCACTAATGCCGTCGGAGCATTAGGGTGATAACAGTAGTTAACGCTGGTTTTGCGTTGACTGCTGTTATCGGACTAAGCGGAGAAAGCTGGCTTGTCGAACACGTTTAGAGTGTGAGTCCGAGCGGTTAGCAACCGGAGCATAAGCTGACTTGCGGGGAAATCGAGTTTGATTTCGCCGGAAGTTGGCTTATGTGCAGGTTGCTGCTTGGGGGAACACGTTTGCCTGAACCAACAAAAAAGGCGTCAACCAAACGGTCAACTCCTCAATCCAAACATTAAGCAATTCCAAGCCCTGCCAGCACCCCCACAATCACTGAGGCGACCAACATCAAGCCGAGCATCACCAAATGAAATTTCTTATGCATGACAACCAGGGCCAGGTATTCACGAATGACTGCGTTCGGCAGGTAATAAAATGGGGTTTTCGACCCGATCCCAAAAGCATGCATACCAACTTCCCGAGAAAGGATACCGGCTCTCAAAGTATGATAATTGCTGGTAACGAAGACAATTCTATGATTAGTCGAACCGGCATCTTTATCAATCAAGGCTTTTGAAAACTTCATATTTTGAAAAGTATTCACTGACTGGTCTTCAATCAAAGTGTCTGCCCCTCTGGCACCATGTTCCAAGGCGTAGTCACGCATGGCGACACTTTCAGGGAGTAACTCGTCACCACCCTGGCCGCCCGAAAAGACCAATTTGGCGCGCTTGTTGGTTCGATGGATTTGTTGATTATAAAATGCGATTCCTTTATTAATGCGACCACCAAGCAGGCGACCGACTTTGTGTCCATCAACCAATCCAGCTCCCAAAACGATGATGTAATCTTTATTGCTCCGGGGAAAATATAATTGATACAACAGCATCGAAGACAACGTATTCCACACAGTCAGCAAAATATAAGCAATCAGCATCGTCAAAAAAGTCATGACAAACGCTTGAATCGGCGTTGGCAGGTCAATTGGGTTAAAGAAAATCAAAACATCAATGAGGACAACGCCGATCCCGACGATTAACGTCAACGACCCGCTGAGACTATAACCTTCTTTTCGCCAAACGACGATTGCGTTGATAAACCAGAAAATAAAACTCAAAATTAATCCCAAAATAACGGCCAGACCAACGATTGCGACGGCCACGGCAATCACCAACGCATTATATTTTTCGCCAAACACCTCAAATAATTGAACCAGGAGGGCCAATAATGCCAGTAAATCCAAATTGGCCAGCCAACCAAGAACCGACGTGTTTCGGTTCTTGATCAAATATGTACCTAAAGCCACCGTCAAAACGGCAAAAACGACGCCTGTCAAAGCCACCATCCACATACTCGTTCCCCCTTTTGAATTCAACTAATTCAACAAATAAAAGGCCGGCAGCAAAGCCTCAGTTTTGCCCCGGTCCAGATGGATCCCAGAATGCTATTTGTTGGTGTAATCCTTGCTATTCATTTCTTCTGCAGCGAATTCCTTAATAAATTTCAAAATGGCTCTGACCTTGTCGTCCCCATAACGGCTGATCCAGCTGTCAAAGCGTTTGGTGATCAAATCGTTGACGTGCTTTTCGGTTTGCTCACCGGTTGGAGTTAAATGTAAATAAAGTCGGCGGCGATCACTTTCCGCTGGTTTTTGGAAAATATAATCATGCTGTAATAGAACTTTGATTTGGCGCGAGATTGCGCTTCGGGTTACTCGCCGTTCACTGGCAATATCCATCAATGAGACGTTTTGTTTTTCAGCGATTGTATGCAAAATTAAGTATTGTTCAAACGACAATCCGTACTTAGTTGCGGGTTCAGAAACAAAGTTATCTAAGTATTTAAGTGACGACAAATAAACGTCGATTGCTTCTTTTAATAGATCCTGATTTGTTTTACTCATATCTGTCACCATTCCCCTTTAATTATTAAACCTTATATCACCTTAATTATATATTTTAGTAACCAGTGTCGCAACTAAATGGATTAACTTTATCGTTTTATGGCATTATGCTTTATAATTATGACATAACAAAAAAGGATTGATATTTATGGCTGATGATGCAATTTCACTAATTCACCAAGTAGAACTGGATCTTTTCAAACAATTTGCCAAAATTACCCACCAACACCACATCCATTACATTGCTTTGGGTGGGACAATGCTGGGGGCTGTTCGCCATCAGGGGTTCATTCCCTGGGACGATGATATGGACGTCGGCATGCTGCGGGTAGATTACGAGCAATTTTTGAAAGTGGCTGAGAAAGACCTTAAAGGGACTCACTATTTTCTTCAAACCCCATGGACGGACGAGAATTACGCTCTGAGCTATTCCAAACTATTGGATAGGAATACCTTCATTGAGGAGAAGAACAACGTTAACAACGCCCGGAAAGGCGTTTTCCTGGACATCTTCCCCTTGGATCGAATTCCAGACTCTCCTGCCCGTCAACGGCGGCAAATTTTGGACATGCGAAGACTCGACAGCCGAATTTATTTGAAACTGCGTTATAACGTGATCGATAATCCAATTCGCAAGTTTCATGCCTCCCTTTCTGCCGAGCAGGCAGAGACGGCAGAAGATTTCAAAAAACAACGCGAAAGCGTCATGACCATGTATAACGACAAAGCGGCGTTAATGAACGTCAAGAATCTCGCCTCACAATATGCCTATGAAAAAGAAATTCTGAGCCTGGACCAACTAAATGATACGATTGTGTTGCCATTTGAGGACACTTATATTCGGGTCCCAGCTGACTACGATGGCATCTTGACCAAGATCTATGGCGATTATATGACGCTGCCGCCGGAAAATGCCCGAACTGAAAAGCACATTGTCCGTTTAATCACTGATAATCAAGAGTTTGAACTCTAACTAATTACTTGCGTTGACTTGATTAATTTGGTAGGTTACATATGACAAGCAATGCAGAAATGAAGGTGTTATGAATGTTTAATCCCAATGAATCCCGATTCGCCAGCTACACGATCGTTTCATCATTACCCGATGAGGCAATTGATAACGTTTGGTACATCATCGATAACGACCTGCAAGGCGTTTTCCAATTATCAAATCTGATCACATTTAATTTAGTTAATAACGATGGCAATTTGTCCTATGATTTCATTCAAGGAAATGAATTGGTGGCAACTTCTGATTCACCATATCCTTACGACAATGGTTATCCAAAATCCCTGGTCGTCTATGACAGTGGTGACCGGCAAATCATTGCGACCCCATCTGAAATCAACTTATAAAGTTACTTTGCGTGTTGTAAGACCTGACCGGAAGTTTTTTCGGTTAGGTCTTTTTGAATGCCCTGAGAAAATCATTCCACTTAAGGGACATTGGTTAGATTAAAGATTAAATAACCAGACTTCCAAATGAAAAAATGATAAAAAGAAAAGAGCAGGCAAATTGCCTACTCTTTGTGTAACTGCTCCGGCTGGGTTCGAACCAGCGACCTCTTGATTAACAGTCAATTATTCTACCACTGAACTACGGAGCAAAAATATTTACTTAACGACCACTTAGATAATATATCATATCTAAGAGTGACTGACAACTACAAAATTGCATAAAAAAAGATTTTGGGGGATCAACAGACCCCGGAAGATCTTTACTGCTCCGGCTGGGTTCGAACCAGCGACCTCTTGATTAACAGTCAATTATTCTACCACTGAACTACGGAGCAAAAATATTTTCTTTAAAAACGACATATATATTTATATCATATCCAGCGAAAATATGCAAACTATTTTATCATCTAAATTTCATCAATCCACTAACTAATGTGATTTTCTTTAAGAATGATGTCGACTTCTTTCTGCATTTCCGGGGTTTTGTGCCATTCTTCAAAGTGATCCATATCTTCAGTCGGCATCGTATAATTTTCGTTAATATATTGCTCATATTTGGCCACGTGAGGAGAATGTGGGATATTAAGCTGTAAGATCCTGACCTGCTTAATAAAACCTCGCTCAGCTGCCAATTCTGCCCGACCATTCTGCACCATATTGCTGATCTCAATATACTTGCTGCCATCGTTTCTGGTAATTTCTTCAATTAGTGTCAATACTTCATGACTCTTCAACGTGTGACCTCCCCTTATTTACTCACGAAGAACATTATACATAAAAAACTGACGTTATAAAGACGTCAGTTTTTTAAGAGAGAAAGAGAATTGATTAGAAGGTATTTATTTAGTACCCGAACATAATATACTCAATATTGAAAGCGCTGTCAACTAAATTTCGAAAAAAGGTTGCCAAACAATCGTCTGGCAACCTGAAAGTCATTCTTTACCCGGCAGATGAAGCGTGTGCGATGGATGAACAATCGCAGAAGGATTATTAATCACGTGCTCGACTGAATGGCCGGAAACGTTAACCAAGCAGAAGAAGACCACCACAATCAACACAGCCCAGGTCAATAATTGATTCCAAACTGACATTTTTTCGCTAATGACCGAGCCGTAAAAACGTTTATGAATCTTAGCGGGAACATCCTTCTCATCCGGGTGAGCATTTTGTTCCTGTTCAGTGATTTGCTTTTGGTAATTTTTAATGCTGAAATTTTTCTGAACACTCTTGCGTTCAGTTTCAAACTTATGTTTTTCTTTTTTGCTTAACTTCTTAAACCACTGCGTGAACTCGCGATACTTCTGGGTGACTTCTTTAGTGTCACCAACCATTTTGAGTTCACCATAGTTGATCCAAGCAACCTTGTCACACAACATTTCAATCTGTTTGAGAGAATGGCTGACAAAGATAATCGTCTTGCCTTCCTGCTTAAATTCGGTAATTTTATCGACACACTTTTGGTAGAATGTATCATCACCAACGGATAAGGCTTCATCAATGATCAAAATGTCCGGGTTAATGTGGACGGCAATCGCAAACCCAAGCCGGGAGCGCATACCACTTGAATAACTCTTAACCGGCTGGTCAACAAAATCGCCGATATCGGCAAACGCAATGATATCAGGCATTAATTTGTCAATTTCTTCATTGGTTAACCCTTGCATCAAGGATTTCAGACGGATGTTTTCACGGCCTGTCAAACTGCTCCTCAAGCCGGCGTGAATTGCCACAATCGAAGTTTCCCCGCGAACGTCAACATAACCGGTGGTTTGGGGGATAATTCCGGAAATGATATTGGAAATCGTCGATTTTCCGGACCCGTTAACTCCGATGAGGCCAAGGGTTTCTCCTGGTTTAACCGTCAGAGAGACCCCCATTAATGACCAAAAATGAGGAACCTGTTTTTTGGTAATCGAAAAGAATGAGCGTAATTTTTCAGACTGCGTCTTGAATAATTCATACTCTTTGGTAACATTTTCAACTTTTACTTTATAATCGTTTTCCATTGCTCCGCTCCTAATTTAAGAGAGACTAAATTCACGAGTAACATTATAACAAACTTTGCAACTGAAAAAAGGATTCCCAAATAAACTTTGCGAACCCTTAAACATCTATCGGCGAACAACGTGCTGCAAAGGCAAACTATTAAATTGGATCACGGCGTCGCCTTGATTGATGGCGACTGCTCCCTTGTCGTTAAAAACAAAGTTGGGAATAATCCGCTTTGGAATACTGTTAATTTTGGAACGTGAATTTTCTGCTCGAATTAAAGCTGATTTTTTGGAGTCACCAGCTAATTGCTTGTTGAGAGAGGCATCAATTTTAGAACCAATGTCCCCGGTGCTGACAGATCCATCAAGTTTGTTTAAATCATACTTGGTGATAATTGCATTTAATTTATTACCGTAATTCATATCAGTGGCATAAGTTAATGACAGTGCCATGGCGGCATCACTGGAAGAAATGGCGTTCGTCGTCCAGGTGCCCTCATAATAATTTGGATCGGACAATGTCCCGTGGCGTAACAGATAAGCATTATCTTTGATTGAGGCTTCAACGCTTGGATATTTTTTAAAAGCCGCCGCAGTCATATAATGCTTTCCCTTGGAGGTATATTCCCCGGTACTCATAGTCACAGATTGGCCATTATAAGCGCCTTTAACCCCGAAGTAATTGTTGGCGTCCAATGATAGCTCGGAACGGCCAAAGTCGCTCTCAACGATTGCCTGGGCCATCATCACGGATGGATAGAGATGGTTAGCCTTACTAATCTTCACCACCGGCGTTTTCAGCTGATTAATGAAGTCGGTTTCCACGCTGGCATGCGAGTGGTTTGCTTGGACAAAACAAAAGCCGGTAACCGCAACCGTGGCGATTAGGGCTTTCATCATGACATGTTTGAATTGCTTAATGATGCTAAAAACCTCCCAATACCGATGTTACGACGAATGGTCAACAACATCGGCTGTTTCCATATTCAATTATGATAAAAAGGCACTGGAAACCCAATATTTGGTTGAAGAATTAGGCGTTGAGATTCGATACCAAAGTGAATGGTCGCTGACCTTATAGCCAATTTTATCGACTGTCACCTTAGTGCCAACTTGTAAATCAACCTGATTGAGCTTGTAATGCTTCTGCAAATTCCCCGTCGAGTTTGCATGATCGTACAAATAAGTCGAATTGGCATTCTTAGAAATCGACTTGGTCTCCTTGTGGTTCACAACCGCAACCGATCCAGGATATGATACTACATCTGAAGCTTTAATCCAACCCTTTGTCTTGCCGTCCGCAATCCGATACCAGAGAACCAGCCCCTTGGTGGTCTTTTGAAGCGCGGTTTTGTTAACGTTGTAACCTTTGTTGGCGGCCGCAATCGTCTTTACCTTTTTAACCGGTTTTGACAGATAGCTGGAACCCACAATGTGGTTATAGATGTACCCCGAGGAAGTTTTACTTGGCGTTAACGCACCAGTTGCCGTTCCAGAATAGGTCGTGGCAAATGACAATGCCGGAGCACTAACCCAGAACTTTTTGGCTTTGGCATTGCTATAGAAGCGTAGACGGTACCAGTTAGTTGAGCTGTTAGTCTTGACTCCGCGCATATCCAGGTAGACTTGAACCCGACTGTTAACACCCAGCTGTGACCAAGTATAACGTTTCTCAGAGGTGGTTGACCCCTTCACATGATTATATACGTAATATTTCTTGTATTTACTGGAAAGTGGTACCAAATCTTTGCCTGAGGCTTTGTAGTATTTAACTTTGGCAAGTTTTGGTGCTGTAGGCGTCGAAGTCGTGGCAGACGAAGCAGTTGTTGAGCTGGCACTTGAACTGCTTGCTGTTGAACTCGATGCTGCAGATGATGACGAAGCAGAGGTCGACGATGATGCTGACGACCCATCCCCGGTCTCGCCAAACAGCTGATCCAAATTATAGGTTTGGATAACTGTAATCAACGACTGACCATATCCCGGCGCTGTCGCATATTTACCAGTCAAGGCATTTGCAGCGTCCTGATACGTTGCCGCGTTCTCTTTCCAAGAACCGGAATAATACTTGGGGTTCCAGCTGGTGCCGTTTCTTAAAGTGGACCCATTGTCGGCAAAAGAAGCGTACGCGGTTGGATACTTTTTAAAATTGGCAGTGGTATTAATCATCTGACCATTGCTATTATATTCGGTCGTCGGCATCGAAACCGAGGCACCGTTGTAAGCGCCTTTAATTCCAAAGAAATTATTGGCTTCGATCGTCAGCTGACTTTGCCCCCAGCCGCTTTCCAATCCGGCCTGAGCCATCATGACCGACCCGTATAAGTTGTACTTCGATGAAGCTTTGGTAACGTCATTTTTATATTTTGAGATAAAACTGCTTGCTGTGGAAGCATAAGCTTGTTGGTATGTACTTTGGGCAGAAAATGCTGTGAATAAAACCCCCATCCCCGTAACAAGTAAGGCAGTTAGTCCATGCTTAATTATTTTATTCAATGATCCACACCTCCGTTTAGGCCACATCCCTATCATATTAGATAACAGAGAAAAAATGAAGCCCTAAATAGAATTAATTAGCCAAAGAAGCTTTAGACTTTCTTAATAACTTTAACAACTCTTATAATATATCATTTTCTGTTTGAAAACAAAAAAAGAAACTACCATTTTGAGATATCAAGAAAGTTTTTGGACAATGTCTCGATTTGTCCAGTATGTGTCTGTTTCATGGCATGCCTCATCAAAAAATGATTGATAAACAAAAAGGACAAGCATTCTCTGCCTGTCCTCTATAGAAACGCTATTCAAATTTACTCAACAGTGACACTCTTAGCCAAGTTACGTGGACGATCAACATCCAGTCCCTTGTTCAAACTTGTATAATAAGCAATCAGTTGTGCAGGGACCACGCTGAGCAGCGGTGTGATCAACTCATTGACGTCTGGAATGATCAAAGTATCATCTTCCTCGGCCAAACCCTTACGAACGATGGTAAAGGTTGCCGCACCCCGTGATTCAGTTTCCTGCAAATTGCTGCGGGTTAAATTAGCGGTTCGTTTTTGCGTAATGATTCCGACAACCGGCGTCCCTTCTTCAATCAGGGCAATCGTGCCGTGCTTCAATTCACCGGATGCAAAGCCTTCTGCCTGAACATATGAAATTTCTTTCAGCTTCAAGGCAGACTCCAATGAAACGGTTTGGTCAATTCCCCGCCCAATATAGAAGGCCCGGTTAGCTGGAACAAAATACTTTTTAGCGAGATCATCGATGACATCTTTCTCATCAATAATTGCCTGCATCCCGGTTGCGACCAATCCTAATTGCTGGCGAATATCAAACTCTTCGGCGATCGTTTGCTCTTTGGCTTCACCCAACGCCTTGGCAAGAATCGCTTCAACCCCAATTTGCGCGGTGTAAGCCTTCGTTGAGGCCACAGAGATCTCAGGGCCGGCGTGCAGTAGCATCGTGTAAGTTGCTTCGCGGAAGAGCGTTGAATTTTCAACGTTGGTAATCGTCAAGCTCTCATAGTTATTGGCATTGACGTTCACTAAAACTTCACGACTGTCGGCAGTTTCACCACTTTGTGACAGGAAGATAAAGAATGGCTTCTTGGACAACAGCGGATTGTCATAGGCAAATTCAGAAGCAATGTGAACTTCGGTTGGCACATGGGCTAACTTTTCGAATAATTTCTTTCCGACGAGTCCGGCATGGTAACTGGTTCCGGCACCCACAATGTACAAACGATCGGCTTCCTTCATTGCATTGATCAATTGTGAATCAACGTTTGGCTTGCCGGATTCTTCAGTGTAAAGGGAGGCCAATTTCCGCATCACGTTTGGCTGCTCGTCAATTTCTTTTAACATATAGTAAGGATATGGTCCTTTATCAGTCTCTTGAGCATCCATGTCAACATGGAAAGTGTCCCGCTGAACCTTGTGGCCGTCACGGTCTTCAATGTCAACTGAATCAGGCTTAATTGTCACCACTTCACCGTCATGTAATTCAAGGAAGTCATGGGTCACATTCAGCATGGCCAAAGCGTCCGAGCAGACCACGTTGCAGCCGTCACCAACCCCGATCAAAAGTGGGCTCTTGTTCTTGGCAACGTACAAAGTTTCAGGATCTGTGCTGTCAATCAATAAGAAGGCATATGAAGATCCCTCAAGTAAACTCAAAGTCTTCAAGAAGGCTTCCTTAGTCGTCATCCCCTCTGTTTGAACAAATCGATCAACCAATTGAACAACCACTTCAGTATCGGTTTGACTGGTAAAGGTGGTGTTGCTCAAGTACTTGGCTTTTAATTCCTTGTAGTTTTCGATGACCCCATTGTGAACCAAGTAAAAACGGTGGTCTTCAGAATATTGTGGATGGGCATTGTCAACGCTCACAACCCCATGGGTAGCCCAGCGGGTGTGGCCGATTCCAACAGAACCGTGAACTTCCGGTCCAACGGCAGCTTCGAGTTCGGAGATGCGGCCCTTACGCTTCACCAGATAGTCGTTGCCATTTAAATCGTTGACATAAATACCAGCGGAATCATAACCACGATATTCAAGTTTTTCAAGCCCTTCCAATAAAATTGAAACAGCATTATCATTTCCAGTTACTCCAACTATTCCACACATTTTAGTATTCTCCTCAAATTTCATAAATTGGTATATACAGAATATGAACTCTATATATTTATATAACACGTATAATATACCTAACTTCGAGATAAAAGTCAACAAAAGATGTCAAATGGTATACCAAATCTTAAAAATTGATATATCAACTTTGGCAGTTGAGAAGAGACCAAAATAAAAAGATGTTGCAGTAAACTTTCGTTTTACTTACAACATCTGCTTAAAATCATATTTAAATAAATGATTCTCTGAAAAAATGTCTAAACTATTCAATTCCCATTTCGTCACGAACAACATCTGCAATCCGTTTGGTGTAATCATCAACCAAATCTTGTGTTGGTGCTTCGGTCATGACTCGAAGTAGGGGTTCGGTCCCACTGGGACGAACCAAGACGCGGCCATCACCATGCATTTCTTCTTCAACTTGGGCGATCACGTCTTTAACCTTGTCATTGTCCAAAGCGTGTTTCTTATCGGCTACTTTAACGTTAATCAAGCGTTGCGGATATTTTTTGATCTCGCCGGCCAGTTCAGACAATTTCTTACCGGTGGCTTTCATGACTGATAATAGTTGCAAACTGGTCAGCATGCCGTCTCCGGTGGTGTTGAAATCCAAGAAGATGATGTGACCGGACTGCTCGCCACCCAAATTGTAGCCGTCCTGATTCATTTTTTCGACGACGTAACGGTCCCCAACCTGGGTCTTCACGCTGGTCATCCCTTCACGTTCCATCGCCTTATACATCCCCATATTACTCATGACGGTCGTCACAATGGTATTCTTCTTCAAGCGGCCACGTTCAGCCATGTATTTACCGCAAATGTACATGATAGCATCACCATCAACCAACTTACCGTTCTCATCAACTGCGATACAACGGTCACCGTCGCCATCAAAGGCAATTCCAGCGGAAACCCCTTTATCCAAGACAAACTTCTGCAGCTGCTCCGGATGAGTTGATCCAACATGATCGTTGATATTAAGGCCGTCTGGATTAGTGGCTAGCGTTTCAAATTCAATGCCCAAATCGGCGTACAATGTGGTGACCAGCTTGCTGGTGGAACCATTGGCAGCGTCCACGGCAACCTTCATGCCGGAAAGGTCCTCAGAAATTGTCTGCTCAAGGAAATGAATATACTTTTGACTACCTTCAAGATAATCCCCAACGACTCCCAAGCCATCGGCGGCTGGGCGGGGCAGAATGTCTTCTGGCCTTTCCAGGATGCCCTCAATCTCTTCTTCCAGTTCGTCGGACAATTTGTAACCATCGGCACCGAAGAACTTGATACCATTATATTCAACCGGGTTGTGTGAAGCCGTAATCATGACACCAGCATCAGCTTCCTGATTTCTAACCAGGTAAGCAACTCCGGGTGTCGTGACGATTCCCAGGTTCAACACTTCAATTCCGACCGAAAGCAGGCCGGCAACCAAGGCTTCTTCAAGCATCTGCCCGGAAATTCGGGTGTCTCGTGCAACCAAAACCTGAGGCTGTTTACGTTCTGAATGGTGGGTCAGCACATAACCGCCGGCTCGGCCGCACTTAAAGGCCAACTCAGGGGTTAATTCTTTGTTCGCGATACCGCGAACGCCGTCAGTACCAAAATACTTCATGTTAAAAATTCCTCATTTCAGTTTAAATATTTTAAATATTTGTTAGTTATTTCTGGTGATTTTGACCGAAATCCGCTCTGGATCAAATCCTTTAACGTCGTTTAATTTAGGATCCAACGTCACCTGCTTGGTCTTAGTCTTGGTGACATCGCTGGTGTCGACTTCGACTTTGACAGAGGCCAGCTTGGCCAACTCCGCCTTGGTCCCAAATACCCGAACCCGCTTGGTTGCCGAAGTCAGCGTAAAGCTCTCGTTGTCATCAGTGACACCCTTTGGTTCCAGTCTGATCGGCAATTCTTTACTATTGCCCGGCGTGATTGGTAACGTGACATCTGCGGTAGCCGGGGTAATCACCACGTTAACCGTGTTTTGTTTGGCGTCGAGGGCTTCAATAATTGCCTGACTGGAAATTGATGACTTGGCATTTTGCGGAACGTTAAGCTGAGCGACAACCGACTTAATCCGGTTAATCTGATCTGACGCACCGGTAATCTTGACGTTCTTCACATCAGCGTTGGCCTCGCCTGCCTGATATCCCGAAGCAATATTTCGTTGAGAGTATTTAACGGTCAATGGATACGAAACAGTTTCCCGCGGCTGAATATCAACCTTAATTGTAGCTGGTTCGAAGCGATATCTCAAATCATTATTTAAACCGTCCTGCTGAATCCTGACGGTATGTGTCCCCACTCCCAATTTGGAGAGGTCCGCGTAGGCTTTAAAGTTTTGTGTATTCGCAGTGGTGGTCACCAACGCGGATGGGCCGGTGAGATGAACTTTGACCTTCTGCGGATAACCGGTCACAAAATATTTGTTACTATTCACGGTTAAAGAAAGCGGAACTGAAAATGTCTGGGTCCGGTTTGAGGTCAGTGAGGTTGAATTGGTGTTGCCGGACTGATTGCTGGTTGTGCTGGATTGGGTACTGCCAACATACATGAATAACAGGATGGCAAAGAACAGCGACAGCAAACGATATGCCCAGTTTTTTAAGAGCCATTGTCGCATATTACCGTCCCCCTTTGAAATGCTTGTCAATAAAGCCGGATACCGTACTAAGAAATGTCCGGTGGGTCTGATCATCTTCATCGGTAAACAATTGATCTTTGAAGTATTTCAGGTAGTCATCCCGTGTCATCCCACGGAGTAATTCGTTATTTTGAGTGATTGACACTTCACCGGTCTCTTCTGAAATAACCACTGTCATCGCATCTGTCAACTCCGAGATTCCAACGGCCGCCCGGTGACGCGTCCCTAATTCCTTGGGGATCAGGTTACTTTGAGAAAGCGGTAAGTAAGCTGCGGCAGCGGCCACCCGGTTATTCTTAATGATGACAGCCCCATCGTGGAGTGGGGTGTTCGGGATGAAAATGTTGATTAACAATTCACCACTCACATCAGCGTCCAACGCAATTCCAGTCTCAATATATTCTTCCAGACCTGTATTCATCTGTAAGGTAATCAAGGCCCCAATTCGCCGTTTGGACATATATTGAATTGCCCGATCCAAAGCGGTGATCATCTTTTGAGCATCTTCGTTTTCCTTGCGCCCTTTGACAAAAATGGACCCACGGCCAAGGTGTTCCAGGCCCCGACGAATTTCCGGTTGGAAAATGACGATCAGCCCAATAACACCCCAATTAATCACCTGATCCATGATCCAAGACAAAGTGGAGAGCCCAGTATAAGCACTAATAATTTTAACCACCAAGATCAGGACAATCCCGCGCAAAAGCTGGACTGCCTTGGTATCTCGGACAATCAAAAGTAAATTATAAATTAGAAACCAAACGGCCAAAATATCAATCAGGCTCGTCAAGTTATGTATCGTAAAAATATCTGACCAGTTCATTACGCTCTCCCCTAATTAGTTTTCAGAAATATTATATCATTGTCGCCTGTCAAACTGATAATCGATTAAAATTTGTGACGATGTTTAAATAAAACATTAAAAATGACCGGATCGATCAAGTATTGATGGTATTTCTTCGCGAAAAATAGTTTAATTATATATTGATAGGGGGTTTTAACGTGAACGCAAAAACAAAATGGCTGGTCCGGGCACTCTTTCTGGTCTGGATCGCCCTACTATATTCATATTTAAAACAACCCCCGTTTAACTTTTTAGTGTTAAATACGTTTCTGGCATTTATTCCAATTGAACTCAGCTTCCACATTGACGTTGGCAAACCCAAAAACGGCCTGCTGTTTTGGGTGCTGATCATCGTCTGGCTGTTGTTTTATCCAAATACCCCCTACCTGCTGACAGATTTATTCCACTTATCGCTATTGAATCCTTATGGTGTCAACGGATTGCTAAGACTTGACGATGTGATGTGGTTCAAGTTTGCGCTGCTATTGATTTCAACCATTTTCTCAACTTTGGTCGGGCTTTGGGGCTTGGATAAGGTTGGCGATGCGATTACAGCCAGGTTCCATGCCCACAATCTGTTGGTCAAACACGCCGTCATTGTGGCGCTCACCATTCTGGCATCAATCGGGATCTTCATTGGCCGTTTCTTGCGGATTCACACGATTTACTTGTTCTTAACCCCGGAATTATTTATCAGACCGTTATTGAACATGTGGAGCCGACCGGCAATTGTGTTTATTGTTTTATTAACGGCAGTTCAACTGGTATTCTACTACACACTCAAACTCATTCAAAAACCACAATCAAAATAAATGGGATGCTACCGTAATTCGACGGTTCATCCCTTTTTATTTGCCTCAATATCAATCCGTCACGAACTTTTCTCTAAACCGCGCAACATAATCGCTGGGCAGATCCAACCCATTTTTCAAATACCCATCAAATGAGCCAAAGTGTTCCAGCAAAACATCGTTGGCGTGGCGTAAATAATCGGCATCAACCAGCAAGGCTGTGTGCAGGTTGTCCAATTGCTGCTGATTCATTTCATTTTTGAACCGGTTGAGCAAATCTTCATTGGCCTTGACCCGCAGTTGATTAGTCAGCAGATAATCATCCATAATTTGTTGATCGTCAGCGCCAGCCACCTTTAAAATCACGGCCGCTGCAAAGCCGGTTCGGTCTTTTCCAGCGAAGCAATGAAATAGGATCGGTGCATCATCTGCCAGCAAGTCCGTCATGAAATCATGATACCCCTGTTGGGCAGACTGACTTAAAACAATTGATTCATAAGTTTTAAGCATATTCTCATGAACCTTGTTGCCGTCGGTAATCATCGCCCCCAGACTAGCCCCATTGGACGTTTTATCAGACAAAATATCAATATGGTAATATTTGGCACCAGAAATCGCACTATCCGGTGCTTGTTTGACTTCATCCGTACTTCTAAAGTCGTAAACATCCCGGATCCGGCACTGGTCTTGCAGGAAGGCCGTTTGTTCCTGGCTGATCCCAGCAATTTGACCGCTTCTAAAAAAGTATCCTGACTGCAATTTCCCTGAAGGAACTCTGATTCCGCCGATGTCTCTGAAGTTCACTAACCCTTTGTCATTCATTTGAAGTCCCCCTACTCGTTTTGATAATCCATAATCAAAACTGTTTCAGAATAGTTAATATATTGTCTTAAGTGGGCAGCCATCGACCAGTCAATATTGCCTTGTTCGAGGAGCACCTGCACGCCTTCACGTTCGGCAGCCAAGGCCTTAATTCTCAAGCTCTGGTAGTTCATCGCCTGATCATTGATCTGCTTTTTGGAATGATCCTTGGCCAGCTCAATCTGATTTCGATAATGCACAATTAAATGATAAACCGACTGACTGTCAAACCGTTGATTGTCAATATCGTCACGGGCAAAGTAGTCGGATAATGCTGAGATAGCCGCCTTCGCCTGTTCCCGTTGAATCAGGGCCAGCTCATCGGAAATATCTTCATTCGTTTTGCGCCGAATCAACCACAAGGAGACGCGATTCCGCAGTTTAATGAAATTCCGCGCGGTCCCATGCCCAAGTTTGACTTTCCGACCAACCGAGCGGATCATCCGATTTTCTAAACGCTGCAGTTTGGCACTGGCAATCAAGAAGGCCGTTTTGGAAATTTTTGGGTCGTCGAATAATTTCTGCACTGCGGCCCGTTCACCACGAAGCGCAACCCTTCGAAGTGCCAATTCATCAGCAATGATGGAGTCCATTTCTTTTTTATCTTGGAGTTTTAATTCCAGCCTTCGAATCAGAAACTGATAATCGAGAATTAAGTCAAAAGCCTCTTTTTGATTATTGGGCCGCCGTTCTTCTTCAATTCGTTGAACTGCCAATTTCATGATATAGACGCGGGCCTCATCTTCAGAAATGTATTCCGCATCGCTGTCGGCCGAACTGGTATCAATTTCATCCGGATCATCGGTTGAGTTGGCTCGGGTCAACAGTGGTGCCTTATCTTCAGAAATCAGTGGCAAGGTGACGGTGGCCACGACCAGTGAAATGATGATCACTCCCGCAGCAACGAATAACGCCAGTGATCTGGACGGAAACGGACTGCCATTATCAATCGTCATGGGAATCGATAAAACTCCGGCCATGGTAACGGCCCCCCGAACGCCAGACAATCCTGCCAACAGCGCCGCCTTAAAGGTGGGCATTTGCTTGGTTTGAATTGATTTGATTTTTCGGGAGCGAATACTGCTGACCGCTTGGTAGGCGTAGATCCAGACAACTCGAATGGCCAAGAGAATCAGCCAGGCTAGAAAAGAAATTCCCAGTGCAGCAAAGGTATTAATCTTGTTATTTTGAATCACATTGGTGGTTGCTAACGGCAGTTCAATCCCCAGAATTAAGAAGACAATCCCGTTTAAGGTATAGATAATAATGTCCCAGGTTTTTTCACTGACCAATTTGAGCTCAGGTTGACTGCGATCCGGTGCCGTTCCGTAAAAGTGGAAGATGATCCCGGCGGCAACCACCGCAATTACACCAGAAGCATGCAAGAATTCTTCGGTCACCAGGTACACCACGAAAGGCGTTGTGACCTGCAGGACCGTGCTAAAAATGACATCGTTGATTCCCTGTCGATACAGCCAGTTTTCAATCATCAAAATCAGCCCCATAATGACCAGACCGCTGACGAAGCCCATAATACTGATATAAACAAAGTCAATGGCGGCCGTTTTAATGGAGAAAACGCCGGTGACCGTGGCTGCAATTGCATATTTAAAGGCAATCAGGCCGCTGGCATCATTGATCAGGCTTTCGCCACTGACAATGTGTAAAATTCCTTCCGGAAGCTTTGCCCGTTTGGAAATCGACTGCACGGCAACCGGGTCGGTCGGCGACAGGATCGCTGCCAGCGCAAAACTGACCGAAAACGGCATAGTTGGAATAATTAAGTGAAACAGCAAGCCGCCTAAAATTGTCGTCAAAAAAACCAATACAATTGCATTGGCCAATATTGGTCCCCGCAACTTCCACAACTCCTGCTTGGGGAACCTGCGCCCGTCGTTAAACAGCAACGGCGCGATAAATAATAACAGGAACCAATCAGTTTCAAGCGGAATGGTCACCCGCATCATTAAAGCGGCTCCCAGTCCCAAAACAACTTGAATTAAACTAACCGGAACCGCTGGAACAAAATGGTCAACAACGTTGGAAAAAACAACCAACGTCATTAACAGAATGACCGCTTCAAGAATGTGCACGCATTACCAACTCCTAGTTTGACTTGGGGTCTTCACCAATAATTCTGACTTCCGTCTCCAGATGCACGCCGAATTTGTCGTAAACGGTCTTTTGAACATGGGCGATGACGTTTAAATAATCAGTGGCAGTGGCACCATCGACATTAACGATAAAGCCGGCATGTTTCATTGAAACCTGAGCGCCGCCGATCTGGAAGCCTTGAAGTCCGGCATCATGAATCAGTTTACCAGCAAAATAGCCGGTTGGCCGTTTGAAGACACTTCCACAGGACGGCAGTTCCAACGGCTGTTTAGAGGCCCGCAGAGCATTGAGATGATCCATCCGCTTTTGAATTTTGTCGGCAATGCCGACTTCCAAAGAGAAGGTCGCCGAAATGACGATTTGCTGGTTTTCTTGGACGCTGCAATGCCGATAACCGAAATCCAGTTCTTGATGATTCAAGTGAATAATGTGGTTGTCGGGTGTCAAGACTTCAGCCCCACTGACAACGTTGGCGATCTCACCGCCATAAGCACCGGCGTTCATGAACACCGCTCCACCAACGCTTCCGGGGATCCCCGCTGCGAACTCCAAGTGAGTTAACGAATGGGCTTGGGCAGCCTTGGTCACGTCAATCAAGGCAGCTCCGGCATCCGCGACGACCTCATTTTCATGTGACGAAATCCGGTTCATTTTGGTCAGAATCATTGTCAGGCCACGAATGCCGCCGTCTTTGACGATTAAGTTGCTGGCATTGCCAACCACAGTGACCGGGAGCGATTGCTCGTTGGCATAATCCAGCATTTCTTGACATTCTTTAATCGATTTAGGAAAGGCAAGAATATCTGCCGGACCGCCAGTCAATGTGTGGGTGTATTTGGATAAAGGTTCATTTATCAAAATCTCAATTTTGGGATATAAATCTACAACAGTTTTTGATTGCATCATTTTTCAATTCCTCGGTTTCACAACATATACATTAATTTTACCACGAAACAAGTTATCTATGGGGCGGAATAGCCGGAAAGCACTCCGGTTGCGTTTTCACGGGGTTCTTTGTACAATGTGATTAACTTGAGGTGAAAAATATGAATTTTGTTGCGATGGATTTTGAAACCGCAAACGCAAAAAGAGCCAGCGCATGTTCAATTGCCCTGGCCATCGTTCGGGATAATCAAATTACCAATGAATTTTATTCATTAATCAATCCGGAAATGGACTTTAGTTGGCGAAATATCAACGTCCATGGCATTCATGAACGTGATGTTGTCGATGCCCCGACCTTTCCGGAAGTTTGGCGCCACATTCAGCCGCTGTTTTCAGCCAATAAATTGGTGATTGCCCACAATGCATCATTTGATAACAGCGTCTTGAAACGAACACTGGAACGTTATGAAGTTCAACCGCCGCACTACCTGACACTGGACACGTTAAGGACCTCCAAGCAATTCTACCCGACGTTGGAAAATCACAAACTTAACACCCTTTGCGATAAGCTCAACATCGTTTTGGAACATCACCATAACGCGCTGGACGATAGTGTTGCCTGTGCCAATATTCTATTAACCGAACAGGCCCAATTTGGCAGTGAAATGCTGCGGCCATTTGTCAAAGCAATCTAAAGAGATTGGAACGAACTTAGTTTCATCCCAGCATTCAACAAAATAACGCAACCATTCCAAGATTAGGGATGGTTGCGTTATTTCATTAAGTGCCTGAGATCAACCAGTCATCACGTCCGTTTAATAAAAAAGTGGCGGTCTTAGTTGCAATAAGCAACCACGTCACTCAAGGCTTCAATCCTTTTTTGGGACATCCAAGGCCATTCTCACAACTTCACGACCGTCTTGAAAGTACACGTCGGTATCGTGAAAGCCAACTTTGTAATAAACATGAATGGCCGGCTCATTCTTCGAGAAAACAGTCAGCACCAGTTGATCAAGCGAGCTAAAATCTGTTGCCCAGTCAATGGCCAGTTCCATCAAGTTGGTGCCAATCGAGTAACCTTGGTAACCCGCCAGCACAGCCACGCCGACTTCACCGGCCCCATTATCGATACTGTCAACGGTCACAATCCCAATCAATTCGGAGCCATAGGTGGCAACCGCCATCAAATTGGTCCGAGAGTGATTGATCAAATTAATTTGTTGGGCTTCGTCGGCTGCGGTAATGTCATCCAAATCAGAATCGACCAAAAACGTATCGGACTCGCCTTGAAGAACCTTCAACAAATCCAAAATTGCCTGACCGTCACTCGGTTCTGCTAACCGAAAGTCTACTTCTTCTGCCACATCATTGCTCGCTTTCCACTGTTATTCTGAAAATATATCATCAATTAGTTGTTCAAAACGGTGCCCGGTGGCTTCAAAAGTCAGCGTTCTCACGTTGTCGCCCTCAGAATCATCCCGCCGAAAAATAATCCGAAGATAGTCATCCGGTAGTTCGTCGGCAACAAACTTTGACCATTCGACCACGTTGACCCCGTCGCCATTAAAATATTCTTCCAAGCCCAGATCATCGCCACCGCCTTCTTCAAGTCGGTACACATCCATGTGATACAGCGGAATTCGGCCGTCTTGATATTCGCGAATAATGGTAAATGTGGGACTCTTGATTGGTCGCGTAATCCCCAATCCTTTGGCAAGTCCTTTGGTAAAGGTGGTCTTCCCAGCTCCCAAATCACCATCGAGCAAAATCAAATCTTGTGGCGCCAAGTATGCGGCCAATTTTTCACCGATCGCCATGGTTTGATCTGCTGAGTGAACAGTTATCGTCTTCGTCAATTAATCACCTCATTCAAAAAGGAAGGATTGCGACGCAACAACCACCGCAATCCTACCCTGTTTAATTATTTCTATTATAATGCTTGAGCCGCTGTGATGATAGCAACTTTATAAACGTCTTCTTCATTGCTGCCTCGTGACAGGTCGGAAACCGGTTTGTTCAATCCTTGAAGAATTGGACCAATGGCTTCAAAACCACCGAAGCGTTGGGCAATCTTGTAGCCAATGTTGCCTGATTGTAATTCAGGGAAAACAAAGACCGTAGCTTTACCGGCAACTTTTGAACCCGGTGCCTTCTTCTCGGCAACCGTTGGGACAAATGCGGCATCAAACTGCATTTCACCATCGATTGCCATATCAGGTGCCTGTTCTTGAGCTAATTTGGTTGCCTCTTGAACTTTGGTGACCATATCACCCTTGGCAGAGCCTTTGGTCGAGAAGCTCAACAGCGCCACTTTAGGGTCAATATCGAAGGTCTTGGCAACCTTGCCGCTTTCAACGGCAATTTCTGCCAGGGCATTGGCATCTGGGTCCAAGTTGATAGCACAATCGGCAAATAAGTATCGTTCGTCACCCTTTTGCATAATGAAAGCACCACTGATTAATTTAACGCCGGGCTTGGTCTTAATGATTTGTAGAGCTGGACGAACCGTGTCGCCAGTTGGATGATTGGCACCTGAAACCATCCCGTTGATTTTGTTCATGTAGACCAATGTGGTTCCAAAGTAATTTGGATCCTTCAGCCAATCGCGCGCCTTGGCCTCATCGGTCTTGCCCTTACGACGTTCCACGATAGCTGCAACCATTTCATCGATTTGATCCGCTGGTTGGTTCAGGTAGTCGATAATTTCAACGTTCCCCAAATCAATGTCAGCGTCTTTAGCAACTTTTTCAACGGTGTCTTTAGCCCCCAGAATCACTGGATTAACCAGTCCGTCCTTTGCCAGACGGCTGGCGGCACCAAGGATTCGGACATCGTCACCCTCTGGGAAAACGATACTAATGTTTTTGCCCTTGATCTTTTGCTTAAGACTTTCAAATAATTCCATGATAAATCCTCCAATTCTACAAAATCAGTCTAAGATGTTTGCGATACCTTTTCCGGCAGCTGCCAGTTAATCGGCTCCTCGCCCATTGCTTCCAGTGCTTCATTGGTCTTTGAAAATGGTTTTGAACCAAAGAATCCTCGATGAGCAGACAACGGACTGGGATGGGCCGATTGAATCACCACGTTGGTTTTCGTATCAATCAACGCAATTTTATCCCGGGCAGCTCTCCCCCACAGAATAAAGACAACGGGCTTCTCACGAGCGGACAGTTTTTGGATCGCCGCATCAGTCAGTTGCTCCCAACCCTTCCCTTTGTGGGAAAAGGCCTGACCATTGCGAACGGTCAAAACTGAATTCAGCAGTAATACGCCCTGTTTGGCCCAGCTTTCCAAATCACCGTGTTCAACCGGTTTGATTCCGAGGTCAGACTGAAGCTCCTTATAAATATTCTGAAGTGACGGCGGAATTTTAACGCCCGGCATGACAGAAAAACTCAATCCCTGGGCTTGATGAGGCTCATGATAGGGATCCTGTCCCAAAATCACGACCTTCACCTTGCTGAAAGGAGTCAGCTGAAACGCCTCAAAAATGTGATTCATATCAGGATGAATATATTGCGTCTTGTATTCTGATATCAAAAATTGGCGTAACTGCTGATAATAAGTTTTCTCGAATTCGGGCTTTAAAACATCCCACCAGTCATTTTTTATAAACGGTTTCATTCCCAACACCTCACGTTTTATTCTACCATACCATTTTTAAAATAACACCAGCGTAAATAATTTCAGAACGTGTTAAAATGAAAATAATACAAGTAAAGGAAATGCGTCTATGAGTCGAAAATTACAGTTGAATTTAACCGAACTGGATCACACCCGTTCGACTAAGGTCACCGATCAATATCGAGACACAAAATATTTAATTGTCGGCAAGTGGGGCTTGATTGACGACACTTTTTCAATTTACTCAATTTCAGGTGAAGTCGTGGCAACCGTCCGTCAACAATCTCTGGGCATGACGCCTAAATTTGATTTGTATTACCTGGACCAATTTGTGGGCGGTTCCGTGATCCATTTTACGATGCACTACACAACGATTTTTATCAACGGCATTAATTGGTTGGTTGCCGGTAACCAGGACAAACAAACTTACCGAATCATGCACGGACGCCAGCGGATTGCGACAATCAAGTCATACAGTCAGTCCGATCAAGTCATTCGGATCATGGATGTAGACAATACCAATCATGAACCATTGGTGCTTGCCATTGCGGCTATTCTCAATCATCCCTCGTTGGCACATGCTTCCCGATTGAAGTTGGGTGTTTTGAATAAAGCACCCGTCAAACCAAATCTTGAAAGTGAAAACATTTCGACCCTCCACAATGAAAATAAGCGATGAATCAGTCGGCAGCTTGCCAATTGATTTCATCGCTTTTTGTTTGAGCTTGATTAATAATGTTTCATAACTCGTTCAATTTGACGCTTTTGATCACGTCGCTTGATGGTTTCACGCTTATCGTACTCATGCTTACCGGTTGCTACCCCAATTAAAACTTTGGCAAAACCATTTTTGAGGTAGACCTTTAAAGGAACGATTGTGACCCCTTTGTCTTGGGTAATTTGAGCCAATTTGCGAATTTGCTTTTTGTGCAGCAACAACTTTCGATTGCGCAGCGGATCATGATTAAATTGGTTCCCCTCAGCGTACTCACTGATGTGAACGTTCATCATGTAGGCCTCATCGTTTCGAATTTGAACAAAGCCATCCTTTAGGTTAATTCGCCGAGCACGAATCGATTTAATTTCGGTACCTGTCAGCACAATTCCAGCTTCGTAGGTTTCGGAAATCGAATAATCATGACGAGCTTTTTTATTTTGCGCCATCAAATTATCGTTATTATGCTGCTTTTTGCCTTTGGCCATCAAATCACCTCGCTTACAGCTTAATGTTTATTATGGTTCCGATGTCCGTTGTTGCCATGGTTGTTTCTCCCACGGTTGTTGTTGGCGTGATTGGAACGGGAATTGTTATTCGAATTGCCGTGGCGCTCATTATTGCCATGGTAGTTATTATTATGATAAGTCCGCTTTGGCAACATGTTACTTTGTGGCGTCTTTTCAGGATCAACAATATCAAAGTCAACGGCACTCTGCTTGACGTCAACATTGACCACTTTAACTCGGATTGCCTGACCCATCTTGTAGGTTCGCCGAGTATTTCGACCAACCAAGGCCATAAATTGTTCCACGTATTGATAGTAGTCATCATTCATTCGGCTGATGTGAACCAAGCCTTCAACCGTATTTGGCAACTCAATGAACAGACCAAATTTCATAACTGAACTGACAACCCCATCGAATTCTTCGCCGATGTGATCGTTCATATATTCAGCTTTCTTCATTGAATCGGTATCACGTTCGGCATCAACGGCCCGACGTTCGTATTGAGAAGTCGTCGTCGCAATTTCATCCAACACGTTGGCATAACGTTTCTTGGTCTCATCGTTAATCCCGTTATCTTGATAATAATGAATCAATCGATGAACCATTGTATCTGGATAACGCCGAATTGGCGATGTGAAATGGGTATAGAACGGTGCTGCCAACCCAAAGTGTCCCAAAGACTGATCGGCGTAACGAGCCTGCTTCAAACTCCGCAGCAGCATCACTGAAACCATCATTTCTTCAGGCTTGCCGGCAACTTTTTTCAAGACATTTTGTAAAGTCTTTGGGGTCACATGCTCTGGATCACCCTTCACATTAATCCCGAATGCAGTCAACGTCTCAAAGAAGGTTCTGATCCGATCGGCATCCGGCGTTTCATGGACCCGGTAAATAAAGGGAACGTGTTTTTCATAGTAGTGCTTGGCAACCGTTTCGTTCGCGGCCAGCATGAATGATTCAATCATCCGCTCGGCAGTACCACGAACCCGCAGCTTAATATCGATTGGGTGGCCTTTGTCATCCACGATAATTTCTGCTTCGTTATCGTCGAAGTCAATTGCCCCACGCGCTTTTCGATGCTTGTATAAAATTTTGTGCAGCTCACCCATGGTTTCAAACATGGGAACCAATTTATCGTAACGGTCCATGGTTTTTTGATCGTGGGATTCCAAAATGTTGTTAACCGCTGTGTAGGTCATTCGGGCGGTTGAACGCATCAAACTCGGGTGAATCCGATGCTTGATGATATTGCCGGATGGATCAATCTCCATTTCACAACTCATACATAATCGTAATTCGCCTTCGTTCAGCGAACAGATTCCGTTGGATAAACGTCTTGGCAGCATTGGAATCACACGGTCAGTCAGATAAACGGAAGTCCCACGACGGAATGCTTCTTTGTCAATGGCGCTGCCGGGTTGAACATAATGGCTCACGTCAGCGATATGAACCCCTAAATGATAATTGCCATTGGGGAGTTTCCAAGCGGTAACCGCATCGTCCAAATCTTTAGAAGATTCCCCGTCGATGGTCACCAAATCCTGATCAGTAATATCTTCTCGGCCAATCTTCTCGGCTTCAGTCACGTGATCTGGGATGGCATCTGCAGCCTGAATGACATCTTCAGGGAACTCAGCGGGAATATCATGGGCATAAACAATCTGTAAAATGTCAATTCCTGGGTCATCAACTGATCCAATAACTTCATCGGCAATCCCCACCATGTAATCAGGGTGCTTGGTAGATGGGTATTCGGTGATTTGAGCAGTGATCACTTCACCAGGTGTTGGCTTCAGCCCGACGTCGTTGATATAAAATTTGTACTTGGCAATTTTCTTATCGTTGAGGGTTAATTGACCAATGTATCCTTTGTCATCATCAGTCTTTTCAAACGGTCCAACCACGCGGGTATATTTGTGTTCGGCAATTTTAGTGACTTTGCCTTCCGGGCCCCGATCGGATCCCGGTTGTGCAGGCCGGACGATTTCCATTTCCACAGTATCACCATTCAGTGCATTCATGGTGTTATCGGGCGCAATGTAAGCATCTGGAGCATTTTCATCATAAGTGACGAAACCAAACCCTTTGTCATTAGCGTGGAAAATACCACTTAATTGTTGTTTATCAGGATTCAATTGAAACTTGCCGTCTTCAGTCACAACGGCGACTTTATCGCGTTCCAAAGAAGCCAATTCTTGAACAATCAGCTTAAAGGCTGCTGAACCATGCGATCTCAGGACGTCAGCAATTTTCTCGACAGTAAACACGTTATCCGGATAGGTTCGGAGAACGTTTTCTATTTGATTTTTCAAATCATTATCTTGCAATCTATATTCCTCTTATTATTCATAAAGTTGTGTTAAAAATTCGGTTAAATCAGCCTCAAGCTGCTTGTGAGCAGGATTAACGGTAATCATGTGACTGGCGTTGGGGTATTCGTGGTAACTGACCCGACTGTTCACCAATCCATCCCTCAAAGACTTGGCACTTTCAGGATTCACGATCTCATCGCTTAACCCCTGACCGATGAAGTATGGTTGGGTGATTTTAGGTAAATCCTGCGCCACACCAACTGTGAAATCAGCAATCTTACCTAATAGTATATCAATATTTTCGTCAAGCCACTTGAGTTTTGAATTCATAATCGCTTCATTGGTATCATACTGAACAAAATTGGCTTTGGCCATTTGCATAAAGGTATTATGAACACTAAACTGACGCTTTCGAACAATTGGTGATCCAAACGAACCGCCGCCGAGTAAAGTCGGATCATTCTCCAGCGTTTTAGCGGCAAAAATACCGCCCAGCGAGATGCCAAAGATACTGATTTGGGTATATCCCCTGTCCTTTAGAAACTGGACGGCCCGTTTGGCATCGTTCCACCAACGCTCGGGCGTTCCCTGAATCAGGATATCGGTAAAATCAGCCGTCCCATGGCCAGTAAACATTGGCGCATACACGGTATAATTCTGACGCTCCAAATACCTCGCGAGCATTCGAACGTCAACCGGGCCACTGGCAAAAGCATGCAACAGAATAATTGCTCTCGGTCCGTGTTCAAAATAAAAAGATTTGACTGGTGTTTGCATAGCACCCATCCTTTCATGTCCACCCATTCAATTATAATAAAAATCCCCCTGCATTTAAACAGGAGGATTGAATACTAATGAGATGATATCCAAACTAATGCAAGTGCTAAGAGAAAGAAAATTATCCCTAAAACAAGTGTAGTTTTTTGCATGAATGCTTCAAAGCCACGTGGCTTCTGCTTTGCAAACAAGTCATCGGCCCCACCAGTTAAGGCGGACATGGCGTCATTAGTCTTTGATGGTTGCATTAACACTGCGATTGTAATTAAAACACAGTCGATCAGCAATAATGTTAACAAAAAGTTGTACACGTTGATAGCCTCCTACCGTTAAATCGGCTTAATACTACTCTTACTAAACTAACACATTATAGCAGAATTCGCTACCTTTTGGGATTAAGTTTCTGTTGTTAAGGTAATAATTTGCTGGGTGATCGCGTGCTGATTTTTAGTTGAGACGTTGATGAACAATGTATCGCCCCATCGAATCAAGGTGCCGCCAGCAGGCACAATTTCGACACCGTTTCGTTGAATCTTGGTCAGCAGTGACCCCATTGGCCATTTGATCTGACGCACCATTTTGCCATCCATCTGTGAACCGGCATACACGGTTTCCATAATTTCAGCAGTTCGACCCAAATTCATCTTGGTCTGAACTTTCAGGAGCTGCTGAAGCATCGAGTAATAGACCGGTTTGCCGTTTAACAGGTCTAAGACGCCGTATGCGATTAAAGACACGACCGCCAGGCCAAGGAGATGGGTCAGAGTCCCAACCATCTCTGTAATCAAAAGAATTGCCGTGAAAGGGGCCTTACTGATTGCCGCAAAGTATCCGGCCATCCCCATAATAATGAAACTCGAGAAATACAGTGGATTCATCAACCCAAGATTGACAGCGATACTGCCGACAATCGCGCCGATTAAACCACCAAGGCAAAGAATTGGCAGGAAAATGCCGCCGGGAAGGCCACTCCCGTATGAAAGCATCGAGAAAACAAACCGAATTATGAAATAAAGACATAAAATCAGAGTTGGATAATTTGCCGAACTCAACCTCAGAATAATGTCACTCCCGCCACCCAACAAGTGCGGGAAAAACGCTCCCATTGGGATCACCAACAACAGCGGAATAATTCCGTTGAAGTACCAGGGAATATGAGTATGCCGATACCACTTTCCCATCCGAAGAATAACCATCTGATATAACCGGCCCAACACGCCAAGGACAATTCCTAAAATGACAACCCACAAAAAATATTTGAGTGGCAGTGGCGTACTTCGCATGTATAAAACCGGCTTGAGGCCAAAAACATACGTCGCAACCATGTCAGAAGTGACCGCAGATGTGAGCGAAACAATCCAAATATTGGTGGAAAAGTTATGATAAATCTCTTCCAAAACAAACAGCGTACTGGCAATTGGGGCGTTAAAAGCCGCACTTAAGCCAGCAGCGGCACCACTGGAAATGAGCACTTGGCGATCAAACCCAACTTGTTTGGTGAAATGGGCAACTCCCTGCCCCAAAGTTGACCCCAACTGAATTGAGGGACCTTCGCGACCGAGATATAAACCACTTCCAATCGCCAAAATGCCACCAACAAATTTCCGCCACAGAATCGCCCACCAGCCGTAATCAACCTCACCTAACAATTGACCTTCAACTTGTGGAATGCCGGATCCTTTAATATCCGGCTGCTGCTTTAGAAACCAGCCAACCAATAAGCCAATGGCAACATTAATGACAATTGTCGTCAGTAGAAACGACAGATGATGGATCGAATTGATATAAAGATAGCGCATGAAATCCGTCATATGGCCAATTGACCACCGAAACATCGAGACTGCCGATCCGGCGAGTACACCAATGACGATCCCGTTAACGATTGTTTTTACTTGAGACAGCTTGTAACTTCCTCTTACCTGCAATTTTGCTCATCCTTTAATGATTTCTGATATCCATCATATCATAATCAAATGAGTCGTTTGAAAAGTTTTTTGCCGATTAACGCGCCAAGAAGCACCACCCCCGACAAAACACCGACAACGGACTGCGATTCACCGGTTTGGGGAAGCTTTTCTGAAACATCCGAAGCGTCTTTGGCTTCGTTGTGTCGCTTTGCTTTGGTTTCAGACGGATTCCGGCCACTGATAGCTGACTGACGCCCTTTTTTGTGGCCAGTCTTTGAGCTGAGTGCAGTCGGTTCAGCTAATGGCTTGTTTGATTTATCGGCTAATTTGATGTAAGTGAATTGTACATCTTCAGGCATCAGATTGTCAGCCTTCAGTTCCTGGGTTGGTTGCTGAACCCGATAACCTGAAATAAACTTGGCCGTGTAAGTCTTGGTTTGGCCATATTCAAGTTCCACTGAGTCTTTAGAGATGGTTTTGCCATCCTGATCCACGTTGATAATATTAAAGGTGACTTTTTTAGCAGTATAATGCAATGTCAGGGTTTTCGAACTTGCATCCAGGTCGGTGGACTGTAATTCATAGCCATAAAATTCGACGTTCTTTGACCGGAATGCCCGGGCCTCTTCTGAAGTGAGATGCAGGGCTTTATTGAAGAGTAAGTGGCCGTGAGTGTCGATCCCATGGAGTTGATAGGTTGTGGTCATTGGTTGCTTTTCCTGATGATCGGTTGATTTTTCGGGTACCTTTGTCTGGTTGATTTCCGGAATTTTGGGTTTTGTTTGAACGACCGGTTTTTCTGAGTCTTTTGAATCAGATTCGGAAGTCTTAACTGTGTTCTTTGTGGAGCCGGATTGATCTGTGGTTTTACCAGGAAGGTCGGCTGGCTTTTCAGACGGCTTCGCAGACGTTTTTGAAATTTCCTGCACTTTTTCATCGGGGTTGAGTGATTCGGCTGTGGTTTCTACCGGCTTGGATGATCTGGATTTTTTGCCGGTTTCGGACTGAACGGATGATGTCGACTTTGCATTAGTCGACGAATCTGCAACTGCGCCTTCCTTTTTGCTTTCAGGTTTAGTGGCACCAGTCTCTTTATCAGATGATGATGACGCCCCATTGGTTTTAGTGGCGGGCTGGGTTTTGGGTTCAGGATCCGGCAATTTGGTTCCCGGCGCCGCCACTGGTGAGTTTAATTGGCCGTTTTCAGCCCCTGTGGCACCCACTACCTTCACTTTTTTATCATCATGTTTGGGGCCGGACTTGGAAGTGGTAGCGTCCTTGACTTCTTTATCGGGCGTTTCGGCTGGTTTGACATCCGGTTGGTGCACTGGTTCTGTTTGGGTAACGGATGGAACGACACGATTGCCAGCCTCGCTCGGTGTACTTGGTGATGGTTGCATGTCAGTTGTCGCAGTCGTTGAAACCACCGGCCTTGAAGCAGACTCGCTCATGGGCTTTTCACTAACGAGCTGAATTGGTTCGCTTGTCTGCCCAGTTTCACCAGACTTGGAATTACCAGGTTCTGGCTGGTCTGGTACAACCACATTAGCCAACTTATCCGCAGCAATCAATGGATTAAGGCTCTTATATTTGAGGGTCACATCCCAGTTGGTCTCTTTGATTTTTCCGTTGATATCCTTTGAATTGAGCAGTTCATAACCTGAAACGTCAAATTCGTTTTTATTAAGGCGGTAGGTACCAAAGATAGTTGCTTGATTGAAAACCTTGTTGTCCTGAATTGGTTGGTTATTTTCATCAAGGTACTTGATGGTCACCACAGCATCTTCTGCCATATAGTTAACCACCATTCCGGGAGAATAATGCACTTCGGAAACGACCGGATGGTAATGTGGAACGTTGTCCGGGGCACTAAAGGTTGACGACTTACTCTTATCAATGTACATCTTGACTGTGGCTTGTTTGTCAAGCACCGACTTGTCACCACGGATGTTTCTAACTTGAAACTGTTGGTGGATGGTAATTTTGTCAGGAAACTCCTGGGTAGCTGTTTGACTGGTTTCAGCACCAACAATCTGCTCATGCACCAGTGGGCTGGCGAATCCCAGCACGCCTAACGAAACTGATAATAAAAGTGTTTTTTTCAAAATAATACCTCCATTATTTGTGATCTAAGAGTTAGATACGCAAAAATGGAGGCGTTTTATGTACAAAAAAAGTCGCTTTCACGACTTTTTTCAAATTACTTGTTTAAGATGTCTTGACGTGCTTGTTCTGACAAGTTGTAGAATGAGTGAATTCCTTTGTAATCGGCAACGTCACCGAGTTGGTCTTCAATTCTCATCAATTGGTTGTACTTGGCAATTCGTTCGCCACGGCTCATTGAACCAGTCTTGATTTGACCGGCATTGAGGCCAACAACCAAGTCAGCAATCGTGGTATCTTCAGTTTCACCAGAACGGTGTGAAATGATTGCAGTGTAGCCTGCTTCTTTGGCCATTTCAACAGCTTCGACAGTTTCAGTCAAAGTACCAATTTGGTTAAGCTTGATTAAGATAGCATTGGCAACGCCCATGTTGATACCTTTCTTAAGGTAATCAGTGTTGGTAACAAACAAATCATCACCAACGATTTGAACTTTCTTACCAAGGCGTTTAGTAGCCATTTGCCAATCAGCCCATTCGTTTTCATCAAGAGGATCCTCGATTGAAATAACTGGGTATTTGTCAACGATGCTTTCAAGCAAAGTCACAAATTCATCAGCAGTGTATGACTTACCGTCACCCTTTAAATCATATTTCTTAGTATCGGTGTTGTAGAATTCTGATGCTGCACAGTCAAAGGCAATGGCAATGTCTTTACCTGGCTTGTAGCCTGCACGTTGAATAGCTTCAACAAGGATTTCAAATGGTTCCTCGTTGTTCTTCAAGTCAGGAGCAAATCCACCTTCATCACCAACGGCAGTTGAGTATCCGCGTTCATTCAACAAGTTCTTCAAGTTGTGGAATGTTTCAGAACTCCAACGAATAGCTTCTTTGATGGTTGGAGCACCAATAGGCATGATCATGAATTCTTGGAAATCAACCTTGTTGTTGGCATGCTTACCACCATTGATAACGTTCAACATTGGTGTTGGGAGCAAGTGACCATTGAAACCACCAAGGTAGTTGTACAATGGAACTTCCAATTCGTCAGCAGCAGCACGAGCAGCAGCTAATGAAACACCCAAGATCGCATTGGCACCTAACTTACCCTTGTTGGGGGTACCGTCCAATTCGATCATAGCCTTATCAATAGCCAATTGGTCAGTAACATCGTAGCCAACAATTTCTTTAGCGATGATGTTATTAACGTTGTCAACGGCTTTGGTAACGCCCTTGCCCATGTAACGATCCTTGTCACCATCACGGAGTTCAACAGCTTCGTGTTCACCAGTTGAAGCACCTGAAGGAACGATTCCACGGCCCATTGCACCTGCTTCAGTATACAATTCAACTTCAACAGTTGGGTTACCACGAGAGTCTAGAACCTCACGAGCATAAATATCAGAAATAATTGACATGTTTTTTTCTCTCCTTAGCGAAAGTTGTGACCTTTTGTACAAGGTTCAACTTCAATTCTATTAGTTTCTCGCCGAAGTTTCAACATAAATCAGCGAATTTAACTATTTTTGTAAAAAGTTTGCAAGCTTTAAGAATGAATCCGGTTTTAAGCTGGCACCACCGGCCAAAACACCGTCGATATCAGTCTGTGACAGAATGTCATCGGCGTTTTCGTCGTTTACACTGCCGCCATACAAAACTCGGACTTGATCGGCAATATCATCGCCATACAAATCAGCAATGGTTTGACGAATTAAATAACAACCCTCTTCGGCTTCATCGCTGCTGGCGGTTTTGCCGCTGCCGATTGCCCAACTGGGTTCGTAAGCAACAATGATCTTCTCAGCTTGTTGCGGGGTAATCGATTTAAGGGCGTTGGTCACTTGACTGACCACCCAGGAAATTCGATCAGCGGATTCACGCCGGCTCATCGTTTCATCACAGCAGATGATTGGTGTTAATTGGTTGCGAAAAGCAGCGTGAACCTTTTTATTAATAATGTCGTCGGTTTCGTTAAAGTACTTACGACGCTCTGAATGACCAATAATAACGTGGGTCACGCCCATTTCGGCAAGCGCTTTGGGGCTGGTCTCCCCGGTGTATGCGCCCTCGTCTTCATAAAAACAATTTTCAGCGGAGATAATCAGTGGTGAATCACCATTTTCTTCGACCATGCTCTCCAAAAAGAGTGGCGAAGCCGCAATACAGGTCTCGGTTATCTTAGGATCGGGTAATTTACCCTCGATGGCTTGAAGAAATTTGACTGCTTCAGCGACTGATAAATTCATTTTCCAGTTACCCGCAACGAACGGAATTCTCATAAGAATCATCCTTTACATTTTTTAGCTTAATGCCATTGTAACCAAAAGAGAATTTAAAAGCCACATTTTTCTCCTATACCAATTTTTAGTAAAAGAAAAAGAGCTCGCTAAATAGCAAGCTCTTCGTCAATTATTTGTTGTCAATTGCTGCAATACCAGGGAGTGTTTTACCTTCAAGATATTGAAGTGAAGCACCACCACCAGTTGAAATGTGGGTCAATTTGTCAGCAACGCCTAATTGTTTGACAGCGGCAGTTGAATCACCACCACCAACAATTGTAGTCGCATCGTTTAACGTTCCAAGGAACTTACCAATGCGAAGGGTTCCTTGGGCGTAGTTAGGCATTTCAAAGACACCCATCGGTCCGTTCCAAACAACGGTCTTAGCATCTTTAAGAACATTTTCAAAGTCTTCAATTGACTTAGGACCAATGTCCAAAGCCATCCAGCCGTCATCAATGTCACCGGCAACAACTTTGTGTTCTGCGTCGTTCTTAAATTCTTTAGCAACCACGTTGTCAGTTGGGAGAACGATCTTGTCGCCACCCTTTTCAAGGATCTTCTTGGCAACATCAATCTTGTCTTTTTCGATCAATGAGTCACCAATCTTGATTCCTTTGGCTGCATAGAATGTGTAAGTCATTCCACCACCGATGATGATCTTGTCTGCCTTATCGAGCAGATTGTCAATCACACCGATCTTATCAGAAACTTTGGCACCACCGAGAATAGCAACAAATGGGCGCTTTGGATTGTTAACAGCTTCGCCTAAGAACTGAATTTCTTTTTCCATCAAGAAACCAGCAGCAACTGGCTTGCCGTCTTTGTGCATTGCTTCGGCGATTCCAGCGTTTGAGGCGTGGGATCTGTGAGCAGTACCAAAAGCATCGTTAATGAATTCGTCGGCAAGTGAAGCCCAGTATTCACCTAATTTAGGATCATTACCGGATTCACGCTTGACGTATTCACCATTAACGACATCTTCATAACGAGTGTTTTCAAATAAGAGAACACTGCCGTCTTCCATTTTGTTGATAGCGTCTTCAAGCTGTTTACCTTCAGTAACGGGAACGAAAATAACCGGCTTGTTCAATAAGTTGGAAAGACGTTCTGCAACTGGGCGTAATGAAAGGCCCTTCTTGTCGTCTTCTTTTTTGATTCGGCCAAGATGTGAGCAAAGAATTGCTTTGCCTTTGTGGTCCAAAACGTACTTAATGGTTGGTAAAGCAGCTTGGATACGGTTATCGTCACCAATAACGCCGTCTTTGATCGGAACGTTAAAGTCGACACGCATCAAAACTTTCTTTCCTTCGAGATTTAAATCAGAAACTGTTAATTTTGCCAATTTGGAAACCTCCCAAAATCGATTTGATTTGTGATCTAGAGAACATAGCGAGATAGTAAAAGACGGAGAAGGCCACCCTCCTCCGCCAATTACAATTAATTATTAAAGTGAAGCGAACTTCAACAAGGTACGAACCATGTTGCAAGTGAAGCCCCATTCGTTATCGTACCAAGCAACAGTCTTAACAAGTTGGCTGTCACCGGCAGTAGTAACTTCAGTTTGAGTTGGGTCAAATACTGAACCATGTGAATCATCAATGATATCTGATGAAACAATTTCGTCAGCGTTGTAACCAAATGCAGGGTTGTCAGCGGTGTGCTTCTTCATAGCATCGTTAACTTCGTCAGCAGTAACCTTCTTGTCAAGGACTGCAACTAATTCAGTTAATGAACCATCAACGACAGCAACACGTTGTGCGTGTCCTTGGAGTTTGCCGGCAAGATCTGGGATAACCAAACCAATAGCCTTGGCAGCACCAGTTGAATGAGGAATCGTGTTAGCACTGGCCGTACGGTTGTTACGCTTCTTCTTAGTCTTAGGACCATCAAGAATTTGTTGTGAAGCAGTGAATGCGTGAACAGTCGTCATAGTACCAACTTTGATACCAAAGTCTTTGTTCATGAAGTAAGCCATTGGTGCCAAGCAGTTAGTGGTACATGAACCAGCTGAAACGATGACATCGTTTGAGTTCAATTCATCCAAGTTAACACCAGGAACAACAGTCTTAATTTGACCAGCAGGTGCTGAAATCAAGACACGCTTTGCACCAGCTTTGATATGAGCTTGTGATTTTTCTTCTGAAGTGTAGAAACCAGTACATTCAAGTACGTAGTCAACACCGTCATTTTTAACCCAAGGAAGGTTAGAAGCATCTTTTTCTGCGTAAACAGGAATTTCTTTACCGTCAACGACGATACCCTTGTCAGTTGCTGAAACATCACCAGGGAAACGTCCATGGGTTGAATCATACTTCAATAAATAAGCCAACATTGATGGAGTGGTCAAATCGTTAATTGCAGCCACTTCAATCTCGTCGGAGTGTAATTCGTGGATCCGCTTGAAAGCCAAACGACCAATTCGGCCAAAACCGTTAATACCAATCTTTACAGTCATACTAAGTTTTCCTCCTTTAGGAAATAAGAAAATATTAAGACACAGTACACGTTAATCGTACCATGAAATGAAAACAAAGTCAGCACCCTTGTGAACGAAAGTTCAAAGTATGCATCGAGTAACCATAAAATATTACCCAAATTCGAGTATAGCAGACCGCGGGAGAATTGCAATGCAAATGGATTTAGTAAGCGTTTTCACAATCAATTTTTCTTTGTTCTTGAAAAAGTTCTCACTTTCTAGTATATTGGTATAGGAAGTTGCGCCCGTAGTGTAATGGATCGCACGTAAGATTCCGGTTCTTGAAATGAGGGTTCGATTCCCCCCGGGCGCATCAGATTTCACTGACCCATCGCAAGCAAGGATTCATGTTTCATTAGGTCATTTTTGACACATAGGTAATTGTGTTAGTGGTGAAACTAGGTTCAGTGGACACAAAGCAATTTTAATCAGCGAAACAGTGAGGCAGATGCCCCGCTGTTTTTTTGTAAGCAATCAGCTTGATCGTCATTCCGCTTTTTTCATATACAGAATTGGAAAGTGATTGCCCTGTTCATCAAATTCCGTGCGCTTGTAAACTTCAAATCCCATGTGCTCATAAAATCCGCGCGCAAGTGGGTTTTGTTCGTTCACACCAAGCTGGTCGATCGAATACTGCTCCATCCCATAATCCAATAGTCGTTTGCCCAAACCCTTACCACGGTATTGATTTGAGATAAACAACATTTCAAGCATTCGGTCATTAATTCCCATGAAGCCAACCGGATCCCCATTGTCGTTTTCAATCACGATTAAATGCTGGACGCCGCCAATAGCTTCCGGAATGACCTTCTTAATCTTTTGAATCTCGTTATCTGTCAAAAATAAATGGGTCGCCTTGACGGAACTCTCCCAAACCGTCAACAAGTCCTTCACCAATTTGGGACTGACCTTGGTTTCTTCGACAATTTTCATTCTCTTTCTCACTTTCATGCAAACTGACTAGGGTGTCTGTTCCTATGCCAAACAATTCCATTTATCGCTTCTGGAGTGCCAAATCAAGTCCCAAAATATCTCAGGTAAGTCATGGGATGTTTCTTGACGGTTTGGTCCTTTCAATGGTCGGCTTGATTTCACAAACAACAAAGAGGTCCAAGCTTAATCCTTGAACCTCTTTTTTTGATGGTTAATCTTTTCTTCGCAATTCAACAACCCCTGGTTAATCCGGGACGGACGTTGGCTCTCGAACACCTTCGGTAAAATCAACGCCTTCTTTAGCATAGAAGTCCATGATCTCTTGACGTTGGGACTCAAATTTCGGTGGCAATGACAGTCCCTGCCCCATCGTCAAAATGGGTTCTTCGAGACTGAACCCCGGAGTCGTCGTGGCAATTTCAACCCGGTTATCACCAGGATCGCGGACGTACAGACTCTTGAACCAGCCACGATCGGCATACTCTTCAATGTTTAAGTGCTGTTCTTTGGCAATATCCCAGAATTTGAACAAGGCCGCGTTAGTTGGGGCTTGAATCGCAAAATGATCGATACTGCCCCGGCCAAACCGGGTCCGGACATCTTGCTGGTCACTTTCAAATAATTCAATGGACTGGCCGTCCTCCAATTGGACAACATTATTTTCTACCGGAATGCCCAACCAGTTATGGAAAAAGGCACTGGTAGCTTCAGGATCCGGCACGTGGAGTTCTGTTCCCATTAAATGCGTAATTTGTTTTTCAGCGGGGATCCCATTATCAGGAACCACCCGCATATCGGTTAAAACTTCTGACGTCTCCAATAATTTAACTTCCACATCATCAGGGTCGGCGAATACCAGACCATGGTCAATATCTTGAACGGTCACTGAATGGTCGGTTAACCGTTTCTTCCAAAAATCAGTGCTCCCGGTTGGAATCGAAAGTTTGATATTATTGAAGAAATGCTTACCGTCAGTCCGATGGCCTAATAATGGCACCACAAAAAATGTCACCACTGACCCCGGTGTTCCGAGATAGTCACCGTAGAATAAGTGACGAATGCGGATATTTTCCTGATTGACGGTGTTTTTTACCAGGCGCATCCCCAAAACCCGGGTATAAAAATCAATGTTTTGTTGAGCATCTCTGGTTAACAGTGAAATATGATGAGTTCTCATAGTATATCCTCCCGACTCGGTATTTGCTGATTACTGTTATTGTATCACGAATGAATCCGCTTTCTTATTATAAGCATTTCTTTATCAAAGACTGATGAAGATTGACCGTAAAAATTAATGATTTGATGTGAGCAAAACATTTGACCTTTTTTGACCAATAAACTATCATATTAACATGAACTTGGCGTAAGCCATCTTTCATAAAACCTATAAGGAGGCATCTTGAATGAATTTAGTGCCAACCGTCATTGAACAATCCGCAGGCGGTGAACGTGCGTATGATATTTATTCACGTTTGCTAAAAGACCGAATTATCATGTTATCAGGCCCTATCGAAGACGACATGGCTAATGCGATTATCGCCCAATTACTTTTCTTGGATGCTCAAGACTCAGAAAAAGATATTTACCTCTACATCAACTCACCTGGTGGTGTGATCACCTCAGGCATGGCCATTTACGATACCATGAACTTTGTTAAGTCAGACGTTCAAACGATCGTAATGGGAATGGCCGCATCAATGGCTTCTGTCCTTGCTTCTTCTGGAGCAAAGGGTAAGCGATTTGCTCTGCCACATGCCCAAGTCTTGATTCACCAACCTTCTGGTGGTGCTCAAGGTCAACAAACTGAAATTGAAATTGCTGCTGAAGAAATTCTCAAAGCTCGTAAGATGATCAACAATCTCTTAGCTGAGAATTCCGGTCAACCAATTGAGAAGATCAACAAAGACACCGAGCGTGATAATTACCTCACTGCCCAGGAAGCTGTTGATTATGGCCTTTTGGATGGCATTATGACCAGCAGTTCCGAAAAGCAGTAATTCAATTCGTTAATTGAATTGTGTGATGCCTTTCAAAGCAGTCCTCATTTTATGAGGGCTGCTTTTTTTACATAATCCACCTGATTGATAATCGGTTGATGACCGACTAGAATATAGGTGAAGTTAGTTAAAAAATTAACATGATGAATGATGAATCGAGGCCATTAATATGGATGTTAATCAAACAAAAGAACAAGTTAAACAAACTGCTGATGAATCAATCCCCACTGAGATGAAGGCCTGGGAAATTGTTAAGCCTGGTTCAATTAACGGTGCGGTTTCTCCTTTACGTTACACCACCAAGCCGGTGCCAAAACCAAAACGAGGCGAAGTTTTGGTCAAGGTCATCGCTTGCGGGGTCTGCCACACGGATCTCCATGTAACTGAAGGCGATCTGCCGGTTCATAAGGAACATTTGACGCCCGGTCATGAAATCGTTGGTCGGGTCGTTCAGATGGGTGCTGAAACCCGTCGATTTAAATTAGGCGATCGGATTGGGATTCCTTGGTTACGTTGGACTTGCGGGGTTTGTGAATATTGCCGGTCCGGGAGAGAAAATCTCTGCCCCAACTCACTTTATACCGGCTGGGATCATGATGGCGGCTATGCAGAATACGTCACTGTTCCGGAAGGCTTCGCATACCGGATTCCGGCCCGGTTTGATTCACTGACGGCTGCCCCACTGCTTTGCGCCGGAATCATCGGCTATCGGGCATATGAACGGGCTAACGTCCCTGCAGGCGGCACCTTGGGCCTGTATGGTTTCGGTGGCTCGGCTCATCTAACCGCCCAAATTGCAATGAAACAAGGCATCGAGGTTCACGTTTTAACCCGTGGTGAAGATGCCAGGAAATTTGCCCTGCAGCTGGGAGCGGCCTCAGCCAGAGGAACCTATGATATGCCACCCGTTAAGCTGGATTCGGCAATCAACTACACACCGGTGGGTGACGTGGTTCCAAAAGCCATGGAAGCGCTGAAACCAGGTGGCACGTTGGCAATGGCCGGTATCCACTCAACAGATATTCCGCAAATGAGTTATCCAAGTCACATTTTCCATGAAAAAAATCTCACCAGTGTCGAAAGCAACACCCGCCGGGATGGTGAAGAGTTCCTGACATTGGCTGATCGACTCAATATCCATCCGGAGGTCACTGAATATCCGTTGGCCAAAGCTGACGAGGCACTGAAATATATTGCCAAAGGTGATATTCGTGGGGCCTGTGTTTTAAGAGTCAGTGAGGGCTAACCTCTGTCATTAACAGTTAAATGATTGGATTCAAAAAGGATTCTAACTATTTCACAGCGAAATAATTAGAATCTTTTTTAGGTTTAAAAATGTGTTGAAACTTTACTAGCTTGGTCAAAACTAAACTTCAGGGGTCAGTCCCTGAGCCAGCTTGCCGGCATATTCGTTAATCTTTCGCAATCGGTGATTAACCCCGGATTTGGAAATTGGTCCACCCTCCACCAAGTCGCCCAACTCTTTCAAACTGACTTCGGGATGTTTCAAGCGCGCCCGGGCAACTTGGGCCAGCTTAGGGTTCAGTTTATTTAATCCGACCATCTCGTCAATCAGTTTGATATTTTCAATCTGCTTACTGGCAGCGTTGGCAACCTTGTTGAGGTTGGCGTTTTCACAATTAACCAGTCGATTCACGGAGTTGCGCATGTCGCGAACAATCCGAATATCTTCAAATTTCAGCATCGAGCTGGTCGCACCGATCAATTGCAAAAAGTCGGCAATTTTTTCAGCCTCTTTCAAGTAAGTGATGTAGCCGCTTCGCCGTTGCGTAGTCCGGGCTTTGAGGTGATACTTGTTCATCATTTCTGCAACCATTTCGTTATGATTTTCATACAGGGAATAGATTTCCAAATGATACCTGGAAGTTTCTGGGTTATTAACAGAGCCGCTGGCTAAAAAGGCTCCCCGCAGATATGAGCGGATTTGCGAATCTTCTGTCAGCATATGACTTGGAACCCGTTCAACGATTGAAGCACCATCAAAAATGCCCAGATCATCCAACAGCTGGGTTGCCTTATTTTCAACTCGTAAAATATATAAATTATTCTTTTTCAGCTTCATTTTACGACGAACACTGAGCTCGCCAGTGATCCCGTAGAACTTTGAAAGCAGCTTGTACATCCGCCTGGCAATTGCCGGATTTTCGGATGAAACGTTTAACACAAAGTGATGATTGGATATTGAAAGGGAGCCATTAATTCGAATCAAGGCCATTAATTCAGCCTTGGCATTATCCCGGTGAACGGTCAAAGAGGTTAGTTCCTTTTTGACCTCACTTGCGTATGACATTTAATCCCCTCCATTTCTTGAGTGACTGGCCTACTTATGGTCGTCCAATGATCGACCCAGTAAATTGATCAATTCGTCAGCGACCTCTTGACCATTGTGAAAGGCACCGCGATCCTTTAATTCCAGAAAATCGGCTGAGATAACCCGACAGCCCATGGCCCGCAATCCGGCAAAATCATGTTTAACCGGCTGGGAGACTTCATTCCATTTTTGGTGGTCAATGTATTCAGCCGGCACTTCTTTGATGTTCACCAAAACGGTATTAATAAAATTCATCCCTAAATGGCGATTCAAGACCCGAACATGGTCGGCTTCGGTGAAGTTCTCAGTTTCACCCTTTTGAGTCATGATATTACAAATATAGACGATGTCGGCGCTGGTTTGTCGTAAGGCTTCACCCACGTTTTCAATCATTAAGTTGGGCAAAATACTGGTGAACAGACTTCCAGGGCCCAAGACAATCTGATCAGCGTTCATAATCGCATCAATCACTTGATGAACCGCCTCTGGTTTATGAGAATCATCAGTCGTCTCGACCCAAACGCGCTTAATCAATTTGCCGGCAGCCGTAATTTCAGATTCACCGCTCATTGTCGTGCCATCACTAAATTCGGCGTTTAATTCCAGGGGCTCGTTGGCAGCCGGATAAATATGGCCATCCACCTTGAGCATGTCACTCAATATCTGGACGGAATCAAAAATACCGCCTTTCATCTCTGAAAGTGCTGCAATAATCAAATTGCCCAAAGCGTGACCGGCAAAGAATTGGTCTGAACTTCGAAATCGGTATTGAAACAAATCCAAATACAACTCAGGCATCTCCGATAGTGCCACCATAACGTTCCGGATATCGCCAGGCGGAACGACGTTAATGTAGTTTCTCAAGATACCAGAAGAACCACCATCATCGGCGACGGTGACAATTGCAGTAATGTCGACGTGTCGATTTCGTAAGTTTTTGAGGATAACTGGCAGCCCAGTTCCCCCACCAATCACGACAATTCGCGGTTGGTGCGTATGAAGTGCGTCAAGCATCAGTTACCCTCCTTTGTTTTATGGCGGTCAATATCCCGATGGGTGATGTTCACCGGATACTGATCTTTCAAGTCATTTGCCAGCTGTTGGGCAATTGCCACAGAACGATGTTGCCCGCCGGTACAGCCGATCGCAATAGTTAAGCTGGCCTTGCCTTCCTTTTGGTAACCGGGCAGTGTGAAGACCATCATATCCAATAATTTTTGATAAAATTCTTTGGCCCCTTGGGAGTTCATGACATAATCGCGAACTGGTTTATCAAGGCCGGTTTTGTAACGCATTTTGGCATCATAATATGGGTTGGGCAGGAATCGGACGTCCATGACAATGTCAGCGTCCAACGGCAGCCCATATTTGAAACCAAACGACATCACTTCCACGTGGAAAGTATGTGTTTCATCAGTTGATTCAAAATTGTGGAAAACTTCTTCACGTAACCGCCGGGGCGCCATATTGGTGGTATCGACAACCAAGTCAGCAGCCTGTTTGACGTTGGCCAACAATTCACGCTCTTTTTTAATACCGTCAATAACGCGTCCATTACGAGCCAGCGGATGAGCCCGACGCGTTTCTTTGTATCGGGAAACGAGTTTTTGGTCAGATGAATCAAGAAAAATGATGTCAACATTATTGTCATCATTTTTCTTTAAATCGTTAAACATATCGATGATTTCATCGTAAAAGACCTGTGACCGCAAATCCATTACTAAAGCAATTTTATTAATATCCCGCTCCATGCGGATTAATTCTTTAAATTTTGGCAGCAAGGTTGGCGGCATATTATCGACGCAAAAATACCCCAAATCTTCAAAGCTTTGCATGGCAACGGTCTTACCAGCACCACTCATTCCGGTGATGATGACGAATTGGTTGTTAACAGCCATAATGATTTCCTTTCGTATAACGAACTTCAACCAGTATAACATACCGGGTGTGTCATGTGAATGAAAGAAACACCCGGAGATACTTGTCCCCGACCCAGTGAGCATTCTAGCAGTAATGGGGCAACTTCAGACAGCAAAAAAGAGCCACTTCCAATCAGTTCATTGAAATGGCTCAACCAAATTATTTACTTGCTTTGACTGCCTGCTTTTCAGCCTGCTTGGTCAATTTCTTATCCCTTTCAAGGACGGGCTTAAGGTACTGACCAGTGTAACTCTCAGGGACTTTGGCCAACTGTTCGGGAGTCCCGGTCGCAACGACCGTTCCCCCACCATCGCCGCCTTCCGGTCCCAAATCAATCAGATAATCGGCACTCTTAACGACATCCAAGTTGTGCTCAATGATCAAAACGGTATTGCCTTGATCAACCAGCTTTTGAAGGACGCCTAATAATCGCCGAATATCCTCACTATGAAGACCGGTGGTTGGTTCATCGAGAATGTAGAAGTTTTGGCCATTGGCCTTCTTATGCAGCTCAGAAGCCAACTTCATTCGTTGGGCTTCCCCACCAGATAAAGTTGTGGCCGGCTGGCCCAAATGAACATATCCCAAACCAACGTCTTTAATTGTTTGAAGCTTGCGAGAAATTTTAGGGATGGCACTGAAAAAGTCCACGGCTTCGTCAACGGTCATGTCCAATACATCGGCGATATTCTTGCCTTTGTATTCAACCTCAAGGGTCTCGGCATTGTACCGCTTGCCATGACATACTTCACAAGGAACGTAAACGTCTGGCAGAAAGTTCATTTCAATCTTCAAGATGCCGTCACCATGACAGGTTTCACAGCGACCGCCCTTAACGTTAAAACTAAAGCGGCCCTTTTTGAAGCCCCGAAGTTTGGCATCGTTGGTATTGGCAAACAAGCCGCGAATGTCGTCAAACACACCGGTATAGGTGGCTGGGTTGGAACGCGGTGTTCGACCGATTGGCGTTTGGTCAATATCGATAATTTTTTCAATATTTTTATAACCAGAAATGGACTTGTATTTACCCGGCTTCTCGGAATTATGATTGAGTTTCTGGGCAAGGGCCTTTTTCAAAATATCATTGACCAAAGTCGACTTACCGGAGCCGGAGACACCTGTCATCACAACCATCTTGCCGAGCGGAAAATCAACCGTCAAATCCTTGAGGTTGTTCTCAGCAGCACCAGTGACTCGAATTTCCTTACCGTTTCCCTTGCGGCGCTTATCTGGAACCGGAATAAACCGCTTGCCTGAGAGGTATTGGCCGGTGATCGATTCCGGTACTTTTTCAATGTCGGCGGGTGTTCCGACGGCCATTACCCGACCGCCTTGCTGACCGGCACCCGGGCCGATGTCGACGATATAATCGGCAGCCCGCATGGTATCCTCATCATGCTCGACCACGATCAGGGTATTGCCCAAATCGCGCATTTTCTTGAGGGAGGCAATCAGTCGGTCATTATCCCGTTGATGCAGCCCAATTGAGGGCTCGTCAAGAATATAAAGAACGCCCGTCAAATTTGAACCAATCTGAGTTGCCAAGCGAATTCGCTGAGCTTCCCCGCCTGATAAAGTCCGAGCGGAACGTGAGAGGGTCAGGTAATCCAACCCAACATTTCTTAGAAAAGTCAGTCGATCAGTAATTTCTTTGATAATTGATTTGGCAATCATTGTATCCTGTTCACCAAATGTCAGCGATTTAAAGAAGTTCAATTCTGCTGTGACATCAAGAGCTGAAATTTGGGCAACGTTATGCTTGCCAACCTTAACAGCCAATGCCTGACGGTTCAAACGATAGCCGTGGCAGGTCTGACAAGTTAATTCGGTCATATACTGACTTAAATTGTCCCTGGTAAAGTCGCTGCTGGTGTTGTGATAGCGCCGGTCGACGTTATTGACAACCCCTTCAAACGGGCCGTCAACATCACGGATGCCGCCAAAGTCACTTTGGAGGACAAAATGGAATGATTTGGTCTTTGAACCGTATAACACAAAGGTTTGCTGTTTCTTCGGCAGTTTGTTAAATGGCACGTCCATGTCGATGCCTTGAGCATCACAAACCTGCTTGAGCATATTCGGATACCATTTGGAACTAGCAGAATTCCAAGGTGCCAGAGCCCCTTCGGCCAAAGTCTTGGTTCGATCAGGAACCACCAAATCTTCATCGACTTCCAGCTTCATTCCCAAACCATCACAGTCGGGACAAGCGCCCAGCGGTGAGTTAAAGGAAAACAGCCGTGGTTCGAGTTCACCGACTGTGAATCCGCAAATTGGGCAGGCGTAGTGTTCTGAAAACATCAGTGGATCGCGCTCGCCCAAAAAATCAGCGACGGCATAACCGCCACTAAGGCGCAAAGCAGCTTCCAATGAATCTGACAATCGGTTATTAATGCCATCTTTGACAATAATTCGGTCAATAATAATATTAATGTCATGGTTCTTATTTTTATCGAGTTCCGGTGCTTCATCAATATCATAGGTTTTGCCATCAACCTGTACCCGAACAAAGCCTTCACGCTTGATCTTTTCAAAAATCTTTTTGTGTTGACCTTTTTTCCCACGTACGATTGGTGACAGAATCTGCAATTTTGTTCTCTCAGGCAGTTTCATGATCTGGTCGATCATCTGGTCAACTGATTGACTGGAAATCACCGAGCCGTCGTTGGGACAGATTGGTACCCCCACTCGGGCCCACAACAGTCGAAAATAATCATTGATTTCAGTGACCGTTCCAACCGTCGACCTAGGGTTCTTGGAAGTGGTTTTTTGATCAATCGAAATTGCTGGACTCAAGCCATCAATTGAATCGACATCCGGCTTATCCATTTGCCCCAGAAATTGACGCGCGTATGATGACAAACTTTCAACGTATCGGCGCTGGCCTTCCGCATAAAGTGTATCGAAGGCCAGCGAGCTTTTCCCCGAGCCCGATAAGCCAGTCATGACAACCAGTTTATTTTTTGGAATTGTCACATTCACATTTTTTAAGTTGTGGGCACGTGCCCCACGAATGACGATTTTATCCATTGCCAATATGCATAATCTCCTTTAGATTACTTACTCGTTTGACCCTTTAATTCAATAATTGTATCACGCAAAGTAGCAGCCTGCTCAAAATCAAGCTTTTTGGCAGCGTCACGCATTTCTTCCGTCAAACGAGCCAGCATATCCTTTTGATCTTTCTTACTCATTTGTTCAAAATCACTTTCGACAAAGTCGTCCTTTTCGCCGGCATCATCCGAGCCTTTGGTAATCGAAATTAAGTTACGAATTGGTTTGACGATGGTGGTTGGCGTAATACCATGTTTCTTGTTATAAGCAATTTGAATGGCCCGTCGATGAGCGGTTTCGTCAATGGCCGCCTTCATTGAATCGGTCACGGTGTCCGCGTACATAATCACAGCGCCATGTTCATTCCGGGATGCCCGGCCGATAGTTTGGATCAACGAACGCTCATTACGGAGGAAGCCTTCCTTATCGGCATCCAAAATTGCAACCAAGGAAACTTCGGGAACATCAATTCCTTCCCGCAGCAAGTTAATACCGACCAAGACGTCAAACTTACCAAGCCGCAAGTCGCGAATGATTTGAGTTCGTTCAAGAGTCTTAATATCAGAATGCAGATACTTCACTTTGATCCCCAAATCTTTGAGATAATCAGTTAAATCTTCGGCCATTTTCTTGGTCAAAGTGGTCACAAAGACCCGCTCGTGCTTGTCAACCCGCTTATTGATTTCACCAACCAAATCATCCATTTGCCCCATAATCGGTCGGACGTCAATTGTTGGATCCAGTAAACCGGTTGGTCGAATGACCTGGTTAACCACATCTTTGGTTTGATCCAGCTCATAAGGCCCCGGAGTGGCAGACATGTAGACCACCTGATGCACGTGCTGCTCAAATTCGCTCAATGTCAGTGGCCGGTTGTCCAGTGCGCTTGGCAGCCGGAACCCGTAGTTGACCAACTGTTGCTTTCGAGCTTGGTCACCATTATACATCCCCCGAATCTGCGGCATTGTCTGGTGAGATTCGTCGACGACCAACAAGAAATCGTCAGGGAAGAAGTCAAGCAGCGTAAACGGCGGCTGCCCCGGCTTTCTGCGGTCCATAAACCGTGAATAATTCTCAATCCCGCTCGTGTAGCCCATTTCACGCATCATTTCGATATCGTAAGTAGTTCGTTGCTTCAACCGTTGTGCTTCCAGTAATTTGCCTTCTTTTTCAAACTTGGCAACCTGCTTGTCCATCTCGTCTTTAATCTCTGGTAGTGCAACGTTCATCACGTCATCACTGGTTAAAAAGTGAGTCGCCGGGAAAATCGCAATATGATCCCGATCGCCGATGACTTCACCAGTTAAAGTATCCACTTCGCGAATCCGGTCAATTTCATCGCCAAAAAACTCAATTCGAAAGGCATGTTCATCCCAGGATGCCGGGAAAACTTCAACAACATCCCCATGAACTCGAAAACGACCACGCTGAAAATCAATGTCGTTGCGGTCATATTGAATATCAACTAATTGGCGGAGAAAATGATCCCGTTCAATTGTCTGGCCAACCCGCAATGAAACAACGTGATTTCGATATTCGGATGGATCACCCAACCCAAAGATCGATGAAACTGAGGCAACCACGATGACATCGTTACGCTCCAGTAAGGAACTGGTTGCCGAGTGGCGTAGCTGGTCAATCTCATCATTAATCGACGAATCCTTTTCAATGTAAGTGTCACTGGATGGGACATAGGCCTCCGGTTGATAATAATCATAATAACTTACAAAATATTCAACGGCATTGTGGGGGAAGAACTCTTTAAATTCACCATACAGCTGGCCAGCTAAGGTTTTATTATGCGATAAGACCAAAGTTGGCTTGTTGACCTGGGCAATCACATTGGAAATGGTAAAAGTCTTCCCAGTTCCAGTAGCCCCTTTTAAAATTTGGGCTTTTTTGCCTTCGTTAATACCTGCCACTAACTTCTTGATTGCATCAGGCTGATCACCAGTTGGTTTATATTTGGATACTAGATCAAATTTTCGATCTGCTTCACGTTCAATCAATTTGAATCCCCCTAACCTCTATACCAAAATGACACAACATAAAAGGGCTGCAAGCAAAATCATATTTTGTTTCAGCCCACTATTCAACGCTATTTTACCATACGAACATACTTTCGCCAATCATTATTCCTTGGAATTGTCTTCCTTTTTTAAAACTTTGCGGGTGAGCCGTCTTAATTTATCCTGAGTCGTAAAGTTTTCGGCCAGCATATCCGGAATGACTTTCGTCAAAACATACTGAACACAATGCATATCACGGTACTCCAGCATCGTTGAGAGGCTCTCTTTATACATCTCAGGGTAGACTTCCTCGGGATTACCTTTTTGAATTTCGCCAAAGGATTCATACAACAGGTCAACTTTATCGGCCACCGCTAAAATACGGCCTTCCAAACTATCATCCTTGCCTTCCGACAGACGTCTTCGGTAGGCATCTTGAAATTCATCCGGAATTTCATTTTGGACAAAGTTTTCCGTCAATTTATCATCCACATCAGCCAGCATTGAACGCAGCTTGGGTGTTGCATACTTGACCGGCGTCTTGATGTCACCAATAAACCGCTCGGTATAATCATGATTGAGGGCTTTTTCATACAACCCGCGCCAGTCGACTTTTTCGCCGGCATTTTCCTCGACGTCACCTAAAAATTGGGCAATTTCAGTTACCTTGAATGAATGGGCAGCAACCGAATGCTGTTCGAATTTAAAGTAGCCAGGTGCTCGATTGATCAATTCCAACTCGTCTAAACTTTCCAAATACTGATGCATTCCCATTGATAATTCCCCGTCCTTTTCCTCGCAAAAAGAGCCGTGAACAAAACAACTGTTTGTACGCGGCCTCCCTTTGATTAATCATTAAATTAGTGTTCCGAAACACTGGACTTTGATGTGTCAGCCAATGATTCAACATACTTGAATGCTTGTTGACCGGCAATCCCACCTTCGCCAACAGCTGTTGCAATCTGACGAAGATCCTTTTGTCGAACGTCACCAATGGCATAAATACCAGGAATTGACGTTTCCATCTGATCGTTGGTTTGAATCCAGCCATCTTCATCAGTAATGTCCAAATCTTTAAAAGCATCGGTCATTGGCAGCAGACCAACGTAAATAAAGACCCCAGACGTCTCAAGAACTGATTCTTCATTTGTCTGGTTATTGACTACTTTAACGCCGGTAACTTTGTTATCGTCACCCAAAACTTCCGTGACGTTGGAATTCCAAACAAAATCAATCTTGTCGTTGGCGAATGCCCGGTCTTGGATAACCTTTTGGGCACGCAGTTGGTCACGGCGATGAATAACTGTCACATGATCAACGATTCCAGCGAGGTAAGAGGCTTCTTCAATCGCAGAATCTCCACCGCCGACAACGACGACTTCTTTGTTCTTGAAGAAGGCCCCATCGCAGACAGCGCAGTACGAAACCCCTTTGCCACCGTATTCGTGTTCTCCGGGGATCCCTAATTTCTTATATTCGGAACCGGTTGCGATGATGACCACTTTGGCTTGGATTTCGTCTTCGTCGGTCTTGACGATCTTATAGTCACCGTGATCTTCCACAGCACTGACGGTTCCATAAACGTATTCCGCACCAAAGTTAATTGAACTGTCGTACATATTCTGAGCGAGATCTGGACCCATGATTGATTTAAAACCAGGATAGTTCTCAATGGCAGCTGTGTTGTTCATCTGGCCGCCATAAATTCCCCGATCGATCATTGCAACTGACAGGTTGGCTCGTGAAGCATATAGAGCAGCTGTCATGCCGCCGGGGCCGGCACCAATAATCACGACATCATATTGTTTAGCCATATGGATCCTCCCTTTAATTACCAAATTTTACTTACACGTTAATTTACTATGAAAAAGTAAGTCTGTCCAGTAGATACACTTACTTCTTTTTGTCTTCTTCAGTTAATTGGGCGCCTAAATCTTTGAGATAAGTTCGCAAACCATCAGAAATTTCCGGATGGCGCAGGCCAAAGATGATGTTGGTTTTGAGCCAGCTTAATTTGTTCCCGGTATCGAATCGTTCACCCTTAAATTCATGAGCAAAGACCCGCTGTGTCTGGTTCAAGGTGTCAATTGCAGATGTCAGTTGAATTTCACCAGTTTTATCCGGTTTGGCGTTTTCCAAAATGCCGAAGATTTCAGGCGTCAACAAGTAGCGGCCAATAATCGCTAAATCGCTGGGCGCTTTCTCTGGCGTTGGCTTTTCAACGAACTTTTTAACGTTGAACAAGCCTGGGCGGACCTCTTCAGAGGGATCGATGACCCCATATTTGGAGATATCTTTGTGGGCAACTTTCTTCACTGCTAATGTGGAAGCTCCAGTCTGCTGGTAGCTTTCCATTAATTGTTTGGTCAGTGGCACTTTGTCCTGCATCACGTCATCACCAAGCATGACCACAAACGGTTCATTGCTAATGAAACTGCGGGCGGTGTAAATTGCATCACCCAGCCCACGGGGATGAGACTGACGAATGAAGTAAATATTCATGTCGTTGGTCTTGCGAATGGTTTCAAGAATATCGTTCTTGTGCCGTTCCTCCAAGTTCATTTCCAACTCGGGATTCGAGTCAAAGTGATCTTCGATTGAGCGTTTGCCTTTACCGATGACAATCACAATGTCTTTGATCCCCGCCTGTTTGGCTTCTTCAACAATAAACTGAATTGTCGGTGTATCAACAATCGGCAGCATTTCCTTTGGGAGTGCCTTGGTTTCCGGTAAAAATCTGGTTCCTAAACCGGCAGCCGGAATGACTGCTTTGGTTACTTTTCTGGTCATAGTGAGCTTCACCTTCTCTGAGTTATTCAATTTCTGAACGGCCTTCACGGGTCATCAGTTGGTTAATCGTTTCTTTAATATCAGCATGATCATATAAAACGTGGTAAATTGCCGAAGTAATTGGCATTTCAACACCGCGCTTCTTGGAAAGTTCATAGGCAGCCCGAGTTGTCGCGATTCCCTCAATGACCATTCCCATATTATTAATGACTTCATCCAGGGAATGACCCTTGCCTAATTCGTTACCAGCCCGCCAGTTACGGGAGTTGGTACTGGTGGCGGTTACAATAATATCGCCAACGCCCGACAAACCGATAAAGGTCAACGGGTTAGCCCCAAACGACGTTCCAAGGCGGGAAATCTCGGCTAACCCACGGGTCATCAAGGCCGCCTTGGCGTTGTCTTTGTAGCCCAACCCATACAAGGCACCGGCGCCCAAAGCAATAATATTCTTCAAAGCAGCGCCAATTTCGACGCCAATGACGTCGTCACTGGTATAAACACGGAAATAGTTGTTCATGAACAAGCCTTGAATTTCAGTGGCAGCTTGGTCGCTATCACTGGCAACGGTGACCAAAGTAATGTCATGGGTCACGACATCTTCAGCCTGGCTGGGGCCGGACAGAACTGAAATTGATTTGCGGTTCTTAGGATCAATTTCTTGAGCCAGAACTTGAGATAATCTTAAGTAAGTTTTTTCTTCAATTCCCTTTGAAGCATGGATGATATTCACTTTTTGATTCCGGTCGGCCAAAATTTCTGCAACTTGTTTGGCAACTGAACGGGTTACCTGGGTGGGAACCACGAATAAGATGTAATCAACACCATCGATGGCGTCCTTCAAATCATTGGTAGCCACCAGTGAATCTGAGAACGTGAAATTCTTGATGTATTTTGTGTTGGTATGCTGTTCGTTAAGTTCCTTAACTTGTGTCGGGTTATACGACCATAATTTGACGTCTGACCCATTCTCGTCCAATAAACTGGCAAGAACACTCCCCCAAGAACCTGCACCAAGCACTGCAACTTTTTTAGCCATGATAAATCTCCTTTATTAGTAAATGATCAATTAACTGTTAATTTGGAACCCTCTAAATACCAAGGATTATGTGGCTGGCGTAATCGACGATAAATGATGATTCCGATTGCACCAACAAATAAAATGATTGAAAGAATCTGCGATACCCGAAGGCCGCCAAGCATCAAACTGTCAGTCCGCATGCCTTCGACAAAGAATCTGCCAAAAGAATACCACATGACATAGGTTAAAAAGACTTCGCCACGTTTAAACAGATGGGAATTGTGCCGCAAGGTTATCAGCACCAAAAAGCCTAAGAAACTCCACAGCGACTCGTAGAGAAAGGTCGGCTGCCGATACGCGCCGCTAATGTACATCTGGGTAATGATGAAATGTGGCAGATGAAGCCCAGTCAGAAAGCTCAAAGATGTTACCTGACCGAAGGCCTCCTGATTCATAAAATTGCCCCAACGGCCGATTGATTGTGCCAAAATAACTGTTGGTGCGGCAACATCCAACATCAGCCAAACCGGAATGAAGCGGTGGCGGCAAAATAGGATCACCACAATCATCGCACCAATTAAAGAACCATAAATGGCAATACCACCGTCCCAGATTTTGATGATTTCACCAGGGTTATCTTTGTAATAAGACCACTGGAAGATGACGTAATACAATCGCGCACAAATTAGCGCAGCGGGCAACGCCCACAAAATCATATCGTAAATATCGTCGGCTTTAATCCCACGTTTATCGCCTTCGCGGACCGCCAACCAAACCGCCAGAATCACGCCACTGGCAATGATAATACCATACCAGTGGACTTCAATTGGACCCAGGTTAAAGGCGATCGGGTTGAGGGCTAAGCTCAATAAATTTGTCAAAATAACGATCTCCTATTTTTTATCTGAATCTTTGTCACGACCATCGATGAGATCTTTATTTTTCTCCTCAAGATGTTCCTGTTCTTCTTTATGCTTTTCGTCGTTTTTGCTGTTGACCTTGATTAAATTATTCAAGTTACGGTCAAAGGTTTCAGTCGCGTCATAGCCCATACTTTGGGCACGGAAGTTCATGGCAGCGGCTTCAATGATGATCGCCAAATTTCGGCCGGTTCGAACGGGAATCGTGATTTTCGGCACATCGACATCAAAAATATGGACATTCTGAGTCCCGTTGCCCAAACGATCAAACTTGGCTTCCTTGGTGTAGTTGGCCAGATGAATAATTAAGGCGACTTTTGTCTGACTGCGGACAGCACCGGCGCCAAACAAAGTCATCACATCGATAATCCCAATTCCCCGAATTTCCAGTAAGTGACGGAGAATCGCAGGGGCGGTCCCCATCAAGGTTTGTTCATCTTGTTGGTAAACCTCTACCCGATCGTCGGCAATCAGCCGGTGACCACGTTTAACCAGTTCCAACGCCGTTTCACTCTTGCCGATTCCACTGTCACCGGTAATCAGGATTCCCAATCCATAAACATCGACCAAAACGCCGTGAAGCGACTTGCGTTCTGCTAATTTATCGTCGAGGTAATTAGTCATGTTACTGAGAACTCGAGACGTCGTCAATTTGGAACCGAGGACGGGAATGTGCTGTTCTTTTGCGGCCTCCAGCAATTCTTCCGGCGGATCCAGTTGGGTGGACACCACGAACGCCGGCGTCTGTGGTTGACACATCTGCTGCATCACATCGAGGAGCTCTTCATGAGACATCCCCTTGGAATATGAAATTTCAGTAATGCCCAACAGCTGAATTCGTTTGACAGGGTAATAATTAAAGAACCCGGTTAGCTCTAGGCCCGGTCTGGAAATATCAGCAGTGGAAATGGTCCTTTCTTCAAGGTATTCCTTCCCATAATAGACATCCAGCCTGGCGTTTTTAACCAAATCAGCAACCGTTACACTTTCAGTCAAGAACATCCCTCCTCAATTAATCAATATAATTTTATCACTTTGAGCCTGACAAGTCCTTATGGCTTGCGGAAATATTCAGCAATGATCCAGCTGACCGCAGACATCAGAATGGCCACGCCAATTGCGACCCAAAATGATGAGAATCTGAAATTAGCCCCAACAATCGTCGCCGTCAGTTCAAGCATCAACCCATTAATGACAAATGTGAATAATCCCAGTGTTAAAAGGTTAATCGGCAAAGACAAGATCGTAATAATCGGTCGGACCAACCAGTTCAAAACGGCTAAAACCACCGCCGCTACAAAAGCAATGCCCACGCTGGCAACGTAGAAGTTGGCGGGGAAAAAGCCGCTGATCGCAACAAACAGGATCGTATCGACCAAGACATTGGTTAAAAATCTCAATTATTGACCCCTTTTCTTGTCATCATGAACGTCTTTTTCTTCGACGTTATGAATGACTTTTCTGGATTTGTCGTTAGAAGTTCCGCCGGATAAGGTGGTTTTGAATTGGTCAAAGGCCGATCCACTACCAGGTGTATCACTGGGAATTGTGAACATCATAATGATATAACCAATAATTGCGACCACGTTGATCCCGGGCGTAAACGCCAAGACCACATACAAGATTCGAACCAAGACAGCGTTCCAGTCCAGATACTCGGAAATTCCTCCAAGCACGCCGGAAATCACCCGATTGGTACTGGAACGCCGTAATTTTTTATGACTATTCATCCTCATGCCTCCACAATAAAACTTCTAGCTTAAGATTATCTAAAAAAGGCACTGCAATCAAGTATGCAGTGCAAAATATCAACCATTCTTAATTTAATTCAATAATTTTTCCGGTTGCCAGATAAACCGTCCACTCACAAATATTCGTGCTGTAATCACTCACCCGGCCTAAATCTTTGGCAACGTTTAGATAAATAATCGCTGAACTGACAATCTCTGGATCCTTGGCCATCGCTTGGTAACTGGGAGAAGCAATGTCGTTATAAAGCTGGTCAATTTTTTTATCGTACTGTTGCGCGGTCCGCTTGGCTTTGTCCTGATCGGCATCACCGTAGGACTCAATTGAATCGGCATACTGCTCGCTGACTTCTTGAGACATTGTGGCAATGATCTCTTCCACTGAAGCGATCCGCTGCTTGCCTTTAATATCAATCACCGATCGAGCGACGTTTCGGGCATGGTCACCGGCTCGTTCCAAATCAGTGACGGCTTTTAAAATTCCGACCACTTCCCGGAGGTCCCCCGTGACCGGCTGATACAGCGCAATCATTTCAAATGACCGCTTTTCAATATGAATCTGGAGGTGATTAATCTCGTGGTCGTTGGTGATCACCGTTTCCGCCTTTTGAATATCATGGTCGACAAACGACTGCCCGGCGTTGGTCACGGCTTCACCAACCAGTGCCCCCAATTTCATAAAATCCGCCTTTAACGTAATAATCTCTTCATCAAAAACTTTCCCCATAAGCTTCTCTCCTATCCGAATCGTCCGCTAACGTAATCCTCCGTTTGTTTTTCCTCAGGATTCACGAACATCTTAGTTGTGTCATCATATTCAACCACTCTGCCTTCCATAAAGAACGCTGTCTTATCAGAAATTCGGGAAGCCTGTTGCAGGTTGTGAGTAACGATTATTATTGTATAATCTTTTTTCAACTCAAGCAAAGTATTTTCAATCTTGGCACTGGAAATCGGGTCCAATGCACTGGTCGGCTCATCCATCAAAATAACTGATGGTGAAGTGGCAAGCACCCGGGCGATACAAATTCGCTGTTGCTGCCCGCCGGAAAACGACAGGGCGTTATCGTACAGATTGTCTTTGACTTCATCCCAAACAGCCGCCTGCTTCAAACTTTTTTCAACAATTTCATCTAATTTTTGTTTGTCACGAAGTCCCGCGATCCGCAAACCATAGGTGATATTATCATAGACTGAAAATGGAAACGGATTGGGCTGTTGAAAGACCATCCCAATCGACTTTCTCAATTCTACCAGATTTGTTTGCGGAGAATAAATATTTTCTCCGTGAAATTGAACCGTTCCGGTAATTGTCACGCCATCGATCATATCATTCATGCGATTCAAGCAACGCAGAAATGTTGACTTTCCACAGCCTGATGGGCCGATCAGCGCAGAAATTTGGTTAGGCAGGAAATCCAAATGAATTCCGTAAAGTGCCTGAAAATCATCATAGAATAAATCCAAATTGTCTGCTGAAATAATTGGTGTTGCCATGATTGTTCCTCCTAACCAAAGTTTCCTGATACATAGTCGTCTGTCATCTGTACTTTCGGCCGCGTGAAGACCTTTCTGGTTTTGTTGTACTCAATGGCCTCACCCATGTTGAAGAAGACCGTGTAGTCACTCAAACGGGCTGCCTGCTGCATGTTGTGGGTCACAATGATAATTGTATAATCCTTTTTAAGTTCACGTAAAGTCGCTTCCAGTTGTTGCGTTGAAACCGGGTCCAAGGCACTGGCCGGTTCGTCCAACAGTAACACATCCGGTTGAACCGCCAAGGCTCTGGCAATACAAACCCGTTGTGCCTGCCCACCGGATAAGGAAAGGGCACTTTTATTCAAACTATCTTTGACCTGATCCCAGACAGCCGCTTGTTTTAAAGTGGTTTCCACCACTTGATCCAAGGTTTTCTTATCATGAATTCCTCGTCGCTGGAGCGCGAAAGTCACGTTGTCATAGATTGATTTGGCGAATGGATTCGGTCGTTGAAAAACCATCCCGATTCGGCGCCGGACCTCATAAACATCGATCTTGGGCTGATTAATGTTGACGCCTTGATAAAGAATCTCACCTTTCACAGTGGCGACGCCATCATTCATCCGATTAAGGGCCCGTAAAAGGGTTGACTTACCCGATCCTGAAGGCCCGATCAAGGCCGTAATGGTATTTTTTCTAAACTTCAAATCCGCGTTGTGCATTGCTAAAGTTTTGCCATAATAGATTTCCAAATCCTTGGTCTGCATCGTAATGTCATTTTCTTCGGGATTAAAATCATAAATAAACCGCTTGGGTTTGTTATTTAATTCAGTTGTGTTTTGCATTTTCAGCCACCTACTTTACTGAAGTCATTCGTTCAAATACCTTCCGGCCAATCCATCTGGCCGACAAATTAAAGATTAAAATTGCCAGGACCAGGACAGCCGCTGAACCGGAGGAAACCTGTGTCAAATCAGGCATGATTCCTTCTGAGTTGATTTTCCAAATGTGAACGGCCAATGTTTCAGCCGGCCGCAACGGCGACAATGGGCTATCAATGTTAAAGGGGTTCCAATCGGCAAAATTCAACGCTGGGGCGCTTTGACCGGCAGTATAGATCAAGGCAGCCGCCTCACCGAAAACCCGTCCCGAACAAAGAATGATTCCACTGATAATTCCAGGCAGTGAAGCGGGAACGACAATGTGAATAATCGTCTCATATTTGGAAAGTCCCAAGCCCAAACCGCCTTGGCGCTGGTCATCGGAAACGTTGGAAAGTGAATCTTCAATATTTCTGGTTAACAGTGGTAAGTTAAAAATCGTTAAAGTCAACGCACCTGAAATGATTGAGAAACCATAGTTGAACTGAACGACAAACAATAAGAAACCAAACAGTCCAACCACCACAGAAGGCAAGGAACTCAAAATTTCAATTGAAGTCTTGATCGTAGCGGTAAACCAGTTATCTTTGGCGTATTCGTTGAGGTAAATCGCCGCGCCAAGTGCAATTGGCAGAGAAATCAACATTGCTAACACCAAGAGGTAAAATGAGTTAAATAGCTGAATGCCAATTCCGCCGCCGGCATTAAACGCTTTGGCCGGGGACGTTAAGAAATGCCAACTGATATTGGGCAGTCCGGTGATAAAAATATAGCCGATCAAAAAGGCTAAGATGACCACCACAAAGCCAGCAACGGCTTTTAAACAGGCAATGGCAAATCGGCTTTGCTTTTGTGTTCGATTCATTTCTTAAACGCCCCTTTCCGACCGATCATGTGAACTAATAAATTAAAGAACAGTGACATGACTAACAGAACCAGTGCCAGTGACCAGAGAGCGTCATTTTGAAGCGATCCCATGACGGTGTTCCCCATGCCGGCGGTTAGAACAGAGGTTAACGTGGAAGCCGGTGACGTTAAATTTTGCGGCATCAAAGCTGCATTTCCAATCACCATTTGAACGGCTAAGGCTTCACCAAAGGCTCTGGCCATTCCAAAAACCACGGCAGTCAAAATCCCTGGTGTGGCGGCTCTTAAGACGACTTTCCAAATGGTCTGCCACTTGGTAGCACCCAAGGCCAGTGAGGCTTGGCGATAGAACTTGGGAACGCCCCTGAGGGAATCGACAGTCATTGATACAATGGTTGGTAGAATCATCACGAACAGGACAAAGGTCCCGGATAGGATACCAAACCCACTGCCGCCAAACGTATTTCGAACGAAAGGAACGACTACTGAGAGGCCAATAAAGCCATAGACAACCGAGGGAATTCCGACCAGTAATTCGGTTACCGGCTGAAGAATTTTAGCTCCCCGTTTAGGAGAAATATCGGTCATATACACCGCAGTCCCGATGGCGAACGGCGTCGACAGTAAAGCAGCCAGAATCGTCACAAGAAAAGAGCCGACAATCATGGGCAACGCGCCGACGGCTTGGTGCCCGCCGGGAGTCTTGGTACCGGGATTCCACAACGTACCGGTAAAGAAGTCTTTGACAGAAATACCATCTTTGAAGAAGGTGGCCAGACCCTTGCTGGCAACGAAGACAATAATGCCAAGCACAATCGCCATAATCAGCAGCAGCGCCGAAAGACTGAGCAGATGCCCAAATCGTTCGTAACGGGCCGTTTTAGATTTTTTCATCAGTTGTTTGGCTAATTTTTCATTTTGCACGATTATTCCCCCGATCCTTTTGTAATTTTGCCCTGCCAGGTTCTCTGGTAATGCATATCTTTCACAGAGATGTAACCTAGTTTGTTAAAGAGGGTCGTTTGAATATGATCGTTTTTCAAGTAAGTTAAGAATTTTTTAGTCAATCCGGTGGGTTTCCCACGGGTGTAAATGTGTTCATAGGACCAGATTTTCCACTTATTGTCCATCACGTTTTGTTCCGTGGGCTTAATCCCATCAACGCTTAATGGATGAATGCTCTTGTTGAAGTAGCCAAATGAGACGTAGCTGATAGCCCCCGGCGTTGATGAGACAATCTGGCGGACAGTTCCTGAAGAATCCTGCTCCTGGGCGGTGGCACTTTCATGGCCTTTAAGACCATATTGTTCAAAGGTTACCCGGGTTCCGCTCCCCTGAGACCGGTTGATCAAAGTAATCGGCAGGTCGGGTCCGCCAAGCTGTTTCCAATTGGTGTATTTCCCAGTAAAAATCGCAATCAACTGGGCGGTACTCAGGTTGTTAATCCCGACGCGGTCATTGGTAATCGGAGCGACTCCCACAACAGCAATTTTGTGATCGACCAAGCCGGCGGGATTAATCCCCGCCTTTTCTTCAGCAAACAAATCCGAATTTCCCATCTGAACGGCACCGGACTCGATTTGACTCAGCCCGGTTCCAGATCCACCACCCTGGACATTAATGAAAATGCCAGCGTGATCAGCAGAATATTGTTCGCTGGCCGCTTCAACCAGCGGCTGGAGCGCAGTTGAACCAACAGCGGTGATTGATTGCTGATTGGTTGAGGTCTTGCTGCGGGCATTGTAAGCACCAATTCCGGCAACAATTACCACCACACACAGTAACAGTTTAACGATCGTCCGTTTTCGCATCTCAATTCCTCCTTGAATCTTCAAGTACCATTGTATTAAACCAATGTAAATATTTGACCGGACAAATGTAAATGTTTTGTAAATAGATAACCGGGTGTTGATAATTAATGGCTGAAGGAACGCAAAAAAGCCGGAGATGCTCCCGGCTTGATTGATTTGAAAATGTAAATATTTGGTTGAAATTCAGCAAAAATCAGTCTGTTTGTGTGTTGGGCTGGTCACGATCCTTGACAATCGGAAAGTTCACGGTAAAAGTCGAGCCAACACCCCGCTGACTTTTAACATCAATCGTGCCGCCAACTGCATCGACCATTTCCTTGACGATTGAAAGGCCTAAGCCGGTCCCACTGACCTTCTGCTTCGTCCGGGAGTCGTCTGCGCGATAGAAGCGTTCAAATAATCTGGAAATGTCTTTTTGGGCAATCCCAATTCCGGTATCGGAAACGTGGAGCTGCCAATAACTGTCGTTGTCACTATAGGTAATGTTAACCTCGCCATTTGGGCGATTATATTTAACCGCGTTGCTGACCAGATTGCGTAAAATCCGCGTGAGCGTGGTGGTGTCGGCAATGACTTCAACGTGTTCCGGGACTTGATTATGAATTGCAACGTGGTTGCCTTGGATCATTGATTGATATGAAGCAAGCTCCGCATCAATGAAATCATGCAAGGCCAACGGTTTGTAATGATAATTAGTACCGTTTTGAATATGGGAAATCGTCAGTACGTCTTGAACCAGCGAGGCCAGCTGATCACTTTGTTGATCAATAATTTTCAAAAACTCCACCAAACTCTTCTTATCGTCCATCGCCCCACCCAGCAGAGTTTTGGTAAATCCGGAGATGGCAGTAATCGGCGTCTTGAGTTCGTGACTGGCATTTCGCAAAAAGTCAATCTGCATCTGTTTGACGTTAATAATATCTGAGATGTCATACATAATCACCAGGATGTGAAAATCGTTTTCGAGTTGATTGAACACCACGCTGGTATCCCAGGTAACAGATGTCGCCCCGACGCTTTGAATCTCTTCTTGCTGAGACTTGTGACTGTCATAAACATTCTCAATTAAAGACAGTAGTTGATAATTGCGGATGTCTTGGGTATAGGGATGAACCTGAGTCAAAATATCTCGTCCCAGCATGACGGACATTTTATGGTTGGCGAAAATCACATCGTGAGTTGAATCAATTACCATCACCCCGACTGGAAGGCTGGAAAGAATCGTAATTAGTTCAGCGTTGCTGTTTCGAATACTCTTTCCTTCGTCCTGCTGCCTGCTTTGAAGTTCGTTGAGCTGGTCGGCAACGCCTTTGAGTGGGTTGTCGGGTTCAACGAAAAGCGGCACCGCCGGTTGGTGATGAACAATGTTTTCCGTCATTATCTGGAGTTGTTTGAGCAGCTTATCATGCTGGCGGTATTGAATGATGAGAATAATCCCGGCAATGGCATCGACCAGGGCCAATAACAGGGCCAGGTCAGCCCAGCCCAAATTGCCGCTCGTAAAACCATAAAAAAGCACGGCCAGTGTGGCAATGCTTAAGATTACAACGGTTAAAATTTGTTTATAGATTTTACTCAGCGTCATCATCCCCCGTGGAGAACTCATAACCAAATCCGCGAACGGTTCGCAGATATTTCGGCCGTTTTGGATCCGGTTCGATCTTTTCACGAAGATGGGCAATTTGAATATCGACCATCCGGCTTTGACCTGAGTAGTCAAAGCCCCAAACACCCTGGAGTAATTGGTCACGACTAAGCACTTGATTTTCGTGACTGACCAAGTACTGCATCAATTCAAATTCCTTCGGCGTTAACTTTAAGTTTTTCGAATCAGCGCTCACACGGTATTTTTTGTGGTCGATGGTAAACGGCCCAGTGGTTTCGACATTTTCAGCTGATTTAGTAGCTGGCGTTTCGGATGCAGCAGCACTCTTCTCATACCGACGAAGTACCGCGTTAATCCGCGCAATGACCTCTCGCGGACTAAATGGTTTGGGAATATAATCGTCAGCACCCATCTCGAGGCCAAAGACCTTATCAAATTCGGTATCTTTGGCAGTTAATAAAATCACCGGTGTGTCGTTTCGGTCCATCCGCAGCTGCTTGAGGACTTGTTCCCCACTCATCTGAGGCAACATCAAATCCAAAAGTACGATGTCAAATTGGCCATTTTCAGCCATTGAAAGCGCATCGACTCCGTTAGTAGCACTCTGAACTTCAAAATTGGCTTGCTTCAAGTTATATTCCAATAAAGTAACAATTGCTGGTTCGTCGTCAACTACAAGCACTTTTTTCACGATAGCCCTCCTAATGACTAAGCTGTGTATATGTTTTGACCCCAATTTCATGAGGTGAATTCTTGAAGATCGCCGATTCGGTCATCTTCAACTGATCGTTTCGATCGCGAACTTTGAACCGACAATAAGTTGAGTTGGTGCTGAGCGCGCGATAAAAAGAATCTTCATCAGTCACCGAAATGCCATTGACCTCAAGGATCACATCGCCAACTTTGAGATCCATCTTGGCGGCTGGGGTTTCCGGTTGAATGCCAATTACCCGGACACCATCCATCACTTCACTATATTCAAACGACTGCTGATTGTCACGGTGTTTGGCAAGCCCAAGAATCAAATAGTAGCCCAACAACAGGATAACCACAGCGGGTAAAATGAGGTGCGGTATGAAGTAGCCGGCAATTGCCAGGCAGACACCAATCCCTGCCAGTAAGTAAATACCGTGACTCATTGTTTTAAATAAGGCCCTGGGAACACTTCTTTTGACGGTAAATTTAAGTCCAATCAGAATTGGCACCAATAACAACGCGTAGAAATGATTGTGTACTTGAAATAGCGGCATCATTGGTAAGCTGGTATGGATCCAGTCTCCGGGAACAAACAGCAGGAACGGAAAAATCGTTAATTCGTTAAATTTATAAACGGCCGTTTTATTGTTTCGTTGGTTGCGCACCAAGGTCGGTGAATCAAATCGACCACCGTTAACGTTCAAGAAAACGGCGTTTGCCAAGATAATGACCACAAATAAAATCAACAAATTGAGCGGGGCCACAGTTGTTGAGTTGATTCCCAGTCCTTCAAACCAATGAAGCAGCGGTCGCAATTCTGATATATTTGGCAATCCCAGCGTCAATAAACTGGCGATACCGGCAACAGTCACCGACAGCAGCCACCAAGGAATCAGCGTGAGCGAAACCAGCAGTAAGCCTTCATAAATGATCAACCATTCCAGTGAAATGCTTAAAAAGCCACCTAAAACGACGGAGGCCAGTATCCCAAAGATCAGCCCCATTCTGACAAAATGTCGACCTTCATAAAAATCCTCATAAATGGCGGAGTTAAAAATCCCCCGCTCTTTCTTAAGCCGCCTCGTATGAATTAAATAACTGCGGATAACCCCGATCCACAAGGCGGGTTGCAATCCATAAAAACCACAAGCAATCAAAAATTTCATTATGTCTTCCTCACCAATAATTATAAGGCTAGTATATCATTTATTGACAGCTGATTTAAGCTGATTTGAAATCCGAAAGGCTAATCAAGATGGTGGCTTAACCGGCAGTTGCTGACTTTGGGTGCTTGGTAGGGTTCTCCAATCATCCTGTCGTTGATAAAAAAAGGCCCTTAACGCAATGTGGCGTCAAGGGCCTGATCGTATCATTCTCGTTGATTCGCACCGGGCTAAAGCAAACGCGGCTTTAATAACCGATTAGTCTGGATTCTTCTGACTTAATTGCCATTGCAGATAGGCGTTGATGAACGGATCCAAATCACCATCCATCACGCCGTTGACATTGGCAGTTTCGTAATTGGTTCGGTGATCTTTGACCATCGAATATGGGTGAAAGACATAGGAACGAATTTGAGAGCCCCAGCCGATGTCTTTTTGTTCACCCTCAATTTTGGCCTTTTCTTCGGCCTTTTTCTCTTCTTCAAGTTCATACAATTTTGACTTCAACATGTTCATTGCCGTTTGCCGGTTTTGAAGTTGTGATCGTTGTGCCTGACTGGCAGCCACGATTCCAGTGGGTAAATGGGTGATTCGAACGGCGGAGGAAGTCTTGTTAATGTGTTGCCCACCAGCACCGCTGGACCGATAAACATCAATCCGTAAATCATCCGGGTTAATATCGATTGAGACGTCATCATTTAATTCAGGCATCACATCAACGGATGCAAATGACGTGTGTCGCCGACCGGCTGAATCAAATGGCGACAGCCTGACCAATCGATGAATCCCCTTTTCGGACCTTAAATAACCATAGGCATTTTCACCGCTGATTAATAGTGAAACACTGTTCAGACCGGCAACGTCACCGACCTGATAATCCAAGGTCTGCACGGTGAACCCATGGGCTTCTGCCCAACGGGTATACATTCGCAGCAGCATCGAACCCCAGTCCTGGGCTTCGGTTCCGCCAGCTCCGGGATGGATTTCCAAAATGGCATTATTATGATCATATTTGCCGTTAAGCAACAGATTCAACTGGTAGCGGTCCAGTTTAGTTTTAAGCTGCTTTTCATCAGTCTCAAATTCCCCCTCCATCCCGGAATGAGAATCCTCTTCGATCAATTCCAAAGTAACTTTTAGATCATCGAGTTTATTTTTGAGGCCGACGAAATTGTCGCGTTTGGTTTTTAATTGATTGGTTTGATCAATCAATTTCTGAGCGGCTTCTTGGTCATCCCAAAAGCCCGGCTCAGCCATCTTCGACTCATTAATTGCGATGCTTTCACTTAAGGCATCAAGGTCAAAGTGACCTCCCAAAACCATCGATGGCTTTTTGCATTTCAGCGATTTGTTTTTTTGCTTCACTCAATTCAAATGACATATTACTCTCCTCTAATTTTGTTCCAATTCAAAGAAAGAATCCAAACAATCGTCATTGCCGGATTCTTTCCAATACATATTAACGTTGCATGTTTTGACGAATTTCAGCCTTCATGAACAGACGGGTTGCGTCATATTCGATATCGGCAATCATTTCTTCAAACATCTTGTAACCCTCTCGCTGATATTCAACCAATGGGTTTTGTTGACCATAACCACGAAGACCGATTGATTGACGTAATTGATCCATGATGTCAATGTGATCAGTCCAGTGGGAATCGACAACTCGCAAGATAACAACCTTTTCGAATTCAAGCATTTGTGATTCATCGTAGAGTTGTTCTTGCTTTTCTTTGTATTCTTTGTTTGCCAGATCCATCAGCATACTCTTAATTTCGTCAGCTGATTTGCCTTGGAAATCTTCTAGAGAAATTTGGTCTGGGCTGACCATCGCACTGATGGCAAAGTCCAAGATGGTTTGCAGATCCCAATCTTCTTTTTCGCCTTGGGTATGCAAATCAACGATTCGATTGATGGTCCGTTCGATCATCGGCATGATGACCCACTTCAAATCTTTTTGCTCATCAATGACTTCACGACGCTCACCGTAAATCACTTCACGCTGTTGTCTCATAACATCATCGTATTGCAAAACGTTCTTCCGTGAATCGTAGTTGTTACCTTCAACCCGCTTTTGAGCTGATTCAACTTGCTTCGTGATCATTCTTGAACGAATAACCGCGTCTTCACCTTCAACATTTAAATGCTCCAGGAAGTTTTTGATCTTTTCAGAACCAAAACGACGCATCAAGTCATCTTCAAGTGACAAATAGAACTGTGACAAACCAGGATCACCCTGACGTCCTGAACGGCCACGCAGCTGGTTATCAATCCGTCGTGACTCATGTCGTTCGGTCCCGATAACAGCTAAGCCGCCAAGTTCAACAACTCCGGGTCCTAATTTGATATCGGTTCCACGACCAGCCATGTTGGTGGCAATTGTAACGGCACCACGTTGGCCGGCATTGGCAACAATTTCAGCTTCCTTGGCGTGGTTTTTGGCATTCAATACCACGTGGGGAATCTTTTCTTCATCAAGTCGTTGTGATAAGTATTCAGAAGTTTCAACAGCAACAGTACCAACCAACATTGGCTGACCCTTTTTGTGAAGCTCCTTGATCTTGTTGACAACGGCCTCAAATTTGGCTTCCAAAGTTGGATACAAAACATCTGGATGATCAACCCGGACAACCGGTTTGTTGGTTGGAACCGAAATAACTTCCATGTTATAGATCTCACGGAATTCTTCAGCTTCAGTCTTGGCAGTACCAGTCATTCCGGCGAGCTTCTTATACATCCGGAAGAGGTTTTGGTAAGTAATGGTAGCCATTGTCTTACTTTCCTCGTTGATCGTGACGCCTTCTTTTGCTTCAAGGGCTTGGTGAAGACCATCTGAGAATCGACGGCCTTCCATGATCCGTCCGGTAAAGGAATCAACAATCTTGACCTCATCATCTTGAACCACGTAATCCTTATCACGAAGCATGATAAAGTTGGCCCGTAAAGCCTGGTCCAAATGGTGGGTCAAGGCAGTATTGTCGGTGTCATAAAGATTCTTTAAGTTGAAGTACTTCTCAGCCTTTTCGATTCCCTGATCGGTCAATGAAACAGTCTTGGTTTCCAGATCAAGCTTGAAATCATCGCCTTCGTACAACGTCTTGGCAAATCTGTCAGTCCGTTGGTAAAGGTCGGAAGTGCCGCTTGATTGACCAGAAATAATCAATGGTGTTCGGGCTTCATCAATTAAAATTGAATCAACCTCATCGACAATCGCGAAGTTCAAAGGACGTTGAACCATTTGTTCCTTATAAGCAACCATGTTGTCACGCAGATAATCGAAACCGATTTCTCCGTTGGTTGAGTAGGTGATGTCGGCAGCGTAGGCTTCCCGCTTCTCATCGGCATCCTTTTCAGTGGTATTAACGCCAACTGTCAGGCCGAGCCAATTATATAACTCGCCCATTTCAGTGGCATCACGTTGGGAAAGGTATTCGTTAACAGTAACCACGTGAACCCCTTCGCCTGCAAGTGCATTTAAATAAACCGGCATGGTGGCAGTTAAAGTCTTACCTTCACCAGTTTTCATTTCTGCAATATTTCCTTCATGAAGAACAATTCCACCCATAATTTGGACATGGAATGGGTACAAGCCTAAGACACGCTTTGCGCCTTCACGGGCAACGGCAAATGCTTCCGGAAGCAAATCATCGAGTGTTTCGCCATTTTGATAGCGTTTCTTAAATGCCGGTGTCTTGGCTTGTAATTCTTCATCACTGAGTTGACGATACTCTTCAGCATACGAACCAACTTTATCGGCAATTTTACTGAGCCGCTTTTGTTCGCGTGTATCACTTTCAACCCATGTTCTTAAAATATTAGCCATTAGTAAATTCCCTTCTAAAATAAAATACTGATCAAATTGTTCTTAGTATTTGTGGACTACATACTTATTTAGTGTAACATTTTAGGCCGCCCATGAAAACACAAAAAACAATGCATCAGCGGCATTTAACCATGATAATACATTTTGAATAGATATGAAAGGTTAAACGATCAGATTGGTTCACAAATGTTTCCGGAAACGAAAAAGAATGGGGATAAATTAAGCTGCAATTTATCCCCATTCTTTTGACGGTGCATAATACGCATGCCCGTTAATTGATTAACTTAATTATTCTTCGCCGGTCTCAATCAAGCCATAACGGCCATCATTACGACGGTAGACGATGTTGATGCCTGAAGTTTCTGCATCTTCATAGATGAAGAAATCATGCCCCAGCATGTCCATTTGAAGAATGGCTTCCTCGTTATCCATCGGCTTTAAAGCCAGTTGCTTGGTACGAACAACCTGGAATTTGGATTCGTCATCAGAATCTGACTCGCTGGCAGAAGTATCTGCAGCAGGTGCAAATTCAAGATTCTTAAATCCTTTTTCACGAGACTTGCGGTTAACCTTGGTCTTGTACTTACGAATTTGACGTTCGAGTTTGTCTGTCACCAGATCAACACTTGCGTACAAATCGTTGGACATTTCTTCGGCTCTCAAAGTTAAGTATGGCAAAGGAATGGTTACCTCAACTTTTGCTTGCTTATCTGGATAAACCTTTAAATTGACATGAGCAGTATTTTTCATGTCCTTTTCAAAGTATTTCTCCAGTTTACTGATCCGTTTTTCAACATAATCCCGGATCGCCTGGGTTACCTCAATGTTTTCACCACGAATGTTAAAAATTAGCATAGCGTTCTCTCCCTTCACCATTAAAGGCTTAATGGTCCACTAATGAAATCACTTTCATTACTGGCTACAACTTTAGTATAATTGAAAGTTCGAATTTTAACAATCATTGGGTCTGGATTTCTTTATCGAGCAAGGGTAAATCCTTTCACGGAAGCTGCCCCGGCTTGTTGGATCAAAGCGGCCGCATGCCTAATGGTTGTCCCGGTTGTATACACATCGTCAACCAATAAAACGGCCCGATTTTTAACCTGATTTTTTTGTGATTCAATCATTTCAAACGGTTGATCAAGCAATAACCGACTCTGACGGTTTTTCGCCGACTGGCGGATGGCTTTCTTGTCGAATCTGACGCTTAAGAGGTTTAAATAGCGGTCATTTTCCAGCAGCCCGGTCACCTGATTAAAGCCCCGAGTGGCCACGGTGTCCTTCCCCACCGGGATTGGCACAATGATCGCAGATTGCTTCTTCAACTGCTCATGAATTTGATCGGAAAAAACTTTCCGTAATCGGTAATCACCGGCAAACTTGTATCGTTTCATGTAATCTTTCATTGCCGGATTATATTCGTACATCGCCGAGTTGATAAATTTGAATTGGCCGTCCTTCTCCCAGCGCAGACAATCATAGCAGGGATCGCTCATATCATTTGTTCGCCGTCGACCGCAACTGGAACAAGTTGGTAGCAGATTAAGCGCGGAAAAAGTGGCGGAACACGCCTCACAGATCGCCCGTTTCTGCAGTGGGGTTAACCGAATCAAGTCTGCAAGTGGGATTTCCTGTCTCAGTCTGGAGCCACACAATAAACAGGCTTTCATAATTGAGCCGCCTTTCGATTCATCAGCTTAATCTGGCGGTCACAGGATTTGATGTTGGCCGTTTTAGATTCACAATAAAAGAGGACCTGTCCCGTCGGCCGATCACTATTTCGACCCACCCGACCAGCGATTTGGACGAGTGCAGCCGCCGAAAAAATTTCACTGTCTGCCTTTAATACCAAGACGTCAATGCCTGGGAAGGTCACGCCCCGTTCTAAAATCGTCGTTGTGATCAAAAAATCCAGTTGTTGACTGCGCATTAAGGCCACTTTCTCAATTCGCTCGGGATCAGCAGAATACACCGTTTTGAATTTCGCTGCTATCCCGGCAGCCTTGATGGCAGCTGCCGCTTGACCCAAGTCTTTAATGTGGGGAACGAACAGTAAGAACCGCTGCTTTTCTGCTACCAAGTCAGCCACCATCCGCAAGATTTTTTGAGGCAGTTTGCCAGATTGAAGCTGCTCGTTAAGATTTTTGACCCGAATTACCGAGATTTCCGGTAAATAGTGTCCATGATACCTGATTGGTAAATAACTGACCGACAACTGTTTTCTAGAAATTGCTTTAAACAGTGCCTGATCGGGGGTCGCCGTTAAATACAGCGTTGCCCCAGCGGGTTTAATCGCATTTTGAACACCAAAATGAAGCATTGGGTTACCAGAATATGGGAAGACATCCACCTCGTCGACAATCAGGACGTCAAAGGCATGGTAAAATCGTAACAGTTGGTGGGTCGTACAAATGGTAATCTGACTGTATTGGTACCGCTGCTCACTCTTGCCATGCAGTAACACGATTGAAACTTGATTGAACGCGGCTTGAATTCGTGGGAACAGTTCGATGCATACGTCCACCCGCGGCGAAGCAATCCCGACTCGCAAACCATTTGAAACTGCCCAGCTAATCCCTTTAAACAGCATTTCCGTCTTGCCGGCTCCCGTCACTGCCCATAACAAGTGACGTTGGCGTTGTTGAAACACTTCAATCACTTTGTCGGCACACTCATTTTGTAATTGGGTCAGCTGCCCGGACCAGGATAATGGATCCGGATTCTCAGTAAAATGATTTGGCTCTTCCAAATAAGCCAGTGGCGACAAGGTATCCACCCGACCCATTTGAATACAAATGTAGCAATAAAAGTGGTGATTGGGTAAACTGGCAAGTGAATGGCGCAATTTTGACCCGCAGCGACCACATTTCAATCCATGGTCATCACTGATGGCCGGACGTAAGCGAATGTCCGGTGAATTTTGCAGTGTCGCGGCCAGATCACGCTGTGGCATTTGGCGGCCATACAACTCTGATAGATCATTAATCATAGATCATCACCTCAATCACTAATTACGTAAATACTGGAGGAATCCTTTTTGAAAAATGAATCACTGACAATTAAATCAAACGGTACCCATGAAATCGAAATTAAAAAATCCCGCTTTCTCTGCACGATGGCACGAATTGATAACGAGGACCAGGCAAAAAAAATCATTGATCAGGTGAGTAAAGACAATACCAAAGCCAACCACAATTGCTACGCCTACATGTTGGGTGACGATGACCACATTCAACGCGAAAGCGACAATGGCGAGCCATCCGGAACCGCCGGGGTCCCCATCTTGGAAGTTCTCAAAATGAACGAGTTACATAATGTTTTAGCAGTGGTGACCCGATATTTCGGCGGCATTAAGCTTGGCGCCGGCGGTTTGATTCGGGCTTATAGCAACGCGACATCGACAACGATTGATAAATTAGGGATCGTCAAACTGGTAAATAAACAGAAAATAACGCTGACAATTGATTACAATCAATTCGATAAACTAAAGTATTTCTTGGAAAGCCAATCGATTCCAATCGAAGAGACAGCCTATACCGCCAAAGTCCAAGTGGTCGTGGCAGTCAGTGACGAGGATTTTGATTCCTTGATCACTCAGATTACCAATTTGTTAAGTGATCAATTTGCATATCAAAAAGGCGGACATCAAATCTTTGAGGTCCCCTATTCTCGTGAAAAAAGACAACATGACGAAACCAAGGAGGATCATTCTGACTGAGTTATCAAATCGTGCAACAGATGCAGCTGCCTCAAACTTTCCAGTGATCGATATAAAAAAGTCTGCCAAAGATTTGGCAGACTTTTTATGATACTAATGATTATTTTTACTGGTCGTATCTTTAACCAATTTCTTAATGCCATTCAACAGCGGCTGTCGATCTTCTCCAACCAGGCCAATCGTTTCCACAAACAATTCAAGGCCGATTAACACGGCAATTGTCAGCAGAATCGAGCCCCACAAGGTTGAAATCGGATAAAGCAGTGAGATAAACGAAAAAATCAGGGCAATTCCATAGATCACCAACACCGTTTGCCGATGGGTCAAACCAATTTGCATCAAACGGTGATGTAAATGTCGCTTATCGGCATGCGTAATCGGTTCCTTATTTAACAACCGGCGAAAAATGGCAAATACGGTATCAGTAATCGGCACACCCAAGATCATCACTGGGATTAGCAGCGTGATGAAGGTGGCGTTCTTTAAGCCAAACAGCGAAAAGACCGACATCATAAATCCAATAAACAACGCACCGGTGTCGCCCAAATAAATTCTTGCCGGGAAAAAGTTATAAGGCAAAAAGCCAATGCAAGCGGCGACCAGGGTAAAAATCATGATGGCAACGAAAATATTACCGACGTTCAAGAAGAACATGGCGGTAATTCCCATGGTGGTTAGGGCAATAATTGCAACCCCAGTGGCCAAGCCGTCCAATCCATCAATCAAGTTAACCGCGTTAGTGATTGCCAAAATCCAAATCCAAGTTACCGGCAAACTCAGCCAACCAAGGTGGATTGTGATAAACGGTAAGGTAATGGTGGTCATTTTAACGCCGGCTGTAAAGTAAACCCACAGCGCGGCAATTGAAATCCCCAAAACTTTTTGCCGGGGCTTTAAGACGAAAATATCATCTATTATCCCAGTGAGAATAATGATGACTTCCCCGCCATACACCCCCCACAAAATTTTGGTTGGGAACTGATCCCGCAATAAAATCATGGTCGTAAAGGTGTAGGCAATAAAAATTGCCAACCCACCAATCGTTGGCATTGGAATTTTATTAACCCGCCGTTTGTTTGGCCGGTCCTCTGCCCCAACAGCAAAAGCAAGTTTCCGAATAAATGGGGTTAAGACTGCAGAAATAATCATGGTAGCAAATAAAGACACAATGATCTCGAATTTCAAAATTGTAACCTCACTTATTTCCTTCCAAATCAATATTAATTCAATTATACAAATGACAATTCATAAAAACAAGGTATGTCTGACTCACAAAGTAAAGGAGCTTACTCAAATAATTAATACGGACCAATTGTGTGAATTTTCACATTTTTAAATTTTGCCAACGTTTTCAATTGTCATATTTCACAAAAACATTTATACTAGAGATTGTAAGACAACAGGTTCAATTATTTTATATTTCACAAACGGAAGGAGTTTTTATCATGGCTGACAAAACAAATACTACACAAGCCGAGACGAAAGATGCGCCCATTCTTATTCAAATGGGTATCTTCGCCGCGGTATTGTTTGTTTCCAGTTTAATTTCAGCATGGTTGGTAGCAGTCGCACCAAAGTTCCCTGTTCCAACCCCAGTTCTTGGTTTAATTATTCTTTATCTCCTATTAACTTTCCACATCGTCAAAGTTGAATGGGTTGATAAATTTGCTACATTTATGATCGGAATGATCGCATTTCTATTTGTACCTTCAGGAATTCAATTGACCGCATCTCTTGATATCATGAAGGCTCAAGGTGTACAACTTATTGTTGCTATTATTATTTCAACGGTTGTCTTACTTGTTGTTGTTGCTTACACCACATCATTCTTTATCTGGATCAGAAAGACCGTTTTCCATGGCGATATTACAGTTAGTGAAGACGTCGAGAAAAAGTAATTAAAGGGGTGAATATAAATGTCTGCTACACAAACAACTATTATTGCGTATTTAGGGACACCAATTTTTGGTATCTGCTTGTCACTGTTGGTTTTCTTGTTTGGTCAATGGCTATTCAAGATTGGTAAAGGATTCTTCTTATTCCAACCTCTGTTTGTTGGAATGGTACTTGGAATCTTCATCCTCTGGTTGATGGCTAAGATGTTCGGTGTTGACGTTACTTGGTTCTACACCAACGCTTACAAACCAGGTGGAGATATCATTTTCTGGTTCTTGAACCCAGCAACCATTGCGTTTGCCGTTCCTCTGTACAAACGTAACGATATTGTTAAACGATTCTGGTTAGAGATTCTGCTATCATTAATTATTGGTTTGTTCATCTCACTGTTCATCATCTACTATGTATCAAAGCTCATCGGCTTGAACAACAACGGAATCGCTTCAATGCTTCCACAAGCTGCTACTACCGCTATTGCAATGCCTATCTCTGGTGCTATCGGAGGTACTCCTGCCGTTACTGCTATGGCATGTATCTTGAACGCCGTCTTGATTTACGCTTTGGCAACATGGCTCATCAAGATATTCCACTTGACTGAACCAATTGGTCAAGGTCTTGGATTAGGTACTGCCGGACACACTGTTGGTTCAGCAAAGGCCATTCAGTTAAGTTCTGTATCTGGTGCGATGGCTGCCATCGCGGTTGTTATCATTTCAATCGTTGTTGACATCGTTTGTCAAGGGCAGTTTAAAAATGTAGGTTTTCGGCAGAAAGAAATGTAGGTTTTCGGCAGTTACTTGAGGCCACGTAATCGGTAAGATTTACCAGTGATCTTCACTACGTGAACATGATGAACCAAGCGATCGAGAATGGCTGCTGTCACAGTTGGGTTCTGGAAAATATCAACCCAAGCGGATAGATCACTATTGCTGGTAATGATCGTTGAATGCTTTTCATAGCGGGCATTGACTAGCTGAAATAAGAGGTTAGCTTCTTGGTGACCAATTGGCAAATACCCAATTTCATCAATAATTAATAGGTCATAGCGCGAATAGCGGCTTAGAGATCGATCAAGCAGTCCTTTTTCGTAAGCTGCTCTCAATCTAATCAACAGCTCATGACAATTAATAAAGAGAACCCGACAGCCCTGTTTACAGGCCTCAATCCCAATACTAATTGCCAAGTGGGTTTTACCGACTCCCGGATTGCCAATAAAGATTAAGTTTTCAGACTTTTCCATAAAAGCCAGATTCTGGAATTCCAGAACCTCTTGGCGATTAATACTGGGTTGAAAGCTAAAATCAAATGTATCTAGGGATTTTGTATTGGGGAACCGAGCACGGCCAATGGCCCGTGCAATCTGACCTTCGTGTCGATTCTGGAGTTCCGAATTAGTTAAATCAATTAGCGCCTCAGTTAATGACAGATTATCAGTGTGAATTTGATCAAGGTAATTCGGCAAGTATTCACGGATTTTGTTTAACCCTAAGCGCTCAAGATTATTTAAAAGAATTTGATTATTAGTGGTCATGGTAGCCTCCTATAAGTTGTCGTAATCAGTCATATGTTCACGAATGTAAGCTGAAATGTCTTCATCTGTCCGCCCTTTAAGCAAATCAGATTTGAGGATATTGAACTGATCTTGGGGGTCATAATTCAGCGAATTGGTAGTTATGGAGTGCGTACGAATTTCTTCTCCGTTATAATAAATGTGGATGCGCTGCTCATCATTGGAGATTTCAACAGCAACCGTACAACCAATGTATCGCGGATCTACTGAGTACTTACATTTGCGGAAATTGATCATGGCCTCCTTCGAAACGACACGGGTAATGTTTTCTTCGAAGTATGGTTCAAGGAGATTAACTGGAACGCGATGAAGGTACTCTTTTTCTTCGTCTAACCATTTCAGGTACGGGACTTCGTCCGTGGCCTGCGAAGTTTCATGATTTAGATCATCTCGGAGCATATGAACTAGTTCGATTAGCTCAGTTCCATCAGCAAATTCAGTATTGTATGGCCGTAAACGTTCAACCGTGCGAGCAAGGGCTTCAACTGCACCTTTAGTTTGTGGTCTGAATGGTCGACAAGCAATTGGTGTGAAACCGGCATCTTTACAGAATTCGTGGAACCGTTCGTTAAAGACAGCGTGGCCAAACTGGGATTTTGTATGATCCACAACGGTTTTCATATTATCAAACCAGATTTCCGTCGGAATACCTCCGGTATGAAGGAAAGCGTCGTGTAAGCAAAAAAAGAGGGTATCTTGGCTCCGATCAAAGGTTAGTGTCATATATTTGAGTTTTGAATAAGGCAATACATACAAGAAAATATTGAATTTAAACAGCTCACCCTCGCTGCTCACTAGGGCCATTTCTTCTTTCCAGTCAACTTGAGCAGAGAGACCAGGGGAATGTTCAATCCGAATGGTAGCTTTCTTAACTCGTTCTCGGCGGGTTTGGCGACAATAATCTTTCACGAGGGTATAGCTGCCGGTAAAGCCCTTCTTCTGGATAAATTTAAAAATTGAAGCAGCCGAACAATTTAGTTCAAGCTTTGAATCGATGGTTTGCTTGAATGGATCCAGTAAACTTGGCCGTTTCGGTCGACCACTTGGTCGGCCCTTAAGTCCAGCTTTGACTTCCTCATAGGCTTTCTTAACGGTTCGATAATCAACATTATATTGCCGGGCAATCTCGGCGAAGTTAGGCTTAATATTTTCAGTCACGTAAATCGTCACTCCTTCTCTTAAATCACGTCTCACATCAAATTCCTCCTACACTCTGATGTGATTCATGATACAAAAAATGTAGGAAAACCAACAGTTCTAACCTGCCGTTTTCCTACATTTTACGGGTGCCTTTTACAATCGTTGTTCCAACATTTGCCAACTTCATGGGAATCGCTCACTAATTCCTTGCGAGATCAAAAGATCGTCCATTTGGGCGATCTTTTTATTTACATATTTTTCTCGAAGTTAGGCGACTACTCAAACCCAATTATCCCTCCCCTAAGCACGTTTCGTGTCTTTCAAGATAATTGCCCACAATCCTGGTGAAACCGGAACGAGGCGGTTAAAAACACACTAAAACAGGCCATCCGTTATTGTCTAATGGATGGCCTGTATCGTTTCATTTAACTACTCACGCAGATGGTAGTTATAAGTGGAAATAATAATATTTTGTCGTGAATTTAAAATTGCTCTTAATCTCAAACTAGTCTGGTTATGCAGGACATTTTCCCAACGATGTCTTGGCACAAATTGTGGTACCAGGACAGTGGTCGAATAGTTTCGATCAGCTGCCCGCTTGGCAATGACATCACAGAAACGTAAGGTTGGTTGAGCAATGGACCGATAGGATGAATGAATATCAACGAATCGGACATCCGGGAAATCTTTCTTGAACTGCTCAGACGTCTTGTGTTCCTTCTCAGGGTTGGAGTCAAAAGAAACGTGCATTGCGATGACATAATCACCAATCGATTGGGCATAACTGATAGCATTGGCAGTCACCCGAGTGACCCCGCTTACCAGGACAATGACAGTCGAACCGTCAAAATGGTGAGTTGTCGCAATTTCAGTATTCTCTTCAACCACCCGCAGCTGTTCGGCAACCCGCTTGTAATGATGATTGATCTTGTAGAAAATCCTCAAAAGAATCGGCATAACAATCAAATAAGGCCAAACATTTGGAAATCTTAGTAAAAACAGGCAGGTAACCAACGTCAGTGAAATAAAGGCGCCAACGAAGTTGATAACCGACTTCAGCTGCCAATTCTTGCCCCGATTTCTCCGCCAATGGATAATCATTCCGGACTGTGACAACGTAAATGGAATGAACACACCTACGGCATACAATGGAATCAGTGAATTGGTCCGGCCACCAAAGATTTGAATTAAGACAATCGCACCAACGGCTAAGGAAATAATGCCGTTAGAGTACCCCAACCGATCCCCTTTGTCGAGATAGGCATGAGGTAAGAACTTGTCTTTAGCCAAGTTATAAGCCAAAATTGGAAATGCTGAGAATCCAGTGTTGGCAGCAACCGCCAAAATCATGGCAGTTGATAATTGGAGGATATAGTAGACAATGCCATGGCCGAAAACAGTTTCACCAATTTGTGAAAGGACTGTTTCGTGGCTGTTTGGCATAATGCCCATGTAGTAACTCAGGAAGGTAATCCCGCCAAAGAAGCAGGCCAAGATGGTCGCCATGATGGCTAAGGTCGCCGCAGCATTTTTACTCTTGGGTTTGTTAAAATTAGGGACGGCATTACTGATCGCTTCAACACCGGTCAATGAAGATGATCCAGATGAGAAGGCCCGGAAGAACAGGACCAAAGTCATGCCTTCAACAGGTGCCCCAATATGAGCAGCCGCATGATATTCGATGTTGCCGGTTACAATGTTATAACCGCCATAAATGATCATCGCGATAATCATGATGATGAACAAATACACTGGCAACGTCAAAAACGAAGCAGATTCGCGGATTCCTCGAAGGTTGAGGAGCATAATGCCCACAACGATCAAACAGGAAATCAACACCCCATGTGAATATAATGACGGAATAGCTGATGTAATGGCTTCAGTCGCTGAAGTTGTTGATACGGCCACGGTCAGCATATAATCGACCAGCAAAGAGCCGCCGGCAATCAGGCCGGCCTGCTCACCCCAGTTGGTGCTGGCAACCACGTAAGCCCCGCCCCCAGAGGGATAAGCATGGATAATTTGCTGGTACGACAAGGTAATGGCAGCCAACAGAACCAAAACGAGGGCTGCAACCCAAATTTGATACATCAATGCAGCTGCAGACAGCGTAATTAAAATGGTCGTAATCTGCTCAGTACCATATGCAACTGACGAGAGCGCATCGGATGATAGTAAAGCCAGTGCTTTAAATTTGGTTAAAGATTGACCACCCTCATCAGTGGTCTTTAATGGCTTTCCAATAAGGAGCCGTTTGAGATAGCGCCACATAAATAGTTACTCCTTTATTTAATAATCTACCATTCTTGTGAACCATAAAATGATAGTCCTTCTGACAACTAAAAACAAGTCTTGATATGTATGTCTGAATGGGCTCACAGCAAATCACCATCCAGACAAGCTAAAATATCCGTCAGCTGTGCACTCAGAGTCAAAATATGATCTAAGCCACATGCTAACTACTTTAATATTGAATTGATTAATTCGCAAGCACAAAATAAGCACCAATCCCGATTTGGAATCGATGCTTATTGTACAATACTTTCATTCAAATCAACGATTTAACGCTTCATTACATACCCATACCAGGTTGTGGCATTGGAGCAGCTGGTGCGTCTTTCTTAGGCTCATCAGCAACAACAGCTTCGGTGGTCAACAACAAGGCTGAAACAGAAGCAGCATTTTGAAGTGCTGAACGGGTAACTTTGGTAGGATCAACGATTCCGTCACTGATCATATCTTCAAATTTACCATTGGCAGCATTGTAGCCAATTCCAGGCTTTTCGTCCTTGAGCTTTTCAACAATCACTGAGCCTTCAACACCGGCATTTTCAGCGATTTGACGAACAGGTTCTTCAAGGGCACGAAGAACAATGCGAATACCAGTCTCTTCATCACCGCCAGCTTCGGCATCCAACTTGGCAATTTCTGGGATGACGTTAATCAAGGCAGTTCCACCACCAGGAACGAATCCTTCTTCAACGGCAGCACGGGTCGCATTCAAGGCATCTTCAATGCGATACTTCTTTTCTTTCAATTCAGTTTCGGTAGCGGCACCGACACGAACCACGGCAACTCCACCTGATAACTTGGCAAGACGTTCCTTTAACTTGTCACGGTCAAAGTCTGAAGTCGTCTTTTCGATTTGGGTCTTAATTTCAGCAACTCGGTTGGCAATTTCATCGTTTGAACCGGAACCGTCGACAATCGTGGTTGAATCCTTGGTAACGTTAACTTTGTTAGCTTGACCAAGTTGTTCAAGGGTTGCATCCTTCAAGTTCAAACCAAGGTCATCGGTAATCAAGGTTGCACCGGTCAAAATGGCGATATCTTGGAGTTGATCCTTACGACGGTCACCAAATCCAGGTGCCTTAACAGCAACGACGTTGAATGTTCCTCTCATCTTGTTCAATACAAGAGTTGGCAGAGCTTCACCGCCAATGTCATCAGCAATGATCAAGAGTGAACGACCTTGTTCAACAATCTTTTGCAGTAATGGCAAAATGTCTTGAATGTTGGTGATCTTCTTATCAGTTACCAAAATGTAAGGATTGTCCAAGTTGGCTTCCATCTTGTCATTGTCGGTAACCATGTATTGTGACATGTAGCCGCGATCAAATTGCATTCCTTCAACGACGTCCAAGCTGGTATCAACACCACGTGACTCTTCAATGGTAATAACACCATCATGACCAACTTTTTCCATTGCATCGGCAATCAATTTACCAACTTCGGTGTTGGCAGATGAAATTGAAGCAATTTGAGCAATATCATCTTTGGTCTTAACATCATGCGACATTTTGTGAAGGGCATCAACAGCGGCTTTAGTAGCCTTTTCAATACCACGACGAATTCCAACTGGGTTGGCACCGGCAGTGACGTTCTTCATACCTTCATTGACAATTGCTTGAGTTAAAACTGTGGCAGTGGTTGTTCCGTCACCAGCAACGTCATTGGTCTTTGAAGCAACTTCAGAAACCAATTTGGCACCCATGTTTTCAAAATGATCCGGTAATTCAATTGATTTGGCGATGGTAACACCATCATTGGTAATTGTCGGTGTACCGGCACTTTGTTCCAAAACAACGTTGCGGCCTTTAGGTCCAATCGTTGCCTTAACCGTATCTGCTAATTTATCAACACCCTTGAGCATTGCGCTACGGGCATCTTCAGAAAACTTTACTTGTTTAGCCATTTCAAATTTCACCTCAAAAAAATATTTTTGATTATTGATTCATTGAATGATTCAAATGATTCACTTATTAGCAATTATCTTGTTAAAATATAATTATTCGACAATTGCGACGATGTCTTTTTCATGAAGAACGAGATAAGTTTGATCGTTATCCTCAATCTCGGTTCCGGCGTACTTATCAAACATAACCTTGTCGCCCTTTTTTACAACAGGTGCAACCTTGGTACCATTATCAAGTACACGGCCATCACCCACGGCAACAACTGTACCGGCTTGCGGCTTCTTTTTTGCATTGTCAGCAAGAACGATACCGCCAACCGACTTTTCTTCTTCTTTTTCAGTTTCGATAATTACGCGATCTCCTAATGGTTTTAACACGTTAGTCCCTCCGTTTGCAACAATTTTTAGCAACATTAGCACTCACATGATAAAAGTGCTAATCACTGTGTATAATATATTATTTTTTCAGACCAATTGCAAGGATTTCTGCGCATTTCTTGGTGAATTTATCTGCAGATTGCCTTGCCGACGGTAAATGAGCGCATAAGAAAAGACCGGCGTTTTCAGGATCACCGGTCTTTTCTTCATTAATTTGTTCGATATTTTACTTGCCAAAGTTTTCGATGAAATAAATCAAAGTTTGCAATTCATTAGTTAAGTCAACATTTTGAACCAGGACATCTTCAGGAACCTGAAGCCGAATTGGCGTAAAGTTCAAGACACCCTTTACCCCGCCGGCGACAGCATCGTCCGCGATGGACTGAGCGACTTTTGAGGGCACGGTCAAAATGATGACTTTGATCTGTTGATCATGCAGTTGATGTGAAAGTTCCTCAATCGGGTAGACAGGAACACCGTCTTCAATTGTGTTCACAATCTTGTCGTCGGTATCAAAAGCAGCAGAGATTCGAACGTTGCCGTCTTTGTGAAAATTAAAGTTCAAGAGCGCATGGCCCAAATTGCCGACTCCGATCAAAGCCACGTTGGTCAGATGCTCTTGATTCAAGATCGTTTTGAAAAACGAAAGCAGGTTATCAACATCGTATCCATAACCCCGCTTGCCCAAAGCACCAAAATAGGAAAAGTCACGACGAATGGTTGCTGAATCCACCTGCACCGCCTCGGCCAATTCCGTTGATGAAATTCGTTGCTTTCCTGTATCGTGTAAAATATTTAAGTATCGGTAATATATCGGCAATCGTTTAGCGGTTGCGCGTGGAATATTTTCAGCTGTCAAGAAAATTTCCTCCTATTTGTCATTTTAGTTAAAAGAACTTTGTGAATTCCTATTTACATCTCATTCTACCATAAGATGACATCTTGTGAAATATATTTCAAATATTACTTACAAATAATTCCTGAAATCGTGTAAATTATGATAAAATTGATTGTTGGTAGTTACAAAATGAAAGGTGGCCAAACACTTGATAATCTTACAAGCACAAGATCTAACCAAACGATTCAATGGCGAAACTATTTTCTCAAAAGTTAATTTGGCCATTCAAGAAAAAAGCCGTGTCGCACTGGTTGGCCGTAACGGTGCCGGCAAGTCGACACTGGTTAAAATGATCATCGGCGAACAATCTGTCGACGGCGGCCAAATCAGCACTAAAAAGAATCTGTCGATTGGCTATTTGGCCCAGGATACCGGACTCAATTCAGACAAAAGCATTTATGCTGAAATGGCATCGGTCTTTGCCAGTCTAAAAGAGCAGGAAGCAAAGCTTCACGCTCTGGAAAAACAAATGGGTTCTTTGGGCGTTGACGCCAACACCGAAGAATATGAAACGATTTCCTCACAATATGACAATATCCGTGCCGACTTTGAACAGCACAATGGTTATGGGTACGACGCTGAAATTCGTGGTGTTCTCCACGGATTTGGATTCGGGGAAGCTGACTACGATCGGCCAATTAATGAATTGTCAGGCGGCCAGAAGACTCAACTTGCCTTGGCCAAATTGTTACTGGAAAAGCCCGAATTATTAATATTAGATGAACCAACCAACCATTTGGATGTGGAAACGATCACTTGGCTGGAAGGTTATATTCAAAACTATAGTGGTGCCCTTCTGATCATTTCACATGACCGTTACTTCCTAGACAGAATTGTCACTGAGGTTTACGAGATGTCACAAGGTACCCTCCACCACTTCACTGGTAATTACACGGACTACACCAAGAAAAAAGACCAGTTGATTGAACAAGAATGGAAAGAATATGACAAGCAGCAGGCTAAGATTCAAAAACTGCAGACCTTCGTTGACAAAAATATCGTTCGAGCATCGACCACCAAACAGGCGCAGGCCCGCCGAAAACAACTCGAAAAAATGGATAAGCTGCAAAAACCGACGGCTGATTCAAAAACTGCCCGCTTCTCATTTTCACCAAAATCCAAAAGCGGCAATAACGTCCTGAATGTTACCAACGCAGCGGTTGGCTACAGCACGGTTCTTTGTGAGCCGGTTAATCTGGACGTTAAACGTCACCAAGCGATCGCAATTGTTGGTCCAAACGGTGTCGGCAAATCGACGCTCTTAAAAAGCATCTTGGGCATCATTCCATTTTTAAAGGGCAAGGCGCAGTTTGGTACTGGCGTCGATACCGGTTACTACGACCAGGAACAAGCCTCACTACATGCCTCTAAAACCGTTCTTGAGGAACTATGGGATGATCACCCAACGACCCCGGAAGGCGATATTAGAAGCATTCTAGGGAGCTTCCTTTTCTCCGGTGACGACGTGAGCAAGATGGTCCATGATCTGTCCGGCGGTGAAAAGGCCCGGTTGCTCCTAACCAAGTTGGCGATGCAGCACAACAACTTTTTAATGTTGGATGAGCCCACCAATCACTTGGATATCGACAGCCGAGAAGTGTTGGAAAAAGCCCTCAATCAATTCGACGGCACAATTCTCTTTGTTTCCCATGACCGTTATTTTATCAACAAAATTGCCACGGCGGTCGTTGAATTGTCCCGACATGGCACCACCCTTTACCTTGGGAATTATGATTATTATGTCGACAAAAAAGATGAGCAAGAAGCCATCAAGGCTCATGAGGCTGAAAAGAAGGCAGCGGGCCAACCGACTCCAGTTGCTGTGCCGACCACCGATAAAAAGAACTACGAGATTAATAAGCAAACCCAAAAAGAACATCGCAAACTTGAAAGAGAAGTCAAGGCTCTGGAAACCAAACTTGATGAATTGACACAATCAAAGGATCAAATTGAAGCAGAAATGACGAAGCCGGACGTCTTTAACGACCTGGGAAAGTTGCAAGATCTTCAACAGCAGCTCGATCAGGTGACTGCCCAAATCACAGAAACAGAGTCCAGTTGGGAAACGGTCAGTTTGAAGCTCGAAGATAATGAGTAACATAATTCACCAAAGGCAAAAGATATCCGATTCACATTGTCTACTTGAACAATTGGCGACAACCCACTAAATTAAAAAGCAGCCTGAGTAAAAGGATTTTATCCTTCTGCTCAGGCTGCTTTTGGGTTCTTCGTCAACTGTTGTTGGTGAACAAAATATTGGAGTTCTAATCACTTGGTGATTAGGGCTCTTTTTGTATGAACTCGAAAAGCGAACAGCACTCTTAGCCGGAATCTGAAGAAGTTTCGGTAACCAAATCCAGTGCGCTTAATGACTTTAATCTTGTTGTTTGAACCTTCTAATGGCCCGTTGGTGTAGTGGTGGGTGAAAGTGTTGCCAATTTCATCATGATGAGCCGCCAAGGTTTGGAGGGCTGCCAACATCTCTTCCGAGCACCCCTGCAGGTGGTGAAAGGCTTGATTATAGTTGGGCCAGTCGCGGTTTTTGATGGTTTCACGTAACCGATTCATCACGTCGTAAGTTTGCTTGAGCTCGGGATCAATGTCCAGTAAAGCATCAACCACATCCGCGGCAGTTGCCGGATAAGGGAAGTTTGTCCACTTACGGAAAGCCTCGTAGTTAAGGTGATTGGCCGGCGTTAATAATAGTTTCCAATAGCGTTTCAAGGCGTGATACTGGCGTGAGGAAGTGGCCAGGGTTTTCATGAGACGCACTCGCGTCTTATTAAAAGCCCGGTTTAAAGCGTTAACCAGGTGGAAGGGATCGATGACAACGATGGCGTTCGGGAAGATCTGCCCAACCAATTTGGGATAGGTATAGTTCATATCGGTGACGATAATTTTCACATTTTCTCGCGCGGCTTGGTCATAATGTTGGAAGTACTTTTGAAGCTGATAGATGGTTCTAAAGGGCAACAGGTCAATCAATTCGTGGGTTTCCGCGTCCATAAATTCAAAGCTCATCGCGTCGGTGGCGCTCTTAGTACTTTTAACTTCGTCCATGAGGAGAACTTTGGGTAAGTAGTGCCAGTTGGTTTGAAAGTCGTGTTCAGCGCGCAAGAGCTGCCGACCAACGAATGAATCCGAAGTGGACAATTCATTGGCAATGTGTTTGAGGCTCACTGGTTCCGTTAACTTCTCTAAACATTGTTTCCGGGTTGTATTTGAAATCGTGCAGTGCTTCGGCACTGCACTCGTCTGCGCCAGGAAGTTGGTATGACAAGCCTTACAGTGAAAGTTTCGCCGATTGAGGCATAGGATAACCGTGCTGCCCAATGTTTTAGCGAATCTAATGGTGGTCTTCCGCCAACCATAGCCAATGATCTGGTGATCATTAATAACCCCACAATTGCGGCAGGCCTTGGGAGAATAGTTCAGTGATCCATTTAATCTGATTACCCCATCATCACCTATTTTGCCATTCTCAATTTTTAAGTGTTCATCATCTATTCCTAACAACATTTTCGTAGTATCATTTGACATAGGGCATTTCCTTCTTTCTCTAAAATCTTCGTGGTTGTTGGTTTTGATGAACGGACAGGAAATGTCCGCTTTTTTTATTCTAATGAAAAACAAAAAATCTGTCATCAGTAATAGATAAAAATCTATTACCAACAACAAATATTGTAGAGCCTGCTTTTGATCTAAGTATTGAATTATCCTTCATCACAGGATCGCTGACGATTTCATAATCACCTCAAAAAATTGGCAATTATTTAGCCTCATCTGCCAGCCAATCAAACTCCAAACCCGGATCTGCATTTAAAGTGGCATCACCACGAACACCATGCCGATACAGCATCTCACCAGCAGCACCGATCATAGCAGCATTATCGCCACACAAAGACAGTGGCACTAGTTCAAGTTTGGTATCGGCAAACGTGGCAACCTCTTTGGTTAACCGCTCCCGAAGACCTTGATTGGCAGCAACCCCACCGGCAAGAATTAATTGTTTGACCGGAAATTCTTTGAGCGCGCGATTGGTTTTGTCAGCCAAGACGTCAACAACGGCTTGCTGAAAACTAGCGGCCAAGTCTTCACAACTCAATTCCTCGTTAATTTGATCAGCATGGTGCACCGTATTGATAAAGGCACTCTTCAACCCACTGAAACTAAAGTCAAAATTATCGTCAGCATCCATTGCTCGTGGAAAATGAAAAGTATCCTGACCTTTGTGAGCTAATTCATCAACTGGCTTGCCAGCCGGATAGTTAATCCCCAAAACCCGGCCAATTTTATCATAAGCCTCACCGGCTGCGTCATCACGAGTTTCACCGATAATTTGAAATTGGTTTTCCTCAGGCATGTAAACCAATTCTGTGTGCCCACCAGAAACAACCAAGGCCATTGCTGGAAACTCAATGGGTTCGACCAGCCGGGCAGCGTAAATGTGCCCAGCTAAATGATTCACTGGAACAAGCGGCAAATTGTGCGCCCAGGCAACCGCCTTAGCGGCCGTAACACCAATTAAAAGCGCACCGACTAAGCCAGGACCGTATGTAACAGCCACTGAAGTCAGTTCATCATAAGAAACGTCCGCCTCACGTAATGCATCCCCAATACAGCCGGTAATCTGCTCGATATGGTGTCTGCTGGCAACTTCAGGAACAACTCCGCCAAAGCGTTGATGACTCTTGATTTGCGTTGCAACAATATTTGAAAGTATTCGATTGCCATTCTCAATCACTGCGACCGACGTTTCATCACAGCTGGTTTCAAAAGCAAGTACTAAATCTCTAGCCACTTAATTCATCCCATCCCTTTTAACCGATTTTGGTGATGTCCAAAACCATATTTAAAGCGTCTTCACGATCGTTAAAGTAATAATCTTTTTTAATCCCGTTATCAACAAATCCAATATCCCGATATAATTTTTGTGCACGGGTGTTGCTGACGCGCACTTCAAGCGTCACCTTGGCATATTCCAATTGACGGGCCTTTTTGATAATTGTTGTCACCAAAAAATACCCCAAGCCATGATTCTGGAAATTTGGGGCAACCGCAACGTTGGTAATATGACAGTCCTTAGTATGATCGTTTAGCGAGCAGCCAATAAACGCTACCAGCCAGTCGTTTCGACGCAACACTAAATATAGGCGATCCGTTTTGCGCATCAGTTCGGTTCGAAAGGCCCGATCATCCCAAGGGGTCTGGCCACCGTAAACCGCCCGCTCAATCCCCAGAATCTCGGGAATATCCGGAATCATTGCCTTGGCCAAAAAGTACTCAGTTCCATTAATTTCTACATCGTGGTTTTTGATGTCGAGATATCTCTCGCGAAGCTGAACCTCTTTGTTATAAAATTGTTGGTTAAACCACTCTTTAAACTTTTTCAACATAGTCATGCGTATCCTCATTAGGATGTAATTTTTTCCAATCAGCCTCAGCCTTGGTTAACCGCAAATATCGTGGGACAACCGCATCAACGACTGGTACTGGTGACTGACTCAATCCATACAAGCCCAGTAAGGTCGCACTGGGAATTCCCAAATAAGGATTGGCAACCACCAGACGGTTATGCAGAACGTCGCGCATCGATCTTTCAAATGGATCGGTATCCCCTAAAATGATAATCCGTTGATCGTAACGGCTAACGGTTTCCAACCATTTTGTTAGATTGGTGTGCTGATCCTCGATCACGGTTTGAATCCGACGACTTCGGTAGCGGTATAATCCCGTAAACATGTTTTGATTCCGGCCATCAAAAATCGGGTTGATCAGCACATCTTCTTCTTGAACATTCAAGGCAAGATTTAACAAGCTGGAAACTGGTACCAGCTCGATTCCCAAGGTGCTTGCAATGGTTTTCGCTGCCGTGACAGCCATCCGAATGCCGGTGTATGATCCAGGGCCGGCAGCGACAACCACCCGATCCAAATCAGTTGGCTTCAAATCGGCCTTTTGCACCAAGTCTTCAATAACCGGCATCAAGAATTCGGCATGTTTGCGATGAGTGGTGATGGTTGTTTGCGCCAACAGTTGGTCATTATCCAAAACAGCAACTGAAAGTGGTTGGTTTGAGGTGTTAATTGCTAAGATTTTCATTATTAATCGTTACCCTTTGCTTTAATATCCTTCCAAACAATTGTGGCACTTGCTGAAAGAACATCATTTGATTTAATTTCGTGAACTGTTTTAATTTTAGCATTATCTGAAGAATCAACAAGCACTGAGCTGGTGACCCGATTGCCATACTTAACCTCGTTCTCAAAGCGGATATCAATGTTCGCGGGTTCGTGTTGGTTCAAAAAGTCCATTGGCAATGAATCCAACATCCACTCCGGATACCTGGAATTATTGACGTGGCCGTTAAAATCAATATCGCTCCAACGAACTTGGTATTCCTTTGCGCTAACATCATCAGTCGCTTCAATTCGTTCAGGACGTGCCAATCTGGGAACCCGTTTAACCTTCTCCGACTGATATGGGGCAATAATCGTTTCGTCAATCGGCGTAATTTTGCGGGTCTGTTCGTTCATTAACACCCAGATACTCTCCACCTTGACCAGCTCGTTGCCAGCTTGATCGTGCAGCCAGAATTCCCGAAAGGCAAAATAACGATTATATGACGTGCCTCGGGTTGTCATTTTGACGACTGAATCTTTGCGTGGCAAGTGAGTGATATGAATTGAGTAAGAAGTAACCACCCAGCCAACTCCATAATGATCAATTAAATAAGTTTGATCAAGGCCTAAATTTTCGTTCTGGTGTTCGGACGCCAAAATCAAAATATTGATCAACATTGGAATTGAAATCCGGTTGTTGACGTTACACTCGTAAAACGGAATCGTATGCAATTCGCTAAAACTGTGAGCAGGCATGGACATTCCTTCTTTCTATTTGATGTCATGGTACTGATTATAGATGACCTGTTTTTTTAAATGATGATCTTTGGCAACCTTTTTGATTGCTTCATTAACGCTCAAGCCATTTTCGATGTAAAAGTCAACTTGTTGATCAACGCTCATCCCGGCAAGCGGATCATCACCCTGCGTTTGTGGATGGGCATTTCCTGACACTATAATAACAAATTCTCCGCGAATTTCAGTTGAATTGGCCCATTCATTGACCTGATCAAGGTTTCCGCGAATGAATTCTTCGTGCTTTTTGGTCAACTCACGGCAGAGAGCTGCCTGACGATCCCCTCCGAGCTGAGTCGATAAATTCTTCAAAGTTTTTTTCAATCGGTGCGGGGCCTCGTAAAAAATCATTGTCTCTTCTCGGTTACGGAGCTCATCAATTTCTGCTCGCTGTTCCTTCGGCTTTCTTGATAAGAAGCCATAGAAATAAAATGGCTGCGGCAAAAGCCCGGAAGCAATTAAAGCAGTGATCCCGGCGTTGGCGCCAGGCAGCGGCACAACGTTAATCTGCTCACGAATACAGGCAACCACCAATTCATGGCCCGGGTCGCTAATCGACGGCATCCCGGCATCGCTCACCTGGGCAATCGTGATTCCCTGCTTGAGTTTGCTAATCAACTCGGGAATCCGCTCGGCAGTATTATGCTCATGAAAACTGATCTGCTTGGTTTGAACATCGAAATGGTTCAACAGTTTCTGTGTGTTGCGGGTATCTTCAGCCGCAATCAAATCTGCAGACTGGAGAATCTTAACCGCACGAAAAGTCATATCATCCAGATTGCCAATTGGCGTTGGAACCAAGTACAGCGTGCCATATTCACTTAATGTGTCAAAACTCTTTTGTGTGTCCACTGTTTACCTCTTAATCGCGTTTGCCATAGATAATGTCCGTACAGAAAATACAATCTTCACCGTTCTCCCGTCGCTTACCGTAATAAGAACTGCAGACATGAAATCCTTCATTGTACAGTTTTTCGAGATTCTTGCGAGATTTTGACAAACGTGGCGAATTATTGTCCATTTTTTCGGTTATTTCGTTAATCCGATCGCGCAAATGCTGATTTTCAATCTCCAGCTCAGCGTTTTTTTCCATCAACCCAATAAGTGATTCATGCAGGTGAGAAAAATTTTCAGCACTCGCACTGAGCTGTGTATCCATTTCTTTTAATTCATCATATAAGTTTTGACTGTCCACGATTTTATCACCCTTTAGTAAACTATGATTGCCCAATTGCGAGTATCTTTAGTGTCAAAGCTTCAATTATATTTTGAAAATTGACGTTAACTGCCATCCGGCTATTCATATCAAGCAGCTCGTCAAGCATGGTTAACAGTTGATCGTTATTCCACTGATTGGCCGCCAATTTGGTCTGTGCAAGAATCGCCGGATACTTCACCCGATCATCCGCCAAAGTCCCGTATTTCATTTCCAAGACATCGTCAAACAAACTCAGCATCATGGAAATAACAATCCGCTGACGGTCCTTGTTGGTAATTAGAGGCATCAAAGACATTTGGATGAAAGGCATTGCCATGTTGTTTTCTTTGACCAAATAGGTAAACCATTTTTCCAAAAGCCGCTGCATCGAGGCAAACCAATCATCTTTGGACAGCTCTTTAATCTGATCCAAACTATTGGTAATGGAAATCATTAAGTTGACTTCACTCGGCTTGACACCACTATTCTGTAATTCTTGGACCATCTGCTTTTTACTTAGGCTGGGAAATTCCACAACCTGAGTTCTGGAAATAATTGTCGGCAGAACCAGATTGCGATTCTGACTGATCAGAAAGCTAACCACGTTTCCGGTAGGCTCTTCGATAAACTTTAAGAGACTGTTAGCTGCCCCAGTGGTCATTTTTTCGGCTTCTGAAATAATGAAAACCTTTTTGGATCCCTCCATGGCACTTTTGGTAAATTCACTTTTAACGTGGCGAATCTGGTCAACCTTAATACTTTGACCATCAGGTTCGGTGATGACAACATCCGGATGATCATGATTCATGATTCGCACACATTCGGCACATTTTCCACAGGGCATGCCATTTTGAACATTCGTACAAAAAAGCCGCATGGCAACTCCCATTGCGACTGAAAATTGGCCGGCACCATCTTCGCCGGTAAACAAGTATGCGTGTGACAATTCATTGTTTTTGATTAAATTCATGAATTGGGTAAAGATGGTCGGCTGTTTAGTTTGAGCAACGTTAACAATATCGTGTTCCATAACGTTCCCTTCTAGAACTGTTTAAAATCTTCGATTGGCAAAATCATAACCGTAGCGCCACCAACTTGAACTTCAATTGGAAAGGTATGTTCTGCCGTATCACCGTTCAAGCTGACCGGCGGTGTCATAAATTGTTGTCTAGCGGAACAGGTTTCTTTGATTAGTTTCAAAGTTATATCAACTTTTGAATCATCAACGGCGACCAGATAAGTGGTATTTCCTGCTCGCAGAAAGCTACCGGTGGTCGAGAATCGGGTTGCGATGATATCGTGAGCAACGAAAACTGATCGCAACTTGTTGGCATCTTTGTCTTGAACGATCGCAATGACTAATTTCATAATCAACTCTCCTTAAAATACTCACTGGCAATTTGGTGGATAATCTTAATTGTATCATTAACGACGCGATTAATCGGTTGAGTTGCATCAATACTGATAAATCGGTCGGCATTTTCGTCACGGACCTTCATATAACCCTCATGAACCCGTTTATGAAATTCATTGGTTTCAACATCCAACCGGTCAATTTTACTGCGGTCGCGGTGTTCGGCGATCCGATCCAGGCCAACGTCAACCGGGATATCAAAGTAGATCGTTTTGAACGGTAACAACTTTTCCGTTGCAAACTCATTCATCTTGGCAACTTGTGCCATACCGATCTGACGGCCGGCCCCCTGATAAGCTACTGAACTGTCAACATAACGATCACACAGAACCAATTTATTCTGTTTGAGTGCGGGTAAAATGGTTTCAACCAGATGCTGGCGACGAGCAGCCGCATAAAGCAAGGCTTCCGTTCGATAATCCATCTCAGTATTCTCACGGTCGAGAATGACTTTGCGGATTTCTTCCGAGATTTTATTGCCACCGGGTTCTCGGGTGACCAAAAGTTGATCGCCGATTTCCTGGTTAAAAACTTCAATCACGCGATTCATCACGGAAGTTTTGCCTGCGCCGTCCGGCCCTTCAAAGGTTATAAACTTACCATTCAAAACAATTTCCTCACTTTTAATTTAAATTAATTGTACTTGCTGTTCGTTTGCCTGTCGATTCAGCCAACGCTTATATGGTCCGGATTATTCAAAATTGTCATGATCATAACTGATAACCGAGGGCTGAATTTGGTAATTCTTAATTTTTCGAATTCGTGCCTCTTTATATATGAAGAAATATTTTTGACGGGCCAACGCAGTTTCCTGCTCCATCTCCATATCACTGTCAGCAACCGCTTCTTGGGTTTGAGCAGCATGATCCCACTCTTCTTTCAAATTGTTGATTAACTCCAACAAGCGATCGTCGTATTCACGTTTAACATTTTGCCGTCTTAATCGATTAAAAAACATTCGAAAAATCCCACCTTGTCAAATTAAATTTCAGTCCGTCCTTGGACTGCCTTAAACAACGTGACTTCATCAGCATATTCGATATCTGATCCAACGGATAATCCGTGAGCCAAACGAGTCACTTTGATCCCAGCGGGTTTAATCAACTTGCTCAAGTACATTGCAGTGGCTTCGCCTTCCGGGGTGGCATTGGTGGCCACAATCACTTCTTTAACGGCTTTATTTTGCTGGAGTCGTTTGATCAGTGAACTAATATTAAGGTCTTCAGGTCCTTTGCCTTCAATTGGTGACAGTACCCCATGCAAAACATGATAAAGGCCGTGGTACTCCTGGACCTTTTCCATTACCATCACGTCTTTGGGTTCTTCCACCACTAGGATGGTTGATTGATCACGGGTTTTATCACGACAAATTTCACAGGGATCTTCATCGGTTAGATTACCACAAATCGAACAGTAATGAAGGTCGTTCTTGGTGGCAACCAGCGCCTTTGAAAACGCTTTGACATCATCTTCATTCATATCGACGGTGTAAAAAGCAAGTCTGGTAGCTGTCTTACTCCCGATTCCCGGTAACTTCATATAACTATCAATTAACTTTGCAATTGCTTCAGGATATTGCATACTTTCCCCTTTTTTTCGTGCGGACTACATTCCCGGAATCCCTTTGGTGTATTTACCCATGGTGCTTTCAGTCGCTTTATCAACCTTTGAAAGACCATCATTAACAGCAGCTAATACCAAATCCCCCAACATTTCGGGGTCATCGGGATCAATGGCTTCCGGCTTAATCTGGATATCCTTCATCTTTTTGTCACCGCCAAAGGTCACTTCAACCATGTTATCCGGGGCAACGCCCTTAAATTCCTGCTGTTTAAGATTCTCCTGTTCTTCACCCAGTTGCTTTTGCATCTTTTTCATTTGCTTCATCATCTTGTTCATGTTCATACCGTTCATCATTTTCTTTTCCTCCAATTAATCATCTTTGATATCTAAAATGTCGGTGCCGAAAAGTTCGGCAGCCTTCTTAACGACTGGTTGACTGTCCGGCTCTTCTTTTGTCGGTTCCGGATCGTCATCAGCCGGTTCAGCTTTTGGGTCGTTTGCTTCTTTGGATTGGGAGCCAGCCTTTTTTATCTTGTCTTTGTGACTGGCCAAATACTCACGGCGAATATCGGGCCACTGATTTTCCGGAACAAACACAATTTGAGGGGCTTTTCCCACAATACGATCCAAATTGTTTTCAAGAGCATCCTTCAAATCAGTGTCGCCTTGAGCCTTCTGATACAAAAATGGGTATTCGAAGGCAACAATTACTCCGCCGGCACTGGCAGCCACCGGCGATGACACGTGCATGACAGCCCGTTGGGTCACCGACAAGGCATCCATCAAGTCCGGCCAAACTGATTTAAATTGATTTAATTGTTTCCGGGTGGCTTTACCCAAAATTGGATAGATTTTAGCCAGCTCAATGTGATTGTCCATTGAGTGAGCCTCACTGACTTTGGCAGGCTCCGGCGTGCTGACTGTTGGTGACTGAGGTGTCGATTCCCGTTTGAGATCGGCAACTTCCGCCTTGAGTTCGGCAACTTGCTGCGTCAATTGTTGAATTTCCGCATTAACTTCCGGGGCCGCGGCCGTTTTAGCCGACTGCTGTGATTGTGGTGCTGAAACGGCCTTGGGCTGATTTGTGGCATCCAAATGGGTAATTTTGACCGTCAAGACCTCCAGATAAACATCTGGATGAGCGGTAAACCGCAATGAATTAGAAATCGCATTCAATTCATTAATCATCTGATAAATGGCTTGATCGCTGATCTGGCCACTTAAGGTCTTGAACTGGTCATCAATGATCCCCAGTTCCATTTCTTCAACGATTCCGGGGTCCTGTTGATACAACAGAATATCCTGGCAGTAACTGGTCAAATCTTCAATGAACCGGCTGGCGTCTTTACCCTCATCCAATATTTTTTGAATGGTGATCAACGCGCTCTTGGTGTCCTTGTTGACCACCTGCTGCATATAGGTGGTTAATAATTCATTGGTCACGCTGCCGGTCACAAGTAAGGCGTTCTCATAAGTAATTTTATTGTCACCATAAGACATCGCCTGATCGAGGATACTCAAGGCATCCCGCATCCCGCCCTCAGCAGCTTTGGCAATTAATTTCAAGGCTTTGTCGTCGTACTCAACCTTTTTTTGATCAAGGATATATTTCATTCTTTCCAAAATATCCTGAGGTTTAATCCGCTTAAAGTCAAATTTTTGTGTCCTGGAGATGATCGTTGCCGGAATCTTGTGCGGTTCAGTGGTTGCTAAAATAAAGATTACGTTAGCCGGTGGTTCCTCCAGCGTTTTTAGCAGAGCATTGAAAGCCCCCGTTGAAAGCATATGAACTTCATCGATGATGTAGACTTTGTAATCAGCCTGAGTTGGGGCGTATTTCGCCTTGTCCCGGATATCCCGGATTTCTTCAACACCGTTGTTGGAAGCGGCATCAATCTCAATGACATCATTTAAACTGCCCTCATTAATTGCTTTACAAGTCTCGCACTGGTTGCAGGGCTCACCATCTTTTAAGTAGTGACAGTTCACTGCCTTGGCAAAAATTTTGGCTGCCGAAGTTTTACCTGTTCCCCGAGGACCGGTAAACAAATAGGCATGACTCGTTTGTTTAGTAATTAGCGCATTTTTTAATGTTCTGGTGATAATCGACTGGCCGACGATCTCATCAAATCTTTGTGGTCGCCAAACCCGATATAATGCTTGATAGCTCATTACCAAATCCTCCAAAATAGAATGCCAAATTCTTAAAATCGTTCAATGAAACGTCTAAATAATTATATGATGAATCCAACCAGAGTGCAATCAACGACCGTCTGACTTTCAAGAAATTTCTCCAAAAAAATGCCCCCAGCAAAGTTGCTGAGAGCAAAAGTTCTATGTACAAGAGGCACAAGGTTGATGATACTTAGTGCTGCTTCCTTCCGGACCTGACACAGTTCGTAACCCGACCCTTGCCTCAGGGCCTTGCGGCAATATCTATCATAACTTAAATGATTCAGAATTGCCAGCCTTATTCTTTCTTTTCTTACGCGCAGCCTTGAAGAAATCTTTCATGATCCGCGATGCCGCATCGGCATAAAGCCCTTCAACAACGTTGACTTGATGATTCAATCGGGAATCTTCCAACACTGCATATAAACTTCTGGTTGCGCCGGCTTTGGGATCACGAGAGCCAAAACAAACATTTTCAATCCGCGAATTAATAATCGCTCCGGCACACATCAAGCACGGTTCAATCGTCACATAAAGATCGCAATCAATCAGCCGCCAACTCCGCAGTGTTCGACAAGCCTCTTGGATTGCTAAAATTTCAGCATGGGCCGTACCGTCATTTAAATGTTCTCTTAGATTGTGACCACGCCCGACAATTGTCCCGTCATGGACGACCACGGCGCCAATCGGCACTTCACCGATTAGATAGGCCTTGTTTGCTTCGATCAGTGCAGCTTTCATAAAACGACTATCAGCTTGAAACATTTCGAACCCTCACGATTTCTTGATGCTTTGAAGAATGTAGTAACCTTTGTCCCGTTTTAAAATCTGACAGTCACCAAATAATTCGGTCATCAATTTCTTGGCAGATGGTGCGCCCTGCTTTTTTTGAAGAACCACCGTCAAGGTGCCGCCATCAACTAAGTGATCGACTGCCCCGGAGATCATGGCATCGACAACTTTCTTGCCGGCTCTCACCGGTGGGTTGGTCACGATGGCAGCATACTGATCAGTAATCGCTTCATATATGTTACTTTCAAAAATATGAACGTTATCAACCCGATTAGCGTCGGCATTCTTTTTGGCAAGCGCCAAGGCCACCTCATTGACGTCAATCATATCAATCTGCCGATCCGGAAATGCTTTGGCAATTGAAATGCCAATTGGACCGTACCCGGTTCCCATATCTAACAGTTTGCCGTCAGGAATAAGGTCATAATTAATATGATTAACCAGCACCCGGCTGCCGTAGTCGACCGTATGTTTAGAGAACACACCGTTATCTGAAGTAAACACTAAGTTGTTTCCAAGCAACGCAAAGTTCCATGTAATCGGATCGGATTCAACGTTGGGATTCTTTGAATAATAAAATGATTGTTCTGACATAAAATTCTCCTAAAATGATCTTTTATAATCGTTATCTATATTTGGTGCTTACAATTAGTTTTGTCACAATATATTGTGTTTTAATCGTTGCATTTCACACTATTTAGTGTAAACTTGAATCATAAATTAAATTTTAACGAAACAGGGGAAGTGTTAACAATGGCTAAAATCACACTATATTCAAAGAACAACTGTATGCAATGCAAAATGACAAAACGTTACCTTTCAGAACACAACGTTCAATTTGAGGAACACAACATCAACGAGCAACCACAATATATTGATTACCTGAAACAACGAGGGTTCATGGCTGTCCCCGTTGTCGATGTTGATGGTAAGCAAGCATTCAGCGGCTTTCGACCTGATCAGCTCCAATCGATTGCCGGCTAATTGCCTTCATCCATTCTAACATATTGATTTCAGATTAGCGGGCGAAACCACAAACGGTCTCGCCCCTTTTATTCGCAATTATAAGAAAGCGTGGTACTAAATATGTCACTTCACAACCTTAAGGATGTTACCTACTTTGATTTGAACAACGAAATTAACATCCCCGTCAACGGGCAGATTCCACTGCAAAAAGACAAGGAAGCCCTCGAGGCCTTTTTAAAAGAAAACGTTCAGCCAAACTTAATGAAGTTTGACAGTCTCAGCGATCGGTTTGATTACCTGATCAAAAACAACTATTACGAAGCCGATTTTATTCATAAATATCAACTATCCTTTGTCGAAAAACTGTACCAGTACTTAAACGATCAGGATTTCCACTTTAAATCATTTATGGCAGCCTACAAATTCTACGCCCAATATGCTTTGAAAACCAACGACAATGATTTATATCTGGAAAGCTTCCTGGATCGGGTCGCCGCTAACGCCCTCTTCTTCGCTGACGGTGACGAGCAGTTGGCAATGGATTTGGCCGACGAAATTGTCCACCAGCGTTACCAACCGGCCACACCAAGCTTCTTGAACGCCGGCCGGGAAAATCGTGGCGAATTTGTATCTTGTTTTCTGATTCAAACCACCGATGATATGAATACGATTGGCCGGACGATTAATTCGGCCCTGCAGCTGTCAAGAATTGGCGGTGGCGTTGGAATTAACCTTTCCAATCTTCGTGAAGCCGGTGCCCCAATCAAACATATCGAAGGTGCCGCTTCCGGTGTGGTTCCGGTCATGAAATTACTTGAGGACAGCTTTTCATACTCCAACCAGTTGGGTCAGCGTCAAGGTGCCGGAGTCGTTTACCTCTCAGTCTTTCATCCAGACATTATCGAATTTTTGGGTGCCAAAAAGGAAAACGCCGACGAGAAAATCCGCCTGAAGACTTTATCATTGGGAGTGACCGTTCCCGATAAATTCTACCAATTGATTAAAGCCGATGCTGACATGTACTTATTCAGCCCCTACGATGTTGAACGTGAATACGGCGTGCCATTCTCTTACGTCGACATTACCAAGGAATATGATAATTTGGTTGCCAATGACAAGATCTCCAAAAAGAAGATCAAGGCTCGTGATTTGGAAACTGAAATCAGTAAGCTGCAACAAGAATCAGGTTACCCATACATCATTAATATTGACACTGCCAACCGCTCCAATCCGATTGCCGGTCGAATTGTGATGAGTAACTTATGTTCAGAAATCCTCCAGGTTCAAACCCCATCCACTGTTGATAACCAGCAGCATTACATCAAAATGGGCAAGGATATTTCCTGCAATCTGGGATCAACCAACATTAATAATATGATGGCTGGCGATGACTTTGGTCATTCAGTTGAAAGCATGGTCCGCGCATTAACATTTGTCACCGACCACTCCAACATCGACGTGGTTCCTTCAATTCAAAAAGGCAATAAAGAATCACATTCAATCGGCCTTGGCGGCATGGGACTACACAGTTTCTTAGCCAAGCACCATATGTACTACGGCTCGCCTGAATCGATTGAATTTACCAGTGTCTACTTCATGCTATTAAACTACTGGAGCTTAGTTGCATCTAACAAGATCGCCAAGGAACGCAAAGAAACTTTCGTCAACTTCGAAAACAGCAAGTACGCTGACGGCAGCTATTTTGACAAATATCTGGACGGATCATTTGCACCAAAATCTGCCGAAGTAAAAGCTTTGTTCAAAGACGATTGGATTCCAACTAAGGAAGATTGGGAAAACCTCAAGGAATCAGTCATGAAAGACGGCTTATACCACCAAAATCGGTTAGCAGTTGCGCCAAACGGTTCTATTTCTTACATTAACGATACGACTGCCAGCCTTCACCCGATTATCAACCGAATTGAAGAACGTCAGGAATCCAAGATTGGTAAGATTTATTATCCAGCCCCATACCTTTCAAATGACACAATGCCTTACTATACTTCAGCCTATGACATGGATATGCGTAAGGTGATTGACATCTATGCTGCCGCACAGCAGCATATTGACCAGGGAATGGCATTAACCCTCTTTATGCGTTCAACCATCCCAGAAGGCCTGTATGAATGGAAAAACGGCCGGACAGACAAGATGACGACCCGGGATCTCAATATCTTGAGAAACTACGCATACAAAAAGGGCGTCAAATCAATTTACTATATTCGAACTTTCACTGACGATCAACAAGAAGTTGGTTCCAACGAATGTGAAAGCTGCGTTATTTAAAGGAGAAATTCATGACTGAGAATTATAAAGCAATTAATTGGAACGCCATCGATGACCAAATCGACAAGGCCACTTGGGAAAAATTAACCGAGCAATTCTGGCTGGATACCCGAATTCCCCTGTCAAACGACCTATCGGACTGGCGGACGCTGGATCAAGATCATCAGTGGGTTGTCGGTCACGTCTTCGGGGGCTTAACTTTACTGGATACGCTGCAGTCCCAAGAAGGAATGGCATCGTTGCGGAAAGATGTTCAGACTCAACACGAAACCGCCGTTTTGAACAATATTCAATTTATGGAATCGGTTCATGCCAAGAGTTATTCCTCGATTTTTTCAACCCTCAACACCCCTGATCAAATTGATGAGATTTTTGACTGGAGTGACAGTGAGGAATTCCTACAGAACAAAGCACTCAAAATTCGCGACATTTATGCCAATGAACCAGACCCACTCAAGAAAAAGGTTGCCAGTGTCTTCTTAGAGACTTTCCTGTTCTACTCTGGCTTCTATACCCCACTTTGGTACCTTGGTCACAACAAGATTCCAAATGTGGCGGAAATCATTAAATTGATTCTCCGTGACGAATCAGTCCACGGCACCTACATTGGATATAAATTCCAAATTGGCTACAATCAATTGCCAAAGGAAAAACAAGAAGACATGAAGAACTGGATCTACGACTTCCTGTACAAACTGTATGGTAACGAAGAAAAGTACACCCATATTCTGTACGATCAAACCGGCTGGACAGAAGATGTTCTCACCTTCATTCGTTACAATGCCAATAAAGCGTTGATGAATTTGGGTCAGGATCCGCTCTTCCCAGACACAGCAGAAGATGTTAATCCAGTGGTCATGAACGGAATCTCAACATCGACTGCCAACCACGATTTCTTCTCACAAGTTGGTAATGGCTACCTCTTGGGGAACGTGGAGTCGATGAAAGACTCAGATTACGATATTTAAATAAATACCTCACAGTAACTCAATAAGGCTGATGCATCCCCGCTGGGATGCATCAGCCTTATTTTTGTCTAACAATCACTAATCTACTAAATCCTTTGGAGTCTTCCCGTTGACCATCGTCTCAAGATTCCCCAGTGAGATATCAATCATATTTTTCACAGCTTCACTGGTATGGAATGCGGAATGTGGCGTGACCAAGACGTTTGGCATCAACGCCATCTTCAATACATCCGGATCATTGACTTTTTTGGTTGACCTGGAGTCTTGGAGATCAGCAGATTCATTTTCAATTGTATCGATCCCGGCACCAGCGATTTCACCGCTCTGGAGGGCAAAAATCAAATCATCGGTATCGACAATTGAGCCGCGAGCAGTATTGATGAGGATTGCTGTATCCTTCATTTGCTCAAACACCTCATGGTTAAATTGATGATAATTATCATCAGTTGCCGGCATATGAATTGAGATAATATCGCTCTCCTGATAAATTTGTTCCAAGCTTTTGGCATATACAAACGAGTTGTCGGTATTTTTCAGCGGATACTTGTCATAGGCAATTACCTTTGCCCCCAAGCCTTTGAACAGCTTGATAGCTGCCTGGCCAATCCGTCCGGTTCCAATCACCCCGACGGTCTGTTCGCTGATCAGACGGCCCATGAAGTTGGGCGAAAAATGAAATTCATGCTTTTGATCCAACTGCTGACGCATATAGCCCACTTTTCTAGAGAGGTACAGTGACATCATCACAGCAAATTCAGCAATACTTTCTGGACTGTACGCCGGCACATTGGTAATTTTAACGCCATTGGCTTTAGCGGCTGGTAAATCAATGTTATCAACCCCGACATTTCTGAGCGATAAGTATTTGATTCCTAAGCGTTTAAATGACTCAAATAATTCAGCTGAATATTGAATCGTTTGAAGGCAGGAAATACCGTCAAAGCCGGCTGCTTCTTCAACCGTCTCCTGATTCAAAGTTGTGGTGGTGTATTTCACTTCAATTCCGTGATACTTCCCCCACTTCTCAATAAACGGTATTTCATCATCTCGGACATTGTATACAATAAATTTCATAGTTGCCTCCTAGTGATTTCAGCTTAAATTTGGTTCCGCTTCCATTTTACCAAAAATAATTGTTGAAACAAAATCCAAGTCCACCTGCAGAGGCCAAAGTTGAGTGAATCCCTGTTGACAATAAAAATAGAGCTGGAAATCAAGGACACTTATTTCCAACCCTATTTCAAATTATTTTAGTTGATCAATGAAACGATCAAAGGCTGCTTGACCTTTGTCGTCCCATTTGTAAACGCCGGCATCTTCCAGAACCCTGCCAAAGACTTTGCCAACTTCTTCGTCGACTACCTCTTCAACATTGTCCTTGGTAAAATGGTCACGTTTCATCAATTCATCTGCCCAAGGCTTATGATAATCAGCAATTTGATTATCTTCACCCAAGACATACTTTTCGACTTCTTTCATTTCGGTCTTCAGACGAGCAGGCAAAATTGCCCGGCCCATGACTTCAATCAAGCCAATATTTTCCTTCTTGATGTGTTGAACATCTTGATGAGGATGGAAAATACCATCAGGATACTTGTCAGAAGTTTGATTGTCCCGCAAGACAATATCCATCTCAAACTGGTCATCATTCATTCGGGCAATCGGGGTTACCGTATGATGTCTGGTTCCATCCGTGTAGGCCCGAATATCAACTGACTCATCTGAGTAGTTCTTCCAAGTTTCGGCAATCCGATTGGCAGCATTCACAACTTTATTGGCATCTTTGCTGACCAGGCGAATGGTTGCCATTGGCCATTTGACAATTCCTGCCGACAAGCCATCAATCCCCAAATCAACCGGTCGATCAATCTTGGCTTTCATCATCGGGAACGTGTGGCGACCACCTTGATAGTGATCTTGAGCCAATAAGGAACCACCAACGATTGGTAAATCGGCGTTGCTGCCGACAAAGTAATGTGGGAACTGCTTGATGATGTCAACCAAATTGACAAACGTCCGTTGATCGATTGACATTGGCACGTGCTTTTGGTTAAGGAAAATCGCATGCTCACCAAAGTATGCATAAGGTGAGTATTGGAATCCCCACGGTTCGCCGTTGATCATCATCCGAATAACCCGGTGATTGCTTCGGGCTGGATAGCCTAGGCGGCCGAGATAGCCTTCATTTTCAATGGCTAACGGGCCAACCGGATAACTGGTTGACTTTGCCCGGCCAGCGGCAGCAATCGCCTTAGGATCCTTCTCAGGCTTTGACAGGTTAATGGTAATTTCCAGATTGCCATAATCGGTTTTGGTTTCATATGAAATATTTTTGGCAATCGCCCGAGTCTTAATATAATCATTGTCTTGGCTCATATGATAGAAGTAGTCGGTGGCGGCATCAGGAGATTGTTGATACTTGTTCCAAAAGATCTGATTCAAAGTTGATGGAATTGGTGTTAACAGGTCCATCAGTTGATCTTCAAGAATCTCCCTGTTGGTAATCGAATCTTCGACCTTACCATGTTCAATGGCGAGATCCACCAGATCGTTGGCTAAGTCGACAGCCGACGAATCCTCGGTCGACTCTCCAAAACCATCGCCGATCAGTCTAAAAATCAGGTTGGTGACATAAATCCGGTCAACATCTGAATATGGTGAATCATATTTGATAATTAAATCGACAAACTTTTCAACTGCTGATTGGCTCATGATTACTGATTTCCTTTCCGATCGTCATAACCCTTTGGGTGGGTTTCTTTCCAATTCCAGGCGGTCTTTATAATTTCGTGAACGTCATCAAATTGAGGCTTCCAGCCAAGAATCTTGCGGGCTTTGTCACTCGCTGCGATCAGCGTGCTTGGATCACCTGCACGACGGGGGCCCATTTTGGCAGGAATCGGCTTGCCAGTCACATCACGGGCAGCATCCAACATTTGTTTGTTGGAAAAGCCGGTTGATGAGCCCAAGTTAAAGGCATCACTATCATGACCAGCTTGGAGATACTTCAGTGCCAAGATATGCGCGTCGGCCAAATCAAGCACGTGGACGTAGTCTCTGACGTTCGTGCCATCAGGCGTATCATAATCGTCACCAAAAATCGTCAACTCATCACGTTCGCCGGCAGCAACTTGTAAAATGATGGGGACCAAATGGGTTTCAGGGTGGTGGTCTTCACCAATTGAGCCATCAGGCTTGGCACCTGCAACGTTAAAGTAGCGAAGGGCGACAAACTTAATGCCGTAAGCCACATCACTCCAGTGCATGATCTTTTCCATTGCCAACTTGCTTTCACCGTATGGGTTGGTTGGGACCTGCGGATCAGTTTCTTTAATTGGAATCTGCTTGGGTTCCCCATAGGTAGCGGCCGTTGACGAGAAGACAATCTTCTTAACGTTATGGGCGTTCATCACTTCAAGTAAACTAATCATGCCACCAGTATTATTGTCAAAGTACTTCAATGGCTTTTCCATGGATTCAGGAACAACTGAGAATGCTGCGAAGTGAATGACCCCTTCAATCTCTTCTTTATCAAAGACTTGATTCATAAAGTCTTTGTCACGGACATCACCTTCATAGAAACGGGCCTTGGGATTGATGGCTGCTTTATGGCCGGTAACCAAATTATCAACCACCGCAACGTCATAGCCATTTTCAATTAATCGATCAACCGTGTGCGAACCGATATATCCTGCTCCACCTAGTACTAAAATTGCCATTTAAATATCCTCCTTCTAATCAATTCGTTACTTAATCTCTTTAGGACCATCTGAAATTTCTGCAATGTAGAATTCTGCCGGATGGCCAATCTCTTTCTCATAGACTTCGCCAACATTTTTGGTAAAGGCATCGACTTGATCACGGTCAACAATCGCAATTGCACAACCACCAAATCCGGCACCGGTCATTCGCGCACCGACAACGCCTGGTTGTTTCCAAGCAGTTTCAGCTAATGTATCCAGTTCCTTACCGGTTACTTCGTAATCATAATGCAGTGAAACGTGAGATGCATTGACTAATTTACCAAAGGTTTCCAAGTCATTATTGACCAGCGCATCCTTTGCCTGAAGGGTTCGTTGATTTTCGAATACCGCGTGACGGGCACGACGAATCAAAACATCATCATTGATCAGGTAACTATTTTCATCGAATTCACTTTCACTCAAATCACCAAGAGATTTAATTGGCAATCCCACTTGGAGACGCTTCAAAGCCTCTTCACATTCAGCACGGCGTTCGTTATATTTAGAATCTTGAAGCTCACGATGTTTCTTGGTATTCATAATCACAATAACCCGATCTCCCAATTTGGCGGGAACGTAATCATATTTGAGGGTATTCGTGTCCAGAAGAATTGCTTGATCCTTCTTCCCCATCCCAATGGCAAATTGGTCCATGATACCGGAATTAACACCGATATATTTATTTTCAACCAGTTGACCATATTTAACCAGGTCAAGTTCGTCGATCCCCAGTGAAAAGACATCATTAACAATCTCTGCAGTCAACAGCTCAATAGATGCTGATGAGGATAGTCCGGCACCATCTGGAAGGTTACCATAAACAGCGAGATCAAAGCCATGGCCAATCTTATAGCCGTGTTCGAGAATCTGAACGAGCATGCCTTTTGGATAGTTTGTCCAGCCATCTTCTTTGTTATATGCCAAATTGTCCAACGATACTTCAACAATTCCAGCATCGGAAACGTTGCCGGAGAACATGCGGATCTTGTTGTCTTGGCGTTCTCCATAAGCTGCGTAGATGCCCATGCTGATTGCACAAGGAAATACGTGGCCCCCGTTATAATCAGTGTGTTCACCGATGAGGTTAATTCGACCTGGTGAGAAAAATACTTTGCTTGAGTCATAACCGAACTTGTCATTAAATAGCTTTTGTACGTCATCAGAAATCATAAATTTCATCCCTCTACATATATTTTAGTAAACTTTACTAACCAAAATTTAACTCATTTTGGCAGCGTTGTCAACCTTAACTTCACAATTCCCTCACTTGTAAAATACAATTGAGAATCCTTGATATGATTGAACCACTTGGATGTTGGTGAAGACTTCGTGAATGTGGATAAATTTTATGAAAACGCTTCATCAGTTTCCAAACAAAGCCTTTTATATCAAGGTAAATTTCAGTAAACATTATTTTGATGAAAAATTGTTGGTATTTTTACATTTAACCGCACAAAAAAGCCAGCAGATATCTGTTAAATACCTTCCGGCTGCTGTTTAATTGATTGTCTGCCAGGTTACTTAACCGACAATCAATTAATTTTCGACTCAGTCCGCCTTATTTGGGCTGATTGGCGTCCATAATGTAACAGAGAGCCTTGGAGAGGCCTGCCGGCTTTTTATTGCGCGGTTGATTAACAACCAGGATAATCTGCAGAACCGCGTAAACCAGCCCGCTTCGACGATAATACGCAATATATTTTGACTCCCACTTATCAACGTACTTGTCCTTATAAGACCGGAGTCCCTCAAAACTATAAAGCTTATAACCGTATTGATAGATGAGATGAACAATCCGCTCCTGAGTGAAACTGAAGCGGGAAGTTCCCACATTTGAGAACGGTGACATCCCCAAGTCAAAGTACTTGTATCCTTTATCGTGGGATATTTCATAAAGATTAATCAAAATGCCATCCATGATGCCTGATGGGGCATCGGCGGAGGAACGCATGAGATCAATCGAGGTGACCACTTTATTACCATCCGGCATCAGATTGGCAAACGCAACAATTTTGCCGGCATGGTCTTTCATCACAGCAATCGGTGCCTGCTGAAGGTAGTATTCGTCAAAAAAGCCGAGTGAGAAACCCTTTTCTGCTTTATTATCCAACCACTCGTCAGAAATCTTCCGCAGAGTGGCCAGCAACTCATCTGAAAACGGTGGCTGTAGAATTTCAAACTGGTAGCCTTCGCGATCGAATTTGTGCATTAATGCCCGTTCGCCGCGATGTCGTTTACCACTAAGAGTGAACTGATCCAAGTCAACTAATCCATCCTCACCGGTCTTGATAAAGTCAAACCCGGTTTCGTGAAGGCTCATGGTTAATTCTTCATCAATTTCGTAGAATACCAGTTTCAGATCTGATTTATCAGCTTCCTTGACAAAATCATCAATCGCGTCGGCAAATTGGGCACGATTGCCGACCGGCTCGCCCATAATTAACAGTTTGTCAGCAATTTTCTTGAACATGAAGAAAACCTGATCTTCGCCGTCTTTGCTGTAAAAGTAAATCTGCTTATCGCGCAAGAATGCCAGATGACTATCCTCATTGCCACCGAATTTATCAATCACAGCCTTCACCCGATCGGCATCAAATCGCTGTGTCAGCCATTCTGGATGGCCGGCGGTCAAGTAGGCATTCATCCCAACCAGAACCGCCAGGGCGATCAATAAGCCAACAAAACCGACCAGCCAGGCACCCGCAGATGGAAAAAGATAAGCTTTATCAAAATGGAGATGAAGATTTCGATTGGCAGCAATCCCGATGAGGGTATAAATTGCAAATGTGATGATAAAAATTGACCCATTAAACAGGAACACACCCCAGGAATTAGCCATCCGGTCCCGGTATAACACCGCCTTGGAGAGCCGCAGAGTGATTAGGATGATCACGAACAGCAAGACCATCCGCCAGGTAAACGCCTCGTTAAACCATGTGTTAAATATCGAAATGATCAGCACAAATACCGTAGGGGCATACGCTTTCTTAGTTCGAGTCCAGATACCACTCGCCAAACCGATTAAGAGGAATGCAACAATAATATTCATCATATGACTGACGAAAAAAATCGAATATGGCAATAGTTTGACATACAGTTTATTAACAACCACTACATTGGGAACCGTGGCAAACAACAACATCATAATTCCGGAAAAATACATAAAGCCAGTTAAGAAGACTTGGGCAATCCGTTGAAACAGAAGTCGTGGTAGGTCATCGAGAAAGGTGTTGAGTTTGGACCCGGTATCGTGAATGAACAGACCAGTGCCCACAATGAATGGTAACAAGTAATAAAACAGACGGTAAAGCAGAATCCAGACCAGTGCATCACTTCGGGCAACGCCAATGAATCCCAGTCCAATGATGACAAAGATATCAAAGGACCCTAATCCACCTGGGATCATCGAGACGACCCCGGCAACGTTGGCAACCACAAAAATGGGCACAACCAATCGGAGGTCAACGGGTAGATTCATGAGATAACCAATCAAAATAAAGAACCCCAGGGCACTCCCCCATTCAAGGAACGAGCCGGCGGTCATGACCAGTTCCTGTTTGGTTGACAGGTCACTGAAAAACTGTGAATTAGTCACTTGGGTAAAAATCATCACCCCGGGAAAATATACGGCACCGCCCAATAGCCAAATCCAATAGTGGGCAAATTCTGTCCCGATCCCAAAGCCAAAGATCATGATCAGTGAAACCAAGCAAAGTAAAGAAAGCCCTGATATCAGAAACAAAGCAACTTTAGAAATTGCATAGAGGATCTGTTTGCGGGTGGCCCCTTTGCCATAGAAATGCGCGCGTAAACTGCCGCCCAACAATCCGCCAAACCCCAGTAAATTCGTAAAGGTATTCACCACCCAGCCACTTTTAACGATGTAGCCGGGTGAAAATTTAGTTGGTAAAAACTGAACAATTGAATAGTCGTACACCAGCATCGGCAGAATTGAAATAAAGCCTGCCACCAGCATTATCAAAAGAGCGCCGCGACTTTGACTGGCCAGAACGGTTTTGAACTGTTCACCGTTGACTTCACGGATAATCTTAGCCAACTGTCGAATAACAAAAATCAAAACGGAGAAGACAAAAATCAGCTTGATCATGGTCATCCGTTTGTCGATGAATTCTTTGACACGTGTCATTATTGTTCCACCATCATTTCATTTTGAATATGTACTCTTCGTCTATTATGCCAATTAATTGAATTTCACACAACAAAGGTGCACAAAAAAACTGTGCATCGACAATGTCGATACACAGTTCTGAGAACAATTATGATTAAGCAATGAATTACTTAAGGGTAACAGTTCCACCAACGGCTTCAAGTTGTTCCTTGATCTTGTTGGCTTCGTCTTCTGAAGCGCCTTCCTTGATGATTGATGGAACCTTATCAACAAGTCCTTTAGCGTCTTTCAAACCAAGACCGGTGATGTCACGGATAGCCTTGATGGCTTTAACCTTTTGGTCACCTGATTCAGTTAATTCAACATCGTATGAATCTTTGGTAGCACTGTCGCCACCAGCAGCACCTGCAGCAGCAACTGGTGCAGCAGCAGAAACGCCGAATTCGTCTTCAATTGACTTAACCAAGTCGTTAAGGTCAGAGATTGAAGCATCTTTTAATTGGTCAATAATATTATCTTTATCAAAAGCCATTTTATTTTCCTCCATTAATTGGAATTTATTTAGTTCTGATTAGGCAGCGTCGCCATCGTCAGATTGTTTCTTATCAGCAATTGCTTTAACCCCATATGCAAAGTTACGTACAGGTGCTTGAAGAATGTTAGCAAGAGTAGATAACAATTCTTCACGGCTAGGCAATGCAGCATAAGCAGTAATTTCTTCAAGACTGGCAACTTCACCATCGATAACGCCACCCTTAAGCTTAAGTTTGTCGTTAGTCTTTGCAAAGTTGTGGACAATCTTAGGTCCGGCAACAGGATCTTCTGACGAGAAGACAACAGCAGTTGGGCCGTTGAAAGTTGGTTTCAAATCATCAAAACCGGCTTCAGCAGCAGCACGGTCCATTACCTTGTTCTTGATAACTTCCATCTTAACGCCTTCATCACGTAATTGCTGACGTAAATCAGTTACCTCGGCAACAGTTAAACCACGGTAGTTAATGATAACGACAGATGAAGCATTCTTCAATTCTTCAGTAACAGATGCAACCTTTTTTGCTTTAATCGCAACAGTTTGTTCACTCACGAATTTCACCTCCCAAAAATTTGTTGGGACTTAATAAAAAATCCCTATGCCCACCCAGACATAGGAAAAAAGTAAACTTACTTTCCTCGGCAGGATATTAAGGCATAGAAGCCACCTGAGTCTTAGGCGAATATATCAGCAACTAACAGTCTATCACACAAAGTAATAACCCGTCAATTAGGGATTTTTTATTTAAATCGAAACTAATTAAGCTTCAACGCTTGAGAATGAGTCAAGGTCAACTTTGACGCCAGGGCCAAATGTAGTTGAGATTGAAACGTTGTTAACGTAAACACCACGTACAGAAGCTGGACGTGCCTTCACAATAACATCCTCAATTGTCTTCAGGTTACCAACAAGCTTGTCGGTATCAAATGAAGCTTTACCAACTGGAACGGCAACGTTACCGTCACGGTCAGTCCGGTAAGTAACCTTACCAGCTTTTGATTCTTTAACCGCTTTGGCAACATCCATGGTAACAGTTCCAGTCTTAGGGTTTGGCATCAAACCTTTAGGTCCAAGAACTCGACCTAAACGACCAACTTGAGCCATCATATCAGGTGTTGCAATGGCAACATCGAAGTCAAGCCAACCATCTTGGATCTTTTGAACTAAGTCAGCGTCACCGACAAAATCTGCACCGGCATCTTGAGCTGCCTTAGCGTTGTCACCCTTGGCGAATACAACAACGGTCTGTTCCTTACCAGTTCCATTAGGTAAGACAACGGCACCACGTAATTGTTGATCGGCCTGCTTAGTATCAACGTTTAATTTGAACACAATTTCGACAGTTGAGTCGAATTTAGCAAAATCAATATCTTTAATCAATTCAACAGCATCTTTGATTGGGTATGCTTTTTCAGCATCAACCTTTTCAAGGGCTGCCTTGTAGTTTTTACCTCTTTTACGAGCCATGTGTGTTTTCCTCCTTGCTTGTGGTTATAACGGATTAACCTCCCACGCGATGTGAAACAGTGTGTCATCGTTAAAGTAACGACGTAACCGGGTTGACTATCCTTCGACAGTAAAGCCCATGCTGCGTGCAGTACCTTCAACCATGCGCATTGCTGCTTCAACATCAGCTGCGTTTAGGTCTTTCATCTTAGTTTCGGCAATTTCTTTAACTTGGTCTTTGGTAACAGTTGCAACCTTGTTAGTATTTGGTTCGCCGGAACCCTTTTGAACACCAGCAGCTTTCTTGAGTAACACAGCAGCAGGTGGAGTCTTGGTGATGAAGTCGAATGAACGATCTTCATACACAGTGATAACTACAGGAATAATCATCCCTGCCTGATCGGCAGTACGTGCGTTAAATTCCTTAGTGAATCCCATGATGTTGATACCTGCTTGACCTAATGCAGGACCAACTGGAGGGGCAGGTGTTGCTTTGCCCGCTGGAATTTGCAACTTAACAATATTCGCTACTTTTTTAGCCACGAGACATAACCTCCTTAAGTCCGTGTGTGGTAAATGGAGATCAAAATTTCTCCTCCCACGTTGGTATGCTTAAACATACCATACTAATATAACATAAACATTTTCATTCAACAACCTAAATTATTGGTTCCAAAGAAACTTGGCAATTTCTTGGTCGACAATGACATTTTCATGAAGCAGCCGATGGGTTGCCCGTTTGCCTCGAATCACCAATTCATGGTATTGCGCGGCCGGATCCTGCAGTAAATAGCGCAATGAAAAAGCACTGTTCACCGAGACTTCTCCGTCATTTTGCTGGGTGTTGCTGATCCGGCCGGCAATATTGAGAACCTTAATGTCCCTTGGAATTGCAAAAACGCGTTGTGACAGCGCCCGATAAATCGGCATTCGTTTGGTTGGCCCCTTGGCGTTCAACGGATAAGCGTCAACTTTATCGGTACTTCTGGCAATCTCTGAATCATTGAATGGTCCGGCGATCGCCACAACATGCTTCACGCTGACAGGCGTCATTTTGCTCTGGTGGGTCAGAAACCAAAAATGGTAATACAGCCCATGGAATGGCCAACCAGATTGATCTCTTCAACACCATAGCGGGTATTGAGCACCTCCAAAACTTCAGAGAGCCACACTGCCTGCTGCCTTGGGCGGGAAGACTTGTCGGCAAAAAGAACTTGGATCAGGACCTTTGACTTCGCCAGATGGCCTGAAACATGGATTTTACCGTGGCGGTCGACTTTGATGACCATCGATTTGTTAGCACCGTACTGTCGAGTTAATCGATTGATGAGTCTGCCAAATGACAATCGATTACCAAAGTAGCCCGGAATAAAAAGTGTGGGAATGGCCTCAATCCCATTTGCCGGATCGGAGTCAATACCAACCTGGTTGGGCGTTCCAAGCCGAATCAGCCGGCCGACAACCACCATCGCAATCAGCAAAACAATTATCAAACCAGCCATCCATACCATCGTGACCACCTACTTTTGGTTAAAGGGTTGTATCAATTTGATTGAAGTCAAGATCTGTACTGGTCTCACGGCCAAACATTTCGATATTAACCTTAAGCCGTTGCTTTTCGTTATCAACTTCGGTTACCTTGCCATCAAGGCCGGTGAAGGCACCATCAACAATTTTAACCGTATCGCCAATGTTGACATCCAAATCTTCATGGCGAGAACTCATGCCAATCCGTTTGAGTACCAAATCAACCTCATCCGGCAGCAATGGCGTTGGCTTACTTCCCTGTCCATGAGAGCCGACGAATCCGGTCACTCCGGGAGTGTTTCTGACAATGTACCAAGCTTGGTCGGTCATGATCATTTCCACCAGCACGTAGCCGGGGAAAGTCTTGTCCATCTTAACTTTGTCCTTACCGTTCTTTACTTCATGTTCTTCTTGTTCAGGGACAACCGTTCTGAAGATGTAATCCTGCATCCCCATAGATTCTTTTCGACTGTCCAAATTCATCTTAACTTTGTTTTCGTATCCAGAATAAGTATGCAAAACATACCATTGCTTTTCTGCTGACTCGACCATGTTTTTCTGCTCCTTCGTAATTCCAGTAAATGAGTTCAAATAAAAAAACCTGACACTTTTCGCAGGTTTCAACAACTTAACTATATCAAACATTGACTCAAAAGGCTATGCCAGAAATTGGAGTGCCCATTGAACGATCCAGTCAACCAAGCCTAAAAAGATGGCCATGATGATTGAAGTCCCGATAACGGTACTGGTATCAGTCCGCGTCTGAGATGCGTTGGGCCAAGTGACCACTTTCATTTCCTGAGCAACTTTTTTGAAAAAATTAATTAATCGCAAAATTTTATCCCCTTATATCATGATTAACGAGTTTCTTTATGCAAAGTATACTTACCGCAATACTTGCAAAACTTATTGAGCTCCAAGCGTTTGGTTCGATTGGGGTTGGCGGGAATCGTATAATTCCGTGAACCGCAAACTGAACAAGCCAGAGCAACTTTTCTTTGTGCCATAGCGGCACCTCCTTACAAGCATAGTAATAATAGCATTCAAAAACAATTCCGTCAATTTATCTCACCGTCAAATTTGCGCCGACAGCGTTCAAAAGCGTTGATAATTCCTCTTTGCGCTTTGGGATCCAAATCCGCATAACCATTTTCACTGAGCATCAGGTTAAACGCCCGCTTTTCCAATGGTGAACAGCTGCTGTATAGTTTGCGGAGTGCATCATCGACGATCACCGCATCAATTGGACTACTAGCTGAGTTATCGGCGATTTTGGCGGCGTAAAAATACTCGTTGGCTTCAAATGATGTCAATGGTTCTACCGGCACCCGTTTTTGGGCATTGTTGGTGCGAATCAGGTCAAACAAGCGATTTCGCAGATTATGACTGAAAAAGGTTCCAAAACTGACTTTTCTTGCAGCTTCAAACCGGCACGCCGAGCGAAACAGAACCATTCGGGCTTCCTGGTCCAGGTCGTCTTTATCGTAGCCGTTGATATAATACTGGCGTTTGTACTTGCGGACGATTGGATAATATTGGTGAAATAACTGCGCAAAGGCCTCTTCATTTCGTTTAGCTGTTTGACGAATCAGTTCAAGTCGATTGTTAGGTAACATATTGTTATCCCCCTCAAATGTTTTTATTAATCAGATTCGATTACGAAAAACATTAACGGAGGATTCAACTTCCGGCAAGACGAACCAGCGTTCATTCAGTGAATATCCCACCTATACCAATTTTAAAATATCAGCATACTAATATTTTTATTGACCATCATGCATCATTTTGTCCCGCAGCTTCTCTAATTCAAGGAGCTGTTTGGCGTCAAATGGCGTGTGGCGAAACACTTGGCCTTGATCAGTCATCTTGCGCGCTTCAGTATCAACTTCCTGTTTGGCACGCTGAACATCTCTGAGCAATTCTCTGGCTGGGATCCGCAATGCGCCGGCAGCAAAAATCGTCCATTGCTCGGCTTGATCGCTGGTAGCAACGATCACCTGGGTAAATCGATTTTGCTTGCGATGGGCCAAGGCCTCAATGTAACTATCGGCAGTCTGATCCTTACTGGTCCAGACAATCTCCATATCAAACTTACGGAAGCTTTTTGAATTACCGGGAACGTACATCGCGTCAAAAACGACGATCATATTGATGTCCCGGTACTTTTTATATTCCGACAATTCAGCCAGCAGTTGATCGCGGGCATCTTCTAAACGGTTGGCCTGCTTGAGCTTGTTGAGGTGCGGCCAATTGCCGATCATATTATAGGCATCAACAATTAACAGGTCTTCTTTCATTATTTCTCACCGACTTTATTTTGATAATGGGTGGCGGGAATTAAAGCCCTGATAAATCAAAATGCTAGCTGCAACGCTGGCATTCAGGCTTTGAATATCTCCCACCATTGGAATGGTCAACATTTCGTCGACTTGTTTCTTCAACAGCGGCGAAATTCCCTTACCCTCGTTGCCGATAATAACGGCGATTGAGCCTTTGGCATCCCAACGACGGTAATCAGTTCCGGAAACATCAGTCCCAAAGACCCACATTCCGCGTTGCTTTAATTCTTTGATGGTTGCCGACAAATTGGTCACGCGGGCAACTGGAACCCGTTCAATGGCTCCGGCTGAAGTTTTGGAAACCGTGGCCGTTAATCCGACTGCTCGGTGCTTAGGAATGATAATGCCAGACACCCCGGCAGCATCGGCAGTCCGAATAATCGAGCCTAAATTATGGGGATCTTCGATATTGTCCAGAATCACAAAGAACGGTTCAACCGCTTGCTTCTTGGCATTGGTAAATAGATCGTCAATCGTTGCATACTTAAAGGCTGCAATTGATAATACCACCCCTTGATGATTTTGGTTATTGGAAAGCTTGTCCAGCTTTTGCTTTGGAACCTTTGAAATCACCAGCCGCTTTTTATGCGCCAATTTCATGATTTCAGAGATAATATTGTCGTCATCTTTGATTCCTGACTGGATAAACAGTTTGTTAACCGGATTTTCACTCTTTAACGCCGCAACCACGGGGTGTCTGCCAATCACAAACTCTTCAGGCTGATCCTGACTGTCATCGCTGCGATGATCTTGACTTCGATTATCATTCTTCATGTTTGAGGTTCCCACTTTCTACTTGTTCAATACACCAATTTGCGATTTCTTTCATTCGATCCGTCTGGTCACTCAGTGATAGGTAGCCAAAGACTGCTTCAAACCCGGTTGAAATGCGGTAGGTAATCACGTCGGTATTCTTGGCGTGCGTGTGACTGTTGGCATTTCGGCCGCGTTTGAAGTAGTCCCACTCAGTTTCATTAAGCAGACCATCTGTTTTCATTAAATCAATTAAAGCTGCCTGCGCCTTTGCGGATACATAGTTGGTAGCAACATGCTGCAGGCGCTTAGGCTTGGTCAACCCCTGGGCAATCAAATGCCGACGAATGAAAACTTCATACGCGGCATCCCCCATGTACGCCAAGGCAATCCCGTTTAACTGGGAAAAATTATCAATCATTAAAGTTGTTATTCCTTTCTAAACCGGGTCCCCTGTGGGGTATCTTCCAGCACAATTCCCCGGGCTTTAAGTTCTTCTCTGATTTCATCACTGCGAATAAAGTCTTTGTCATGGCGAGCCTGTTCCCGTTCGTGGATCAGTGACCAAATCTCATCATCCTTTAGTTCACTTTGCTCAAGCTTAATGCCAAAGACACCAGATAATTGACGCAGGGTGTTGATAATGAACTGCAAGCTCAATTTGAAGACAGTCTCGCGTTCACTATAGGTGTTGGCAAATTTTGCGAGTTCATAAACGGCGGCAATCCCGTTTTGGACGTTAAAATCATCGTCCATCGCGTCAGTAAAGTCAGCGACAATCTGGCGGACTTCCTGGTCGGTTTTGGGATCATCACCCTCGTCAGCATTATGAAGCCGATATTCGAGGTTGTTGAAGGCCGTCTGCAGCTTTTTCAAGTTGCTGCTGGCTTCTTTGACACTGGCATCACTGTACTGGATTGGACGGCGATAATGGGTGGTCGACATCAATAGCCGAATCACTTGGCCATCCAAATTCTTAAGCAGATCATGAACCGTGATGAAGTTTCCCAGTGACTTACTCATTTTCTCGTTATCGTCACCAATTGTCACGAAACCGTTGTGCATCCAGTATTTAACAAACGTCTGGCCTGTGTTGGCTTCGCTTTGAGCACGTTCATTCTCGTGATGCGGGAAAATTAAATCTTCTCCGCCACCGTGAATATCAATCGTTTTTCCCAAGTACTTGGTGGACATGACCGAGCATTCAATATGCCATCCCGGCCTTCCCTTTCCCCAAGGAGAATCCCACGAAATCTCATCGCCTTTGGACTTTTTCCACAAGGCAAAATCAATTGGGTCTTCCTTTTTAGCCATTTCTTCAGGATTAACATGCTGGCTGGCACCGATTTCCAATTGATCAACGTTGATGTGTGGCAAGGCACCATAACTTTTGAATTTTCGAGCCCGGAAATAAACGTCACCGTCAACATCGTAGGCATAGCCTTTATCGACCAAGGTTTTAACGAAGTCGATAATTTCAGGAATGTTCTCAGTGGCCCGGGGGTGAATCACGTTGCTTGAAATGTTCAGCGCAGCCGTGTCCTGCATAAATGCGTTGATATACTTGTCGGCAATGGCGCCAACTGTCGTATGGTTCTGTCGAGCAGCATTAATCATCTTGTCGTCGACATCAGTAAAATTCGAAACGTACTTGACTTGATACCCCCGATACTCCAAGTATCTGCGAACAGTATCAAAGGCAATCGCGCTTCTGGCATTTCCAATATGAATGTAGTTGTACACGGTTGGGCCACAGACATACATTTTAACAACACCTGGGGTGATGGGTTCAAATTTTTCTTTTTTTCGCGTGAGGGTATTAAATATCTGCAACATTTCGAATTCCTCTCTTTATCTTTTATATTCAAATAATATCATAATTCACATTGTTTTATTACTTTAACTATAACCCATAATAAAAGGTCTCGCTGTAAATGCAACGAGACCAATCGAATCAATAATATTTTTTATAAATTACGCTTTATCGATTTGAGCCAGTGTTTCTTTGATATGCGCGATGGCTTTTTGCTTTCCGACCAGTTCAACGGACTCTGGTAGTTCCGGACCGTGCATTTCGTGGGTCACGGCAATTCGGATTGGCATCCATAATTGACGTCCCTTGATCTTAGTGTCCTTCTGGATGGCTTTGATGACTTTAAAGATTTCAACGGAGTCAAAAATGTCGAGTTTTTGAATTCGCTCAAGAAATTCTTTTAAGACCACCGGAGCCGTTTCATTGGAAATCTCTGCCAATGCATCACCGTCAATTTGTTCCGGCTCTTGAAAGAAGACCGAGGCCATGTCGTTAATCTGAGCCATATAACTCATTTCACGCTTATAGAGCATAATCAACTGACGAGCCCACTCGATTGTTTTGTTGTCGGGATTTTCAGGAATATTCCCACCGGCAATCAACTGGCGCAGCGCCAAATCCATGATCGTACTGTTATCGGCTTCCTTAACGTACTGGTTGTTAATCCATTCCAACTTCTTGGAATCAAATTTGGCAGGTGACTTACTCAAACGAGTCTCGTCATACATCTTGATGAATTCTTTCTTGGTAAAGATTTCATCTTCACCTACCGGCGACCAGCCCAAGAGCAGAATGAAGTTAAACATTGCATCAGGCAGATAACCCAATTTGCGATACTGTTCAATAAACTGGAGGACTGATTCGTCACGCTTACTTAACTTTTTACCGGTATCAGCACTGATGATCAAACTCATATGCCCAAATCTTGGTGCCTGCCAGCCAAAAGCTTCGTAAATCATCAATTGCTTTGGCGTATTGGCAACATGATCATCTCCACGAAAAACGTGGCTAATCTTCATTAAATGATCATCGCAGACAACGGCAAAGTTGTATGTTGGCATGCCATCACGTTTCCGGATGACAAAATCGCCACCAATGGTATCTGAATTAAAGGAAACTTTACCTTTTACGATATCATCCCAAGCATATTCATGGTTCTTGGGAACTCGGAATCGAATAACCGGTTTTAAACCTTTTGCCTTGGCGTCAGCAATCGCTTGGGCCTTCTGGTCTTCGGTCATTCCTTCATATTCATATTCATAATGAGGCATTTCGCCGCGTGCTTTTTGGGCATCACGGTCGGCAGTAAGCTGCTCCTCAGTCCGGTATGATTCATAAGCTTTACCCTCATCGATCAACTGTTGGATCAATGGTGTGTAAATATCTTTTCGTTCTGATTGACGATAAGGACCATAATCGCCACCAACATCGGGACCTTCATCCCAGTCAAGACCGAGCCACTTTAGATTATCCAGTTGACTCTTCTCGCCGTCGGCAACATTTCGTTTGGTATCAGTATCCTCGATCCGAATGATGAATTTACCCTTGTTATGACGGGCAAATAAATAGTTAAAAATGGCTGTACGTGCATTGCCGATATGCAAGTGGCCGGTTGGACTTGGAGCATAACGAACTCGAATTGCATTGTTTGCCAATGTATAACGCCTCTTTCTTAAAAATAATCAAAATTTTGTCAGTGTTTAAAGTGTACAATGAACTTCGCCAAAAATAAAGGGAAGGCGGCTACTTCTTGTTATTTGACCCATTCTTGCCATTCCCTTTATTCTGATCAGGCTTATCGGTAATGTTCTTGGTCGAATGTTCCGGACGGGCGAAGACCATTTTACCTGCATCTGTTTGAATAGCACTGGTTACGACAACATCAATGTGATCATTCAAGAAGTATCGACCGTCTTCGACAACGACCATCGTCCCGTCATCCAAATAAGCGACCCCCTGTTGGCGTTCGGTTCCGTTTTTAACAACCATCACGTTCAACTTCTGGCCGGGCAGAATCTTCTGCCGCAGCGAGTTGGCAAGCGCATTAATGTTAAATACCTGGACGTTTTGGAATTGAATCACTTTGTTCAAGTTGAAATCATTGGTGATAATTACACCATCAACGTCTTTAGCAAGCTGGATCAACTTACTGTCAACTTCTGGAATGTCCTCGTAATCCTTCTCGTAAATTTCGATCGGAATCAGATCTTCGTTCTGCAGCTTGTTTAAAATATCCAGGCCGCGGCGACCACGAACGCGTTTGACGCTGTCACTGGAGTCGGCAATGTACTGCAATTCATACAACACAAACTTGGGAACTAACAAGGTGCCTTCAATAAACCCGGTTTTGACAACGTCATAAATTCGGCCATCAATCAAAATGTTGGTATCCAGAATTTTGTAGTGATGATAGTTCTTATCGACTGGTTTATCGATAATCTTTTCGTCGCCGGCCTTGGCAGTTTCTGACTTCCGCCGGGATTGAAACATTTTTCGCCAGCGATCACTCTGCGTATTGCCAATTCGGAAGCCAAAATAGCCCAGTACCAACATTAAGATCGTTGGAATCATGGTATTCAAGAAGAACGTGCGGGTTCTGAAGAATACAATCGAAATCAGGATGGCAACCACCAGCCCGATAATCAGGCCCAAGGTCCCAAAAAATAACGACAACGGACTTTGCTTTGTCAATCTGACTTCCACCCGATCGACCGCTTTGAGAATATAATTGCCGGTTAACAACGAAATAAAATAAAAAATAATTGCACCCACAACTGCGTTTGTCGCAGTGTTGTTAAACAGCGTCCCATAGCGGACTTGGAATATCAGCCAGATCATCGGAAAATAACTGGCTCCAATTGCGGCGCCGGCTAATGTAAATACAATTCTAACAATTCTCTTTCTTTTCAAAAATATCGCCTTCTCTCAATTTTCCTTTAACCAAGTGCAAGCTTTAAAGCTTGAGCAAGGGTTGAAACCCCAACTACCGAAATGCCAGTCGGTGGATTCCAGCCCTGAAGATTGTTGGCTGGAACCAAGACCCGTTTGAAACCGAGTTTTTGGGCCTCAGCAACCCGCTGCTCAATTCGGGTAACGCGGCGAACTTCACCGGTTAGCCCAAGTTCGCCGACATAACACTCCGTCGGGCTGGTGCCGCGGTTTTTGTAAGATGAAGCGATGCTGACCGCAATTGCCAAATCAATGGCCGGCTCATCCAGTTTAACGCCCCCGGCAGCCTTTAAGTAGGCATCCTGATTCTGCAGCATCAATCCCGCCCGCTTTTCCAAAACGGCCATAATCAACGACACCCGATTGCGGTCCAGCCCAGTGGCAGTTCGTTGCGCATTACCGAAAACCGAGGCCGTTACCAGAGCCTGAATTTCAACCAGGATTGGTCTGGTTCCCTCCATGGAAACAACAATGGCCGATCCGGTAGCGTCTTTCAGCCGTTCTTCCAAGAAGATTTCTGAAGGATTCTTAACCTCCCTCAGACCGTCAGTCCGCATTTCAAAAACGCCCAGTTCATTCGTCGAGCCAAAACGGTTTTTGACAGTCCGCAAAATCCGGTAAGAATGGTGCAGGTCACCTTCGAAATACAACACGGTGTCGACCATGTGCTCCAAAATCTTCGGCCCGGCAATCGCACCGCCTTTTGTCACGTGGCCAACAACGAATACAGTGATTCCCTGACCTTTGGCAATGTTCATTAAATCAGCGGTCACTTCTCGAATCTGTGCCACCGATCCAGTTGCTGACTGCAGCTCTGGAATCTGCATGGTTTGAACGGAGTCGATGACCACTGCATCTGGCTTCATCTCGTTAATGGTATCTTTGATGACATCCATATCGGTTTCGGGGTAGACATAAAGATTTTCCCCATTGACACCAAGCCGATCAGCCCGCATTTTGATTTGGGAGGCACTCTCTTCACCTGAAACGTACAAAATCTTACCGGATTTACTGAGCTGACCGGAAACTTGCAGCATCAAAGTTGATTTACCAATGCCGGGGTCTCCGCCAATTAAGATCAGCGATCCTGGAACCACGCCCCCGCCGAGGACCCGGTTAAGTTCTTCCATGTCGGTTTTAAAGCGGATATCCTTATGAAACTCAACTTTATTAATTGATTCCGGCTCATTGTCATGGATACCGTTTCTGCGAAGGCTTTGGGTTGCCATTGTGCTATTTTTGGGGGTGATGGTTTCTTCAACCAAGGTGTTCCATTCATTACAGTTCGGGCAACGTCCCAAATATCTTGGGGAAATGTAGCCGCAGTTTTGACATACAAATTGGGTTTTAACTTTTGCCAACTAAATTCTCCTCTTATACTTACACTATCAATATTTTAGCACTTTATGAATCAAGGTTGACGAAATGCCGGCGGACTTTACATCATCTTATAAATTATTGACCTGACGAACCAAAACCACCGCTTCGGGTCTGTTTTTTGCGTTGGTCGTCCTGGTCCGCCAACAGATATGGCAGGAAAATACCTTGGGCAATCCGTTCGCCCTTCTTGATCTTAATGTCAGTGATCCCAAAGTTGAGGATCTGAACAAAGATTTCGCCCTCATTACTTTGATTATTATAATAATCAGAATCGATCACGCCAATACCGTTTGGAATCACCAATCCACGTTTTAATGGGTTGCTGGATCGATTGGCAATCACGAGCACTTCATCAGGCTGCATATAGGACTTAATCCCCGTTGGAATTAGGAATGGCTTAAGCACTTTTTTGGCCTCGGCAATGCTGTCTTCCCGAACCGTTTTCTCATGTTTAAGTGCCCAAAGGACTTTCAAAAAATTCAATTTCCAGATCGATGGAATCACCATATCGGCAGCACTTTCAAAGTCATATCCTGCTGCGTTCTCCGTCGTTCGGTAAGGCAGGCTTAAGTTTTCGTCTGCATATTTTGAGACAATTTCAAATCCACGTTTCATATGTCTGGCTCCTTCTGTCAATATATTCTATTATTGTAGTATAAACTATGTGAAGCTGTTTGCACAGATTGACAAAGATGGTAAAGTATCGCAGTATAATGGTGTAGTCAAACCTTTAAACAACTTTGAAATGAGGGAACAAATATGAAACATCAAGACGAGTTGAAGCAGTCTGTGGGGAAGGCCGCTGTTAAGTTCATCGAAGACGGCATGACCGTTGGTTTGGGCACTGGATCTACCGTCAAATTCATGGTCGATGCTTTGGGCGAACGAGTGAAGTCCGAACACCTCTCAATTGTCGGTGTCCCAACTTCAGAACGGACCCGTGAACAGGCCAACAGTCTCGGTATCAAAACCAAGGGATTAGACGAGATTGACCACATTGATCTAACCATCGATGGTGCTGATGAGATTAACCGGACCTTCCAGGGAATCAAGGGTGGCGGTGCCGCTCATCTTTGGGAAAAGATCGTAGCGATTAATTCCGATAAGAACATGTGGATTGTCGACAGCAGCAAAATGGTTGATGAGTTGGGTTCTTTCCCACTGCCACTAGAAGTCATCCCTTACGGCAGCCACCAACTGCTTAAACGCCTTGATGCCAAAGGTTATCACCCAAAGTTTAGGATGAATGGCGATCAGTACGTCAAAACCGACTCCAACAATTACGTGATTGATTTGCACTTAGGTCAAATTGAACGACCCCACCATTTGGCACTTGAATTGGACCAAATGACCGGAATCGTCGAACATGGACTGTTCCTTGATCTGGTTAACACTGTCATTGTTGGCCGTGAAGATGGGCCGCAGACCATTCAAGCCCGCTAATTGAATAAAAACTGACAACAGCCGGAAATGCGATCAAAACGATTCGCAGCCGGCTGTTTGCCGTTTAAAAGCACCCTGCTCACTAGCCCTTTTTAATAAATGAGCGTAAAATAAGATTCTATTAAGGAGAGTGATCATTTTTGACAGCAGAAATTAATTTAGATCAAATCAGCAAGTACCAGAAGAATCTTGATAATCGAAAAGATTCGAAAGTGATTGAACGGGCAGTTACCCACCAGGGCATTTTGGAAAGCAGCGAAGACTTTACCGCTGAAGGCAAAATGAGCCCGGTATTTTCAATCGATCTTTCAACTGGAAAAGTTGCTGATCAAAAGCAAAGTGGTCGATGCTGGATGTTTGCCGCCCTCAATACGATGCGCATTCACCTCATGAACACTTATAAGGTTCCGGATGATTTCGAATTATCCCAAAACTACACCAACTTCTGGGATAAATTTGAAAAAGCCAATTATTTCTTGGAAAACGTCTTAAAAACTGCCGACCAGCCCCTTGATTCACGTAAAGTTGCCTGGCTGATGGCAACGCCACAACAAGATGGCGGTCAATGGGATATGCTTTGTGCCCTGATTGAAAAATATGGGATCGTTCCCAAGTCAGCAATGCCGGAAACCTTCAACAGTAATCGCTCATCTCAGCTCAACAAGTTCTTGAACCTGAAGCTTCGTCATGACGCCGTTGCCTTACGTGAATTGGTTGCTGACAAGGCGTCTGAGGCTAAGATTGCCGAAACCAAGGACAATATGATGAGTGAAGTATACCGCATGTTGACCTACGCACTCGGTGAACCAGCCACCAAATTTGACTTCGAATACCGCGACAAGGATAAGAATTATCACTTTGACGCTGGCATCACCCCACAAGAATTCTTCAAAAAATACGTTAACTTAAACTTGGAAGACTACGTTTCCCTGATCAACTCACCCACTGATGACAAGCCATTCAATAAGACCTACACAATTGAAATGTTGGGCAACGTTGTCAATGGCCGGCCGGTCAAACATTTGAACCTGGAAATGTCTGAACTCAAAAAGTTGGCAATTAAACAGCTGCAAAATGGCGAATCCGTTTGGTTCGGAAGTGACGTTGGCCAAAGTTCCAACACCAAAAAAGGAATCATGGACACCAGCCTTTATGCACCCGACGAATTATTCGATTCAGATTTGTCGATGTCAAAAGCTGAACGTTTGGATTACGGCGAAAGCTTGATGACCCACGCCATGGTGATTACCGGAGTCGATCTGGTCGACGGCCAACCAACCAAGTGGAAGGTTGAAAACAGCTGGGGCGAAAAAGTCGGCACCAAAGGCTACTTCGTGATGAGTGACGACTGGATGAACGAATTCGTGTACCAGTTCGTGATCAACAAGAAGTACCTCACCGACGAACAGCTTGAAGCTCAAAAACAAGAGCCAATTGTTTTGAAGCCTTGGGATCCAATGGGTGCCTTAGCCTAAGAATTTGTTCTTAAAAGATAAATACGACAAGTCAGGTTATCTGATTTGTCGTATTTTTTATGGTCTATTAAATTGCAACGAACTACTCCATGAACGATTTACTGATAATGTTTAATTGCTCATCGAAATCGTATCGAATCGGTTTGCCGTTAGGAACCTCCACGTTGGGGATTTCTTCATCTGAAATATTTTCCAGAAATTTGATCAAGGCGCGTAAGGTACTTCCGTGAGCGACAATCAATTGGTTCTTGTTGTCTAACAACTTCGGCGCAATCTGATCAACCCAGTATGGAATCAATCTCTGTTGTGCCATTTCCAGACTTTCGCCCAACGGAATTTGGACACCATAACGATCATAACGGGGATCTTCGTCCCGCTTGGCCAAAAGCGGCGGCACAACGGTAAAACTTCGCCGCCAAATTTTGAGCTGCTTTGCGCCTACCCGTTCTTTGACTTTAAGTTTATTTTTCCCACGAAGGCCACCGTAGTGACGTTCGTTAAGGCGCCAGGATTTATGCTCCGGAATAAAGTTTTGACCAATTTCATCCAAGACAATGTTGGTGGTGATAATCGCCCGTTTCAGAAATGACGTATGAACGTCATCAAACTGAATTTGAGATTTGGCAATCACTTTCCCAGCACTGTGGGCCTGTCGAACCCCTTTATCGGTCAAGGGTACATCGCTCCAGCCGGTAAAAATGTTGTCCCGGTTGGCTTGGCTTTCTCCGTGGCGCATGATGACTAGTGTTGGCACGTTTACATCCTCTTTACTCAAATTAATTTGTTCACAAATAAATTCATAAAAAAGATGACCGAAGCCACCTTCTAATCTTCTCAACCTCTCAAGTCGTTGTGTGAACAGACTCAGTGTAGCATTTCTCCTAAAGCTTCTCAACCAAAACCATTAGAACCGGAATCATGATCAGACTCAACAACGTGGTTTCAGCCACCATGATGGAAGCATATTCGGAATCGGCATGATACAACCTGGAAACAACCGGCGCATTGGTCATAATCGGCATTGCAGACTGCATGATGAAAACTTGTTTCATCATCACCGGCATCGGCGTTGGAATGACCAATAGCGACATAATGATTGGGGCCAGCATAAACCGCCCAAACAAAATCAAGAAGTTACTGCGGTCGAAATGAACGTTCGTTAAATCAACACTATTGATGGAAATTCCAATAAAAATCATGGACAGCGGAATCGTTAAATTCCCTATGTAATTAAAATCCTGCATCAAAAAATCAGGCAGGGTGACGTGCATCAATACCAATACGACACCGACCATGAAACCAAGCAAAGGCGGTGAAAAAACCTTCTTGAGAGTTTGCTTCCAATTAAATGAAGCCTCACCTTTGCCATCTTTTTGGATCAAATAAACCCCCAGTGTCCAAAAGAATGTCGTGTTGGCCATATAGTAGACCAACACAAACGGCAAACTGGATTTTCCAAACAGCGCCATGTTAACCGGCAGCCCAACGAAAACGGTGTTTGAGTTGGAAAACATGGACATGAACAACCCAGAATGCATTTTGGGAATCTTGGCAAATTTGACCACGAAGATTGAAACAATGTAAAGTGACAGCATCGAAACGATTGGGAAAAATAAGTCAGGAAGTGTGGTCAGCAACTTCTTGGCAGTAAATTTTTCCATAATGGTTGAAATCATGTAGGCCGGTAAGGCAACCTGAGTTACCAGGCGGGCAATCATGCTGGTCATCTTACCGTCAAACCAATCGTTTCTGGCTAACACAAACCCCAAGGCAATCATGATCAGGATAATTAAAACCCCAGAAACAGCATTATAAAAAACTTCCATAAACATTCCTCAATTCTAAAAATCAATAACAATGAATTATTATAACACAATTAGAATCCACAGCCGGTTATAATTTTTGGTATAATTGAACAAGTTGGTCACAACAGATGTTACAATTATTAAATAATGTTTAAATAACCGAAGATTTCTGCAATCAAGTCCAAATCTGCCATATACTTTTGGGAGAATTTTTTGTAAATGAGGAGTCAATATGCCATCAGATAAAGATAACAATAATGATTTTGAACCAGTGTATTCTCGTCGATCGGACAAGAAACCCCACTATAAGAAAAAGAACCACCGTCGAAGAAGAATTATCGGCTGGAGTATCTTTTTCGTCCTGCTGATCGCCTTGGGCGGTGGCCTGGTCTGGGGATACGGCGCATACAAGAGTGCCAAGTCGACCTTCAAGAAGACCTACGATTCAACCAATGTTACCAAAGCTCGAAACGTTTCGTCAGTGATCCAGCAAGGAAAGCCACTATCAATCCTGCTATTGGGAACTGATACAGGTGCCTTGGGTCGTCACGACACTGGGCGGACGGATACGATGATTGTCGCATCTGTCAACGCAAAGAAAAAGACCATTCATTTGACCAGTATTGCCCGAGACACCAAGGTGGTCGTCCCCGGCGATACCCAGCCATATGAGAAGATTAATGCCGCTTATACAATTGGTGGCGCCGGAACAGCCGTTAAGACCGTTCAAAATCTGCTCGATATTCCAGTCGACTTCTACGCGATCATCAACATGGGCGGTTTGGAAAAAATGGTCAATGCGGTTGGTGGCGTGGACGTGACCCCACCACTGACGTTCCAGTATGGGGCTGCAAATGTCGTCAAAGGCAAGAAAATCCATCTAAATGGTCGCCAAGCTCTGGACTACTCCAGAATGCGTGATGACGATCCACGTGGTGATTATGGTCGTCAGGCGCGTCAACGACAGATTATCAAGAAGTTAGTCATGAAGGGTCTTAACATTACCTCCCTTCCCCGTTACAAATCAATCCTCTCGTCACTGTCCGGCAACATGAAGACGGATATGACTTTCGACGATATGATCGCCATCCGGGCAAAATATGGCGACGCCACTCATCACATTAAGTCACAAACCCTTCAGGGAGAAAACGCGATGATCGATGGTCTTTCCTACCAAGTGGTTCCTCAAAACGAACTGCTGCGGGTCTCCAACGACATTCGGACATCCCTTGGCTTGGCTAAGTCAACCAAGCTTCAAACCAGTCAAACAGATACCGATGACGGTCAAGGGGCAACCCAATCATCATCGACATATAATGGCTATTAAATAATCATGAACCATAAAATAGCGGCTCAGATAAAAGCGGCTCTACAATATCTGTTGTTGGTAATAGATTTTTATCTATTACTGATGACAGATTTTTTGTTTTTCATTAGAATAAAAAAAGCGGACATTTCCTGTCCGTTCATCAAAACCAACAACCACGAAGATTTTAGAGAAAGAAGGAAATGCCCTATGTCAAATGATACTACGAAAATGTTGTTAGGAATAGATGATGAACACTTAAAAATTGAGAATGGCAAAATAGGTGATGATGGGGTAATCAGATTAAATGGATCACTGAACTATTCTCCCAAGGCCTGCCGCAATTGTGGGGTTATTAATGATCACCAGATCATTGGCTATGGTTGGCGGAAGACCACCATTAGATTCGCTAAAACATTGGGCAGCACGGTTATCCTATGCCTCAATCGGCGAAACTTTCACTGTAAGGCTTGTCATACCAACTTCCTGGCGCAGACGAGTGCAGTGCCGAAGCACTGCACGATTTCAAATACAACCCGGAAACAATGTTTAGAGAAGTTAACGGAACCAGTGAGCCTCAAACACATTGCCAATGAATTGTCCACTTCGGATTCATTCGTTGGTCGGCAGCTCTTGCGCGCTGAACACGACTTTCAAACCAACTGGCACTACTTACCCAAAGTTCTCCTCATGGACGAAGTTAAAAGTACTAAGAGCGCCACCGACGCGATGAGCTTTGAATTTATGGACGCGGAAACCCACGAATTGATTGACCTGTTGCCCTTTAGAACCATCTATCAGCTTCAAAAGTACTTCCAACATTATGACCAAGCCGCGCGAGAAAATGTGAAAATTATCGTTACCGATATGAACTATACCTATCCCAAATTGGTTGGGCAGATCTTCCCGAACGCCATCGTTGTCATCGATCCCTTCCACCTGGTTAACGCTTTAAACCGGGCTTTTAATAAGACGCGAGTGCGTCTCATGAAAACCCTGGCCACTTCCTCACGCCAGTATCACGCCTTGAAACGCTATTGGAAACTATTATTAACGCCGGCCAATCACCTTAACTACGAGGCTTTCCGTAAGTGGACAAACTTCCCTTATCCGGCAACTGCCACGGATGTGGTTGATGCTTTACTGGACATTGATCCCGAGCTCAAGCAAACTTACGACGTGATGAATCGGTTACGTGAAACCATCAAAAACCGCGACTGGCCCAACTATAATCAAGCCTTTCACCACCTGCAGGGGTGCTCGGAAGAGATGTTGGCAGCCCTCCAAACCTTGGCGGCTCATCATGATGAAATTGGCAACACTTTCACCCACCACTACACCAACGGGCCATTAGAAGGTTCAAACAACAAGATTAAAGTCATTAAGCGCACTGGATTTGGTTACCGAAACTTCTTCAGATTCCGGCTAAGAGTGCTGTTCGCTTTTCGAGTTCATACAAAAAGGGCTCTACAATATCTGTTGTTGGTAATAGATTTTTATCTATTACTGATGACAGATTTTTTGTTTTTCATTAGAATAAAAAAAGCGGACATTTCCTGTCCGTTCATCAAAACCAACAACCACGAAGATTTTAGAGAAAGAAGGAAATGCCCTATGTCAAATGATACTACGAAAATGTTGTTAGGAATAGATGATGAACACTTAAAAATTGAGAATGGCAAAATAGGTGATGATGGGGTAATCAGATTAAATGGATCACTGAACTATTCTCCCAAGGCCTGCCGCAATTGTGGGGTTATTAATGATCACCAGATCATTGGCTATGGTTGGCGGAAGACCACCATTAGATTCGCTAAAACATTGGGCAGCACGGTTATCCTATGCCTCAATCGGCGAAACTTTCACTGTAAGGCTTGTCATACCAACTTCCTGGCGCAGACGAGTGCAGTGCCGAAGCACTGCACGATTTCAAATACAACCCGGAAACAATGTTTAGAGAAGTTAACGGAACCAGTGAGCCTCAAACACATTGCCAATGAATTGTCCACTTCGGATTCATTCGTTGGTCGGCAGCTCTTGCGCGCTGAACACGACTTTCAAACCAACTGGCACTACTTACCCAAAGTTCTCCTCATGGACGAAGTTAAAAGTACTAAGAGCGCCACCGACGCGATGAGCTTTGAATTTATGGACGCGGAAACCCACGAATTGATTGACCTGTTGCCCTTTAGAACCATCTATCAGCTTCAAAAGTACTTCCAACATTATGACCAAGCCGCGCGAGAAAATGTGAAAATTATCGTTACCGATATGAACTATACCTATCCCAAATTGGTTGGGCAGATCTTCCCGAACGCCATCGTTGTCATCGATCCCTTCCACCTGGTTAACGCTTTAAACCGGGCTTTTAATAAGACGCGAGTGCGTCTCATGAAAACCCTGGCCACTTCCTCACGCCAGTATCACGCCTTGAAACGCTATTGGAAACTATTATTAACGCCGGCCAATCACCTTAACTACGAGGCTTTCCGTAAGTGGACAAACTTCCCTTATCCGGCAACTGCCACGGATGTGGTTGATGCTTTACTGGACATTGATCCCGAGCTCAAGCAAACTTACGACGTGATGAATCGGTTACGTGAAACCATCAAAAACCGCGACTGGCCCAACTATAATCAAGCCTTTCACCACCTGCAGGGGTGCTCGGAAGAGATGTTGGCAGCCCTCCAAACCTTGGCGGCTCATCATGATGAAATTGGCAACACTTTCACCCACCACTACACCAACGGGCCATTAGAAGGTTCAAACAACAAGATTAAAGTCATTAAGCGCACTGGATTTGGTTACCGAAACTTCTTCAGATTCCGGCTAAGAGTGCTGTTCGCTTTTCGAGTTCATACAAAAAGAGCCCTAATCACCAAGTGATTAGAACTCCAATATTTTGTTCACCAACAACAGTTGACGAAGAACCACAAAAAGAGCCCTAATCACCAAGTGATTAGAACTCCAATATTTTGTTCACCAACAACAGTTGACGAAGAACCATAAAAGCAAACCAACTTTTATCTGAGCCGCTATTTTTTCACAATCAATTTTATGTAACTTTTGCTTTTTAAACCAATACCCCGGCATAGTAGCCAAGAACTCCGATAACGAACAACCCCAGAATAATCCAGATTGGCGAAATTCGCCTGCGGATCAGCCAGACACAAATCAGGGTCAAGGCAACCGGAGCAATCACGTTAAGGCCGCCATTAATCATCGTGTCCACAAACCGGGAAGTCGTTGAACTGCCAAAGAGTCCCCGAACTGATGCAAAATCAACGGTGACCCACCGAGCAACAATCACGCCCATCATAAAGACGCCAAACATTGAAGTGGCACTCCCAACGTACTTAATAATCCCGGTATTAAACAAGTTAATAATATCGGCTCCCCGACGATAACCGGCCATTTGAGTCATATAACGAAAGACCAGCCGTAAAACGTTCCATGCAATAAAAAATAGAATTGGTCCCATCATGCCATAGCCACTCAAAACCAGACTGGCAGCAAATGCCGATAGAACCGGACGGATCGTGCCTAACCAAACCGGATCACCAAAACCACCCATTGGCCCCATCATAGCAGTCTTAACGGCATTAATCGTGTCATCACTAATATCGGCACCATTTGCCCGCTGTTCTTCCATTGACAAAACCACTCCAGTAATCAGGGACTGCATAATTGGTGCGGTGTTAAAAAAGCCCAAATGGCGCTTCAACGCAGCTTTACGTTGGTTCATATCCGGATACAATCGTTTAATCGCAGGAGCCATTATATAAGCAAATCCGAGGTTTTGCATCCGTTCAAAGTTCCACGATCCCTGCTCTGTGCCAGAGCGCCAAAAGGTCCGGAAAAAATCGATCTGACGAAGATGAATCGGTTGATGGGAATCGTGAATCATGTTTTGATTATTTGCCATTTATACCCACCAACTCCTATAAATCATCAAGTTCTTTGTCAAAGTCATCTAAATCGTCTTTCCCTTCCCCATCGCCGCCGGTTGAGCCATGCCGTCTACTCTTAAGCCAAACAAAGCTGATGGCTGCAACCAAGCCTAATCCTGCTAAAATAAAAAGATTCATCTTCGTAAAAATGGCAATTAAAAAACCAACGATAAACCAAATCCATAAAGAGCGGCTGACCATCATGTTAATCAGGTTGGCAAATCCAACGGCCGACACCATGCCAATTGAGATGGCAATGCCATTCGTGATCCCCGCTGGAATTTGCTGCATTAACTGATGAATGAATTGAGGAGATATCAGCATCACGAGTCCCGTCGGAATCAGGACTCTCAGCCCTTGAATTCCCAAACTCAGCAGATGAATGCGATCAATCTGCTGGATTTGACCATTTTCGGCAGCTTGGTCGGCCGTATGGATAAATTTGACAATTGATTTACGGATGGTGACGTTCAAAAGTTGGCCAACAACCGCAAAGGGAACGGCTAAGGCAATCCCGTGTTTAATACTTAAGGCGGCCGGACCGCACACTAAAAGAGCCGAGACGACTGCCGGCAGCGCGATATCCGGTGCAACAGAAGCACCAATATTGATCCAGCCAATCGTGATCATCTGTAAAATTGCGCCCAGCATAATGCCAACGCCGACGTTGCCAGTTGCCAAACCGATCAGCGTACAAGCAATCATTGGCTGGTACACCTGCCATTCGTCAAGAATGCCATCCATTCCGACCACAAATGCAACCAACAAAACCAGGCTGATTGAAACTAAGCTCATTGAATTCCCCTCGGTTCCTTAAAAGCCCTTTTTATCCAACAGGGTCAACAAATTTTCCTTTTTCTCAGCAGGAATTTTTTGAGCATAGACATCTAGATGAAAGTCATTTGCCAATGTTCGAATTTCTTTGGCAATATCTCCATTCATCGAAATGGCATCGGTAAGCATCGTCATTCCGTCGTTATAGGCAATGCTGCCGATATTGATGCCAATCTTGGAAAAATCGATGCCGCCCTCTGCTAATTTCAACATGTCAGCCACTGTTTCGGTCAACAACAACGTGTTGAAGGAATCAAACCTGGAGTCGAAATAGGCTCGGATCATCTTGTTAACGCTGACGACATTGGCTTTGACACCAGGTGGTGCCACCTGGGTAATCAATGTTTTCCGCAAAGGATCTTTGGCAACAGAATCAGAGACCACCATAATCCGGTTCGGCGTCACCGCCCGTGTCCAAAAAGTTGCCACTTGGCCGTGCAGCAGGCGGCTGTCGACTCTCGCAAGGCGAATATCCATTGTCATTATAAATCATCTCCCAAATCGTCATCATTATCAGTAGAAACTTCAAACTGACGAATCGAATCGTCAGCAATCTCATTGATCTTATTAACTAATTCACTCAGGGTTGAATTTCGGGCCATGTAGGCCTCCAACAGAATCGGAAGGTTGACTCCGGCAACTAATGCAATCGATTGCGGATTCTTGGCTGCAAATTGGGCGGCGGCATTAAACGGCGACCCACCCCACAAGTCTGCCAAAATCAACGTTGGCGTACCCTCAGGAAAGTCAGCCAATGCAGAAGCGACCTTATCACTAAGTGAATCCACCCCATCATTTGCGGCCAGACTTACCCAACCAACCTGTTCCTGTTTGCCGGCAATCATTTCTGCGGTCGTCACTAAGCTTTTGGCAAAATCGCCGTGGCTCACAACCAGAATTGAAATCATCTACTCACCCATTTCTTAAATTTAACAAAGTCTGTTTACACCAAATATATCACAAAATAGCAATTTCGTTTGCCGGAATTACTGAATCGTTAGTAAGTCTGCGGGCGTCTTTAAATCGTAATCCGTGTCCGCAAAGTCCGCGGTTTTCTTGGTCCGCCAACCGGCCAGGGCAAACTGCACGTTGGCAGCGTGAGCAGCTTGGAGATCAAATTTGGTATCGCCAATATAAATGGTGGTTGCCGGATCAGCGTCTAATTTCTCAATGCCCTTTAAAATCATGTCAGGAGCGGGCTTGCCTTTTTTAATTTCGTTGGAAAAAACAAAGGCATCAAAGTGTTGATCCAGTCCAAATTTTGTGACATCCCGGTGAAATTCGGCTTCAACCTTGGAAGTGGCAATCGCGGTTTTGATAGTCGGATCAGCATGCAGTTTCTTAACCACATCCTCAATCCCATCATAAACGTGGGCATATTGGGTGTAATCTTTAATTTTGGCAAACCATTGGTCCCGAATGTCAACCGGATTCTTGACACCAAGAATTCGAACCGTATCCATGGAGGTAATCCCAAAGAGCTTAACGACGTCTTCATAAGAGAAGTCATAGCCGTTTTCCAGCAGCGTCTTATGTAGTGGTAACATATACATCTTTTCGGTATCAATCAAGGTTCCGTCTACATCAAAAATAAAATATTTCATTCCTGTACTCCAATCGCTTATTATTTGAGCAAAATATCACATGCTACACAATAAAAAAGTCCGAATCACTATTGAGATGATAGTGATTCGAACTTTAACCATGCGGCCAAGAAGATTCGAACTTCCACCGGGATAATTCCCGACAAGATCCTTAATCTTGCGCGTCTGCCAATTCCGCCATGGCCGCATCAACAATTAAAAATTATAGCAGAAATTTTGGCAATTGACAAATGGTTTTTGAAAATTATTCACCGCGAACGGTCGCGCCTTCTGTATCAATTTGCAGCAGCCGCAAACTACCATTTAGATTTTGTTGTTCCAAATCAATTCTTAGCTGGGTTAAAGCAGCTTTCTTACCCAGTGTGGCAACCGTAGGACCGGCACCACTCAAGTAAGTACCAAAGATGTCTAACTTGTGGGCAGTTGAACGGATTTGATCAATTTCTGGGACCAGCTCTTTTCTGTAGGGCTCGTGGAGATGATCATTCTCAATCAGCTTAACCGCCTGCTCCCATTTGCCCTGGGCGACCAAGGCGATGAAAACATTCTCCTGGCTGCTGGCATGGACGGCCACGTCATAATCGATTTGTTTCGGCAGCTTCTTGCGACTTTCTACCTCGCTGACACCATCCGGTCGAATATACATTAAGGCCGAGACGTCTGGTACAGGAAGAGTCGCAGCAGTGACGGTTTCACCGTCATATGTCGAAACAACCAAGTTGCCAAGCATCGCAGCAGCAACGCTTTCCGGGTGGCCTTCAATCTTTGTTCCCAAATTAATTTGATCTTCAATTGAAAGCCCCAAATCCCCTAACTTGTTGGCAATTTTAATCCCGGCAACCACTGCGGTTGTGCTGGAGCCCAAACCGTGCGCAATCGGAACATCCGAGATAACGGTCAGTTGATGCGGATGAATATCAGAATCGACCTTTAAGATTGTCTGAACAATGAGGTTGTGCTCATCAGTTGGAATGTCGTGTCCCAAAGCATGGTTGACCTTCCATTCATCTGTCTTTTCCTCAACAATCACCGTGTAATACAGCTGCAGTGCCAACCCAACCGAATCAACACCCGACCCGAGGTTAGTGGTCGTTGCAGGTACTCTGATAATAATTTTTGCCATGTGATGGCTCCTTTCTACGCTCCGATTTGCCGCGTTTGGCTGATTAAATGAAGCTTACCGCGACATCTGCCGCAGACATACTTCACCAGATTGATTCTTCGTCTTCTATGATACTCCAAACCGCAGTCTTCACAGCGATAAATATAACGCGTTTGGACCCTGGTACTCTGGACTCTGGGAGCGTATCTGGAGCCGCCGACCGCTTTTAACAGCTGTTTAAACTGCTTGGTATTGTGTTTGGCGCTGTATCCTGCCAAATGGAGATGATAATGGCACAGCTCGTGTTTGATAATCCCAATTAATACCGCATGATCAGCCCCCTCGTCCATTTTTGGATTAATGTCGATGTTGTGGTCATTGAGGTGGTAACGGCCGCCAGTCGTCTTTAAACGGGCATTAAAATAGGCCCGGTGGGTAAACGGTTTGGCAAAGTATTGCAGCGAAATATGTTCAACGAGTTGCTGTAGTTCTTGATCAGTCATGAGTTCTTTGTTCACCTAACCTTCAGGATCCACCATGGTTAATTGAATCCGGTGACGATCCAGATCCACTGAGTCAATCCAAACCGTCACGATGTCGCCGACCGAAGCCACCTTGCTGGGATCCTTGACGAATGTCCGACTCATTTTGGAAATGTGGACCAAACCGTCCTGCTTAACGCCAATATCAACAAAGACACCAAAGTCAACCACGTTTCTGACAGTTCCCTGCAGTTTCATCCCCGGCTTCAAATCTTCCATTGTCAAAACGTCTTTTCGAAGCAACGGTGCAGGCATTTCGTCACGCAAGTCACGGCCAGGCGTTTCGAGGCCCTTGATAATATCTTTCAAGGTTGCAACCCCAACTCCGATGCTTTCAGCTTCCTGGGCCAAATTGAGCTGACTCAAAGCAGTTGAAACGGCCGGCTCGCCGAGTTGATTAATGGTCAATCCGTGCTTTTTCAGGAGGCTTTTGGCCGCAGAATAACTTTCCGGATGAATATCGGTGTTATCCAGTGGATTTTTGCCGCCGATGATTCTCAAGAACCCCACCGATTGCTCAAAAGCTTTCGGGCCGAGCCGGGGAACTTGTTTGAGATCAGAGCGAGCACTAAATTCGCCATTTTCATTTCTGAATTTGACGATATTGCCGCTGGTCGTTTTGGTCAACCCGGAAATGTGGACCAACAGATCGGGACTGGCAGTGTTCAAATTAACGCCAACCCGGTTAACGGCGGTTTCAACCACCGTGTCCAACTGTTCACCCAGTTGTTTCTGCGGAACATCGTGTTGATATTGACCGACACCAATTGCCTGGGGATCAATTTTAACTAATTCGGCAAGGGGATCTTGGATTCTGCGGGCAATACTGACAGCCGAACGCTGTTCAACACTAAAGTCCGGAAATTCGTCTCTGGCGACTTGACTTGCAGAATAGACCGACGCCCCTGCCTCATTAACAATTACGTAATAAATGGGCGTTTTGATTTCTTTAATTGCATCGGCAACAAATTGTTCAGACTCCCGACTAGCGGTTCCGTTACCGATGGCGATCATTTCAACGTGATTTTGGTTGATGAAATCAATGAACAGCCCTTTGGCAGCCTTACGTTTGGCTTCACTGGCAGGCTTATGGGGATAGATTACCGTTTTGTCCAGATACTTGCCATTTTGATCGACCACCGCTAATTTACAGCCGGTTCGATAGGCCGGGTCAAATCCCATGACAATTTTGCCCTTGAGTGGCGCCTGCATCAGCAAGTTGTACAAATTCTTGCCAAAGATATCGATGGCGTGATCAGCGGCCACTTCGGTCAACTGCTTGCGGATTTCACGCTCGATTGCCGGTCCGATGAAGCGGTGATAGGCATCTTCGATTGCATCGGTGACCACATCGGCAGCAAATCCTTGATGACTGCCGACGGTGTTGGCCTTTAAATGCCACATGATTGGTGCCTCATTGACTTCAATTTTGACCGAAAGCACTTTCTCTTTTTCACCCCGGTTAATGGCCAAGGTTCTAAACGAAGGAATTGATTTGATGGGTTGATTGAAATCGTAATACTGCTGATAGGTGCCCTCTTCGTCCAACTCTTTACCACCGCGTTTAACTTTGACAACCAACTGACCGTATCGTTGGGTGTTTTGGCGGACCCATTCGCGAAAATCGGCCCGGTCGCCAGCGTCTTCAGCGATAATTTCGTGGACTCCGGCGAAGACTGCGTCAACATCAGGCAGTTCTTTGTCCGGGTGAACATACTGCGCAGCCAGTTGCTTCAAATCGGGGGCAAACGACATGGCGGCTTTGGCTAAGGGCTCCAAACCATGTTCTTTGGCAATTGTCGCTTTCGTCCGCCGTTTTTGTTTGTAGGGCAAATAAAGATCTTCAACTTGTTGAAGAACCGAGGCCGCCTCAATCTGCTTTTTCAGTTCGGGGGTTAAGGCCTTTTGTTCATCAATAATTTTGATGACTTCCTGCTTGCGCTTGTCCAAAGTTTGGATGCGATGAGCAGCGTCTTGAATGTCTCGAATTTGAACTTCATCCAGATTGGAAGTCCGTTCTTTTCGATACCGGGCAATAAAAGGAACGGTGTCACCTTCATCCAACATCTTGAGGGTTTCGACGATCTGTTTCTCCCGGATTTTGGGTAAGTCTTGCTGAATCTTATGTGCTAATGTGTTGTCCATGTATTCCCACCTCATCAATAGTGTTACGTTTAATTATAGCAGAATGAAGCAAATGCCGGGGACTCCAACAAGGTTTTCTCAGGGACATAAAAGCCCAAACTGCTGGCAGGAACACTTGTCTGCAGTTTGGGCTGAATGTTGAATGTTAATTTTTTAATTTTGGGAACTCCTGTTGTGGAGTGGGTTTCTAGATGGTTTGGGGAAACGTGCTTCGACGCAACTGACACTACGATCTAAGCCTCTTTGATTTAAATCCAAACCCCGGATTTTAATCAAAGCGACCTTAGCTCTCCGTGTCAAAACGTTGCTTGTCGCACTCTGGTTGAAACGTGCTTCGCGGGCCTGACGCTAACCTCTAAGCCAGCTTTGATTTAAACCCAAACCCGGGGTTCAAACCAAAGTTGGCTTAGAAACCGCGTCACCCAGCCCGCTTCGCACTCTTTAAATTTCTCCCATAATCCGCGTAGTCGTACTGGAAACCTTAGCGATACTATTTTCCTGATCCTTCTCAGCTTGGTTGAACTTATCAACGTCCACCGTTGAAGCCTGCGGGTCAATACTGTCCGTCATTGCCTGGCAGGCGTTGGCATAGTCCTCATAATGACGAACCAGCAACTTGTGCTTGCCTAACAATTTAACCGGCACAGCCACCTGCTCAAGCTTGTTCACGTTATCTTGGTACTTATCGGTTCCGGATTGAAAATGGGCTTGAATGCCCGCCAGCTGATCACTGGTCAAATCAGCAACCGTTTGGTTATCAATGGCCTTTCTGAGTGTTTCGTAATCAGCGTTTAAATCCTCACCATTTTTTGACGTCTCATCAATCACGTCCGAGACGGTTTTTGCATATCGCTGCATATCTTGTGGTTTCAAAATATCAGCCTCCATTCAATTTTATTTATGGGAAATGTGTCTCTGAATGTATTTTACTACTTCTGAAACAACAACGATCATAAAGCCACCGAAGACAACGACCAGCCATTGTGAAGCAGTCAACTCAGTCACGTGGAACATCTCGTTGAATCCTGGGATGACAATCGTCATGATCAACAGCACAGCCGATCCCAAAAGTGCCCAGTTAAAGAATTTATTCTTAAACATGCCAATTCTAAAGATTGACTCATGGATGGTCTTGGAGTTAAAGGCATGGAACAATTGAATGAGTCCCAGAGTTGCATAGGCCATCGTCAAAGCATCCGCATGAGCCAACGCATCTGAAGCATGAACCGGGTTGGTGATGGCAAATGCATAAACACAAAGGGTAATAAAGCCCTCAAAAAATCCCTGATACAAGATGTTGCTCATGATCCCACCGGACAAGAAGTTGGACGTTCGTCCCCTGGGTTTGCGTTTCATAATACCGGGTTCTGCCGGCTCAACGCCTAAGGCAATTGCCGGGAAAGTATCGGTTACCAGGTTGATCCACAAAATCTGAACCGGCGCCAAGATCTGCCAACCCATCATCGTCATCACAAACAAGGTCAAGACTTCCCCCAAGTTGGCGGAAAGCAGATACTGGAGTGACTTTTGAATGTTGGCAAACACCTTGCGGCCAGCCTTAACCGCAGTTACGATCGTGGCAAAGTTATCATCGGCCAACACCATGTCAGAGGCTTCTTTGGAAACCTCGGTTCCGGTAATTCCCATGCCAACACCGATATCGGCGGTCTTTAACGCTGGCGCGTCATTGACACCGTCGCCGGTCATGGCAACCACCTTGCCCTGTTTCTGCCAGGCTTTGACGATTCGAACCTTATGCTCCGGTGCAACCCGGGCGTAAACGGAAATGTCAGCGACTTCCCGGTTAAATTGGTCGTCGGACATCTCATCGAGCTGAGCCCCATTGATGACTTTCCCGCCAGGATTGTCACCCCGACCCAAGATTCCCAACCGTTTCGCGATCGCTTGGGCAGTATCTTGATGATCGCCGGTAATCATAATCGATTTGATTCCTGCAGATTTGGCTTCCGCAACTGCTTGAGCAACTTCGGGCCGTTCAGGATCGATCATTCCGATGAGACCAACAAAGATCATATCGTGCTCCTGGGCGGCTGATGTGAGCTCAGTTGGTATCGTGTCTACAAGACGGTAGGCAAACGCCAACACCCGCAGCGCCTGAGTCGCCAAATCATGGTTGGTGGCACTAATTAACCGTTTGTCATCGTCAGTGATGTCTCGAACACCGTCCCCATCTTGAATCTTGGTGACCCGTTCCAACAGCTGATCCGGTGCCCCTTTCATGGTCATTAGGATTTGGCCATTGTCCATTTGGTTGTAGGTAGACATCAATTTCCGCTCAGAATCAAACGGAATTTCTGCCAGTCGCCGATGGGAATTGACAAACTTTTGGACTGGCTGGTCTTGATGTAAGTAAAACGACACCAGAGCTGTTTCGGTTGGATCGCCAGCCAACTCATTTTCTTGATATTTGGTGTCATTGTTCAAAACCATGATTTGCGCTAATCGATCGTTTAAAGTTAAATGGGTGTCAGCGGAATCTTGCATTTTTTCATTCAAGAAGACTTTTTCCACTGTCATTTTGTTTTGGGTTAAAGTTCCAGTCTTATCTGAGGCAATGACATCGGTACTTCCCAACGTTTCAACAGCCGGCAGCTTTCGAATCAAGGCGCGGTGGCGGGCCATTTGCTGGGTTCCTAATGCCAACGTCACGGTCACAATCGCTGGCAGGCCTTCCGGAATGGCTGCGACTGCCAGGGAAATTGCCGTCAGCAGCATGTTAATCAAGCTCTCTTGTCCCCGCCACATCCCGACAGCGAACACGATGACAGCAATCACCAGAATCAAAACGGTTAACATCTTACCTAATGATTTCAGGTTCTCCTGCAGCGGCGTGGTCGTTTCTTCAGTGGTGTTTAACATATGGGCAATTTTGCCGACTTCAGTATTCATCCCTGTGCCAATCACGACGCCGGTTGCCCGACCAGACGTCACGTTACTGTTCATGAAGCCCAAATCCTTTCGATCTCCCAATGGCAGGTCGTCTTCCCTGATTGGGTCCACCTGTTTGTTAACCGGCACAGATTCGCCTGTGAGGGCCGCTTCTTCGATCTTAAGGGAATTAGCCTCAATCAGTCGAACATCGGCTGGAACGACATCTCCTGCCTCTAAGAGGACAATGTCTCCTGGGACAATGTCCTCACTCTTAATTGACATCGGTTGATTATTTCGCAGAACGGTCGCCATGGGGGCCGACATTTCTTTTAATGAATCAATCGCATTTTCGGCCTTGGATTCCTGGAAAACCCCAAACACCGCGTTTAGGATAACCACGGCCAAAATAATCGCAGCATCCACCGTTTCACCGGCAAACCCGGCAATAATCGCCGCAATAATCAAGATGATGATCATCAAATCTTTAAATTGGGAAATGAACTTCTCGATTAACGTGGTCCGCCGCTTTGACGTTAATCTGTTGGCACCAAATTGTTCCCGACGGTCTTTGACCTCCTGCTCAGACAGACCAGTGGGATGGGCCTTCATTTGACTCATCACATCATCGACTGTTCGTTGGTAGAACATCTTCTTCTCCTGTGTCATAAACTTCCTCCTCTAAAAGAAAAGAGACCCACAAATTCCTCGCTAAAAGAATTCATAAGTCTCACCATTTAAGATTTATCCCGGAAATACGAGTATTTCACGTTGACGAGATAATCGCAATCGAAATTGCTGGTTACTCCCTTTATTTATGGTAATTATACCTAACCACTAATGAAAAGTCACTAAATATCTATTTCCAAAATGTGTCATAAACGTTAATCGGGGTGTGACGTTTGTGTTGCGTCTTGTCATACCAGCTCTCAATGGTCTCAGCAGCCTTCTCAGAAACTTCGCGGCCTTCAAGATAAGCGTCGATATCCTGATACGTCACACCCAGGGCAACTTCGTCGGGTAATGCCGGCCGATTGTCTTCCAGATCGGCAGTTGGCGTTTTTTGGTAAAGATGCTCGGGGGCACCGAGTAATTTTAAGAGCTGCTTGCCCTGCTCTTTGTCCAAACGCCAAAGTGGCGTGATATCCGCTGCCCCGTCACCAAATTTGGTATAAAATCCGGTAACAGCTTCGGCAGCGTGATCGGTCCCAACCACGGCACCGGATTTGGCACCGGCAATTGCGTATTGGGCGATCATCCGTTGACGGGCTTTGATATTACCCTTATTAAAATCAGCGACTTCGATATCGTTTGCCTCAACTGAAGCCACCGCGGCGTCAACAGCAGGCTTGATGTCAACTCTGGCGACAACATCAGCGTCCATCCACTTGATGGCTTCCAAGGCATCAGACTCATCGGCTTGAACGCCATATGGCAAACGGACCGCAATGAACTGGTAGTCAGGATCGCCGGTTTCATCCCGGAGCTCGGAAATGGCTAATTGAGCCAATTTGCCGGCCAGCGTTGAGTCTTGGCCGCCAGAGATGCCCAAGACCAATGTTTTTAGGAAAGAAAATTTTTTAAGATAGTCTTTCAAAAAGTCAACAGAACGACGAATCTCGGCTTTGGGATCAATCGTTGGTTTCACTTTTAACGCGTCAATAATTTCTTGTTGTTTAGCTCGCATATGCATCCCTCGATTACAAATTTAGTAGTTGATATCTTGAATATAATTGCGAATCTTTTCGATGATGTCACGCTTGTTATCCCAACACTTTTGGGACAGATCGACTGGATACTTCTGGGGATTTAACTCCCGTTTGTATTCAGGCCACAATGATGCCAATTCCTTTTCGGCGTAGTGGACAATCTGCTTTAAGTTTGGCTGGTCGTACACTAATTTGCCATCTTGAAAAATTGGTTTGAGCAGTGGCATTGCATCAAAATTATCGACAGTCTTATTGATGTAAGTATAGTTGGGATGGAACATGAAGATCGACTTTTCTTTGCGGGGATCTTCATCGGCCAGTGTGACGTAATCGCCTTCCGACTTACCATCCTTACTGTCAGTAATGCGCCAAACCTGTTTTTTGCCGGGTGTCGAAACCTTCTCAGCATTACCGGAAATCTTAATTGTATCCGTCATTTTGCCGTCAGCGTCTTCAACGGAAACCATCTTGTAAACAGCGCCCAAGGCTGGTTGATCAAAGGCAGTGATGACTTTGGTGCCGACACCCCAAACGTCAATCTTGGCATGCTGCATCTTTAAGCTGGCAATTGTCGTCTCGTCCAAGTCATTGGAAGCATAGATTTTGGTATTCGGATAACCGGCATTGTCGAGAACTTCACGTACTCGTTTGGAAAGGTAAGCCATGTCGCCCGAATCCAGTCTGACGCCGGCAAAATTGATCTTGTCACCCATTTCATTGGCAACCCGAATAGCACTGGGCACCCCACTTTTCAAGGTGTCATAGGTATCTACCAGGAACACGCAGTCGTGATGGGTCTGAGCGTAGGCATTAAAAGCGTCATAATCATTACCAAACGACTCCACCAATGAATGAGCGTGAGTCCCGCTGATTGGGATACCAAACTTCTTACCAGCCAAGACGTTGGAAGTGGCGTTAAAACCGCCAATGATGGTTGCCCGGGTTCCCCAAAGGGCTGCGGAAACTTCCTGGGCTCGGCGGGTGCCAAATTCCATCAACGGATCGTCACCGACCACCGTCCGAATTCTGGAAGCCTTGGTCGCAATCAGCGTTTGATAATTGACCATATTCAAAATGGCCGTCTCAACCAGCTGACATTCACACAAGCTCCCCTCAACTTGGAGAATTGGTTCATTGGCAAAAACAATATCGCCTTCATAGGCTGATTTGATGGTGCCTTTAAATTCAAAGTTTCTTAAGTATTCTAAAAAACTGTCCGGATAATCTGTCACTTCCCGCAAATAATCGATATCATCATCAGTGAATTGTAAATTTTCGATGTATGAAATAATGTGTTCCAAGCCTGCAAATACCGCGTAGCCGTTGCCAAACGGCAGCTTGCGGAAAAACACTTCAAAAACCGCCTTACGATTTTCCATATGCTTTTCAAAGTAGGTGGCCATCATGTTGATCTCATAAAAATCGGTATGGAGCGTTAAATTATCGTCTTCTGACATATTGTGTCAATATCCTCCCCGGAGATTTGTTATATAATTAGTTTATATTCTATCATTTTTCCGATTATTAACAAAAAATAATCTTGCAATTCGCATGAAACAAAGTCTAAAGGAGCTGCTATGAATAACCAAAGTCCCACCCAACCAGTTGATATCTTGGGCATCCCTTTTGAAAATACCACCGAAAAGGATTTCCAAGCAATTTTACATAACGTCATCAATCAACACCAAAATACGTTTGTCGTCACCGCCAATCCGGAGATCGTCATGTATGCCAAGGCGAATCCCGATTACGAAAAACTCATTACGACCGCTGACTACATCGTTCCTGACGGTATTGGCATTATCATGGGTGCCAAGATGCTCAAAACGCCGCTCAAAGAACGGGTGACCGGATATGATCTCTTTGTCCATCTACTGGAATGGGGAAACGCCAACCAAAAATCGGCGTACTTTGTCGGCGCTCAGCCGGCAGTGATTCGCAAGCTCAAAAAAGTCGTCCAGGAAAATTATCCGTTTCTAACGATTGCCGGCACCCACGACGGCTATTTTGGCGATGATCGCAACATTGTCCACGATATCAAACGGACCCAGCCGGATATGGTCTTTGTTGCAACCGGTTATCCCAAGCAGGAAGCCTTTATCAATAAGAACCGCCGGGCTGCCGACGCCCTTTGGATTGGAATTGGCGGTTCATTTGACGTCTTAGCCGGAACTGTCAAACGAGCACCCAAAGCATGGCAGAAAATGCATTTGGAGTGGTTGTACCGGGTCGTCAAGGAACCCAGTCGCTTTGGCAGGCTGATGGTGCTGCCAAAATATTTGTGGCAGATCGTTAAACAAAAATATTCACGAAAATCCGGGAGGGCTCAATGAAGAAAGTTTCACCGAAGTTTTGGACCTATTTTCTAATTATTTATGTCGGCGTTGGCATCATTGTTAATTTGCTCCATCATCAGGCGGCCATTCAAGACACCCAGTACGGTATGCTGGGAATCTTTGCGCTGGCTTATGTCACCAGTTATCTGCGGATGCCCAGATTTAACTTCTATGTGATTTACTTTGTGCTGTGGATGGTGATTCTTCGTCAAATTGGCGGTTATCGTGATTGGACGTCTTGGATTATCTTCGCGTTTATGTCTGCTGTGATGGCCTGGGTCACCGATTGGATTCGATCCGGCTACGCTCAGCGGTATGATCAGCCAAAGAAGAAAAATCAGAAAAAACAATCATAGGACGATAAAACCAGGCCAACAAATGTGATGGCCTGGTTTTTTGTGTGAAAAGTTTTTGTGTTGCTGGATTGATTTCTTGGAGGACGGCTCCGACGACCCAGATGCTCACTTCTAAGGGGACTGGGATTCAAATCCCTCAAAACCGGGATTTAAATCCCAGTCCCCTTAGAAAACGCATCTCCCGGGTCTCGTCGCCCACTACTCTTTTTCCGAATAAAATTCAAACCGATCACCCACATATTGGGTGCGGACATACTCGAACGGGCGACCGTCTTGGAGTGAAGTAATCTGTCTGAGTCTCAAAATGGCGTCGCCCCGTTTGATGTTCAGATATTCAGCAATCCGCTCCGATGCCAGCATCGCCGACACCGTCTGCTGGGCCTTGCCGATTTGCAGGTTCTTCTTTTGCTCCAGGGTTCGATAAAGCGAACTGGTTACTTCGGATTTTTCCAAGCCCTCGACAATATTTTCAGGCACCGTGGCGACTTCAAAGCAAATCGGAATGTCGTCGCCATAACGGATTCGTTCCATCCGTAAAACCGCTTGTTCCTGACTGATGTGCAATTTTTCCATCTCGCTCAAAGATGGTTCCATCGTGTGATACGAAATTGTTTTGCTGGAAGGCTTTTTCCCCTGAGCCAGCATCAGATCGGTGAAGCCGGTAACCCCAGACATTTTCTCCTGCACTTTCTGATTGGACACAAACGTTCCCGAACCGACTCGACGCTCTAAAATACCTTCGTCCACCAGGGTTTGAATGGCTTGACGCAACGTCATCCGACTCACACCAAAGTCGGTCGATAACTCACGCTCAGAGGGAATGCGATCACCAATTTTCCACCTATTTGCTTCAATGTTTCGTTTAATCTCATTATGAATTTGAATATAAATTGGTAAACCCACTGATACCAACTCCCTTAGTTTTTATTCACTAATTTGCCATAACTATACGTTGCCATAAGGTCTAGGTGATTGTCAAACAAATTTAGATCGGCATCATACCCATTCTCAATGAATCCTTTGCCTTTCAGGTGAAATTCCTCCGCCTGATTGGTCGAGGTCATTTTGACGGCTGAAGCAATTGAACAATCGGTAAATTGAATAATATTTTTAAAAGCGTCCGCATACTTGAGAACCGATCCTGCTAAATGCCCATTAGCCAGGGTTGCCCCTCCCCGAAAAACATTGACCGGTTGGCCGCCAAGCTGATACATGCCATCCGGCCGCCCTTTGGCTTCCATGGAATCAGTGATCAGTTCCAGCCGATCCGGACCGATCGTTTGATAAGCAATTTGTACCGCTTCAGGCACCACATGGAACCCATCACAAATCAACTCCACTTTGGCTTGAGAAAGCATCGCATACCCCACCACACCGATTTCTCGCTGATGGAGACCTCGCTGGGCGTTAAATAAATGGGTAACGTGCGGTGGCCGAGCTTGATTAAGCAACTGATAGGTTGCATCAGAGTGGCCAACTGCCATTTGAATCCCTTGTTCTTGACAATAACTGACGGCTCTTGGGTCAACGCGCATTTCCGGAGCGTAGGTCAAAATTTTGACCAGCCCACCCGAGAGAATATTCCACCTGGCAATTTTATCAACGTCAAGCTTTTGAATCTTTTCCGTCGGCTGGGCGCCGTGGTACTTGGGTGAAATAAACGGTCCTTCAAGATGAATACCTAAAATTCGCGGGTTGGTTTCAGCCGCCATTTTAATCGTCTGCATGCTCTTAGCAATGGCATCGGCACTTTGAGTCATGGTAGTCAAGAAAACGCCGGTAACCCCCTCGTTAGCCATCAGGTTGACGATTCGGCTAATCACTTGAGGATCCAAATTCATGGAATCTGCACCATAACCACCATGTGTATGCACATCAATGAAGCCAGGGACAATTGTGCGTTGAGAAGCATCGATGATCCGATCACTTGACTGCGGTTTAAAACTGGTTGTAGGGCCAACGTTGAGAATTGTTTGACCAAATCTGAGGTAGCCGTCTTGGATAATTCGTTTGCCTGTATAGATCTTTGCATGAATTAATACTGTTGACATATCTGCTCCACAAGTCGACTAATGGTTACCGGTTGACTTGGCAATCGTCGCGTCAATTCCCTTGATGACAGAAGGTAGGAATCCAGCCTCTTCCATCGCCAGAATGCCGGCGATAGTATCACCACCTGGCGAACTGACTTTATCAATCATTTCAGCTGGCGATTTCTTGGATGCCATCAATGAGTGCGCAGAGCCAAGAGTTGTTTGGGCCGCAATTTGGGTGGCCATTTCTTTGGTGAAGCCATACTTGACCCCGGCCCGGCTGAGACTATCGATAAAGAAGTCAACATACGCTACCGCACTACCGGAAATGGCGCTGAATACCGAAAATTGGCTTTCTTTAAGCTCTAGCACACTTCCAGTTGCTTGATATAGCGAGATGGCTTGAGCTTTTCGATCCCCGGTTAAGTTCTCGTTGGCCGCAACCGCGGTCATCCCCTGACCGAATTCAGAGTTGATATTTGGCAGACTGCGAAGAATTGGCAGGTTGTAATCGGTCAACTCTTCTAATCGATCCAGCGAAACCCCTGAAACAATTGAGATCAACGTCTTCTTGGCTGACAGTTCACCACGGATTTCCGCCACCACATCGGTGACAACGGCTGGTACCACTGCCAAAACCACCAGATCACTGCCGTCAACAACCGCCGTGTTCGATTCTTTCGGGGTCAGGCCATATTGAGCCGCATATTTTTCGTAATGATCTTGGTGAGCACTGTGTACCAAAATGTCTTGAGCAGGAACAAATTCTGCCTTCAGCAGTCCTTGAATGATCGCTTGAGCCATTGCCCCAACGCCAATAAAACCAATTTTCATAAGCTACCTCCTGAATTTACAATCGGACTATTCCAATTCTTCTAACACTGACAATAGCGGAAAATGCAAAATTTTGCAATATCAAAATGGTCGATCGTTGAAAATACAAAAAAACGCCCGCGACGAGTTCCTTTCGTCACAGACGTTTAGTAATTGGGCTAGCTGGGTTCGAGTCTAAATTGTCAATCAGTTAATATGACAAGGTTTTGTTAGTGAAAGTATTGATTGAATACCATACTGAATACCAAAATATTTTGATTTCTGGGACGGATTTTTACATAGAAGATTTAAGAAGTATACCAATAAAAAGGCGTCCAATGTGGGCGCTTTTTCATTATTTATAACTGATGGCTTGCTAGGCTCATTATGCCTGGAATTGGCTCAAGAGTTAAAATAAGACAATTTGAATAATCTGGATTAGAAGTATTAGCATATAAAAAGGCTGTCATCGTGCGATGCAACACTGTCTCATTATCTTCTTCAAGTTTATCACCGTAAATTGTTTTGTGTACTTTTAAATATGTTCTTAGTTTTTCAATAATGGGCAGCATTTCCTCCGAATTGATAAAAGACATTTGAGCATAATCCACATAAAACGGTTGTATTGGAATTGGAAAATTTTTGTCTGCATATATTTGATTCTGCAACGTATCATACTTATTCCAATATTTATTCACCAAATGATTCAATACAGAATTATATGAAGGAATCTTAATCTCAATGGGATATTCTCTATCAGCAACTTCCCCAGTATCTGTTAGCGTCCTTACTTCCCGTATGGAAACTACCCAATGCTGTTTTGGATCGTCATTAATGACTGATAATAACATGGTTTTATCTTCTTCATCCCAAAATACTTGTTCCGGTTTATGAATTTCCAAATAATAATGATTTAATTTTTCACCAGTTTCCTGTGATAAGTTTTTTATTGATCGTTTACCATTTCTAATATTTATAATTGTGGATGAGCTAACTCCAGTTTTCTTTTCTATCTCGTAGGCACTAATGGACTTATCAGCAATTAACATCTTTATGTTTTGGTTTATCAATATTACATCTCCTTTTAAATACATTATATGACATCCTACATATATGTCAACTTACATATAGAAATAACAAAAAAAGCCCCACCCGAAATTAATCGAGTGAGGCAAAAGTTTATTCTACGTACTTATTGATAAGTTTGTTCCCAGAAATGTACATGCCATTTCCTAATTGTAACCGTGATGTGTGGCCGTACTTAACAACTTTCACAACATCAAACTTTGTACCTTTAGAAAATCCGTCAACCTTTTGTTTAAAGGCTAAATCTTTGTATCTGTATGTTCCACGCACAGACTGCACAGTTTTGACTTTGCCAGATGGTGTGTAGTAAAGATTGTTTACAAAGTCTTTATTTGCGGTAACCCACAGACCATTTGTTAATTGGAATCTCTTGTTTTTTAAATCTTTAGTGCTTAACTGCGTCTTTGGTGGATAAGTCTTGGAAACATTTTTTCCAGTTCCAACATCTTTAATGTCTTTATAGGCTTTAACTGCTGCTTGGGTATAAATCCAATGTGGGCGCCAGGTGAAGTAACTTGCTTTCTTTGGTGTAGAAGTACTCCCCACCCCATTCTTTAAGTCTTTAGCAAACTGCGCTTTGCTAACACCCCACTTAGATAAATACCCGTATGGATCCACATGATCGCCACCGAAATTATTAGTAACCCACAGATGTGATTTAATACCATTACCAGAACCATCAAGAGTGAGTGGAATATTGTACTTGTTTGCATAGTATCGAATAAGCCAAATATAACGTGTATACGACTCTCGGAATCGTGACTGTGAATTAACATGGGCTAATTCTACTTGCATTGGACTGTATGGATTAGCGTTCAAAGCACCCCAAGCCACATAACCCGGTTCACCAACCTGATAAATTGCTGTGTCATCCACAATAAAATGGGTGTATGCATTATTCCAGTGTTGCTTCATATAAGAAGCTTCATTCTTAGCCGAATTAGCTCCCTTGTTATTATCATTCCCCGTATCGTGGACGATAATATACTTTTTAGCCGCTAATCGACTGTCGCCTTGTCCCGCTGAAAGTGCGTAATTGCGATTAATTTTATAACCCATTGTTTTTATCCTCCTTATTTGTTGAGAATCCCTTAAAACCGTCAAAAAGCCCGCTGGTAAAGCCACCAATTAACAACCCCAGGACAGCACTTGACAAATAATGACTGTCGGCATTGATGATGGCAGCCAATAATCCCGCGAACACACCAACAATCATAGATATCCACGGCAGCCACTTGTTGTTTAACACGGTCGTTTTTAAAGCCTGAGTTATACAAAAAACGACTGCAAAGATTAATGACATTTCTGCAGTCGTTCCCAAATTTAATTGTTGAATAAAATCCATAACATCCTCCTAATGAATAAAGTGCATTAACTGTTGTAGAATCAAATAAATCACGGAACTTGAACCAATCGCAATAGTTACCACCTTCCACAGGTTTTGACGATTGATAACTTCCATCTCGTTTTTATGAGTTTCATTTTTTTCGTTTCCACGAATGACAGCTTCTAAAATTCGAGTATTCTGTTCTCGTAAATACTTATTACTTTCATCAACACTCTTTAAAGTGTCAGTCATTTTATTGTTGAGATCAGTAATGCGTCTTTCATGGTCTGATAATTCTTTGCCATGTTTCAGTAACATTTGATGATCCTCATCGCTTAATGGCAACGGTCTCACTTCCCTTCTATTTCTGTGCAAAAGAAAAGCCATCTATTTTCATAGACAGCTAATTTGTATATATTGTTATGCTGATAATGTTAACTGATTTGTGTGCCCGCTTCTAAAGTATTATCCAACTTAAAGATGTGTTCCACATCAATAATGACCACTGCTGCACGTGGAAAACGGTCAAAAATTTTCGGGGGTAAATACTTTTTAGATACGGAATCATTTTCATAAATCCGAGCTGTTCCTTCAAATCGAAAGCCCTTCTGAGCCTCTCTATCAGCCACTGCTACTGCCGCATAGTTGTTTTGCTGCAAGTTGTGATAGGCATGTCGAAAGGTATGCTCAAAATACAAAAGATGTGAATCGTCCAGTACATGCAATGATCCCTTGGGGCCAACCTTGGGCACTCCATGCTCATCTGCAGTTGCCAGAAATGGTAATTGCTTACCAATCATTTCTTTCATACTTTCAGATAAAATAGCCATTTGATAAGTCTCCTTTTCCATATAAGAATTATTGCGTACTCCCAGTGTATTTGCGAAGTGTAAACTGTGTCAAGCATTTAACCTAATACTCGTTTACAGCAGCAATTGCTTCTAAAACTTATCTGATTCAAAACTGTATTCAGCAAAACAAAAGCACCTATCCGTAGATAGATGCATTTTCATATACTTTTAGGGGATATATGAAAAAGTATGAATATATCTAGAGGTATATATTCTGGGGGAATATACACTTGAGGGGTATGAATAACAACAGTGAATGCGCTGTTATCCACGTGAAATATTATAGCATAATTTTAGCAAAAAAATTAAACTAAAAATTAATAGTACAAATAGCAAGGCTCATTGTCTCCACTATAATCCCCTGATGGGTTAATAAGACTATGATGAGCAATAAAAAGACGAGTTGGATTTCCGGAAGTACCACTGTCAGATATTGATATCTTAGACCCATTAACTTGTATAATACGTTTCATAGCATAATCCGAATTTAAGCCCTGGGTTGCATTCCCATCGATAGACTTAAAGGTGCTTGAGATTTCAGAAAAATCAACAATTGTTTTTCCTGTTGGATCTCCGGCTGGCAATAATCCCCATAAAACAAACTCAATTCGCCTTTTATCGGAGTTGATCCTATAAAGGCAAGTGTATGACGTCATAAGATCTGATGATCCTTGTTTTACACGCCAAGCAGAATTTTCAACGCTTTTTAAGTCAGCCGCCGTGGCGACATCGATACCTCCTTTCTGCAGTCCACCAGTGAAGTTGGCCATTTTAGTGGTATCTGCAAGAGTTGATGGTACCGCTGGCACACCATCTTTGGTGATATATGGATGACCGGTGGTCTTGTCGACTGGTGCGGTGTCAAACGTTTTGGTACCGCCGACTTCCTCATCACCGGAAGTATGCACAACTTGACTGTCATCAGCCGGTACAAAGGTCTTCCCGTTTACTACGATGGATCCATCGCCATTGTCAGTTACTTTAGTATCAATGTCTTTCGCTAATCCATAAGCATCACCGTTCTTATTGACTGGATCATGCTTAAATTGATTATCACCAGTATAGTAATTATCTTGGTTTAACTTCGCTAAATCAGACGTATCAACCTTAACGTTAGCAATGGCATCAGCTACATATTCCTTAGTTGCAAAACTATCAGGATTTACGTTAATCGTAACCTGTTTGGCATTACCAACCACAACGTAAATCGAAACGGCAAAAGTAAACATAATGGCAGAATCAGACTTGGGCATTGTTTCTGGATCAGCCGCAGTGGTAACTGCATAAAGTTGCTCTTTAGCTCCATCGACATCTTCTTTGGCATACAATCCCATCGCCTGAATGGGATAGTTTTCAGTTAAGTTTAAATTATCAAAACTAACTTTAGTTCCTTTAACTTTCGTTCCACCATTTGGATCAGGCAAAATTCGATCAATTTCACCAGTCTGCTTTTCATGTGGTAATGTAATTAATTGGCTTAAATCCGTTTGGCTTAAATCATCCGCTGTAGACGTCGCTTTGGTAATTGTGAATTTAGTATCACCGTTACTGGCTCGTTGAGCTAAATCAGCACCGAAAGCGGTTAGTTGGGAATCATGATACTCACTCATTAATTTGCTCCTTTCGCATTTACTACTGTTTCAACCTGAATTACCGTAGCAATGCCATAGTATTGCTTAAAGCTGACTTGGGTTTCAGTTGGTGTAAATAATTTAGTCACCATATTTGCTGGAATCAATGTATTAAAAATATATTGAAGCTGTTTAATCTCTGTTGAAGTTGGTAGCCTATTATAAAACATCGCCGAAACTGTTTGCTTTATGACATCTCGTTGAAGATCAATCGGAATATTCAGGTTCTGGATTAGTTGCTTAAAGTATGGCCATGTAATGGCTGCGGGCGGTAATAGTCGTAGCAAGATTACATTCTTACGCTGTTGCAACGTATCAGTACTATTGGGAATAATACTTAACTCGGACTCCATTAACTTTATTCCAGCTTCATCTGCAGTAGTTACAAATTGATTGCTTAAAAATTGACGTACAAATGTCTCTAGTTCATCCAGTGTCAATTGCTCTCCATTCAGCAATCGGTCCATTTCCCGAACACCTTGGTAATAATCCGGTAAGTAATCCATTAATTTAGTCATTCAATGTCACCGTCCCTAAAATTGGTAATTCCGAAATTTTATTAGTCGCTTGTAATTTCAAATCAGAGTCCTGACCATTTAAAGTCGGCAAAGTAGCATTGGTTACCCCATTAATTTTTAAAACCTCCGCCAAGATCTGTGAACGATAAACAGTTACGTTGTATCCACGGCCAATGGTTGCATCAATTACTGCCCAATTTTTTCTTAAATTACCAAAGTAAGTTTGTAATGCTTGATTAATATTATTTTTTACAGTTGTTTCATCAATGCCTGTAGCAAACGTAATTGTACTGGTAATATCTATTTTTAATTCAGTTGGTGCAGTAACCGTAACAACGTGGTCAATAGGAGCTAATCCGTAACCACTTCCTCCTGGAGCGGGGTCAATTTCATTTTGAACCGAAGCGATTAATTCAGTTGAAGCAGGTAAGAAATTATTATCCACGATGACTAGTTTTACAGTTCCACCACCTTGCCAAGCTGGATAAACTTGTCCCGCACCAACTTCTTTAATTCGGGACAACATATCAACGTGGTCTGCAATATTACCACCATAAGCATTGTAAGTGTCCGGAGACAATAAACGTGTTCGTAAATCATCGTCACTTTCACTGTCTCTAGCGGGTACCGTTATTTCTGTAATTTCGGCATAGCTTAAGGCATCGTTATAGGAAACTGGTAAGATTTGGCCTTTGTATCCATTGGGCCTCGTGCCCAACTCTTCTGCTTCTAAAATAATTACGGGTGCGGTGACATCAGTAGCCATAGCTGAAAAAGTTGCTCCGCCTTTGTCAGCAATTGCCTGTGACGAACTAAGCTGCGTTTTAATATCATCGGTTACTTTAATGACGGTATAAAAAATCGGTTCATCCCCAATCGAAGCGAACCGATCACCAATTTGAATATTTGTAACAGGTAGATTATTTCGATCAACAGCAGTGGCTTTAACTTGCGTTTTGGTGGCAGCGATTCGACTGGTTCCTCGTTCAACAGCACGGTAATCTAGAAACTCACCCGTGGAAGTTTGCGTATAAATAAATTCAATCGTGTTAGCCAAAGTAATTGCTTCTTCGGCCAAAACCGTTGCAGCAGGAGCCAAAGCATCATAAATAATGGACCCCTCTCGTTTATCCACATCGTCACTAACGTTATCCATCAATTCATCTAGATAGTAATCAAAATCATGACTACGAATTTCTGCAACTAATTCACTAGGACTCATTAATCATCACCTCCGGACTAATACTAATTTCTCCATAAATCGTGGTAACCAATGCCGTTACAGTCAGAAAACCTTTAGTGTCAGGCACAATATCTTGTACTTCCACATCTAAAACTCGGTCATCTGCTTCTAAAGCCTCTGTTAGTAATCGTTCGACTTCTGTTTGAGCATACGGTAACTCTTTGCCTAACAGATCTTCTAAATCATGACCATAATCTTCATCATAGATTGGATAAGCAAATCGAACCGTTTGTAGTAATTTATCGATTGCCTGTAGCATTGCGTCTTTACCATCTGTCATCTGAATAATTCGTCCAGCCTTAACCTGGTATGTGTAGGTGGGGGAAGTTTCTTCTTCCACATCATCAGTTTCACCTGTGGTTGGACTGCCATCATCGTTAAGGTTTTGATCGATATCATCGTCTGCCTCCGTTTCAGTTACCACTGGAATGCTAGCATCATCTATTAAATCTTGAACTTCATCTAATTCATCATTCAATTTGTGTCACCTAACTTTTCTAAAACTAAAAAACGTTGACCACCATCACCACGCAACATTAATACGCCATCACCAACTTTTAACGATTGATCAATTGTAACGGTTTCTGTTCGTTTGATATCACCGCTCTCTGAACGATCTTGGTAAGTCATTTTAACTGTATGCTTAGTCACGTGTTCTCCTAAAGTTAAAAAGTCTTCGGTTAAAATTGCCGTTGATGAATATTGAATTCTTAATGGTGAAATGCTAATCACTTTTCCTGGAACGATGTCACTATACTCATTGGGATTTCCTCCACGGCTATTAATCATGTCTAATAATGTATCACCTGTCATGACATTCTCACCTTGATTTCTAAATCAGCAGTGTAATTCGGGTCAAATGTGATGGTTGATTTGGTAATAACCAATTGCTTGGTTCCCAAACCAATATCTTTTAAACTGGATAGTTTTACATATACTGAATTACCAGCCCTTAATGCTTGATTACCTGTACAAGTAATACTCAATTTATAGGTTTGCCGATTATATAGTTTCAACAAATTACTAGCCCGAACTTTCATTTGAGCTAGATTAGTTTTGTCTTTAGTTACTTTTTCAATCTTTTGCAGTTTTCCCCAACGTTGCAATGTGTTGCCCTGCTTACCAGCTTGGACAATTTTAGTGGCCGTTACTTTAGCCTTTTCCTTCTTACTAGTTTTAACCACTTTGATGGCGTTATAAGCATTATCAATCGACTTCTCAAATGTAAAGCTTTCAGCACTGGATTTATCTCCTAAAATAATTTTAGTCCGATAATACGGTGCCTTACGTAATTCAACTGTGCCATAATGATCGGCAACAAAGTAATGATTGCCATTGGCTTTACGAGCTTCCTTAATACTGGACTTTAACATGTCAAAATAACTTTTATCATCATTTAAAACCGGCGATAATTTATGCTTGGTTACCACCTTAGCTTTATGGGGAATTTTAGCTAATTTGCATACTTGGGTAAATCGTTGGGTCAGTGTTGAAGAAGGAAAAACTAACGTGTCCTCATTTTTTAAATATCGCAAATTATCATAAGCTGTAATGCTAAATTTTTCGTCAGAAGTATATTTAATAGGTAGATTGTAAAATTAATCCGAACGCTGTTCGGGCAAAAAAGATCAGCTTCCTTTAAAATGGTGTTTACCACAAACCCATCTTTTAGGAGCTGATCTTTTGTCTAGTATAACCTATTCCGAACGAATTAAAATCGAAACCTTTTGTGAACTAGGGCTGTCCAATATCCAAATGGGCGTTCGGCTGAACCGATCACCGTCAACAATTTCTTATGAATTATCTCGATGTCAACCTTATCAGGCTGAATTAGCACAAACAGATGCCGAATACAAGCGATCACGATGTGGTCGGAAAACTAAGCTGAGCGATGAGTTAAAGCAAAAAATTCTCAACCATTTACGTCTAAGCTGGTCACCAGGAATGATTGCTCACGAATTTAAACTAGCTACTAAATCTATTTATAATTGGCTAAATCAGGGGAGAATTGATTTCTCCTTGAATGATCTACCTGAACATGGCGTACGCCAACGGCGTAACGTTGACCAACGATCCAAATATAATCAATCTTTGGGGCGATCAATTGAACAGCGTCCCATGATGATTAATCAACGTAATCGCATCGGCGATTTTGAACTAGATACAGTCGTTGGTCCTCGTGGGCATAGTAAGGCAGTTTTATTAACTTTAATCGATCGCAAATCACGGTTCCTTTGGGCATACCGGTTAAAAGATCGGACGACAGCGACTGTTAATGAAGCACTAACTAAGTTCCTAACCACTTTTAATGGTCCGGTGCACAGCTTTACTGTGGACCGTGGCACTGAGTTTAGTGGGCTAGTATCACTTGAATCACAATATGGTATTAAGACCTATTACTGCCATGCTTATACGCCAGCTGAGCGCGGCAGTAATGAACGATTTAATCGGAACTTACGCTATTTTTATCCTAAGGGGACTTATTTTGAGCACATTAGTGCTCAAGGCTTGAAAACCACCTTACTCGAAATTAATCAGAGACCACTTAAAATACTTGACTGGCAAACACCTTATCAGGTCATGCTGACCAATTTGTCAAAAAATTCGGATTAAATTTGCAATCTACCATTTCCTATCGGAGATAACCTCATTTTTGCTAATGAAAAAAACGAAATGTTCCAGCCAGTTAAGCCGCAAGTGTGGCTAAAGCATGTGATTGGTAATTACGACTTGAAGAAAGTCACCGTCCATGCATTCAGGCATACCTATGCTACCCTCTCATTCGAGTCTGGGGCGTCTGTGAAAGCAGTTCAGGAACAGTTAGGGCATTCGTCCTATAAAACTACTATGGACATCTACACGGCCACTACGCGCAAAGAATCGAACGAGGCAACTGAGAAGCTCGCAAAATATCTAAACTTTTAGAGTAGACCAATTTAGGTAATTTTGAAGGATCTACTCCTATCACTCAAAATTGAATACCATATTGAATACCATTTCACTGACAATTAGTGACACCTCATGACAATCGAGAGCAAAGAAAAAACCGTCCTCACAGGCTTTTGACAACCTATGAAAACGGGTAACAATCAATTATTGGGCTAGCTGGGTTCGAACCAGCGCATCACGGGATCAAAACCCGTTGCCTTACCACTTGGCTATAGCCCAAAAATAAATGGAGGGGAGTGGATTCGAACCACCGAACCCGAAGGAGCGGATTTACAGTCCGCCGCGTTTAGCCAGACTTCGCTACCCCTCCAAAAGAGTGTTGCTATCAAACCAACGAATATAATAATACAAAATTTTAGTGATTCCGTCAAGCGCAATCATCAAAAAATTTGGAACATTTTCAACTGTTTTGCCCATTCAGCTATGAAATCATTCGTCTGCCACTCATTGTGACGATGGTTGTGGTATCCCACCGCTGCATTATAGTATGTCGTCGCCTTAAGCCTAATAGGCACCAGTCGTTGATGAATATGCCCGAAAACGACCCGTTCAACCTGATAGTCCTCAATCAATTTTTGAAAATGCAGACTGCCCATCATGGCATTGGCCATATTCCAGAAGCGAAAATCATTCGTATAATGAATGAAGTGTTGGTTGGGAACAAAGTGAGTCATCAAAATCACTTTCTTGCCCGCTGATTGCGCGTTCTGGAGCTGTTGGGTCAATTCCGAAAGGACTATCTGCTCACGTTCAGGATCGCTCATAGGCTGCGAAATCAGCCCGTCTATCCAGTAGGCCATTTTCCAACGATGAAATTCATCTTCAGTTTTATCTTCATTCACGGCAAAAGTGTAGTCATACCAGCCGTTCATGCCAATAATTCGGTAGTCGGTTTGAGGGACGTCAAAGAATTGGTTGTTCAGATACCCCGGCCACTGGCCATTTTCCAACTCGTCATAACTGACACCTTTGATCATGTCGTGGTTGCCGGCAATGAAAAAAACTCGGATTGGAGCAACGGCTGCTGACAGCTGCTGAACGTAATCCACCGACTTCTGAAAATCATTGAATAGATCGCCGGCAATCAGGTAATCGTCTACCCCTTGGTCCTGCAAAAAAGTCGCCTGCTGTTTAATTGTATCGGCCAGTGCTACCTTGTTCAAATCAAGGTGATTATCACTGGTTACGGCAATCTTTACCATCACGTTTTCTCCCCAAAATAAAAATGTGCTATCCAAATTAGGATAACACATTCGGTCGTTCTTGAATCTAATTGACACCTTCCATTAACCGCTTAATTGGTTTAACCAGGAATGCCAACAAAACTCCGGCGACAATTGCAACCAGACCAACGATCAAGAAGTAATTAATTTCATTGTCCGGTGTATAGTATTTAACAATTTGTGAGTTGACCGCTTGACCAGCTGAATCGGCTAAGAACCACATACTCATCATCTGAGATTCAAAGGCTTTTGGTGCCAGCTTGGTCGTAACAGAGAGTCCAATTGGTGAAATTAACAGTTCAGCAATTTCCACAATGGCCCAGCTTCCGAGCAGCCATAGTGGACTCACTTTTGCTTGTGCGCCAAATAAGGCAACTGGAATCACCATAAACAGATAGGATAATCCGGCAATACCTAATCCCAGTGAAAATTTGGATGGTGAGCTCGGCTGCTTTTTGCCAAGTTTAATCCACATCCAAGCAAAGAATGGCGTGTACAGCATAATAAACAGTGGGTTCAACGATTGATACCAACCTGGCGAAATATTAAAAATACCGCCAACATTATTATTCGTTTGGGTTCCGGCAAATAGTGCCAAAACAACGGATCCCTGCTCTTCAATTGCCCAGAAAATCGCAGCTGCGATAAACAGTGGAATATAGGCAACAACTCTTGAGCGTTCGGTGGAAGAGATTTTTTTGCTGGAAATAATGACGACAAAGTAAATAATTGGTGTGGCCACGGCAATGATACTCAGCAAGGTAATAAATGAGCTGAGTGATAATGCCCCCATGACCTGCATGAGCAACAGGATCAAGCCGAAGACAACCACTCCCAAACCAACCCGGATAGTCAATTTCTTGGCATCGTTGGGTTCTAATGGATCGCTTGGATACAAGCTGGCACTAGGCAAATGTTTTTTACCACCGCGAATATATTGCAGTAATCCAAAGAACATCCCAATAGCAGCCAGTGAGAAGCCAAGGTGGAAGTTGACGTTGAATCCGAGCCAACTAACCAGCAGCGGCGCAATGAATGATCCCAAATTAATTCCGAATACGAAAATTGTGAATCCGGAATCGCGCCGTGTATCATACTCGGTATATAACCCACCAACCATTTCAGAAATGTTTGGCTTTAATAGTCCAGTCCCAATCGTGATCAGGACAATTGAGGTGAATAATGCCGGCGCACCCATTGGCAACGACAGCGCGATGTGCCCAAACATAATCAGAACACCGCCATAGAACACGGTCCGGCGACTACCCAGGATTCGGTCACTCACAAAGCCACCGATAACCGAGGTTAAGTAGACTAACGAGCCATAAATCGACATAACAGACGCAGCTAATGGCTTATCAAACCCAAGGCCGCCTTTAGTTACACTATAATACATGTAGTAAAGAAGAATAGCACGCATTCCGTAGTAACTGAACCGTTCCCACATTTCCGTGAAGAACAGGGTTGAGAGTCCCCGAGGCTGGCCAAAGAAAGAGGCATCTGCGCGACGTTCCTGGTCTGTTTGATCTTGTTGTTGCATGTGATACCCTCCAAAAAATAAATCTAATCTTATTAACAAAACAAGTTAATCAGATTAGATTTTTGATTTTAAATTACTCCTGAAGTTCATTACAAGAATAAATCATACAGACCATTATAGGCCAGATTGAATTTTAATTCAACAGAATCGGAGGTCACGACAAGTTATATACACAGCAAAATTAGGCAAGACCTATTTCGTAAGTAGTATCAAATTAATAACCAGATGCCGGATTGAACTTATGAATGATTTGTAAATGCAGCGATAGACTTTCTAATCACAAATTCAATTGTTTCCGTATTCATGAGTGTGTCTTGGGCATGCGTGAAGAGCAATGAGTATCCAACTGTCTCAGCTTCGGCAATCACCAAATTTTGTTGCTGATGTGCCTGGACCAACCACTGATGAGCTTCGTTTAATTGGGCATCAATATCACTATCATGACTTGATGAGTTGAGATGATCCATCAAGTCCGATAAGATGCTCTTTGCTTTGCCAGAATAAGTCAGCATTTTCATGGCGATCCCGTTTAACTGCTCATCAGTCATTTTAAGCTGCCCCAATCGGAGATAATTGGGCCATGATGAACTTAACGAGCTTCTCCCCGTTTGCCCAACCATAAATCTCGTCAGGAATTGTTTTAATTTGCGTTGCGCGGTCAAACAATTCAAGTTCTTTTTTGTGATAACTGGCTTGAGGAGCAACGAGCACTAAGTCAATTGGATCACCCAAATATGTGTCCGCATTGTTAATGTTAGTTGGAATCAGTTCAATCTTTGCATCATACAGTTCAATAAAGGGCCTAGCCGATTTCGCGAGAAAGTTGCTGGAAATTCCACTCTCGCAAATTAATAATACTTTTTTCATTTTGTTCACTCCCAAACAATTTGTATTTACCAGTACAGCATAACGCAAAACAATGTATACCACAAGCCCGATTTTTCCTGATTATCCAATCGGGTACCGTTACGTCAGGCTATTTCAAAATATTATTATCATATACCAATCTGTGATATTTCTTGTATACCAATTCTCGTCTGACATCGTCCGCAGACTTTATGATGGTGTTTCATGGAGATATTACAAGCAGGAATACAAAAATAGGGAACCCAACAAATTGTCATTCGTTGGTTTCCCTATTTTTGCGAAATGCTATGCCGACTGCAGGCACAAGTGCCCCTTAAAAACGTTGATATAAAGGCATTTATAATTTTAATTGGCCGTCATTTGCCCGTTATTTGTTAATTCACCGATAAAAGTGATAGTTCAATAACCAAAAGCTAATATATACATAATATTATCAAAAGCAAAAAATAATATTAATTAATATATACCAATATATGTATTCCCCCCCATAATCATTCAAGGGGGATTCATCTCACATAAATTTCTCAATTAAATAAATAATCAACGGTACAATAATTCCCGTTGCCACTAAAGAAATTAATGCATAGTTAATATGTGTAAGGTTATCAATTCGATGTTCGTTTTCAATGGATTTGGCTAAAGCTTTATCTGTTTTGGCATTCAAATCAGCCTGATCATTCAGCTGTTGTTTAATGGAAGAAATATCTTCTTTAATACCAATAAGCATTTTAGTCATGTTAATTTCATCAGGAACTTCCACCATTACTTATCACCAGCCTTTACTGCAAAAATAAATTTAACTTTATCTTTGTTTGCTGTATAGTAACCAGTCGGTGTAGAAAGTCGATAAATTTTACCATATTTTATTGGGGTAGCATAGAATCGACTTCCTTTAATCAGACGAGTATGCCGTTTAGACTTGAATTCAGCATCGTTAAATTGGTGAATTACGCTTTGTGTTGCTTCGTATAGGCCTGGAGTTTGATAATATTCCGGTTTAGCAGGTTTAATAACTACCCCACTTCCGGACAGTGAACCATCAAAATCTAAGCTGGCGTCAACCTTTAATCCATCATAGTTATCGGTATATTGCCAGGCATTCACATTATCAATTCCCGGTTGACTAACACCATACGCCGCTACCCAAATATGCTTATCAATAAGTTTCGCTCGATCAATTCGCTTTTCAGCAAACCATGAACCGGATCCATAAGTAATAACGTTGGTAAATCCGTTGGCTTTTAACTCCTTTAAAAAGGCATTTACTTCAGCTGTGGTCTTCCAAGGAAGGTCTTGTGCTTCCACATCTAGGGCCAAGACTGTGGATTTATCCAACCCAAAGCTTTTTACCCAAGCTAAGAAATACTTAGCTTCTGATGAACCATGACCATGAAAGAAATGATAAACACTCACAGTACCAAATACTTTGAATCCGTTAGCCACTTGTTCTCTAGCTTTAGGGTTAATGTATCCAGTGCCTTCCGTCAATTTAACCACCGTGGTATCAATTCCGTGACTTTTTAAAAATTTCATGTAGGTCTCAGAACTGCCTTGGTAAGCAGATAAATCAGCAACCTTTTTTGTCATTTTCGTCACTTCCTACTTTTGTTCAGATGATTGGGGTTCGTTAAATACTTCCGGATCGTCATCGACTGGAACGTCGGGTGTAACGTCATTTGTAGGCGCCGGAGTAACAGGTGCTTTGTGATTATCTCCCTTTAGAGTGTGTTTATAATACTGGTAAGCTTGTTCTGCTAATCCTTCAATTGTTTCTGCTTTAAAATTAAAGCCGGACTCTTTTAAGCCAGAATCAACAAATTGATTGACCACTTTTTTACGATCAGAATTACTTAAAGCTGGCATACTTGCCACCAGTGGAACAAATGCATTAGCAAACTTCAAGCCTAATTCCATTCCTTGCTTAATATGGGTATTCTTTTCAGTTTTAATTTTAGCTTCAATCAACGGTTTAACCAATTTGTAAGTTGCTGGAATTACAGCAATTAAAAAAGCAACCAATCCGGTTGCTTTAAAGGAATTTAAAACATTTAATATTTGTGTATACATAAGACAACCTCCATAAAATTTGTGTAAAAGAAAACGCCCCGCTTTAAAGGGCGTCCTCAATTCATATCATATTGAAGAACATGAAATTCCTTCTTGGAGGAATGGAATTCCACAAACGCATTGTATCACGATTATATAGTCGTAACAACTAATTATTAAAAACAAACACGCCCATCTTATGACGGGCGTGTATACATCACATACATTGAGGGGAATGTATGAGCATGGGGCATTCATAAATGCTCAGATGAATATTCGAATGCGTAGGCACCAAAGGGGTTAATGCCTACGAAAATGATTATACCACTGTTTCAAAAAAGTGACGGACTTTAATTTAATTAAACTTGCATTCCAAAAAACGTCTACATGTGAGTGTACTCAACTGACCGTCAATTAAGAAGCAGTTGATGAATTTTCCACCCCTGTGTCATAATTCTTACCAGTAATATCAGTAAACTGATCTTTTGTTAATTCATTCCAACCAACGAACAGTTTCAATTTATCATAAGATAACCAACCGTTATCATATTCAATTTTAAGCATTCCGTGCCAATCAATATTAAACATTGTATTACCTCCTTTTATTAAGCTGGTGAATTAGTTGTATTTGCTGCCGGTACAGCAGTTGCTTTTTCAGAAGCATTTAATTGAGTTTGAATATTTTGTAGTTCTCCGAGGATTTGTCCTTGAACCACTGAAATGTTACTTACCAAAGCTCCCAATTGTGAATCAGTTTGCGTACCTGTTGATTGCAAAGATTGTAACTGAGTTTGTAAGGTTGTTACATCTGTACTTACTTGGTTCAATGAAACACTCGGTAAGTTACCTGGATTAAGCAATTTTTGATTTGTTGCATCATATCGGAATTTATCTGGATATTGAGCGAACTGATTAATCCATGAATCTAAGACGAACACCTTTGTATAACCATCGGTCTCGACTTTTTTATAATCGGTGACAAAACCATTTGAATCAAACTTAACATAAATAAACATTGTTTATTATCTCCTTTTTTATCGTTTATGGGGTATATAAATAATCATAATTGGGTGTGGATATACCTCGAACAAAATATATTTCTAGGACACAATTGATAAACTTCGGAAGGAAGTTATCGCCCGTAACACTCTTGTAGTACAAGTTTAAAAACGTGATACAACTGAAACCACCAAATTTAATTGGCTATATCAGTGTTACATAATAAGTCGTAAAAATATCCATCTTTCTAATTACTGGAGAGAATCATAAGTGAAGTAAGCTCCTTCATAAAAGCTAAAATAATCAATACCACCACTAGTGCCACCAAACACAATAGATGCAGGACTACTAATTGACAAATCAACGGCTGACCCTTGAATTGAACTATCTGAATTGCCTATATTTTTGCAATAGATTTTCCCTGAAACAGTTTTAATGTTTTTTACTATTGATGAAAAATCAGCTACAGTAGCGGTATCGCCACTACTTATAAAGTAAGCATATTGTAATGAGTGTGAGTATGACATATATATTATTTTTGAGTTTTCATCAATCTTGTAGAGAAGAGTGCCTCCTATGGGTATTTTTTTCTCATCTAGCTGATGCCAAGCCGAGTTTTCAACGCTTTTCAAATCGTCGCTAGTAGCGACTGAAACACCTCCTGACTGCAAGCCTGCTGTAAAGTTAGTAGGCTTGCTGGAATCAACCATGTTTGCAGTAGCTGTATTAACAGCATTTTTAACATCAGTTGTAGTTGCCACATCAATTCCAGACTTTTGAAGTTTTCCTGTAAAATTGGCATCCTTAGTCGTATCTGCGATGGTAGCCGGAATCAAACTACTTATTTGAGTACTTGTTGGAATTGAATCCCATGATGACCAAGTACTTCCAACACAATATCTAATGTAGGTGAAATTGTTGTTAGACGAATTAGCACCTGCGTCTAACCACGCCATTTGACGCTTACGTCCAGTTGCAAAGCTGGAAGCAATTGTCAGCGTTAAATAGGTTGATTTAACCGGAGGCATATTAGCCGGTTCTCCGTTAACTTCCGACATCAAAGCAAGTCCTTGTGGAAGAGTATTGTAGTCTTTAGTTGGGTCTTGAGGGATTGAGGAAGCACTTAAAGATTTTAAAAGGTTGAAGACAGTTCCATTAGCAGTTATCGTTCCATCATGATTATCATGAACAACTTTACTATCGTCAGCAGGCGTATACCCAATTTTATCTTGTTTGGCGTTAACCTCTTCAATTCCAGCTACATCACTAGCAGGTTTACGCATATCAGCAATATTAACTTTAGTGTTTAAAGCATTGTTCATATCAACCACTTTTACATAATCAGCTAAATCAGGCGTAATGCTTCCCATATTTTGCCATGAACCATCTATCCAGATATATAAGTCCGTTCCGACTAAGTAGCCATCACCCTGGTTGTTACCCGTTGTGGGTAAATTTTCCTCTTTATCAGCTTTCCCTCTAACCACCAAGCCATTTCCTTGTTTCCCTTGCGGCCCTTCCGGGCCAATTGGACCTTGGCTACCGGTGTCACCTCGGCTAGAAACAAAATTAGTTTCTTTAGTTGTTCCGTCATCGTAGGTAAAAATAATTTTAGTCCACAGATAGGGAAGCTGATCGGTTGTCGCCAAAATAGTATCTGACCAGCCCCCTGTGGGAACTGTAACTGGTGAATCACTTAACTGATACTGATTGTTGGCAGACTTAATACCATTACCAGGGTCACCTTGGTCACCCTTCTGTACATTATGAACCGCATTCTCCATTTGATTACTCAAATCATCAAATTGTTGCTGAAAATCATTCAAAGTGACTGTCGGAATTACTTCACCAGTATCACTCATGAGGTTCTCTTCAATTGAAAATCCTAACGTTCCATCACTTGGAAAAATAGCCTGCGTACCATCATTCATAGTAACCCAAACTTCAATATCATAATCATCTGGAACCAATGTGTTCATGATATCCTGATTAATTGGAAAGCTTAGTGTTCCACCAAGCGGACTAGTTACAGTGGTTAAATCAATAGCTTCTTGCATGATATATCCATCGTCATTAGCTATTTTTACCAGAATTGACTTAGCATTAGTTAAATCAAAGGCCACCCCGTCGGCCGTGAGTGCCAGATTAAAAGCAGTGGTTGTATCTAAATATTTAACCACATCATTATCATCCGTGAATGCGAGTTCCTTACTCATTAGTTTTCACCTTCTTTCTAAGCTGATTATTTTCAATTTTTAATAACGCAATTTGTTGATTTTTTGCTGCCATATCTTGACTGTACTCATTAACCAATTGGTTAATTAAATCTTGTGCGTTAATATCATTCATCAGATCACCTTACATCTTCAATTTCTTTTTAATCCCATTAATTTCATCAAGTAAATTAGTTCCATGTGAAATGACATCACCAGCATGAAGATCAATTGTCGATCCAGCTTCATTGTGGAAATAAATATCAGTTCCTGAAACTGATGAAATATAACCTCCAGGACCACATTTAATTCCTTCTGCCAAATAGGTCCATGCATTTTCACTACCAATATGAGTATTGTTGCCGCCATATGCTTGAAAAGTTTGTCCTTCAATGATTGAGGACCCAACGTTAATTGAATCAACATCCAAGCCACCGCGAATTTGAGTATATCCATTACTATTTCCAGATACAAATTGAAGATATTTCCCATTGCTAATGGCGCAAAAACCGTTTGTGTCTAATGTTATTTTGCCATTACTGCCATCTTCTTCAATTGATGCCCCTGTAATTGTCGAAGTTGCATCAATTTTGGCAGCTTTAATGGTTGATGAATCAATTTCTACAGAGTTCAAATATCCGGCTTCAATGGTTCCTAAATCAGCAGATAACGCTGAAAGTTGGCCAACTGACAAGGCTGTTTGGGACATCTTAGTCTTAACCCAATCAGATCCATCATAGGTGTACATTTCACTAGTTATATGGTTACTGTCTTGGACGTACCAAATATCACCTTCATCATGACTTTTCCCATCATCAAAAGGCTCTTGCGATGAAACAGTAATTTTCCCATCCAACGATGTTTTAATCTTACCCGCTTCATCAGCCGCAGAATTTACAGCATTTTTTGCATCGTCAGAGGCTTGTTGAGCAAGCTTAGCATTTTCATCAATATTCAATGTTCCCGTTGCAATAATCAATTGCTATCACCATCCTCAATTTCGGTTCCTTCACCAGTTGATTCATCCCCATCTTCATCACTATCAGAACTATCATCTGAATCATCAGCATTATCATTTCCGGTAATTACTGGTTGTTCAGCTTCATCATTCTCGCCTTCATCTTGTTCAGGATATTCAACAACTAAGTCTTTAGAATCATCACGGATTTTAAGTGGAGCCGTATATAATGCACTATGAGCAATAGACACAGTGTGTGCATCATCCCTATATTCAGAAACGTTAAAGCCAACAATTAACCTAGAATTATTAACATCTTCATATATGCCCTCCGGCTCCAAATGACCGCCATTTTCCAACGGCACTGTTAACTTAATATCCTGCATTGGTTCCACCACATAATCAAATACCATTGACTGTGTAATTAAGTTAATACACATAACATGTTTGTCATCAGCATTGTTAGCATCACCCGCCGTAAAAAAAGCAAATGGATAACTAATCCCATTTGCCTGAAGAGTGTTATAAGCGCCATTATTAGTGGTTCCAGCTGGTAATGGCTTCCATTTAAAATCTTGCAATTTAAATTCAATGATTGGTTTGAAGTTTCCTGTCTGTAAATCGCTTATCTGACAAACATACACTTTCCCACTCGTCGTGCTTCCCAGCCATAGATTATTTTTCAAATCAACTGCAACTCGAAAATATTGTTTTACTTGGCACCACTTAGTTATATTACTAGCACTTGTATTGGCTTGGTATGCCATTGTTACCAAATAATATTTCCCATCAATTGGATCTTTTATTTCTGTATAAATCGTATTGGAACTTTCATCATAGCCGAACGATCCACAATGGCCACCACCAGTTACAAACATCATGCTCTGTAATGTTCCATCAGCGTTCCATTTAATAAATTCACAATCTGAATGGTTTTTGTCTTTAGAATAGTGATAACTAGACAACACCGAACCATCACTCAATAAATATGAAAATTGTAAGGCCCCAATATGCTGATCGCCATTAAAATCTTTGTTGGCGGCATCTTTAGTTTCCCAAAGTTTATTCCAGGAACCATCAGCTGAATTGCTGGTATCAATCCACATCTCTGCCTCATCTTTCACATAAGTATCATCAATGGTGACTAATAGTGTCCCGACAAATGGTGGTTCGATAGTAACCTGATAACCATCTTTTGCATGATCAGCTTCCCACCCAATATCACGGGTGCCGTCCATATTAATTTTTTGCCAATTAAACGCTTGTGGTGACAGATAAGAGGTTACATTCTCACCTTCAATAAATAGTCTTGCAATCACCCGTTTGGAAGTATCCGTGTTATACCAAGTTGAACCTAACGGCGTAATCAAACTGACTGTGGCTGCATTGGCATTCTCTCGGGCTTCTTCAAATAGTTTCTTAACGTGATCATTCCAACGCTGTTCCATATTGCGAATAAATGCCGGCGTAATTACTTTAACTGTACTGAACTCACCTAATACAACTTTATTTTGACTTGGGTCACTTTCTGAGGTAGTTTGCTGAATGACTCTTGCCTCCGTGGTTAAAATCGGGTTCATAGATAAATCAATCACCTTAATAGTATCGCCCAAGTTAGCTTGAAAATCTTGAGTTACCTCCACGGCATAGTTAATTCGTGGATGATTGTACAATCTTAATTCACGTAATCCCCAATCAAGTAATGCTTTAGGTTCAGTAATGGTATCACTCGTGATGGTCCCTTCTAGCCAGGTATTGCTATCATTGTTATAAAGAGAATTTGCTGAAACGTCAGTAATATAATTCTTGCCGTTATTAACCGAGGCAATTGAAGCATTATTTGCGCCCACAATGTAAAGCTTGGTTACTAAATTAGTATCAACTGTTTCTCGTTGGACAGATAACATGTTTTGCCCATAGGTAATTGACTTACCTTCATCTTCTCCCAATTGATCAGCTAATTCTAAAATTAGATCAGTCACAATACCGTTGGAGTCAATATGGCAATAAGCATCAGCTTCCGCATCGTAAGTTGATAGAACCGTCTGCAAGACAGATTGACTAGAAGCCGTACCATCAAAGTTAATATCAGCAAACAAGCCCGAAGAACAATTATTTTGTAAATCCCAACCGGTATCAGCCATGATCCACTGCATGGCTTGATCTAATTTACAATCTTTAATTTCTTTTTGTGGTGGAATGGTCTTATTAAGTTTATAGATTGCTAGGTTAATAGCATCCACCGTTACTAAATGAGCTCCGCTAGTGGCATCAATAGTTTCATCAACCTGATAGATTCGATAAATACGCCAATGATTATGCACATCATCATACACCGCAACGCTATTACCAACCGTTAAGTATTGAGCTGCAGGAGCACTTTGTAACATCGTTAGTCCTGTTAATGTATCATTCCAACTTTTGGAGTTAGCATTCGGATCCGTACTATTAAAAGTGCTAACGCCAGTAATGCCATCATCCGAGTTACTGTTATCATCGGCAATTTGGCGTTCAACTACTTCACCCCAAAACGGGTTGGCGTCTGAATTAGTCGATAACGTGGCAACTCGCTTTAAATTTTTATCCAGGATAATATACAAATCTCTAACCTCCTTATTTATGTATAAAAAAAGTAGTCGCTTTCGTGACTACTTAATTGCTGGTCGATATTCAATTGTTACATCAGCATTTTTGGGATCCGGGAAAAAGTGTAGAGTTTGTGGAACTCCACCAGTTAATTTAGGAAAAGTCGATAACCACGAAACGTATTTATCGGCCGATTTCCCATCAATGGTAACTTTATTGTTAGCCGTATCAATAATAATTTCTTGACCAGCCTTGGCGATAATATGTGGAGTGTCATCTGGATCTGTAGAGCCATCACTGCGCCACTCCTCATAATTGGTTAAGGCTTCATAATCTGATTTGTATGCTACCAGCGGATTAACCAAGTCCTCTTTAATATCATGTTTGCCAAAGAAAACGCCTAAATTTGCCAAGGCGAAGCCAAACTTACCGGACTTATCCAATTTTTCCTTATGCATATGAGTTTTATGGGTATTATTAACACTATATGGTTCACCAGTTTTAGGATCCCACTGGTTAATTTCTGCTACCCAGTTATCGTAAACATTACCAGACTTATCCGATTTCTTCTGTCGTTCAAGAATAAATTCACCATAAAAATTCGAGTAAGCATCCCTATTCATATACGAAGTTTCAGTTACATATTCTTTTTCCTTTTTCTTTTTCGTTGTAGCTTTGGGAGCTGATGTTTTTTTACCCCCTTTACTACTACTCTTCTTGCCACCCTTTTTAGATTTCACAACTCGTTTCTTTTTAGTCTTAGTCTTCTTACGAGTTTTTCGTTTCTTCCGCGCAAAGAATTGTAGATTCATTTATATCACTTCTTCTTTTTAGTCTTCTTCTTAACGGTGACCGTTTTGGTGTATGCTACTTTAACATGTTTTGTAGCCTCGTTTTGCTTCTGTTGTCCATTACCTTCATCAAATAGCAATGTCAAATAACTATCAGAGTTACTACTATCAAAATTATTACCTAATTGAATAAACGCCCGTGGGTAACGGCCCATCGAATAATCTTCAATGCCCATCCTGCCACAAACATTACCGTTATTGTCCAATAAATAAGCTTCGATTTTTCCCATCGCCCGCTCATTTTTCATTCGTTTAACATGATGTAAGCGTACCGAAACTTTCCAATAGGGAGTAATTTTCGGTAGACCATTATGCATAACCGCTGGTCCGTAAAAATTCTTGTGTTTCCCACGAGATCCCCATTCGTAATGATCATCTTTATCTTTAGCCACCATAATTGAAGTACCAGTGGCTGCTGAGTTTCCATCTATATCGCCTTTATAAATTGGAAAGGCTTGCGTATTTTCACTACATTGAATCCACGTTGCTAATGAGTTACATGGGTCGTCAACCTGTTGAGTTTGGGATTGTCCCATGACTGTAATGTTGCCATCACTATCCGTAGTCGTATCACCGTCATCAACATTATATCCAACTGCTACATAATCATCATTTGTTTCATAACCCACATAATAAAGATCGGTTTTCGGAATAATATGAATAATTGGATCAACTTCAGTATTTCCTTCAGGAATAATTTGCTGATCATTGTCTGTAATTTTTATTTCCTTCTGTGGTAGAAATCCACGTGGATCTGCCAGCATGAAGACTAACGTAGTTTGAAAGTCCTGGACACCTTCATTAATAAACGTCGGTGTTGGAATGCTCGTAAAGTGTCCATAATAAGTTACATCTGGATCGTCATTAAACCTCAGCGGATATTCAGTATCCGCATCACTGCTGGTATTAACTAAAACGTTAGTCAATGTTTTAATGCGCTCATTATATTCGTCACGAGTAGTACAGAAACAGGTAATTGGAATGTCAAATTCTTTTTCACCGTAGTCTGTTCCCAAGTACACACCACCATAACGTTTAGGAACATCTTGAAACGACTCAGTAATGCTAGGTGCTAACGGTTTCGATACATGATTCAAAAAGATTCCTAAATCATCTTGTGAATTAAAGCCATCATTTCCGTTTTCATCAAACGCAAAATCAAACGTGTTCACATCATAATTATCATTGTTAGCCAAAGGTTACACCTCTTCCCCAATTATTCTTAGCCGTTGTTCGTTTGTTATGCTTATTGACTGCCTGAACAACTTGCTTGTCAGTCACTACTGCCGGAATCGGATTGTTTTGGCCATCGACCAATTGACTCATAAGTTTAATCATTGTATCAAACTTTGCTTCAAGTCTTTTGACAGCCTGACCATCCGAATTGCTTGATTGGTTGGTATGCTGATCTGTTTGCTTAAAATGAGCCATGGTATCGGCTAACAATTCATAGGCTCGTCCCCGTTTGTTAATATCCCACGGAATGATGGTTTCTGGTTTATTACGTTCGGCCACTTTAATTAACTGTTCTTGATCAACTAAGCCACCATTCGCATATCCTAAATAATTAGCAACTTTCTTCGCACCATTAACATGCTGCCCCGTATAACCGCCACGTTCCCAATCTTCAGAAAACTGACTGGCTAACGAAGCGATCGAACCGTGGCCTTCCAGGATTCGTTTAAATACAGAAGAATCAGAACTGTCATCGCTTAACGCAAACTTTAATTGGGTAGCTGCATTGCGCCAGTTTTCACCATGACGATGAGCATATGATTTCAAATGATTCAATCTACCACCCAACCACTGTCCAAGACCGGAGGCTCCACCAGATGAATTTCTTGCATTAGGATTTAATCCCGACTCAAATTCCCAATTGCCAAGGATTGCAGCAATTCCTGCCTTGGTTGCGCGTGGATCTAGTTTTTTCAACGCTTTTTCTAAGGTTTTGGCTCTAGCCGCCACATCGCCACTTAATCCAAAACTACTTAAACTACCAAACAGTTTTTGCCATAATGGTTTTAAGTTTTTTGATACCCAACCCCAAACTCCAGAATTCTTTAATTGTGACTTTACTAGTGCTTGTAATCCGGAGCTTTGTTTATGAGATTTAGTTGACTTTTTAACTTTGTCAATTAATCCAGGTACTCTTCGGATCCCAACAAAATCACCGAATCCCTTGATGGTAGAATATTTAATCCCGTCCTTTGGATTTTCGGCACTGAACATATGTCCAGAACCACTGTTATCGACCACAATACCAACGTGTTGGCTTCCTCCACGACCGAAGAACGCTAAATCACCAGTCTTCGCATTCTTCCAAGATACAGGCTTAGAAAAGTTGTATTCAGGGACAGTAGTCGAGCCACCAGGAACTGTAATTCCCATGTGTTTCAAAGTCTCATAAACTAAGCCAGAACAATCATAATAATTCGGTCCTAAGCGGACATTAGAGCCTTCAGAATATCGGTGATGGGCACGATTTGCCAATTTCTTAGCTTCATTCAAAAATGCTGAATCAGTCTGACCGCCGCCTTCGGAAACCATGCCATGTAGCATATTCCAGGCAGTATCCCACCAAACCGAACCCTGTTGCTTGTCGCGTTTGCCAAACATATTGGCAAAGTTCTCTCCAACTGTTCCCTTTATATCGCCAAAATTAGGTTGAAAAACTTGTTTGAAAGTTGCATCAGAATGATTAGCAATGTGTGATAGTGCCGACAACTTCTGTTTTAAAGAACCCCAAATGCCTTTAAAGAGTTTCCCGATACCACCAAATAAACCAGTACCTGACGCAAAGTGCTGCATGCCATTTAAAGCCATTAACATCTTAGACTCTGTAGCATTTAAAACTCCGGAACCAGCTTCTAGAACCCGGTGAGTATCTTTACCTTCAACTGGTTCTAATTGTCCATCTGCGTGGACAATGATTTCCTTATTATGTGTTTCTGGTGAATCGTGGCCATCATTAAGCTTAGCCAAAACTGGTTTGGTTAATAAGCCATTTTTCAACAATCCGGTACCTGTTGCCCACGCTACTGTTGGTATCGGATCTAAAGTTTGTGAACCACCGTATTGTTTAAAGACTTTGTTCTGAGCTGAAATGGCATTTTTATTCATCCCGTTGACTAATTTGCCAATCCAATTACCAACTGACTTCCAAATTCCATGCCAGGAAAGACTGTAATTATATTTAGTTTTGGAATTGTTTTTCTTGATGTTCTCATATTGAGAAACAGCTTGATCCGTTACTTTATGATTTTGATTATGTGCATAATCGTACACCTTATCAGACTGCTGCTTTGCTTTGGTGATTGAATCATTTTTTTGCTTATCAGCGTGATGAATAACACCAATTCTTTGTTTACGAGCTTCTTCAATAATCTTTTGGCGTTGAGCTTTGGCAGCTGAACTATTTCCCTTATACTCTTCGTCTGCTGCTTTAACTGTATTTTTATATTTCTTCCAAGCCGCTTTATAAACACTATGATATTCATCGTTAGCTTTTTTGCTGACAGACTTTTGTTCTTCATCAGCGTTTGCCACCAATTTAATCATTTTTTCTTTGGAATATTTTTTACTCTTTTCAGTGAGCGTTTTATAATCTTTAGCAATCTTATTAGTAGACAGTTTAATCTGACCAGCTAAGGTTGTATGCAGTTTGGCTTCTTTAGCAGTCACTTGAGTAGCAAATTTAAGATGTTGTTTCTCAAGTGCTTCTTTCTTTTCCTTCTGCATTTTTTTAACTTGAACGGACCCTTTACCGTATTTATTCTCAGCTTTTAGAATCTTTTTATTCCACGATTCGGTTAATCGTTGACGTGATTGTGCATAATATTTGGCAATTGCTTGCTGATCTTTCTGACTCATCAGAGTTAATCGGTTGGCTTTAGATCCTTCACCCTTAATAATTTGTAGGCGTTTTTCGTACTCTTTTTTAGTAATGTCCCCGTTTTTATAAAGTAATTGTAAGTTCTTCTTGTCCTGAGCTTCACGGTTTTTATAATAGCTTGTCGCTTCATCAGAAAGTTTCTTGAAAGAAGACTTAGTAGATAATTTAGGTGTATGGATTTTTTGTGCTGAAAGTCCTTTTTGAATAGCTTTACCAAACTTACGACCAACACCTTCACCAACCAAGCCACCCAATCCAGCGCCAACAGCTGTGCCAATTCCAGGAAGAATAGCTGTCCCGATTGCTGCACCTGCTGCAGTACCACCTAGAGATCCAGTAGCAGCGCCGATGTGTGAACCGGCAGTCTTCTTTTTCATGCCAATTAAATCAGTTGCCGAATTTAAGACATCTAAGACACCGACAGAACCAGCCGCAACCTTGCCAAATTTACTAACGCCTTTAAACTTATCAGCTAATTTAGCTAATCGGCCAACTTTTCCGGAGTCTTCGGCAACTTTACTTGTATCATCTATATCGTGGATGGCCGTTTTACCATCTTTTTCGGCACCTTCGGCAACCTTACCTTCGCCACCAGAGTTATCAGCAATATCATCAATTGCACTGGTACCATTTCCGGCATCCACATTAGCTTCTTTAGCCTTAGTGTTACGTTCAATAGCTAGAGTTTGATCATCATATGCTGATGTCAATCGGTTCACCTTTAGCTTTTGACCGCCAAAGACAGAGGTAATATCACTAAATATTTTAAAATATTTATAAACTTTACCAACTGCCCAAATTGCAGCTAATGCTTCACCAAAATGTTTGACGCCTTCATAATGCTTAACAGCAAAAATACCAATATTGGCAATTCCTCCTGCCACATGTGCAGTTAAAGTAGCCGTTTTACCAATATCTTTCTGAAATCCTTTTTCACCAAAAAGCTTGGTCATTTGATTAGCTGCTTTTGTCATATACGGCAACAACTTAGACCCAAACATAATTGATAATTGATCCCAGGCTTGCTTAAATCGTTTCTGAGACATTTGGGCAGTTTGAGCATTTTTGTTAGCTAATCTTTGAACGTAAGTCCCAGCTTTGCTTGCTTTAGAAACATTGTTGGTTAAATCAGCCAATTGGCCATTATATTTAGCTAAGATTTGAGCTGCTTGCATGCCGGTTGGACCAAAAACATTTTTAAAGATGCGTGCTGTATCAGCTCCACCAAGTTTTTTAGTATGTTCTTCGATAATTTTAAAAATTGCAGGCAATGTTTTGAAATTACCATTGGCAGTCTGGAATATTTTAGTTGATTTAATCCCAATGTCATTCAAAGCACCCATAGCTGAATTAGTTGGTGCTGCTAAACTAGTAATAATTTTTCGTAGACCCGTTCCGGCTTTATCAGCTTCCAAACCGTGGTTACTTAATTCACCTAAAGCAGCAGAAGTTTGCTCGATACTAAACCCCGCATTATTAGCTGAATCACCTACATACTCCATACCTTTGCCTAGACTGTGAAAGTCAGTGGCGGTCATATCAGCAGAATAAGCCAATGCATTAACTACACGCCTGGTGTTGTGCATCATTTTTGCCGTATTATTGGTTTTCATGCCAAATGCTTCAATCGCCTGGCTTGATACTTTAACCACATCTTTAAAGTCGTCACCTGAAGCCACACTGGCCTGTAGCTCAGTTTTCATAACCGCTAACGACTCAGCTCCTGTATGACCACGCTTGATTAAATCCTGGTATTGATCAGCAATTTCTTTTTGACTAACCCCATATTTGAGAGCGTACTTAGTCCCATCTTTTTGCATTTCGGTGACGGTCTTAATGGCAGTTTTAGTCTTATCACCACCCGTAACTAACAAGTTCCGGTTTACTTTATAAACATTTTGAAGTTCAGTCGCTTTTTTAGCACCAGAAAATGCAGCTGCTCCCAATGTCCCCATCGCTACGCTAGCACCTAGTAAACTACCTTTAATTGATCCAAATGAATTCTTAATCTTATTCTTAGCAACGTTGGCTTTGTCACCCATCCGAGCCATGGCATCACTCATGTGACCGACTTGTAAATCGTACTTGACCACATCAGAACGCACATTGGCCAGTGAAGTGGCTGTTTTGTTGACTCGTACTTGTTGGGTGTTAAAAGCTTCGTTAGCAATGTCCAAGCTACCTTTTAATTGATTAAGTTTTTCCTTTTCTTGAACATATTCATCCGCATTCTTGTGGGTATCATTGGCGAGGCGGTTAACAACATTTTGTTGTTTTTCATAGGCCAACTGGGCTTGTTTATAAGCCTGTGAGTTTTTACTGAGTTCACTATTTTGTAATCTGTACTGATCAGATAAGCTATTCAATCCTTCCTTAAGGCCTTTAAGCTTTACTTGACCAGCCTGGTTAATCTTTCCTTGAGCCTTTAGCGCATCCACATAAGAATTAGTTACCTGATTAAGGTTATGATAGTTGCGCTGTAATCCAGATAGTCCTGAATTAAGGTATTCAAATTGCTTTTCCGCCTTAGACTGTTGATCATTTAATCCAGCAATCTTCTCTTGTGCTTTAGCAATCTGATTAGCATATTTGGCATATTTTTCTGAACCTTGATTGGTCGTTTGATCGAGGCCTGACTGTCGACGCTTCAACTCATCAATTTTTAAGTTATAACCTTTAATTTCTTCTGATATTCCTTGATACCTAGTTTTTAAAGCATCTAGTTTATCTCCAGAAGACTTTAAAGCCACCTCCTGAGAACGCCATGCATTGGTATTAGCTTTAATGTAATTGGTTAAAGTCTTTAATGACCGTGCTGGTTGTACTGCATCCAAGCGAATTGAAGTACTCATTACATCATTAATAGTAGCCATTAGTCAGTCCCCTTTCGTTTATTTAATAACTCGACAACCGGATCTGTTACTTGTTTCTTCTTATCTTTAGCATTTAAGACTGCCATAAACTCAAAGTAATCTTGTCGATTTAATTCATCTGGTAAGATTCCCTGCTTCATCATTTGTTGTTTAAAAAAAAGCATATCTTGTTGGGATATGCTTAAGTCATTAATTAATTTGGCTAATCTTAATTGCTTTCTTTTGGGTCTGCTGATTCCTCAGTTTGTTGTTTAGTAACAGTCTCCCAATCTTCATCGCTCATACCTTGAAACCGGAATAATACATAGGCCATGAAATTTTGAAAATCCGTAAAATCCAAAGTGGATTTAATCTTTTCAACTTCTTTGTCGGATAGCTTAAAAATATCAATCATAAATTGCAATAATCCTTGAACCATTTTCTTTTGCGTTTCCAAAACTGCTAGTGGGTCATCATTAGTAAAATCAACTGCATCTGATTTCAACAATTGAATTTGTAAATTTTGGGCTTTCTCAATAACACCCACAGTGGTTTTAACTTCAGCTGACTTTTTACGTAAACCTAATCGAGTAATATTAATTTTCATGATCAAAACTCCTTTATTTTATTTAGTTATGTATACGGGGAACAATCCCCGCCTTAATTTATTTTCCTGGTGTTGTACCGCCAGTCGTTGAGCCAGTTGTGCTACCCGTAGTCGATCCAGTGGTTGAACCAGTCGTGCTACTACCGGTAGTAGCTGAATAACCACCAAAGACTTCGGCCAACATTTTAGCTTTATCAAATCCAGTATCTTGAGACATCCAAATCTTGTACGGTTCTCCATTGAAGATGGTATTGTCAGCTGGTGTTAATGCTTGGTAAGTTAACGCCGTATTGGCATCAGTTTCGGCATTATTATCCGTTGCATGAGAACTACCAGTTTCAATTAGTTGACCATTAGCAAAGCCTTCGTACATATCAATATTCGTGTATGAACGAAAATGTAACAACATTGCTACATGTGGTTTGGGCAATTGACGTGTCCAACCACTATTGACTGTATCTTGAATATATCCTTTGAGTTTTTGCAACTCGTCAAAATCAATATCCAAGAATTCCAATGCGACCTCTGGTTGTGCCTGACCATTTGAAACTCGTTTTGCTTCATCATTAGCATAGGCGACAGTACCCGCGGCTTCCAAGCCAGAAACTGTAGCTGTCGTAGCACCTTTTTCGTCACCATCGACTAAATAGATGCCGTTAGTTCCTACTCCTGCATCACCAGTGAGCAATTTGCCAGTCGCATCAACCAAACCAAAGGTGACATCTTTAATACCATGTGTTGACATTTAAAGTCCTTCTTTCTTTACTATAATTGTTTTAGTAACTGAAAAAGTTGCCGTAACTTGATCGGTGTCTGGATCCACAGTGTTAGGCTCATGTGAGCTAACCAGCCAATCCTGATTTTCCAAATCATTCATTAGGGCAACTTCATTGTTAAAAATATTTTCTTGTGTTTCTTTTTTCCAAAATATTTGAATCTGAATGTTAGCCTGTAAATTACTAAATCGATCGTTTCTATATCCACCCAACGGTTCATTAACTGAAGTAACTAATACAATGGTCTGCTTTCCAGAAGTATCAGCCCCAGGAGGAATGTTCATGGAATAAAGCTGGTCAATCCAACCATAGTGCAAAGATTGAATTAACTGATAAACAGTCATAACTGGTAATTCCATTAGTGCCCCAACTCCTTCCATTTAATATATTCAGCTTTTAATATATCAGAGTGGGTTTCTTCACGTGCCTTTTCTACAAAGTGATCCCCAGTGATATAAACAGTACCATCATTTAACCAGCGGGCAATCACCGCTTTTTTCTTTACCCAACCAACTGTGGAAGTCCCATCCACATCACCATCAACGTTTGTCATACTAACTAGCACACTATCAGCTAAATGTGGATCCTTTTCTGAGGCAATTCGATTAGTGTAATGTAGCTGCTTAGTTTTATTAGTCAATTTCTTTTGTAAAACATCAGCGCCTGCTTTAGTAATTAAAATTGTTTCCGTGCGTTTGGGAACCAATCGCTTTATTTTCGCTAAATAATCGTCTAATTGTTCGGCCATACTAACCATGTTTTTTACCAACCCTCTCATTAATCTGTAGAGTCAAAATGTCATAAGTCACAATTTGATTGCTATCATCTAAACTCAAATTAACGATTTGATATAGTTGGTCTTGATATTGAACTAGCAGACCTTTGTCAATTAACGGATTGTGTCGAATAACAATTTGAATAGTATCTTCAAAATCTGTTCCCAAAAGCGAAACGTTCTGTGTGTTAGTTCGCGTATAAGGCATGCACCATAACACGAACTGTGGTTTAAATTGCGTTCCTGATGCACCAGTATTAGGATTAATTGTTGGTAAAGCCGTTCCAAACTGGGCTTGCCGATTAAACTGCTCCGGACTAAATTTATTAAGTGCCATCCGGATCACTTCCTGAAACCATTCCTTGGAGTTGATCTAGCATCATCAACAAACCAGCTGACATCCCTTTAGATAATTCCCGATCATAATATAATTGAGTTGCCAGTGTTTTTATTGCTAGGTCGTAAATTGATGAGGCTTGATATTGGGTTTCAGTTGAACTGACTGAATGATTGACAATCTCAGTTGCCTCATTAATCAAATTGGTAACAGTCGTTAATTCAGTCGGACTTTGGTCAATATGCAACTCATCCATTAATTCTGTCGGATTAACCGTCACATGACACCCCTCCTAACAGCCGCCCATCACTGTATTGTTTATTTCATTGGCGACTTATTTAAATTACTTGCCAGTTGAACTAGTAGTCCCACTAGTCTTTGCAGCAGGAGTTAAATCTGCTAATCCGGTAAATGGTGCATAAATGACCGATTCAGTATCCCACAACTCGACGTCAAAGCGATCAATGGCACGAATCTTAGTCAAGTCATTTTCGAAAGAACCGGCGCCAATGTTGGTGGCCAACAAAGACATCTGCTGAAGGTCGAATAGACGAACAGCTTCCGTCAAAGCACCAATGTAAAGTGGGAAACTGTTTCCATCATTGGGCAGAAAGGCATCGGCAATAACTGTAATTGTCTTACCAGCCAACATTTTTTGTGATGGATTAAGCGGGTTAGGTTGAATGACGTATTGTCCGTTATTATCCTTGACTTTATCCAGAACAGCAAAGCCTGATTGGTTAGTAACAAATGCAGATTCATTCCAAATCAGTGGATCCAATTCCTTGTTGTAAATATCCTTAATGGCGTCAAAACTATCAACTGTGGTCTTTTGTGCGCTTGGTAACTTAGCCAATGCTTGCAAAATTTCACTGTTTCGGGTAATAACATCCTTCTTAGCAATCCAATTTTCCAAATATGCTAAGAGGTTTGCATCACTGTCATTCATCAAAGTGTTGGTAATACTGGAAATTCCTGCATATCGATGGATTTTGTAAGTTAATGGCTTAAAGGCTGCCGGCTCATCGTTATTACCAATTTGCGCTGTTTCATCGTCCAAATTAGCAAATGGAGTTACTGACTGACGTGGTTCAATAACTCGTGAACCAGATGGTGCGCTAACTCCTTCCACAGTTACTAGTGGCTCCAATGATGTAAAGGTTTGTTTTAAAGTGTTGATGGCTGTTTGAATATCTGCCGGAATAGTTAAACCAACACCATTTCCGTTGGCATCAAGTCCACTAGACATCAAATTCAAAAACTTTGGATCACCCTTTAAGGCTCCCTTGACAATATTAATAAACTTAGGCTTGTCTTTTGGCGTAACATCTTTTTGACCACCTGCAGCTGGTTTATCAGGCTTTACTAATTTAGCAGTTGCCAGGGCATCATCATATGCACCTTTAGCAAAATCTCGGGTCTTCTTTGCTTTATCAATTGAATCAGCAATTTTAGTTAGATCCTCATCTGAATATTTTTCAGGAGAATCGTTCAGTTCAACTGCCATTTGATTACGCTTTTCTTGAAGGTCCGTTACTTTTTGACCAGCTTCAAGCCAAGCATCGTGCAGCTTATTTAAATCCATAATTTAATTTCCTTCTTTCTTAAATAAAATAGCCAACTTATGTGATCGCAATTGGTCACTAGTTTGGCTATTAGTTTCTTTAGGCTTTTCTTTTACTTTGGTTAACAATGATTTAATTTTACTAATTGCCTGATTACTCAACATAACCGGCGAGAGCATATTAGTAACTTTGGCTGGTTGATCGTCAAACATAATTTCATCTGCAAATCCTTGTTCAACGGCATCTTTTGCATTGATATAAGTTTCCTTGGCCATCATTTGCATGACTGTTTGCGGATCCAAACCCGTTCGTTGCACATAAACATTTGCAATTGATTGATCAGTCGAGTTCAACCCCTGCAAATCGCTGGATAAATTGTCTGCATTGCCTTGAGATACGGTGGAAGCCCGATGAATCATTAATTGAGCAGTTGGTGAAATCTTAATCGTATCACCCGCCATTGCAATGACGCTTGCTGCGCTGGCAGCTAGTCCGACAATATCAACCTCCACATTGCCAGTATAATTCTTGAATGCGGTATATATTTCAGAACCCGCAAACACATCGCCACCAGGTGAATTAATTTCGGCAACAATATTTTGACCATTTGCAGTGTTTAACGCATCTTTAACTGCGGAAGGAGTAACTGTTGAATAGCCAAAGAATTCATATACTTCAGCATCATCATCACTAGATACAACACCTTTAATTGGTACTGTTGTCATTATCATCACCTCCTTCCACTGCTGAAACTTTCAAATCAGGAAAAACTCCCGCTTGTTTCAGAATTGTTTGCGCTTGTTGCGGCGTTAATGCTGGTGACTGACCAGTACTTAATTTAGTAATATTACTAATTAATTGCTGATGATCAACATCAATAGCCGAATTAATATCCATTTTAATGTCGATTCCCAACTTTAAAGACAATTCTGATTCAATTGGCCGAATATATAGGCTCAAACTATTTTGATACAAAGAACGAATCATCTCAATTGATGATTGTTCGTCACCTTGACCATTTAAATAACTATCTGGAACACAAAAAGCCTTGGCAATCTGGGTCTGACTAAACGTGGCATTATTTAATAATTTAGCTATATCCGGATTAATCTGTAAGGAATCAAGCTGAGCAGATTGATCCAAAACAATTGGTCGACCAGCATTCGAACCAGAATTCTGATTCTCAAACGATTTTCTAATATTTTCTTTAGCTTCCGGTTCCAATTTGGCCGCCGGAACCGTAATCGTATAACTAGGCGCAATTGCATTCTTTAAACTGCTCAGTGACAATTGATTACTATAGTTCTGGATGTTAATTTCTTTAGCTAAACTGTTTAGCGGACTGCTCCCCACTAGTTCAGTGGCAACTTGACCAGAAACAAACAAGCGAAAATGTAAAATATCGGCAGCTAAATATGTCACCTGCCCTCGGTCATCACCGTAATTAACTGTGTAATAAAGAACATTTTGTTGATTATCTAAAGTAATGCTGACCTGGTAGAACGGGATTAAGGTCAACCCTGCTGGACTTCCATTGCCATTTCGCTGAATTAGAGCAAAGGCGTTGCCAGTTAACATCATTTGAGCACTAACTGCTTGCCAAAAATTATAAGCACTCAATAATGTGCTGGGCTGATTTAGCATGTTGCTATATTGGTCTGTTTTAAATTCACAGCTGGCCACATCACCTGCAATTCGATTAATCACCGCATAAATATCACTGTTTTGCAGTGCTCCGTCTGCATCCACAGTGTTAGTGGATAACAATGTACCATTTAACATAAATGGTGAATACCCGGTGGTACTAATTGTTTGTGTTTGTTTTGACATAAAATTTTTAAAGGGGTTCAGCATTCAACGCCTCCTTTCACGAAATGACATAGGCTAAAACGATTAAAGCAATCCCGGCCACTACCCAACCTACAATAAAATTAATAAGGCTTGCGGCAACCACAAATGCAATTAACCCAAATAAAAATAATATAAAAGACAGGTTAGTGATTAAACCTGTCCATAGTTGTTTCAGATTCAACTAATCTGCCTCCCTAATAATTTATTCACTACATATATCACCCAACAAGTGTTGAAAATATTAAAAACTAAAATGATCACTGGTAAAGAATTCGTTGACCTCCTCATTACTCATTCCATTAAATGGATTCTTTTTATCTTCTTTAAGGCCATGATTAGGATTTTCAAAATAAAAAAGGGCTTGAGACATGGCATCGATAGTGGCATCGGCACAATCAATTTTCGAAGTCAACGCCGTTCGATCAATTTTAATACCATATGGATTAGCCACTGTTACAGCGTTAGCCAAGCAGGTCTGCAAAATCGGATCAGCCAGCATCTCAATATTTCCCGCAATAAACTGATTTCTCAAAAATACTGTGGGCGAGCTCAAACTAACCGTCCCTTGCTTTAAAGTAATAAAAGGCACTTCTGGCATATTATTATCCAACCAATCAGTAATTGCGCTAGCTTGATAAGGATCATAAATAAACGCTTTGACTCTCAAATGATGATCGTTAACAAAATCCAGGAACCAGCGCCCAACAAAATCTTCATCAATTAAGCCATAAGAATTTTGCGAAATATCACAAAAGCCTAGCTTTTCTGCGTTTGAGTAATTAATTCCATCTTGTTTTTCTTTCACAATAATGGAATTATCTGCTCGGGCTAACGGAACAAATGAATGCTGCAAGATGAAATATTTCTTTTGTTCGCCATTCAAATGTGGGAAAACAAAACTATAAGCCGTATCATCTGAAGCATGTGATAAATCAAAACCCACATAGCAATCTTGATTATCAATTTCGAAATCAGAAACAACTGACTTTTGTATATCCTCTAATTTCAAATATTTATCTTTAGCAGTCTGCAACCACATATTGAGGTTACGGTTAATGAAATCATTTAATGTGCCGTCTTCTAGCTTAGAATCACGTTCACTAATTAACCCTTTCAGTAGGGTATCATGCTTAGCCGGTAAATCTAGTAATGGATTACTTTTCACCCATGTTTCGGGGTTCTCAACTTCATCTTGATCATCCTGCTGCCAAATTAATGCCAACGTTGAATCTTCCGTTCGGTTAGAATCTTTTTCCATTACCTTAGTGAGTCGTCTAACATCACTATACATCGGGACTTTAGGGTTACTGTATGCCGTACTGATAAAAAATGTTTGTCGGTTACTGGTTTGAACTTGTCCAGAAGTGACCTTAGAAATCACATCTGAATTAAAGTTTTCATCCCCGTATTCATCCACAGTAGCAAAGAGGAAATGAAAGGCATCTAATTGTGCACTACCAGCTGTCATTCGTAATATCTGGTTTTGAGTCTTCGTGGATTTCAAAACATCATCATTAATCGCAATATTCTGATCCTTGATTAATTTACGAAAGCCAGGCATTTCTTGTAAGCTGTTAAAAGTCTGTTTAATGTAACGCCAAGACTTCTTAGACTGCTTATCAACTGGTGCCAAGTAACACAAATCAGCGTTAAACTGGTCACTAGCCTCGACCAAGTAAGCGTAAAGTATCAAGATATTCAATAAATATGACTTGCCATTAGTCCGAGCCACTGAAACCATACATCGCTCAAATCGCTTTTGCTTGTCTTCCTTTGTTCGCCATCCCTGAGAAAGGCACAAGATTGCTTGTTGCCAAATCATCAGTGGTATTGGCTTGTTTTGAGAAACATCAGGGCACATGCGTGCGAAGTTACAGATATTTCGGCATTTATCCAAATCATAGTAATACGGAAAATTACCTTCCGTGGATCGCTTTAAATCATTCAAATGTCTAAACGCTGCTAGTTTAATTGTTTTGCAGGCTAACTGTTGACCAGTTAATACCCGGTAACAATAAACAGTGGCCGGATCACGGTATTTCCTTTTAATTTCATCAAAATAACCTTCACCATCAAGTCGCTGAAAGATTTTATCCAAGTCAATATTTCTTTGAGTAAAATCAAATTCCTGTACCACTAAAACTCACTTCCCCCATTTAACATCTCTTTAATATTGGGTTCCTCATCGTTGTCATCTGAGAGTTGCAGTAATGAGGCTCGTGCAGATGGTGTTAAGCCTAATTCGTGTGCTAAGCTGTTTAATTTTGCCGTAGCAGAATCAATAATTTGTGATGCCGGATTACGTTTCCAGCCTGCGTTGTCTTCATATGTTTCTCCAGTTCGTTGATTGACCACAGTCTTAGAAACCTTGGTGACAACACCATCTGTTTTAATTGAGTCATAGCCTTTCCGCAATAATTGATAGTTAATACAAAACGCTTCAATTGTTCCCTTGTCGGCCTGTTTAACATATCCTGATGCTTGCAAAATTGGTACAAGTTTCGTCCACATTGCTCGCGCATAACTTGACAGATATTTTGGACAACTCTTTTGAATCAAATCCATTCCAGAAGTTTCCGTTATTAGTTTTTGAGTTCTAACTCGCTGATCCTTGCGAGCATGCTTGTCTGTAGTTAGTTTCATTTGTTTTGGCATTTTTTAGTTCACCTCCAAGCAATAAAAAAGAGCCCCCAATAGGGACTCTTTCAATCTGATTCATTTAGACTAATGAATCACAAAAAAATCATTAAACACACTGTTCGAACGTATACACCCTACAATCGTGAAAAAAACGTCTAATTATATTAACTTTTAGGAGGTAAATATACATAGTCATTATAGTAGGGTTATTCATATAAGCAATTTGTGAAATTGCGTGCACCCAGTTATAGTAAGCCCATAAAAAAGTTTTGAATTTACAACTTTTAACGTGCGCTACTGCTGGGCGTGCGCTCCCCTAGGCTTTCACCACCCCGGGGGTGTTTAAACATTCACCTAAATTGTATATTTTTTTGTAAGATTCAAACAGTAAGCTTTAAACAATTTTTTCTTTATATCTATATCACCCAGAGGAGGTTGAAAAAATTGTTTTTAATAAGTAAACCTCATCAGAAATATTTATTCCGATTACCTACATGATACCACCTGAAAAACACTTTGTCGTTTCACAAAGACATCTTTTTTTAATTTTGTTGATGAAGATCCCCACCATCCAAGAAACGGTACCTACCCCTGAAATTATTACCATCCAAGCTGGCAGGAGTTTCCTACATCAGGGATGTTTATTTCGTGCGTTCAGATAATACTTTAATCCACCAACGTTTGCTGCAGTGTTTGAGTTGGTTTTGATTGAGTGATTGTTCAATCTTGGTTTTCGTATTATGCGTAGTCGGTGACAAGCACCATAAGTTATCCATGTCTAACCATTTATCAACAGATAGTACACGTCTAGGCACAATGTGGTCAACAATAATCTTATCGTTTGAGACTGGCAAGCCAGTGACTGCATCTAAATAATAATCTCGTGCAGCAACAAATTGCCGAATCTTTTTCCATTCCTTTGAGTGATAAAACTGATTCGCTGTTTGATCACGATAGTACATATTGTACTCTCGGTTTCGTGCAGAACTGACTGCATGGTTGGGCTTCTGGTGCTGTGTAACGTGCTCACTGCAATACCTTTGTCCCATTGGTATCAATGCTTGACAGCCAACCTCATGACAGATATGTAGCTTCATATAAGCTCACCTGTCCTTCTTTCGGTACGAACTGTTTACTTAATTCCTGCTGTAAATCAATGATTGAATCAATTAATTTGTATTCATCCAGTTTCAATTGATGATCATTAATTAAACCAAACGATTTCCAAACAATGCCTTGATATTTCATTCCATATACTTTAGTTGCGTAATCGAATATATCATTGAACAAGTCGCTATTGCTGATAAATAAGGTGTGAACTTCACTGTTTAACGTCATTGGATCAGCGTATTTATTAAGGCAATATTCAAAATCACCTAATACCTTTAGCTTATCTAACGTATCCTGATGATCGAAACCACTTAACTGTTCAGTAAACATTTGTGCATTTGATTTAACGTAAGCTATACGATCATACAATGCATGTTCAAACTTTTTATCAGTCATTGAAAAAATATCCATTGTAGCTATTTTTCCATATTTAAGCAGGCTTTTTACAAACAGTTTGGTTTTATCAGTCGGGAATAATGAAATAACTTTATTCACTAATGAATTCTCAACCGACACTGAACTTTTACAATTTATAGGCGCCAATTGTCCAAGTTCATCAGATTTATCAAAATTCTCTACCAATAACGTCTTGTGACCATAATAATCTTCAACCACATCTTTAGCAGCATAGGTAATTGCCCATTGCTTATTCTTAAAATCTGGATTGCTATGATCGCTGAATGCCTTAATCAAGGTATTAGCATTGTTAGAATTCCAAAAATGAATTCGTCTTAATACTTGCTCAATTAATAGACTAAAAGCATCGTCTTTTGAACAATGAATTGAATAATGAATACGGTTAATGCCATTTTCAAAATTCCGGCTCTCAGTAATTGCTTTTACTAAGTTTTCATTTCCCATTTTTTCACCGCCTTTAAACTTGGTTTACTTACAGCTAGACATTGACGATAAGGAGAAACTAATTATTAACGGATTTCTTTGCGTTTATTTCAGAAATTGTCCATCCACAGATGGTTTGATGATGCTGAACAGATTTTTCAACCATCCAGGTTTTGATTGGCAAACCGGTTTCTGCTTTCAAAACTGCTTGAATGCTGCGAAACTCTTTCAGTTTATGAACTTTCCCTCGCTTTGTTATCACATACGTCATATAAAATTCCTCTAATCAAATAATATTACATATACTTATTGTGCACATTTAACAGCTAATTGGCAAGCTTTCATAAGTCTTATGGTTTTAATTTCACTCCTCCACACTTTGGATACTTGAGTTATTTAATAAATCCTTCAGAAATTCAGCTTCATCACGTGTAAATTGTTGTGTGATTTTGCCTCGATCAACGTGTGGGTTACGTACTCCACAGATGAAATACCCACCACGATCATCTACTCGTCGAGATACATACTGTTGCCCATCACTACCAACCATGCCATTCATCTTCAACCGATACATAGGTACAGACAATTTCACTGTTTCATGATTTAAAATTGCATCTATAACACTGGCTAAATCATCACGGTTAGAAATAGTTTCATCATCGGCATATTTATCAATGAATTTGGCGAATTTAGCTATTCGCTTCCAATCAGAAATATTTTCCGCCATTACAGTTTGATACTCATCAAATAATTCTTCGTCAGCAATTTTTACTGTCATTTTATTTCCCTCCAATAATTTTTAACGCGTCATCTACAGAACGACAAACACCATATAACACTGGATATTGCTTAATAAATTTGGCAAACCGCTTCTGATCTTCACGTAACTTGCCTCGTTCATTTTTAACTTCAATCAAAATCATTTTTCCACTATGATGTTCAAAACCGGTAATATCCGGCCAACCTCTCGGAAATAACATAATTCGTCTGCCATCATCAGTTTTAATCTTGCCAGCATTACTGCGACAAACGGTGCAATCATGTCGAGATAATGCTAAAAGAATTTCTGTTTGAATTTCATGTTCTGATTTAATTGTCATACGCCTCCATTAATTATGACGGATATGACGGATAACATGACGGATGATTAAGCTTCTGTATTCCTTGTCGCTCTAAGAACAAGCTACATTTTTTGCTAATATGACGGATCTTTTCAACAAACCTTTATTTATACATCTTTTTTACTCTTTTATCTTATATACTTTTATTAATTTATCCGTCATATAGATAATAAAGAGTAATAATACTAATGGTACCAAGGGATTGAGCGATTTTTTTATCCGTCATTTATCCGTCATTTATCCGTCATATTATTTAACCCAATTCAATCTAGGATCCGTTTTTATTTTTAATCCTTCGTAAAAACGTCCTTTCATTGTTTTTTTAAATTCATACTTCTGCTTCATTTCGCGACTAAACTTTTGCTTACTCATAGAGTATTCGGAATTATCTTTTGCCCAGGATTGATATTTCTTAAAAAGTTCTCCTGCAGGTGCTCGGTAACTATCACCCACTTCGCAACAATCATCCACGAATAAACTAATAACATCCATTTCCTCACGATATTGTCGACTAGCACGAGTAACGCTTATTGGTGGATTCAAACCTTCTCGTTGCCATAATAAAGAACCTTCAACGATCCAATTAAGGATTCCCACGGATTCACGTTTTAATTTATCCTTTAAGTTTTTATCAACTTGACCATCTGGTATTTTTACTTTAAAAGGAACTAGCATCAGCCGTCGCCAAATTCCGTCGTCAGTACCACGAATGATTGGCTTGTGGTTAGTGGCTAACCACAGCTTAAACTGTGGTTTAAACTCAAATTCCTTACCATATAAATACCTTGCGGTTACTTTATCGCCACCGGTTAATTGTTTAACCAATCCCTCGTCCAATCTCACACCCTCATTAGGTTCGCTTGAGGTAACTAATCGGGCACTTTCCAACCGGGCAATATCTGAGTTGGCTCCCGATTTGTTTTGTCGTACCATAATTGAATCGGCCTGCATTGACTTGGCATAAGTTCCCAGAATATCAGAAATTGTATCGATGAAAATTGATTTACCATTGCGACCATTTCCATACAGAATAAACATCACTTGTTCCTTAATACTTCCTGTGGCAGAGTATCCAACCGCTTTTTGAATGTAATGGATTAATTCCTGATCACCAGCAAAAATTTGATTTAAAAATTCATCCCATTCTGGACAATCAATTTTGTCGGTATATTCCACGCTTGTCTGATGACTGAACATTTTCTTAATATCGTGGTCTTTTAAGATACCCGAAGTTAAATCAATATAACCATTAACCGTGTTCAATAAAGTTTTGTCTTGATCAAACTGCCCATGCAATACTGGAACCCGATGTTGCACTTCACTTATCATGGCTTGCTTGGCAGCATGACTACGCGACTTCTTCAAAAACTTTTCCCAAGCTACTTTAGCCTTTTCAGGATCCACGCCGGCAGCAACATGCAACTTCTCATTCTTCATATTATCCACAGTCATATCAACGAATTGAGCTGCTTTTCCCTGATCGTCCATTTCCCAATAACTGCCATTATAGAAATACCAGGACTTATCAACATAGGAATATTTAACTAAATTTCCAAAAACATCAATAAATCGATCAGCATTCCCAGTGTCATCCCAACTTCTAGGTGGTAATTTCTTTTTAGGCTTAGATTGTAGGAATTTAAGATTATATTTATGCAAGGGATGCTGCTGTGGATTAAAGGTTTCCCGTGTTTCGTTGATAGATTTGTTAAGAAGTGAAACTCCATAAGTGGTTTTCCCATGTTTTTCATCATATTTCGGTCGCATAAGGCTAGATTTTCGAAATATTTCATCCATTTTATTGAAATCACGGCCCGTCCAAAAAGCCAAATCATTGGAAAAGGCTAGATCAGCTTCTGAATGTGAAGTGTAGAAGCCCTCCCAACCACCGCGCATAAACATCTTGAAACGTTTACCGGTCCTTGAAAGTTCCGCGCGTTTAACAATCTCATCAACACTTAAATCATTAGGCCTGATTGGTGCCTGATTGGGAAGTTTTACCACATTACTTTCACCAAAATAGTGTTTATAAATAAGTTTCATTACTTGCGGTTGTGGTGTGTTTATTCGATCACTATATGGACCAATGGTTTTCCCAGTTAACGCGAAGAAACGTCCGGACTCATACATTTCAACGTTACCTTTACGGCGTCGATCACCAGGAATCTTGCCCTTAAAAATGGCATGAATCCCTTTACCGGATAAACTAATTTCCACATAAGATTTAGTCATCGTTAATACATCTTGAACTTCATTTTATTGATAATCCTGTGCGGCGTATCTTTCCAGCTCGTCTCCAATATGATCAATGTCTAAACCGACATAACCATTAGCAAAGTAAAACGCGAGACCGTCCATTTTATACGTTTTGAGTGCTTCTAAGGCTGTTTGATAATCAGTCCAGGTGCTTGGATCGTTCGTGCGTCCAGCCCCACCATCAAGTGCATTGTGTGGTATTTTGGTGTACTTATTTCGTTCAGGTTGCCAGATTTTCTGAAACAGTCCCCATTGTTTTAAGGCCCGTAATTCATTTGGAATGTTCTCATATGCCACTGTTTACCCTCCTAGAACGGTAACTGATCGTCTGAAATATCAATTGAATCTCCAGAATTGGCAAATGGATCATCGGCCGGTGCTGATGCTGGTTGATTACCAGTAAATGGGTTTTTACCGTCCTTTTGGTCTTTCCATACATGCTGCACTTGTGGATAATCGCTCTTGCTAAAATTCCAAGGGGCAATCTGATTGATGTCTTTCTTTTCACCGCCATAATCATCAACCGTTTTTTTGACATACACTTTGGCTGGCTTGTTAGCAACTGCTTTAGTAAAATCATTAATTGTATTCAATGGTGTTCCTTCCGGAATTTGAACAGCTTCAAGAATATATTGGAAACTATCCAAATCGTACTGATTAGTAGTTTTGCGTTTCCAATTGTCCATAAAGACATGGCGATTATGATACTTGGCATTGGTATTTTTTAATCCAGTAACCCCATCTAAGTCATTTCGAACCACTAAATCCAATTGCAGTGATTCTGCCCCGTTCTTAGTTGCCTTCTCCTGGGCAGATTTAATAATCATCTCGTAATTTCCACTTGGTAAAGCTGAAAAATCTTTGTGTTCATTGTTCTTGTAATTTGCTTGCATAAATGCCATTTTTAAAATTCCTCCATTAGTTAACCATTTTTAGTCGTTTAGCTTGTACATAGGCCCAACCAGCTTTATACCCACGGGCTTTAGCGATTTCTAGTAACTCTTTGTAACTTTGTGCATCTTCCGGCTTTTTTCTTGCCGTCTGGATTTTTGAATAATCAGTAGTCAGTTTAAATTCCCCATTTTTTTCAATACTGGCCGTTTCATCAATTTCCATTCCGTCAGCGTCATATTTAATCTCATTACCACACTGTGGGCAAACACGGCATTGTGTCGGTACCACAGCAAAACAATTTGGACAAGTTTTGACCGGAATTGATTTTGTGTTATTCTGCCGTTTTTTCTTAGGTCGTCCTTCAAGGCTCCATTGTCGTGGAGTATCAGGCAGACCAAAACGGGTATAGTTAGCTGCATGATCAATGATAGTGGCCATTTTATTTGGCAAATATCGCATACAACGCATTGTTGCTTGAATATCAAATACCAAGCTTTCAGTTGGCCGTGCGATTACACAACACGTACACTCTTTGACGTCATATCCTTCATCAACCAATCCAAAGTTACATAGAACAGTGATCTTTCCCTTTCTAAAATCACTCATAATACGTTTTCTTTCGTCACTAGGAGTTTTAGAATCACAATGTTTTGCACTGATACCCGCTTTTCTAAATTCAGCCGCAATTTGTTTGCTATGTTGAGTATCATGAGCATAAACAATGGTTCGCTGTCCAAATGCTTTATCCATCCAAGTTTTAACAATATCGCCATACAGAGTGGGCTTTGCTGAATCACTAACAGATTGATTGGTATAATCGCCAGTGCTTGATTTCTTTAGCTTTTCGTCATTAAACAATGTCACACTGTAGTATTTATATGGGCTTAGCTTTTTGTGTTCAATTAACCACTTAACCGTGGGGCCTTTGACCATAGCAGAATAAATATCGTCAAACCCTGCTCCGTTCATTCGCCACGGACTGCCTGAGAATCCAAGCCTAGGAACATCCGAATAGTATTTAAAAATTTTTAAATATGTTTTTGCCCGACTATGTTGCGATTCATCGCAAATAATTAAGTTTGGTTTAGGCAAGTGATCTAATCGATTAGCAACTTTGCCCACTGTCATGATTGTGCAATTCATCAAATCAACATCTTGCTTTTGAAATGATTTTACGATCTGGTTAACTAATTCTTGACGGTGAACGAAGAACAAAATTCTACCACCCTTTGAAACTGTTAATCTCGCAATTTCAGCTATAATAACTGATTTCCCACTACCTGGTGGGGAAACAATTAGTACCCCATTATTGCCTTGGCCAATTTTTTGGCGAGTTTCATCCACAATTCGTTGTTGATAATCAAATAATTTAAATGGCATTTTTTTGACACCGGATTTCTGCAAGGTGACGTTCTTTTACTGCTTCCTCATAGCTTGTAAATGACCTATCCAATATGATTCGGTTTCGATACATCATTTTAGCGACCCATTTATTTTTGCTTTTATCAAAAGAAACACCACGTACACCGCTGATATTGTCTGCCCGCAATCTATTAGTCACTGGAGAGTTTCGTTTACGCCTATTGTTGGCCTGGGTTTTCCAATCAGTCCAACGGCAATTAGATGGGCAATAATTACCATCTACATCAATTCGATCAATGGATTTTCCACTTTCATATCCATTTTGAATAGACCATCTTTCAAAAGCATAAAAACTATTTTTCCATTGATTACAGATAGATACACCTCGACCACCATAATCGGAAAAGCTTTTATTATTCGGGTTGAAACATCTTTGCTTCATAGACTCCCAAACAAAATAAAGTTTCGTATTTGAATGACCGTGTTTTCTAAACCTTTTACTAGCGAGTTCATCGTGTAGACAACCACAAGATTGTATTTTCCCCTTTCGAACATCGATTCCTGAAGCATAAGTGACATTTCCGCAGTCACATTTAAATCTCCAATAAGCACGGGTAGATCCTTTAGGACGTTGAGAATTATCAATGCAAACTGCTGTCAGCCTTCCGAATTTCTTACCCGTAATATCAATTAGTTTTGTCATCGTTGCCACTCCCAAACTTAAACAGATCCTTAGCAGCACACATGGTTCGATTGTCCAAACGATTTTTGGCATAAATCGAGTCATTTCCTTGCAGCATAACGCCACGACCGTTAGTCTTCGGATTAATAATCAACCGACCAACCACATCACATAATCCCAGCATTCCATCCATCACGCTTTGACGAATTTCGGGTGCATATTGATTAAATTGCTGACCATTTTCAGTAGTAATTTGGCGTTGTGTCTCCCAAGCTGTGGTTAGCACATTAACTGGCAACGCGTAGATAGCAGTCATTACTCTAGAAAAATAATTAGTCCACTGTGAATAATCCTGCAATTCATTTGAGATGCCGTTATGACTACCCTTCCCCTTTTCCACAAACCAATCTTTTTCAAAACTTGATACATTATCAATAACTAAATTGTCGTAACCAACAATCAATTCTGATGCCTGTTCAAGATACTGCTTCATGTCTTCTTCGGGGTGAGTTCGATCCATTTCATCGACTGTAACGTTGCTAATGCCAGCTAATACTTTAGCGGAGTTATCCAAATCAAAAATTCTAGTTTTACCAGGTAAATATTTAACACAAGTTGTTTTCCCAGTTCCGGGTTTAGCATATAGAATGACTCGCCAATTCAAGGTTCGCTGCAAATCTTTAGCTTCAATCGTCTTCATGATTAAGCACCCACTCTTTGATAACGAATTTGGTTACTATCCATGAAAGCCCTCAACAGTTTCATTTGTGGAATTGTTGCCGTTATTTTTAAAGACACTGAATGGGAAACAACTTCGCCAGTATTAGTATCAATCGTTTTATCTTTCTGCTGAATTTGATGTGTTTGTGCTTCCGCTGCTTGTGCTTCCAGAGTCTGCTGTTTTTGTTTATTTAGTTTGACCTGATTATCAATTGCTTGAAGCAAATAATTAACATCTTGGCCTTGCTTCAACTGGTCGATCCAACCAGCTGGATCAATGTGATAAGCTTGAGCATATTTGGTAATAGTACTGATACCGGTTTTTAAATCATCATGTTGCTTTTTAATGTAACCCATCACATCAGCAATTCCTTCGGTTACTTTCTTCTTGGTGGTGGTTTTATTTAACCAAGTAGGATCAATTTCAACCTCACCTGGTTCCACATGGTAATTAGGTGCCATTTCAGCAATCAAAGCATTAACATGCTTCAAACGAAGCTGACGCTGCTGCTCTTCCAATTCTTTTAGCCCAGCGTCAATTGGGTTAATCGAACTATCCAGGGTCATTTCCAAGTCTTTAATTTGAGCTGCAAACCGTTGATATGGTTCAGCATATTTTTTTCTAATTTCCTTACGTTTATCATCAAGAGCTTGCTTCAATTTCCGAAGCTCTGCCCGGCTAGACTTTGATTCTTTTTCTGTGGAAGCTGTTACTGCCATTCCTTGATATTTATTGGCATATGCTTCTACAGCTGCCTTTAATCGATCAAAATTATTAATTGTAATAACGGTTGGCCGATAGTCAATCGTGTATTCTGGTAGGGATAATTCATTTGCCATTTATATTTACCTCCATCTTTTAATGTAAATAGTGTCGTTGATCAATTGAATTCTTCATTTCTGCAATCTCTTTTCTTTTAGATTTTGTGATTCTACCGCAGATCAATCTAATTGGTTCGGGATAAATTGGGACTCGTTCTTTCCGCTTCTTCATAAAATCCTTGTCGGTCCCAGTTACGACGTAAGTCGGATACTTTATGCTGAGCTTTCGCATAACGTCGGCACGAGAGACACCAGTTTCTAATATTTGGGAGTCCATTACACCAACTGCTTTCCAAAATTTAGTCATTATTCCACCTCGTGATGTAAAATATATTCAGATAGTCGTTGCTTTTCTTTATCTAGGACAAAGAAATATGCCAACAAGCTATGATCGTTTTCCACGGGTGTGCGTCCAATAATCATATTCAAACGTTTGATACGGTTCTGTATTGTTAATGTTTTCATTCTGATGACCCTCCAGGTGTTATAATATTAGTAGTTATAGTTGTTAGCTGGCCCACCCATTTGCTGTAGTGGGCTATTTAGTGCATATAATTAAGGTGGTGAATTCTTATGGATTTTTACAATTGGTTAATGCGCTTTAAAGACGTTAGCTTACCAGTTGGTGATGTAGCAAGAGAAATAAGATCTGATAGATCGTTTCCTAAGGGAAATTTAGATTGGAAACATTTAAAAGAATATCTTAAGTCAATTGGTTTTTCAGATTCCAAATTAGAAATTGTTAAAAACGTCTTCAACTATTATTTAGCGGAGAAAAGTCGCTAATTAATAAAATCCAGTAATCATTTGGAAGCTTCATATTTTCTTGGCCATATTTGCCTCGTATTTCAGTATTGGCATAAAGGCCACCATGGAACAGTTGGGCTTCCTTTCTTTTTCTTAATTCACCTATTAATTCAGATGTCGAATACTTTTGCAATTTATTCATCGATATGATTCCTTTCTATTTTTTAGTGACGCCCAGTTGGTATAAAGTATTCAATGACCAGGGCTGCTAAGAACAATAAAACTAGTACTTCCAATGATTCCATTAATCAAATCACTCCTTTTTAATATTTGTAGAATTTTGAATTCAACCCATTAAGGAGGCTAAGTCGTATGATTCATCAAATTGTTGCTATTCGATTACGAACTTATTCCAAGGGAAAGCAAGCATCACCAGAAAATATTGATTTAATAAAACAGGCCAGTGGGAAAATTGAACTTATTCAAGCCACAGCAGCCAATATTATTCGTGGTGATCACTACTTTTACATTCTCGGTAATGGTACCTATGAAATCACTTATGATTACAATCATGACAATGCTTTATATATTAAAACCAAGAATTCCTCAAATCGTCACGATCGATTATTAGATTTGCCAAGAATTTAATGTTTTTACCAATTGAATTCACTCCAATGATCCTCCAGGAACTGCTGCATTTTGGTAGCTTTAAACAACCAGGGACTACCTTTACTGCCACGATGAACTAAATACCTATCATCCATTAAGGCTTGCATTTCCCGTGAATATTTTGGATTCTCCAAGAAATTTTCTCTTAACCATTGTGGTGATTTGTTCCCACACCATTTACGAAGATCGTTTAAATTCCAAGTCCGTCCAAAGGTTGATTCCCGTTTTAACTTTTGGTAATCTTCCTTATTTATCAATTCAAAATTATCAGGAATTTGAATTGATACTTTAGCACTAATGACTTGAGACATTTTGTCACTTCCTTTAGTTGTATAATTTATTTATTCCAATTAATCGAGATGATAAATATGAATTTAAAACAAGCAGCCCTATTTGAATATAGCTTTGAATATTTCTTGAGTAAGATTCACAATGCAGAAGCCAAAAAATGTATATGGGAATTTAATGGGCAGTTATTGACCGCTACTTTTCACGACAGTACTCTATTTAGTGGAGATGAATTTAGCAAGCAACTTTTCAACGACCGATTGAAAGAAGATGCTCTAAAGCTCAATACTTCTCATGGGGATTCACTTGGTAAATTTCAACGAAATTTTCCGTTATTAATTAACACGTTATCAACGTTCGTTGTCGATCTTGATAATTCTCAATATACTTTGACTGATTTTTTTCTGGCTAAAAACGTTTCATTTCTTGGGAAAAACATAGATAACTTAGATTTTTATCTTTTCCCTAAAGATGCAGATTTTAAGATTGTATCAATCACTTCATCCGAAACTCGGGATTAAAGTGCTTGATATGATTCAGCACATCTCCTAGCTCAGCACTTAGCTGCTGAGCTTTTTTTATTTCTGAAAGAAGAATACTTCCATTCTCCAAGATGAGAGAAATATTTGTGCTTTTTGCCTGATCTAATAAATCAATTTGTTTTAATTCAAAACTGGTGTTCTTATCGATCATCTTTCTCACTTCCTTTTGATAAGATCTGACGTGGATTAATTAATCGTCGTTTTTGTTGTCTTCAATTTCTACATTCTTCACTCCATAAGCGATAAACTTATTAACTACCGCTGTGACAGTTAATCCAGTTTCGTGCTTAATGTCCATTAACTGGTTATACAAATCAGTGTTAATGCTAATCAATCGTGATACTCGTGGTTCTGGTGCTTTCTTTTCTAAAACTAAACGTGGTTTTGCCATTTTTTATTACTTCCTTCTATTATTTACTGACGTATAATTTAATTAATTCAATTAATCGAGGTGAAAATTGTGACAAGCGATGAATTTTAAACAAGTTTGACGACATGTTTGATGATGAAGAGAACATTGAGCGGATACGTGAAGATGCCAAAAATGGCAATCCCAATGACGACTGGACAAACAAAATGTTTAAATTTATTCAGCAGTATGAGAATGAACGAACTAACAATTTGGTTCGTATAGCTCTGAAAGAATTTTTGATAAAAGATTAAATGCTCTTTTACGCGATTCTTTTGTCATTGGCACGATTTTTTCCTTATTGCACTCCTTGCTACCACAAATGGCTCGGGGTGTTTTTTCTGCGTCTTGGTTCACTTTATTCACCTCCTTTCAACTATTCATTGACGATCACTTGGCTTCTTTCTAGAACATATGACCAAGTAAGTAACCAATTGTCATAAATAGAACTCCTATCGCCATATTTAAAATAGGCTGAATATTACTATCAAAGTACTGATGCAGTTTGCCTTTTTCCATTTAACTCACCTCCTTTCTATGCTGGCTGTGTGTACGTATCTGGAGTAAATAAAAACTTGAGTTCATATTCAGGAAAAAAGCTTTCTTGAATTTTTAAAGCTTCACTGAATTTGAATGATGACGTTCCATTAATTTTGTCAGCGATAGTCTGGTAACGAACATTCAATAGATCTGCCATATCAACTAAAGTTACATTTTTCTTCTTTCGAATTTCTTCTAAATTATTTAACATAATATGACTCCTTCCTAATACGAATTTTCGTATATTAGTTTAAAAAATAATGGCTCTTCATGAGCACATTTTTATAATATACGAATTTTCGTATTTAGTCAATACCAAAATTCGTATTTCTTTAAATTCGTTCATTTACATACGATTTTTCGCATGATATAATAAAACATGTTAAAGGAGGAAGTAAGCATGAACAAGGAAGATTATTTAAAAGATTTAATAGAAATAAAATCTGGTAACGTTAAAGCTTTTGCCGATTCTATAGGCATGGCTTATACAACTATCCGATCTATTCTGGATCGCGGCATTATGAATGCTAAAATGGAAAATATAATAAAAATATGTGATGGATTGGGAATCAAACCAGAAGACATTGTCAAGTTAGAAAGTTCAGTCGTTAGTGATACCAATAAAATAATGCTTCAGCTCCACCCTTCACGCCAAGAGAAAGTTTACAATTATGCTAGTGACCAATTAGACGAACAGAATAATGAAAAAATATCTTCAATGTTTGACCACAAGCCAATGATTGAAATTCCTGCTGGTCGTTCAACTGCTGCCGGTTCCCCTATTAATGGTGAGGATCAAGATACCCAATTAATCCACAAGCTTATTGCTGGTGAGAAGGTCCCCGCTGGTGCTGATGAATTAGTTACTGTGGATGGTGACTCAATGGAACCATTGCTAAAAAAGGGTAGTCAGGTGTTCATTCACTATCAGCCAGAAGTTGAGAATGGTGAAATTGCGATCGTCCACATTCGTGATGTTGGTGTTACTTGTAAAAAGTTTTATGTAAATGAGGATAATACCGTTACCTTAAAATCAATTAACAAGGCATACGATGACATGGTGTTTGATTGTGATGAAGTTAATGTAATCGGTAAAGTGATCTTATGAGCTCCCAAATGTGGGGGCTTCATTTAAAGTTTTAAAAGAACATATGTTTCGACTAACCAGGTGGTTTGCTTAGGTTCGAGTCCTAAATAGTCAATATTTAACCGAAAAAAATAACCAACGTTCTCTGGATAAACGTTGGCCACAGGAAAGAATCGATCGTGAAGCAGCTAATATGTATTACAAATTTCTAGTAAACATCCACGATAAAATCAGTAGCAATTTTAAAGGACTTGCTAAACATGATCCTAATAAATGGCGACACTTTATTTCAGTTAACGAAATGCTTGATCAATTGGAAGAATCTGTTGTTGAGATAGAATTTGAATAAGCAAAGTGAATACTATAAAGGGGAGAATTTTATATGCAAGCATTCGTCAAAATTAAACGAATTTCACATTTTACAAAAAAGCTTTTTTCAAACATGTGAGAAAATCAACATTATGCATTGAACACAACTTTCAATTAATGTACCCTTTAATATATAGGAGGAATTTATTGTGAAAAAAATTAATCTCATTTTAGGCTTATCATTACCATTTATGTTTTTATCGTCAGCGAATGCTTCTTCACACAAATTAACCGTTAAAATTAACCCTATTAATGATCAAGCTAAAACTATTACTGGTAAGACGACTAAGGGAACAAAGGTAACACTTTATGAAGGTCGAAAAACTATTGCTAAGAAAAAAAGCAGCGGTAACTTTTCCATAAAAGTTACCAAACCGCTTAATTTTAAAAACAAATATCACCTTTTAGCAACCAAAAAGGGTTATACATCTAAAAAAATCAACCTTAAAATTATTGTTAAAAGAATCGATTATGATGCTAAGATAAAACAGATTACTAACCAAATAAAGGCTATTAAAAATCAAGTAAAGCCATTAAGACAACAAGTGCAAGCCATGGAGCCCTTTATCAATGCTTTAGAGAATGATGATCCTACTTCATCAGATTACCAAACTGCTTTGCAGCAAGCTAATGGAAATGCTGAAGCTTATGAAGATCAATATAATAATCTAAAAGCTCAAATAAAGGCCGATTCTAATCCTTTAGGATTACTCTACTATCAGCGCCAAGCTTATATTTATAAATCAATGCAACAATATAATGGTAAAGTTCAACTCTAGAATAATGTGTTTAAAATGTTTCAGATTCACCACATAGAAAGTTCGCTTAAGATATTTAGCAAAAAATGAGAATGTAAAATTTTTGAGGTTGATACCTTACGGTATTAACCTTTTTTGCATACAAAAACTTTTACAGTTATCTAAATTTTTTATCGAACTAGGTTTTAAATTGCATTAATTACCGAACTTAATGAATGTAAAAGAAAAAGCAAACCCGTAGGGGGTTTGCCCAAAAATACCAATAACGGTTCTACAATATCTGTTGTTGGTAATAGATTTTTATCTATTACTGATGACAGATTTTTTGTTTATCATTAGAATAAAAAAGCGGACATCTCCCGTCCGTTAACTTGCTCCCACCACAGAATTAAGTCAAGAAAGGAAATGCCCTATGTCAAATGATACTACGAAAATGTTGTTAGGAATAGATGATGAACACTTAATAATTGAGGAAGGACAAGTGGGTGATGATGGAGTGATTCGATTGGTGGGGTCCCTAAACTACACCCCCAAGGCATGCCGCAATTGTGGGATTATCAATGATCACCAAATTATTGGCTATGGTTGGCGGAAGACCACCATTAGATTCGCAAAAACATTGGGCAGCACCGTTATCCTGTGTCTCAATCGGCGAAACTTTCACTGTAAGGCTTGTCATACCAATTTCCTGGCGCAGACGAATGCGGTGCCGAAACACTGCACGATTTCAAATACGACCCGCAAACAATGCTTAGAAAAACTGACCGAACCGGTTTCGCTCAAACACATTGCCGATGAGTTATCCACTTCGGATTCATTCGTTGGTCGGCAGCTCTTGCGCGCTGAACGGGACTTTCAAACCAACTGGCACTATTTACCAAAAGTTCTCCTCATGGACGAAGTTAAAAGCACTAAGAGCGCCACCGACGCGATGAGCTTTGAATTTATGGATGCGGAAACCCACGAATTGATCGACCTGTTACCCTTTAGGACCATCTATCAGCTTCAAAAGTATTTCCAGCATTACGACCAGGCTGCGCGAGAAAATGTGAAAATTATCGTCACCGATATGAACTATACCTATCCCAAATTGGTGGGGCAGATCTTTCCGAACGCCATCGTTGTCATCGATCCGTTCCACTTGGTTAACGCTTTAAATCGAGCTTTTAATAAGACGCGGGTGCGCCTCATGAAAACCCTGGCGACTTCCTCACGCGAGTATCACGCCCTAAAACGCTATTGGAAACTATTATTAACGCCGGAAAATCACCTCAACTACGAAGCTTTCCGTAAGTGGACAAACTTCCCTTATCCAGCGACTGCCACTGATGTGGTTGATGCTTTATTGGACATTGATCCCGAGCTCAAGCAAACTTACGACGTGATGAATCGGTTACGTGAAACCATCAAAAACCGTGATTGGCCCAACTATAATCAAGTATTCCATCACTTAGAGGGCTGCTCGGAAGAGATGTTGGCAACCCTCCAGACCCTAGCGACTCATCATGATGAAATTGGCAATACCTTTACTCACCATTACACCAACGGGCCCTTAGAAGGTTCAAACAACAAGATTAAAGTCATTAAACGCACTGGATTTGGTTACCAAAACTTCTTCAGATTCCTGCTAAGAGTGCTGTTCGCTTTTCGAGTTCATACAAAAAGAGCTCTAATCACCAAGTGATTAGAACTCCAATATTTTGTTCACCAACAACAGTTGACGAAGAACCCCAATAACACATTAGTTCATAATACCCAATTAAAATGGATATTACTTAATTTAAGCAAGAGGAGAAACTTGACCACCATTTTCACCCGTAGTAGGTGCAGAAACAGTCGCAGCATCGCTCAAGTTATATGAGAATACAGCATTGACTTGAGTACCAAAAGTACCTGCATCGGCTGAAGATGGAGTATATGTCAATTGTTTCCAAGTAACATTGCCATTTGTATCAAATTGTGGATAAACAGCTGATTTAAGTGAATTCAACTCACTGTTACCCTTAAGATAGTTCAAAGCCTGATCAGAAGTAAACGTGGCATCTTGAGCCCCGCTAAACAAATCTGTGATTGCAATAGACTTAGGTTGAATGAAAGTTTTTGCAGCGGCTTTAGAAATGTCATTATTAAGTGTTGAAAGTTCATCGGAACTCAATTTCGTAACCTGACTTACCAAATCAGACTTCTTGTCCCCAAATAAAGCACTTAAATCATCTGTAAGTGGGCTAACTACTCCAGTCAAAGCATTTGCCGGAACCCCATTAGTACTAGTTGTTGGTTGCGACGTCATAGGTTGAGCAGCACTTGAAGCTTGTTCTGAATCTCGTGAATTAGCTTTAAATGTCGTGTAAACTACATTTCCCTTATTAACTACAAGACTAACTGATGATCCAAACTTAGCCTGAGCTAAAGTAGCCTTTTGTGCATCAGTTAAGTTACTAAATGGATAGCCAGTTCCTTTTAATGCCGATGCAATTTGTGAATTCAATGCATCAGTATCAGAACCAGCTAAAGTCCAAGAATAAACATTTCCGTTAGCTGAAAGAGTGCCTAAGGTTGCATCTTTCTGAGCACCCGACTTAGTATAATCAAGAGTCTTTACAGTATTTCCACTAGGATCTACTAATACAATACGAACTGCATTATCTGCAATTGGATTAGCAACAGTGACATCAGATGCCTTTACCCAAGCGCCATTAAGGTCGGAGTTTGATGAACTAATTTGATACCAAAGGTCACCCTCACGTGAAGTAGTAACAGCCTTGCTTACAGTAAATGTTGCATTTTTATAAGCGTCAGTAGAAGTAATTACCTTACCACTTGCATCCTTAGCACGGCCAACTTTATATTGAGTCCATGCTGGAGCTTTGAATAAAGTAGTATTAGCAGTTGTGCTAGTTGAGCTTAACTTATAAGTGTTAGTTGATGCAGGAGCAGTAGCATCCTTAGTAGTAGCGTATGAAGCTACACCACCAGCAAATGCTGAGGCACTCTTACCACCATAAATCCAGCCACGATATTGTTTATCGAATGATACAACCTTGTAGTAAACTGAGCCACGGTTAGTAGTAGCAACACGGTAAGCACGTAAATTAGCCTTGCCAGTTTGTGCATTAGCTAATGCTTTGGTAGTAGTCTTAGTTGCAACGGTCTTGGCACCCTTCAAAGTACCAGCCTTTGTATAAAGAGCGTTAGTACCATTAAATGTAACGTTACGAGTAGTAGCGTCAGAAGTTAATGCCTTATTTGATGTAACTTTGGCATATGATTTTGCACTAGCATTTGTGCTAGATACACCGGCAACAGCTACAAATGATAATGCAGCTACGCCAGCAAAAAGAGTCTTTTTCAATGACTTTTTCATGTGTAATTTCCTCCCAAAAAATTGTTTTTTCAAGTTACCTAGACATGCAAAAACATGCTTCAATTAACTTGCTGTAAATAGTATAACATAATCAAGGTTGAATGCAAAAGAAAACAGGAGTTGTAAAGGCTTTAACATTTTTTTGTAATCTATATGCCATGATAATTAATAAATGATCGCTCTATTAAGTAGATTCCCCACTATGTGTTAGTATATTACCCAAAGGAGAATAATAATGCCATCAATACGTAAGCATGGTCATGGATACCAAGTAAGATACTACTATTATGATGCCAATGGTCAGGAACACGAGAAAACTAAGAGCGGCTTTAGAACTAAATCAGCTGCAAAGCTATTTGCGAGTCAATTGGAAATCGATATCCACAATGGTTTGGATCTCGTTCCTAAAGATCCTAAGTTTGCTGACTATTTTGACTATTTTTATCACACGTACAAAGAACCCAAAATTGAGAATCAGACTAAGAATCGCTATAAAATAACTAGTCGAGTATTACATAATTATTTCGGTGATGTTACTTTAAAAAGTATTGACCGACCACAATATCAAGCATTTATTAACTTCTATGGTCATTCTCATGCAAAAGATACTGTTTATAAAGTTAATTCACTGATTAGAGCAACCGTTCAAAATGCCATTCTTGACGATCTGATTCATAAAGATTTCACCCAGCGAGTCAGTCTTATTTATGACAAGTCACGTGATAAGCATGTGGAATACCTCAACGTGGCTGAGATTAAGCGTCTCATCGCTTATTTGGAGAATCACTTAAACTATCACTTTACCTCCACTTTTATGATCCTGACGGCCGTTTTAACTGGTGCTCGCTTGGGGGAAATTCAAGCATTAACTTGGAATGACGTTAATTTTAATTTTAAAACGATTAGCATTACTAAATCTTGGAATTCATCCGAAGGCGGTGGATTCAAAGATACCAAGACGGCTGGTTCAAATCGAATCATTGCAGTTAATGACGAATTGCTGAAATCATTAAAGATCTTGAAGGATCACAATAATGGAGAACTAATTTTTGTTAATCAATATAAATCCATTCCATCATCCTCTGCCGTTAATAAAAAGTTGCGTTCTATACTAAAAGACTTAGGAATTAAAAAGCAAGGCTTTCACTTTCATTCTTTACGACACTCACATGTAGCTTACCTACTATCTCGAGGAATTGACATTTACATCATTTCTAAGCGTTTAGGCCATGCTGACGTATCCACAACAACAAAGATTTATTCCTATTTAATGGATGAATATAAAGCAAAAAACGATCAACAGATTCGTGAAGAGTTAGATAACCTTTCCTCTCATGATGAAACTATACCAATCAAGCGGAACCTTTAATAAGGTTCCGTTTTTATTTGGTTATTTTACTCTGTATCAGGTTAAACTTTTTCTGCCCGTTTGGCCGTTATTTGCCCGTTATTATTTATATTTTAATACTTTCTAGTACGCTTTTATAAATTAAAAAAATTAAGAATGCCTATTTAACAGCATTCCTAATTTTAATATTTCTTCTAATTTGTATAATTATGCCGACTGCAGGAGTCGAACCTGTGACCCTCGGTTTACGATACCGATGCTCTACCAACTGAGCTAAGTCGGCAAATCCATTGTACAAAAAATGCTAACAATTAAGTTAGCATTTCGACAAAGCTCCGGCAGGCGGGCTCGAACCGTCGACAACCTGATTAACAGTCAGGTGCTCTACCAACTGAGCTATGCCGGAATAATCGCGTGGCAACGTCCTACCCTCGCAGGGGGCGATCCCCCAACTACTCTTGGCGTGCAGAAGCTTAACTTCTGTGTTCGGCATGGGAACAGGTGTATCCTTCTGGCTATCGCCACCACACTATTTTCCTTGAAAGAACTTCGTTCTCTCAAAACTAGCTAATATTAATTTTCTGCCCTTGAACACCATTTCTACTTGGTTAAGTCCTCGACCGATTAGTATTGGTCCGCTCCGTACATCACTGCACTTCCACTTCCAACCTATCTACCTGATCATCTCTCAGGGGTCTTACTTCCATATAGGAATGGGAAATCTCATCTTGAGGTGAGTTTCACACTTAGATGCTTTCAGCGTTTATCTCATCCATACGTAGCTACCCAGCGGTGCGCCTGGCGGCGCAACTGGTACACCAGCGGTATGTCCATCCCGGTCCTCTCGTACTAAGGACAGCTCCTCTCAAATTTCCTACGCCCGCGACGGATAGGGACCGAACTGTCTCACGACGTTCTGAACCCAGCTCGCGTACCGCTTTAATGGGCGAACAGCCCAACCCTTGGGACCGACTACAGCCCCAGGATGCGATGAGCCGACATCGAGGTGCCAAACCTCCCCGTCGATGTGGACTCTTGGGGGAGATAAGCCTGTTATCCCCAGGGTAGCTTTTATCCGTTGAGCGATGGCCCTTCCATACGGTACCACCGGATCACTAAGCCCGACTTTCGTCCCTGCTCGACCTGTCTGTCTCGCAGTCAAGCTCCCTTCTGCCTTTACACTCGTTGAATGATTTCCAACCATTCTGAGGGAACCTTTGGGCGCCTCCGTTACTGTTTGGGAGGCGACCGCCCCAGTCAAACTGCCTACCTGACACTGTCTCCCGCCACGCTAAGTGGCGCGGGTTAGAGTGTTCACACAGCGAGGGTAGTATCCCACCAACGCCTCTGCCGAAACTAGCGTTCCGGCTTCAATGGCTCCTACCTATCCTGTACAAGCTGTGTCAACACCCAATATCAAGCTACAGTAAAGCTCCATGGGGTCTTTCCGTCCTGTCGCGGGTAACCTGCTTCTTCACAGGTATCTTAATTTCACCGAGTCTCTCGTTGAGACAGTGCCCAGATCGTTACGCCTTTCGTGCGGGTCGGAACTTACCCGACAAGGAATTTCGCTACCTTAGGACCGTTATAGTTACGGCCGCCGTTTACTGGGGCTTCATTTCTGGGCTTCGCCGAAGCTAACTCATCCACTTAACCTTCCAGCACCGGGCAGGCGTCAGCCCCTATACGTCATCTTACGATTTTGCAGAAACCTGTGTTTTTGATAAACAGTCGCCTGGGCCTTTTCACTGCGGCTGTGCTTGCGCACAGCACCCCTTCTCCCGAAGTTACGGGGTCATTTTGCCGAGTTCCTTAACGAGAGTTCACTCGCTCACCTGAGGATTCTCTCCTCGACTACCTGTGTCGGTTTGCGGTACGGGTAGTTGATGACTCACTAGAAGCTTTTCTCGGCAGTGTGACGTTGGTTGCTTCCCTACTTAAATTTCGGTCCTCATCACCACTTGTCAACCCGCCAAAAAGCATTTGACTCTTTGACTGACTTGTGGCTTGAACATCCCTTTCCAACTGGATGCACAACTTAGCCTCCTGCGTCCCTCCATCGCTCAAACATCATCAACTAGTACAGGAATCTCAACCTGTTATCCATCGCCTACGCCTTTCGGCCTCGGCTTAGGTCCCGACTAACCCTGGGAGGACGAGCCTTCCCCAGGAAACCTTAGTCATTCGGTGGATCAGATTCTCACTGATCTTTCGCTACTCATACCGGCATTCTCACTTCTAAGCGCTCCACCAGTCCTTACGGTCTAGCTTCATTGCCCTTAGAACGCTCTCCTATCACTTGACCAAAGGTCAAGTCCACAGTCTCGGTAATATGCTTAGCCCCGGTAAATTTTCGGCGCGGAATCACTCGACTAGTGAGCTATTACGCACTCTTTAAATGATGGCTGCTTCTGAGCCAACATCCTAGTTGTCTATGCAACTCCACATCCTTTTCCACTTAGCATATATTTAGGGACCTTAACTGGTGGTCTGGGCTGTTCCCCTTTTGACGATGGATCTTATCACTCACCGTCTGACTCCCGGATAAAAATCAATGGTATTCGGAGTTTATCTGAACTTAGTAACCCATGACGGGCCCCTCATCCAAACAGTGGCTCTACCTCCATGATTCTACGTCCGAGGCTAGCCCTAAAGCTATTTCGGAGAGAACCAGCTATCTCCAAGTTCGTTTGGAATTTCACCGCTACCCACACCTCATCCCAGCACTTTTCAACGTACACGGGTTCGGGCCTCCAGTGCGTTTTACCGCACCTTCACCCTGGACATGGGTAGATCACCTGGTTTCGGGTCTACAGCAACATACTAAAACGCCCATTTCAGACTCGCTTTCGCTGCGGCTCCGGCTTTTAAACCTTAACCTGGCATGTTACCGTAACTCGCCGGTTCATTCTACAAGAGGCACGCTATCACCCATTAACGGGCTCTAACTGCTTGTAGGCACATGGTTTCAGGAACTATTTCACTCCCCTTCCGGGGTGCTTTTCACCTTTCCCTCACGGTACTGGTTCACTATCGGTCACTAGAGAGTATTTAGCCTTGGGAGATGGTCCTCCCGGATTCCGACGACGTTTCACGTGTGTCGCCGTACTCAGGATCCTGAACTGAGGGTCATTGATTTCACCTACGGGGCTATCACCCTGTTTCGCCAACCTTCCCAGATTGTTCGATTATCAACAACTTTGGTAACTCAAATGTTCAGTCCTACAACCCCAATGAGCAAGCTCATTGGTTTGGGCTGTTCCCCGTTCGCTCGCCGCTACTGAGGGAATCGAAAATTTCTTTCTGCTCCTGTGGGTACTGAGATGTTTCAGTTCCCCACGTCTACCTCTATACAGCTATGAATTCACTATATAGTAACAGTCGATTAAAACTGCTGGGTTTCCCCATTCGGAAATCTCCGGATCAAAGCTTACGTACAGCTCCCCGAAGCATATCGGTGTTAGTCCCGTCCTTCATCGGCTTCCAGTGCCAAGGCATCCACCATGCGCCCTTTTTAACTTAACCTGTACATCACGACGTGATGCAAAGTTAATTGAGTATTTGCGATTTTTTTCTAGTTAACAAACTCAAAATAACGCGGTGTTCTCGGTTGAAATTATATAAAATACAATTTCAAAAAAATTATTACAGAAAATTAATATTATCTAGTTTTCAAAGAACGAATTGAGAGTAGACCTCTCAAAACTAAACAAAACTTTCGACAATGTGCAGGATTCCGTTTTTCCTTAGAAAGGAGGTGATCCAGCCGCAGGTTCTCCTACGGCTACCTTGTTACGACTTCACCCTAATCATCTGTCCCACCTTAGACGGCTGGTCCCCGAAGGTTACCTCACCGGCTTTGGGTGTTACAAACTCTCATGGTGTGACGGGCGGTGTGTACAAGGCCCGGGAACGTATTCACCGTGGCATGCTGATCCACGATTACTAGCGATTCCAACTTCATGTAGGCGAGTTGCAGCCTACAATCCGAACTGAGAACGGCTTTAAGAGATTAGCTTGACCTCGCGGTTTCGCGACTCGTTGTACCGTCCATTGTAGCACGTGTGTAGCCCAGGTCATAAGGGGCATGATGATTTGACGTCATCCCCACCTTCCTCCGGTTTGTCACCGGCAGTCTTGCTAGAGTGCCCAACTGAATGCTGGCAACTAACAATAAGGGTTGCGCTCGTTGCGGGACTTAACCCAACATCTCACGACACGAGCTGACGACAACCATGCACCACCTGTCATTCTGTCCCCGAAGGGAACGCCTAATCTCTTAGGTTGGCAGAAGATGTCAAGACCTGGTAAGGTTCTTCGCGTAGCATCGAATTAAACCACATGCTCCACCGCTTGTGCGGGCCCCCGTCAATTCCTTTGAGTTTCAACCTTGCGGTCGTACTCCCCAGGCGGAGTGCTTAATGCGTTAGCTGCAGCACTGAAGGGCGGAAACCCTCCAACACTTAGCACTCATCGTTTACGGCATGGACTACCAGGGTATCTAATCCTGTTCGCTACCCATGCTTTCGAGCCTCAGCGTCAGTTACAGACCAGACAGCCGCCTTCGCCACTGGTGTTCTTCCATATATCTACGCATTTCACCGCTACACATGGAGTTCCACTGTCCTCTTCTGCACTCAAGTCTCCCGGTTTCCGATGCACTTCTCCGGTTAAGCCGAAGGCTTTCACATCAGACCTAAAAAACCGCCTGCGCTCGCTTTACGCCCAATAAATCCGGACAACGCTTGCCACCTACGTATTACCGCGGCTGCTGGCACGTAGTTAGCCGTGGCTTTCTGGTTGGATACCGTCAAGATGTCAACAGTTACTCTGACACCTGTTCTTCTCCAACAACAGAGTTTTACGAGCCGAAACCCTTCATCACTCACGCGGCGTTGCTCCATCAGACTTTCGTCCATTGTGGAAGATTCCCTACTGCTGCCTCCCGTAGGAGTTTGGGCCGTGTCTCAGTCCCAATGTGGCCGATTACCCTCTCAGGTCGGCTACGTATCATCGCCTTGGTAAGCCGTTACCTTACCAACAAGCTAATACGCCGCGGGTCCATCCTAAAGTGACAGCCGAAGCCGTCTTTTAAACCAAAACCAGGTGGTTTTGGTTGTTATACGGTATTAGCACCTGTTTCCAAGTGTTATCCCCTACTTCAAGGGCAGGTTACCCACGTGTTACTCACCAGTTCGCCACTCGTCTCAATGTTAAATCTTTCAGGTGCAAGCACCTGAAATCATCAACGGAGACGCGTTCGACTTGCATGTATTAGGCACGCCGCCAGCGTTCGTCCTGAGCCAGGATCAAACTCTCATCTTAAATTGTTTAAAATGATAAGCCTGTGATAGCTCATGATTTAAATTTATTATTTGTTTTACGAATTGACTTCGCAAATGTTTGGTTCCAATTCCGAAGAATTGAAACGCCCTGCACATTTGTTTGTCGAAAATTTTGTTCAGTTTTCAAAGGTCTACTTGGTTGCGGGTGAGATGAATCATCTCTCGCGACAACTATTTAAATATACCACGCTGATTGCTCAGAGTCAACAAAAACTTTTTTGATTAACACGCTTTGTTGTGTATTCCGTTCAAATCAGCATATATAAATATATCTGATTCTCACCGATTCGTCAAGTAAAAATCGAAAGTTAATTTGCAATCACAATTCAAAGTGGTCTACGTGAAGGTTACGACTAAAAAGTTTGAAGCTTCTTCAAAAAAATCACCAAAACAAAAAGCAATCCAAGTTGGATTGCTTTAAAAAAATTAATCGTTATTCGTATTATCCTCGGGACGCATTGTTGGGAACAGAATCACGTCACGAATAGATGGTGCATCGGTCAATAACATAACCAGTCGATCAATGCCGATTCCAAGTCCACCCGTTGGCGGCATGCCATACTCAAGGGCTTCAATGTAGTCTTCATCAATTCCTTCAGCCTCTTCGTTACCAGCTTTACGTTCAGCAACTTGAGCCTCAAATCGTTGACGCTGATCAATTGGGTCATTCAATTCAGAAAATGCATTGGCGAACTCGTTAGTCAAAATGTATAACTCAAAACGATCGGTAAATCTTGGATCATCATGGTTCTTCTTGGCCAGTGGTGAAATCTCAACCGGATGCCCATAAATAAATGTTGGCTGCTCCAGCTTAGGTTGAACGAGCTCCTCAAAAAATGCATTAATAATATGGCCGGTCTTCCACCATGGTTCGTAATGAATATGGTGTTCATCAGCCAATTTTTTAGCGTCATCATCAGACATTGGTTGCCAAAAATCAATTCCGGTATATTCCTTAATTGCATCAACCATATGCTGTCGTTTAAACGGTTTGTTCAAGTCAACGGTGTGGCCTTGATAAGTCACAACATTATCATCCGTAACAGCAGCTGCTGCTGCCTTAAAGATGCCCTCAGTTTCATCCATCACATCATGGAAGTCATAATAGGCAACATAGGATTCAAGCATCGTGAACTCCGGATTATGACGGGTATCCATTCCTTCATTTCTGAAGACCCGGCCAATTTCATAGACCCGTTCCAGTCCACCCACAATCAATCGCTTCAAATGCAGTTCAAGCGCAATTCTTAAATACAAGTCGATATTCAAAGCATTGTGATGGGTAATAAAGGGACGGGCATTCGCACCACCCGCAGAATTATGCAGAACTGGGGTTTCTACTTCTTGATAATCGTTTGAATCCAAATACTTACGGACAGCAGAAACAATCTTCGTGCGCTTAACAAAACGATCGAAGCTGTCCTGGTTGGAAATGAGATCAAGGTAGCGCTGACGATAACGCTGTTCCTTGTCCTTTAAGCCATGAAATTTATCTGGTAGCGGCCGCAGCGCCTTTGACAGGAAAGTAACTGACTCTGCACGAACAGTCAGTTCACCCATGTCTGTTTTGATAATTTGGCCGGAAATTCCGAGGTGATCACCAATGTCGGATCGTTTAAAAATATGGTAAATGTCATCACCGACAATATCCTTACGAACATATATCTGGATTTTTCCAGTTCGATCCTTTAAATCGGCAAAACCGACCTTACCTTTACCCCGCTTAGCAATCATTCTGCCGGCAATGGTAACTTTCTTGTCCTTTTCCATTAATTCATCTTTATCTTCATCATCAAAATCATGATGCAGTTGTTCAGCAAGATATGTACGCACGAATCGATGTCCAAATGGATCGATTCCTTCCTTGCGTAATTCGTCCATCTTCTGGCGACGGACGATCATTTGGTCATTCATTTCTTTGTCTTTGGCCACTGTGAAACCTCCTAAATGAAAATTTACTATTAATAATCATAACACAAAAAGCGCCGAATTTATTGTGCTATCCGGTGCTGACGTGCTTTTCGCTGTTCGTTTTTCTCCAAAAATTCATCAAAAATATCATCCATCGCTGATTCGCCGGATGCGTTCGTCAAGGCAACCTTGGTTCGAGCTGAATGAGGAATTCCCTTTAAGTAATAGCCGGCTTGACCGCGAAATTCGTGGGAACCGATATAATCACCTTTCAATTCTACCAAACGATGCAAATGTTCCTTGGCAGTAACCACCTTTTCCTCAGGTGTCGGCTCAGCTAACAGCTCGCCGGTTTCCAAATAATGCTGCGTCTGCTTTAAGATCCACGGATTACCTTCGACCGCACGGCCCATCATAACAGCATCGGTGCCAACTTCAGTTAACATCTTTTTGGCATCTTGCGGTGTTCTGACATCGCCATTTCCCATAAATGGGATGTGAATCTCCTGCGCAACCTGCTTCAAAATGCCCCAGTCCGCATGCCCCTCATACATTTGTTTCCGGGTTCGCCCATGCATCGCCAAAGCTGAAGCACCGGCTCTTTCAGCCGCTAAAGCGTTCTCAACCGCATAAATATGATCTTCATCCCAACCGGTTCTCATCTTAACGGTCACCGGCTTTTTAACGGCATCAGTTACATAAGAAACCATCTCGTAGACTTTCTTTGGGTCCAGCAGCCAACGAGCACCGGCATCAGTTTTGACAACCTTATTCACAGGGCATCCCATGTTGATATCAATGATATCGGCAGCAGTATTTTGATCGACAAATTTAGCGGCCTGAACCAACGTTTCCTTGGTTCCGCCAAAAATTTGGATACTCATCGGGTGTTCGCGGGGATCAACAAACATCATATCCAACGTTTTTTTGTTTTTGTACATAATCCCGCGGTCAGAAATCATTTCACAAACAACTAGGCCTGCCCCATATTCTTTACAGATAATTCTAAAGGCAGAATTTGTAACCCCTGCCATTGGTGCAACAACCACCTGATTAGGGATTGTGACATTACCAATATTCCATTTCATACTTTCACCTCAAAATTCGTTTGCAATTGTGAAATTCCGCTTGCTATATTATCACATATTTGTGAAAAACGACAGCCAACTTTAATGGTGTCCCTCAGCTTTAGCGACTTTGATGATTTTCCCCAGCTCTTCTTCATTAAAATGGTACTTGCTTTCGCAGAAGTTGCAAGTCACGTCAATTCCTTTATCCTCTTTGAGCATCGTTTCCAATTGGGGGACGGGGAGGCCCTCAAGATCTCGGCCAAACCGATTCTTCGAGCAGTTGCAGAAGAATTCCACCGGAACAGTTTCCAAAAAATGCAACTGACCTTTGCCAAAAATGAGTTCCAAAATATCTTCAGGACTTTGATTGTCCAATAAAAGCTCAGAAATCATCGGCATCTGTTTAATTCGGTCGATGACTTGATTAATCGTGTCATCAGTTGCATCCGGCAATACCTGCACGAGGTAGCCGCCGGCTGCGCCGATTGAATTATCATCGTTGACAAACACAGAGACCCCCACCGCTGATGGAATCTGTTCAGATTGGGCGAGGTAGTACGTGAAATCGTCGCCAATCTCACCTGAAGCCAGCGGCACGCTTCCAGTATAGGGATCCTCACCTTCGGCAGCACGACTCACCTCAATTAAGCCGTTGACACCAACCGCCTTGCCAACATCAATTTTATGATGGGCATTAAGTGGTAAATGCACATGAGGGTTTTGAATATAGCCTTTGACATGGCCGTTCGAATCACTATCAGCGACGATTTGGCCAACTGGTCCTTGACCATTGATTTTAACCGTCACAGCTTCACCATTTTTTTCAACCGATTCAGCAAGCATAACTGTGCCGACTAATGTCCGTCCCAAAGCTGCAGATGATGCACTCCAGGTATCGTGGTCTTGCTGGGCAGTCGTTACAAGTTGCTTGGCATTCACAGCGTATGCCCGAAACATGCCATCGGTCGTTGTTGCTTTAACTAAATAATCATCCATATCTTGCACCTCTTCTAAAAAATAAAAACGAGTTTAGAGATAATTCTACCCTAAACTCATTTTTGAAATATTCAACTAATTGTTATCGTCATTGTCATGATTGTTATCTTTTGGTTGACCATTGTTAGAGACGTCATCTGGTTTTTCAGAGTCATCCGTGCTTTGATCATCCGAATTGTTTTGGTCAGTGTCTTGAGTTTGATCCCCAGTTGTATGACCCTTTTCCAATTCAGCTTGACGTTCAGCTTCCTTACGTTCCAATTCACGTTTGGCTTCTTCAAAGGTTGCCGCACGCTCACTTGGAAATTCACTTGTATCGGAACTTTCAGGCATTTTACCTGTGTGCCAAAGTGAAAGAATCTGCTTCTCATCAAGGGTTTCATACTTCAACAAGGCTTCCGCAATCAGCTTGTGCTTATCACGATGCTCCTCGATAATCTTCTTAGCAGTGTCGTGAGCTTCGTTGGTTAAACGACGAACCTCTTCATCAACAGCAGCACCGGTTTCTTGAGAATATCTTGGACCATAAGTGTCTTGGGCAGGATTTTCAAGCTGTACCGGACCAAGTCGTTTGCTCATTCCATACTGAGTAACCATGGCTCGAGCGATGTTGGTTGCCTGTTCAAAGTCATTGGAAGCACCAGAGGATTGTGAGTCAAAGACAATTTCTTCGGCAGCACGACCACCCATCAAACCGGCAATCTGTTCCATCGCGTCCTTCTTAGACATCAACTGCTGGTCTTCACGCGGCAGCATAATCGCATAACCACCGGCACGGCCACGGGGTACAATGGTAACCTTGTGGACAACTCGGGCATCATTCAAGACCAACCCAACCACAGTATGGCCGGCTTCGTGATAAGCAACGGTTTCCCGTTCCTCTTTTGAAATAACCCGATTCCGTTTGGCAGGACCGGCGATCACACGATCTTCGGCCTCGTCCAAGTCACTCGCGTCGATTTGCGTCTTGTTGCGACGAGCAGCCAGCAAGGCCGCTTCATTCAGCAGGTTGGCCAAATCGGCACCAACGAATCCTGGCGTTTGCTTGGCAATCTCGTGCAGATCAACGTCGTTTGCCAATGGCTTGTTTTTAGAATGGACTTTCAGAATTGCTTCACGACCGTTAATATCTGGACGTCCAACCAAGATCTTCCGGTCAAAACGACCTGGACGAGTCAAGGCGGGATCCAAAACATCGGCACGGTTGGTTGCGGCAATGACAATCACGCCTTCATTGCCACTGAATCCATCCATTTCAACCAGTAATTGGTTAAGGGTCTGCTCACGTTCATCATGGCCCCCACCCATGCCGGCGCCACGACGACGACCGACGGCATCAATTTCATCGATGAAGATGATGGCGGGAGCAGCCTTCTTGGCTTGATCAAACAAGTCACGAACACGGCTGGCACCAACACCTACGAACATTTCAACGAAATCAGAACCGGAAATTGAGTAGAACGGCACTCCGGCTTCACCGGCCACCGCTTTGGCAAGCAAAGTTTTACCAGTACCAGGAGGTCCCTCAAGTAACACCCCATGTGGGATGGTAGCCCCCAAAGTTGTAAATTTCCTTGGATCTTTCAGGAATTCAACAACTTCGACCAGCTCTTGTTTTTCTTCCTCTTCACCAGCAACATCTGAGAAACGAACCTTATTTTGCTTACTGTCGGCTGGTTTGGCCTTGGATTTGCCAAAGCTCATCACTTTGCCGTTTCCGCCGCCTTGACCGCCAGCACGGCCCATCATCATGTAGAAGAACCAAACAAACAATAACAGCGGCAAGACGTAAACCAATAGATTTACCCAAAAACCGCTTGACTCTTCAGGCTTGGCATTCATCTTAACATTGTTAGATTGAGCTGCCTTGGTGATTTCAGCAATTGAGGAGTTATTCTCGAGGACAGTTGCGGTAAATTTGGTAACATTCTTAGACTGAGTCTGGTTTCCACCAATGAGTCCGGATTGCACCTGTACCTTCTGACCCTGTCTATAAGTTCCAGTTACCTTATAGACACCGCCACTTGGCTGTACTGAAAAGCTTTTTACTTTGTCATCCTTCAAGTTCTTAACAAACTGGCTTGATTGGATTTCCTGCGATGTGGTCTGGTTGGTATTTCCGTTAAAGAAATAGATAACCCCCATTATCAGCAGAAATATGACAATGTAAAACAGACTATTTTTAAAAAGCCCATTTCTATTCGAGTTCATCAACGTCCTCCTCAAAACTAAATATTTTCATGTTGATAGTCAAAATACTAACACACTTGACCTTTTTTGACTATTAATTGTTTGTATAAATTTCAGGCTTCAAGACACCAATGTACGGCAGGTTACGATACTTTTCGTCGTAATCCAAACCGTAGCCGACGACAAATTCGTTGGGAACCTTAAAACCAATGAAATCCGACTCGGCATCAACGGCTCTTCCAGCGGGTTTGTCCAACAGGGTACAAACCTTAATTGAACTGGCACCACGATCGGCGAACGTGTCCAGCAGGAACTTCAACGTCCGGCCAGTATCGACGATGTCTTCAACAATTAAGACATCACGCCCATCAATGTCGGTGTTGATATCCTGCAGCAATTCCACCGTCCCGGAAGATTCAGTCGCACCATGATAACTGGAAACGTCGATAAAGTCGATTTGCATGTATGAATCAACTGCTCGGGCAATGTCGGTCATGAAGAAAATAGCGCCCTTTAAGACACCCACTACCACCGGCGTCTTGCCTGCATAAGTCTGAGCTATTTCTTTTCCCAGCCTTTCAACGGCTGCTTGAATTTCTTCCTTGCTGTAAAGTACCTTTAAGATGTCGTTATTCATTACAAATTCCTTTTCTTTCCAATCATTATTTTTGTCGGACTTCAATTAAAAAATAAGGCCTCGTGTCCTCGGAATCCCGAGAAACAACGGCATTTTTCAGACCCAACACTGATAATACGGTACCTCTGGCATCGACCAGCAACAAGGTCCGCTCACGTTGGTCGTTGGGAACTTTGGCATTGATCAGCACCCGGCTGACCTTTTGGTGTTGTCCGTGACCGATTGATAATCGATCCCCTGCTTTTGGAGAGCGAACCTGCAACGGTAAATCTGTATCCTGCAGGTAAAAAGTTGTCAGTTTACTGTTAGCAACCGTTTTGTGTGCAGTGAACACACCAAATTTGGTGGACGGACTCAGAGAATACCATCTGTCTAATATTACCATAAAAGTTCGATCTTTTTCAGGTTTACCAACGATTTTTTGTGGTTCCTTACAAATTATTAGTGATTGATACACCCGCCTGACCTGCCATCCAGCCTCTAAATCCATTTTGGCTTGTGGTCTGGCGGTCTGCTGGATCAGGCCCAAAACTTCGTCAAGTTGATCAACTGAAACGTTGGGGATTCGAAGATAATGTTCGAACACTTCCTCAAGCAAACACTTGACGACACTGTCGGGAAAATCTTTGAGTGAATCGAGATCAATTTCTGCCCGTTGCTTTTCTGGAAAACCAACTGCGGAATGAATCAGCGGCTGAATCAAGAATTCAATGGCGGCCAAGTTGTCGGCCAACTGGTTGGTATAACTGAGCACATGAGGCAGCAGCTGCGGATTCTCTGCTTTGAGTAATGGCATCACGCCATGGCGAATTCGATTACGTTCAACAGCCAGCTGCTGATTGGTTTCGTCTTCAAACCACCTGATTCCAGTTGTTTGAGCAAATGATTCCAACTGCTGCTTACTAAACGACAAAAGTGGTCTAATCATGTTGGCATCTGCAAACGATCGGGTTTCGCGAATGCCGGTCAGAGAAGCTAATTGACCGCCGCGGACCAGCTTCATAATGACGGTTTCAACCAGATCATCGCCATGATGAGCCGTCAACAGGCAGGTACTACCGGTTTCCTTCAAAACACGCTCAAAAAAGCGATACCGAAAGGTCCGGGCTGCCGCCTCAATCCCGACCTTTGGGTGGTCGTCTTTCGGCCAGACAGCTTGTTTGAGTAAAAGCCCGTGTTCACTGCAATAATTCGATATATAGCGGGTCTCTTCAACGCTTTGATCTCGGAGCTGATGATCCACATAGGCGACAATAATTTTGGGCCGAACAGCTCGCGGCAGGTGCTGCAGCATATATAGTAACGTCATCGAATCCACTCCGGTGGAAACGGCAACCACCACTGCATCTCCAGCCTGCCACCACGCTTTTTGCTTAACAATGAAATTAAATTGTTTCTGTAAATCCACTGTGGCCTCCGCTTATGACTTGCAGGTATAAAACAAATATGGCCGGCAGCAAATGATTGCCCCAGCCACAAACTTATTAATTGTCAAATTCTAATCGATTAACTACGCCGGCCGCCGCGACCACCACGTTTGCCTTCGGTGTTCTTACGCAGTGTGGACAAGCGATCTTCACTTTCTTTCAAAAAGCCGGACATCATGTCATCAAAACTCTCTTCATGATTATTCGAGTGATTGTTGTGAGCAGAACTGCCGCCACGGGAATGATAACCGTGACTTTGATGATTCCCGTGGTTCTCATGAATTTCGTGGTTATTCTCGTGGAAATTTCTGTGAGAATGATTTTCATTCTTAGAATCTTCATGTTCATGATTGTCAGAAGCTTTGCGGATCGAAAGACTAATCTTGTTGTTGCCCTCAATCTTGAGGACCTTTACCGTGACATCATCGCCGACCTTCAAAACATCATGAATATCTTTAACAAATCCGTCAGAAACTTCGCTGATATGAACCAAACCGGTTCGATGATCACCTAAATCAATAAATGCACCAAAATTCGTAATTCCGGAAACTTTACCGTTAACTTTTTCTCCAACTTCAATTGCCATCTAAAAAAATGTTCCTCCCATGTAATAGTGTTACCAGTATATCATATTTTATTTTATCTCGACTAGCGATTGTCAAAATAAAAGGCGAAGACAAAAGTACAAATACTTTTGGCCTCGGCCTCCTTGACTCATCTTATTTGACATCGTAATCATTAACATCTTTTGGTGCCTTATTAGGGAAACTATAGACTGTTTCGCCAGGTTTTGTATAGTAATAACGATCACGAATAATTTGTTCCACGTAATTCTTGTCATTCAACTGGGCGACTTGCGTTTTGAGTTGTTTCTGGTCCGCCTTTTGCTGTTTTAAGGTCTTTTGCTCACGGGCAATTCGAACATGCACGTCAGCGTAATTCACTTTGGCACGAACAATTTGGATAAGAAAAATTGACGCAAAGAATAGGAAAATGGCACTAATAACTAAGGCCCGCTTTTTTCGTCGATTAGACAAAACAGCAGTCACCCTTGAGTTATTCAATTCAATCTCTCGGCGACGAGTAAAATCGTTGTCGAGCTTCCGTACTTTCCCACTTTGCTGCGTCATGCTAAATCCCCCGATCATTCGCACGTTCTAGATAAATTATACCAATCTATGGGCATTTGTCTAGGTGATTCCACATGTTTTCGGGATTTTTATGGATATTTATTTATTCGTTGCGAAAGTCGCGTTCATAGTCCTCGGAGGTAATCTCATACATCCGTTCTGCATCATCCTTTTTGGTTGTATCCAACAGTTCCTTGACCAAGATAGTCAGAGTCTTGTTACCAAATTTGATGACAACCTCATCGTTGGGTTTAACTTCGGTTGAAGATTTGGCGGCCCGCCCGTTGATAAAGATCCGGCCCTTGTCGGCAATCTCTTTGGCAACAGAACGGCGCTTAATAATTCTGGAAACTTTTAAAAACTTATCGATTCTCATGAGTTGTGACTCCTTTAATTTTTAAGAACTTACCAACAAACGGAATGGCCAACCATTCACGGACAGTAAATACGTCCAACAGTCGACACCCCGCAAAAAATATGATCACGCCAATCGGAATGGCGATGCAGACAACCAGCAAAGCAGCGATTCTTGGATTATCAGCCAAGTCAGCCAGGTTAATCCCAAATACCGTTGCCCGAACCGCAATGAACATGGTCACCAGCACAATCACAAGCTTGCCAAGCTGCTTAAAAGAAATCAATTTGGCCAACTCTTTTCGACTGAGCAGGTTCATTAATAACACCATTACCATTAAGCTTAACAGGGTTGCAAGACTAGCGCCAATGATTCCAAAGTGTGCCACGAACAATTGATTAACCAACACCTTGATCAAAAAGCCAGCAAGAATGGCGATCATTGTCCTCAAATAATTATCCTTGCTCTGTAAAATCACGTTATAGGTCATCAACACGCTGGTTAAAACGATGCTGATGCAGTACAAGCTAATCGTCAAATTTAACTCGGACGAAGCAAATAACAACCGGTTAATTTGGGGCATTAGAGCGGCCAACCCGACACTCATGGCAAGGGAAACAGCCAAATTAGTTCTCAGGTTCGTGGCCGCAACGTGTTGAAACGTGACATCTTGACGGTGTTTATTTGCCAACACCAAACCAGGCAAAACGGCGGTTGCAGACGCAATGCTCAAAACTTGTCCCAGTTGAACAAGGGTCTGAGAACGATCGTAAATTCCCTTGATATTCTGGGCAGCAACCAGCGAATAGCCAAACGATCGCAATCCAGACACAACGGAAAATGAATCAGCCAACTGAAGCAATAGCATCACTGCCGATACCAAGCACAGTGTGCCGCCCTCCAGCAAAATGCGCTTAATTAACAGCCGTGTTTCAATAGTCGGACGTCGATTTCGCCAGTTTGTTGGCAATGATCTTGATTTCATCCAAATCAGGATGAACAACAGGGCAATCAGGCCGGCAATTGGTGCGGACAGCATGGCCAACTGACCCATTCGATACGGACTGACCGTCGATTTGAAGGCCCAGTAACCAACCAAAAGAATACTCGATACTCGAACAACCTGTTCAATCACTTGCGAATACGCCGTCGGCCGCATTTCCATTTTGCCTTGAAAGTATCCCCGCCAGGTTGACAGAAATGGGACAAACAGGAACATCCAGCTGACTGATTGAACCACCGGTGCCAATTGGGGATCATCCATTTTCCCGGCAATGAATCCGGCAGCAAATTGCAATATACAAAAAGCCACCAGGCAAACCACGATTAGGATGTTTTGAATTCGAATGGCCAACCCGACCTGATCTCTTGGATCTTTGGTGTCGACCACTAATTTGGAAATAAAAACCGGTAGCCCCGTCAAAGCAAAGGTCATCCCAATACCATAAATTGGATAAATCTGTTGATAAACATAAAAGCCGATGTTACCAACCATGTTTTGGAAGGGAATTCGATACACGGCACTTAACAATTTGGCAACAAATGACGCGACCGTCAGCAGTAAGGTTCCTTTAAGAACGAGTTGTCTTCTTGACCTATTTTTCATCAGACTTTACCTTACCGGCAGCACCATGATGATGCCGGGTTTTTGATAGTTGTTTGACTAATGCAATCAGCCCGTCCAACCACTTTGTCATGTTGGGCTGAACAGTTAATTGAATTTGATACCTGTCATTTTCGGTGTTAATGGTTGCCCGGAACTTGGTTTGGGCAATCGCTTCCAACAATTCCTTGCTGGAGAACTCTGTCCCTGCCCGAGGTGAAAACGTGATGGTAATTTTGGGCTGATTTTGATGGATTTTATCAACCAACGCATAATCGGAGAACATCTTCAGCTGAGAGATCTTTAACAGGTTGGCGACGGGTTCACCATAGTCCCCAAATCGATCGATTAGATCATCTTCAACTTCGTGGAGCTGATCTTCATTTTCAATTTGGCGGATCCGTTTATACAATTCAATCTTTTGTTGATTGTCCTGAATATAATCACTCGGCAGATAGGCTTCCAGGTCAAGCTCAATAGTTGCATCAGTTCGATACTCAAAGTTCTTGCCGCGTTTTTTGGCAACGGCATCCGACAACATCTGGGTATACAGGTCGTACCCAACCGAATCAACAAACCCGTGCTGCTGCTTACCGAGCAGGTTACCTGCTCCACGGATTGATAGGTCCCGCATCGCAATCTTGAATCCGGATCCCAATTCGGTAAAGTCACGAATTGCCTCCAACCGTTTCTCACCAATTTCTGTGAGGACCTTATTTGGTTTGTACATAAAATAAGCATAGGCCACTCGGCTGCTGCGGCCAATCCGCCCCCGCAGTTGATAAAGCTGAGAGAGGCCCATTCGATCAGCATTCTCAACAAATAGCGTATTAACGTTTGGAATATCCACCCCGGTTTCAATAATCGTGGTAGTTACCAAAACATCATATTCACCATTTATGAAATCATACAAAATGTCTTCCATCTGGTTTTCGGACATTTGTCCGTGAATGTAACCGACTCTGGCTGAAGGGACCAAGGCACTGATTTGTTCAACCGTCTTTTCAATATCAGAAACCCGATTGTGGAGGTAAAAGACCTGGCCGCCACGCGACATTTCCCGTTCAATCGCCTCCCGAATCGTGCCGGCATTTTGTTCGATCACATAAGTCTGAATGGGATAACGGTTGGATGGCGGCGTCTCAATCACAGACAAATCACGAACCCCCATCATCGACATGTTCAGCGTCCGTGGAATTGGTGTTGCCGTCAGTGTCAAGACATCAACGTCAGAACGCATTTCCTTGATGCGTTCCTTGTGTTTAACGCCAAACCGCTGCTCTTCATCAATGATTAACAGGCCCAAATCATTAAACTTAACGTCTTTTGAAAGCAGTCGATGAGTGCCGACAACCACATCGACCTTACCGTCTTTTAAGCCTTGGAGGGTCTCCTTGACTTGTTTGGCGGTCTGAAATCTGGAAAGCACTCTGACTGTAATCGGGTACTCTCGAAAACGGTCCAGCATGGTTTCATAATGCTGCTGGGCTAAAATTGTGGTTGGCACCAAAAAAGCGACCTGTTTACCAACTTCAATTGCTTTGAAAGCAGCTCTCAAAGCAACCTCGGTCTTACCGTAACCAACATCTCCAACCAGTAAACGATCCATTGGATGCTGGGTTTCCATATCCCGCTTAATTTCAGTCGCACTCCGCAGTTGATCGGGTGTTTCACTGTAAGGAAAGGCAGCTTCGAATTCTGCCTGCAACGAATCGTCTTGAGGATAGGCGTAACCCTTTTCTGCGCTTCTTTTGGCGTATAAATCGATTAGTTCATCAGCGATGTCTTCAATCTTGGAAGCAACTTTGGCCTTGGTCTTTGCCCACTCGCTGCCGCCTAGTTTATTGATCCGCGGGTGCTTATCTTCGGAGGAAACATATTTTTGAATTAAATTTAACTGGGTGACCGGGATGAACAATTTGGCGTTATCTTTATAGGAAATCGTCAAATAATCCTGGTGCTTACCGTCGACTTCCATGGTCTTCATGCCTTCATAACGGCCGATTCCATGGTTGACGTGGACGACATAATCGCCGGGCTTCAAATCGGTATAACTCTTGATTCTTTCAGCGTTGTTAAAGGTGGTTTGGCGGGGGCGTTTTTTAGTCACCGTGCCAAACATTTCTTTTTCAGTGATCACCACACAACTGGCCAACGGCAGCTCAAATCCGTTGTCCAAGTTGCTGGAAATGAGCTGGACTTCTTGTTTTAAAAGATGATCCTTATCAGTCTGAGTCGCCGTAATTTCAAAATCGTTCAGCGTTGAAGCGACCTTTGCCAGTCGTTTCTCATCTTGAACCATAATGATGACTGTCTGCTTCATTTTCTGCCAGCGCAAAATCTCGGTTCGAAGCATTGGAATTTGGGAGAAGAACTGCTGCATCGGCCGTACGGTAATGTCTTCAATGGCATCCAGTCGCATCCGGCCCATCCCTTTTTGGAACAGTGACAGAATTAAGGTGGCGTGATGATTAGCGCTGAAGGCTTTCTTGAAATCATTGGTGTATGTGGTCGACTTCAAAACCTCATAGTGCTTAATCTTGTCGTTCAACCACTCATCGTCATCGCTCTCAAGCTGTCTGGCAGTTTCAGTAATTCTGGCATAATCGTCGAAAATAACAACGCCATCGGCAGCCAGGTAATCCAGCAGGGAAGACTGTTTTTTATAAATCATATCCGCAAATAACAACCAGCGTGGATCACTCAACCCATTTTGCAGATCCATGATTTGCGGTTCCAAGTTGCCCTGAAGCTTTTTGGCCGCCTTGTCATCCAGTTGACTTTGTTCAGCAATTAACCGTTTGGACAGCTGCTTGCTGACGGCTTTTCGCTGGTCATCGGTCATTAATAAGTCCGTGGCTGGTAGTACCGTGATTGACTTGATGTTTTTGATGCTTCGCTGATTGGAAACATCGAATGTCCGCATTGAGTCGACATCCGTGTCAAAAAAGTCAATTCGAACCGGGTCTTGATGGTTTAATGGGAAAATATCGAGAATCGACCCCCGAATTGAAAAATCTCCCGGAGCCGCAACCATTTTTTGAAAAACGTACCCCATTTGATGAAGCTGAAGCTTTAATTGCTCCAGGTCATAGGTGCCGTCCATTTCAAGCGTTAACTTAGCGGCTTGAAACTGCTTTTTCTCCGGCACCAGTCTTCTAATACCGGAAACAGAGGTCACAATGACCGCCGGATCGCCGCTGGCAAGCTTGTCCAACGCTAATACCCGTTGGGCTTTGTATTCCGGTGAACTGGTGGCCAGCTCAGCTGCTCCCATTTCTTCCACCGGGAACTCAAACAACTGATCGTCATCAATCAAGTTAGATAAGTCATTCACCAACTGGTCAGCATGAAATAACGAGTCAACTACCACAACAGTTGGTTTGTCAGTCGAATGAATTAAATTATCGATTAAAAGTGTCCGGGCGGAACCGCCGACTCCGGTCACCAATTGACGCGTGCCCGGTTTCAAGGTTGCGACCAACTCCTGATACTGAGGAATTGTTGTTAGTAATTGATCTAACTTCAAAATAATGTCCTTTCGTTAATTATACTGATTTTCCAAATCCGGAATCGACATCCCGTCAATCCAATCATCCAAGGCATTCACGGCGTGATCAGCAGCCTGCTTAAACATTGGGGCTTGATCTTTGCTGAATCGGCCCAGCACGTAATTAACGACCGTATTGCCATGATCCGGGTGATCAATTCCAACCCGAATCCGATCGAAATTTTGGGTGCCGACACTGGCAATAATGCTTTTAATCCCATTATGACCGCCAGCTGAACCTTTATCCTTAATGCGAATCTTGCCAACCGGCAGATCCATGTCATCATGCACAATGATGAGATCTTCGATTGAAACGTCAAAGTAGTCCATTAAGGGGCGGACAGCCAAGCCGGAGTCATTCATGAATGTTGTCGGCTCGACCACCATCACTTTGGTGTTGTTGACAAACCCAGAGCCATACTTGGCGTTCATTTTACGCGTCTTAATTGAAATGTCATGGCTTTTGGCAAATTGTTCCACTACCATAAAGCCGGTATTATGTCTGGTCCCATCATATTGCGGGCCAATATTTCCTAGTCCAACGATCATTTTCATTGTTTAAATTCTTCCTCACGTTTCTTCCAACACAAAATGCTGAACAAAGACTGTTCAGCTGTCGAAAAATTAATTAACATAAAGATTATATCATATCAGACAAGCTTTTAAGTCCTGGAAAAACCGGAAAATTAAAAGATGTTTATCAGTGAAGACGCCTTCAAAATCATGCTATAATTAGCGTGTTCTAGGAATTATATATTAATGATTTGGAGATGATTTTTTTGACTTTACAACGCCAAAAAGTAGCTTTAATTGGTGACGGTGCCGTAGGTTCATCATATGCCTATGCAATGATGCAACAAGGCCTCGCTGAAGAGTTTGTGATCGTAGATGTGATTAAGGAACGAACTGAAGGAGACGCACTCGACCTTGAAGATGCCCAAGCCTTCACCTCCCCAAAACACGTTTACTCAGGTGATTATGCAGATTGTAAGGATGCCGACTTGGCAGTCATCACTGCCGGCGCTCCACAAAAGCCTGGCGAAACTCGCTTGGATCTGGTTAATAAGAACCTCAAGATCATGAAATCTATCATTGATCCACTTGTTGGCTCTGGATTCAACGGCGTCATTGTTGTTGCTGCCAACCCGGTTGACATTTTAACTTATGCAGCTCAAAAATTCTCCGGCTTCCCAAAGAACCGTGTCTTTGGAAGCGGAACTTCTCTGGATACTTCCAGATTGCAGGTCGCTTTGGGCAAAAAGTTGCAAGTTAGCCCACAATCAATCAGTGCTTACATTTTAGGTGAACACGGTGATTCCGAATTTGCTGCCTATTCTGCAGCTCAAATCGGCGGCCGTCCATTCTTAGACGTTGCCAAAGAAGCCGGTTTATCAATGGATGACTTAAAAGAGATTGAAGACCAGGTTCGTCATAAGGCATACGAGATCATCAACCGAAAAGGTGCCACATTCTATGGAGTTGCCACCTGTTTGATGAGAATTTCACGAGCTATTTTGCGTGATGAAAATGCAGTTCTGCCCGTTGGTGCGCCAATGGATGGCGAATACGGACTTCATGATGTCTACATCGGTTCACCTGCCGTGGTCAATGCATCCGGCATTCAAAAAGTTGTTGAAGTTCCACTTAACGCCGATGAAGCTGCCGCAATGAAGGCTTCTGCTGAGACCCTTCAAAAGACGACTGCTGATGGCATGGCAGAACTTTAATTCCGCTGTTTGTACTAACGATAAAGGGATGATGAATCAGCATCCTCAGCCTCAATAATGAATCAAAACGGGCAATTATTTCTATCCCATAGGAATAATTGCCCGTTTTTTTAGGAAGTCCTAGCAAGTCAACATATGGAACATTTCCTTGTGTCCAGCTTGTCAGCTGATTCAAGCCGGATTTTCAATAGCTATTCTAATTTATTTAGAGATTAATGAGAATAATTCAAGTTTAAATGTTCTTTTCTAAATTTCTCTATGTTATCATGGTTGTATACAGGTTAATTTGGAGGAATTAAACATGCTATTAAAAACATTAGTAAAGCCTAAGGAACGACTGGTGACCGTCAAAGAAGACGCCACCTTGGAAGAGGCTTTACAGACTCTCGAAGATTCCGGTTATCGTTGTGTGCCAATCTTAGATGAAACCGGCAAGATTTTCCGTGGCAATATCTACAAAATGCACATTTATCGTCATAAATCACGGGGTGGTGACATGTCACTTCCCGTTACCACACTTTTAAAGAACGCAACCAAGTTCATCAACGTGAATTCTGCGTTCTTTCAAGTATTCTTTTCAATTAAGGATCTCCCCTACATCGCGGTTTTGGACGAACGAAATAACTTTTATGGGATCTTAACCCATACCCGTCTCTTGGACATGCTGTCACAGTCTTGGAACGTGAATATTGGCAGTTACGTGTTAACCGTCGTTGCAAGCGGCGAGCGTGGTGATCTTGAAGAAATTGCCAAAATTATCACCAAGTACACCAACATTGCCAGCGTCATTTCCTTGGACGCTCAAGAAGGTGAATTGGTTCATCGCATTATGTTCACCCTGCCTGCCGAAGTGGATCAGGATCGTTTAAACAGAATTATTGCTGCTTTGGAACGCAAGGAATTCAGAGTGCCTGAAGTTGAAAATCTGCAAGAAGAAAAAAATTAGGCACATTGTACGTGCATATCAAAAGAAGAGGCTGGGACACAACTAATTGGAGGTTGTGTCTTGGCCTCGCTTGCGTTCCAATGTTATCTAGTTCAAACATGGAACTATCGGCTGATCCCGGCCGTTTAAGCCAAGAAGCGAGTCATTCCATGACAGGAATAACTCGCTTCTTGGCTTAAATTCTGGGATCAAGACGCCTCGCGTCGCACTCCCTTTTGATTATAATTGTATTCAATTGATCTAAGCGTTGTGTGATGTTTTATGTATTGCGGTCCGTCACTAGCCTTTAGCTAATCCCAAGCTTATCTTTATCGCTTTATCGACCTTACTCATAATAGGCGGATCGAGATGGGTTACTTTATCCTTCAATCGCTGCTTATCAATGGTTCTGATCTGCTCGAGTAAAATAACTGAATCTCTTTCTATCCCATTTCCAGCCAAGATCCCCACGTGTGTGGGCATTTTGGGTTTGGAAATTCTGGCGGTAATTGCGGCAACAATGACGGTGGGACTGTAATGATTGCCAATATCATTTTGGACAATCAAGACCGGTCGCATCCCGCCCTGCTCGGAACCGATAACTGGTGATAGATCAGCATAAAAAATGTCTCCACGTTTAAAAATAACGTCAGTCACCCTCATACCTCCCATCATCGTAACTTACATTACTGTAAATTCCGTAATCTTTGACGATACTGAGTTAAATGGATATCAGCGTCTTCTTCACAGCAGGAAAAGTCCTTACTGATCTCACGGTTCAAACTACCCATTTCGCGATATCCCCTCATTAAGCCATCAATGACTTTCGGGTCATCAAAAAAGTAGTTGATTGCAATCTCAACCGCTGCACTTTCGGATATTCCAACCGTTGCGCTAAACTGTTCCAAACGGTCTGCAATTTGATCATTGATCATAACTGAAAAATGCTTTGAATTAGTTGCTTTTTCCATTGGTATTTTCCCCTATATGTTCCAGATTACTGTACTGTCTAATATACCATGAAATTACAGAAAAATCATACATATTTTCGACGCAATCGCGGACTCAAGCCACAAATAACCTCATAACTGATGGTATGCAGATAATCCGCAACATCATCGGCAGTAATCTGAGCATCACCCGATTGACCGATGATGGTGACTGTCGTGCCGTAAGGATAATCATGAGGCAATCGAATCATAAACTGATCCATGCAAACTCGACCAACGATCGGACACTTGTGGCCATCAACCAAGACTGAAAAGCCCTGCATTGCCCGGGGAATTCCGTCGGCATAGCCAACCGGAACGGTCCCAATCCATTGGTCGCTATCAGTGGTGTAGGTTGCACCATACCCGATTGAGCGGCCCTTTTTAACTAATTTTGAAAAATCAATTTCGGAGGTTACTGATAAACCTGGTTTCAACTGATATGGAAGCTGGGTAATATCTCTTCCGGACGGGTTCAAGCCATAAGCCGCAATCCCAAAGCGAATCATGTTGCCGCCGCAAACTTTGTGCCACAAGCTGGTAGCGGAATTGGCCACGTGAACATACTTCGGGCGTTTATCAAGAACTGCCATAAAGTCCTGAAAATTCTGGTACTGGAATTTGAAATAGGTATCGTCAGGACTGTCAGCAGTGGCAAAATGGGTAAAGATTCCTTCAAAACTCATCCGATCGGAATGGGCGTTGAGAACCCCAACGGCAGCTTTAAGCTCATCCGCAGTTTGAAAGCCAATTCGACCCATGCCGGTATCCAGTGCCAAATGAATGTTTAGCCGGCCTTTAAATGCGCTGGTGTCGAGTAATTTGGCAGCTTGATTAAGCCAGTCGATCGAACCGACAGTCAGGGAAATGTTTTCGGAAGCCGCTAATTGGGCACATTCAGGATCAGTAATCCCTAATACCAGTACCGGCAGCCTAATTCCTGCCTGGCGAAGTTGGAGAGCTTCATCTAAAATAGCGACACAAAAACCAGTGGCGCCCGCTTTTTCAGCAATCTCGGCCACTTGAACTGCCCCATGCCCATAACCGTCAGCTTTAACCACTTGGAACAAGTCGTCTCCGTCATCCAAACGCTGCTTGGCATGGTGAATATTTGAATAAATTGCCGCCAGGTCAACAGTTACCTGGGCATTTCGTAAATTTCCAACTGTCATTACCTAACCCCGATTCTCTAAAATAACTTGAGTAACGACAATGTCATCGGTGTGAGAAATCGACACAAAGGCGTTCCCATCAAATGGTTGTTTCGAAAAGAAGGGTTTGCCCTCCTCGTTATTAACAATACAAAGATCCTGAAATCTCACTTTCGATCCAAGGCCGGAACCAAAGGCCTTCGAATAGGCTTCTTTGGCCGAAAAACGACCGGAGATATATTCATAACGGCGCTTATCAGACAATTCAGCCAATTGTTTCATTTCATCTGCTGTTAAAATACGCTCTGTGAAATGCTGATTCCGTTCCACGGCAGCGACAATTCTTCTAATATCGGTAACATCAATCCCAATTCCTGCAATCATTTTCTAAATCCCTCGCAAACCAAAAAGATAGGATAAGTTTAACATAAAAACGGCCTCGTCGGGGCAGATTTGAAAGACTTGTCACGAAGTCAATGACGATTAACGACATGCTTGCATTACAAGTTGGTGCATACAAGAACCCTCATCAACTCAATCAAAAAAGTGACCATTCATCATCGAATGATCACTTCGTTAAAAATCTTAATTAACTATTTTTAATGGTAAAACGGCGTTTCTTATTGCTTGATGACCGTCTGTCAGAATGCTTACGGTCGTTACTGCCTTCATAATGGCCCCGATTTCGGCTGCCATTATTCCGGTCGCCATTACGATGACTCTTTGAGCCCTTGTAATGACCACCATGACCGCCACCACGACGATCGTTGCGATGACCACCGTGTCCATGACCATGATGTGGTAATGGGCGTTCAGGGGTAATCTTAACCTTAACGTTGTCGCGAGTAACGTCGTTGAGCAGAGCAGCAACCAAATCAGTTGCTTCATACTCGTCGAGCAGCTTGTCAGCCATCTTCTCATACTTGTCAGTATTCGTCTTCTTAATTAAGTCGGCAATATCTGATTCAGCAGAATTCAATTGACCAACAAAGGCTTCTTGAATTGTTGGTGGCTTCAAAGGCAGCATACGCACCTTGGTCAACTTTTCGATTTCTCGAAGATAATCCATTTCATTAGGCGTTGCAAAGGTAATTGAAACCCCATGCTTACCGGCACGGCCGGTACGACCAACACGATGGACGTAGCCATCAGGATCTTGAGGAATATCGTAGTTATAAACGTGGGTCACACCTGAAATATCAATTCCACGGGCAGCAACATCAGTGGCAACTAAGATATCAATCTTGGCAGCTTTGAATTCCTGCATGATCTGAGTCCGACGAGCCTGAGTCAGATCTCCGTGAAGACCGGCAGCCTTGTAGCCACGGGCCTGGAGTCCTTTGGAGACTTCATCAACCCGACGCTTAGTCCGACAGAAGACAATGGTGACTTCTGGATCCTGAACGTCAAAGAAACGGGTCATGGTGTCAAATTTTTCGTATTCTTTTACCCGAACATAGTACTGATCAATTAAATCAGTGGTTAATTCTTTAGCCTTAATCGTTACTTGATGAGGGTCACGCATAAACTGAACCCCAACCCGTTTGATTTGGGCAGGCATCGTTGCTGAGAAAAGCAAAGTTTGACGTTCCTTTGGGGTTTGTGTGATGATATCTTCAATATCGTCTAAAAATCCCATGTTCAACATCTCATCAGCTTCATCCAACACTAATGTCTTAACGTGCTCTAACTTTAAAGTATGGCGTCTAATATGATCAAGAATTCGGCCCGGAGTTCCAACCACAATCTGTGGATGACCCTTTAAGGCGTTGATTTGACGGCGAATATCTGCACCACCATAAACAACTTGAACCTTAGCTTTTTCATCTTTTCCTAATCGATAGATTTCTTCTTGTGTCTGGATTGCCAGCTCCCGAGTTGGTGAAATGATCAGAGCTTGGACATTTGGATTGTCAAAATCAATCTTCTGTAAGATTGGTAAACCAAATGCGGCAGTTTTTCCAGTTCCAGTTTGAGCTTGACCGATAACATCCTCACCTTTAAGAACCATTGGGATGGTTTCGCCCTGGATTGGCGTAGCTTCTTCAAACCCACTGTTATTAATCGCAGTTAATAAGTGGTCTGATAATCCTAATTCACTAAACTTCAAATATGTTTCCTCCTAATATTGAAACAATCAAGGTTCCGCGGCCGACTGGGGAAAAATCCGTTTCCCGGAATGCGTTGACCACTTGACCTACAATCATTTATTACAAAATAACCTTTTTAGTTTACACCGTCACATAACATTAAGCAAGCAATACAGGCCAACTCGTCTGTTGACCGTGCTTATTTAACCAGTTTGGCAACAACATTTTCCAAATGCAGACCGTGACTGGCCTTCAACAAGACCTCATCGTCAGCGCTCAATTCGGCTTGAAGATCAGAGGTCAATTCATCAAGCTGATCAGCTTGGTAATAGTGGAGATTCTCTGGGGCATAGACCGGCTTGAGTTTCTCATATAAGGCGTCCATATCGGCGCCAATCAGGTACACCACCGGAATGGAGGCCGGATCCAGGGCATCCGCTAGCGAAGCGTGCATCGCTTTTGATTGAGTCCCAAGCTCCAACATGTCGCCTAAAACAGCAATCCGTCGCCCCTTGGTTGTCGTGTTCTTAAAAGCGGTCAACACTTCTTTAGCGGCGGTGGGGTTAGAATTATAGACGTCACTTAAAATTCGCTCGCCCTTTGAACCACTCAACCACTGGGTCCGATTCTTAGTCAGATCAAATTTAGCCAACTTGTCAGCCATCATCTGCGGATGGATTCGGAAAATTCGGCCAACCGAAATGGCCGCCAGGGCATTGTTGACGTTATAATCACCGATCATCGGAATCGTAAAATCAATCTCCGGCCACAAATTGACGTGAAATTGCGTCTGATACTGACCATCTTTGGAGTCGATGGCAAAAACATCATTGCTGTCTTTTCTGCCAAAAGTCGCTTTGATCACACTCTCATCCACTTGTTGGGCACGCTCTGTGAGCAGCGGCTCGTCGCCGTCATAGACGAAGAAGCCGTCAGCTTTCAGACCATGAGTGATCTCCATTTTGGCGTCGGCAATCTTATCACGGGTGCCAAAGAACTCAATATGGGCTTCACCAATCATGGTAATAACGGCTACATCGGGCCGAGCCAGTTTGGATAGAAAATCTAGTTGCCCGGGTCGATCCATCCCCATTTCCGCCACTAAAAACTCGGTATTGGATTCCATCTGCAGAATCGTATAAGGCAGGCCAATCTCATTATTAAAATTGTCCTGGGTTTTGGTGACATTAAACGTACTGGATAAAATTGCGGCGATCATATCTTTGGTGGTCGTCTTGCCGTTGCTTCCGGTGACGGCAATGACGCGTGGATTAATCTTATCAAGATAATATTTGCTGAGCTGTTGAAATGCTGTCAGTGGATCGTCAACAACCAGTGCCGGAATTGTTAGTGGTAAGCGATCCGCGTGGTCACTGGCCCAAAGGGTAGCTGAGGCGCCGCCCGCAATTGCATTGTCGATGTAATCGTGGCCGTCATGTTCTGCAACCAGCGGAACAAACAGTTGACCAGCTTGAATCTTCCGGCTGTCAAAGCACACCCCGGTCAAAGATTCGTCCAGCATTGCTTTGTCAAAATTTTCAGTGTTGGCATTAATTGCTTGAGCAACTTCGCCAATCGTCATTTTCATTATTGAACGCTCCAATTGTTAAATAGTTATGTTCAATTATAACAAAAAATCAAACGGCTAAACACCCACCGTTTGATCCTGCCATTCTAAATGCCATTTTGATGTTTGTAAATTATAGGTCAAGTCCCCGGCATAGACGGTATTTTCATCGACTTTACCGGTTGGCAAAATAATTGAAACCTGATCCGGGTCCTTCAAAATCCGTAATGGAATATGATAAGTCCGGGAACGTTCCCGCAAGGAATCAAAGGAAATAAACAGGCCGTCGTTAGCTTTGGTAATCAAATCCAAGAGAATCGAGCGGTCAATGTCTTTGATCGCCAATGGACGCAGGAAGACTCTCAAAGTGTTATGGGTCTCTCGCAAATTGCGCTTAATGGCGATTTCCAAGACGTGGTTAAAGTCTGAGAAACGCCGGTAATATGAACGAATCGTTCCGTTGTCTTGACTCAAATAAATGTAATGATTGTTCAATTTGGAAGAAAAAGGCCGACCCATTGGCGTTCCCATGTGGGCCAGATACAACAGTTCCGCAATTTCAAATGGTGACAAGTTGTTAACACTGTCTTCCACGTCAAAATCAATAAACTTCTTCTTTTGGTCGGGATTACGGAGGAGATAGGTCCGAATTTCACCTGTGCCATTGATCAGATTGAACTTGGAATGAGAGTTGTACCCGTTAGCAGCCTGATCATCATTATTTAACAAAATGATATTTTGAGGCAATTCATCCAGTCCATTAATAAAATCGGCCGCAGTGATCCCTGATGATAAAATCATGTTGGAGATTGGATTCGTATTTATAAAAATCAAATTGCCCTTCATCGTTTCATTACCCCGTATTTATATCTAAACTAATTGTACTACCCTCACGTTTAGTTGTCTTATAATTAAGACAGAAATGTCGTAATTTGCCCTTTTCTTAATTCATTGGTAACATGGTGGTTAACGCAATATTAGTGTGAGGTTATTAATATGACTAACGTATTATTTGTTTGTCTGGGAAATATCTGCCGTTCGCCCATGGCTGAGGTCATGTTCCGTCAAATGGTGAAGGATGCCCATTTGGAAAATCAAATTACCGTTGCTTCTGCAGCGATTAGTACCGAAGAGCATGGCAATCCGCCTCATCCAGGTGCGATTGCCGAATTAGCCAAACACGGCTTGTCCGTCGGCAATAAAACGTCGACGCCCATCACCAAAGAAGACTTTGATCAGGCTGATTACATTATTGCCATGGATAATCAAAATATCTTTTATCTCAATCAAATGGCCCCAATTGCTGATCGGAAAAAGATTTTCCTTTGCTACAACATTATTCCCGACAAGCAGGGAAAAGATATCCCGGACCCCTGGTTTGACCACAAATTTGGCCGAACTTACCGTCAGTTATCAGAAACCCTGCACGAATGGTTGGATAAAATGAAAAGCCAATTGGCTTAATTATTGACGGGTCCCAATAAGGCTCGTTTTAATTTTGGTGTCGCATGACTGATTCGATAACTTTTTTGGAGTTTACCGCGAATCATCAAGCGTCCCGCGCCGGTCGCGTCACAGGTGATCAACGTGACAATCGGCCGCTTGGTTTGGCGGACAACGTCAACCCGGGTCGCTGCGATAAACTTGCGCTGGTAAACCTTGTATTGATAGACTTTGGTCATATTACTGAGATAGATCCGATCACCAACTTGGGTTTTGAAGTACAGCGGGCCAAATAAAACGTGGCGGTTAACCATGTGGTGCCCTGCCAACGGATAGTTGCCCTTGCCCATCTGCTGGTCAGGCCGCATGGTCCCGGCAGCTAGCGCCAAGGTATTATTAGCCACTCCCAACCCAATTGGCAAATGAATATGTGATTTGGGCAGGAGAATTTCGCCGATAACTTCAATGGCGTTGGTGTTCATCCGCGCCCGAGCAGCAGTTTGAAAATCAAGGGATTTGACTTTTTTAAAATCATAACTGACATTTTGCTTGTGACGCTTAGTTTGTGCTTTTTGCCGCCGTTCAGTTTTGGCAACGGTCTGGCGGGTGATTTTTGGCTGATAAGATTTGATCAATTCATTTTTGATTGGCCGATTAAAAATCATCCCCAAAGCGACAATTATCAACAACACAAAAACCACGTTAATCAATATTTTCTTGAGAAGTCCTTTTCTCATAACTACCTCCACTCAACAACGAATTATAATATGTACAAAATAATAAAGGAGGAACCTCATTGTTAACAAAACAAGTTGGTCCAAACTCCTGGCGGCGCAATTTAGCCGTTCTCTGGTTTGGAACCTTCATGGCCGGAATCGGCTTCAGCGAAGTGATGCCATTTCTGTCTCTATACGTTGATTCGCTGGGGCATTTCACCCATAACGAATTGAGCCTCTACAGTGGATTGGCCTTTGCGGCCAGTTACCTAGTGACCGCGATTGCTTCGCCACTGTGGGGAAAATTGGCTGATCGAACCGGCCGAAAATTGATGTTGGTCCGAGCATCCGCCGGAATGGCCATTGTCTTCATTTTGATGGGATTGGTCACCAACGTCTGGCAATTAATTGGCCTTCGGCTCCTGCAGGGTGTCTTTTCCGGATACATCAGCAATGCCAACGCCCTGATTGCCACCCAGGTGCCGAAACGCAAAAGCGGCCAGGCCCTCGGCACTTTGGTAACCGGTAACGTGTCCGGTGCCCTGCTCGGCCCGCTGTTAGGCGGAACTTTGGCCTCATTCTTCAGCTATCGGGTCACATTCTTTATTACCGGCGCCCTGTTTGTCGGTGTCTTCCTGGTAACGACGTTGATGGTCCACGAAGATTTCAAACCAGTCGCCAAGTCGAAAATGCTCAACACGCGTGGCGTAATTGGTGAACTGGCCAATTCAAAGCTGGTACTTGGGATGTTTGTTACCACCATGATTATTCAAGCGGCTAACAACTCCATCGTTCCAATTTTAGCATTATATGTCCGCCAAATCATGAATAATAGCCCGGCGACCACCTTCTATAGCGGAATTGTCGCTGCGGTCCCCGGCATTGCCACCTTGGCAGCTGCTCCGATGTTGGGACGGCTGGGCGATCGGATTGGTGCTGATCGCGTCTTGCTGGTCGGTTTTCTGCTGGCAATCGTTGTCTACGTTCCAATGGCATTTGTCACTAACGTCTGGCAATTGATTGGTCTTCGGTTCCTGATCGGCGTCGCCAACGCGTCAATGTTACCCGCTGTCCAGTCGATTCTGGCTAAGAACACCCCACCTCACGTTACCGGCCGTGTGTTTAGCTGGAACCAGTCTTTCCAAGCGATGGGCAACGTGGCTGGTCCAATGATTGGATCAGTCGTCTCGACCTCATTTGATTACGCAGGTGTTTTCATTTCAACTGCCGTCCTGGTAGTCATTAACCTCACCTTAGTATTCAACAATACGCGGGGAATGCGCCGAGCACGCAAACAACGGATTGAATAAACCCGTTTACCAATTAGTATGAGAACGAAAAATAGGAGTTGGACAGTCAGTATCGCTTGTCCAACCCCTATTTGTTTGCATAAAAAACGGGGAACCGTTAAGCTCCTCGTCTTCGTCATGCTTATTTGTTGTCTGTAAGACCGTATTTCTTGTTGAAACGATCTACGGCACCATCTACTTGATTGAACTTTTGCTTACCAGTGTAGAATGGGTGTGAATCTGATGAAATTTCAACACGGATCAATGGGTAAGTCTTGCCATCGTCCATCTTGATCGTTTCGTCAGAGGTTTTAGTTGATCCTGAGATGAACTTGAAACCTGTAGATGAATCTTGAAATACAACTTGTTGATATGCTGGATGAATTCCTTTTTTCATTATATATCGCTCCTTTGCCCTGAATCAATCCGATGACCCAGAGATTATCGATTAGTCAACTTTGTTAGTGTACCATAAATAAAATCGTCAATCAATCATCAATTGACTCTTTCTTCAACTTCTAATTTAACGTCGGCACCCACACCCCGCAGCTTATCAACGATGTTTCCATAGCCGCGGAGGATGTTGTCGGCATGGCAGATTTCCGTGGTGCCATCCGCCATCAGCCCGGCAATCACTAACGACGCGCCGGCACGGATTTCACCTGCCTGAACTTTGGCACCCATTAGCTTGGGGGAGTTATCAACTACAATGATGCCTTCATCGGTATCCTCTGATTTGACTTTACCGCCCAATTTATTCAGTTCTGTAATGTGCTTAATCCGTTTGGGATAAATGGTGTCAATGATCACACTGCGCCCCTTTGCCTTAAATAATAGCGGCGTCAATGGCTGCTGAAGATCAGTGGCAAACCCAGGATAAGGCATCACCTTAATTCGGATTGGCTTCAAGTCATGTGATGGTCCGACATAAATGCTGTCCTCATAAACCGTTAAGTCGCAGCCCATCTCTTCTAATTTGGCGACAAAAGCTTCCAAATGTTCGGGGATGATGTTGGTGATTAAAATCCCATCCCCCACAGCTGCAGCGAGTGACAAATAAGTGCCGGCTTCGATTCGATCAGGAATAATTGTATGAGTATTACGAGCCTGAAGGGTTGGCACGCCTTCAATTCGAATGACATCGGTCCCGGCACCACGAATATTGGCACCCATGTTGTTCAAGAATGTCGCAATGTCAATAATTTCAGGTTCCTTAGCCGCGTTGCCAATAACGGTGGTTCCAGGCGCCTTGACCGACGCCAAAATTGTATTGATAGTCGCACCCACAGAAACGATGTCTAAGAAAATCTGGGCACCATGCAGGCCATCCGGGCCGGTCTTAATGGTCACTGTCCCATCGTGTTCACTGACTTCAGCTCCTAAAGCCTTAAATGCCTTGATATGCTGGTCAATTGGCCGCGGCCCGATATTATCGCCACCGGGAAAACTAACGGTAGCACGCTGAAAACGACCTAACAGAGCGCCCATAAAGTAGTAGGAGGCCCGCAAGCTTTTAATCGCCTTGCTTGGCAGTGGTGCCTCGACAATATTGGTCGGATCAATTGTTAGGACATCGCCTTTGAACTCAGACGAAACGTTCATCGATTTTAAAATTAACATTAAGTTGTGAACATCTAAAATGTCTGGGACCGAGTCGAACCTAACGGGGGTATCCGCTAATATGGCAGCAGGGATAAGCGCAACCGTGCTGTTTTTAGCACCGCCGATCGATATCTCTCCGGACAGCCGTTTCCCTCCATTTATGATTAGTTTACTCATCAAAAATTCCTCACTTTTTGTATTCGCACATTTTTCATGTCAAGAAATATATTATCCAATATCCACACAAAAAACAATACCTATACTTGAATTATACAATCTGTAACAATTAAAACAATTGTTCCGTACAAACGTTTTCATTTAATGAGTGCTAGTCGGGCTAATTTGACGCCGTTTTCAGCGAATTATTACAAGACAAAATGAGCACCTGTTTGCAGTAATCGATAACCAGCGAACCCGAAAGCGCTTTTAAAATCCAACAATTCAGTCGGTTTGTTTCATCACTCAACAAATGGTCAGATCTACTTCTTTAACTATCCCTGAAAGTCCTTAGACTATTCAGGCATACAGAAAAAAGGAGCGGTTAGAAATGAAACGACTATTTACGACAATTGGCGAAAATATTCATCGGCACCACAAACTTTGGATCACGGTCATCTTGATCATGACCATCGGTTTTGCATTTGGATTGCCAAAGATTCAAATGAAAATGGGCAACGACGTCTTCGTTAGTTCCAGTTCAAAAACCTATCAGGATTCCCAAACCTATCAGAAAAAGTTTGGTGGTGACTCCCTTTATCTGTTGCTCGACGGTAACCAGTCGACATTGTTATCCCACAAGACAATGCAGCAGGTGGCCAAATTTGACAGTAAAGTCAGCCAAGTTGATAACGTCAGAAATACGACCGACATCGTCAGTAGTTTAAATGATCAGCTATCCCATGCCGGAACTGGAAACTCCAGTGCCCAGTTCAACTTCAATAGCAAAAAGCTTCAACAAGATCTGATGGCTGAACTGAGTTCCAAACAAAAACAAAACATTCAGTCGAAAATGCAACACTCGTTAACAAGTACGCAACAAAATCAGGTTCAAACATATTTGCTGAAACAACTCACGCCCGCCCAAAAGAAGCTGATGGCAGCAGCTGGTGCCCAGGCGCAGGGTTCCAAGCAACAGCAGCAAGCAATGCTTCAAAAGCAATTGACCACCAAACAGCAAGCTGCAGTCCAGTCCTACACCATGTCGCTGCTTAACCATCAGCAGCAATCACAATTGGCTGACACGGTCATCCCGATGCTGCCGAAAGTTCAAGACATGTCAACCAAACTGCTGCGGGATATTTTTCTCAGCGATAACGGTCATGTTCCAAGTGCGATGAAGCAATTATTACCTAAGGACGGCAAGCATCTATTAATCATTATCAACACCAATAAGAAATCGTCGGATATGAACACCGCGGTTCAGATTAATCACGACGCTAATCAGGCAATTAAGCAAACCAACTTTTCCTCAAGCATTAAGACCCGATTGGGCGGCCAACCTGCAGTTCTTGGTCAGGTCCGCAGTAAAGTCATTACCAGTATGGCAACCATGTTGGCATTCGCAGTAGTCTTAATGGTGATCATCCTCCTATTGATATTCCCGGTACGAAAGCGTTTGTTGCCACTCATATTTGTCCTGGCCTGCCTCGTATGGACATTTGGTTTGATGGGTTGGCTTCACATTCCGTTGACCTTGGCAACCATGGCAACGTTGCCGATTATCATTGGTTTGGGGACTGACTTTGGTGTTCAATTTCAAAACCGATATGAAGAAGAAGTCAGGAAACGACAAAATTCCCAGGAGGCCATTTCAGTTGCCATTTCGAGCATGGGACCGGCAGTTGGCGTGTCTTTAATCGTCATGGTCTTCAGCTTTTTGACGATGTATCTCTCAAAGGCGCCATTGATGCAGCAATTTGGCCTCACGTTGGCCATTGGTGTTGCCTGCAGCTACGTCGTTGAGTTTGGACTGATGTTTTCAAGCCTCTCACTCTTGGATAAACACGCTTCAACAGCTAAGTTGGCACCCAAGAAGCTATCTCAGCCGTCGCGTTTATCACTGTTCCTAAGTCACTATGCTGAATGGGTAACCCATCATGCAGGTATTCTGCTGACAATTGGCGTGGTGTTGGCTGGACTAGGTTTTTCATTTGAAAAATCCATCAATATTGAAACTGACTTCACCAAAATGATTCCCCAAAATATGACGGCCCTGAAGAATACCAAATATCTTCAGAGCAAAATTGGGTCGACAACCTACCTTACCTATTTGGTAGAGGGCAATGGTCGAGATATCAGGGATCAGGACAATTTGAAGACAATCGATCAAGTTGGTCAAAAAGTGGACCATAAGTACCATGACGTCACCGATGTCACCAGCTTATCGACCGCCTATCAACAGACGAACGGCTCATTGAACACTTCTCAAAAGCAGTTAACTGTGGGTGTTGACAATTTGGCAACGTCTTTAAAACAAACTTTGATTAGCAGCAACCATCACGATGCAACAATCCAATTCAAAATTAGAAACGGTCTGTCCTCAAAAGAACAACTTAAGTTGATGAATCGGATTAATCATGACATTAAAGGAACCCATCATGGCTTAAAAATTTCTCCTGCAGGAGCCCAAGTCATGATGCTATTGGGGATTAATAATATGTCCGCTAATCATGATCTGATTATTATTGCCGGTCTTTCGATCATTTTCATTGTCCTATTCCTTATTTATCGGGACTGGCGACTCGCACTGTACCCAGTCATTCCAATTTTACTTGTATTAGGACTTTCTCCATTAACCTTAAAACTGTTGGGAATTTCCTATAACCCGGTCACAATTGCCCTCAGTTCGCTGGTTCTTGGAATTGGAACCGAATTTACCATCTTAATTCTGGAACGCTACCGCGAGGAATTACAACGGGGAATTAGTACCCGGGACGCGATTGTTTCAGCAACCGCGTCTGTCGGTCAGGCAATTACAGTTTCCGGCTTCACGGTCATGGGCGGATTTTCGGCCATCATGTTCTCCAGCTTCCCAGTTCTGAAGTCATTTGGGCTGATTACTGTGCTGGACACAGGTTATTCACTCATCTGTGCATTGACGATTTTGCCGGCAGTCATTTATCTGCTGCGAAAAAGAAAGCCGGCAGCCACTCAATCCTCATCCGAACAGGCAACTGAAAGTAAGGATTAATTGACCGATTGAAATACCCTTTTCTAACTAAAAAATGGCTTCCATAAATGAAATTGATTCATTTGTGGAAGCCATTTTTGTGTTTTGCGCTGTTTCTTGGCATCTTTGCGCCATCAATCAGCCGCCTTAATTACTGGGCATTTAGTTTATTGATGATCGAAATGAGAAACGACTCCAACTGCGGCCAATCAATATTCGCCTTGAGAAGCTGCTCTTCTAAAAAGCCCATTATTGTATTCGCTAAAAAACTGATCATCAGCGGTTGTGAAGACGATTGCTTAATTAACGTTACGACAGGATCATTTTGATAGGCTGGATTGTTGGCCCGCTCGTTAAACAAGTTCTCCAAAATGTTCCGAAATTCATCATAGAACTTACTTTGGCTTTCGGGAATCAGGTGACGAATTAAATCAATGTTGTCGGAAATAAAATGGGTAACTTGGGTTAAAACAACGGTTTCCCTGAAGTCGGTCCCCAGCAATTCTTCAGACAGGTTATAGATAATTGTATTTGCCAGATCAACCTTATCTTGGAAATATCGGTAGAACGTGCTGCGGTGGATCATCGCTTCATCACAGATTTCTCCGATCGTAATATCATCAAATTTCTTTTTTCTAAGAAGCGTCATCATTGCCTGCAAAATATCTCGCTTGGTGCGCTGTTGAGATTGGGTGTCGGCCATAATCAAAGTCCTTTCAAAATTTAGATTATAAAATTAAGCATACATCATAACCAACTATTCTTAAAGAAACCAATGACAACTTTCACAAATTTGCTGCCAACAAAAAAGCCCCGACCCACCATGGGATCAGAGCTTCACTTGAATTGTTAACCGTCAATCAGATTCACCCTAAAAGTGCATCGTCAGTTACAGACGGTTTAGTTATTTTTTTCAAGATACAGATCATTTGCCGCAGCAACGAAGTCCTTGAAGAGCCCTTCTGGACGGTTGGGACGGGAAATAAACTCTGGATGGTACTGTGAACCAACAAAGAACCGGTTCTTTGGAATTTCCACCACTTCAACCAAGTGATTGTCAGGTGAAGTCCCAGAAATGACCATGCCATTTTTCTCCATTGCGTCCCGGTAGGCGTTATTAAATTCGTAACGGTGACGGTGACGTTCTGAGATGACGTCGGCATTATCGTAAGCCTTGGCAGCAACCGTTCCCGGCTTTAATTTACATGGATAAGCGCCTAAACGTTGAGTGCCGCCCATATCGTGAACATCTTCCTGGTCAGCCATCAGATCAATCACATTGTGTTTGGTCCGCGGATTCATTTCAGTCGAGTTGGCATCTGGGTAGGACAGAACGTCACGGGCGAATTCAACACAGGCCATCTGCATCCCCAGGCAAACACCCAGATATGGAATGTCTTGTTCACGCACATATTTGATGGCCGTAATCATGCCTTCAATTCCGCGATCGCCAAACCCGCCGGGAACAATCACCCCATCGGCATCTGACAGCAAGTCGGCAACGTTATCCGGCGTAATCTTTTCAGAATCAAGCATCTCCAAATCAATGTCGGCGTCGACAACGTAGCCGGCATGTTTCAGTGCTTCGGCAACAGAAATGTAAGCATCTTGGAGGCCAACATACTTCCCAACCAGGGTGATATGAATCGTCCGTTTGAGATGTTGAACGTGATGCTCAAGCTGCTTCCATTCAGTCATGTCAGCAGCTGGCTTATCAATGCCAAAGTGATCGAGGATCTGTTGATCCATCCCCTGCTTTTGCAGGTTCAACGGAATCGTGTACAAGGTTGGCACATCAAGTGATTCAACCACCGCCTGCGGCTTAACATCACAGAACAGTGAAATCTTTTTGCGCATTGAGTCGGTAATTGGCTTTTCGGAACGAACAACCAACAGATTAGGTTGAATGCCCAAACCACGAAGTTCCTTGACACTGTGTTGTGTCGGCTTGGTCTTCATTTCACCAGCCGCTCTCAGATAAGGAATCAAAGTTGTATGAACGTAGAACACGTTTTCGTCGCCAACTTCAGTCTTCATTTGGCGAATTGCTTCCAGGAATGGCAGTGATTCAATATCACCAACCGTCCCACCAATTTCGGTGATGACAATTTCAGCATCCGAAACCTTGGCAGCCCGCATAATCTTTTCTTTAATCATCCCGGTAATGTGAGGAATAACCTGAACGGTTGCTCCAAGATAATCACCATGACGCTCTTTTCTTAGGACTTCATCATAAATCTTACCAGTCGTCACGTTGGAGTATTTATTGAGGTTGTTGTCAATAAACCGTTCATAATGGCCAAGATCCAGGTCGGTTTCCGTGCCATCGTTGGTTACGAAAACCTCTCCGTGTTGGTAGGGATTCATCGTGCCTGGGTCAACGTTGATATAGGGATCAAACTTTTGGATAGTCACATTCAACCCGCGATTTTTCAACAATCGGCCTAGTGATGCCGCAACAATTCCTTTTCCTAAGGAAGAAACAACGCCACCAGTAACAAAAATATATTTGGTCATTATATAATCCTCTCCTCTTGATAGTTAGCCGGGGAATTCAAAAATAAAAAAATCCCTATCCAAAAAAAGTGAATAGGGAACAATTCAATCATCGTTCAGATGTCCTTGAAACTCAAGGAGCCCAAAAAACATAATACATACTTTTTAAATATTAGTCAAGAATTAATGGTCGTCTTTTGAATTGAAATCATCATCGTCATCATCCAATGAATCGTCATCATCATTCAATTCGTTAAGTTGACCTTCGATACCATCTGGCAAGTCCTCATCGTCTGAGTCATCGTCAATATCCTGCAAGTCCTTGTTGTACTTGCCAAGATCTTCTGATTCATCATCTGAATCGTCGTCATCGTCGGTATCGTCATCAAAGTCATCGTCGTCCTGATCTTCAGGATCATCGTCATCGTAATCGATCACGTCGTCATCATCTGAAGCGTCGGCAAGAAAGGCATTCACCTTACGACGCTTCTTTCGCTTGGGACGATCCTCGTCTTCTTCTGTATGGACAGTTGCTTCATCAATTGATTCATAAGGGTACCATGTTCGTAAGCCCCAAAGATTGTCACCAAGTGAGATAAAGCTGCCATCAATGTTCAAATCGGTATAAAATTGTGATAAACGATCACGAATTTCTTTGTTACTATCACCTAAATAAGCCTGCACCGCATTGGCTAAATCGGCAAATGGCATTGTGTCTCCACGTTGTGCCAAGATTGCGTGTGCGACCTCAATCATCGATAGTTCATTTTTGTTTTGGCCTTTAAAGACTTCTAACTCCAAACTGGTACACGTCCTTTCAACAGTCTAACAACAGTCTAAAAATTACTATACTCGATTAAATTGTAAATTGCAATCGAATATTGTATTTCCCTAATAATGCATCGCCGGCATACAGCAAATAATCAATTCCGATGTTGCCCCGAAGCGGTGCATCTAAAATTTCCATGTCCAAAGCAGAAGTAACGGTTTGAATATCCATCAAGCCATATGGGGTTCGATAGCGGGCAGCAATCCGTTTGCCGTCGCTAAACAATAATTGCAGTCGATTCTCACCTGAGCGGGTCAGTTTGACATTACCGTTATCTGAAATTTTAATGGTGACCGGAACCCCGCCATCCTCAGTTTCCTCTTCATACCGAATATACAGGCTGCTGCCTACACGAACTAATTGGCCGGTGACATCAAAAACAAAGTTTGATTTCTGGCCTTCCTGTAAAATGTTGGTTTCCAAATGAATTTGAACTGGAACGCCAGTTGTTAAATTGTCCATAATACACCTTCTTTTAAATCTCGTTCTAACTAATTTATTATATATCCCACGGCAACATTTTGCACTCATGTTACCCTGACGATTTCCGGCAACTTTACCTATTTATTTGGTAGTGTCTGTTATAATTAAGAAGATTGTTTATTTTATGAAACGGAGAGTTGGCATATGTCTTTTACAAACGTTCCGATTACCGTCATCAATCAAATTTATTCTAAAAGCACCAAGCTGGATGCCTTTGCAGACACCAATGCCTTATTGGAAATCTGTGACCAAACGTTGAAGCCGTTCATCCATTTTTGGACGACTTCCGAAGCAACTTTGATCTTGGGGATCAATGACCGCCACCTGCCGAAGCTGGCCGACGGGCTCAAAAGTCTGCTGGCCAACCACTATGATTATTTTCTGCGCAATTCCGGTGGCCTAGCTGTCGTCAGTGATCCGGGAATCCTCAATATTTCCCTGTTCATTCCCCAACCGGATACCGTCTACACAATCGATCAGGCATATGAACTCATTAAAGGGTTGATCAGTATGTCGTTTCCACAACTGGACATCAAGAGTTTTGAAGTCACAAACTCCTATTGTCCCGGGAAATACGATTTGTCGGTCAACGGGCAAAAGATTGCCGGCATCGCGCAACGACGGACAACCAATGCGCTGGTTTTGATGCTTTATCTGAGTGTTAATGGCGATCAAGATGCCAGAAGCCAAACGGTTGCTGAATTTTATGAAACTGCCGATGCTTATTCGCAGTCTCGTTGGACCTTTCCAAAAGTCGACAAGGCCACGATGACCACGGTTCAAGATCTCGGCTTCCCAAATATCACGCTCGAGGACGTCGAACATAAATTTTTAGCGAGCGTTAACCAGCAAAATATCGAAGTTGACGTAACCAGCGGTCCTGATTTTATGCTTTCACCGGCTTTCACTCAAGAGCGGGCCAAACAGTTACGCAAAATTCAGCTGAGAAATGACCAATTACCAATTGTCTAAGGAGGCAATTTTTTGGATTACGCACATCAACAGTTAAAAAGAGAAAAGGTCTTTCGAGATCCGGTTCATAATTACGTTTACGTCAAATATCAAGTCATCTTAGACTTGATTAACACCACCGAATTCCAGCGCTTACGTCGGGTACATCAATTGGGAACCACGTCACTGATTTTCCATGGTGCGGAGCATTCCCGTTTTTCGCATTCGGTGGGAGTTTATGAAATTGCTCGAAGAATCATTGAATCTTTTCAAAAGAACTTTATGTCACAACAACCTGGCGATGGTCTCTGGGATGATTCAGAAAAATTAGTCGCCCTCTGTGCTGCCCTGTTGCACGACGTTGGCCATGGTGCCTATTCACACACCTTTGAGCACATCTTTGGCACCAATCATGAACAGATTACCCAAGCCATCATAACATCGCCCACAACGGAAATTAACCAGGTTTTACGAAGGGTCTCTCCTGACTTCCCCGAAAAAGTCGCCAGTGTGATTAACAAGACCTATCCCAACAAACAAGTCGTCGAAATGATCTCCAGCCAATTGGATGCCGATCGGATGGATTACCTGCTTCGAGACGCTTATAACACCGGCGTTAAATATGGCACGTTTGACCTTTCCAGAATTCTGGAAGTGATGCGGCCGTACAAAGATGGAATTTGCTTTGAAATGAGCGGGATGCACGCCGTTGAAGATTACATTGTCAGTCGCTTTCAAATGTACCAACAGGTGTATTTCCATCCGGTTTCCCGGGCAATGGAAGTGGTTTTGAACCGGTTGTTGCAACGGGCAAAAGTTATCTTTAGCGGGGAGGTTCATCACGATCCACAGACCCCCTACCTATTACTGCCGTTTTTCAAGGGTGATTTTAACCTGGACGACTATCTCCAATTGGATGACGGGGTGTTAAACACCTACTTCATCCATTGGAAACGGTACCCGGATGATATTTTAAGCAACCTGGCCAGCCGTTTTATCGACCGAAAGCCACTCAAGTCAGTCAAATTTGACAAGTCGACCGCCGACTTGTTGCCAAGACTCAGAGAGATTATCGAACAATCTGGATTTAACCCGGACTACTACACGGCGACCGACAACAGTTTTGACTTGCCTTATGATGCCTATCAGGCGGACAAAAAACAAATTCATTTAATGCAGGATGACGGTACCTTGGTATCCTTGTCATCCGTTAGCCCATTGGTTCGGGCAATTTCTGATCGACAGACCGGCGATAACCGCTTCTTCTTCCCCAGAGAGATTTTGAAGCCGGATGAAAACGTCGATTTGTTCCAGCCAGAATACGATGAATTTAATCGCCATATTCGAAACGACAAATTAATTAAATAGCTAAAGGAGATTCTCCCATGGATATCAAACTCATTGCCATCGATATTGACGGCACCCTTTTGAACGAAAAAAACGAACTGGCGCAACCAACGATTGACGCGATCACTGAAGCCCGCAATAACGGCGTTAAAATCGTCTTGTGTACCGGCCGACCGCTCAGCGGAGTACAGCCCTATTTAGATAAGCTAGCCATCAAGGGTGCCAGTGAATTTGCGATTACCTTTAACGGCGCAATGGCACAATCGCTTGACGGTCAAGTCATGGTCAATCACACGATCAGCTATGATAACTTCTTGGAGACCGAGATGCTCAGCCGCAAATTGAACGTCAATTATCAAATTGAGACAACCGACAGCATCTATACCACCAACCGCGACACCAACCCCTATGGAATCGCCGAAAGCTTCCTGGTTCGCCTGCCCATCAAATTCAGATCACCAGAAGAAATTCCGCGTGACCTGGTGATGTCAAAGGCAATGTTTGTGGACTACCCGGAAAATATCACTAAAGCCAATGACCTCATTCCCGCCAAGCTGCGTGATGAGATGTACGTGGTTCAAACGGAACCGTTCTTCATTGAAATGATGAATAAGCAGGCTAGCAAAGGAAAAACCTTAGGTGAATTAGCTGATCAGCTACATTTAACCAAAGATAACCTGATGGCGATTGGCGATCAGGGGAATGATTTAACCATGGTAAAAGCTGCCGGCTTGGGAGTTGCAATGGGAAACGCAATTGATGAAGTCAAAGATGCAGCCCAATTTATTACCAAACCAAATACAGAAGATGGCGTTGCATTTGCCATCAACAAATACATCAACCATTAATGGCTGAGTATACGAATAGAGGCTATGAACAAAACGTTGGTTTTGTCCATAGCCTCTTTATTTGTATCAATATCTGTTATTATCCTTGCCAAGTACAATCAACAACTCAGCATCAAATTGTTCACCGCTTATTGGGGCAAACTGGTGAGGATGACCCCTAACACAATCAAAAAGCCACCCACGCCCAGGCAATAGCGGGCGTATTTATTAACTTTGATTGGCTGATTTTTAATTGAACCGACATCCTTTGCCTTGGGATGCTTGGGATCATTTTCAGCTTCCAAGTCGCTTTTCTTGCGAATATGGAATCGCCAACCGGTAAATAGGTGCCCCGAGCCGACGATAAAGACCGATCCCAAAACAATCAGGAACAATCCAACCAAAAAATCAAGGTTACCAAGCACCATTTCCGGCATTCGGAAAAGAATCAGCAAAAAATTGATGATCACAACAACAATAATCGAAGACCAAACCGGCGATTTTTTAACCAAATCGACCATTAATTCTCTTCACCACGAAATCGATTGTTGAACAGCGGACTAACCGGTTTGTTTTCATTGATGCGTTTAATTGCATCCCCAATTAACGGTCCAACTGAGACCTGTTCAATCTTATCGATTTGTTTTTCTTTGGGTAACTGAATCGTATCAGTCACAACCAGTTGTTTGATTGCAGAATCTTGAATCCGCTGAATGGCTGGGCCTGAAAGCACCGGGTGGGTACAGCAGGCGTAAACCTCGCTGGCACCGGCATCCATTAATGCCTGAGCACCTAAGGTAATTGTGCCGGCAGTATCGATCATGTCATCAATCATCAAACAACGCTTGCCTTTGACATCCCCGATAATATTCATGATCTCGGCAACGTTGGCCCGTGGACGGCGTTTGTCAATAATGGCAATTGGTGCCTTCAAGAATTCCGCCAGAGCTCTGGCTCTTGATACACCACCATGGTCAGGCGATACTACGACATCATCACTGCCAAAGCCTTGCTTAATAAAGTGATCAGCTAGTAATGGAGCACCCATTAAATGATCAACGGGAATATCGAAGAAACCTTGAATCTGAGCAGCATGCAAATCAAGGGCAACTACCCGATCCACACCATCGGTCTGTAACATGTTTGCCACTAATTTAGCGGTAATTGGTTCTCGTGAACGGGCTTTGCGATCTTGACGAGCGTAACCATAGTATGGAATGACAACGTTAATCGTGCCGGCACTTGCTCGCCGCAAGGCATCCACCATGATGAGCAATTCCATCAGATTGTCATTCACCGGTGCGGACGTTGACTGGATAATGAAAATATTGTCGCCACGGATACTTTCGTCAATATTGATGCGGATTTCACCATCACTAAATCGGTCAACCGAGGTCTTGCCTAATGGAACACCAACCGTTTCCGCGATTTTCTCAGCCAAAGGCCGATTGGAATTCAAAGCAAAGATCTTTAGTTTCGAATCAAAATATTGCTGAGCCATATGATCCTCCAATATGTTTTTTGTTAACTCACATCTCAATAACTTAATTATACAATGTTTTAATTAAAATTCAGAGTTAATCTTTCTGATAAGGCAATTTTTTGAAATAGCCGGCTTTATTTGTCTGGCGGGCACGGGCAATCGCCATGTCGTATTGATTAACTGTCTTATTAATGGTGGATCCGGCAGCGATAAATGAATGGTCAGCGACTTCCAGCGGCGCAATCAAATTCGAGTTGCTGCCGATGAAGGAGTCGTCACCAACGGTTGTTTCATGTTTGTGAGCACCATCGTAGTTGGCGAAGATGACCCCGCAGCCGACATTGATATTCTTGCCAAGTTTGGCATTACCAACGTAGGTTAAGTGGCCGACTTTGGTTCCCTCGCCAATCGATGACTTCTTGATTTCAACAAAGTTACCCAAATGAACGTGCTTGCCGATTTTGGCTTCTGGACGTAAATGACTGTTTGGCCCGATGTCTGAGTGATCCATCATTTCAGATTCTTCAATTAGTGAAGATGTCACCGTGACGTGATCATGCAGGATTGAGTCGCGAATTTCGGAGTTGGCGCCAATGTAGCAGTCATTGCCAATGACGGTGTGGCCCTTTAATTGGACGCCGGGTTCGATGATTGTATCCGAACCGATTTTGACATCGGCATCAATATACGTGTGTTCCGGATCAATCATTGAAATGCCGTCCATCATATGTTGACGGTTAATCCGTGTCCGCATGATCTCGGTAGCTCTGGCTAAGGCAATCCGGTCATTAACGCCCATTGACTCGTCAAAATCATCCATCTTGTAGGCAGCGATGGTTTCGCCCTCAGACTTCAAAATTTCAATGACATCGGTGAGGTAATATTCACCCTGAGCATTGTCATTGGTGAGCTTATGTAGTGCCTCGAATAATGCCTGATTGTCAAAAACATACACACCGGTATTAATCTCATCAATTGCTTGTTCTTCTCTAGTAGCGTCTTTTTGCTCGACAATTTTTTCAACAATCCCCAAATCATTGCGGACAATCCGGCCATACCCGGTTGGATCAGGGGCTTGAGACGTCAAAATTGTCGCTTTGGCTTTTTTGTTTTGGTGGTAGGTAAATAAATCTTCAAAAGTCTTGGTTGTCAATAACGGGGTGTCACCACTGACGACCATCGTCATCCCATCCAAGTTGCCTAATAGTTTTTCCGCCTGCAAAACGGCGTGCCCGGTCCCGAGTTGTTTTTCCTGAACGACATATTGCGTTCGCTTACCAAGGTTTTCCCGGACGGCGTCGGCACCAAAGCCAACTACCGTTACAACGTTATCCATATCAGCTTTTTCGACGGCGGTTAAAACGTGATCAACCATCGTTTTGCCGCAGAGGCGGTGAAGGACCTTGTAAAGTTTGGATTTCATCCGGGTCCCCTTACCGGCTGCCAATATGATTGTGTTTTTTGTTGCCATTATCTATTTCTCCCCAATGCTTAATTAAATATTTTTTCGATATAGTTTCCAGGTTGTGAAACAACCGTGTTATTCTCAGCGTCAACTCGCATCAATGACGTGTAGTCGCCGATCGTCCGGCCGTTTGGTGCCGTACTTTCTGCCACAACGCCGACACCGATCAGATTGGCGTCAAACTCTTCGACCATCGAAATCATGCCACCGACCGTTCCGCCGCCACGCATGTAATCATCAACGATTAAAACGTTTGAATCGGGTTTCAGACTTCGCTTGGATAGCGACATCTTTTCAATTCGGGTGGATGATCCGGACACATAGTTGACGTTGACGGTTGAGCCTTCGGTGATTTCAGTATCGTGTCTGACAATGACAAACGGCACGTTTAGAAAATCCGCAACACTCTGGGCGATTGGCACCCCTTTAGTGGCGATGGTCATAACGGCATCAACATTTTGGTTCAGGTACTGAGTCGCAAAAATTCGACCGATTTCTCTTAGAGTCGCTGGACTTCCCAGCAGGTCGGACATGTAGACATACCCACCCGGAAGATAACGGGTGTCAGAAGACATCTCCGCAATTAATTTGTTGACGACCTCTTGGGCCTCTTCTTTAAGAATATACGGCAAAAACCTGGTCCCACCAGCGGCACCAGGAATCGTTTCAAGCAGACCGGTCCCCCGGTTCTGAAATGTTCGTTTTAAAATTGTTAAGTCTTCACTAATCGAGGACTTGGCTGAATCGTAACGATCCGCAAAAAAGGTCAACGGCACAAGTGTGTGTGGCCGCTCCAATAAATAACGGGTCATATCGATCAGTCGATCACTTCTTCTTACTTTCAAAAATTCCACCTCGAGTTTATGTAATATCTATTTGATTTTATCATAAATGTTCGTCTTTCGGGGAAGATATAGCAAAATATAATCACAGTTTAAACTTAGCGGCTTTTGTTGGCAATTGAATTATAAATCAACGCCGATCCATAGATGGCCGCTTCGATGCTGGCAATAAAGAACGTGACCGGCCAATTCGTGACGTAACCCAGATAAAGGCCAAACCAAACGCCAAAGATTGCAAAGCCAATTGCCAAAAGCATCATCTGGATTACGGTGTGGGCAAAGTACTTCGAACTGGCAGCCGGTAATGTCAACAGAACAAAGATCAAAAGCGAACCGACAATCTGTGCGGCAACACTCACGCTGAATGCCAATAAGACCAGAAAAATAATTGAAATCAAAGAGCTGTGAATGTGGTTGGTTTTGGCACCAACCGCATCAAAAGAGTCATCCTTAAGATTTCTAAAAATAAAAAAGAGCACAACCAGTACTATAACAGACAGGGCCGCCATTTGAACAACCTCTTGGTGACTGATGCCGATCACACTCCCAAATAAAATGTTGGTCGCGTAACTGGAATTTTTGTTGGATAACGATAAAAACAAGATCCCCAGCCCAATGAAAAGTCCCGAAATGGCACTGATCACCGACTCTCGACGGGATTCCACCGCGCCGCTGAGTTCGCCAACCAAAATCGAACTGACTGTGGTAAACGCTAGCATGCCGTTTAATGGTGTCCAGCCAATGAAGATTCCAAAGGCTGCCCCGGCAAATCCAATCTCCGACAGCGTATGGGTCATAAAGGGCATGTTGCGGGCAACAACGAAGACACCCATAATCCCGCTGACAATCGCGATTAAAGTGCCGGCCAGGTACGCGTTACGCATAAATTCAAAACTAAACATATTCGCCCTCCTTAGAATCATTATGCAGCTCACTGATTGGCCCAGCAGTGTATCCGTTCTTAGTCAGCCACAGGAAATGATCCGGATATTCATGAATGACCTGCATGTCATGAGAGACGAAGATAATCGTCAGTCCCAAAGTTTGATTGAGCCGCTTAACCACATCAAGTAACTCCCGCTTAGTGTTGGGATCAAGGCTGGCCGTAGATTCATCCAAAATCAACAGGTCGGGATCATTAATCAGTGCCTGTGCCAGATAAGCTTTCTGCTTTTCTCCCCCGGACGCCAATCCTAATGGCCGTTTGGAAATGTGCTCAAGATTAACCTGCTTGATAACGATTTGAATTTTTTGCTTTTCTTTTCGCGACAGCCAGGGCAATTTAATACCGGTGAAATTAAGCGAGATAAAGTCTTCAATGGACAATGGATACTCGACATCAACGTTACGAAATTGTGGCACGTAGCCAATTTTTAAACCGGCTTTTAGCTTGATCCGGCCTGCTGAAGGCTTCAACTGATTCAAGATAACCCTGACCAAGGTGGTCTTGCCCACCCCATTTTCACCAATCACGCCAAGAAACTCACCCCGATGAACCGCAAAGGTTAAGTCAGAAAGCACTTGGTGATTGGGGAAACTTAATGATAAATCTTCAACCGAAATTAATGTTTCACTCAAATGGAAATCCCTCCACAACTTTGTAAAAAGTAATTATTACTATTTTAGTTTAGATTAAATTGAATTTTTGTCAATCGCTGTTGGCAAATTAAAAGGACTGCTTGAACAAAACTTAAGCTTTGTCGGCAGCCCGTTCTGATTTCTTTAAATGACCGGATGTGAATCGCATTCCGGTTGGGAAATGTAGGCTTCATTACAGAAGCCGGAAATACTATTGTAAACGCGGCGAGCGCGGGATTCAGTTCGGCAGATGCCAAAAACGGTCGGTCCGCTGCCGCTCATTTGGGAGCCGTCGGCACCATATTCAATCAACCGCGATTTGAGCGTTTTAATTTGGGGATGACCAGCAGTTGTAATCTCTTCCAATGAGTTGCCAATGTTTGCCACAATGCGGTCATAATCCTGATTTTCAATGCCTGCTAATAATTCGTCAATTGGCGGATGACTGACAGACGTTGTCGCAAGCTGTTTGAGAATTTTGGGTGTTGACACACTCACGTGGGGTTTGGCCAGGACAAACCACATTTTAGGCAGTTTGGGAAGCGGGGTCACAATTTCTCCCCGGCCGCTGACCAAGGCTGTGCGACTGTAGACACAATAAGGCACGTCAGAATCAACCTGAACGCCGATTTGGGCTAATTCTTCAAATGACAGCCCGGTCTCAAACATTTCGTTGAGTGCACGTAAAACGGCGGCAGCATCGGATGATCCCCCGCCCAGTCCGGCAGCGACCGGAATATTCTTCTCAATGGAAATCTCCAGGCCAACCTTAAAGCCAACCTTGTCAAAGAATAACCGGGCCGCCTGGTAGGCCAAATTTCGCCGGTCATTGGGCAGAAAACTGCTATCCGAAAAAATCCGAATCGCCGAGTGACTGCTCTTGGTTTCAATTTGGATATGATCACTTAACCCAATTGAGGTCATGACCATCCGCCATTCAATTGAGCCATCCGGATGGACAAAGGGGGCATCCAAGCCCAGGTTCAATTTTGCTGGTGCTCTGACTATTCGCTTCACTTGGATCGACCCCCTTCATTTATTAATAACAAAATTATACTAAATTATTAATAAAATGTCAGTTATTGGCTGATAAAAGGCAGTCGGAGCAAAAAATGGCCAAAATAAAAAGGCCTCAATGGCCCCACGCTGACTTTGACTCCCTGCAGTTAAACTGCTTGGGATGCATCAAAATCGACCTCAATATTTTTGGTCAAAATATCCGTATAGCTGTACGAAACCCGTTCAAAATTCGCGTTGCCCGGATCCAATTCGACAACAAAAACAGCCGGAAACGTTTCCCTCAAAATTCCCCGGCGCTTGGTTGTCTTTCTTCGCCCAATTTGAGAAGTTACTAGGACGTGCTGGCCGATATGATCGTCCATCTTATGCTTGATAACAGATAAAGTCACTGGCATTCTACTCACCTCACGATATTTAATTATACCATAAAAGTAATAGAAATGCAATTTTTACCACAAATCACACTATCTGGCAATAATAAAACACTAAGATTTAGATTAAATTTTTCAAAGTGTGAAAGGCATTCGCCAAGGTCACAAACTGATCAACAGTCAAATTTTCGGGCCGAACGCCCGCGTCGATATTGACACTGGCTAAAACTTCTTTAATGTTGGCCTTCACTTCCGGTGTTTTGCCAAATATCCCCTGTAAATTATTCCACAGGGTTTTTCGCTGATGCATAAAACAGCCACGGACGAAACTGATAAAAGCCTTTTGATCAAAGGGTTCAACGGCCCTTTTAACCCGCGGTGTCAATTTAACAATGGCCGAATCAACTTTGGGCTGTGGAATAAAAGCGGTTTTGGGAACAACGAATGAAATCTCGACCTGATTTAATTCCTGAACAATGACAGACAACGACCCATAGGGCTTTGTTGACGGTTCAGCGTTAAGCCGCTCAGCAACCTCTTTTTGCATCATGACAACAATCGCATCAAACTGGGTTTCGCCGGTAATCAAGTCCATGACAATTGGCGTCGTGATGTAATAAGGCAAATTTGCCACTACCTTGAGTGGCTTTTCAGTGTCAAAGACGTCATCAATGATTTTGGGCAAATTGGCCTTGAGAATATCCTGATTAATAATCTCGATATTATCGTATGGCGCCAAAGTTTCATCCAAAACCGGCAGTAGGTTGGCGTCAATTTCAAAGGCCACGACTTTATTGGCGGCCTTGGCCAACTGTTCCGTCAACCCACCGATTCCGGGACCAATTTCAATCACGTTGTCGGCTTTGGTAATCTTTGCGGCAGCAACAATATTGTCCAACACACCGAGATCGACTAAAAAATTCTGCCCCAAGCTTTTCTTGGCGGATAAGTGGTAACGATTCAGGATTGCCTGAGTTCGTGTGGGACTGGCAATCTGTGGATATTCAGTCATGAGCTTCCTCCTGATTAATCTGTTCAACAGCGGCTAAAAATTCATCGTGTTTGATGCCAAACATTCTAAGGCGATGCTGCAGCTGTTTACCGTTAACATAGCCGATTCGCAAAATTTCGCCGAGGCGCTCCCGCCGTTTTTTAGCACTGGGATTCCCCATGAGGCCGTACTTCATTAATTCAGCCTTTGAAATGAGTTCACCAGCTGATTCATCCTCAGTATAAACCTGACTCAAGGCTTCGCGGATCGATTCAACGCTGGCGTGCTCGACACCTAACGACCCATCGGATCGATTCGGAACTCCCTGCTTCTTGGTGATAAAGGCATGCTTAGCGTTGGGAACTTCCGCAGAAATGGTTTTCCGAATTTTTTCACCAGAAAAATCAGGATCCGTGAACACAATAATCCCCCGAGTTTGGGCCACCTTTTTGATCAGGTCCAAGGTCTCTTCCGGGATCGCCGAGCCGCGGGTTTCAATGGTGTCGGCATCGACTGCTCTTTGAACGCGTTTGGTATCGTCTTTGCCTTCGACAACAATGACTTCTTTAATTTTTTTCATGATTCCTCGATTCCAAATAAACGCAGCGTATTTTCATAGGTATGCGCCGCAATGACATCCGGGTTGACATCACAAATTCTTGCCAGTGCCTCTACCGTGTAAAGCGAATAAGCCGGCTCGTTTTGCTTGCCCCGCAATGGTTCGGGTGATAGGTACGGCGCATCGGTCTCAACCAGCATACTGTCAAACGGTGTTTGACGGACGGCGTCATGGACTTCATGGGTTTTCTTAAAACTGGCAACGCCACTGTATGAGACCAGCATCCCCAAGTCAAGAAACTTCTTGAGCCATTCCGGATCGCCATTAAAGCTGTGCATCACCCCGCGGATATCGGAGACATCCATTTCCTTCAAAATGGCATAGGTATCCTCAAAGGCATCCCGATTATGAACCGAAATCGGTAGATGCAGTTGTTTGGCAATATCAATTTGGCGTTTAAAGACCCGCTTTTGCACGTCTCTGGGAGAAGTTGTTTGATGGTAGTCCAAGCCAATTTCACCAACTGCAACCACCTTTTTGCTCTGGAGCTGTTCAATCAACAGCTGTTCTTGTTGTTCATGATAATGGATAGAATCTTCCGGGTGCCAACCGATGATTGAATACATGTCAGGGTATTGGGCTGCCAATTCCAATGATCGATCGTTCAGCTGTTGATTAGAACCAACGTTGGCCAACTTAACGACCCCCAAGTTCTGTGCGTGCTTGAAATATTTAGCCGCTTCAGGATAAAGGTGTTCGTCATTCAAATGGGTATGTGAATCAAAAATTTTCATTATTTGCTCCCAAACTATTTAGATAGAAATAGGGATTGTGACAAAACTCGCGTCTTGTTGCCAATCCCTAGTCTTTCACGATGTTAACTTTGCCACAAATCGGCAATTTATTCCAGTGTGACACCATTTTCCAAGTGAGATCCGACGGTTACCAACTCAACGTTGCCATCTTTATGTTCCACGGACAGTAACATTCCTTGGCTGACTTGACCGCGCATCTTTCTTGGTTTCAGGTTCGACACGATAATCACTTTTTTACCAATTAACTGCTTATAATCCGGATACCATTCAGCAATTCCCGACAAAATTTGTCGATCGCCGTCATCACCGGCATCCAAGCGGAATTGAAGCAGCTTGTCGGCGCCTTCAACCTTGTTAACGTCTTTGATTTCGGCTACTTTGAGTTCAATCTTTTCAAAGGCTTCAAAACGAACTTCTTTTTTGGTTAAATTCAAATTGGTTTCTTCAGGATTAAAATCAGCTTCGGCAGCTTCTTTCATGGCTGCACGCCCCTTAGCCTTATCTGTCTTGGTCATTTGCTGTTTGATGTAATCCACCTCATCGTCAACTTCGACTCTTGGGAAGATTGGGGTCCCCTTGGCAACGGCTTTCACACCGGCAGGAACGTCTTCAAACTTCAAATCTTCGAGGTCAATGTCTTCTGTAATCCCTAATTGAGCAAAGATTTCTTTAGGGGCGTGAGTCATAACCGGACTGATTAATTCAGCGATGACCCGAAGACCGGCTGCGAGATGAGCCATGACAGCGTCAAGCTTATCTTTGTCATCAGGATTTTTAGCCAGATTCCATGGTTCGGTCTGGTCGATGTACTTGTTGGTTTGGGAAACGAGTTTCCAAGTTTCCGCCAAGGCATCGGAGAAGTGCAAATCATTCATTAATTGCTTGTAATTGGCAATCACGGTGGCGGCAGTCTCTTCCAATTCTTTGTCAGCTTCGTTAACGCCGGCCTTGTATGCAGGTAAGATGCCGCCGTCATACTTGTTGATCATAGAAACTGTTCGGTTCAACAAGTTGCCGAGATCATTCGCCAAATCAAAGTTCAACCGGTCAATGAAGTCCTCTGGCGTAAACAGACCATCATTGGCGTAAGGCATTGCGCGGAGCAAGTAATACCGCAATGCATCCAAACCATAACGGTCAACTAAAGTTTCCGGGTAAATGACATTTCCCTTAGACTTGGACATTTTACCGTCCTTCATCAGCAGCCAGCCATGCCCATAAACCGTTTTAGGAAGCGGCAGTCCCAAGGCGTGTAAAATGATGGGCCAATAAATCGTATGGAACCGGACAATTTCCTTACCGACCATTTGCACATTGGCTGGCCAATATTTCTTAAAGTTGCTGTCATCTTTGCCGTCATAGCCAAGAGCAGTAATATAGTTGGTCAAAGCATCGATCCAAACGTAAACCACGTGCTTTGGATCCGACTTGACCGGGACACCCCAAGTAAAGGTCGTCCGCGAAACCGCTAAGTCTTCCAAACCGGGTTCGATGAAGTTTTTGATCATTTCATTCATCCGGGTTGCCGGCTGGATGAAGTTAGGATTGTCTTTGTAATATCGCAGCAGCCAATCAGCATACTTACTCATTTTGAAGAAGTATGACTGCTCGTGAACCAATTGAACTTCGTGGCCGCTGGGTGCTTTACCACCGGTTACCTTGCCGTTTTTATCGCGGTAAACCTCGGCGAGTTGACTCTCAGTAAAGTACTCTTCGTCCGATACCGAATACCAGCCGGTATATTCACCCAAATAAATGTCGCCATTGTCCAGTAGTTTCTGGAAGATATCGGCGACCGCTTTTTCATGGTAATCATCGGTTGTTCGAATGAATTTGGTGTTGGAAATTTCCAGCTTTTTCCAAAGTTGTTTGATTGATGCAGCCATCTGATCAACATAGTCCTTAGGCGACATCCCCAACTGTTCTGCTTTTTGTTCAATCTTTAATCCGTGTTCATCCGTCCCTGTCAGGAAGAAGACGTCATAGCCCATTGCCCGCTTGAAACGTGCTTCGGCATCACAGGCAATTGTTGTGTAGGAATTGCCGATATGTAACTTCCCGGATGGATAATAAATTGGTGTTGTGATATAAAATGTTGGCTTACTTTCTGCCATGAAAGTACCTCTTTTCATGCTTAATTATTCTTTAGGATATTACAATCCAGTATAGCAAATATTTTTTGGAATGGCGATGAGAATTGGATTTGGGTGAGATGGTCGTAGTCGAAGTTCAATATCGCTTTGAATCGGTGGTGATTTGCTTTTACCTAGTGATAACGTGCTCAACGGAGCAGCAACCTGCACCTAAGTATGGTCGGACAAAAATCAAAATGATTTTCATCCAACCACACTTAGGCTCCGGTTGCTATGCGCTCCGGATCGCAGTCATTTAAAACAAATCCATCTGCACCGGCGACAAGCCGCCAAATTCAATCCCCAACATCTTCTTTAACTGCAGGGCGTTGTCTGCTGCGTCCCCGCCGCTATTATTATTGAAGATGACACAAACTTCTTTGGCCTGCTTGTCCAGATCCAGGACCACTTTTCGAAAAGCTGCCAGTTCTTCTTCCGAATACCGGTACAACGTCCTTTTCCCGCGCCAATCTGCTGACTGCTCCGTCCAGCCTTTGACGTTTCGACCGTGAAGCCGCAACAACGTCAGATTCTCCGTTGTCACCAGCGGTTCGAAAGGCACGCCGGCATTGGTGGTATGCGGTTCGTCAACCGCCACCAACGTCATTCCCAGTTCGCTGAGATAGCCGGCGACGTCATCGGTAATCTCGTCACCATACCAAGTTGAGTTGCGAAACTCCACTGCAACAGGATATCCGGCCATCAACTGGCTAATTCGACGCAGGTACTGAATCGTCGCAATCTTTCTGGCAAAGTATGGCGGAAACTGAAACAGGATCGCCTTGAGCTGACCGGTGTCCATTAATGGGGCAACCGCCCGCTTGTATTCGTTGAAAGCCACAAACCGCTGCTCATTATCAACCGGGTCGGCGCTGCCCTGATCGTGCATGGTCATCACCCGGTTGGCCTTCAAAATAAATTGAAAGTTATCCGGTACCTGTTTTTGCCAGTTGGTGATCACTTCAACTTTGGGAATCGCATAAAACGGCGTGTCCAGTTCGACGACCGGAAAATACCCACTGTATTCAGTTAAGCGGACTTTACGTTTAGCACCGTCGATCAGTGAAGGATGCTCGGAAAACGTCATTAACCCAATGGTAATCAATCAGCCCACCTCCCGGCTGTTTAGACATTCACCGTCAAATCTTTGAAGAAGTCAACGGCATTTTCTTTGACCATCGTAAACGGAAAACCAAATTGAAGCGGCTCTTCATTAACCGCCAGAACTTTGGCATTTTGAGAACGATAATCAATCAAGCCGGCAAACGGGTAGACCCGCATTGATGTGCCGACAATCACGATCAGATCAGCTTGGGACACTGCCTCAACACTCTTGGAAATGGCAACTGGATCAAGCCCTTCACCATATAACACAATGTCTGGTCGTAAAATGCCGCCACAGTTTTCGTGATACATACTCTTTAAATAATCCTTGTAATTGACTGTCTTGTGGCACTTCTGACAATACACTTTGTACAGATTGCCGTGAAACTCGACTAAATTCTGCGTGTTGGCCTTGCGGTATAGGCTGTCAATATTTTGGGTCACCACAACGGCATTGCGTTTCTGGGTAAACTCAGCCTGGCGCTCATGAATCACGTTTGGCTTGGCATCCGGGTAATACATATTTGATTTTTCGTACTCCCAGAAAACTTTGGGTTCATCACGAAGACAATCGGTACTTAAATAATACTCAGCGGGTTTATCAGATTTGTCATTGGTGTACAGCCCGTTCTTTGATCGATAGTCAGGAATCCCTGATGCCGTGGAGACACCGGCACCAGTCAAAAAGACAATTCTTTTTGCGTTATCAAATTCAGCTTGCAGCTTAGAATCAATCATCGTATTCCTCCTTCAAAAGTTCATTACTTGCGAACGATATAAGGCATTTTAAGATCGTCGAACAACTGCTTGACGCTTTTATCATAGACCCCTTTGAAAAATTCCGGATCGTCCTGGTTGCCCTTGGGGTTGGCCAGCACAAATGAGTTCTGATCATCTACCCGGTTAAAGCCGACGTAACCCTTGGTGTTGCTGGTAACCTCGGTCAAGTCGGAATGATAAATTTCAAATAGCTGTTTAACTTTCAATCCCAGTTGCCGTTCAGACAAAACACTGGTAAGGGTGGTGAACTCCGTGTTGTGCAGAGCCGGCAGTTCCCAGTCCTTTAACTGTTCATCAAAGGCTTTAAAGAGCTTGACGACGTTGCGCCGCAATCCAAATGGTGAATCGGTCGGCTTATCGGTGATCACTTGATACAACTTTTGGGCAGCCTCAAAGGAAACCGGGAAATCCTGTTTGAATTTGTCAGCCACCTTGTCAATTCCCTCGCCGTAAAAGACCAGCGCATCCAATAACGTGGTTAACCGTAACATCATCTGATCGTCCAGTGGATCCGGTTCAGGTTTGATGGTCGCATATACGCCTTTGAGATACATCTCTTCGATGTCGTCATTGATCAAATTGTGCTTTCGCTGCTCGGACACAACCACAAAATGAGAGACAATGTCGTAGAGTTCCGTTCCCATCATTTTTAATTGTTCATCCAGGGTATCATCGCCAGTGGTCAGTGAATAAAAGACCTGCGGAAAGCCGCGGAGGACCATCAATAGGTGCAGCAGTTCATGTGAAGCCGTGTAGTCGGGAGCACTTAAGTCTGCGATTTGGACGATGATATTTTTTCCGTCCTGAACCGTTTGGGCCTGATCGTGACGTACATATCCTGATTGCAGCTTGCCGATAAAAGTCACCGTTACCGTCCCGGGAAAGAAGTTATTAACGGCGTCAATTAAGCCGTGAACGTCTTTGTTTAACTCGATATCAATATTGTTATCCATCATGTTCTCCTATCTGCGAAGTGTTTTTAAAATTTCTTTAACTGTTTGTGAACTGGGATGATCCATCCCCTGAAGCTTTCGAACAACAACTGGCAACTCCTGCATTGTGGTTCCATTTGAAAGCGCTAAGGACCTTAATTGAAGATTCATATGGCCCTTTTGAATACCATCGGTCACCAAAGCTTTTAGGGCAGCCAAGTTTTGAGCCAACCCCAGTGCGGCGACCACCTGCATTTCCTCACGGGAATTGCCGATCTGAGCGATCTGCTTGTTAATGCCGGCCAACGGCAAAACCTTGCTGGCACCGCCGACAAATCCGATTGGGACTGGCAGCGACATGCGTCCCACCAGTTGATCTTCGTCAATCTCCCATGTACTCAAGCCTTGATACGACCCACTTCGAGCCGCAAACGCATGAGCTGCGCTTTCAACTGCCCGCCAATCATTACCAAAGGCCATCACGGCGGCGTCAACACCATTCATAATTCCTTTGTTATGCGTCGTCGCCCGCCGAATATCCAACTGGGCGACCTGACTGGCATCGGCAATTTTTTGGGCCACCTGAGGGCCAGATAACGACTTGGTTCCTAGTTTGGCCATCGCCACCTTACCGGAAACTTCAACGATCGCTTGATCAACGAAATTCGTTAAGATTGCCATCGTGGTTTCAACCGTCAACTGCTCAGAAAGCCAATTCGACACAGCTTCCAACATCGTATTGATGATGTTGGCGCCCATTGCCTCACCGGTATCAACCAGTAGGTCGACCGACAGGAACTGCTTAGAGAGAATCCGGACATCTAGGCCTTTGGCACCTCCACCATACTTTAAAACGCTTGGATGACTCTGGTCTGCAATTTGAATCAGCTGCTGCTGATAATCATGAACAAACTTTGTCACCTGATGAGGATCTGCGTCTTTGACGATGATCTGGCCGCTCACCAGGTTATCAGGAACACTGCAATGAATGCCTGCTCCTGCCGATAACAGTTTGGCACCATTGCTGGCAGCCGCAATCACTGACGGTTCTTCAGTCACCATTGGTACCAAATGTTCGTGGCCGTTGACAACCAGGCCAACTGCGATTCCCTCAGGGAGTGGATAATCCGTCAGATTGTTTTCAATTAATTCTCCGGACCTTGGGTTCAAGGACCGTCCAAGCAAATCGAGTTGAGCCTTTGATAAATTGGCAGCTTCAGCGATCAGCGAAAGACGCTGCTCGTAAGACTTTTTATAGAAATGATCCCGTTTATTTTCCATGATATCACCATCATCTGTTAGAGGCACAAAAAGCTGGTACAATTGCCAGCTTTACTCGATGCCGTATTCTTTTTGAATGTACTCGGTAATGATGCCTTCTCTGACACCACTTTCTGAAAATAAGACTTTTTTGGCATCAATTTTGTCCATTAAAACAATCAACGGCAACAGGCCGCCGACAATAATGTCGGCCCGGTCGTGCTCAAGCCCCTGAATTTTCCGGCGCCGATTGACGTTGCCCTTCAATAAATTCAGATAGGTTCGATTAACTTGTTCAGCAGTTAAATGATAACCGTGAATTGCATCAATTCGAACCATATTTTGGCGACGGCGATTGATTCTCGCCAAGGTCCGATTGGCACCGCCCAAGAGAACTAACGGCTGATGGGCCGCACGATTCAACCAATCAATTCTTGAATAAATCTTCCTGATATTAAATTGGGCGTTAAATAAATTCGCACCGGTAATATTATCATTTAAATGATATCTTTCAGTGATATTCACTGCACCAATTGGAATGCTGGTGAGATTTGAGCTTTTGCCCTCATTGACCCGAATGAGTTCACAACTGGCGCCGCCAATGTCTAGGATCAGACAATTCCTGATTCCTAATCGATTAATCACGCCCAGATAATCGTAATAGGCCTCTTGATTGCCCGAAAGGACCTGAAGCGAAATACCAATGCGCTCAGAAACGGCCTTTAAAAACTTCGCCTGGTTTTTGGCTTGGCGAACGGCGGCCGTGGCAATTCCAATGACCCGTTTGGCTTCATATTGAGAATAGATTTGTTTAAAATCTAACAGTGACTTAATCGTCCGTTCCATGGCTGCCGGCTGGAGGATCTTGCCCCTGCCCATGCCTTCGGAAAGGCGACTGTCACTTTTGATGCGTTTGATTTCACGATAACTGCCATCATCAGAAATTTGATTGATTGCCATTCTGACCGAATTTGAGCCAATATCCAAAATTACAAGGTTTTCCATCCCTGCCACCCTTTCTGGACATATTAGTCAAAATAGTTAATGCCAATGGCATCGCGAACTTCTTTAAGGGTTTGATTGGCAACCTCGTTAGCGTGTTCACTGCCCTTTTTGAGAATTTGATAGACACCCTGCTCATCTTCAGCGTAACGCTGACGGCGCTCACGAATTGGTTTGAGTTCGGCTTGCAAGACATCGTTTAAGTAACGTTTAATTTTAACATCCCCAAGGCCACCATGGCTGTATTGATCTTTTAGTTCCTGAACTTTTCGTTTGTCAGGATCGAAAATATCCAAGTAGGTGAAGACCGTGTTGCCCTCGACTTGGCCGGGATCTTCAACGTGAATGTGATTTGGATCGGTGTACATGGACATGACCTTTTTTTGGATGGTGTCTTCATCGTCGGCCAAATAAATCGCGTTGCCCAAAGATTTGCTCATTTTGGCATTCCCGTCCAAGCCGGGAATTCGGCCCATTCCCTTTGGTGGGAAATAACCCTCTGGCTCGACTAAAATGTCATCATTATAAACGGAGTTGAAAGTTCTGACGATTTCACGGGTTTGCTCCAACATTGGTTCTTGATCGTCACCGACCGGAACAGTTGTGGCCTTAAAAGCGGTAATATCAGCGGCTTGGCTGATTGGATACATGGCAAAGCCAACCGGCACACTTTGGCCGAACTTCTTTTGTTTAATTTCATTCTTAACGGTTGGGTTCCGATTCAGGCGGGAAACGGTCACCAAATTAGAATAATGCTGCGTCAATTCCGGTAAAGCCGGAATCTGGGATTGAACCAGGATAGTTGATTTTTGGGGGTCAATTCCAACGGCCAAATAATCCAATGCCACTTGAATCAAACTGTGGCGGATCTTTTCAGGATCACGGGCATTGTCTGTTAATGCCTGCATATCGGCGATCATAATAAATGTTTCGTAGTCCCCAGAGTTTTGGAGCTCAACTCGGTTCTTTAATGAGCCCACATAATGACCAATATGTAGTTTGCCTGTGGGTCTGTCACCTGTCAAAATAATTTTCTTCGTCATTGTAACCATCCTTTCAAAAAACGCCCTATTGCTTTAACAATAGGACGCTTATACGTGGTACCACCTAAATTGTAACTTATATCAAGTTACCTCTCGAGACGATATGGGCGTCACCCTTTACATACTCCAATTCGTTTCGTCGTGGCCGTTTTCAGCAAGTCGACCTCTCTGTTGCTGACGATTCTACTCAGTTTTTAATAACAATCTAATTTTACTGATAAACCGCTAAAAAGTAAACCCCGTTTGCGGGTAAAATACGGGAAGTTTTGGCTTAGTATCCTGCAGATAAATCAACCTTGTTCACAGCAACTTTGCCGGTTTGGATGAAGCTGGTCAGGTTTTGATACAAAATGCCAAATGCCTCATCACCATATTCTTGAAAGCCACCGGAAATATGTGGCGTTAAAATGACGTTATCCATCCCCCAGAGTGGTGAATCACTCGGTAACGGCTCTGATTCAAAAACGTCCAGCCCGGCACCAGCCAGTTGGTGTTGGTTCAGTGCTGCAATCAACGCCTCGGTGTCCACCGATGGACCCCGACCGACGTTAATAAAGATTGGCTGGTTGCGCATTTGATCAAAGAACGCCTGGTCGAAGAAATGATGAGTTGCCGGGGTTAATGGCATGATATTGATCACAAAATCTGCCTTGGCAGCTTGCACTACTCCTTGATCGTCTCCAACCACTTGGTCAAAATGAGCCGTGGGTTTGCCATGCCGGCTGACGCCAACCGTTTTGGTACCGAAAGCTTGGAGCTTTTCGGCGATTGCCCGACCAATATGGCCCGTTCCAAAAATCACCGCGGTTCGATTTTTGATTGTGTAGTTCTGCATTCGAACTTGGTCACCGAGCCACTTTTGATCACGGCGGGCCGCTTGAGTGGTGACGATGCCCCTGGCAAATGCCAAAACGTAGGCGATCACCATTTCACTGATGGGTTCGGCGTGGATGCCGCTGACGTTGGCCAAGGTAATTTCTTTATCCGCGAAGTCGTTCAATGGCATGTAGTCGACCCCGGCAGAATTTGACTGCACAAATTTCAGCTTCGGCGATTCACCCAGCACGGTGCGGGCTTGCTGATTCCAACCATAGATTGCATCGACACTTTTGACATTGCTGGTATTCAAATCAGCCGGTTCGATGACCTGCACATCGCCAAGCGCTGTGAGTTTGGCCTGCTGTTCGGCCGTTAAATTGAATAAATCCAGAATCTTCATGGTCCCATCCCTTTCATTCGTCTTGATCTCAATAAAAAGTATACGCTTGAAATTGGTTCAAACAAAGCAAAATCCCCACCCCACATTGAAGGGCAACACAATTGACAACGGGGTTAATACCAACTAAAATTGTCGAAGCATTCTTAATTCACAGTCGAGTCGAATCCGAATGGAGGAACCCTTTTGGAAAATAATGAAAAGCAAATCGAACAGTCACGTGTGGACAAAGTGGTGACCAAAATTGACCAGAAAATCATCAGCACGGATGACGAACTTAACCGTGCCCACGCAGAAACCAAAAAGGTTCAGCAGACTTATTCCGACAATACCTCGGTTAACTATTTTGAGGTGGATGATCGAATTGAAACCAGTGCCGAACTCCAGCAGCAGCGGGGTTTGGTTTCTCGTTTAACCGAAAATGAAAGCATCTTAAAAAATCAGCTTTCAACTTTGAAAGATCTCAAAAAATCCCCGTACTTTGGCCGGATCGATATCCAAGACGAGGACGAGGACGAAACCGAAAAATTGTATATCGGCATTGCTTCATTTGAAAATGAAGACGGTGAGTTTCTGGTGTACGACTGGCGGGCACCTATCTCCAGTGTTTACTACAACGGCACCCTGGGTGAAGTCGCTTATGATACCCCAATGGGCCGACAGCAAACCAATTTAAAAAAGAAGCGTCAGTTCCAAATTGTCGACGGTCAAATCCGCAACATGTTTGACACCAACGAAACGGTTGGCGATGAAATGCTTCAAAGTGCTTTGGGTGAACAAAACGACGAATACATGCAAAATATCGTCGCCACCATTCAGCACGAACAAAACGATATTATTAGAGATACCACCAGTAATCTGCTGGTGGTTCAAGGGGTTGCCGGATCGGGGAAAACCTCCGCCATTTTACAGCGAATTGCCTTTTTGCTGTATCATAGCCGCGATACGCTTGAAGCCGACCAAATTATTTTGTTCTCTCCAAATAAATTATTCAGCCACTATATTTCCGAAGTGCTCCCCAGCTTGGGTGAACGCAATATGCGCCAAGTCACCTTTGATGAATTTATTGATAACCGACTAAAGGGCCTCAACGTTCAAAGTTTATTTGAACGATACGAAACTGATGGTAACTTGACCGAACAGCAGCGATTGGTTCGCGGCTTCAAAGAATCTGCCAAATTTATGGACGAACTCCAGGAATACTGTGATAATCTCCAGCCAGCCCAAATCTTCTTCAGTGACATCATTTTTAACGAATCAACCTTCTTTAGCAAACAGGAAATTCAAGACATTTTCGACAGTTTTCCCAAAGCAGCCAAAGTTTATGATCGCTTCTTACACACCAAGAATGAATTGATCAAGCGACTCAAACGCCGGATCGACGACGAAACCAAGGCTGATTGGGTCAACGACGAAATCGATCAAATGAGTAATGAGAAGTACCACGATCTCTTGGCCGGCAAAGAGCTGGGTGAGTTCCAAAATGAAGATGCCGAGCGCTTCTTCATTGCCCGAAAAATTGTCAGTGCCCGCCTGCGGGTGGTCTACGATGCGATCTTTAACGACAACTTCTTCGATGCCTACCTGCAGTACGCCGACTTCTTGAAAAAAGTCGATCTGCCGCAAAACATTGAAACGCCGCAGTGGCTGCAGTCCGTTGACGAGTTTAATCATTCAATTGAATTTCATGCCATCAAATTGGACGATTGTGCGCCGTTGCTTTACATGCGCGACTATATGTCTAACAGCGGACAGAACAACACTATGAAATACCTGTTTGTCGATGAAATGCAGGATTATTCAGTGGCTCAACTCAAATACCTGCGCTACGCCTTTCCAAAGACAAAGTGGACACTATTGGGCGACAGTGAGCAGGCCCTGTTCAAAGACGTTGAACAGCCAAAAGAAATTCTTGATAAATTAAACGCCGCTTTCCATGTGCGCCGGTCCCGACTAATCAGTTTGATGCGGTCGTATCGCTCAACGCTGCCGATTACCAACTTTGCCAAATCCATTTTGCCTAACGGAGATGACATTGAGGCCTTCACCCGCCCCGGCGACATTCCGGAATTGGTTTTGACATCCGACTTCAATGACGGCATCAAGCAGCTTGAAAAAGTAATCGCTGACCAACGCAAGCAATACGCCACCGTTGCTGTTTTAACCAAAAACATGACCGAGGCCCAGCAGGTCTATGAACGACTGCATGCCTTAGGAGATGTTACGTTATTGCAGGATGCGGACAGAACACTTCCAAAGGGCATTTTGGTGCTGCCAATCTATTTGGCAAAGGGCTTGGAATTTGATTCCGTGATCGCTTGGGATACCTCTGAGAAGAACTATTCCGATGAAAGTTTGCTTGGAACCCTCTACACGATTATCACCCGGGCTATGCACCACTTAACCTTGATCAGTCTGGGCGACGTAACCCCGCTGATTTCCGATGAGAGTTTAACTGATCGCAAGATTAAAATCGAAAAAAAGATTCGGAAGTAATTGGTGTGAAAACATCTGATTATAAGCAAACCCGGAGCTGTGGTCATTGATCACGCTCCGGGTTTTTTAGTTTCACTTAGATTGTATGGGGATAGACACTGTTCACTTTTATCTCGCAAAAACGTGCCCCTTGAGCCAGCTTTCTCTTGATTACACTAATGCTCAGAAGCTAAACGGCTCAATCGCACTCTAGATCAAATACTGCACATCACTCGCCAGAGTTGGATAAGCGAGAATTTCCCGGTTGAAGTCGCCGATTTTCATGTGCTGATCAATCATCATCGTCAAAATATTGATCAAATAATCAGCGTGATTACTCAACACGGTGGCCCCAACGACAGTTTCCGTATCGCGATTGATGACCACTTTGGCCTTGGCGAGTGGCTCATTGAGTCGATGATAACTGTACCACTTGGTCATGTCATTGGTAATCAGCATATAGCGACTATCATCCGTCGCGATATTCGATGGCAGTCCCACTTGACCGAGTGAGGGTTGGCCAAAGACAATTGTGGGAATAGATTTGAATTGAATCGGATCCGTTGACCCGTTAAAGTAGCCGGCCAAGTAGCCAGCTTCAAAACCGGCAACCGGTGTTAGCTTGGGACGTTTGGTGCTGACGACATCTCCCATGGCAAAAATCTTTGGATTTGACGTCTGCAGGTGGTCGTCCACGATCACACCGTGTTGGTCGGTTTTGACACCAACATTTTGGATTCCAATCGTATCAACGTTGGGAATCCGCCCCGCCGTGCAGAAGACCATGTCAGTCGGCAGCTTAAAATTGTCTCCGGATAAAACAAACTGCTCGCCCACTTGGGTAATTTCTTGAACACCCGTATTCAAATGAAAATCAACGCCCAACTTGGCCAGTCTATCAACTTATTCGTGGACTAATTGTTGGTCAAACTGTTTGAGTGGCCGATCGTTATGATGAATCAGGTGAACCGTCGCTCCGGCCGCGCGGGCAATCCCGGCCAGTTCAAAGCCGATATAGCCACCACCGACAAAAGTGACGTCGTTTGGCAGATCATCGAGGTTCAAAAAGTCGGTACTGGTTTTGAAAAATTGACTGCCGGGAATATCTAAAATTCTTGGCCGCTGACCAGTCGCAATAACATATTGATCACCGGAAAGGCTTTGATTTCCAGCCGTCAGCAGCCCATCTGAATTGAATTGGGCATGCTCATGATACGTGTCGACCCCATCTGAAATCAACCCGTTGTTGGTGGCATCAGAAATTGGATTGGTATACTGCCGCTTGTGGCGCATGAGATCCGGCCAATTAACCGATACCGAGCCACTGATCCCGTTACCCTGCATATCATTGACAACTTGAGTGATCTCTAAACCGGACAATAAAATTTTCTTCGGATCGCACCCGCGATTGGGGCAGGTTCCACCAAACAAATTGTCTTCGACGACCGCCACGGTTTTGTGCTGTCTTCTGAGTGAGTGGGCCAAAGACCCGCCGGCAACCCCGCCGCCAAGAATGACGACATCATATTGTTTTGTCATTTAGTATTCCTCCATAAGCACCTAATTCATCGTTGATTGACGATTTCACACGACTAATTTCATAATCTTAAATCCATTGTAGAACACTTCGGAATTATTTCCACGTTGCCTTGATTGACAACTCCCCACGGAATTTGTATCTTAGATAATGTAATTAAAATTTTATTAAATTGAGGTATATCATGGTCCATGCACTTTGGCGTCAATTTCCGCGCATTAATTTAAAACTAATTGCTTTGGAACCCTATTTGTTAAACGCCGTCAATCTTCCCAACCAGCCCATTCATCATAAGATCAGCCAGTTGCTCAAATCCGGCGGAAAATTCCTGCGTCCGGGCTTCTTTTACATTTATTCAGAATTTGGTCAAGAGGTGGATCCAGCTAAAATTAAGGCTGGTGCCGCCGCAGTCGAATTACTGCATGTGGCAACTCTGATTCACGATGACGTGATTGATGAGTCGCCGATCCGAAGAGGCATCGAGACAATCCATACTGAATATGGCCAAAAAAACGCCATTTATGCGGGGGATTACCTATTTACCTGTTACTTTACCCAGGTGCTCAAATCGACTCAGGATCCGGCTAATATGAAGCGACACGTTGATGCCATGCAAACCATTTTAGCCGGCGAATTGGATCAAATGAAATACAACTTCAATCAACAAATGACTGAGGCAGATTATTTCCACGAAATTACCGGCAAAACCGCCGAATTATTCCGCCTTTGTTTCCAGCAAAGTGCCTTGGTAAGCCAAGCTTCGGATCAAATTTTCAAACTTGGCGGCGAAATTGGTCTAACGATCGGCCAAGCCTACCAAATTTTAGATGACATCTTGGATTACAGCGGTGATCCCCACCAGACCAAGAAACCCGTCCTTGAAGACCTCAAGTCCGGCGTTTACACCCTCCCATTAATTTTTGCCCTGCAGACGGCTCAGAAGCAATTAAAGCCACTGCTGGATAAACGTGAACAACTGACCCACGAAGACATTGCCCAAATCCAAGCCATCGTCGTTCAGTCGGGAGGATTGCAGCAAGCAATCCAATCTGCCAATCAGTTAACCGCTAAAGCCGAGAAGCTCATTGCCCAATTGCCTGAGCGAAGGGCCAAGCGCGACCTCCAGACCCTGACACAGCTATTATTAACCAGAAAGCAATAATTTATTTTGAAATATCAATTGCCACAGCCAGAGGACAGATATCTCCTGGCTGTGGCAATTTTTGCGTTTGATGCGGTTGATTGAGATGTGTGCCGATGACCCTGCCCCCTACTGTGTAAAACCAACCGCCCAACGATGAACCAAACCCGTTCATCCTTTGGCGGTTTGCTTTACACTCCGGGGCCACCCGGGTCTCGTTACACTCTTCCTAAATGTGTGCCGTCGACCCTGTCCCCTACTGTGTAAAACCAACCGTCCAACGATGAACCAAACCCGTTCATCCTTTGACGGTTTGCTTTACACTCCGGGGCCACCCGGGTCTCGTTACACTCTTCCTCTGTCCAAGTCATACAGCTGTCTGAATCTTGGCTGAGTCTTATACAGTTCCTGCGGGGTGCCCTGCATATCGAACTGGCCGTTTTCCATGAAACGAACCTGGTCGACGTGGGTAATCCCTGCCAAATGATGAGTGACCCAAATAATGGTCTTGTCATGAAGTAATTCAAAGACTTTATCCAACAACTTCTTTTCTGTGATCGGATCCAAACTTACCGTTGGCTCATCCAGAATAATAATCGGTGCATCCTGGAGTAAAATCCGCGCCAATGACAATCGCTGGCGCTCCCCACCTGAGAAGCGTTTACCAGCCTCTTGAACTTGGGTGTCGTATTGGTCGGGCAGCGACTCAATCAACTCTTTCAGTCCAACGGCGGCAATCGCATCTTTTACCTGCTGGTCACTGGCATTCACGTTCCCCAAGCGGACATTGTTCATGACCGTCGTGTCAAAAAGATACGGTTGTTGGTCAAGAATGCCAAACAGTGAAGAGCGGACGTCCTGGAGGCTTAAAATATTTTGCTGGTTAATCAGCACTTGGCCATCGGATGGTGTCAAATCTCCAACGACCAGCTTCAAGAAGGTACTCTTCCCAGTTCCGCTGGGTCCAAGCAATGCGACCTTTTCGCCTGGATGAATGGTCATCGAGATATGTTGAACCACGTCTCGATCACCATCGGCATACTTGAACGTCAAATCGTTAATTGAAAGTTCCTTGAACGGTTCAGCCAACGCCGTCTGCTTAACGGGTTTGACCGTGCCTGAATCTAGGGCGTTAACCCGCTCAATCGACCGTTTATAAACCGGCCACTCACTGGCACCTTGACTCATGTTGACAAATGGTGACACCGCTGGGAAAATGGCCAGCGCAAAGGCAGCCACCCAGTTGGCCAAGGATTTGGAGGCGGTGAACTGATTAGCCGACCAGACCAGCAGAACCAAAGTCGTTAGTAAAATAACAAATTGAACCAGAAATGATCGCCACCACTGGAAGTAATGATCTCGTTTCCGCAGGGCTGCAATGGCCTTAATTGGTTTCTTCTGCAGGTTGATGAAGTCGTTGTAACGACCGGAAATCAGCCAGTCGCCCAATCCCAAAACTTCATCGGTTAAATTCGTATAGAATTCGTGTTGAATTTGATGCTGTTTAAATTCCCGAACCCCGTTGGTGGCGACTGACGCCAAAGGCATCACAATCGTGATAATCCCTAATAACAGTAACATCAGTAAACCGACCACCCAGTTCAGTGAACCGACACCGATCACCACGAAAATGTACAACAGCCAACCGATTACCATAGGAAAAACGGTTCGCAGATACAAGTTTTCGATGTGATCAATATCGTCGGCTAAAATACTCAAGATATCACCGGTTTGGTGAGAGCGTTGAATGGCCGATGCCTTTTGCTCAACGGTTTGATACAGCTTTTTTCTGAAGTCAGACACGATTCGCAGCACCCAATTATGGCTGGTTAACCGTTCAACATATCGAAAGACTGGCCGGGCAATTCCAAAGGCTCGGGCCAAAACAACCGGTACATAAATATAAATAATACTTGAAGGCTGTCTGGCAGCCTCACTGATCAGATATCCGGAGTTAAACATCAAAGCGCCGCCAGAGAAGAAGGTCATGAATCCCAGGAATAAGACCAGGACCAGTAAGCCCTTGTATTTACGCAGGTAAGGCATGACCCAGGTGTCGTTTTCGAATGTTTTTCTAAAATTTTTCATAGGTCTGCCGCCTCCATTTCTGAACGAAGTTTGACGTAATCACCATTTCGCTGAGCGAGTTGGTCAGGTGTCCCCTGTTCAACCAAGCGACCATGATCCATGACTAACACATAGTCCATCTCACCAATCCAGTGAAGCCGATGGGTTGCGAAGAACACCAGGTGATCATTGAAGACGGGCAGAATATCCTGCTTCAAACTGGCTTCAGTTTCAATATCCAAATGAGCAGTCGGCTCATCAAATAAGAGCACTTTTCGATTGGGATCAAGAAAAGCTCGGGCCAAAGCAATCCGCTGTGCCTGACCACCACTGACCGTCCGGGCACCCTCCCCAATCATGGTATTAAGCCCGTCCGGCAAGGTATTAATCCAGTCGGTCAGGCCCGCCTTGTCAGCTGCATTTGAAATCGCAGCTTCAGTGGCATCCGCGACGTAAAACGAAATGTTATCGGCTAACGTGGCGTGAAAGAGATAGGGATTTTGAGGAATATACAGAAAGTTTTTCTGCCAATTAGCTTGGTTCAGGTGTGGCAGCGGCTGGCCGTTAATCGAGATTTGATTTTGACCATCCGGGGACAAAAAGCCACCAATCAGATTAATCAAAGTCGATTTGCCGGATCCCGATGCACCGATGATGCCGATCTTCTGCATCCCCTTGATATCAATCGAAATATCTTTAAGCGTCGGTTCCTTGCTTCCCGGATAGGTCAAGGAAGCTTGATTCAATTTCAAGGTTGAATCGTTGTTCCATTTCAAATCAGGCAAAACTTCGCGTTGGCTCATCTCAGGCTCATGAAGGACGTCCAAGACGGCGCTCATCGCGTTCTTACCGTTCAAAGTTGCGTGATAGTCGTTGGCAAAATTCCGGATTGGCAGAAAATACTCCGGCGCCAATACCAAAATGGTCAACGCGGGTAAGAGCATGACTTTACCATCCATCAAATCAAATCCTAGAAAGACTGCGACGACTGCGATCGACAAAGTGGTAAAGAAATCCAGGGCAAATGTCGATGTTAAGGCGATTCTCAACGTGGACATCGTTTCTGTCCGATAAGATTCGCTGACTTCATAGACATTGTCAGCATAGCGCTTAGAAAGGCCCAGCTGCTTTAAAGTCGGCAGGCCCCGTAAGGTATCCACAAAGTGATTAGACAGGCGCTGATAGCCTTCATATTGCCGATCTGCCTTACTCTGAGCTGCCAGTCCAAGAATAATCATGAATAAAATGATAATTGGAAAAATAGCAAATAAGAAAATCGCTTGTTCCCAACGCAGGAACAGGACGTATAACAAAATCAGCCACGGCGTAATCGACATATCCAAGATCTTGATAACAACCAACATCAAATAAGTCTGAACCTGGTCAATTCCTTCAAGGGCCATCGTGACGATGTTTCCAGTTCCCCGTTTATCAATTTCAGCGGGACCGAGTCGGAAAATCTTGGCCATCAAATCTTCCCGCATATCGCCACTTGTCTTTTCAACGAACGGAAATAATACGTGGTTTTCGGCGACAGTCAACAAATGCCGCCCTAAAAATGCAACGGTAAACACAACGGTGGGCCAAATAATTGTGTTGATCGACTGCAGATTCCACAGGTTCACGATTGCAATTGACAGTGCGCGAGCCTGAGCAATTATTGCGATTGCCTGAATGAAGACCAGAATCCCTAAAATAACGGCATACTTTTTCATCCCCGGCAGATCAAACAATCTTTTATCAATCAAACTTTTCACTCCCCCAGAACAAAATTAATTACAATTCCTAGTATAAAGAATTATTGCGCACAATGAAATATGTGAGCGGTTTATTTCTTGATTTATTTGGTTTTTAACACGAGTTACCGCCAAAAATTCCGGGCAAAACAAAAAGACCAGCGATAAGCCGAAACGTTTATCATTGGCCTTTCAGTTGATACGCATATCATTAACTGAAAATCATTTACCCGGATCGTTGGATTCAGTTAAATACTATTCAGCAACTTGCTTTGGTGACTTGATTCGCTTGTAGAATACCCAGTAGCTCCAAATGAAGTAGATGAGCACAATTGGTAAAATCGTGAATGTCAAAATCGTCATCAAGTGCAGCGTATATGGTGAACTTGAAGCATTTTTAATTAAGATTGAATTTGCGTTGTTCGTCGCAATCATAACCCGTGGGAATAAACCGTTGAAAATCAGGACAACGACACTGATTAAAGAAAGCCCACTGGCAATGAATGATGTCCAATCATGGCTGGACTGAGCGCCCCACCATGCAGCCAAGGTAAAGATGACCAAGGCGATCAAGATTCCCCAAGTTGACATTGGTTTACGAGTAAAGAAGTCAGTTGTTAAGTAAAGTAAGACAACAAAGACAACTTCACCGGCAAGCAGAACCGGATAGAGAACTTTACTCCACTTTTCTGCTCGTTCTCTTAATTCACCGCTGGTCTTCAAACGCAGGAAGTTTAATCCATGAATGAAGCAAAGCAGTGAAACGGCGACACCGCCGACAATCGAGAACCAGTTGACATAAGTGGTGAAACTTCCAAAGATATCCCCATTTTTATCAATCGGAACACCTTGAATCATACTGGTGAACATCATCCCGAATAAGAATGCGGCACAGAAACTACCAATTGATGATGCCCATTCCCAGAAATTACGCCAAGTATCCGTCTGCATATTTGCACGGAACTCAAATGAAACGCCACGGAAAATCAAGGCAACCAAGATTAAGAACAAGACAAGGTAGTATCCTGAAAATAGTGAAGCATACCACATTGGAAATGATGCAAACATCGCACCACCGGCAGTGATCAGCCAAACTTCATTTCCATCCCAATGCGGGCCAATTGTTTGGATGACGGTATCACGTTCAGCCCGGTTCTTAGCAAAGAATCGAACGGACATCCCGATACCAAAGTCAAACCCTTCAAGGAAGAAGAAGCCACTAAACAACACACCAATCAATAGAAACCAAATAAATTGATAACTAGTCATTATGAGCCGCCCCCATTTCGTATGGATCTACCTTTTGATCAGCTGCTTGTGGTTCGCTGGAGTATCCGTCAGTCTGAACTGAATCCGGTCCTTGTTTGAGAACCCGGTGACTCAGGATAATCATGACAGCTCCAAGCGATGCAAAGATCAAGAAGTAAACGATGTTGGTGAACATCAGGCTTGCCACGGTAGACGTTGGCGATACCGCATCGGCAATGGTCAAAAGTCCGTAAACAACCCATGGATAACGGCCAAATTCAGTAACGAACCAGCCACAGGTGTTAACGATAAACGGCAGCCAAACCATCAAGCCCATGAGGTATAGGAACCAGCGTTGCCTCATAATGCTTTGTGACTTCTTACGGTTGAACCATAACCCAATGATGGCAACTAAGCCGAATAAGCCGGCAGAAATAGCCATGATTCGGAAGCTATAGAACAAAGTACGAGTTGGAACATAATAATTCCGTGTTTCACCATTTTTATTGTACTTTGCCTTTAATTCTTTGTTGATCTGTTGTTGACCTTTGAAAGTTCCGTTCAAACTATGGTGACCAAGAATATTCAAAACATAAGGAACCTCAATTGACCAGGTTGTCTTGTGATTCTTAGTACCCTGGATCACTGACCAATTGCCCTTTTGAGTTGAGTTCTTCCAGAGGCCTTCCATAGCAGCAAACTTCATCGGTTGGTTATTAATCAGGTAACGTGTTTGCGTATCACCTGACCATACAGAACCTAAGCAGGCACAAAGCCCAATGATGAGTGAAACCTTCATTGACTTGCGGTAGAAGTGCTCATGATCCTTCTTAAGTAAACGCCAAGCAGAACAGCCGGCAACAACAAATGCAGCCGTTAAGAATGCCCCGAAAATAACGTGTGGAAATTCGTTCCACAACTGACGGTTCATAATAACAGCAGAGAAACTGGTCATTTCAACTTTGTGTTGAGCAGCATTCATTGCGTAACCAACTGGGTTTTGCATAAAGCTGTTGGCCGCCAAAATCCAAAGTGCAGATAGTGTCGAACCAAAAGCAGTCAGCCAAATGAACAAACAGTGAACCACTTTGTTGAAACGGTCCCACGTGAACATCCAAAGGCCAATGAATGTCGATTCCAAGAAGAAGGCTGCCAAGGCTTCAATTGCCAGTGGCGCACCAAAAATATCCCCCATAAATCTTGAATAATCCGACCAGTTCATTCCAAACTGGAACTCTTGAATAATACCAGTTACAACACCAACGGCAAAACTATACAGGAAAATCTTCCCCCAGAATTTTGTCATGTTTTTGTATGTTTCATCCTTGGTCACAACGTAACACGTTTCCATAATTGCAACAATAAAAGCTAAACCAATGGAAAACGGTACGAAGAAGAAGTGAAACACAGTGGTCATCGCAAATTGAAACCGCGACAACCCAAGCATCGTGACGCCAATATTTAACATTGTCGTATCCCCCCTTACTAAATATTAATGAGTTATCCTCATATACCCTTATTGTATATAGAAATGGTTCAACATTCAATCAAAATACTAATTAATTATCAGCAATTACTCATAATCCTGCACTGTTATTGACACAATCCCGCCCGAAACATGTAAACGTCGTCAATCAATCAATGTGAAGGACTTAGATTAGGGAAGAAATGCTTGTGAAATTATTGCAATGGCTTTCATTAGACAATTGTCAAAGCCACATTTATAATAAGGGTGATAAGATTAGTTTATGCTATTATTGTAATTTTCTAAAGCAATCTTATTTTAATTATTCCAAAGGGGGAAAATTTCATGACAAAGAACATCGTCGTCATTGGTGCCGGTTTCGCAGGCGTTTACGCAACCAAGCAATTGGCTAAGCGATTCAAGAGCAACTCTGACGTCCAAATTACATTGATCGATCGTCACTCGTACTTCACTTATCTGACCCGATTACACGAAGTTGCGACCGAGCGGGTTGACCCAAGCAGCATCCAGTATGACCTGCAACGGATTTTTCACAAGCAGAAAAACGTGCAGCTCGTTACGGATAATGTCACGTCAGTCGATAAGGACAAGAAAATTGTCAACGGTGAACATGGCACGTATCCATTTGACAGCCTGCTGATCAGTATGGGTGGCGAGCCTAATGACTTCGGGACACCCGGCGTTAAAGAAAATGGTTTCACGCTCTGGTCAATGGAAGACGCACTCCGACTTCGAGCGCATATTCGTGAAATCATTGGCCGAGGAGCTGTTGAACGTGATCCCGACAAACGTCGTGCAATGCTCACAATTGTGGTCTGTGGTTCCGGATTTACCGGTGCCGAAACCATTGGTGAATTAATTGATTACAAGAAAGTCCTGGCAAGAGATTACAAGCTGGATCCTGACGAGATTCACATTCTCTTGGTTGAAGCTGCCCCAACAATTATCAACATGCTTGATCGAACCAATGCTGCTCACGCAGAGAAGTACATCAAGGATCACGACGTTGAAGTTCGACCATCATCCATGATTACCTCAGTTAATCCAGACAGCGTCGACATTAAGGATCAGGATTCAATTCCAACCAACACCTTGATTTGGACTGCCGGGGTTAAAACCAACCACGTTGCCGACAGTTTCGGAATTGACGCCGGCCGTGGCGGTCGATTGATTACCAATCAATATCTCCAGGCAAAGGGCTTTGAAGATAAAAGTATTTACGTTGCCGGTGATGACTCCAACGCCACTGAGCAAGGTGCTGAACGTGCCGTTCCACAAACTGCTCAAGAGGCTGAAAATGAAGCCGTTGTTTCCTCTGCCAACATTGCTGCTGACATTGAAGGCAACCACAACTACACCGAATTCCATGACAAGAACATGGGCTTCACCGTTTCATTTGGTGCTCGTTATGGGATTGCCCAAGTATTCGGCGGCAAACGAGTCCGTGGCTGGCTGGCAACGATTATGAAGCACGGGACCAACCTCTTGTACTTCATGCGAATTCATTCCGGTTACTTCATGATGCAGTATATCTTGCAAGAATTCTTCCGGGTTGATAACAACCGAACTGTGCTGCCTGGTATTACTGCCCGTCAGGGGAACGCTTTGTGGAGTGTTCCGCTAAGAATGTTCTTGGGAATCGTCCTAATGGTTGATGCATTCTCTTACAACGCCATTATTCCAGTGGGCTTTGGCCTGACTGCGATTGAAGGCATTATTGGCTGCCTGTTGTTCTTCGGTCTATTCACTTGGATTGCCAGTTTGGCATTAATCGTGATCTTCTTCATGGGGATTGCCAGCTGGCCGCATGCTTGGATCGTCTTTGCGGCGATTGCCTTAATGAATGGATCCGGTCGTTCCATTGGTTTGGACTACTGGTTCGTTCCATGGCTGCAAAAGACTTGGGGCCGTTCACGTTATGGCATTCCAAAGTCACTTTACAAAAATAAATAACCGTTAAATGAAATAAGAGGCTGGAACAAAAGATTTTGTTCCAGCCTCTATTTGTGTCTGAATGTTATCTAGCACTTATGATTCAGCTTGAGTTTCCGGTATCTCAACAATGTACTTGCCATAATGAGGAACATCGACAATTTGAATATTAGTCTCAAAAATGTTGGCTAGTAATTCACGATCGTAGCATTCTTCCGGTTTGCCGACTTTTACCAGTTCACCCCGTTTGACCAGCCACAAAACATCACTGATCTTAAATGCCTGATTGATATCATGAATCACCATGATAATCGTGATGTGCTTCTGCTCATTAAGCTGCTTCAAAATCCCCATCAGTTCGGCTTGGTAGTGAATGTCCAAGTAAGTCGTTGGTTCATCCAGCAATAGATATGTCGGATCTTGGGCCAAAGCGGAAGCTAACCAGACTCTTTGGCGTTGGCCGCCAGATAACGACGACAGCGGCCGCTGTGCCAATGATGTCAAATGAGTGACCTGAATATACTTGGCCACCTCGGCGTCAGAAATTGTCGCCAGCAGGCCGTGGTGTGCCAACCTGCCTGTTTTAACAACATCAATCACTTTCATATCATCAAAAATATCGTTTTGCTGACTAACAACTGCAACCTTGGTCGCCAACTGTTTCCGAGGAATCGAACTAATTGGCTGCCCGTCAAGATCAACTTCACCACCGGACGGTTGGAAAATGCCCGCCATCAATTTTAACAGGGTCGACTTGCCGGCGCCATTTGGACCGATAATCGATAGAATGTGCCCCACCGGAATTGTCGCACTGATCTCATTTAAAAGGGTCGGTTGTTGTGGATAATGATAACTAACTTGATTTAAGTCCATTAAAATTCTTCCTTTGCAACATCAAGATTAAGAATGGGCCGCCAATGACGGTCATAATGACCGCGGCGGACAATTCACTGGGCAACACGACAATTCGGCCGATGGTGTCAACAACTAATAACAGCCAAGCGCCCATGAGCATCGACAGCGGAATGATGGTTTGATAATCTCTCCCCACTAAATAACGAACAACGTTGGGGACAACGATTCCCATGAACGGAACCGTGCCGACAACTGAAGAAACGCCGGAGGATAAATAGACAACCACCAACAGCAATGCCAGACGCATCATCGAAGCCGAAACCCCTTTGGTCTGCAGCTGCTCGGTTGATAATTTGAGATAGTTGGCCCACGGTGAAATAACGACTGCCGCGAACATCCCACTGACACCCAAAAATAACAGTACTTCGGTCTGCGACCAGGTAATCCCGTTAAAAGAGCCCGTCGTCTGGCCGCCAAATCCATTGGCAAACAGCTGCTCGAACCCGGTAAAGGTCAGCATCATCGCCACACCAATGATAATCAGCCGGTATGGGCTCTTGAGTGCCGGCCCCCGGGTTAACAGTAAGAGTGCAAATAAGCCGCCAAGGATGGAAAAAATAAACTTGCTGGCAGGAAATGCCGGTAGAAGCATTGTCCCAATGAGAATGAAGAAGTCTGAAGCGCTGGTCACTCCCAGAATACTGGGGTCTGCCAACACATTTCGAAAGGCAGCCTGGCTGGCAGCTCCTGCTACCGCAAGCATACCCCCACACAGCATGGTTGAAAGAATCCGCGGAAAGCGAATGTTAATCAACACGTCCAGTTGATTGGGATTGCCCCCTTGAAAGGCGGTCATCATTTGTTGGGGGGTAATGAAGCTGGCCCCCAACATCATCGCAAACAAAATGGTGATGACAAGCATCACCAAAATTGTCGAATACCATATTTTTTCAGATTTAGTCAATTCGTTTGGCTCCCTTCTTGAGGATACAGCCAATTCGAAACGATCTGCAAGGCTTTGGCAGCCCGCATATTGGCAGTTGCATCAAAGTTGGGTTCTTCCAGATCATAAACGCGATGATTCTTAACGGCAGGCAGCGTCTTCCACATCGGATCGGATTTAAATTCCGAGTTAAATTGTGGGATCACGATATTGGGTAAGGCGTGTGCCAATCGCAAAATAACCTGTGGCTGCGCTTTTTTGATGGCTTCATCGTTGGGAGAGACAAACTCTTGTGTCTTTGAAGAGAAAACATTGTGACCACCGGCAATTGCGACTAAATCACCAACGTAGGATTGATTAGTGGCAATCATATAGGAAGCCCCAGGTAACCCCATCAAGACAAGCACCCGAGGTTTGGTGGCATGGCGCTTGGCAACCAGTTTAACATGCTGCTCTGCCTGGTCAATTTGATCAACTGCGTGTTTGGCCTGGGCTTTTCGCTGATATTGTTTCCCCATTGCGGTCACCGTTTGTTTCAATTTGGTGACGCTGGTTAAATCCAGAAAATGGGGCGTAATATGGCGTTCCTTAAATGCCCTTCCAAATTGGTCCTGCAGGGTCGTCACGGAATAGACGACGGTCGGTTTTAAACTGGCAATTTTTTCAACACTAGGATTCATCGGATTGCCAACCCGGGCAGCGTGCGCATAACGCGCCGGAATTTTATTTTGAGTTGTCGGCACACCGACCAGCGGGAGATCGAGCTTATCTGCAATTTGAACGACCGCAAAAGTCGTTGCCACAATCCGAGCTTTTTTCTGATGATTGGCAGCACCGATTCGGCTCATAAAGATACCGCCCAACACGCCAACTACCAAAACAAGTGAGAGCACAATTAAAGCGATCTTACGAGATCCTTTCATTATCCTTATTGCCCCCTCTAATGTTTAAAGTAAATCCACAATCCTGCTGAAAGTCCGGCAATCACAGTCACGCCGCCGACAATCCAAGGAACCCCGCTCTTTTTTGCTTGGGGTTTGTCTGAAGTCTTTTTAGCTGGTTTGGTCAGGTTACTGCTGGCCTTACTTGGCTGTGATGAGGCTTTCTTGGCGGAAGACTGTTTTGCTTTGGGTTGCTTTGTCTTGGTTGAGCTAGCAGTCTTAGCAGCTTTTTTGGTCTTCTTTGGTGCATTGGCTTTGGGTCGACTGTTGGTTTGCTTTGCCTTCGTACTTGGACTAGTAGCCGCCTTAGGCTTTGTCGTTGACGTAGCTGTCTTAGGTGTCGCCACTGCGGCGTGCGTCCTTCCCAAGCTTGGCAGACCAGCCGTACTAAATTTGAACGAAATCAAGTGATGGGCCTTATAAACCTTGGGCACGTCAATAGCGAGCTTGGCATTGATCCGTTTCTTCAGGTTATTAGCATAAAATGAATAGTACAGCAGCGAATCTCCGGCCCGGTCTTTCACGCGACGGACATTTAATGGCGCTTTACCGTTGACCCAATTCACTTTGACTGGAAATGATGACAAACTCTTGGCAGTTTTAATTTCCATCGTGACGTAATAGAGATGATTTTTCACCACCACATTGGCCGGCTTAACAAAATAGCCGTCTGCCATTGACGTTTGATTGGTTCCATAGCGCAATGGGTGATAGGCAATGGTTTGAGCACTAGCTGGAATAATTGAAACGATGAACAGTCCAATGGCGACAAAGAGGCCCAATAGCCACTTTGATCTATTTGACAATTCCATGATTACTCCCCCAAACAAAAGATAATCCTGATACGAGTGCTAATCCAAGCATTGACAAGCTGTTTTGGCTGGCATCACCAGTTTGTGGTAATTTAGTCTGGCTGGAAGTGCTCAGCTTAGCTGAAGTAGCTGTCGGTACAACAGCAACATGCTTGCTGGCCTTGGCAGGCGCTTTTTGGCTAAACTTGAAACGAATTGGCCAAGTTGTATTGATTTGGGCTTGAGGGACAACCACATGGATTGAACCCTTGATAACTTTCTTCAAAGTTTTGAATGATGAAACGTTAAATGAATAAGTCATGGTGTAGTAATTAGTCGTTTGACCATAACTAACAACTGAGGATTTCACTTTGCGGCCATTGATGGTCACTGGGCGAACAGCTTTTGACCCCAACTTTAAGTTCTTCTTGTAAGCAACCTTCAGTTGGACGTTGTAGTGCTTAGCAATTTTTTTAATCACGGCCGTTCGAGTGTAATATTGGTTAGCCATTGACTTTGAATTTGAGTCACCCTTTAAAACCACATACTTTCGAGTTGTGGTTGGCACCTTTGCTTTAGCGGTGGTCTTCTTTTTGGTGGTAACAGTTGACGTGGTCGTTGTCGTCGGAGTTGTAGCCGAACTGCTGGTAGCTGCAGGCGTTGTGGCACTGCTGCTGGTGGCTGCAGGTTCGGTCGTGGTACTTGAATCAGTTGTCGTGGTTGTGGCGGCATCTGATCCAGGAACCTTTACAGCATCTGCCCAGTCAAACGAAAAGTCGGCAGATTCTTGCATTTGTCCAAGAATTGGAATGTTATGAAGCGTAAAGCTAACCGGCATAGTGCTGCTTGGATTGGTCAAATTGAACGTTAAGGTTCCATTGTTCCCAGAGGTCACAATTGGCAATGCCGTTTGATCCCCCATCGTCATGCTGGCAATATAGTTGGCACCGTTTGTCGTAATGACAGTCGTATAGGTTCCTTTAGACACTGTCACCTGGGCAGTTTGGTCAAAAAAATGATTGGCAATCGATTGAGAACTGCTGCCGCTCTTCAATAAAGTAATTGGTACAGTGTACGAAGCGTCACTTAGGTTGACAGAATCAGCCTTAGCATTGGATGAAAATGCACCCCCCACAAATGCGAAAATAATTGCTACAAAAACAAACTGAATAAAATGTACAAAACGTTTTTTCATGCGAAAATCCCCCTTTAGGTATAAAAATAATTGTACACAGTAAGTTTACCATTAGTTTGGAGGTAAATAACGTCAAATTTGTGAATTGATAGGCAAAAAGCATTACTTTTTCTCAAGCGCTTTCTTGCCACATTGTTTATGGATTTTGCTCTTAAACAACTGACGAAGTTAATTAATCAAAATATTTATCTGGTTAATGAACAACGGCTGATTTGTTAGGAACGCACTGAACAAAGAAAACCCAGCCAGTACTTCACGTTTTTTTGCCGGAACAAGCGTTCTTGGCGATCGTGTGGGTGCCAACCTCACCGCCGGTATCACAGCAAGCAAAGTCCATATAAGAGCATCATACATCGTCTGTTGTTTGAGATACTTCGATACCACTGAGTCCTTACAAAAAATGCCTCCAGCCCTCATCATAAGAGGCTGGAAGCACTGGGCGGTTCATCAATCTAAATGTATCTGACAGCCATTGCCAGGATTTGAACCTGGGACCTTTTCCTTACCATGGAAATGCTCTACCTTCTAAGCTACAACGGCATGGTTGAATCAAAGAACATAAATCGATATTATCAAAAAAAGCACCGATAGTAAATACTATCGATGCTTTAGGATTGCGTGGCAACGTCCTACCCTCGCAGGGGGCGATCCCCCAACTACTCTTGGCGTGCAGAAGCTTAACTTCTGTGTTCGGCATGGGAACAGGTGTATCCTTCTGGCTATCGCCACCACACTATTTTTCCTTGAAAGAACTTCGTTCTCTCAAAACTAGCTAATATTAATTTTCTGCCCTTGAACACCATTTCTACTTGGTTAAGTCCTCGACCGATTAGTATTGGTCCGCTCCGTACATCACTGCACTTCCACTTCCAACCTATCTACCTGATCATCTCTCAGGGGTCTTACTTCCATATAGGAATGGGAAATCTCATCTTGAGGTAAGTTTCACACTTAGATGCTTTCAGCGTTTATCTCATCCATACGTAGCTACCCAGCGGTGCGCCTGGCGGCGCAACTGGTACACCAGCGGTATGTCCATCCCGGTCCTCTCGTACTAAGGACAGCTCCTCTCAAATTTCCTACGCCCGCGACGGATAGGGACCGAACTGTCTCACGACGTTCTGAACCCAGCTCGCGTACCGCTTTAATGGGCGAACAGCCCAACCCTTGGGACCGACTACAGCCCCAGGATGCGATGAGCCGACATCGAGGTGCCAAACCTCCCCGTCGATGTGGACTCTTGGGGGAGATAAGCCTGTTATCCCCAGGGTAGCTTTTATCCGTTGAGCGATGGCCCTTCCATACGGTACCACCGGATCACTAAGCCCGACTTTCGTCCCTGCTCGACCTGTCTGTCTCGCAGTCAAGCTCCCTTCTGCCTTTACACTCGTTGAATGATTTCCAACCATTCTGAGGGAACCTTTGGGCGCCTCCGTTACTGTTTGGGAGGCGACCGCCCCAGTCAAACTGCCTACCTGACACTGTCTCCCGCCACGCTAAGTGGCGCGGGTTAGAGTGTTCACACAGCGAGGGTAGTATCCCACCAACGCCTCTGCCGAAACTAGCGTTCCGGCTTCAATGGCTCCTACCTATCCTGTACAAGCTGTGTCAACACCCAATATCAAGCTACAGTAAAGCTCCATGGGGTCTTTCCGTCCTGTCGCGGGTAACCTGCTTCTTCACAGGTATCTTAATTTCACCGAGTCTCTCGTTGAGACAGTGCCCAGATCGTTACGCCTTTCGTGCGGGTCGGAACTTACCCGACAAGGAATTTCGCTACCTTAGGACCGTTATAGTTACGGCCGCCGTTTACTGGGGCTTCATTTCTGGGCTTCGCCGAAGCTAACTCATCCACTTAACCTTCCAGCACCGGGCAGGCGTCAGCCCCTATACGTCATCTTACGATTTTGCAGAAACCTGTGTTTTTGATAAACAGTCGCCTGGGCCTTTTCACTGCGGCTGTGCTTGCGCACAGCACCCCTTCTCCCGAAGTTACGGGGTCATTTTGCCGAGTTCCTTAACGAGAGTTCACTCGCTCACCTGAGGATTCTCTCCTCGACTACCTGTGTCGGTTTGCGGTACGGGTAGTTGATGACTCACTAGAAGCTTTTCTCGGCAGTGTGACGTTGGTTGCTTCCCTACTTAAATTTCGGTCCTCATCACCACTTGTCAACCCGCCAAAAAGCATTTGACTCTTTGACTGACTTGTGGCTTGAACATCCCTTTCCAACTGGATGCACAACTTAGCCTCCTGCGTCCCTCCATCGCTCAAACATCATCAACTAGTACAGGAATCTCAACCTGTTATCCATCGCCTACGCCTTTCGGCCTCGGCTTAGGTCCCGACTAACCCTGGGAGGACGAGCCTTCCCCAGGAAACCTTAGTCATTCGGTGGATCAGATTCTCACTGATCTTTCGCTACTCATACCGGCATTCTCACTTCTAAGCGCTCCACCAGTCCTTACGGTCTAGCTTCATTGCCCTTAGAACGCTCTCCTATCACTTGACCAAAGGTCAAGTCCACAGTCTCGGTAATATGCTTAGCCCCGGTAAATTTTCGGCGCGGAATCACTCGACTAGTGAGCTATTACGCACTCTTTAAATGATGGCTGCTTCTGAGCCAACATCCTAGTTGTCTATGCAACTCCACATCCTTTTCCACTTAGCATATATTTAGGGACCTTAACTGGTGGTCTGGGCTGTTCCCCTTTTGACGATGGATCTTATCACTCACCGTCTGACTCCCGGATAAAAATCAATGGTATTCGGAGTTTATCTGAACTTAGTAACCCATGACGGGCCCCTCATCCAAACAGTGGCTCTACCTCCATGATTCTACGTCCGAGGCTAGCCCTAAAGCTATTTCGGAGAGAACCAGCTATCTCCAAGTTCGTTTGGAATTTCACCGCTACCCACACCTCATCCCAGCACTTTTCAACGTACACGGGTTCGGGCCTCCAGTGCGTTTTACCGCACCTTCACCCTGGACATGGGTAGATCACCTGGTTTCGGGTCTACAGCAACATACTAAAACGCCCATTTCAGACTCGCTTTCGCTGCGGCTCCGGCTTTTAAACCTTAACCTGGCATGTTACCGTAACTCGCCGGTTCATTCTACAAGAGGCACGCTATCACCCATTAACGGGCTCTAACTGCTTGTAGGCACATGGTTTCAGGAACTATTTCACTCCCCTTCCGGGGTGCTTTTCACCTTTCCCTCACGGTACTGGTTCACTATCGGTCACTAGAGAGTATTTAGCCTTGGGAGATGGTCCTCCCGGATTCCGACGACGTTTCACGTGTGTCGCCGTACTCAGGATCCTGAACTGAGGGTCATTGATTTCACCTACGGGGCTATCACCCTGTTTCGCCAACCTTCCCAGATTGTTCGATTATCAACAACTTTGGTAACTCAAATGTTCAGTCCTACAACCCCAATGAGCAAGCTCATTGGTTTGGGCTGTTCCCCGTTCGCTCGCCGCTACTGAGGGAATCGAAAATTTCTTTCTGCTCCTGTGGGTACTGAGATGTTTCAGTTCCCCACGTCTACCTCTATACAGCTATGAATTCACTATATAGTAACAGTCGATTAAAACTGCTGGGTTTCCCCATTCGGAAATCTCCGGATCAAAGCTTACGTACAGCTCCCCGAAGCATATCGGTGTTAGTCCCGTCCTTCATCGGCTTCTAGTGCCAAGGCATCCACCATGCGCCCTTTTTAACTTAACCTGTACATCACGACGTGATGCAAAGTTAATTGAGTATTTGCGATTTTTTCTAGTTAACAAACTCAAAATAACGCGGTGTTCTCGGTTGAAATTATATAAATACAATTTCAAAAAATTATTACAGAAAATTAATATTATCTAGTTTTCAAAGAACGAATTGAGAGTAGACCTCTCAAAACTAAACAAAACTTTCGACAATGTGCAGGATTCCGTTTTTCCTTAGAAAGGAGGTGATCCAGCCGCAGGTTCTCCTACGGCTACCTTGTTACGACTTCACCCTAATCATCTGTCCCACCTTAGACGGCTGGTCCCCGAAGGTTACCTCACCGGCTTTGGGTGTTACAAACTCTCATGGTGTGACGGGCGGTGTGTACAAGGCCCGGGAACGTATTCACCGTGGCATGCTGATCCACGATTACTAGCGATTCCAACTTCATGTAGGCGAGTTGCAGCCTACAATCCGAACTGAGAACGGCTTTAAGAGATTAGCTTGACCTCGCGGTTTCGCGACTCGTTGTACCGTCCATTGTAGCACGTGTGTAGCCCAGGTCATAAGGGGCATGATGATTTGACGTCATCCCCACCTTCCTCCGGTTTGTCACCGGCAGTCTTGCTAGAGTGCCCAACTGAATGCTGGCAACTAACAATAAGGGTTGCGCTCGTTGCGGGACTTAACCCAACATCTCACGACACGAGCTGACGACAACCATGCACCACCTGTCATTCTGTCCCCGAAGGGAACGCCTAATCTCTTAGGTTGGCAGAAGATGTCAAGACCTGGTAAGGTTCTTCGCGTAGCATCGAATTAAACCACATGCTCCACCGCTTGTGCGGGCCCCCGTCAATTCCTTTGAGTTTCAACCTTGCGGTCGTACTCCCCAGGCGGAGTGCTTAATGCGTTAGCTGCAGCACTGAAGGGCGGAAACCCTCCAACACTTAGCACTCATCGTTTACGGCATGGACTACCAGGGTATCTAATCCTGTTCGCTACCCATGCTTTCGAGCCTCAGCGTCAGTTACAGACCAGACAGCCGCCTTCGCCACTGGTGTTCTTCCATATATCTACGCATTTCACCGCTACACATGGAGTTCCACTGTCCTCTTCTGCACTCAAGTCTCTCGGTTTCCGATGCACTTCTCCGGTTAAGCCGAAGGCTTTCACATCAGACCTAAAAAACCGCCTGCGCTCGCTTTACGCCCAATAAATCCGGACAACGCTTGCCACCTACGTATTACCGCGGCTGCTGGCACGTAGTTAGCCGTGGCTTTCTGGTTGGATACCGTCAAGATGTCAACAGTTACTCTGACACCTGTTCTTCTCCAACAACAGAGTTTTACGAGCCGAAACCCTTCATCACTCACGCGGCGTTGCTCCATCAGACTTTCGTCCATTGTGGAAGATTCCCTACTGCTGCCTCCCGTAGGAGTTTGGGCCGTGTCTCAGTCCCAATGTGGCCGATTACCCTCTCAGGTCGGCTACGTATCATCGCCTTGGTAGGCCGTTACCTTACCAACAAGCTAATACGCCGCGGGTCCATCCTAAAGTGACAGCCGAAGCCGTCTTTTAAACCAAAACCAGGTAGTTTTGGTTGTTATACGGTATTAGCACCTGTTTCCAAGTGTTATCCCCTACTTCAAGGGCAGGTTACCCACGTGTTACTCACCAGTTCGCCACTCGTCTCAATGTTAAATCTCTCAAGTGCAAGCACCTAAAGTCATTAACGGAGACGCGTTCGACTTGCATGTATTAGGCACGCCGCCAGCGTTCGTCCTGAGCCAGGATCAAACTCTCATCTTAAATTGTTTAAAATGATAAGCCTGTGATAGCTCATGATTTAAATTTATTATTTGTTTTTACGAATTGACTTCGCAAATGTTTGGTTCCAATTCCGAAGAATTGAAACGCCCTGCACATTTGTTTGTCGAAAATTTTGTTCAGTTTTCAAAGGTCTACTTGGTTGCGGGTGAGATGAATCATCTCTCGCGACAACTATTTAAATATACCACGCTGGTTGTTTCATGTCAACAACTTTCTCAATTGATTGAATTGATATTGGTTGGTCACGAACAAAAACAGCATCTATAAATATATCGAAGTTTGATCAATTCGTCAAGCCCCAATTTCAAATCAATTGAACTTTAACGATCGGGACTGTTTATCACAAACGATGACTTGTTTTAATCCAAATTAAAAGTGGAACATCTCTGTTCCACTTTTAATTCGCAAACCTATTTCAATTCAGGTGCATCGGTCTTGTACAAATTCATAGTCGATTTACCATTGTTCTTTGCTTCAATGCTGGTTGGTTCTTTCTTTTGGGCCTGCTTTAAATTATCAAGAGCCTTGGTATATTGGTAAGTGAAATCTTTGCGATTAACTTTTTTGAATCCCTTAGGTGTGTAGAACCTGAGTAAATCTCCCCAGATGACCCGATCGGATAATGATAATTCCGTTGTCACATGGTTTTGGATGCTAGCCAACTGCCGTTTTTGAGCGGCATTTGGCGTAATCAGTTTGCCCGTCTTAGTCAAATAAACGTCGCTGCCAACCTTGGTATATTTCGGTGTGACAAAATCGCCATCCCGGAATGCAACCCGCTGATCATGCTGCTTGGATAACAGATCGGTTCCAAACTGAATCGTATTATTATTCTTGTCGCCTAACAGATGCAAAATAGTTGGCAAGACATCAATCTCACCACCATATGTGTGATTGACCCCACCCTTAAGGCCAGGTGCATGAATCATGAACGGAACCTTCTGGAACTGTGCCAAATCATAATTGTTAATCGATTTCTTATGGAGCAGCTGGGCGATGGCCGGGCGGTGATTATTGGAAATACCGTAATGATCACCGTATACGACAATCATACTGTTCTTCATCAAACCGGTTCGCTTAAGATAATTCATAAATTCCGCGAAGGCCTGGTCCAGATAATGGGCAGTTTGAACGTATGGGTCAACCGTTTTATCCCCGGTCTTAGTGGCAGGAAAATCAGTATTTTGTTTATCCAGCAAATATGGATAATGATTGGTCAAAGTAATGAGTTTGGCATAAAACGGCTGAGGCAGCTGTTGAATATAATTGGCAGCATCTCTAAAGAAAATCTTATCCTTGAGACCATACCCGACACTGTAAGACGGCTTCGTCTTGTAATATTGAGAGCTGAAGAAATAATCATATCCCCAGGACTTGTACGTACTGTCCCGATTCCAAAAGCTGGGAACATCCCCATGGAATGCAGCTGTTGTGTAGCCTCGTTGATCCAAGATAGCGGGCGCCGCCTGATACGTGTTCTGGGCACCATATGTCACCATGGCAGATCCTTGAGGTAACCCGTACAGAGAATTTTCCAACATCATTTCGGCATCAGAAGTCTTCCCTTGAGCAACCTGGTGAAAGAAGTTATCAAAACCAATGGTATTTTTATTGTGGAAAAAGGCATTCAGGTGGGGCGTCACTTCCCTGCCGTCGACTTTATAATTAATTAAGAACTGCTGGAAACTTTCAAGATGAATAATGAAGACGTTCTCGCCCTTGGCCTTGCCAAAATAAGCCGGATTGGCCTTGGCCCGACTATGATCTAAGTATTTCAAAATACTATCCATATCGCTGGCCTTGGCTTTTGATCGGGTAGCGGATTCTTTTTGGGTTTGGTATGCATTAAAAGCGGCATACTCGTTTAACCCTAAGTATTTAACAATATAATTATTGTCGAAGGTTCTGGTCAACAAACCAGACCGATCAGTGCTTGCCAGACCGTATTCGCCACCCATCAAGAGAAAAGAAACGACCGTAATCAAAAATGCATAACGCTTCTTAAATGGAGCGGCGTCAATTCGAATCACATGAAAAGCCAACAAGGCAATCAAAATAATCACATCTAGAAAAACAAAAAAGTCACTGAAGTGAAGAATTTCAACCAGGCTCTTCCCCAAGTTATTTTGAACATTGCCGGATCCTTTGATGACACCTAACGAAAGAAAGTCGGAAAACTCACGGTAGTACAGAATATTGGCAAAAATCCAGATACTCTCCAAAGTATCGATGATCATCATCAACCAATAAGACAGCCGGCCACTAAAATAAAGGGCAATGCCCAATGTCAATAGTGCCGCCGGGATGGGGTTGACTGCCAGCAAGAATTCCTGCATGCCGCCTTTAACGCCCAGCGTAAATTTAGTTTGATACGCAATATACGTCTTGATACAAAACAAAATGACAACCAGCAAAAAGAAGCCAATTCTGGTGTTTAAAAGATTTGAAAAACGATATTTCTTATCCGTTAACATTCCTGTTCCTCCAAATGTTTCCCTGCCCGCTATTTAATGCGGTTATCGGGATCATCAACTTTATCTGGTTTGACTAATAAAGCACAGGCCCCAGCAGCCATTCCAAAGTAATACGTTAAAATTCTCCAAATAATCATTGCCAATACCAATTTGCTGTTACTCGAAATAAAGCTATGGAAAAGTGATTCAAAACTGAATTCGGCACCACCAGAACCACCAGGAATTGGGAACAACGAAATAATCATCACAATCATGATGTGTAAACTGGTAACCATAATCACGTTGATACCCGTATAGCCGAGCGATAGCATAATGAAATATGGGATGAGGTAATAAAAAAGAAGTTGAAAAAATGTGAGAACAACGATTTTTAATAATAGCTTGGGTTGACGCCCAATTCTGACGCTTTCCTCAAACAAATTATCAATTTTGGAATACATCGTTTCACGCATTGAATAAAATTTCTCGTCCTTGATGAACCATTTGACAGGATGAAAAAGTAATTTTGAAAGTTTCTTGGTAAACGACGGCCAATACATTATCAACAGTAAGCCAACGATGACAAATAAATGAATTAAAAAGCCAAATAAAACAAACAGCGCCAAAAAGTGCAATTTGGTTGCAACAAAATGGAATCCAATGACCAAGCTGATAAAAAAGTTGATCACAATCATTCCTTGATACACCACAAACTTCATCAACAGAGCGGAGCTTGCCCGACCGCCATCAATCCCAGTCTGCAGCATGACAAACAACTGTCCGGGTTGGCCCCCAGATGAAAACGGGGTAATCCCATTAAATAGCTGTTCAACCAGCGGAACCCGCAGAGCATCCTTAAACGTGAAGTGTTCAACGCGATTGGACACCAAGACTTTTGTAATTACGCCCTCAATTAATAAATAGGCACAGATGCAAAGAAAGGCGACTAAAATCCACCAAGGATTCAGGGTGAACAGGTCATGGATCAGCACACTCAATTTAACGTCCCTCAAAGAGTATGCAATAATTGCAATCCCAATTATCACCATCGTAAAGAGGGTAATTTTATTATTTCGTGACATTATTAACCTTCCTTAGATTGTTGATTATAAAAATCATACCAAACTTTGGCGAGATGATCTTCAGAATAGCGTTCACTGGCAATCGTCGTTTCATGCTGTAAAGCCGCCAATTTGTTAGGATTCAATAACAGTTGGTGCAGCTGTTCATTCATCTGTTTTTCATCAGCAGCAGGAAGATAATAACCGCTGATGATCGACTTGTATAAGTCAAGATCTCGAAGCATCACCGGGGTATTAGTTGAAAACGCTTCAAGAACCGACATCGGAAACAATTCATTATAGGACGGAAGGAGAAATAAATCCGCCATATTATAATATTGAACCATCTTGGCGCGGTCAATAATTCCTGGAAACGATAAATTACTTGGGGGATCCTTGACGATTTTTTCCAAATCAGCATAACCCTCGGTAATTTTGCCAAACGAAAAACCACCCGTCCAAATAAATTGGATCGTCGGGTTTTGCTTGGCCAGCTTCACGAAATCCAACACCCCTTTACGAGTTTGAATTTGGCCGCTGCCTAAAATGGTGAATCGTTTTGGATCGTATCCATGCTTGACTCTTAGGGCTTGTTTTTGTTGGTCATCAACATCATAGAATTCGGCTTTGCTGACGAAATTAGGAATATAAGTAATCCGTTCCTTGTTAATTCCGTAGCGTTCCAGCTTGGGAATAAACGATGGGTTAACCACGACAATGTGGTCCATCCGCTTATAAAAGGCAATTACATACTTATAAAAAATCGCCTTAAACGGCTGGGGGATTTTAATGCTGCCTTCCAAGGTTTCCGGCAGGAAATGGACATAGCCGATTTTTCGCCCTCTTCGCCTCGAAAATGTCGAGAGGTAGAAACTGGGATTAATTGTATGGTAATGAGTAATATCCGCAGGTGCATAGCTATTAATGGTGATTTTAAAATCATTAGGAAAGTGGTCCTTGAGCATTCTCACCAGTTCCACATAGGCACTGCCGACGCCTTGACCCTTGACCTTATCCGCGGTTGAAAACATATTAATCCTTAACATACAAACTCCTCACAAAATATTTAGTCGATATTAGTAGTGGCATTATCTTGTAATTCTTGGGCCACCGCTACTGAATGATAAAAGTTAATCACCCGTTTGCCAAAGGTTTCTGCAGAAATCGCAGTCAGTTTCTTTTTCAAGATTTGTTTGGCTTTGGGTGTCTGGGTATTAACCTCGTGCTTTAAATAATGAGTCACAATCCCAACAAATTCATCGTCGTGCTCAAATGTCTGCCCCAAAGTTTCGGAGCTCAACAACCCATTGGTATAATCACTGGCCGAAACGACTACTGGAAGTCCGGCAGCCATTGCTTCAATGTAGGTCAGTCCTTGAGATTCTGATTTAGAGGTGGAAACAAAGACGTCGCATGCCCGATAGAAAGCATTGACGTGATCGTTGGCAACTTCACCGGTAAGGATAACATGATCATCCAGCTGCAGCGCATGCACCTGACTCATCAAATCATCCTTGGCAGGACCGTCACCCACAATCATTAAGATGGCGTTTGGAACCTCCGTCAAAATTTTTGGCAGATAGTCAATCACCTCTGAGATGTTTTTTTCGTATGCCAAACGGCTAATCGAAAGCATCAGAGGCGTATCCGGAGAAATATGATACTCTTTGCGAATGTCGGTCTTGATTTCTTCAGCGTACATATCAACGTCGATTCCGGTTGGAATAATCCGAATCTCGCTTTTAACGCCATAATCTGTCAATTTGTCCAATACACGATCACTGGGGGCAATCACACCTGACAGGTGGTAGCAAAAAGCCAACGTCCCTTCTTTAACGTGGACGGGTTTGAGCAACTTGCCATTAGCCACATAGTGCAAATAATCTTCATACATTGTGTGATAAGTATGCACACAAGGAATATTCAGGTTTTTGGCGACAAATTTGCCGATCATTCCCATCGAAAACTCGGTTTGCGTATGAACAATATCCAAGTTGAGTTCTTTGGCAATTTCGTAAGCTTGAAATAATCCGCGGACCGCAATCCGCCGATCCGTAAATGAGATAAAGGGGATACTTGAGAAACGGAAAATATTCTGCTCGTAGGTGTCCTTATCGACGTGCGGATCTGTTGTGGTGAAAATATAGACCTGGTTACCCTGTCTCTCCAATTCATTTTTGAGAGTCTTAATCGAGGTCGCAACACCGCTCACCTGCGGAAAATATGTATCCGTAAAAATCCCAACATTCACGGCTGACACCCCTTTCTAATAAAAATCGATTAATTATGCTCGTGAAATGTGCCGTCAGGCCGTTACCCGGTGTGACGCATAGTCTCACAATCATTGTAATTATATTGGTTTAGTTCTGCTATTGCAAACCACCCGAATAAAAAGAACAAGCCGAAAACGGACGGTTTAACGCCATTAACAGCTTGTTCTTTAAGTTATTTATAAATCTATTGGACGTTATTAGTGGCCTGGTGAACAAAGGCAGTGACTTCTTCACTGGTGCTGGCCATGGTAACCGCCTTGTTGGCAAGGGTGACCATCTCTCTTGAATCGAGCCGTTTGATTAACGCCCGGGACTTGAGAATTGAAGAAGCGCTCATTGAAAATTCGTTGAGCCCCATTCCAACCAAAATAGGAATAGCGGTCTGATCGCCAGCCATCTCACCGCACATATAGGCAGGAAGATTATTATCATGACAAGCATCGATAATATGCTTGATCATTCGTAAAACGGCCGGATTATAAGGCTGGTAAAGATATGAAACCATCCGGTTGCCACGATCGGCGGCCATGATGTATTGGATTAAATCATTCGTCCCAATACTCATGAAATCAACCTCAGTGGCAAATTGGTCAGCCAGAATGGCCGCGGCCGGAACTTCAACCATAATCCCAATCTTAACCGGTTTTACCCGAACCTTTTCCCGAATCAATTTGATCCGTTCCTGATTGAAAATATTCTTAGCTTTTTTCAGTTCATTAATGGTCGTAATCATTGGAAACATCACTGACAGATTTCCAAACGAAGAAGCCCGCAGCAGTGCGCGGACCTGGGTGCGGAAAATATCCGGCTTATCCAGGCTCATCCGAATTGCCCGGTAGCCCAAAAATGGATTGGCCTCCTTTGGAACATCCAAATACGGTAAATCCTTGTCACCACCGATATCAGCAGTCCGAATGATCACCGGCTTTTTGCCCATCTTTTGAAGCACCGTCTTGTAAACATTGAACTGCTCATCTTCAGTAGGCAGGTGATTAGAGTCCATATATAAAAATTCAGTTCGAAACAAGCCGATTCCCTCGGCACCATTTTCAATAGCGCCGTCCAAGTCGTCCAAAGTGCCAATATTAGCAGCAATGATTGGATGCTTACCGTCAGAAGAACTGGTCATTTGATGTTTGAAATCAGCCAACTTGCTCTTGCGTTGACGATAGTCAGCCTGCTTTTGAGTATATTCGTCTGTTTGGGCTTCAGTCGGATTAACGATGACGTTCCCAGTTGATCCGTCAACAATGACCGTATCGCCGTTCTTGATATCTGCCAGCCGGCCCTTGAACCCCACGACTGCAGGAATCTCCAATGAACGCGACATTATGGCCGAATGAGAAGTTCGTCCACCCATATCGGACACGATTCCCAACACATAACTCGGCACGAATTGAGCTGTATCGCTGGGAGTTAAGTCGTGGGCAATGATAATGACCTTGTGGTGAATCAAGGCCGGATCAACCAGCGGTACTCGCAGCAGGTGACTTAAAACCCGCTTGGTAACATCACGAATATCGCTTGAACGTTGGCGAATATATTCGTTATCCGTCATTGAATTAAAGATTTTGATGTAGCCGTCCGTGACTTTGGTTAAAGCATATTCGGCATTCACCTTCTCTTTTTCAATCGTTGACTTGATCCGATTGAGTAATTCAGGATCAGACAAAATTGCACCATGAGCTTTAAAGACCTCAGCTTCACTGCTGCCGAGGTCTTCAAGTGTTCGTTGTTGAATTGTTAAAAGCTCGTCTTTTGAGACATCAATCGCAGCATAAAGCCGCTTAATTTCATCAGAGGCATCAGTAATGCTCCGCTTTTTAAAGCTTAAATCAGGTTCAGTTAACCGAAATGCAGATGCAATGGCAATTCCATCACTTGCGGCAATCCCCTTAAACTCTTTCATGAAATTATTCAGTCAGTCCTTCTGCTTTCATCGTTTCGCTAATTGCATCAATGGCTTCTTTTTCGTCATCGCCGTCAGCAGTAATCGTAACAGCTGCACTTTGACCAACTCCGAGTGACATCACACCCATAATTGACTTCAAGTTAACTGACTTTTCTTGGTATTCAAGGGTGATATCTGAGTTGAACTTGCTGGCAGTTTGAACCAACAAAGTAGCTGGACGAGCATGAATTCCTGTTTCTGCGATGATATTAAATTGACGTTTTTCCATTATTAATCAATCTCCTCTGATAAGATTATAAATTTTGAAGATGATGCTCAAAATTTAAATTTGTTCTTTACTTAATTAAGAATAGCAATATATAAGGGAAAATACAAGTTTAAACTTAACCGCTTACAGGGTTTTTAAGAACTTTTTTGCTTGTCGTCTCTCTCATAAACATAGGTAATCACACCGCCTTCGGTCGCGGACCCAACCACCCGCTTTCGATGGTCAAAGTTCATGTATGCGGTCTGAAAGGCCATGAATGATTCCGGCTTGACTTCGATTTTTTCAATCTCACCTGATTCCAACTTTTCTAACAACTGATTGTAGTCTTGATTCTCTTCTGCCACAACGTCTCATCTCCTTTCAATTTAAGTGAAGTTCAATTACTTGATTACATATAATCATGTTGTATAATAATTTCAAAGGTCAAAGTTGGTCAGTGATTAACAGATCCTCCTTGTCCTTTTATTTCTATATTAAAGGAGGAAAGCAATTAATGCTATGTCAAAATTGCCATAAGAACCCAGCAACGATTCATTTGTACACTAATGTGAATGGGCAAAAGCAAACTATTAACCTTTGCCAAAATTGCTATCAACTCCTATCCAATCAACAACGTAATACAGGAGGTGCTCAAAATATGGCTCAAGATCCATTTGGTTTTGGTGGATTAGATGACATTTTCCGTGCAATGCAAGGCGGAAACGTTGATCCAACCAATGGTCAACAAGTGCCACCAACCCAACCAATGGGACCCAACAATGGCGGCCCCAACCGACCAAGAACCGGCGGAGCGGGCGGAAATTCCCTGCTTGGTCAATACGGAATTAATTTGACCCAGCTTGCCAAAGACGGCAAAGTTGACCCGGTTATCGGCCGTGACAATGAAATTCAACGGGTAATTGAAATCCTGAACCGCCGGACAAAGAATAACCCCGTCCTTATTGGGGAAGCCGGTGTTGGTAAAACTGCCGTCGTTGAAGGACTTGCTCAAGAAATTGTTTCCGGCAACGTTCCTTCAAAGCTTCAGAATAAGCAAATTATTCGTCTTGACGTGGTTTCTTTGGTTCAAGGAACCGGAATCCGTGGTCAATTTGAACAAAGAATGCAGCAGTTAATTAAAGAAGTTCAAGATAATCCCGACATCATCCTGTTCATTGATGAAATTCATGAAATTGTTGGTGCCGGTAACGCTGAAGGCGGTATGGATGCCGGAAACGTTTTGAAGCCAGCATTGGCTCGAGGCGAGTTCCAGTTGATCGGTGCCACTACTTTAAAGGAATACCGTGATATCGAAAAGGATTCTGCTTTGGCTCGTCGTTTGCAGCCGGTAACGGTTGATGAACCAAGTCCTGAGGAATCCATTAAGATTTTGAAGGGTATCCAAAAGCGTTATGAAGATTACCACCACGTTAAGTACACCGATGACGCGATTGAAGCAGCCGTTAAGCTGTCAGACCGCTACATTCAGGATCGATTCTTACCTGATAAAGCCATCGATTTACTTGATGAGGCCGGATCACGAAAGAATTTGACCATCAATGCCGTTGATCCACACACGGTCGATGAAAAAATTCAAAGTGCCGAAAAGCAAAAGCAAGCTGCTTTGAAGAGTGAAGACTACGAAAAAGCCGCTTACTACCGTGATCAAGTTACCAAGCTTGAAAATGCCAAGAAGAACGGCAGTGTCGACTCGGCAGCAACGCCAAAGGTCACCGCTCAAGACATGGAAAAGATTGTCGAAGAGAAGACTGAAATTCCGGTTGGTAAACTTCAAACCAAGGAACAACAACAACTTCGTAATTTGGCCCCTAACCTTGAAAAACACGTTATCGGACAAAATGAAGCAGTTGAAAAAGTTGCTCGGGCAATTCGTCGTAATCGAGTTGGCTTCAACGGTACCGGCCGACCAATTGGTTCATTCCTGTTTGTCGGACCTACCGGTGTTGGTAAAACTGAAATGGCTAAGCAGCTGGCCTATGAACTGTTTGGTTCAAAGGATTCGATGATCCGGTTTGACATGTCTGAGTACATGGAGCCGCATTCAGTGGCTAAGTTGATCGGTTCACCTCCTGGCTACGTTGGGTACGAAGAAGCCGGTCAGTTGACTGAACAGGTTCGTCGTCACCCATACTCCTTGATTTTACTCGATGAAGTTGAAAAGGCTCACCCTGATGTTCTTCATATGTTCCTGCAGATTCTTGACGATGGTCGTTTGACTGATAGTCAGGGACGAACAGTTTCATTTAAGGATACCATCATTATCATGACCAGTAACGCCGGCCAGGGTAATGCGGAAGCCAACGTTGGTTTCGGTGCTGCAGCCAGTGGGAAGACGCATTCAATTATTGATAAGTTGACCGACTACTTCAAGCCCGAATTGTTGAACCGTTTCGATGACATTGTTGAGTTCCACTCATTATCAAAGGACAACCTGATGAAGATTGTTTCCTTGATGATTGACGATGTCAACGGTATGCTTAAGCAACAAGGATTGAAGATCAACGTGACTGACAAGGCCACGGCCAAATTGGTTGACTTGGGCTACAATCCAGCTATGGGAGCTCGTCCACTTCGAAGAGTTATCCAAGAGCAGATTGAAGACAAGGTTGCCGACTTCTACTTGGATCACGAAAATGCTGCTACATTAACAGCTGACGTAGATTCAAAGGGCAACATTGTTATCAAGAGCGACAGTGCGGCTGAAGTAAAAGCTTCAACCAAAGCAAAGCCTGATAGCAAGGATTCAGATAAATAAGCTTGAATTTACACTTTAAGTGCAACACTAATTAAATAAAGAATGGCCCATGGCCAAATTTCTGTAAAATGATGTTTGCGAAAACAATCATGAAAGGAATTTAGCCATGGATCACTACAAGCATATTACCATAGATGAACGGGAAACTATCTTTTTAATGAGGAATCATGGAAACTCACTTCGTGAGATTGCCAGCCATATCAAGAAAAGTTACTCAACCATTTCTCGAGAATTAAGCCGTAATTCTACTGGTAAATCCTATTCACCTTCGAAGGCTCAGGAGAAGTACAAACAGCGCAAAGGCAACTGTGGCAGAGTCTCTCTTTTGAGTAATCCTCAGGTGTTTGAAGTGGTGAGAGAACACTTCTGCGAAGACCTTTGGTCTCCGGAGGAAATATCGAATCGCTTGGCAGTCGAAAAGTATCCGGTGCAGATCAGTACCACGACTATTTACCGTGGGATTTTCAATGGCTTATTTGATAATTTGTTTAAATCTGGCAGCTCTAGTGCCGTGCGCCATCTAAGGCATCACGGCAAGTCTCGCCACAATAAAGCTTATCAAGAAAAGCGAGGCAAGATTCCAATCCCCAACAAGATTCATGATCGTCCGCGAGAAGCTGACAACCGTGTAGAAATTGGTCACTGGGAAGGTGATACCGTGTTAGGCAAAAGCGGAAAGGCTTGTGTCGTTACATTGGTTGATCGAAAATCTCGTTACCTGCTTATTGGTAAAGCTGCTAAAAGAACTTCAGAAGCAGTCACGGATACTTTGAGCGACTTAATGAAGCTATGGCCTGGTAGATCGTTAACGATTACCCCGGATAGGGGTAAAGAGTTTGCCAAAGTTCAATGTTTAACTGATAAGTTTGGTACGCCCTTCTACTTTCCCGATCCTCACTCTCCTTGGCAACGAGGAACTAACGAAAATACTAACGGCTTGCTTCGCGAATATTTGCCAAAAGGAACTGACCTTGATTCAATTACTGACCGCCGGATACAAGCATATGCAGAACAAATGAATAATCGTCCCCGTAAATGTCTCGGATGGAAAACGCCTTATGAAATATTCTTTAATGTAGTGTTGCACTTAATTTGACAATTCAAGAGTATTAAAACATTAAGGGGTAACGGTCAGAGTTTGAGACTTTGATCGTTACCCTTTTTGTATTCTCACCATGATTCCCCAACTATGGCGCTAACTGTCGCCTTTTCTGGGTCGAATCGTTAAAATAATCCTTAAATTCGGTGGTGCCAATGCTGATTATGCTATAATTTTTATTAGAAGATTGTAGATCGGAGAGCTTATTAAATGAAGTTCATGGATTGGGTCAAACAACAATTAAATATATTTGTGTCGCCACGATCCCATCGGCAATCAAATCGTCGGGGCCGTCGCCGGGACTATCACCAACGAAAGCGTTGGCAGTCTGCACAAGTCGACCCGGATAATAGTGCCCAAATGCCAGAAGTGGGTACTTCTTCCAATCAAGACGCGGTTGAAGACCAAGCGGATGGGCTGGTCAACGACTCCTCCCCTGCACCTTCTCAAGCCGAGGAGACCATTCAAATCAAGTCTCAAGTGACCTTCTTTTATCTCGATGAAAATAACGATCCAATCAAAAAGCCTGACATTTTAATTGGTAACGATGGTGAGCGCTTTTCCCTTCAACTTCCCAGCTTTAAACAATATTACCTGGTCTCAATTGATAACTTTTCGACTTATTTTGCCGATACCGATCAAGAAGTCACATTCCGATATGCCCTCAAACAAGGGTTACCGGTCCTAGCCTATTATTTGGACATTGATACCGGTGAAACGTTGCATCACGTCACAATCCACTCCGGTAAACTGGGTGAGCCTTATGACGTTTCAGCTGCGGATATCCCCGGCTACCGCGTCATCAATGATGTCGGTCCCACTCACGGCCACTTTGACGACCGCACCCATGGAATGATTTTTTATTATCGACGAACCCATTGGCAAACTGTCCAACCAGTTGAGTATTATGTCCGTCTGAAAAAGCGACACGCTGTCTTGGACCAACCAAATGGCCATGCGTTACAAACCGGATTGCCGGCCAATGTTATCACCAAGATTTTTGCCCGCATCGAAACGACGGACAATCAAAGCTGGCTAAATATTGGCGGTTTTGAATGGATAAAAAATGCCGACCTTGAACCCAGTGACCCGCCGACCAATCATCTCGTTCCACCGATTACGAAAACTTCCAGGAATCCGGTCATGCTGTTTGGAACAGTTGATTTCGTGGCTGGCAGGCCAATTGCAGTCTTTGATAAACCGTATGGCACCAATACTGGAACAGTGGCAGACGGACAACGGGTTTCAATTAAAGCCCGAATTATCGATGATCAGGGCCTGATTTGGTACGAGCTGGCCGATCAGTCAGTCATCTTTAGTGAATATGTTAGAATTGATTCTTAATATAATCAGATTGGGATAGAAGGGGATTTGATCCCAGACTTTAAGTAAAAATCGAGTTATTCCTGTTTTGGGAATGACTCGATTTTTTGTTTAAATGACCGGGATCAGCCGTTTGCCAGGTAGGCTTGGCAAGCACGCTGGCCGGGGCCGCAAGTTTTTGTCAATATAAGAGCGGTAATCAAAGCTGACGGCTACTTAAAAATGGCAAATATGAAAACCGATACTAGCGCAATCATGCAAACGACAACCGCAAATCCACCAACAATCATTAATTTTTCCAACCGATTCTTTGCCGGATCCCGCTTTTGCCGTTGCTCCTCAACATCTTGGCCATCCGTGAAGGCCACAATTTCAGCATAAGTTCTCAGGTTTTTGCGTTTCTTTATTCGCTCCACTTGAGATGCGCTAATGAACATGACCGCAAAACAGATGATCGGCACCAAAATAATCAACGTCGATTGCTCAAAGTAAATAACTAAACCGATTGACATCGCCCCCAAAGCAGCTGCGATTAGCATCACCCATGTATAAGCTGACATTGCCGCATTGACTTTCTTATCAGATAATTTAGCTTTCATCGCTTCCAAATCCCCCTTAATGAGTTCATCTACAGAAACGCCAAATAAAACACTTAGTAGTAAAACATTTTGAATATCCGGATACTGTTTGCCGGTTTCCCAATTTGAAATTGTCTGCCTGGAAACATATATTTTAGATGCTAATTCTTCTTGAGAAAAACCACGGACTTCTCGATAAGCCCGAATTTTATTACCAATGTCCATTTCCTCAACTCCTCATCCAAAAGTATACCTGAATGTTGGGACGATTTCTGTCACGTTAACGTATATTGTCACCAAAATGCTCAATGAAAAGTCAATGTGACACCTCGTGCGGCGGGTTGTCCAACGCAAACCGCAATCTCAAAGTTTGCCTTTTTTATATAAACACGTTGTATCTAGCGCTTCGCTTTATCAACCACGACCTAACATATTGGACAAAAAAGCCGGTGAACAAATATGTTCACCGGCCAGTTCTTCTTCACGAGACCAAAAGAGTGAAATTGTTCCCTCGTTGGTCGAAACATGCTCCGAAGCTAATCAGCTTGGTCTTGTCTCTAAAGATTTTTATCCATATTAAACGTCAACTTGGACAGTGTCAGTCCCTTTTCAATCAATTGGTGATTGAAATGCTCAGTGGCAATTCGCATCATTTTGACAACTTCATGATTTTGCTCGGTCAAGTAGCTGGTCAATTCTTCACCCTTCAGTGCCTGACTTTCATCAATCGCGCTTTGGACGTGGCGCCGCAGTTGTTCCTTCATGTCAGTTAAGAAGTCGACATCATCTTGAATAAATTCAGAATAATGGGATTCCACTAACATCGATAACTTGCGGTACATCCAATAGGCGCTGACATCATCGCAATGGACCGGCGTGTTGGCATAAGTATCATCGGTATCCGTTGCATTAGCAAAGAATGGCACATATGGTGAAAATGCCGGTACCCCAAAGCACAGCCACATAATTGCATTACTGTTATTTTTGAGATCATTACGAATCTGCAAAACATGTGAATTTTGGGTCCGATTCATTGAAATTGGCCGAAACAGCGTCTTAGTGTCCTCATGGCCTTTACTAAACGGATCATAGGGCGTTTCGTTGTAATGAGAGCTCAAAATGTACTCAACATCTTCGACACTAATTTTATGGTCCGTATGACAGATGAACGGCAAATTTGAGGAAGTTGGTGACTGCTCAATTTCCGGATTCAGGTATTTCTGGCCGAACCAAACCCGAGGCGTATTGTAATGACGGTCCTTTTCGTTATCTGTTCCAAAGATGTGACGGAAGTTAAATCCCTGCTTGTCAGTGTTCAAATGATACTTCTCGACAAATTCTTGGATGCCGTCTGAATACATGAAGTTGTCTGGATCATCAAATTTCACCTGTTGGATAGCAACTTGATTGGCGGCAATCGCATAGGCGTCATCAGGAATTCGTTGAGCAACCCAGTGATGACCGGTAACAATTTCCATGTACCAGACTTCATTGTTATCGCTAAACAAAACCCCATTACCCTCGGGTGATCCATACTGCTTGATTAATTTACCAAGATATTGAACACCGTCTCTGGCAGAATCAATGTAAGGCAAAACCATTGACTGCAACGAGTCCTCGGCTAAGCCGTCTTTGACCAATGGATCAAAAGCCAGCGCCCGTTCATTCCCGTAGACACTTTCAGTGGCACTCATGGCAACGTTCTTTTCGTTAAAGCCACTTTCGGCGTAGACACCTTCCTTATCAACTTCAACGTTGGGCGTCAATGAGTAACGATAAGCCTGCTTGGGCAGTGGTGCCTTAAAACCATTTTGGTTGGAAGCCCACTCACCGGTTTGGTGATCATTGGCGGGTTCAACATAGAAACGTTGGGGTGTTAGCGGCAAAAATGTATCATCATTTCTGGCAATCATCGTTGAGCCATCGATGGAAGCTTTTTTACCGACAAGAACTGTGGTGCATGCGGACAAATGTTTGGAAACCATCATATCTCTTCTTTCAAAGTTAAATTATAGTTTGGCGGTTAATGTAACATCAGGGTACTTATCCTTGAACCAGCGAAGGGCAAATTCATTCTCAAATAAGAATAAGGGATTGCCGGCGCGATCCTTTACCAATAAGTTTCTGGAGGACGACATCTTTTCGTCAAGTTGATCAGGATCAATCCAGCGGGCAATCTTATGGCCCATTGGATCCATATTAACCTCAGAATTGTATTCGTTCTTCATTCTGAATTGGAAAACTTCAAACTGCAGTTGACCGACTGCCCCGAGAATATAGTCATTGGTGGTATAGGATTGGTAAAGCTGTACCGCCCCTTCTTGGACCAGTTGGTCGATTCCTTTATGGAATGATTTTTGTTTCATGACGTTTTTGGCAGAAACTCGGACAAATAGTTCCGGAGTAAACTGGGGCAGCTTTTCAAACTCGACTTTTTTCTTACCAGTATAAATCGTGTCACCAATCTGGAAATTACCAGTATCATATAATCCGATAATATCTCCGGCAACCGCCGTCTGGACGTTCTCTCTGGTATTAGCCATGAACTCGGTCACATTGGATAATCGCAGTTTCTTCTGTGTCCGATAAAGGTTAACGTCCATCCCCTTCTCAAACTCACCGGAGCAAACCCGGACAAACGCGATCCGGTCCCGATGATTCGGGTTCATGTTCGCTTGAATCTTGAAGACAAAACCAGAGAAAGTATCGTCATCCGGCTTGATTAAGTCGCCTTCTTCAGTCTTGTGGGCACTTGGCGCCGGTGCGTATTTCAAATAAGCGTCAAAGAACGTCTTGACACCAAAGTTGACCAAGGCTGACCCAAAGAATACCGGAGTCATATCACCAGTCGCAATTTTACCCTCGTCGAATTGATTACCAGCCATATCCAAGAGTTCAATGGCGTCTTTGGCGTCTTCAAACTGTTCGTCTTGAGCGAGTTGATCGTTGTTCACCGGATCATTATTATCGTCCAAATCAACAATTTCTGAAGACTGGTTGTTTTTTTCGTGATTATAAAGTTCAACGTGATGGTTATAGCGATCAAAAATTCCAGTCAAGGTCTTGCCCATGCCAATTGGCCAATTCATCGGGTAGGCTTCAATGCCTAACACATTCTCTAATTCGTCAACCAGATCCATTGGTTCCCGACCATCACGATCGAGTTTATTCATAAAGGTGAAAATTGGAATGCCCCGCATCTTACAGATTTGAAATAACTTCTTAGTCTGCGGTTCAATCCCTTTGGCGGAATCAATCACCATCACGGCAGAGTCCACCGCCATCAGTGTCCGATAAGTATCTTCGGAAAAATCCTCATGGCCCGGGGTATCCAAAATATTAATTCGTTTGCCACCGTAATCAAACTGCATCACGGAACTGGTAACGGAAATCCCCCGCTTCTGTTCAATTTCCATCCAGTCGGATTTGGCAAAATTACCGGTCTTTCGGGCTTTTACCGTTCCAGCTGAGCGAACGACGCCACCAAAGAGCAGCAGCTGCTCCGTGATGGTTGTCTTCCCGGCATCGGGGTGGGAAATGATCGCAAATGTCCGCCGGGTACTGTCTTCCTTTTCTAATTGTTGGGTATTCATGTTTACTTCCTTTCAGGCGAGTCAATAACTAATTAATTTTAACACGTTTTCGTCGACTCTCCTAGAACCCGCCTTAATTTCATTGGCTGCAATCCAAAACAAAGAGGATGGAAACAAAACATCAGCTTTGTTCCATCCCCTCTGTGATGTGAAATTACATACCACTTTCAATTTGATGCATGACGTAGTTAACCACTTTCAATGAACTCAAGCCATCGTTAATCGCACAGAAGCGGTTATAGAAGTTCATAAACTTCTCATTGGCTGACATATCAGGATGCGCCAAAGCATGGTTGATTTCGGCTAACAGCTGCTTGGAGTTTTCAGCAATTTTGCCAGGCAGATCCTTCTCATAGTTGAGATAGAACCCACGTAGTTCCTCCTTGTACAAATGGTAATCGTAAGGGTAGAACAAAATTGGCCGCTTCAGGTAGGCATAGTCAAAGAAGACTGACGAGTAATCGGTGATCAATAGGTCGGATACCAAATACAAGTCACTGATGTTTGGATAATTCGAATAATCGTAAACGAAGTCTGAATAATCGGAAATATCCAAAGCGTTGGAAATCAAATAATGCATCCGCAGAATTAAGACCGTGTCATCGCCAAACGACTTCCGGAAGTCATCCAAATCAAACGGCAACTCGAAGGTATACTTACCTTTCTCGGCAAATTGATTGTCCCGATACGTGGGGGCGTACATAACCACCTTTTTATCCAGCGGAATTCCTAACTGCTCTTTGATAGCATCGATATCTTCCGGTTGAGTATTGATTAATTCATCGTTTCGCGGATACCCAATCTTTAAGATTTGGTTATTGAAGCCAAATGCCGAACGGAAAATCTGCGTTGAGTAGTCGTTTGGTGAAACCAAGGCATCCCAACGATTGGCTTCTCTGACAAAGTTCTTGTGATATTTAACGGTGGTAGTCCCAGGCATTGAAACGTTTTCGATATCCAGGCCCAGCTTTTTAAGCGGTGTCCCATGCCAGGTCTGAATATAGGTCACATAGTTAGGCTTCTTAACCCAAGTTGGGAAGCGGGCATTACTGATCCAAAATTGGGATTTTTCCAAGACCCGAACCCACTTGTTGGTTCGCCTAATCACGTAGGCAATCTGATTTTCCTTACAAAACTTCTTCTGAGAACGATCAATGGACCAAATCATATTAATACCAGGATACAACGTTTTGAAGACCTTATAAATGGCGTACGGACTGTCACTAACCTGACGGCCGCCAAAGCTTTCAAAAATAATCGTGGTGTTATCGTATGGTGAATGGCCCGACTTGAACAGGAACCGCATTCTAACCAGGTTCAGTTTGTCTTGAATCATCTTAATGACATCAATAATGGTGCCGGCCTTGCCGCCAGCTGCACCCACCTTCTCGAGCAGAGAGGCACCAGCAAATTCCTTGACCAGGATGCCATTATCATATCGTTTTTCCAAAGTGATCTCACGATTACCAGCCAGTTGAATATCGGTTGATTGGCCGGCTAATGACTTGGAGATAATTAATCGCTGCTTGATAGATTTGCCGTTCAACTCGTATTCGATGAAAAGTTCACCAACTGAATTTTGGGGAATGTCGGTTAACGGAATGGCAACCGTAAACATCCCTTCAAACAGCTTTTTGGTCACTGGGTATTCCAGTGTGCCCTCGGTCGTGTGGTTTTTCAGGATGATGCGTTGATTTTTGATTAACGTCCCGTTGATCTTGTTATAACCGGTAATTTCCAAGTTTTCATCGGTTAAGTTGACCGAATTGATCATGAATTCTTCATCGGATTGGTGAGTCCGAATGTTAAACAACGCCATTCCCTGGGCATCGCTGTTGAATTGGTAATAACTGGTTAATTCAAGTTGATGACGATCACTTAAATATTCACTTTCAACTTGAATCACATTTTTGTTGGTCAAGTTGTTATTGATGAGAAAAATCTGCCATTCAAATTCAGTTTGATCCTCTGATTGGAAATGGAAGTCTTGGGCATCGATGTTGACCCGGATAATATTGTGGGACAGCACTTTGCTGATCGGCTTCATGATCGAGGCCAAGCTATTTTTTTCGACAAATAAAACGTAAGCAGTATCTAATGACACCGCAACGTCTAATAATTCAAATTCAAGGACTTGTTTGCCCTTCTTTTGATGGACACCTGATAATATCGCTCGCAATTTAATTTCCCCTTAATAATTAAAGATTCGTTTGCCTGGCAGGTACTTGGATGCATCGACAATGTTGTCGATATCGATGTATGTCCGGGCGTCTTCAATATTCATGTTTAACAAGACTTGATGATAAAAGGCATTAATATCGTCGTAGCGATGGTAATCGCTGTATGATAATGCTTTGGTGAAGGTCGACTTGCCTTGGCCTTCGTAGGCTGTCAGCATTTCGTCCTTTGAATTAGACTTGTCATCTTGAATCTCGCTTAATTCCTGAGGGGCAGCAATCGTTGAACTTGGGGTGACGTTATAACTCACCTTTTGGTCCTTCACGTAGTTGGTAAATCGGTAAACCAGTTCACCTTTAGCATTCAGCAGCAAGCTTTCAGTCAGTGCATCATCAACATATTTTTCAATCCCAAATAATCGATCAGCATCATCGTAACTGTTGATTTGGCTGATCCGGCTGCTTTTGTCAAAGTAAAGGGTATGTATCCGGGTGTTGTCTTCGGTAAATAAAGTTTCAGCGACGATGTTTCCGTCAGCGTCAATGTATCTGGTCACCGGCAATTTGCCCTGGTGCGCCTTAAAGGTCTGTAATCCAGACAGATCCGGATCCATGAAATCGGCGGCCTTTAGACTCACACCGTCATGTTCTGCGTAAATATCTGCCAGTGAAATTAAGCGCACGCTAGGAGTTCCCTTCGGTAGGTCAATCTTGGAAAATTCACGCTTTGCCTGCCAGATTTCATCAAAATCGGTCATTGCCAACAAGACAACCACCTGATACTGATTATTAATTAACGCTAACAGCTGTCGTCGAAATGTCGCTTTGCGAATTCCTTGAATCGTTGTTGCCAAAAAAATTGCTCGTCCCATGATTCTCCTCCTGAATAAAAACGAGGCTGGAACAAAACATGTAGTCTTGTCCTCAGCCTCATTTGAATCTTGTGTGCTACACATTTGATTGTGGGTATTGGTTTGGAATGTCCGTGGCGGGAAAGCCCGTCCAGATTGGCCAAGTGCCGGGATAACCAGAATCTCAGATGTTAAGCTTTCCAATCCTCGGTATCCGTTAAGCCTAAATCTTCTTTGATCTTGGTGGTTGAAATACCTTCCGTTCTTGGGAGGTATACGACTTCGCAATAATCCTTTAAGAAGTCAAACTTCCCTTTCCAGTCATCACCCATCACGAAGACATCAATGTCTCGGTCCTGGACGTCGTGAATTTTTTGATCCCAGTTGGTTTCTGGAATCACTTCATCAACGTATTTGATGGCTTCAAGAATGTATTTGCGGTCTTCGTATGACGTGTATGCTTTCTTGCCCTTCTCAGCGTTAAACTCATCTGATGACAAGCACACTGTCAGGTGGTCACCCAACGCCTTTGCCCGCTTGAGCAGACGAACGTGGCCTTTATGCAGCAAATCAAACGTTCCATACGTAATTACTTTTTTCATAGAATCTCCTACTTAATCATTACTCTGAATGTGAACTAAAATAAACACATCTTAAATAGTAGCATAATCACCGACAACGTCAATATTTATTAAAGATTATTAACGCTTTTGTGTTATTCCAGTTGATAAATATTATACATGTGCACAACCACTACTTTGACCACTGCGTAAAGTGGAACAGCCAGAATCATCCCCATCAGACCGGCAATGTTTCCAGCAGCCAGCAAGATGATGATGATCGTCAGTGGATGGATTTCCAGGGATTTTCCAATCACGTTTGGATAGACCAGGTTACCGTCGATTTGTTGCACAATGAGGACCACGATGATGTTATAAACCACGGACCACAAGCCACCGTGTGAAAACGAAACGATCAGTGCCGGGGCAATTCCGATATAAGGGCCCAAGTAAGGAATGATGTTGCAGATCCCGGCAATCACACCTAACAATAAGGCGTACGGCGTGCCAATGATGACATAGCCAATGGCCGTGAAAGTACCGACAAACAAACATTCAATCATCTGACCGGAAATGTATTTGGAAATGGTGTGGCTCATTTTGCCCAGTAAATCCATGGTCTGTTCACGGTGACGTTCAGGCAGGAATTTCTTAATCGTTGGGGCTAATCGATAGCCGTCCTTAAGCATGTAAAACAGGACCACCGGCACAGTTACGGCGATAATAACCGCATTGGCGGCAGCAGAAATAATGCCCCCCAAGCCGTTGGTTACGCCATTAAAAATCGTTTCAGCATATTTATTGACATTTGCCGACAACTTATTCGTCAAGGTCGTAAAATCAATCTTCTTGAGCATCTGCTGAGAGTTCATGTCCTTAAACAGTTTATCGACCAACTTCTGACCCTGGCTGGCAGCGTCAGGAATCTGATTGGCCAACGTAATCAACTGGTTTAAAATTTTGGGAATAAAGACGGTTGCGGCTAACGCAACCAATCCCAACAAGAGTAAGAACACCAACGTGGTTGCCCAGGTTCTGGTGATTTGGTGCTTCCCGAATTTGATTTTGGTAATCAAATTGACAATTGGATTGAGCATGTAAAATAAAATCCCCGCCAACAAGATGGGAATAAAGACCGTGGAAAAGAAGATGGCAATTGGCGAAAAGACAAAGTTAATCTTCGTAGAGATCCAGATGATGGCGACCACAATCAATATTTCTAGTGACCAAAACATCAGTGGGGAATTTTTTAATCGTTCGAACATCGAATGACTCCTTACCTTGATTATTTGAATAGTCATAACAGATCATGATAATTGCTTATAACGGTAATTGTACCATACATCGTAAAAGGAAATGATGGGGCTTTGGAGATTTTTATTCACCAGGAAATCATTCTTGGCCAGCGAAAAACGGCCACAATAAAGGTTCTTCGTCAACTGTTGTTGGTGAACAAAATATTGGAGTTCTAATCACTTGGTGATTAGAGCTCTTTTTGTATGAACTCGAAAAGCGAACAGCACTCTTAGCCGGAATCTGAAGAAGTTTCGGTAACCAAATCCAGTGCGTTTAATGACTTTAATCTTGTTGTTTGAACCTTCTAAGGGCCCGTTGGTGTAATGGTGAGTAAAGGTATTGCCAATTTCATCATGATGAGTCGCTAGGGTCTGGAGGGTTGCCAACATCTCTTCCGAGCAGCCCTCTAAGTGATGGAATACTTGATTATAGTTGGGCCAATCACGGTTTTTGATGGTTTCACGTAACCGATTCATCACGTTGTAAGTTTGCTTGAGCTCGGGATCAATGTCCAATAAAGCATCAACCACATCAGTGGCAGTCGCTGGATAAGGGAAGTTTGTCCACTTACGGAAAGCTTCGTAGTTGAGGTGATTTTCCGGCGTTAATAATAGTTTCCAATAGCGTTTTAGGGCGTGATACTCGCGTGAGGAAGTCGCCAGGGTTTTCATGAGGCGCACCCGCGTCTTATTAAAAGCTCGATTTAAAGCGTTAACCAAGTGGAACGGATCGATGACAACGATGGCGTTCGGAAAGATCTGCCCCACCAATTTGGGATAGGTATAGTTCATATCGGTGACGATAATTTTCACATTTTCTCGCGCAGCCTGGTCGTAATGCTGGAAATACTTTTGAAGCTGATAGATGGTCCTAAAGGGTAACAGGTCGATCAATTCGTGGGTTTCCGCGTCCATAAATTCAAAGCTCATCGCGTCGGTGGCGCTCTTAGTGCTTTTAACTTCGTCCATGAGGAGAACTTTTGGTAAATAGTGCCAGTTGGTTTGAAAGTCCCGTTCAGCGCGCAAGAGCTGCCGACCAACGAATGAATCCGAAGTGGATAACTCATCGGCAATGTGTTTGAGCGAAACCGGTTCGGTCAGTTTTTCTAAGCATTGTTTGCGGGTCGTATTTGAAATCGTGCAGTGTTTCGGCACCGCATTCGTCTGCGCCAGGAAATTGGTATGACAAGCCTTACAGTGAAAGTTTCGCCGATTGAGACACAGGATAACGGTGCTGCCCAATGTTTTTGCGAATCTAATGGTGGTCTTCCGCCAACCATAGCCAATAATTTGGTGATCATTGATAATCCCACAATTGCGGCATGCCTTGGGGGTGTAGTTTAGGGACCCCACCAATCGAATCACTCCATCATCACCCACTTGTCCTTCCTCAATTATTAAGTGTTCATCATCTATTCCTAACAACATTTTCGTAGTATCATTTGACATAGGGCATTTCCTTTCTTGACTTAATTCTGTGGTGGGAGCAAGTTAACGGACGGGAGATGTCCGCTTTTTTATTCTAATGATAAACAAAAAATCTGTCATCAGTAATAGATAAAAATCTATTACCAACAACAGATATTGTAGAACCACAATAAAAGGCTGTCGGCAAAATCCTCATTTTGCGGCAGCCCATCCCTGAAGAGTTGATTATTTATTTTGACGAGCCAGTTCCAAATAGCGTTCGTACCAAATGGCGATAAATTCTTTGGAAAAGGGTCCCTTCTCATTTTCAATCCAATCAACGAGAATGCGGACATTGCGTTTTAAGATGTGATCAATCTCTGGGCCATAATTCCAACGCTTACTGAAGGCCAAATATTCATCGGCATCCAGTAATTTGCGCCGGCCGTCTGGAAAGACTTTGACGTCCAAATCATAATCAATATATTTTAAAGCTTCTTTATCCAAAACATAAGGTGATGCCAGATTGCAATAGTAAGCAATCCCATCATCTCGAATCATTGCCACCACGTTGAACCAGTAATGCTTATGAAAATAGACCAGCGCCGGTTCTCGAGTGACCCAATGGCGACCATCGTCCTCAGTCACCAGGGTATGGTTGTTACATCCAATCAACGAATTCTCACTCGTCTTTAGTACCATCGTATCCCGCCAAACGCGATGCAGGCTACCATCATGCTTGTAGCTTTGAATCGCAATAAACTGACCTTCTCCAGGTAATTTTTGAAGTCGTGGCATGTATGGTACCCACTTTCTGACTAACCTAAAAGCATCGATTGTTCCCAATCCATTTTTCATTATATCAGAGTGGGCATTATTTTCGAAATTATTTTATTCAGTCAGCTTCGCCAGGGCAATTGTGATGTCATCCATCAAAAAGCCTTTCCGGAAAAGTGCCTGTTTTACTTTTTGATTGCGTTCATAGGGCTGAAGTTTGCGATACTGGCGCCAATACTTTTCTGCGACTTGATCAATAACCGCTTGATCCTTTGTTGCCATGTCGGAAGTATCGACTTGATTCATAATCTCCTCAATATCACCATAAGGGAACCCCCGACGCATCAAAAGCTCCTTGGTCTTGTTGATGGCCATTTTGGCAGAATCGCGGCGATAGCGTTTCAACTGTTTTTCGGCAACTTCACCGCCAATTTCAATGACCTCTTGAGCCGGATAATATTGGTTCAGCGAATTTTCTGCCTGGTCGGAAGCAACGTGTTTGTCTTTCAAATGACGCCGAATCCAATCCGGGCCATTTTTGCGTTCACGGACCACCGTCCGAACAAAGCTGTCTGCGTATCGTTGATCGTCAATTAAGGTTTGATCAGCCAGGATATCAATGACTTGATCGATGGCGTCCTCGTCTTCAGTCAGCTCAGCGAGCTTTTGTCTGACTTCGTACTCGGTTCGCAGGTTGTGAGCGAGATAATTCAGCGCCCGGCTGTGAAGTTTGGAAATGTTATCGGCATTTTTCAGGGTTTCGATTAATTGATCGTCCAGTTCCATTCCCTTGAAAACCCGATATTTGATGAAGACTTCTTCACTGATTGGAAAGGCGTATTGACCGTCCACATAGACGTTGAAGCGGCCTTTACGTTTCTGGGCTTCAATTTTAGTAATTGTTTTTGCCATAAGCGTCCTTTCTTTTCTGCGTGATTGAAATTCACTTTGTCATTTTGATTTGGTATACTGAGAACAATTTAAGATAGAGGATGAAAAATATGATTACTGCTCATGTAGTTTACGCAACAATTACCGGCAACAATGAAGATATTGCCGACATCGTGACTGAAGCATTGGAAGATGCGGATGTTCAAGTCGAAGAAACCGAAATTTCTCAAACTGACCCGTCCGTTTTTGAAAACGTCGATATTTGTGTTGTCTGCCCTTACACCTATGATGAGGGGGCTTTGCCCGAAGAAGGAATGGACTTTTACGATGATCTCTCCGACCTCGATCTAAAGGGTAAGATCTTTGGGGTCGCAGGTTCAGGGGACGTTTTTTATGAGGAATTTTACAACACATCGGTTGATAAATTCGAAGAGGCGTTTGAAAAGACTGGGGCTACCAAAGGCGCAGAGAGTGTCAAGATTAATTTGGAACCCGACCAAAAAGATATCGAAAAGTTGGATCAGTTTACCGCCGAACTGGTTGCCAAAGTCAATCAATAACCAGTCGGTTGAATCATCAATGGGGGAGGCTGAGACAAAAGTATACGCTTTTGCCTCGGCCTCTATTTCTTGTGATCCCATATTATTTATCAACAACGTGCGACGACGGCCAGCATGCTTGCCTAGCCTACATGGCAATCGGCTGATCCCGGCCATTTAAGAGCACAGATCAATCATTCCAAAACCAGGAATAACCGATCTGTGCGCTTAAATTCTGGGATCAAAACGCCTTTAGTCCCACTCTCTCCTTTTTGGTTGTCAAGATTACCTGCCCACCTTCATTTATGTTTCCTGATCTTGCGGGCCCGTTTCCAAACATTTTCAATGGCGTCTTCCTGCTCCTGAATTTTGCCCTGGCGAATTTCTTGAATCGTGGCATTGACCACCCCGCCAAACAGCATGATGACCCCGGAGAAGTCCAGCCAGAACATTAAGACAATGAAAGTTCCGATTGTCTTATAAGCATCGATTCTCTGAGAGAAGAATTTCAGATAAACGGTGAAGGCTTGGGCCAACAGCATCAACCCCAAGGTGGCGATCAAAGCACCGACCCAGACATAGCGGAATTTAACTTTGGCAGTCGGGACAAAATAAAACAGCAGACTTAACAGCAGCCAGGAAACGGCAATTGTTCCTGGCCATTTAACGGTACTGATCAGGTTCAATATCCATCCCGGGACGTTCAAAATCGGCGTTAACCATTGAAAAAACATCTGACCAAACGCAAAAACCATCATCAAGACAACCAGTGCGAGAACCAACACCAGCATCCAAACGAAGGAAATCAGCCGATTTGAGATCGCTGTTTGGTCGGCAGCAACGCCGTACGTTTTATTGATACTGCGCTGAAAAGCCGCAATCGCCCGGCTGGCTGACCAAATGGTCACAATTAAACCAACTGATAATTGGCTGGCACCCCCACTTTGCAAGGTCGAATTGATGATCGGTTCCAGCATGGAATAGATTCGATCAGGAAACAGCGGTCGCAGATAGACTTCAACTTCGGTGATATGAATATGAAATAAGTTCAAAATACTGCCGACAATGAAGAAAATTGGAAAAATCGACAGCAACGTATAGAACGCTAACACAGCGGCAGAATCGGAAACGTCTCCGGATGAATAGCGTTTAATAATGATTTCGATAAAGTTTTTAACGGCTTCGTATAATCGTTTCATCAGGCATCGACTTCCCGCAATTATTAGTTGAACTGGTCTCGGATCGCTTTTAGGATTCGTTCGGCGGCATGACCATCCCCGTATGGGTTCTTGGCTTCAGCCATTTTCTGGTATTCTTTGGGATCGTCAAGCAGGCGCTCCATCTCTGACTTAACAACTTTGGGATCGGTTCCAACCAACCGCAAGGTCCCAGCCTGAATACCCTCGGGTCGTTCCGTGGTGTCTCGAAGGACCAACACCGGTTTCTTAAGCGACGGGGCTTCTTCCTGCACACCACCGGAATCGGTCATAATAAAGTAACTCCGAGCGGACATGTTATGGAAGTCCAAAACATCCAACGGTTCAATCAAATGAACTGCCTTGACGCCGTCAAAGACTTCATGAGCCACTTTTTGTACCGCTGGGCTTAGGTGAACCGGATAAACCACTTCGACGTCTGGATGGTTCGCCAAGACTTCTTTAATGGCTTCAAACGTTCGGCGCATCGGTTCACCCTGGTTTTCCCTGCGATGCATGGTTAAGAGAATCATCTTCGAGTTTTCCTTCAGTTCATCAAACACAGAATGTTGGTAGTTTTCGGTCACCGTCTGCTTGAGGGCATCGATGGCAGTATTGCCGGTGACAAAAATATTTTGATCCGGATGATTTTCTTTAAGTAAATTATCCCGACTTAATGACGTGGGTGCAAAATATAAGTCTGCCAACACATCGGTCAATTGCCGGTTCATTTCTTCAGGATACGGTGAGAGCTTGTTCCAAGTACGCAGCCCGGCCTCCACGTGGCCAATTTTAATTTGGTGATAAAAGGCACTGATACTGGCAGAGAAGGTCGTGGTGGTATCGCCATGGACCAAGATAATATCAGGCTGGGCCTTTTCAATAATCGGATCCAGTTCGGTAATGACCCGGGTGGTAATGTCGCTCAAGGACTGGCCCTGTTTCATAATGTTTAAATCATAGTCCGGCGTGATATGAAATACATCCAGCACCTGATCGAGCATCTCTCGGTGTTGTGCGGACACAACCGTAATGGGTTGGAATTCGTCTAAATGCTGCTGCATCAGTAGGATAATCGGGGCCATCTTGATTGCCTCTGGCCGGGTGCCAAAGATGGTCATTACTTTTATTGGTTTCATCAATTAATTCTCCTTTTATGTGGTTAATTATATCAAAAATGGCAAGAAACTTAACAGCTACTTAATTTTGTAAAAAATATGATATGGTATAATCTGGTAGATGTTCATTTTTACATAGCGAGGTGGGATTCCCACTTCGGCCACTGATTTGGTCTGCTGCTCCAAACGGATTCCAGCTTACCAATAAAAATTGGCAAAAGCAAAGTCATTAACAAACGTACTGGAGGAAATATTTTGAAAACGATCAGTCTAATTGTTCCTTGTTATAATGAGGAGCCAACGGTTGAACTTTTCTACAACACGACAGAAAAAGTATTCGATAAATTAAACGCGTCCCATGAAGAGCACTACCACCCTGACTATCTGTTCATCAACGACGGTTCGGCAGATAAAACGCTGGACGTGATGCGGCGGCTTCATTCACAGCACCCAGACGAAGTCCATTACATTTCATTTTCAAGAAACTTCGGTAAAGAGTCGGCATTTGCTGCCGGCTTAGCCAACGCCCATGGCGATTATGTCGCTGTGATGGATGTCGACCTGCAGGATCCACCGGAATTATTGCTGCAAATGGTCGATATTTTGGAAGATCCTAAACAAGATTATGACGTCGTCGGCTGTGTCCAAACCAGCCGGAAACAGAATCCCATCAGAGCGTTTCTTTCAGCAAGTTTCTACAAGATCATCAACAGAATGTCAAAGGTCCAGATGAAACAAAACGTCCGTGACTACCGCTTAATGAGCCGCAAGTACGTTGACGCCATCTTAAAGCTGCCCGAATACAATCGCTTTAGCAAGGGGCTTTTCTCTTGGGTTGGTTTCAAAACCAAATACCTTGAGTACGAAGGGGTTCCTCGGGCTGCCGGGGAGACTTCCTGGTCGATTTTCCAGTTATTTGAATACTCGATGGAAGCGATCGTCGACTTTTCGGATGTGCCGTTAAAATTAGCGACTTTTGTCGGCATCCTGACCTTCTTCTTGTCCATTATCGGCCTGTTCTTCGTTGTCATTCGGGCCCTGTTCTTTGGCGGATCCGTCAATGGTTGGGCATCAATGGTCTCGATTATCCTGTTCCTAAGTGGTGTTCAACTGTTTAGTTTAGGAATTTTGGGAACTTATGTCGGTAAAATTTATCTGGAAACCAAACATCGTCCTAAATTTGTAATTGCGGAGAAACGTTAATATGATTGATCGATTGAAGAAGCTATATGATAAATACGAAGAACTCATTGCATACGCTTTTTGGGGTGTTGCAACAACCGTGGTTAATGTCGCTGTCTTTGCTGCGCTCCACCTATTCACCAGTTGGAATTACATTATCAACGCATCAATTGCGTGGTTTCTCAGCGTTTTATTTTCATACCTCACCAATAAAGCTTATGTTTTCCATTCTCCTTCAAAATCCTTGAAAAGCGATTTTTTCGAAATGGTTTCCTTTTTTGGTGGCAGAATCGCGACATTGTTATTAGAATTTGTAATGCTTTGGATTGGTATCACGCTCATGCATCAAAATCAAATATTAGTTAAAATTACTGAAAACATTGTCGTAATTGCGATTAATTATTTCTGGTCAAAATTATTGGTCTTTAATCACAAAGATCAGCCCAAGCAAGGACGGTGAATCAGTTGCCAAAAATTAACAGACAAACGCTCAGACAGCAGCGACAAGAATTTCCCGAAGGCTATTACACCAAAGCGGACGGCTTCAAGCTGTTGGCAATCGCCGCAGTGATGGTTGTAATTTTGGTTGTGGTTGCCAACTATCTCATGTAAAAACGATATGAAAAAGGTCGAAACACAATTAATCTGTGTTTCGACCTTTTTTTGAACCAATTTTTTGTATCACAGTTATCGAGCCAACTCCCGTTCCAACTGGGTTTGACCAATCGTCATCAGCCAGCAGAAGAACCAATAAACCACTGCAATCGTGATGTAAATGGTCATGTAATCCTGATTGGCACCGGCAACAATCTGAGCGTCCATAAACATTTCACTGACTGTAATCATCGCCGCCAGCGAAGTCCCTTTGAACAGATCCAGCAAAATATTTCCCAACGCCGGAATCGCAATTCGAAAAGCTTGTGGGAAAACAATCTTGGAAATGACTTTTCGGTATGGTAAGCCCAGCGAGTAAGCTGCCTCCCACTGACCGTGATCAACCGCACTAAACGATGAACGATACACCTCGGACACAAAGGCACTACAGTTGATCGTAAAAGCAATCACCGCGGCCGGCAATGCATCGGCTCGAAAGCCAAAGTAAATAATGAACAGCAAGACCAGCATCGGCACTCCGCGCATAAAGGAAATAAATGCCCGCGCGGGATAGTGCAACAATTTGTGGTGACTTAATTGGGCCAGCGTTAAGAACAATCCCAGTATTAATGACAAAATAAAACTGATCGCGGTTAATCCAATCGACATCGGAAAGCCCGCTAAAATTCTGGGAATTGAACGAAACGCTAATGGTGCGTTAAAAAAATCCGGAATTGATAAATACTTAATAATATCCAACAGCACCGCCCCTTACTTAATCGTAAAGGTCTTTGAAATGTGGACATGGGGCTGTTTAGTAACGTCAGCGTGATAATACTTCTCTGACAGCTTCTTCAAAGTACCGTCTTTCTTGAGCTCTTTGAGGGCTTTGTTGACCTGCTTTTGGAGCTTGGTATTGCCCTTCTTCATCAAGATACCAACACCTTTGCCATCTTCATTGGTTCTAAAGTACATGTTTGGCATGATCTTCAAAGTATTGTTGGGAACGGCAGCCAATGCTAATTTCTGCAGATAGTAGTCATTCATAATCAGATCAGTCTTGCCGCTTTCAACGTCTCGCAGATACACATCGTTTGAAACGTTGTTGTAGTTGACGGTCTTGGCGCCTAACTGCTTGGCAAGTCGTTGATAATCGGTTCCGGCTTCACCGGCAGCTTTTTTGCCTTTAATGTCGGCCCAGGAATGAATGCCTGAATCCCCCTTCTTTCGAACAATAATACTGTTAAATGAGTGCTTGTAAGGCGTTGATAAAGCGAATTCCTTCTGTCTTTGTGGTGAAACAGAGAAGTCATTAGCTGCCATATCAGCCTTACCCGTCTTTACAGCCGTTTCCTGACCATCAACGTTCATTTCTTTGAAATCAACTTTTTGGCAACTGCACGAACAACTTCGACATCAAAGCCGGTTAGCTTGTTAGTCTTTTGATCATGAAATGATGTTGGATAAAGCGTCCCCGATGTGGCAACTGTCAATGGACCCTTATCTGCTGATTTTTTCTGACCGCAGCCAGTAATCACCAAGCCCAGAACCGCAAATACGCCTAACAACATCAACCAACGGAACTTAATTCTGCGCATAAATTGTCAACCTCCTAAAGTTTTTGGATCATTATCATTATAGGCATGTGAAACCGATTTCACAATAGCTGATAAATTAATTGTTAAATATTATAAATCCCCTCAATTTTTGATAAATAATTGTTGGTCGCCAAAGTGATCGTCAATTTAGTGTTGGCTCCAAATGCTTTAACGTCGCATATTTTAGCCAATCAGTATTTAGTCATATTAGAATTGCCCTTGAACGACACTGAGATTGGCATATAATAAAAACATTTGAAGTGACAAGCATCACTTGTTAATCAATTCGAATGGAGGCTTTTGATGGATATCAGAAAAGAGGCTGCTCAGGCAAATTCAAAATTATCAACGCTTGAGAAAGTCAGTTATTCTTTCACCGATATGGCTGGAAACTTGCTCTACGTCAGCATGTCCAGTTATATTCTTTATTTTTATACGGATGTTTTTGACATTCCGGTTTCAGCAGCGGGCATGATTATCTTGATTGCCTGTATCGTTGATGCGGTCAGTGCGATTTTTTGGGGATCAATCGTTGACCACACGCATACTAAATGGGGGCAGAGCAGGCCATACTTTTTGTGGCTTGCCGTCCCTTTTGCGTTAAGCACCTTTTTGGCATTTACCGCACCAAATATTTCAGGCGTCCCCAAGCTCTTATATGCCGGGATTACTTATGTATTGGCGGCTGGAGTGATTTACACCGGCATCCAAACGACGATTTCCGCAATCCTGCCAAATTTAACCCTCGATCCCAACGAACGGATTGGCGCCAACTCTTACCGGATGGTCGGCAGTCTGATTGGGTCATTCGTGAACAGTACCTTTACCCTGCCGCTGGTAGCATTCTTTGGCAACGGTAATGACAAGCACGGCTTCATGATGACAATTGCCATCTTTGGCGTCGCAGCAATTGTCCTGCTGATCACGGCATTCAAGAACATGCGTGAACGGGTCCCGGTTAGCCAAAAATCACTGCCGTTCAAGCAAAGTTTAAAGGCAACTGTCGGCAACGTCCCTTGGTACCTCCTAGTGATTTCTTTTGCCACCTTTTGGATCGCCCAAGCTGATCGGAATAGTTTCTCGACCTACTATGCCAAATACAATCTGGGTAATGCCGAACTTGCCGCGGTATTCAGTGGTTTACAAGTTCTGGGGATCATCTCAAGCATTTCAATTCCGTTTATTGTTAAGATTGCCAACAAAACAGCAACCATGTTAATCGGCTTGGGAATTCGTGCTGTTGGCCAGACAATGATGGCGCTGGTTGGCGGCAACTTCATCTTGGTGATCGTTTCTTGGTCGATCGGCGTTTTGGGATCGGCTCTGGCAATGTCAATGCCATTTGCCATGTTGGCAGACACGGTCGACTTTGGCGAGTGGAAGACCGGTGTGCGGGCACCCGGCTTCTTAACCGCTGTGGGAAGCGCATTCTGTATCCAGCTAGGATCAGGCTTTGGCAGCTTTATTCCATCCAAAATCTTGGATATGACTGGCTTTGTCGCCAACAAGACCCAGACACCAGCAGCTTCAGGTGCGATTAACTTTTATTTTATCTGGCTGCCGGTTATCATCTACGCGATTGTCGCCGGCATTATGGTCTTTTATCTCAAGTATGAGAAGATGGAGCCAAAAATCAAAGCCGATCTTGTCGCGCGTGCTGAACAACGTGACGCCTAATCAAATTGAATTGATCCGATAAAACAAGAACGTCAACGATGAACGAAATCCATTCATCATTGACGTTCTTATTTTTAGTTCGTATTTCGTAAAAGCGATCGAATACGCCATGACCCCACCCGGACTCGAACCGGGATCAACCGCTTAGGAGGCGGGTGCCCTATCCAGTTGTGCTATGGGGCCAAAACAACTGCACTACAATTTTCTCATTTATCTCAGAGGCTGTAAAGAGAAATTATCCCTCCGTGCGCTTATGGTGCATCCCCTTGCGTTTGGAGTGTTTGTGCTTCTTTTTGCCGTGCGGTTTGGCGGGGATTGGCTTTCGGCCAGTTTTTTTAGCCTCACTGCTCCGCTTGACATCTTGAGACGATACAGTCTTTGAAGTTTTGGGTTCATCATCCAAATTAACCGGCTGCTTAGGTCGAGTATCAGACAACTGATTACCATCGAAGTAAATGTTGCTCAATTCATATCCGTAAGGCTTAACCAACTTCTTTAAATCTCTCAAATCGTGATCGTCACCCATATTGATCACCATGCCGTCTTGATGCATGCGGCCAGTCCGGCCAACCCGGTGAACATAAGTTTTCGGATCGGACGGCAAGTCAAAATTGACCACGACGGGCAGCTTTTCAATATCCATCCCCCGAGCAGCAACGTCGGTGGTCAATAATAAGCGAATTTTGCCGTCGCGAAAATCCCGGAGCGCCTTTTGTCTGGCAGTTTGCCGCTGTTCACTGGTCAACTGAGCAGCCTCTTTAATGTGTCGATGAGACAGGAAACCAGCGACTTTTTGCAGGGTGTCCAGTTGGTCAAAGAACACTAATGCCTTGAAGTCCTTCATGTGAAGGAACCGCAGTAACATCTGTGCCTTTTTCCGATTGGAAACTTCCAGCAAGGTATGTTTGACTTCCCCGCGGGTATCGTCAATGTCAGAGACATCAAAGGTCTGAATATCTTGCACAAACCAGCGATTCACATGCGCCAATAAGTCGTTTTGGGTTGCGGAGAAAAAGCCCAGTGTCACTGAGTCGTCAGCCAAATCCACCAAGGAGCGGATGGAAGCAAGCGTATCTTCACTTAATAAGTTGTCGGCTTCGTCTATCACGATCGCCTTCAGTGAATCCAATTTAAGTTTGCCTAAATCGATTAAGTTCACGATTCGACCGGTCGTTCCGACAATCACGTTTGGGTGCTGTTTTAATTTATCAACTTGACGATTGATATTGGCACCACCGATAATCCCTTGAACTGATAAGCCGATCAGCTTACCCCATTCCAATAAAACTTTTTGGGTCTGCATAGCCAGTTCGGCAGATGGTTCGATGACTAATAACGACAGCCCGTCTTCGGGTTGAATATTTTCCAACAGCGGTAAAGCAAAGGCAACGGTCTTCCCGGATCCGGTTGGTGCCAACCCCAGAACACTTTGGCCATCTTTAAGTGGTTGATAAACCGCTTGTTGAATCGCAGTCGGTTGGTTGTACCCTAGTTGCTTAGCATGCTCTTTAAATTCTTCTATCAATATGGTTCTCCATTTTCTAATCGATTACTTTTTCTCGCCCACAAATGAGATGTGAGCATCCTGTCTAAGATTATAAATTAATTTATTGACGTACACACTGAGTTGACGCCAGTAATCATAATCATGTTTGTTTTGCGGGTTCTTTGGATCGTTAATCACTCTGGCAAAATCTTCAACCTCTGGCAGCATTGGATTCTCATCAATGGTGTTGCCAATGACCTGCTTGTTGCGATCGTCATCAATGTAAATCACTGCATTTATTTCTCCGGCATCATCGATTTCGATTAAGTCTTTGAGGCCGTAAATCTCCGATGTCATATCTGAGTTGGTGATCTTTGAGAAGTTTAAAGTCACATTATACTCCGGATACTGCAAAATTGCTGTTCCTTTTCCGTCAACCCCGGTCCGAATCAGCTGTGAGTAATAAGCAGCCTCTTCCGGCATCCCGAACAAGGCAACGGCATCATAAACGGTATAAACGCCCAAATCCTGGAGAGCACCGCCGGCATATTTGAGTGAGAAGACGTTGGGTTCTTCACCCTCCAACACCAGATCATACCTGGAAGAGTATTTTGAATACGTGAATTCAGCGCCTTGAACCGTTTTAAGTTGACCGAGCTTTTTTTCGATCGCATGAAAATTTTCGGTGTGAATATTGCGGGCGGCTTCAAAATAGAGCACTTGTGGATTCTCGTCCAACAAAGCTTGAATCTTCGCCATTTGTTTTTGAGTACTAAAGGCCGGCTTTTCAACAATGACATTTTTGCCGTGTTGAATGGCCATTTGGGCCTGTTCAAAATGGAGGCTATTGGGTGAGGCAATGTAGACCGTCTCAAACTGCCCCTTGGTAAAGAACGCATTCAGATCCGTAAAGGTTTCTTGGGCGCCGTTTTTGGCCGCAAAAGTTTTGGCCGTTTGGTCGTGTCGTGAATAGACACTGGTTAAGTCGAATTTGCGTGATAGTTTAATTGCGTCAATAAATTGCTGGGTAATCCAGTTGGTTCCAATAATTCCTAATTTAATCAATTTGATAACCGCCCTTCTTTAATTAAATTGTAACAAGGTTTTAACCCAATGAAAACGAAATCAGACACTCTCTGTTATATTTATCGACTATACTGGGTTTCTACTATGACTAGGGGGATGATTTTTTGCGCAAAAGAAGTTTTTTTATCTTTATGGTGTCGTTTTTAATTAGTCTGTTCCATACCAAACGGACACCGAAACACCGGCCAGATCCTGCAGACCCAATGTTTTTCGTTGGGACCTGGCAGTTTAAGGACCACCGGGAGCGAGTCCATCGACTTGAAATCGGCCCGGATCTAAAATTACTCATTGACGGAAAAGATATGTCTGCCAAGGTTTCATTATTAACCAGATATGAATTGTCGTACGTTGACAAATTTGGTTATAAATTGGAAATTCGGGGGAATGAAGCCCGGCCAATCAAATTCTACGATGAATCTGAAAACTATACCTATGATTTACAATCGGCCAATGAAATTGAACAGTCAAATTGAGTGAGGACTTACTGTGGTAAGGCCTTTTTGTTTTGGCCTGCTCCATACGCTTTAATTGATGTATTCCCGCCACTGTCTGCGATTACCGTTAAAGACCGACATCGGCAAAAAGATCAGTTGCGAGTCAAGCTTAAAGCCGGCCTTATCGTCTGCCTGAATAAACGTTGCATCGGCATTGGGCCGGCCAATCTTACCGTCAGTCAACCAGAATTGGGTCTTAGCATTCGCCTTTAACTGCAGGCTCTTGATGATTTGTTGGGTCGCCGAAATGACCACCGGCCGTTTATAGTACTGTCTTAACAGTTGCGAAAGCTGCCGGACTTCTTTTCTGGCTGCCTGCCAATGAATTGTTGACTGATCAAACGTTCCGTAATACTGAATTTGAATACAGATCGGTAAACTACCGGTATTGTACTTGACTTGCCGGACAAAGTTTTTGAATTGGGCAGTTGGTGAACTGGTAAAACTAAAATAATGGTAGACCCCAATCGGTAACTGTGAACCTTGGCTGCGTTCGAAATTACTCTGAAAACTGTCATCGGTGAAGGCAGCTCCCTGAGTGGCCTTTATATAGACGAAACTGATGCCTTTACTTTTCAAACTTTCAAAGTCGATATAGCCATTACTTTGATCGATGGTCACCCCATGAATTGGGTATTTTTTCAGCTGCTGATTTTCGTGCCAGCGCAACAGCAAAAAGGTCGAAAAGCCAATCAAGATTAACAAAAAAATGCCGAAAACTACCCTGCGTGTGCGTTTCCTGCGCTGGTAAGTTTCAGCATATATTGGTTGAATGTCTCTTCGCTTCATATAAAGGTCATCTCAGTTACCCGAAAAATCCAGTTAAATTAAGTCCGGGTACTTTCAATAATATTTTGAACGTTGCGAATCGCATCTTCTGTCGCCGGACCCATCCGAACCGTTGCCATCATAAACAACGTATCGACAATTGCGAGTTGGGCAAGCAGTGAATACATCCCTTCAGAACGGTAATTGGATTCATCACTAGACGAAATAAATGTAATATCACTATGCAGTGCGAGCGGTGAGTCCGGATAGCTGGTAATCCCGATAACCGGCACCTTTCGCTTCTTTAAGGTTTCGGCAACTTTTAAAGTTTGGCGATTTTTGCCCGAGTGGGAAACCACGATTGCGCAATCTTCTTCACCCAATTTTACAGCTTCCATCAACTGTACGTCAAAGTCTGGATAATAGAAGCAGTCAATCGACGTCCGCAAGAACTTATGATAACCGTCCAGGGCCGCAACTGACGAGCCGCCAAGGCCAAATAAGCCCAGACGACGACAATGAATAATTCTGAGGACTGCCCGAGCAAATTCATCTTCATCAATTCCTGCCCGGGTATCTTGAATTGCCCGCTGACTGCTGTTAAAAATCTTGTCAGCGATCGTTCCTAAAGAATCGTTGGCATCGATATCTTTAAAAATCGGCAGGTTCTGCGGCCGTAACTGCGTGTAGGCCAGCGCCAAAGTAAACTCACGGAAATTGCCATAACCCAGTGTCTTCACTAACCGAGAAACCGAAGCGGTTGAGGTTTCAGTCACTTCTGCCAAATCTTCAATATTGGCTTCTGAGGCCGCTTGAGGATTCTCCATCACATATTTTGCAATTTTTTTATTAGTTCTGCTTAATTCATCAAACGATTGTTTTAATAATTGAACTGGCGAGCTCATAATGATCACCTTTCATGGATTGTAAGTGTCTTATTTTCATCAATGTAAATATTTTACAACAAAATTCTTGCATTGTGAAATTGTTTTTCATATAATTGTGTTTGCGTTTCCATTACCAGGAAATTCAATGGTCGAAATATTTGAAGTCTCCCGGTGATAATGATATTTTTAGTGAGAAGCGGTACCGAGCCAATTCTTCAGCACTCGACATTGGTTTAACGATGCAGCTATATTTTTTGCCATTATTTGAAAGCGCTTCGGCCGTTGACTCAACTAATACAGAAGGGAAGTTATTTACATGGATTATACGCTAGGTGTTGATATTGGAACAACCAGTGTTAAAACCGTGCTCTACGATGTTAAGGGTAAGGTGCATGGATATTCCAACAATGGATATCCCCTATACCAGGACACCCCTGATATGGCCGAGGAAGACCCTGAAGAAATCTTTTCAGCGATGTCTGACGGCATTACCGAATTGGTTCGAAAGGCCAATATGAAACCAGGAGAGCTGAAGGGTGTTGCATTTTCCTGTGCAATGCATAGTTTAATTCTTCTGGATGAGAATCACAAACCACTCACCCGGGCAATTACCTGGGGTGACAACCGGGCGGTCAATTATGCTGATAAGTTGAAGGCCAGCCCTGAGGGAATGGAAATCTATAAGCATACCGGAACGCCCATTCACCCGATGACCCCACTCACCAAGCTGATTTGGCTGCGCAATGATCATGCCGATCTATTCAAGCAAGCCCGCTGGTTCGTTGGCATTAAGGAATACATTCTTTACAAATTATTCGGTGTCTTAAAAGAAGATTACTCCATCGCCAATGCCACCGGAATGTTTAACATCTACAATATGGACTGGGATGAACAAGCCCTGAAACTTGCCGGCGTTACACGGGATCAATTGCCTGATTTAGTTGATACCACTTATCAATTAAAAGGGATGCGTGAAGAGTACGCTAAAGTGCTGGGAATTGACATCAATACCCCATTTATCATCGGTGCTTCAGATGGTCCACTGGCCAACTTGGGGGTTAATGCGATTCAACCCGGGGTTGTCGCTGTCACCATTGGAACTTCCGGTGCCGTTCGGGTTGTCACTGATAAACCGCATACCGATCCAAAGGCCCGGGTATTTTGCTACTACCTAGCCAAGAACATGTGGGTCGTTGGCGGCCCTGTCAATAATGGTGGCGTTGTCTTCCGCTGGGTTCGTGATCAACTCTGTGCCCCGGAAAAAGTCACTGCTGAACAAATGCACATCGATCCATACGACCTCTTGACAGAAATTGCTGCCAAAGTGCCGGCTGGATCCGATGGCTTGCTGTTCTTCCCATTCCTGGGCGGTGAACGTGCCCCAATCTGGGACGCTAATGCCCGTGGCTCATTCTTTGGCCTTAACCGGACCCACACGCGTGCCCACATGATTCGGGCCGTTTTGGAAGGTATCGTCTACAACCTTTACACGGTTGCTTTGGCCCTTGAAGAAGTCGTTGGTCAACCAACCAGCATCCAAGCCAGCGGTGGTTTTGCCCGTTCTGCGCTTTGGCGTCAAATGCTGACCGATATTTTCGAACAGGACGTTGCGATTCCTGAAAGTTTCGAAAGTACCGCTTTGGGGGCAGCCACTTTGGGGATGTACAGTTTGGGCCTGATTGACAGCCTTTCCGACGTTTCCAATTTTGTCGGCACCACGGTTGTTCATCACCCGGATCCAAAGAACTTCCAGGCGTACCGGGAATTGATTCCAATCTATATTCGCCTAAGTCGTTCACTTCAACCCGAATACAAGAATATCGCCGAGTATCAGCGTCGTCACGAACACGAAGATGAAGACGCCGAGAAGTCTGAATAGCACCTGTCCGTTTTTTATTTGAAAGGGGAAAACTATGATATTAAAGCTGCTAGCCTTGCTGATCGGAATTATTTTCCTGTTGGTTCTGATTATCAAGTTCAAAATTAATACCTTCGTTTCGTTGGTATTAAGGTAGATTGTAAAATTAATCCGAACGCTGTTCGGGCAAAAAAGATCAGCTTCCTTTAAAATGGTGTTTACCACAAACCCATCTTTTAGGAGCTGATCTTTTGTCTAGTATAACCTATTCCGAACGAATTAAAATCGAAACCTTTTGTGAACTAGGGCTGTCCAATATCCAAATGGGCGTTCGGCTGAACCGATCACCGTCAACAATTTCTTATGAATTATCTCGATGTCAACCTTATCAGGCTGAATTAGCACAAACAGATGCCGAATACAAGCGATCACGATGTGGTCGGAAAACTAAGCTGAGCGATGAGTTAAAGCAAAAAATTCTCAACCATTTACGTCTAAGCTGGTCACCAGGAATGATTGCTCACGAATTTAAACTAGCTACTAAATCTATTTATAATTGGCTAAATCAGGGGAGAATTGATTTCTCCTTGAATGATCTACCTGAACATGGCGTACGCCAACGGCGTAACGTTGACCAACGATCCAAATATAATCAATCTTTGGGGCGATCAATTGAACAGCGTCCCATGATGATTAATCAACGTAATCGCATCGGCGATTTTGAACTAGATACAGTCGTTGGTCCTCGTGGGCATAGTAAGGCAGTTTTATTAACTTTAATCGATCGCAAATCACGGTTCCTTTGGGCATACCGGTTAAAAGATCGGACGACAGCGACTGTTAATGAAGCACTAACTAAGTTCCTAACCACTTTTAATGGTCCGGTGCACAGCTTTACTGTGGACCGTGGCACTGAGTTTAGTGGGCTAGTATCACTTGAATCACAATATGGTATTAAGACCTATTACTGCCATGCTTATACGCCAGCTGAGCGCGGCAGTAATGAACGATTTAATCGGAACTTACGCTATTTTTATCCTAAGGGGACTTATTTTGAGCACATTAGTGCTCAAGGCTTGAAAACCACCTTACTCGAAATTAATCAGAGACCACTTAAAATACTTGACTGGCAAACACCTTATCAGGTCATGCTGACCAATTTGTCAAAAAATTCGGATTAAATTTGCAATCTACCTTAACCGCTGTTGTTACTGCGATCATGCTGCAGATGCCACTAGGTACGATCGCTGATTCCGTCTCAAATGGTATTGGAAGTCAACTGGGCGAATTGTCCATGGTCTTCGGCTTTGGTGCCATGTTAGGGCGATTGGTTTCTGATTCCGGTGGTGCTTATATGATCGCCGAAACGCTGATCAAACGATTTGGTAAAAAGCGTCTCCAGATCGCCGTTATGTTGGCTTCATTTATTTTAGGAATTGCGTTGTTCTTCGAAGTTGGAATGGTTTTACTGGTTCCAATTGTCTTCGCAATTGCCGTTGAAGCAGGTGTGCCAATTCTTTATTTAGGAATTCCAATGGCCGCTGCCTTGTCAGTTACCCACGGATTTTTGCCACCCCATCCAGCACCAGTTGCCATTGCGCAGGTCTTGGGTGCCAACGATGGTAAGGTTCTCCTGTTTGGATTTGTCATTGCAATTATTGCCGCTTATATCGCCGGGCCATTGTTCTCAAAGATGGCTCGTAAATTTGCACCCGCTGCATTCGAGCGAAAAGGAAACCTTTCTTCAATCGGTGAAGTGAAACAATTTACCCCTGAAGAATCACCATCGTTTGGACTGTCAGTATTAACTGCCCTGTTCCCAGTTCTGCTGTTGGCGATTGCCACAATTTATAAAATGACCATCAATGGTGGAGTTGATCCAAAGAACCCTTCTGTGATTGATTCAATCATTGAATTCATTGGATCTCCAAGTATCGCAATGTTGATTTCATTATTCTTCGCAATGTATACCATGGGCTGGGGTCGTAAACGAACCACTGCTCAAATCATGGAATCACTTGAAAATGCGGTTAAATCAATCGCCATGCTGCTATTAGTTATTGGTGGTGGTGGTGCCTTCAAACAAGTTCTGATCGACGGTGGTGTTGGTAAAGCCGTTGCTCAACTGTTCATTGGTTCACCAATTTCACCATTAATCCTTGGCTGGTTGGTTGCCGTTGTTCTCCGAATCGCTTTGGGTTCCGCAACCGTTGCTTCATTGACAGCTGCAGGAATCGTCGCCCCATTGATGGCCCAAGCTGGGGTTGACCCAGCATTGATGGTTCTGGCCATTGGTGCCGGCTCATTGGCCGCATCACATGTTAACGATGCCGGCTTCTGGATGTTCAGAGAATATTTCGATTTAACAATTAAGCAAACTCTTCAGACTTGGACCGTGTTGGAATCAATCATTTCAGTCGTTGGTATCATCATGGTTATGGGACTGAACTTGATTTTCCATTAATGAGAGAGTGTGAACTCAGGCGCTCAGCTTTTGAGCATTAGTTTAATACAGGCCGTTAACGCTGATTTTGCGTTGACGGCCTGTATTGGACTAAGCGGAAAAAGCTGCCTGAGAGAACACATTTTAACCAGAGTGTGCCCCCAGGCGCCCAGCTTTTGAGCGCCATTTCAATCACACAAACTCCAAAAAGACTCGAGCAAACCAATCATATTTGCTCGAGTCTTTTGTATCCAGTCAATTAAACCCGTCCAGCTGCTCCACTCATCACTTTCATTCGGACGGCTACCAAGTATGCGACAACTGCCTTCAGCGTGTCGCCAGGGATAAACAACAGGCCTGAAGTCAATGCACCGATCAGTGAGATCGGCGTCACCCACCACAGCCAGAGGGCGCCCATCACGTTAACAATCAAAACACTGCTGATCCAAATGACAATTAGTTGACCCCATGAATGGCTCATAAACGGCCGTGAGCGGCAACAACCCATCATGAGAGGCGTTATGAGCCAACCGAACAAATAGCCCGCTGTGGGGCCGATAAAGACTGCTGGGCCGGCTTGACCACCGGAGAGGACCGGGAACCCCAAAAATGCCAGCAGTAAGAATACCCCAACTGCGATCGTGCCGTTCTTTGACCCCAAAAAGAGGCCTGCTAACATAATCCCTAAGTTCTGCATCACAATCGGCACGGGAATGATCCCTAAAGGAATTGGTGGAATCATCCCCAACACGATAATGGCTGCAATCATCAAGGCTGTTTGTGTCAATTGTCTAATTTTCATATCATTTTCCTTTCAAAAAACGGTTAACCGACTTCTATGCGCCGCTTAACCGTCATTGGATATTAAATTAGCCTGAGTAACCATTTCCAGGCAGATAAACTTTCGTTACTTCACCGCTTGAAACGGTAATCGGTTCTCCGGAGTCCTGCTTGACCACCAAGGCCCCATCACCAGTAAAGTGATCAGCCAGCCCAGTGATGGTTCGGTTCCCCATCACAATTTGGACCCGCTTACCAAGGGTTTCTGATAACTTGGCGTATTCCTGCAGAAAATTACCGCTGGTGTAAGTTTGATACATATAAAAAAAGTTGTCGATGAGACTGGCAGCAATCCGATTTTTGTCAATTGCTGTGTTGGTCACAATCGCCCCGGCTTTATGGGCAATTTGATCGGGAAAATCAGTGGAATCAATATTCAACCCAATCCCGACCACCACATTTTCATGAAGACCGTCTTCGAGACTGGAAACCGTTTCGGTCAAAATACCACCACATTTTTTGTCATGAACCAAAATGTCGTTGACCCATTTGACCCGAAAGTCCTCATCGGGAAAAAACTGTTGCAGGGTTCTGACCACGCAAACCGCGGTTCCGGTGGTTATCAACCCAGAATGAATGGTTCGGCGATTCTGTAAAGGAATCAAAATGCTCAAATAGATTCCACCCTTCGCCGGGGAATAGAAATGTCGCCCCAGTCGGCCATGCCCCTGAGTTTGCGTATCAGCCACAAACACCTGTGGAATGGTAAAGTCCTGACTGCTGCCAAACTGCTTGGCGTAATCGTTCGTTGAGGAAATGCTGGCAAACGCATGGATCGCCACCGGAAAAGTAGTTGTCCGATAATGATCGATCACAGCGTCATCAAAAAATTGGGATTTTTGATAACAATAACCCAGCCCTTTGCGTGTGGTAATCACATGACCGCGGTGCGATAATTTTTGAATATTGTTGTAGACGGCCGGCCGACTAATTTGCAGTTTCTTAGCCAGTTCATTGCCGGAAACATAGCGGCCAGCCGCCGTTAGCAATGCATCTAAAATTTGTCTTTGATGATTGACCATTGGCCATCCCCCACTTACAATCGTCGTTAAATTAAATGGACACCTTTATCAACGTAGACCACGTCACCGGTCATCCCAGTTGACAGGTCACTCATCAAAAAGGCGGCGACGTTACCAATTTCACTGGTGGTGACGCTCTTTTGATCAACTGTCCGTGACTCGGATTCCTTCAACAATTCACCATGATGTTTAATCCCAGTAACTGCTAAGGTTTTAACCGCGCCGGCAGAAATTGCGTTGACACGAATGCCATTTTCGCCGAGATCAGATGCCAGGTAACGCACGTTGGCTTCCAAAGCGGCCTTGGCAACACCCATCATGTTGTAATTTGGAATTGCCCGGGTTGAGCCAAAGTAGGTCAAAGTTAAAATGCTGGCTGGATTATTCAAGACCGGTTGGGCATAACGTGCCACGGCAATCAGTGAATAAGCACTGATGTTTTGTGCCAAATCATAACCGTCCTTGGTCGTGTTGACCAGTCCGGAAGTCAAAGTATCCTTGTCAGCATAAGCAATGGCATGAATGACCCCATCAATTTTGCCATACTGATTGCCGATAGTTTCAAAAGCCTGCTTAACGTTTGCGTCATCGGCAACATCACACTCGATCAAATCCAAGTCGTCCGGCACAAAGCGTTCCAAACTTTTTTTAATGCGGTCATTTTGATAGGTCAAAATAACCTTGGCGCCTTGATCCAAAATCGCTTGGGTACAGCCCCAGGCGATACTGCGTTTATTTGCAACCCCCATGATGACGATTGTCTTTCCATCTAAAAAGCCACTCATATTTGAGCCTCCAAATCTTATCTTCAATTAAAAATTCCGGTAACGTTGATTTCGACGGTCCACCAAATCATCAATTGGTAACTTGGCCAATTGAGAAAATTCCTGATCCAAGAAGTCACGTAACGCACTCAAATCTTCCCCGGGTTGATACTCATGAATAATTTTATCAATAATGCCATCTGCTAATAATGCTTCTGGAGTTAATTTGAGTTCTTCTGCGGCTTCCTTGACCTTGGATGAATCTTTCCACATGATGCTGGCGTATCCTTCCGGTGAGAGCACCGAATAAATGCTGTCTTCAAACATGAAGACCCGATCGCCACAGGACAGTGCCAAAGCACCACCAGAGCCGCCTTCACCAACGATGATGGTGATATATGGCACCCTGAGCTGCATCCCCTGAATAATATTTTGTGCCACCGCGGACCCTTGACCATGATACTCGGATTCAACATCTGGCCAAGCACCGGGGGTATTCACCAGCGCTAAAATTGGCCGATGAAATTTCTCTGCCTGCTTCATCAACCGCAACGCCTTGCGATAACCTTGAGGCGTTGGACTGCCAAAATGTCTGGCAATATTCTCATCGGTATCTGATCCCTTTTGAATCCCGACTACTGTGATTGGTTTATCATTCAACAAGCCAATACCGCCAATGATTGCCGGATCATCGGCTTCCAGTCGATCGCCATACTGTTCAAAAAAGTCACTGGTTAAATGATTGATCAACTCGGCAGTCGTGATTTTATCAGGACGGCGAGCTGCTTTCACCCGCTGATATGCTGTTTTATCTGCCATAGACGTTCTCCTTTGTGTGCAGAGAAATTAAGCGACTCAAAGTTGCTTTCATTTGTTTACGCGGCACAATCGCATCGATAAAGCCATGAGCCATCACCGTTTCAGCACTCTGAAAGTCTTTGGGGGGCTTTTGCATAATCGTCTGTTCGATCACTCGCCGGCCGGCAAATCCGACCAACGCGTGAGGCTCTGCTAAAATGACATCACCATCCATGGCAAAACTGGCGGTGACCCCGCCAGTCGTGGGATCGCATAAGACAACGACATACAATAGTCCGGCCCGGCTGTGTTCCGCAACCGCCCCCGATACTTTGGCCATCTGCATCAGCGAATGAATTCCCTCTTGCATCCGGGCACCGCCGGAAGCGGTAAACATGATCACCGGCAATTTTTTCCGGGTCGCTTCTTCGAACAATCGCGTAATCTTCTCACCGGTTGAACTTCCCAGACTGCCCATGACAAAGAATGGATCCATGATGCCCACACCGACCTGCTGCTTATCAAGGGTGCCAATACCCGTGAGGACACTTTCGTTGATTCCGGTGACTTTTTTAGCCTTTTTCACCTTGGCCAAATACTTTTCATCAGTGTACTGGTCCGGAACCGTCATTGATTTGTCAATTTCATCAAATGAATCAAAGGTAATTTTGGCCCGTCGTTTGGCCGTGATTCGAAAACCATAACCACAATTGGGACAGGTTTTCGTGCTGCCAGCCCTTAATGAAAAAAAGGTTGCGTGACAAATTGGGCATTCCCGCAGCACATGATCGGGAATGGCATCCATCCGCTTTACCAGTTCTTCATGGCTTGGCATATTAAACCGACTGCGTAGCATGGAATCCCTCCTTATCACTCAACACTTCATTTTGAATGTAACTGGTCGAATAAATTCCCTGATGAAATTTGTCGGTGCCAATCAAATAATCCAAAAAGCTTTGGTTGGTCCGAATGCCGTCAATTTCCAGTTCCCCTAAAATTCGGTGCATCTTTGAGATAACGGTATCGCGATCGTTCAAATGAACAATCACTTTGGCAATCATTGAATCATAGAACGGCGAAATAAAGCTGCCGTTGGTGACACCTGAATCGATTCTGACGCCGAGTGAACCGGCGGGGAAAAATAAATGATTAATCTGACCGGGTTGCGGGGCAAAATTATTAGTCGGATCTTCCGCATTCAACCGGCATTCCAAGGCGTGCCCCTTCACGGCAGCATCGGCTTGGGTAAACGGCAGTTCTTCTCCGGCAGCCACCGCCAATTGCCCTTTGACCAATTCAATTCCGGTCACTTCTTCGGTAATTGTGTGCTCAACTTGAAGTCGGGTATTCATTTCCATGAAATAGAAGTGATGCTCATCGTCCATTAGAAACTCATAGGTTCCGGTATTGGTATATCCCAGCTTAAGCGTGGCGTTGGCGACAATCTCACCCAAATGCCGCCGCTCTTCAGCTGAAATCAAAACACAGGGACTTTCTTCGATCACTTTTTGATGATTCCGCTGTAGTGAACAGTCACGCTCAGGCAGATAGACGACGTGGCCAAAATTATCGGCAATGACTTGCATTTCCACGTGTTTGGCCTGACGAATCAACTTTTCAACATAGATATCTTCGTCGTCGTATGAAATTCGGGCTTCCTGCTGGGTCTGCTCAAAAGCATTTTTGAGTTCTTCAGGTCGATCAACTTCACGAATCCCTTTACCGCCGCCACCGGCTGCTGACTTCAACAACACCGGAAAACCGATTTGGTCCGCGACTTGTTCGGCTTGGGCAACCGTATTGACTACCCCGTCACTTCCGGGAATCACAGGGACCCCGGCTTTTTTCATCGCTTCTCTAGCGTTGGCCTTGTCGCCCATCAGAGCAATCAACTCATGGCTTGGGCCGATGAATTTAATGTGGCAGGTTTCGCATAATTCTGCGAACTCGGCATTTTCGGATAAGAATCCGTAACCAGGGTGAATTGCTTCACATCCGGTCAAATTGGCGGCACTAATAATCTGGGCCATGTTCAAATAAGATTCACTGGGCTGCGGCCCGCCGATACAGATGGCTTCGTCTGCCAAATGGACAAACAAGGCGTCTTTGTCGGCACTGGAATACACGGCAACAGCGGTAATCCCCATATCGTGCAAAGCGCGAATAATTTGAACGGCGATCTCCCCACGATTAGCCACTAATACTTTTTTAAACATGCGCTCACCTCTATTACTCAACTGCAAAAATTAAATCTGCTTCACAAATCTGCTGTCCTTCTCGATGAATGGTGCCGTGGCCAAGGCCAATATTGTGCTTTAACTTCTTTAATTCCACGGTAAAGGTCAATTTGTCACCAGGGCGGAAATCATCTTGGAAGACTGCATTCTTGATGCCGCCAAAAAAGGCGTTTTTGCCTTGATATTCCGGCATTGACAGAATTGCGGCTACCCCGGTCTGGGCCATCGATTCGATCATAATCGGCCGTGGCACCACTAGGTTATTGGCTTGTTTGTTGGCAAAAAACCATTCATTAATTGAAATCAGTTTAACAGCAACGGCACTCTCCCCTGGCTTGACATCAATAAACTTGTCAATCATTTGGAAGGGGTAGCGCTGTGGAATCACATCTTGAACATCTGGTTTCATCTCATTACCCCTTCGTTACTTGAAAAATTGGTTGATCGTATTCGACCATGCTGCCATCTTCAACCAAAATGTTGGAGATCGTCCCGGTCACATCACTTTTGACCTCGTTGATCATTTTCATCGCTTCAATGACACAAACCACATCGCCTTTTTCAACGTGGTCACCCTGCTTCTTGAAAGCCGGCTTGTCAGGACTTGGGGCAAAGTACACAACGCCAACCAGCGGTGCCTTGATTTCGGCAACGTTTTGGGCGACCGGTGTTTCTGGCTGCTCTACCGTGGTTGGTTGACTATTTTGTCCATGGCCTAAACCATTTGTGCTGGCAGATGCCGCTTGCGCAGAATCTTCCACGACGGCGTGGTCATCGCCCTCCCGTTTGCTGAACTTAAGCTTGAAGTCATCTTGAGCCAATTCAAAATTCTTCAGTGACGAACGGTCAAATTTGTCTAATAAACGTTCAATTTCTTTCTCATCCATTACCTAATCACACCCTTTAAATGCAATTACGGCGTTGTGGCCGCCAAAACCAAACGAGTTGCTGATGGCGTAGTTGACTTCGGCATTTTTATTGCTGTCGTCAACCAGCTCCACGTCACATTCTTCATCCTGATTAACCACACCGACGTTGACAGGCATTTGGTTATGCAAAATGGCACCAATTGTTGCAACGGCTTCAATGGCACCGGCAGCCCCTAATGCATGGCCAGTCATTCCTTTAGTGCTGCTGACCTTGACATGATCATTATTGGCAAAGACTTCGTTAATCGCCTTGGCCTCCGCGCTATCATTGGCGTGAGTACTGGTTCCATGGGCATTGATGTAATCAACCTGGGTTTCATCAATCCCGGCTTCTTTAACAGCCTGTTGCATGGCACGTTTAGCACCCTTACCTTCTGGGTCCGGCGCAGTCATATGATAAGCATCACTGGTTGTCCCATAGCCGACAACTTCGGCCAAGATCTTGGCACCGCGAGCTTTTGCATGATCGTAATCTTCGAGAATTAAGGTTGCTGACCCCTCACCCATGACAAACCCATTACGGTCTTTATCAAATGGAATTGAGGCCTTTTTCGGATCGGTTTCCTTGGAAAGAGCGGTCAAAGCGGCAAACCCGGCAATCCCGATTTCGTTGACGGAGGCTTCTGTCCCGCCGGCAATCATAACTTGGGCTTTGCCCTGCTTGATGTATTCAAAGGCGTTTCCAATCGCATTGGTACCTGAGGAACAGGCAGTTACGATTGCTTGACTGGTATTCTTGGCATTAAAGGCAATTGAAATGTTACCAGCAGCCATGTTAATGATGGAGTCAGGCACGAATAATGGTGACACCCGTTTGGGACTCTTATCATGCATCTTGATGACCTGTTGTTCAATTGTTGTCAAGCCACCGATCCCGGAACCATAAATGACACCCAGTTCTTCGGGGTCAACGCCACCGTCAATCAGTCCAGCATTTTCCATGGCTTCAGTGGCACTGTACAACGCATATGTACAGAAGAGGTCATTTCGTTTGGCAAACTTCTTATCAACCCGTTTTAAAGGATCAAAATCTTTGACTTCACCGGCAACTGTAATGCCAGTGGGCTCTGAATCAAATTTGGTAATTGGGGCAATACCAACCTTGGATGCAAACAGATTTTCAAGAAAACTGTCAACATCGTTGCCGATTGGCGTCACAGCGCCCAAACCTGTAACAACGACTCTACTCATTTAATTACTCCTTTAACAATCTAAATTGTCAACCCGCCATCAACCGTGATGACTTGGCCAGTAATGTATTGGTTACCCACCAAAAAGGCAACGGCATCGGCAATTTCTGTCGGTTCAGCGAAGCGCTTCAGTGGAATTTGATCAGTGAATTCGCTTTGTCTGCGTTCACTCATTTTGTCAGTCATATCCGTCTTGACCATTCCTGGCGCAACGGCATTGGCACGAATATTGCGCAATGCGCCTTCGCGGGCGGCCGTCTTGGTTAACCCAACCAAGCCTGCTTTACTTGCGGAATAGTTGGCCTGGCCAAGGTTGCCGTGGAGGCCGGAAATACTGGAAATGTTGACAATCGAGCCTTTTCTGGCCTTTTGCATTAATTTCATCGCAAACTTGGTCATGTTAAAAGCGCCGACCAAGTTAGTCTCCAAGACCGCCTGAAAATCGGCTAATTTCATCCGACTGAGCAATTTGTCCTTGGTGATCCCGGCATTATTGACCAAAACATCAATTTGGCCATATTTTTCGACCACCGAATTGATCATTTGCTCAGCATCTGCTTCACTGGCAACGTCGCCAACTAAGACATCGAATGAATACCCGGCAGCGGCTAACTGCTGACTGTCTTCGTCGCTTAATTCATGATGGGCATTGATAACCACCGTCATGCCATCGTCAGCCAACCGTTTGGCAATTGCCAAACCAATTCCTTTGGCAGCCCCGGTCACTAACGCAACTTGTTTTGTTTCCGTCATTATTTCACCAGCTTTTTGTTTGATCGAACTTGATTTAAGGTTTCCACACTATCGACATGGAATTTGTCAGCGTTACAAATGAGCGGCTTGGCAAATTTCATCAAGGTATCACCAGGGCCAATTTCAATTAAAACATTGGCATCCAGGTTCAATAATTCCTTGAGGCATTCGTTAAAATGCGTTGGGTTGACGAGTTGATTAACCAGCGTTTGCTTGACGTTCAGCCGCGTAAACGGCTTGATAATCGTATTGCTGAACACCGGAAAATCGGGATCTTGAAAATTGACCGTCTGCAGTCGCTTTGACAGCTCGTCGCTGGCTTCCTGCATAAATGGTGTATGGGAAGCCACGGTCATTTTCAAAGGAACCACCCGCTTGATGCCGTGCTCATGGAGATACTCGGTCGCAGCGTTTAAACCGGCTGCCGATCCACCGATCACAATTTGGGTATCCGTGTTGTAATTGGCCGGATAGACCGGTCCGACTTTTGAGCCGACCCGGCAGGCCTCATCCACAAGGTTGGCATTAGCTTTTAAAACAGCTGCCATTTTACCCGGATAATGCTGTCCAGCCTGATCCATATAGTGATTGCGGTCGCCGACCAGCGGCAGACCATCTTCAAAGCTCAGACTGTCAGCGGCGATCAGGCCGCTATATTCGCCCAAGCTCAATCCGGTGGCGCCGACTGGCTGCCCTAAATCATGCGCCAGAATTCGATAAATTCCTGTACTCAGGATGACAATTGAAACTTGTGTATTGGCGGGATCATCAAAAATCTTTGAATCACTCATGTCTTTTCCAAGTATCTGAGAAGCTTCTTCAATTGTTTGACGGTAAATCGGCTCCTGCTGGTAGAGATCCTGTCCCATCCCGGCAAATTGTTTACCCTGACCGCTAAATAAATATCCTAGTTTCAAATTATCTACCTGCCTACTTTCTGACTACTTGGTTTGTTGTTTTAAAACGTAATCAACCAACTCGCCAACGGTTTCCATACCTTCATCGGTGTCAATTTCAATATCGTAAGTATCTTCAATCTTGTCGACAACTTCAAAGATGTCCAAGCTGTCCAAATCAAGGTCGTTCTTGAAGTTGGTATCTTCCTTAACCTTGTCTGCGTCAACGTCCAATTGGTCCACGATAATATCTTTTACCTTGTTAAATACTTCTTCTTTAGTCATTTTAATTTCCTCCAAATTTTATGTTATTCCAATTTTTATTTTTAGTACTTGATAATCATTGTGCCAACAGTTAATCCGCCGCCAAATCCGGATAGGGCGATGACATCCCCCCTTTTAATGCGTTGTTTGGCGACCAGCTCAGCAAGCAAAATCGGTTCGCTGGCCGCTGATGTGTTGCCATATTCATTGATATTGACAGGAAATTGATTCATCGAAGCGCCCAAAGTATCGGCAATCTTTTCGATGATCCGTTCGTTTGCCTGATGTAAGACGAAGCAGTCGATGTCATCAATGGTCAGGTTTGCCTTCTCAAGGGCACGGTTAATTGATTCTGGAACATTCTTAACCGCGAAACCATAAACGCGATGGCCATTCATTTTGAAAAATGGCGAGTAGCTGGTTTCCGGTGCGGCAAATGGTGACTTAACGCCAACTTGGCCAGCTGTTAAATGCTTACCCAGCTTACCCAACGTCTTCAAGTCCTCAGAGATAAACGAACCGGACTCACTAGATTGGTTGGTCATCAATACCCCAGCCGCGCCATCGCCAAACAAGACGGCCGTCGAACGATCATGCCAATCCAAAAGCTTACTTAATGTCTCGGCCCCAATCAAAATGGCGTGCATCGGCCGATCAGCTTTCAACATCTGACGAACGACCTTCAAGCCGTAGACAAACCCTGAGCAGGCCGCGTCGATATCAAAGGCAATCGCCTGATCAGCACCCAGGTTGCCTTGAACCATGGCACTGACTGACGGTGTCAAATAATCCGGTGACATGGTAGCGACAACGATTAGATCAATCTCAGTGGGTTTGAGGCCGCTTTTTGCCAACAGCTTTGTCGCAACCGCGGTCGCCAGTGAACTGGTCGTCTCTTCAACGGCAACGTGACGCCGCTTGATTCCGGTTCGTTGAGTAATCCACGCATCAGAAGTATCCATCATCGATGAAAGCTCATCGTTATCAACCACGCGCTGTGGAACTGAACTGGCAGTCTCAATGATTTTGAAATCTTCAAAGGTCATTTTGCAGATACCTCATCAATAAAGTCTTCCAGGTTAACCATCGCCTGCTTGATCAACCGAATGTCGTCATCGTCAAAGCCCCTCAAGAACCGTTTGACCAACAATTTATGAAACGCGTCATGGGCCCGATACAACAATCGCCCCTTACTGGTCAATCCCAGATTGATAATCCGGTGATCTTCCTGGTTGGCGATTCGCATCACATACCCTTTGCGTTCCAAATTATTCAAATTGGCGGTCAAAGTTCCTTTGCTCAATTTCAAAATGTGGGCCACTTCCGAGGTTGTCTTTCGATCATGCAGGCCAATGGTATGAACCAAGTGAACTTCCTTCGCAGTAATGTCTTTGAACCGACTTTTTCGAATTTCGCTCTCCTCAATCCGCATGATGCTGTCGTAGACGTTGATGAGCGACTCATTGATAAAGTCGGTATCTTTTTTGATTTCATCACTTTGCGAATTCATTTCTTAGCTCCCCTAGACTGATAATTAAATTTTCTTCTTTGGATCAGGGACAATAAAGGTTAATTCTGCAGAGCAGGCGACTTTGTCATCAACCTTGGCTTCACACTTAACTTTGCCCATGTTCTCACGCTGCTTTTCCATGGTAACGTGAAGTTTTAAGACATCCCCTGGGCGAACAACTTTTCTAAACTTGGCATTGTCAATTGCGCCAAGATAAGCTGTTTTGCCTTTGTACTTTTCAGTTTTCAAAATCAAGATTGAAGCCGCTTGAGCCAATGATTCAATAATCAAGACACCAGGCATCACGGGATTTCCGGGGAAATGGCCCTGGAAAAATTCCTCGTTAATCGTGACGTTCTTGGTAACCACAATTGACTCACCGGGGTTTAATTCATCAACTTTATCCATAAACAAAATTGGATACCGGTTGGGAATTAAATCCATAATTTCAGATGCATCTAATACACTCATTGATTTCTTCCTTTCACTTACAGGGTGGTCAATGCCATTTAAAATTTAGTTCGACTATCAAACTATTAGCTAAAACTAAACGCTCAAAATTGACATTTACCGAGGTTCTTTTCGGAACACACAACATAATAACCTAATTTAGTTTGAATATCAAACTAAATTTCAATACAACGTGTTGCGTTTCTGAAGTTTACCACAAAAGGCCTTCTGTGACTAGTCGTCCGGAAATGGCAGACGTCTTTCTTTTGAACTTGCGGGTTGGCCTAACAAAAAGGCCGAGACATAACTCATTATCGGTTATATCTCGGCCTCGCTTATGTGCGACTTTTGTGAATTCCACTGTTATCTAGTTAAAACGTGGGAAAGAGGACAGCAACTAAATTTAAGGCGCTCCAGCCGAAAATCTGACTCGGTTTCCTGGTGTCTTTCTTTTATTTGGATTAAACCTGTGAAAGAGGACAGCAATCGAAATTTAAGCCGCTCCAGCCGAAAACCTGACTCGGTTTCCTGGTGTCTTACTTTTATTTGGATTAAACCTGTGAAAGAGGACAGCAACTGAATTTTAAGGCGCTCCACCCGAAAACCTAACTCGGTTTCCTGGTGTCTTACTTTTATTTAGATTAAACCTGTGAAAGAGGACAGCAATCGAAATTTAAGGCGCTCCAGCCGAAAACCTAACTCGGTTTCCTGGTGTTTTACTGTTATTTGGATTAAACGTGTGAAAGAGGACAGCAATTGAAATTTAAGCCACTCCAGCCGAAAACCTGACTCGGTTTCCGTCTGGAGTGGCTTAAATTTCGATTGCTAAACGTCCTCTTTCACACTCTGTTTTTATTCAACTGTTTCATAAACCAACGTTGGTTTGTTGGCGGACTCAGAGATTTCAATATTGTCATACAACCGCTTCTTAATGTCATCGACATCGTCACGATTGCTATATATTGTCAGCAGTGACTCCCCGGCTTTGACCTGGTCGCCAATCTTCTTATGCAGCATAATGCCAACCGCGTAGTCCAGCTGGTCATCGGCCTTCTGCCGGCCACCGCCCAAGAGCATGCTGGCAATCCCTATCTCATCAGCCACAATTTTGGAAACGACGCCGCTGCTTGGTGCGGGCAGGTCAATCTTGAATTGAGCTTGCGGTAAGACATGTTCTGGATCGTCAATGACTGCCGGATCGCCGCCCTGATCCGCGATCATTGCGCGGAGTCGCTCCAACGCCTGACCGTTATGGATCACTGCGGTACATTTTTGCTGGCCTTCTTCAGTCGTTTCCGCTTGGCCACCCATAACTGCCATGTAGCCGCCAATCACGACGATCAATTTTTCCAAATCTGCCGGCCCATTGCCCTTTAGCAAATCAATTGATTCTTGGATTTCCAGCGCGTTACCAACTGCATCACCCAGCGGCTGATTCATGTCGGTAATCAGCGCCATACACTGCATGCCGACACCTTTGCCAATCTCAACCAAGGCTTTAGCCAGCGCTCTTGAATCGTCCAGGGTCTTCATGAAAGCTCCCGCACCGGTTTTCACATCAATGACCAGCGCGTCTGCCCCCGAAGCAATCTTCTTACTCATAATTGAACTGGCAATCAATGGAATAGAGTCGACCGTATCGGTGACATCCCGCAAGGCATAAATCTTTTTGTCTGCCGGGGCAATATTCCCAGTTGCGCCAATAATTGCCAGTTGGTCTTTTTTAAGTTGGGCAATAAAGTCATCCTCGCTAATTTCAACCTGATACCCTGGGATTGCTTCCAGCTTGTCCAATGTTCCGCCGGTATGTCCAAGCCCCCGGCCGGAAATCATCGGTACCGGAATTCCAAGAGCGGCTACCACGGCTGCCAATGGAATACTCGTCTTGTCGCCAACCCCTCCCGTGGAATGCTTATCGACTTTCACGCCGGGAATTTGGCTCAAGTCCAAATGGTCACCGGATTTCATCATCGTCATAGTCAATTTGGCTTGTTCCTCGCTGGTCATCCCTTGGAAGAAGATTGCCATCAATAAGGCACTAATTTGATAATCCGGAATGTCGCCCGAAACCACCCCATCGACAAAAAATTGAATCTGCTCATCTGTCAGCTGTTTACCAGCTCGTTTGGTGTGAATTACGTCTACCATTCTCATTGTGGATTCTCCTTTGATTTTTCATTTAAAATAAAGCGTTTTCATTTGAGCGTTGAACAAACGCCCAACCCTGATTGGTTCGAATATGGATTGGGCGTTGCCGTTAATAATCTAGTAAGAGTTGTGCCAAACTTTGATCCAGAATTGCGCAATTGGTGTAGTGCGCATTGATTGCCGCATGGACTGCTGCCGCCTTTCGATTGCCGCTGGCGACCAAGATTGCGTGCGGCTTATCTTTTAAATCATCCAGCTGAATGCCGATGGTCCGATCGTTGATTTCTTTTGAGACAATTTGGCCATTTTCATCAACAAAGCGTGAAAAAATATCGCCGACAGCCAGTCGCTGAATTTCAGCTTTTTCCTGATCATTGAAATACCCAAGTTGGAAAATCAATGCCTCTGATCGAACAGTCCCGACAGTAAACAAGGCAACGTTGGCTCGGCGCCCAAGATCAAGAATGTGTTTGATATGCCGGTCGGTTTCAACCATTTCCTTGGTGACTTGGTTATCAAATATCACCGGCAGCGGCAGATACTCGGGATGGGTATGATAGGCTTTTGCCAATTCATTGACAGACTCATAGGCCCAGGTTTTTTCCTGGGAATGACTGATACTACCTTTGAGTTGAACCACCTGAACGCCGGCAATATCCTGCTCTTCGAGTTGCTTGGTAACCGAATGAATGGTTTCCCCCCAGCCAATCCCGATGATGTCACCAGCTTGAACGTTGGCAGACAAAAAGTCGGCGGTATAGCGGCCAACACCGTCTTGAATACTGACGGTCCCGCCGTAATTGTTTGGCACCACATGGAATTCAATTCCGTACTTATCACTCAACTGTTTGGACAACACCTGCGAATCAACCAAGGGATTGACAATCTGGATCTTCACCAAACCGTTATCCTTGGCATATTGCAGCAATCGTGACACCGTCGGGCGGGAGACCCCCAATCGAGCGGCAATTTCGATTTGACTCAAATTATCCTGAAAGTATAATTCGGCCACGCGCAAGCTTTGTTTGAGTTTGGTGATGTCCTTAATTTCATCCATGTGATCGCTCCAATTTCTCTTTATGACATATTTTTAATGGCGGTTTCCAGTGATAATCTGGCCATTTCATCAAATGACGTTTCCCGTTCCTTGGCGGGGAGGGCTTCGCCGGTCAGCAAATGATCACTGACCGTCAGAATGGTCAGTGCGCGAATGTGATGTTTGGCAGCCAGCAAATATAGCCCGGAGGTTTCCATTTCAGTTGCCAAAACGCCATAATCAATTAATTTGTGGATATCCAACTCATCGTTGTAGAAACGATCAGCGGCAAAAATGTTGCCCACCTTGGTGTTAATTCCCATTTGTTGCGCGGTATGGTAAGCGGAATCCAGCAGGCCAAAATCAGCAATTGGCGAGTAGTACATTCCTGGGCCAAAGGTGTTTTGAATGATCGATGAATCGGTGGTCCCGGATTGGCCCAAAATGACGTCACGGATCTTCACGTCTGGACTCATCCCACCACATGACCCAACCCGATAAATGGTCTTAACCCCATATTCTTTAATGAGTTCAGTCGTATAAATAGCCAAGGATGGAATCCCCATCCCAGATCCCTGAACCGAAATTCGGTGACCCTTATAAGTTCCAGTATACCCGAACATGTTTCGGACTTCACTGTAGCGGACAGGATTGTCCAGATAAGTTTCAGCAATGAACTTTGCCCGCAGTGGATCTCCAGGCATTAAAACTGTGTCGGCGATTTCGCCGGGCTTTGCGCCAATATGTGTACTCATATGATTGCCTCCGTTTATTTCAAATCAGCCAGAAAACTATCGCCAACCCCATTGCCGGCAACGTTAAAGTTATCCAGCACGGTTGCGCCAAAATCGGCAAAGGTTTTACGGATGCCTAAGCTATCGGCATGTTGCATTGAAGGTGAATAGGCCAGCAATGGCACCAGTTCGCGGGTATGATCGGTGCCTTTAAAACCTGGATCGTTGCCGTGATCGGCCGTGATCAGCAGCAGGTCGTCGTCCTTCAAATTCTTCAGCACCGTTCCCAAACGTTTGTCAAAATCCATTAAGGCTTGGCCAAAGCCAATGGGATTACGGCGGTGGCCGTACATTGCGTCAAAGTCGACCAAGTTGGTGAAGCAAAAGCCGGTAAAGTCTTCTGCCATCACGTGGTCAACGTGATCCATGCCGTCCATATTACTTTCATTATGGTAGCCTTCATCAATTCCGTGGCCTGAGAAAATATCGTTGATTTTACCGATCCCAACGGTGTGGACCCCCGCCTTCTGCAGGTCGTCCAAATCAGTCGTGCCAGTCGGCTCCAACGTGAAGTCGTGCCGGTTGGCAGTCCGAGTGAAATGATCCTTATCCGGACCAACGTATGGGCGTGCAATGATCCGGCCAACCGTGTATTCGGGACCGTTGACCAACGTTCTGGCATACTCGCAAATTTTATAGAGTTCTTCAAGCGGGATGACGTCTTCGTGGGCGGCAATTTGGAGAACTGAGTCACCGGACGTGTAAACAATCAGATCCCCAGTCTTCATCTGTTGCTCCCCGAGTTCCGCAATAATCTTGGTGCCGGATTCGGGCCGGTTACCAATAATTTTACGGCCTGAAAAATCTGCCAAGTTTTTGAGAATCTCTTCCGGGAACCCATTTGGAAAGGTGCTCAAGGGCTTTTCAACCGGCAACCCCATCATTTCCCAGTGGCCGTCCATACTGTCTTTGCCGGCGGAAATTTCTTGCATCTTACCATAGTAGCCGATTGGTGAAGTCACTTTGTCGACGCCTTCAATTGCCGTTTGGCGCAAATTGGAAATGCCAAGTTTTTGTAAATTGGGAATCTGCAGCTTTCCCTCATAAGCCTCGCCAACGTGTCCCAAAGTGTCTGAACCGACATCGCCGAATTTAGCAGCATCTGGTGCTTCGCCTGTTCCAACTGAGTCCATTACGATGCCAAAAATGCGTTTATATTTCTTAACTGTCATCTAAATTCCTCCCCTACAACCAGCTGCTTAAGATAAAATCTTGACGGTTGCGCTGACACCTAACCGGCTGGCACCAGCTTCGATCATTGCCAAAGCTTCTTCTCGAGAATGAATTCCACCGGAAGCCTTAACGCCCAACTTGTTGCCGACAGTCTTTCTCATTAAGGCAACGTTATGAAGGGTTGCCCCTTCCGAGCTAAAGCCGGTCGATGTCTTCACGTAATCAGCACCGGCAGCTTCAGAAGCGTGGCAGGCGTTGACAATTTGCTCGTCGTTCAATAATGATGTTTCAAAAATGACTTTGAGCATTTTGTGCTTGGCGTGAACCGCTTCAGCAACGGCTTGAATATCGGCAGTGACGTAATCGAGATTGCCGCCGATCAGTTCACCGACATTTAAAACCATGTCAATTTCTTCGGCACCGTCATCAATCGCCGTAATGGCTTCGTAAACTTTGGTTTCAGTGTTGGTTGCCCCGAGTGGGAAGCCGACAACCGTAATTGGGTTAACAGTTGTGTCCTTTAAAAGCTCGGCGGCAAGTGGAATCCAGTGTGAATTGATACAAACAGAAGCCGTATTATACTTGATTGCTTCTTCACAAGTTTGGCGAATGCTGGCCTCAGTTGCCTCTGGTTTTAAGTTTGTGTGGTCCAAATACTTTGCGAGTTGAGCAGTCGTAATTTCTTTTGTCATGGTCATGTAACCCCTTTCATTTCTTTACAAGGATAGTTTACAGGAATTTAGAACATATGTAAAGATGTTTGTTGAAATTTTGTTCTGTTATGTGAACTTGTGAGCTTTTAGTGGGTTGATAAAAGCCATCGTCCTTGAGGGGCGGTGGCTTTTGGGAGGTGGGAATATTGATTAGTTTTACTTTCTGTTGTTGAAAACATCCATGGTTGCTTGTGCATGTTAAACGAGCTGGTTGGTGGAGATATCGATAATCCGAGCCTTGGTTGTCCCTACTTACATAGTGAAAATGTGCTCCGACGACCCTGATCCCTACTGCATAAAGCGAACCCTTCAATAAGGCACAGAACCACGCCTTATTGAAGGGTTCACTTTATGCTCCGGGATCACCCGGGTCTCGTCGCACTCTGTTCTGAAATGTGCTCCTCAGCCCAGCCCCTAACGCATAAGGCCGAAGCGCAAATCGATAAGCACACCCCGCTTATCAATTCGCCCTTCGGCCTTATACACCGGGGCTAACCGGGCTGACTCGCACTCTACTTCAAGTCTCCAATCGTATTCACATTCTTCATATACGTTGGGACAGCCAAGCCGACCTTGGCGCCATGCAAGTTGACACCCAAATCGTCAAACTTGCCCTTGTAGTCCTTATAATACAGTCCCTGAGTTGTCGGCAGCCAGGCACTTACCATCCCATCCGCTGCATTTGTAGCAATTGATGCCCACAGTGGTTGGACTTCCATTGCTTGGATTTCCACCTTGTAACCTAATGACCGCAATACGTTGGCCACCACATTGGTTGAGGCAATTTCAGAATCCCAGGCGACATACGTCAGCTTGATCGATTGACCATGCACGTGGGCAATACCCTTCGTCCAGGTATCAACCTGCTTTTGATTAGCCTTGATCCAATCATTGGCAGCTTTATGCGGATCTTCGCCATTGTTGACTTTCAGCATCACATCTGCCATTTGTTTTGGCCGCCAATTAAAGCGGTTCAGCATTTCGTACGCCTGTGGTTTGTCCTTCTTCAATCCTTTTCGAACGATGGTGTGAATGTCTTCGGCTTTGCCGTATACGTTCTTAGGATCTTTCAAAAATTTTAAATTGTATTTGGTAAACATCCAGTGCGGAGTCCAGCCGGTTACGACAATCGGCTGATGATTTTTGATGGCTTTACCCAATGTACTGGTCATTGCCGCGGTGGAACTGGTCTGCAGCTGCCATTTACCTTTGTCCAAACCATATGCCTTCATAGCCTTCTGCGTACTGGACATGATCCCGGCACCGGCCTCAATCCCGGTAATTGTGTAGTTGATCTGCTTGCCAAGGCTTTCGTTAGCATGATACCGAGCAGGCTTACTACCACATGCCGAAAGGAGAATCATCGAGAAGAACAAGGCAATGGTTAATAGAAATCGATTGTTCTTTTTTCGCATAGTAACCCCCTTCTATGACTTAGGGACTTTTGTGCGGTTAATCGCCTGGGTAATCCGGTCAAGGATGATTGCCAGAATAACGATTGCCAAACCGGCAGCAAAACCGCCACCAGCATCGTTTCGACCAACGGCAAAGTAGACCTTGTTTCCAAGTCCCATCGCCCCAATCATCGAAGCAATCACAACCATTGACAACGACAGCATCATACTTTGATTAACGCCGGCCATTAAGGTTGATTTCGCTAACGGTAATTGAACCTTAAACAACTTTTGCCAACCCGTAGATCCATAGGAATCCGCTGCTTCAATCAAGTCATTGGGCACTTGACGGATTCCCAGGTTGGTCATTCGAACCGTCGGTGGCATTGCAAAAATAACGGAGGCAATGACCCCTGGAACCATACCGATCCCAAAGAAGGCAACTGCCGGAATCAAATAAACAAAGGCTGGCATTGTTTGCATGAAGTCCAAAATTGGCTTATTGATCACCGCAAAAACTTTTGATTTAGCCATCCAAATTCCAAGCGGGACTCCAATCACCAACGCAATCAAACTGGATGTCAGAACCAGTGTGAGGGTCTGGGTCATATCCCGCCAGAAACCTTGATTCCAAATGTAAAGGAGACCAATGGCTTCAAAAATCAGTAATGTCCAATGCTTAGTGTTGCGGTTCAGCCAGTAGGTGGCCCCCAGAACAATCAGCATGAACAGCCAAATCGGCAGGATGTCAAAGACCCATTGGAAACCGTTAATGATGCCGCCGATAAAATTGGTGACACCGTTAAAGAAGCCTTCAAAGCCGGCAAGCCAGTCGACAAATTTATCAATCCAGCTGGAGACTGGTAATTGTGGAATGTTATTCATCCTCTGTCACCTCATTTCCTGAAATGGCGCCTAGAACGGCACCTCGAATGATGATTCCTAGTAAATGTTTTTGATCGTCAAGCACCGCAAATGGAATCGGTGTCTGCGAGATTTTTTCCATAATCTCCGTAATCGGTGTGTCTGGATGCGTCGTTGGGACATCGGTTTGGACAACTGACATCAGATCAGGGTTTTTCTGTTTAATTAATCCCATCACGTGATCAGCATCCGCAACGCCAACGAATTCCCGCTTACTATTGACAACGTAAACAGACGAAATTTCATTCTCACGCATCCGACGCATTGCGATCCGTGGACCATCCTTATCGATATTGACAAAAGTTGGGCGAATCATCACATTGGAAGCAGTTAAGACCTTGGTCCGGTCAACATCTTCGATAAATTTCTCAACGTATTCGTCAGCAGGCTGAGTCAGAATCTCTTCTGGAGTCCCGGTCTGGACAATCACGCCGTCCTTCATGATCATAATTCGGTCACCAATTCTCAGGGCTTCGTTCAGATCATGAGAGATAAAAACAATTGTCTTGTGTAAGTTCTCCTGCAGATCCAGCAATTCATCCTGCATATCTTTTCGATTCAAGGGATCAAGGGCTGAAAAGGCCTCGTCCATCAACAGAATTTCAGAATCAGTTGCCAATGCTCTGGCTAACCCAACTCGCTGCTGCATCCCACCAGAGAGTTGGGTTGGATATTGGTCGTCGTAGCCGTGAAGACCAACTAATTCCAAGGCATCGTGGGCCTTTTTTAAGCGTTCATCCTTGTCGACGCCTTTAACTTCCAATCCGTAGGCAGTATTTTCAATGATTGTCCGATTTGGGAATAACGCAAAATTTTGAAAGACCATGCTCATTTTGTTGCGACGAACATCCAACAGCTCTTTTTTATTTAGGTCTGTCAAATTCTCGCCATCGATCATTACCTTGCCGGATGTCGGCTCAATTAAGCGGTTAATCATTCGAATCATGGTCGACTTACCACTCCCTGATAATCCCATGATCACGAAGATTTCACCATCATTGACCTCAAAGTTGGCATCGCTAACACCAACCGTTGCCCCGGCATTTTGTAAAATTTCAGCTTTTGACTTACCTTGTTTTAATAGTTCTTCAGCTTTTTGAATCCTGCGGCCAAAGATTTTGGTAAGATGTTGCACTTGTAGTTTTGCTGTCATGTGCTCCTCCTTACATCATTCAGGATAAATAAAAATCAATTACCGGCCTAAAGCACAAACGTATGTGGAAGCCAGTAATTGAACGACTTATAAAACCTTAACAAAAATATGCATTCAGTTCAACCATTTAGCAAATCCGTCAGATTCCCTCACTGGGGGATTGTAACCGGTTTTATGGTTGACCTTATCTACATAATAGCAATTTTATACATTTGCACTGTATCTTGTTGCCGGGGTTGCTACATTTACTTTTAGAATAGGATTTCAACGGGATTGGAAAATATTTTTGGCTTTTTTTAAATTTGCTGATAAAAAAAGAGGGAATCAGGACAAAAGTGATTGCTTTTGTCCTGATTCCCTCACACATTCTCTGTTAACTGCAACATTGAATGACCTCTGGCAATAATGAAAATCGATGGAATCATCAATTCGTTTTTGTAAATTGAACAAATATCCGTTGGATGGGCTCATTCAACGCTTAATGACCACGTTCCAAGACGGTAATTGATTCAACATGCACGGTTTGTGGGAATTGGTCAACGGGTTGAATCGGTTGATTAACCTGATAACCTTGCTCAGTAAATAATTTAACATCTCGTGCCAAAGTTGCCGGATTACATGACACATAGACCACTCGCTTGGGCTGCATTTTCACCACGCTGTCAATCAAACTGGCATCAAGGCCTTTACGCGGCGGATCAACAGAAATGACATCCGGCTTTAAGCCGTCTTCCTGCCATTTGGCCATTTGCGTCTCGGCTTTGCTGGCAACGAAGTGCACATTGGTTAAATTGTTGAGCTTGGCGTTCTTCTTAGCATCTTCAACAGCTTCAGGGACAATTTCAACCCCATAAACCTGCTTGGCCACGCGGGCCATCGAAAGCGAAATTGTCCCGATTCCACAATAGGCATCGATCACAACATCGTCAGCCGACAAGTCAGCTTTCTTGGTCGCCAAATCATATAATTTTTCCGTCTGCACCGGGTTGACTTGATAAAATGAGCTGGCTGAAATATCAAACTTCAGTCCAAGCAGGGTATCCTCAATGGTACTCTTACCAGCCAAAACTTTATTTTTCTTGCCCATCAAGGCATTCGTTTTTTCAGGATTGACATTTTGGACGATACTTTTCACTTCGGGCAGTGACTGCTCAACTTCAGCCACAATCTCGCTACTGCTTGGCAGTTTCTCTGTTCTGGTAATCAAGACGATCATCATTTCATGAGAGTAGTAGCCGCGGCGGACCATGATGTTGCGGACAACGCCCTTGTTGGTTTGTTCATCATAGGGTTGAACTCTGAACTTGCGCAAAATGTCACGAACAACCACCACTGCCTCATCAATCTTGGGATCTTGAATATAGAAGTCTTCAATCGGCACCAAGTCATGAGAGTGTTTCCGATAAAAACCGGTTTGAAGCTGCCCATTAATGGAGCGGACAGGAATTTGAGCCTTATTACGATAGTGGGTTGGATCGTCCATGCCGATCGTGGGATTAACAGTCACATCAAGCTTCATTTTATCAAAGTCAACTTGAATTTGATGTTGCTTGAATTTTAATTGCGCATCATATTTTAGATGTTGAAGCGGTGCAATTCCGGTTTGGGTGTAAGCTTTATCCACCAATTCAACCCGGTCTTTACTCTTTTGATTGATCTTAACTACCCGTCCGAAGGCAAAGTTCTTTTTAACCTTAATAACCTTCATGGTCACGTTTTCGGTTGGCAGAGCATTTTCAATAAAAATTGGGAAATCATCAATCTTGGCGACTCCCAGACCTTGATACGTTAAATCAGTAATGTCAACGTCGTAGTTCTGGTTCTTTTCAACTGGTACCATCTTTTTCATTTATTCACCTTTTTAATTCCTAGAAACAAAAATTGCGAAACGAAAGCTTCGTAACGCAATTATAACATCTTATTAAACTATTCTTTATCAGGGAGTTTGTCAACGCCTGTGACGAAGTTCTTTTCAACTCGGCGCATCTCATTGGTTTCATCAGAGTACGCATCATCGGGAATTTCGTCGGTATTGGCAAAAAATTCAATGTGTTGTTTGAGATCAACGAAAGTCATCGGTGCATCTCCACCATATTCACCGTCCAGATTGATCTGCATTCGATCATGAACCGGCTTGGCAGTGACTTTACGCACCTTTTTATAGATAATCCGTGGATCATCGACATGCCGGCCACCGTTGAGGACTTTTGATGCTAAATGGAGAATTTCAACCAAGTTGCTGGTTTTAACGATAATTAAAGTGAATTTTCCATCATCTAACGAAGCGTCTGGAACAATTTGCTCAAACCCGCCAACCGAGTTTGTTAGGGCCAGGAAAAACATCGAGGCCTTACCTTTAAACTCTTCATCGTCATACTTCAGATCCATCTCAATCGGCTTAATGCGTGGCAACAGTTCAGCTCCACGAACCAAATAGGCCAAGTAACCAAAGAAGGTTTTCAAGTCTGAGGGAACATCGTAAGTCAGTTCGGTTAGCAATCCACCAGCAGCAATATTGATAAAGTAATTTTCACCTGCTTTACCGATATCTATCCGCAGGGTTTGGTCCTTCAAGACTACCTTGGCAGCCTCGACGGGATCTTCTCTGGGAATGTGCAGCGCTCTTGCGTAATCGTTAGTCGTTCCAGCAGGAATAATCGCCATCTTGGGACGCTTCTTCAGTGGCGCGATGCCGTTAACCACCTCGTTAATGGTACCATCCCCACCTGCAGCTACCACGAGTTCAAAGCCGTCCTTGGCAGCACGGCGAGCCTCGTTTTTAGCAGAATCCTTGGCGGGGGTTGTCGCATAAGCGCTGGTTTCATAACCAGCTTGCTCAAAAATATTCAAAATGTCGACTAACTTTTGCTTGAGAAGTTCCCTTCCCGAAGTAGGATTATAAATAACCCGGGCCCGTTTTCGCATATCCATCCTGACTTTCTATTTACTCATTGAATCCTTTAGCATTTTGTTGATTACTTGCGGGTTAGCTTTCCCGTGGGTTTGTTTCATAATTTGACCAACCAAGAAACCGATGGCCCGATCCTTACCATTATGGAAATCTTCAACAGATTGTGGGTTAGCCGCTACGACTTCATCAACAATTGGCTGAAGCTTGGCTGGGTCTGACAACTGAACCATGCCCTTGTCTTCAACGAATTTCTTGGGCTCTTCACCATTGGTGATGGCTTTAAAGACTTTCTTAGCCATCTTTGATGAAATCGTGCCGTCAGAAATTAGTTTGATCATGGTGGCCAAATGCTCAGGGGTAATCTTGGTATCTTGTAGTTCAACCTGATTATCATTCATATAAGCATTAACGTCACCTTGCAGGTAGTTGGCAGCCAATTTGGCGTCGGCACCGGCAGCAATCATCTTATCAAAGAAATCAGACATTTCCTTGGTCTGGGTAATGACCATTGCATCGTAATCTGTAATCCCAAGTTCATTGACGTAACGCTCACGACGTTTTGCAGGCGGCTCAGGCAGTTCTGATTGAATCTCGTCAATCCAGTCCTGGGAAATATTCAAAACTGGTAGATCAGGTTCTGGGAAGTAACGGTAATCATCGGAGCCTTCCTTAGTCCGCATTAAGATGGTTTGGCCGGTTGACTCGTCAAAACGACGGGTTTCCTGGGCAATTTTGCCGCCCGACATCAAAACACGTTGATGACGAGCTTCCTCAAATGCCAAACCTTTTTTAACATACGTGAAGGAGTTCAAATTCTTCAATTCAGTCTTGGTCCCATATTCCTGCTGGCCAACGGGGCGAACAGAAATGTTAACATCGACACGCATGGAACCTTCTTCCATCTTAACGTCGGATACACCCGTGAACTGGATAACCTGACGTAATTGTTCCAAGTAGGCATATGCTTCATCTGGAGAAGAAATGTCGGGTTTGGAAACAATTTCAATCAGTGGCGTTCCCTGACGGTTCAAATCAACGTAAGAATATTCGGAAGCATGCGAGTTCTTACCAGCATCCTCTTCGATATGCATTTCAGCAATTCCGATCTTCTTTTTCTTACCGTCAACATCAATTTCAACCCAGCCATCATGGGCAATTGGGGTTTCTGATTGAGTGATCTGGTAAGCTTTAGGATTATCGGGATAGAAGTAGTTCTTCCGGTCAAAGTGTGGGTGGCGTTCAATTTGGGCGTGAAGTGCCAAACCAGCCATGATGCCGTCATGGACAACTCCTTTATTGGTGGTTGGTAAAACACCAGGATATCCCCAGTCAATGACGTTGGTATTGGAGTTGGGTTCATCACCAAATTCTACAGGAGATGGACTAAAAATTTTGGAATTGGTTTTTAATTCAACGTGGACTTCCAGTCCGATTGTCGTTTCAAAATTCATTAGTTGTTACCTCCCATCTTTGGTGTTTGTTTTGCAAAATCAGTTTCTTGTTCAAATGCACTACCTGCTTGGTAAACGGTCAATTCGTCATATGGGCGACCAATCAATTGCACACCCACTGGTAAGCCCTTGGAGAACCCGGCAGGAATTGACATTCCTGGCAAGCCAGCCAAGTTAACCGGCAGGGTCAACACATCGTTCATATACATGGTCATCGGATCTGAGACATCCTCGCCGATTCCGTATGCAGGCGTCGGTGCAGTAGGTGCCAAAATCAAGTCATAGTCTTTGAAGACATTGGTAAAGTCATTAATCATCAACGTCCGAACTTGAGCGGCTTTTTTGAAGTAGGCGTCATAAAAACCAGCTGAAAGTGAGAATGTTCCCAGCATGATTCGACGCTTAACTTCGTCGCCAAAACCTTCTGAACGGGATTTAACGTACAAGTCTTCCAAGTCTTTGACATCTTTTGCCCGGCGGCCATAACGAATGCCGTCAAAACGCTGCAGGTTGGAAGAAGCTTCGGATGAGGAAATGATGTAATAAGCCGCCACACCGTACTTGGTATGTGGAAGTGAAACTTCTTCAACGGTTGCCCCCAACTTTTTGAAGGTTTCCGCAGTATCTAAGACGGTTTGCTTGATGTCGTCATCCAGTCCCTGGGCCATAAATTCAGTAGGAATTCCAATTTTCATGCCCTTAACACCTTTGTTCAATGTGCTGGTGAAGTCGGGAACTTCTTTAGTCGAAGAAGTCAAGTCATGCTCGTCGTGGCCGGCAATGGCGTTCATAATCGTTGCATTGTCACTGACGTTACGAGTGATTGGCCCAATTTGATCCAAACTGGAACCAAAAGCAATCAGTCCCCATCGTGAAACTCGGCCATAAGTCGGCTTCATGCCGACCACACCATTAAATGATGCTGGCTGACGAATAGAACCCCCAGTATCTGACCCCAAAGCGGCAATGACTTCACCGGCAGCAACAGCAGCAGCTGAACCACCTGACGAACCACCAGGAACTTTGGTTGTGTCCCAAGGGTTATGAGTAATCTTAAATGCAGAGTTTTCAGTTGACCCGCCCATGGCGAATTCATCCATGTTGGTCTTACCAACTGTAATGGTGCCAAGTTTGTTCAACTTGTCAACAGCGGTAGCATCATAAATCGGCTTGAAGTTTTCCAGAATTTTCGACGCTGCGGTTGTGGTCAAGCCTTTGGTCACCATATTGTCCTTAATGGCAATTGGCATTCCGGACAAAAGGTTATCAGCGTCAATGCCCTTAGCATCAACGTCGGCAGCTTTCTTCAAAGCCCCTTCATCGTTGACAGTAATAAAAGCGTTGATGTCATTATCAACGGATTTAATGTTATCCAAAGTTTGCTGGGTCAAATCCTTCGCAGAGATTTCTTTGTTGACCAGTTGTTTGTGAATGCTGGAAAGTGATTGATCGAAATAATTCATTATTCGTTATCCCCGCTTTCATCAATAATGGTTGGCACTCTGATGTAGCCATCGGCCGTGTCTGGTGCGTTATCAAGCAATGCTTGACGTTGGTGCCAATCTTCGGCAATATCGTCTCGCATCACGTTAATTTGATCAGTCACACTACTGGTAGGTTCAACGCCGTCAGTGTCAACTTCGCTCAGTGTTTCAAACAACCCAATGATTTGGTCTAATTGAGTGGTGAAATATGGCAGTTGATCGTCGGCAATTTTTAGCTTTGCTAATTCAGCAACGTGTTTTACTTGATCTTCGGAGATCTTTTCAGTCATTGAAATCCTTCTCTCTTCTGAATATATCCAAAATTTAATAACAACAATAATTCTACCATATAAAGAATCGCATTTTTTAGAAATTAATAACTATTGAAAATATGGGCAGAAAATTTCTTCTCATTTTGCTTACGGCTCAAGAAACTCTGAATGCCTTCAGTCGAAGATACCGTAATGTCAATTGGTGCATTGGCCGGCAAATATCGCTGGGCGGCATTTTGAATGTATTGGGTAAAACTGATGATCTCAGTCTGACTATAAAATTGAGTCGTGATGCTGATATTCATCCCACTGAGTGAACCATCGGTGTATTGTGCTTGAGCAGTCACCCCACTCAAATTCGGGAAGAAGCCTTGAATTTCTGATTTGAAGTTATCAAACGAATCAGCATCATTTTGGCTGGGACCCTTCTTGTCAGATTGTAATGGGAAGACGTAGTTCTTTTGATTGATTTTGTCCCACTTGGCAACTTTGGTTTCACCATCGTCATTCATGGAATATGCAAAGAAGTTCCCGCCGACCAGGCTATCATCCGAAGCTTGCTTGTATAAAGCAATGATGATTGGAATGTTCTTCAGCGATCGCCGTTGTCGCAGCCGCTTAATCACTTGGTTGGCGATAGCTTTACCCTGCTTTTTAACTTGGGCATCAGAAATGTCGGTTTCATAAGTTGGCCCATAGGCCGTCTTCTTATAATAATCAACCGAGTTAATCCCCAGTCCGATGGTCATCCCTGACAAGCGAAGCGATTTGCCGCTTTGAGTCATAAAATCCTGCTCATCAATTTGGGAAAGATAAATTGGATTTCTAGTGTTAGGGTTGGTCGATTTGGACTTAACCGGATTTAAGCCGGTTGGGTTTGATTTGGATTGACGGCCCAACCAATTTTCAACCGTGCTGGTAGAAAGATATTGACCTTCTTGGAAGATGTATTTTTTAGTTGAAAATTCTTTTTTGGAAATATCCAACAGGCCGTTTTCAAACCCTTTAATATTGAACTGATTCGATTCTTGAGAAACACTCACACCACGAGATTTACTGGTCTGATAACGGCCATTCTTAATCACACCTTGATAATAGTCGGTGTTCGTTTGGCCGGTTAACTGCGTCTTGGCTTTTGAGCCACTGGAATTGCTGGTATCCTTCGACAGATTATCAACGCTTCCACACGCTGCCAACATAAATCCCGACAGAATGATTGAAATCCCCAGGATAATTTTTTTCACGATTCGTTCCTCCATTGTCACTTTTCATCGGCCATTTCTTGGTGGAAACGGGCTTCGTCCCATGTCTGAATGCCGAGGCTTTTCGCCTTATCATACTTGCTGCCGGGGTCTTCACCCACAACAACGATGTCTGTATTTTTGGAAACTGAACTGCTGACTTTGGCACCATGGTCCTCAAGCCATTGAGTTGCATCCGGCCGGGTGATATTTTGTAATTTCCCTGTCAAAACAAACTTCTTGCCGGTGAAGAATGAATCACTTTCAGCAAGTTGTTCATCAGTCACACCCAGATAATCCATGTTAACGCCCACTTGTTTGAGTTGGTCGATCAACTGCTTGGATTCAGGCATTGAGAAGTAAGTAACCACGCTGTCAGCAATGATCATTCCCATTGTAGCAATTTCGGCGATATCTTGCGCGCTTGCCTGCATAACCTTATCAATATTTTTAAAACGTTGGGCAATTAATCGAGCTGCCTTGATCCCAACATGGCGGATTCCCAAACCATAAAGCAGTCGTTCACAAGAATTCGATCGGCTGTTATCAATGGCAGCCAGCAGCTTAGTGGCTGATTTTTCACCAAATTTGTCCAAAGTTAATAGTTGGTCAAAGGACAAATCATAAAGTCCGGCAACATCGGAGACCATGTGTTTTTCAAACAACTGGGCGATGATTTTTGGCCCCAAACCGTCGATATTCATGGCATCCCTGGAAGCAAAGTGGGTTAAGCCTTCTTTGAGTTGCGCCGGACACTGAGGATTAATGCAGCGAAGCGCCACCTCTTGGTCCAAGTGAACCAGCGTGGAACCGCATGATGGACACTGGGTTGGGATTTCATAGGCCTGACTGTTGGCAGGCCGTTTATCTGGTAAGTACTGCGAGATTTCAGGGATGATGTCGCCAGCTTTATGCAGCTTAACGGTATCGCCGACCCGGATATCTTTTTCTGCCAAATAATCCGGATTATGAAGTGATGCCCGGCTGACAGTACTGCCGGCTAATGTCACCGGATCCATAACCGCAGTGGGTGTCACCACCCCGGTCCGTCCAACGGTCCATTCAATGTCCCTAACAATCGTTTGAACCTCTTCTGGCGGAAACTTGTATGCAATCGCCCAGCGGGGAACTTTAACGGTTGCCCCGAGTGAGCGCTGCAGCGGTAGTGAATTGACCTTAATCACAATGCCGTCAATCCCATAGGGCAAACCATCCCGTAAATCTTTGTATTTATCAACGTAATTGTCAATATCAGCCATATTGTGGGCAACTTTGAAATCTGGATTGATCGTAAAGCCCAATTCTTTGAGTTCGGCAAGCATCCCGCTTTGAGTGTCAGATTGCAGATCATCGATATCGGCAACGTTATACATAAAAGTACTTAATTTGCGACTGCGGGTCACACGTGGATCCAGCTGACGCAAACTTCCGGCCGCAGCATTCCTTGGATTGGCGAATGGTTCTTCACCATCCAACTGGCGCTGTTCATTCAATTTGGCAAACGATTCTTTGGGCATGTAACATTCGCCACGAACCTCAATATTGATCGGTCGAGTCAACTTTTGCGGAATTGACTTAATCGTCTTTAAGTTACGGGTAATATCTTCACCAATTTGACCGTTTCCGCGAGTGGATCCTTGAACAAAGACCCCGTTCTCATATCGAAGGTTGATTGCCAAACCATCGATTTTTAATTCGCAATTATAATCAAATGCGACTGAATCATTTTCACTTAGACGGTCGACGAATTCCGCCAACTCTTCCTTAGAGAAAACATCTCCCAGTGAAAGCATCGGAATTTCATGGTTAACCTTGGTAAAGCCGGGGAGCGTGTGGTCGCCGACTTTTTGAGTAGGTGAATCAGGAGTCACAATCTGTGGAAATTGGTTTTCCAATGCGACCAGCTGCTGATAAGTTTGGTCATACACGGCATCTTCGACACTTGGTGCGTCATAGGTGTAATACTCGTCAGCCCACTGGTTCAATTGTTTCCTCAGATCGCCAGCCTTAGCAGCGGCCTGTTGCTCGGACATATTTTCAAATGCCACAATAACACCTTCTGTTGATTAATTTTCCTGCTTCTTAATTGGGGCAAATGCAGCCAACAGCCGCTTGATGCCCTCTTGCTTGAATGCAATATCGAGCTCCATATCCTCGCCGGTTCCGGTAACCTTGACAACCGTGCCGGTTCCCCAAGCCTTGTGTGATACTTTATCACCAACGGCCCAAGCGAGTTTGTCTGCACCGGATCCTTTAGGGCTTTCGACGACTTTTCCAGGTCGCCGATAAGTAGTTGCCGTTGCCCGCCTGGTTCGGCGATCAAACGGCGTGCTTAGGGGGGACTCAGTTTGCTGTTGATTATCCGAATGGATAAGCTCTGGGCTAATTTCGTTGACGAAGCGCGACTCTGGATTGTTTTGGCGACGGCCATACAACATTCGCGAGTAGGCATTGGTAATATAGAGTTTTTCTTTGGCACGCGTAATGCCAACGTACGCTAATCGGCGCTCTTCTTGAAGTTCTGATTCGTCTGCTGCGGCTCGTGAAAGCGGGAATAATCCTTCTTCCATTCCCATCAAAAAGACCACTGGAAATTCCAGTCCCTTGGCTGCATGCAAAGTCATCAAAGTCACTTGGGAATTGTCTTCTTCGAGACTATCCTGATCAGAAACCAAGGCCAAATCACTTAAGAAATTCACTAAGTTCTGTTGACCGGTTTCGCCCTCGTTTTCTTCATCATACTTTTGAGTCACAGAAATAAATTCTTCCAAGTTTTCAAGCCTGGTTTGAGCTTCCAAAGACTTCGAAGCTTTCAAGGTACTTAGATAGCCACTCTTATCGAGAATTTCTTCAGTAATTTCAGTGATTGATAATTGTGCCATCTTCTCTGAAATCGTTCGCATCGTCTGTTCAAATTCAGCGATCGAATTTTTTGCACGGGTAGAAATCTCATTGGCTAAATCAACGTTTTTAGCAGCCTCAAGGAGACTCCACTGATGATCGTTGGCGAATAGTCGTAATCGTTCAATACTGGCTTGGCCGATCCCCCGTTTAGGTTCGTTGATGACCCGTTCAAAGCTCATGGAGTCGTTTGGATTAGCTAACAGAGTCAGGTAAGACAAGGCGTCTCGAATTTCTTTTCGATCATAGAACTTGTGTCCGCCAACCATGGTGTAGGGAATATTTGATTTGAGCAAGGTTTCTTCAATTACCCGTGACTGCGCATTGGTTCGGTAAAGGATTGCAAAACTGCCGTAATTGCGTTTTGGCTTGGCCATTTCTTCTTGAATTTTGGCAACAACGTATCTTGCCTCGTCGTTTTCGGTCTGACCACGATAATATGAAATCTGATCGCCCTTGGGATTTTCAGTCCACAAATTTTTGTCGGCACGATTGTCATTATGGGCAATCACCGAATTAGCGGCATCAAGTACCGTTTTAGTTGAACGATAGTTTTGTTCCAATAAGGTCACATGGGCATCCGGATAGTCTTTTTTGAAATCAAGGATGTTCTGCATGTTGGCACCACGCCAGCCGTAGATACTTTGGTCGGCATCCCCGACGACACAGATGTTACGATTTTTCTTGGCAAGGGTATTCACCAGTCGGTATTGAGCCTCATTGGTATCCTGATACTCATCAACATGGATGTATTGAAATTTGTCCTGATAGGATTCCAAAACATCCGGATGTTCATCAAATAATTGGATGGTGATCATAATCAAATCATCAAAGTCCAATGATTGATTCTGCTTCAGCTCTGCTTGGTAGCGATCATAGACGTCAGCCACGATTTGATCGAAAGCACTATTGGCCTGAGCTTTGAATGCTTTGGGTGTGAGCAGATCATTTTTGGCGTTGGAGATAGCCGATAAAACGGCTCTGGGATCGAACTTTTTGGGATCAATATTCAAATCTCGCAGTACTCGTTTGACAAGCGTCCGCTGCTCACTGGTATCGGCAATCGTAAAAGCCTTATTGTAGCCCAGCAAATCAATATGGCGGCGTAAAATCCGCACACATAGTGCATGGAATGTTGAAACCCAAACATCGTTACCACCTTCACCCAACAATTTTGAAACCCGTTCACGCATTTCCCGGGCAGCCTTATTGGTAAAAGTGATCGCTAAAATCCGCCACGGCATAATATGGTTATGTTCAATTATGTAGGCAATTCGGTGGGTTAATACCCGGGTCTTGCCACTGCCGGCACCGGCCATAATGAGGACGGGTCCTTCAGTATGGATAACGGCGTCTTTTTGATCTTTATTTAATCCTGCTAATAAACTTTCTTCTGCCACTAAATATTCCATCCTCTCGCATTTATCTTTTCAATTATAACAAAAAAGTCGGCTTCCCGACTCTCTACATGTTGCTATATTTTGTTTTGTAATCTATGTCATGCCAAATCCCAGTGGCCTCCAGTTTAACCAGGGTGTCTGAAATAGATTTGGTCGGAATCAGGACATAGCCAACCAGCTGATGGTCGTCAGTTGGCTCGTTGCCATAAAACGTGAAGTGCCAATTATCTTTGATGACCCATTGGGTTTGGACACGTTGATATTCCTGTTGTCGAATGGCCTGATAAACCGTTGCAATTCCGGGAATAATTTGTGTCAAAGGCAAACCGGCAATTGCCCGCAAATGTTGTTCAAATTCATCGGCATTAGCAGCGTAATCAAATACAAACCCAGCCGCACTCAATTTGGGAGCAACTCTGCTGACATAAATCGAACCGCTCTTGGCCAAGAAGAGTGTGACTTCGAAAGTACCGACATAGTCAAGGTTGTTGGCAATTTCATTGGTAATTCGGGTCATTTCCTTCTTCACACTGGGATCGAGTTTTGCCGGCGTATAGGCGGTCATTAACTGATCGCCTTCATACATCACTTCGACTGGTGGAAACATCACAATTGACCCTGACTCGGTCCGGGTAACGACCACGGAGTAGTCAGTATCATGTTCCACATAGGATTCCAAAATGTAAGTTCCGGAATCTAAAAAACCGGATGCCAGGACAATATCAGCCTGGTTCTTAATCAGCAATTCTTTGCCGCCATTTAGTCCCCGCTGAATGGGCTTTAAAATAGCCGGGTACCCAATGGAATTAATGGCTTGGTAAATGTCTTCCAACGTGACAATCGTCGAGTAAGGAACCATGTTAATATTCAGGGTTTCAAAAAACGTTCGTTCAATCAGTCGATCTTGGACAATATCCAATAATCCGTCCCGTTGCGGCACAGCCGTGTATTGGGAAATGTATCGAATGACATCTGAATCGATAAATTGATTGTCATAGATCACCGCTTCACAGCGTTCGGCAAACATTTTCAAGGTTTCCTTGTCAGTGTAGGGGCCAATGTATTTATAGTCTGCCAGTTCCATCGCCTTACTGTTTTCGTTGGAACTGTACATGCCAACATTAAAGCCCATTTGTTTTGCGCGAGCCAATAACGTTGGGGTGCTGATACTATCTCCAAGAATCCCAATTGTTTGACCGGGATAGATAACATTTGCGTTTGCCAATTAATTCACTACTTTCATATCGTCATTTTATTAATTGTAAGTCATCATTAAACTTATCGTACCATTATTTTCACAGCTCTAATCAACAAATGTGACTTTTTGGTTATCCAGAGAGGCAACTCGAGCCAAAGACTCCAAACGGACACCTGATTTTTCAATCATGGTGTGCCCTTTTTGGAAGCTCTTTTCGATCACAATCCCAACACCTTCAACTTTAACATTTGCCAACTTGGCAATTTCCAACAGTCCTTGAACGGCTTGACCATTTGCCAAAAAATCATCAATAATCAAAATTCGATCATTTGGCTTCAAAAATCGTTTATCAATACTGATATCGTTGCTAACTTGCTTGGTATAAGAATAAACGCTGGCGGTGTACAGGTTATCGGTTAAAGTTAAACTCTTATGCTTTCTGGCAAAGATCAACGGAACCCCCATATGGATCGCCGTTGTCAATGCCGGGGCGATTCCGGAAGATTCAACGGTCACAACCTTGGTTACCCCTTCATCTTTAAATAAGCGGGCAAATTCGGCACCAATTTGGTCCATCAATTTTGCATCAACCTGGTGATTTAAAAAGTTGTCGACCTTTAATACGTTTCCTGGTAATACAGTACCATCCTCCAAAATGCGTTTCTTAAGTAAGTCCATCTCAAAATTCCTTTCTAGTCATCGTATTGATAAAGTTTGTATTGTCTGATGATGGCGATCAATTTCTTGGTATAAGCAGGGTCGGTCGCATAGCCATCCTGCTGAAGACCATCAGCGGCCTGCAGGTAGTTGTTTGCGGCCACCACGTCCTTGTACTGCTGTGGGTTCCATTTCGTGCCATAGGCAAGCAATTTGGCGTGATCAGCCAAGGATTCATTCCAGTCCTGATATACTTGGAACCGAGCTTTGATCGTCACATAACGGCCATTCACGAATTCCTGCGTATTCAGGTAGACCGAGTTGGTGGTATTATCCTGAGCTTTGACGCCAAACAGATTATAATACTTGCTCGCAAGCTTGCTGGTGCCCCAGTTGGACTCCAAAATGGCCTGAGCTAAAGTAATACTCGGTAAGATATTATATTGCCCCTGCAGCCGCTGGGCTTGTGGCGCTAATTTGTTGATAAATTTACGGTGCTCAATGGCCACTTCGTCGTTCGAGCTTTGAATATTGCTCGAATGATAACCGTTTTCGTATAAAGCGTGGAAACCAAAAATGATCACCAACCCACAGATCACCAGAATCAACATCAAAACGGCATTTGCTTTTTTTGCGCGGCGTTTCCGCCCCTTCTTATATTTTGCCAATCCAACCTCAAACTTTCTAACTTTAAAATTAATTCTAACGATAAATCCGAATAAAGACAAACGAAATTTGTGCTTTGTTCAATTTTTATAAATGCGTAAAAATTGACAAATCTGTTAATTTCGGTTATGTTATCCTCTGACACTTAAATCTGGAGATGAAAACCAATGGCTAAAAACACCGAAGTATCAGAAGCTCAATCAAAATTTCATGTTGGTGATGAGGTTTCATTCAAGATCGAAAAACAGACGTTTACCGGTTTCGTTGATAAGAGTTACACCAACTCATTTTTAATCACTTTTGAATCGGATGATCCTGAGATTATCGACAAGTACCACAAAAAGGTTGTCATCAATAATCGACATCTCAAAATGATCAAGGCAGCTCCCCAACCTGAAGTTGAGGATGAGGACGAGGACGATAATGAAACTAAATCCCCCAAAGCCAAAAAATCGAGCAAGAAATAATGATTAAAAGTAGACCCTGCATATATTTGTGCAAGGTCTATTTTTTATCTGCTGGTCCGGTCAAAAATCTTTTTAACCGGCACCGCAATCAACGGTGTGACAATTCCGCTAAAGATTGCTTCCGGAACACCATTCGTACCAACCACCCCTAGTAAATATGGGAGGAGTTCTTTGATATTAATCTGATACAGTTGAGGGGCTTTCGCCTTATAAAACAGATAAATGAGTCCCAGCACCAGGACCGTGTTGGTTAATGAACCCAAGACAGCCGATACAGAAATACTGGCTGCCTGGCTTTTCAAGTGTTTCTTGAGATACGTGTACGTCATACCAGCAACTACGCCAATCATAATCCGGGGGATGACCGAAATAATCGGGTTAACAAAGACGATTGCCGCTAAAGGGCTGGTCGGCCATACAAAAGCTCGGACAAAAGTCGTCAGCCCCCAAACACCACCAATGATCGCTCCGTCAACAGTTCCAAGCAAAACCGTTGCAACGACGACAGTCATCGGGATAATCGTAATTTCAAGTGGACCAATTGGGATGTACCCGATCAAAGGAATCGAAGTTTGCAACAGAATGATCGCAATAAACATTGCCAGCATGTTCAGTCGTAAAGTATTTTTCTTAACAGGCATGTGTTCTTACCCCTTTAAAGTTGTTGGAACCATTATACAATAACGGATTGTATTCTAATACAATTTTGCTGGTGAATGTCAGTTTACCAACAAGCTTAAAATATTCTCAACAAAAAAACACTCCTCAAAAGAGAAGTGTTTTGAAAAAGCAAAGTAAATTTTAACGCTTTGAAAATTGTGAAGCTTTACGGGCCTTTTTAAGACCTGGCTTCTTACGTTCTTTCATTCGTGCGTCACGAGTTAATAAACCGGCACGCTTCAATGGTCCACGGAAGTCGGGATCAACTGCAAGCAATGCACGGGCAATTCCGTGACGAGTTGCGCCGGCTTGGCCGGAGAATCCACCACCGTTAACGTTAACCAAGGTATCATAGTTACCTAAAGTCTCAGTTACGTTGAATGGTTGCACAACAACTTCACGCAAGTTAGCAAATGGAATATAGTCTTCGATTGCTTTGTCATTCATGATAATTTTTCCAGTTCCGGGTACCAAACGTACTCGAGCAACTGAATCTTTACGACGGCCAGTGCCGCGATATTGTACTTGAGCCAAAGTGAATTCCTCCTTAAATTAGGTTATTAATGTCTAATACTTCTGGTTTTTGAGCTTGATGATCGTGTTCAGGACCTGCATAGACATGTAACTTCAAACCAATTTTATGACCTAATGTTCCATGAGGAAGCATTCCTTTAACGGAAGTTTCAATTAACTTTTCGGGATTCTTAGCACGCAAATCACCGGCAGTTCGTTGCTTCAAGCCACCAATAAAGCGACTGTGATGGTAATAGATCTTCCGAGTGTCTTTGTGACCAGTCAGACCGACTTTACTTGCATTAATTACAATCACATTATCCCCAGTATCCACGTTGGGTGTGAATGTTGGTTTATTCTTACCTCTTAAGATTGATGCTACTGCTGATGATAAACGTCCAAGAGATACGTCTGTTGCGTCAACAACGTACCATTTACGTTCTACTTCACCAGGTTTTGCCATATAAGTTGTACGCACTGTATATTCCTCCATTGTTCCTGTGTTTGTTCGACACCAAATAAGATTCCGGGGCTTATCGTGGGGCAAACAATACCAATTAACATAATACAAATTATTCTGATGAAAGTCAATTAGTTTCCTAAATTATCGTTGTCGTTTTGGCAATTTCGTGGGATGCTTCGGATCTTCACCCTCATAATAGACTTTCTTTAAGTACAAACCGGATGCCGGCATGGTTCGTCGGGCCTGGTCACGATCTTTCACCTCGTATAAGCGCAATATATCGTGCTCAGGGCGCATTTGAGACCCAATCTCAACAACTACCCCAACCATGATTCGAACCATGTTATAGAGGAAACCATTGCCATAGAACTCAAGCCGAATTTCGTTGGCTGATTTGTCCAAAATCGCATTAGCTTCATAAATCGTTCGAACATTGGATCGTGCAGTCGACCCCGAAGCGACAAAACTGGAAAAGTCATGTTCACCAACGAAATCATTCATTGCCGTTTGAACCCGTTCAATATCAATGGGAAAACGCCAATTTCCGGTATAATTCCGTTTGAACGGATCCTTAAATTCGCCTAAATCCAGCCGATAAACATACCGTTTACCGGACACATCGTAGCGGGCATGGAAAGTATTGGATACCTTTTCCGCTTTTTTAATCTCCATGTCAAGCGGCAGGAGACTGTTTAGTCCCCGATAAATTGCCTTGGTTGGCAAATCGAACGGGAAATCAAAATGGACAACTTGTCCAAGGGCATGGACACCGGCATCTGTCCTGCCAGATCCGTAGACGACAATTGGTGGGTCGGGATTTTTTGCCATGATATTCACTTTTTGGGTCAAAACACCCTCAATCGTTCTGCGCTTGGGCTGGCGCTCAAAGCCGCTGAACAACGTGCCATCATAGGCTAACGTCACTTTGTATCGAATATTGAACACCTCAACTCTTTCTTATGAATAAAACGAGCACCCCGACTAACAAAAAGACTGCCCAACTAATGGTATCTTTTCGCTGCCACCGATAAATCCGGTATTTGCTGCGGTGCTCACTGTCGGTAAAGCCACGGGCTTCCATGGCAGTTGACAGGTTTTCTGCATGATTGATTGCTCCGGTAAATAATGGGACGAGCAGGGGAACGGCTGCTTGAATCCGATGGCGTAAGCTTCCGGACCCAAAGTCCACCCCTCTTGACCGTTGAGCATTTAAAATAGTTTCCATTTCATCCATTAAGGTCGGTACAAAACGTAAAGCAATTGAAAGCATCAACGCCAATGTGTCCACAGGAAAGTGAACTTTTTTGAGAGGCCGAAGAACGGTCTGCACCCCGTCTGCAATCGCCAAGGGCGTTGTTGTCAAGGTCAAAACCGTCGAGATCATGATAATCAACAGAAATCGGATGAAAATAAAACCACCGTTAATTAAGCTGGTATCACTGACTGAAAATGGACCAAAATGCCAATAGACATGTCCCCCACTGCTGAATAGAATCTGCAGTAAGACAGTAAAAATAATCAACCAAATAAGTGGCCTAATCCCTTTTAGAAAATAACCAATCGACACGCCTGACATGAGGACCACTATGAGAATCAACACACTCAATGCCGCATAAGTCCAAATGTTATTGGCAAAGAAAATCACAACCACAAAATAAAAGCTTAGCATCAATTTGGATTGGGGACTCATTTGATGAACCCAAGAATTGCCTGGAAGGTACCGACCAAATAGAAAATTACTCATGGACGTGACCCCCTTGAACAGCTTCTACGATTGCATCCGCCAATTTGTCAATTGTCAGTGGAACACTTTTTAACGGAACCCCTGCAGTGATCAATCGGGAAGCAAACTCAGCACTACTCGGCAAATCCAGATGCATCTGATATACCCACTGGGGATCCGAAAAAATCTCTTGCGGTCTTCCATGTTTAACAATCTTCCCTTGATCCATCACAATAACGTCAGAAGCGTAATCAACAACATCATCCATTTGATGCGTGACGAGAATAATCGTCATGCCCTGATGTTCGTGCAGGTCTTCAGCCAAGTCCATAATTTCTTTGTGGCCGCGAGGATCCAAACCAGCAGTGGGTTCATCCAGAATGAGAATTTCCGGCTTCATTGCCAAAACCCCAGCAATCGCAACTCTTCTCATTTGGCCGCCGGAAAGATCAAATGGCGACTTGTCTTGTAAATCTTCATCGATGCCAACTAATGCCATCGCCTGTTGGGCATCGCTTCTGGCTTCTTCGTCAGAAGCCCCATAATTTTTGGGGCCAAACATAATATCTTTGATAACCGTTTCTTCGAATAATTGTTTTTCCGGAAATTGAAATACCATGCCGACGTGCTTACGAAGTTGCTTTAAATTCTTATTGGTGGTCGCAGGTGTAATCGTTCGCCCTGACACCTCAATTTCTCCCGTAGTCGGCTTGAGAAGCGCATTAATGTGCTGTACCAAAGTGGACTTGCCGCTACCGGTGTGACCGATAATTGCTGTAAATGACCCGCTGGCAATGGTTAAGGATACCTGATTCAAAGCATTTTGAGCAAATGGTGTATCAGCTTGATAAGTATGAGTTACTTCTTTGAAATTAATTGTTTGATCCATGTAATTAACCTCTCATCATTGAGATATTGACTATGTGAGTCGATTCCACGCTTTTTGAGGGCTGACAGTAATTCGGACGTAAAAGGTGCGGATAAGCCAATCGATGTCAATTTTTCAATATCACCAAAAATATGATCCGGCTGATCAGCTTCAACAACTTGACCTTGGTTGACAACAATGACTTGGTCAGCACCGGCGGCCTCATCTATGTCATGCGTAATGGAAATGACGGTCAGATTATTTTCGCGTTTAATCTGATTAACCAGTTTTAAAATGTTTTGTCGGCCGCGAGGATCCAGCATGCTGGTAGCTTCGTCCAAAATGATGATTTTCGGACTAAGGGCAATAATTCCGGCAATCGCAACGCGCTGCTTTTGTCCGCCAGATAAATTAGCAGGAATCCGATCACGAAAGTCCCACATGCCAACCTGTCGAAGGCTTTGTTCAACAATTTGATGCATTTGCTCACGAGGAACTCGGCGATTCTCTAAGCCAAATGCAACGTCATCCTCTACGGTTGCTCCAACAAACTGGTCTTCGGGATTTTGAAAAACCATGCCAATCTTATTTCGAATATCAAAGATATTTGCATCGTTGACCGTCAGTCCATCAACAACGATTTGACCAGACTTCAAAACAATCAAGCCGTCAATTAAGCGGGCCAGTGTACTCTTCCCACTTCCATTTTGGCCAATGATGGCCGTCCATTTACCTTCCTGAATATTCATCGAAAAATCATTAAAAAGTTTTTCTTGTTCGGGGTAATTGAAAGAAATGTTTTTAATTTGAATAATATCCTTCATGATGTTCCTCACGCTGTGCAAAGTGTTTTATCTATGTACAAAAAAATCACTTACAGGTAATCGGTGCATGAGATAAGTCCCACATTCAAACTAGACTAGGAACTGGGTTCCACCATCATAACGTTCTATACCAAAAACCTGAGTGATTCTCGTGATAAATATGTGATTTGGTTTAATACTAGTTAGTCAACTAACTCTAAAATGACCATTGGAGCACCGTCGCCACGACGAGGCATAGTCTTCAAAATTCGTGTATATCCACCATTACGATCAGCATACTTTGTAGCTAATTCGCCAAATACTTTTTGCAAAGCAGTCGTAACGTTAATATCGTCACCATCTTCTTTAACATCAGCAACAACATCACGAACAAATGATGCAGCTTGACGACGGGCGTGTAAATCGCCGCGCTTGCCAAGTGAAATCATCTTGTCAGCAGTTGAGCGAACTTCCTTAGCTTTTGCTTCAGTAGTAATGATTTGACCATGAATAATTAACTCAGTAGTCAAATTACGAAGCAATGAGCGACGATGTGCACTACTACGTTGTAATTTCCGATAACCCATAATTGGATGTCCTCCTTCTTTATCTTTATTAGTCTTCTTTACGAAGTGAAAGGCCCAATGCAGCAAGCTTTTCTTTAACTTCTTCAAGTGACTTGCGACCAAGATTACGAACCTTCATCATATCAGCTTCGGTCTTTTCCGTAAGTTCTTGAACAGTATTAATGCCGGCACGTTTAAGACAGTTGTATGAACGAACTGATAGGTCCAATTCTTCAATTGTCATTTCCAACATTTTTTCTTTGTGGGTTTCTTCCTTCTCGACCATGATTTCGGTATTCTTAGCTTCATCAGTCAAATCAACAAACATCTCTAGATGTTCGGTTAAAATTTTGGCCGCCAAACTAACTGCTTCACTCGGAGTAATTGAACCATCAGTCCAAATATCCAGTGTAAGCTTATCAAAATCATCGCGTTGACCAACCCGTGTACTTTCAACCTGATAGTTGACACGTTCGATTGGGGTATAAATAGAATCGACGGGAAGCACACCAATAGGCATTTCAGAACTGCGCTTTTTGTTTTCCACAGCAGAAACGTATCCACGACCTTTGTTGGCGGTTAACCGCATATGGAATGTGGCACCTTCAGCAACGGTAGCGATGTGCAAATCAGGGTTCAGAACAGTCACATCACTGTCAGCTTGAATATCACCGGCAGTAACATCAGCAGGACCAATTACATCGATTTCCAAATTTTCTTCTTCATCTTCTGGCCCATCTAATTTCAAAGAAATTTTCTTAACATTCAATATAATCTGAGTCACATCTTCGACAACACCTTTGATCGTCGAAAATTCGTGCAGTACATCATCAATCTGGATGCTGGTAACAGCAGCGCCAGGAAGAGATGACAGTAATGTACGTCTCAAAGAATTTCCGAGAGTTGTACCATATCCACGCTCGAGCGGTTCAACGACAACTTCACCAAAATTATTTGTTTCTTCAATTTTATGAATGTTAGGCTTTTCAAATTCAATCATTCTTATCATTAACCCCTTTCAAAACGCGTGAGTCTTCATGCAAAATATCAATATGCTTAAACCAAGTAAAATTCACTATATTGAATGTCTTAATTAAACTCGACGACGCTTTGGAGGACGAGAACCATTGTGAGGTACCGGAGTAACATCACGAATAGCAGTAACTTCCAATCCAGTAGCTTGAAGTGCACGAATGGCAGCTTCACGGCCTGAACCTGGTCCTTTGACAGCAACTTCAACGGATTTCATACCATGTTCCATTGATGCCTTAGCAGCAGCTTCGGCAGCCATTTGAGCAGCAAATGGTGTTGACTTACGACTTCCACGGAAACCTAATGCACCGGCTGATGACCAAGAAACCGCATTCCCAGTGGTGTCGGTAATCATAACTAAAGTATTGTTGAATGTTGAATGGATATGTGCAACACCAGCAGCAATATTCTTTTTAGCACGGCGTTTACGACTTGTCTTTTTGTTTACCATAAAAACTGATGACCTCCTTCTTTAATTATTTTCTTCTACCAGCAGCAACTTTGCTACCTTTACGTGTGCGGGCATTGTTCTTGGTATGTTGACCACGAACTGGCAATCCGCGACGATGACGCATCCCACGATATGATCCAATTTCTTGAAGTCGTTTGATGTTCATACTTACTTCACGACGTAAGTCACCTTCGATTTTAAGATCGCCGACAACTTCACGAATCTTGTCTTCTTGGTCTGGTGTCAAATCACGTACACGAACATCTTCAGAAACTCCAGCTTTTGCTAAGACTTTTTGAGCTGTTGTGTTACCAATACCAAAAATGTAAGTTAATCCGATAACAATTCGCTTGTCACGGGGTAAATCAATTCCGGCAATACGAGCCATTGAGCATACACCTCCTGTTTATGTTTATTTACCTTGGCGTTGTTTGTGCTTTGGGTTTGCTGAGCAAATAACCATTACTCGGCCTTTTCGTTTAATAATCTTGCAATGTTCACACATTTTTCGTACTGATGGTCGTACTTTCATTTTTAACCCTCCTCGAAAAAAAATGACGAAAAAGGACTACTTAAATCGATAAGTAATACGTCCCTTGGTTAAGTCGTAAGGAGACATTTCAACGGTAACCTTATCTCCAGGAAGAATCCGAATGTAATGCATTCGGATCTTTCCAGAAACATGAGCTAGAATTTCGTGTCCATTCTCCAGTTCAACTCTAAACATTGCATTCGGCAATGTTTCTACGACTTTTCCTTCAACTTCAATAACATTATCTTTAGCCACTCAATACACCTCCAATGTTAAATTAGATTGAATAAATTAAATTAATCTTGACAAACCTTTGACAGTTTAACACATTCATTATATTTCATCAATCTAACCGACTCAACACTTAATTAGTGAGGTTTAGAGTGTGCTCAAGATTTTGTCAACATTTTGCCAAACTTCATCAATGTCTTTGCTGCCATCGACATTGAATAAAAGATTTCGATCCTTATAGTATGCGATCAATGGTGTATTCATCTTAACGTTAACCTTAAGACGATTTTTAACAGCCTCTGGTTTGTCATCCTCACGCTGATAAAATTCATGCCCACCACAGACATCGCAGGTACCGGGAACTTTAGGCATATGGTACAACTTATGATAAGTGGCACCACAGTTTTTACAGATGAAGCGACCTGACAAACGCTCAGTCAACAACTTAGGATCAACATCAATGTTGATAACGGCTGTCAAAGGTTTATCCAAGTCTTTGGTCATTTGCGACAACACATCTGCTTGTTCCAAAGTTCTGGGATAACCATCTAATAAGAAGCCTGGTTTAGTATCATCTTGGGCTAATCTTTCCTTTACAATCCCATTAGTCACTTCATCAGGAACTAAATCCCCTTTATCAGTAAAGGATTTGGCCTTAACCCCAAGTGGTGTACTATTCGAGATTGCATCTCGGAACATGTCTCCTGTTGAAATGTGAGGTACGTGATACTTGTCCACAATAAATTGGGCTTGAGTACCTTTCCCCGCACCAGGTAATCCCATTAATATCAAGTTCAATGACATTTTATTGTCCTCCTAATTAATAGCGGAATTGCTCAAATTTAGTCATCAGTTGGTCGAGTATCATGAATGAAGCCAACGTACTCTCGCTTCATCATTAAACCACGAATCTGACGAATTGTTTCAATAGCAACACCAACAACAATTAACAGGCTAGTTCCACCTAACCCAATTGATTCATCTAAGTTCCACAGGTTTTGCGCAATCAAAGGAATCAAAGCAACCACTCCAAGGAATAACGCACCGACAGTACTTAGCTTCATCAACAGATCAGACACATAAGATTGGGTCTCATGCCCTGGCCAAACACCAGGAATGTAACTGCCTTGCTTTTGCAAATTCTCCGAAAGCTTTTCCGGGTTAACTTGAACAAAGGCATAGAAGAAAGTGAACATGATAATGAGAATTGTATAGAAAGCTGCACCGGTCGGCGTTTGCATATTGAATAGATTATTCAATACCTGGAACCAAGTTGCAGTTGAGTAATTGTTAGTGAATGCCATCAAGATAGTTTGCGGCGTTGCAATAAATGAACTTGCAAAGATAACTGGAATAACACCAGCAACGTTAACCTTCAATGGAAGGTAACTGCTGTCTGGGGATCCAGAAACTCGCCTTGTATATTGAATTGGTACTCTTCGTTCAGCTTGTTGAACCCAAGTAACAAAGGTTACGATCACTAACACGATTATCAGCAATGCAATCGCAAAAAGGATTGGTTGCCATAGATCAGCGCCAGAAACGCCAACAAAATACTGGGTCCACAATGACTGAAGTCCGACTGGAATTCGGGCAATGATACCAGCAAAGATAATCATTGAAATCCCATTTCCTAAGCCACGCTCAGTAATCATGTCCCCCATCCAAGTTGTTAACATTGTTCCACCGGTTAAAATCAAGCCGATGATCACAAATGTTTTGATACTTGGATTTTGAACAAGATTCAGACTACTTAATTGATTAAATCCTGCGGTAATTCCAACGGATTGGAAAAAGGCTAGGATGACGGTTAAGTATCTCGTATGTTGATTTAATTTACGACGACCAACTTCACCTTGCTTACCCCATTCAACATATTTTGGAACAATGTCCATCTGGAGCAACTGGATGATAATTTGTGCAGTGATATAAGGTGAGACCCCCATCGCAAAGATGGAATAATTAGTCAACCCACCACCACTAAAGGTGTTCAGGATACTAACCAAACCAGAAGATGCAACGGATGTTAATGCTTTGGCATTGATCCCGGGAACAGTTATGTATGCTCCCAGACGGAATATAACTAGCACAAACAAAGTAAAAAGCATTTTATTGCGAATATCCTTCACTTTGAATGCTTTTGCTAAAGTCGAAAGCATTAAACCACCTCGATTTTACCGCCCGCATTTTCAATTACGGATTGTGCAGCCTTTGAAAACTTGCTAGCCTTGACGGTCAACTTTTTAGTAAGTTCACCTTCACCAAGAATCTTGATGCCTGATTTGGCATTCTTAACGAGTCCTGATTGTTGAAGTAATTCAGGCGTAACTTCCGTACCGTTGTCAAAGCTTTCAAGCTTAACAACATTTACAACAGCATATTCCTTGCGGTTGATGTTGTTGAATCCGCGTTTAGGAATTCGACGATACAATGGCATTTGGCCACCTTCGAAACCTACACGAGTCTTGCTACGAGCTTTTTGACCTTTTTGGCCACGACCAGCAGTCTTACCTTTACCGGCAGAACGGCCACGACCTTTACGAGTACGTAATGAACGAGAACCTTCAGCAGCCTTCAATTCATTTAATTTCATGAAATTGGCACCTCCTTACTAATTTTTAGTCTTTAACTTGTTCAACTTCGATTAAGTGAGCAATTTGGAAAAGGGCTCCACGAATAGATTCGTTGTCTGGTTTAACAACGGTACTATTAACTCGACCCAAGCCAAGTGCCTTCACAATTTTACGTTGCTTTGGAAGGCGATGAGTTACGCTACGTTTTAAAGTAATTTTTAATTGAGCCATCTAAAACACCCTCCTTATTCAGCTAAATGTTGGGTTGAAACCCCACGTAAAGCTGAAATTTCTTCAGCACTCTTCAACTCAACCAAGCCCTTGAATGTTGCCCGGATAACGTTGATAGGAGTATTGGAACCTAGTCGTTTACTAGTAACATCGTCAATACCAGCTAATTCCATCACGGAACGAACGGCACCACCAGCTGCTACTCCAGAACCTTCTTCAGCAGGCTTCAATAAAATTCGGCCGCCACCAAATGTTCCGAGAACTTCATGAGGAATCGTTGTACCAACAATCGGAACCTCAATTAAGTTTTTACGAGCAGCTTCAACGGCTTTACGGATTGCTTCTGGAACTTCTTGAGCTTTACCAGTTCCAAAACCAACATGACCGTGCTTGTCTCCAACAACAACTAAAGCAGCAAAACGAAGACGACGTCCACCTTTTACAACTTTAGTGATCCGGTTAATCGAAACTACGTTGTCTTCAAGCTCTAACTTATCTGGATCAATAAATTTCTTCATGTGCGGTTATTCCTCCTTTTTAGAATTCTAGTCCATTTTCACGAGCAGCATCTGCAAGAGCTTGAACACGACCATGATACAAGTATCCACCACGATCGAAAACAACATCTTTAATGTTCTTTTCGCTAGCGCGTTGAGCTACTAATTTACCAACACTAGCTGCTTGTTCAGTCTTGTTACCACTACTGATTGCAGAATCAAGTGTTGAGGCACTAACAAGCGTTACACCCTCTACGTCATCAATTACTTGAGCGTAGATGTTTTTATTAGAACGATAAACATTCAAGCGTGGGCGCTCGGCAGTACCAGAAATTTTATTACGGACACGATTATGACGGCGTTTCCGATTCTTATTCTTATCTGGTTTAGAAATCAAAATAGTCACCTCAAAATTTTATTAGGCTGGCATCTTACTACTTACCAGTCTTACCTTCCTTACGAATAATATGTTCATTCTCATAACGAATACCTTTACCCTTATATGGTTCTGGTGAACGTACTGAACGAACTGATGCAGCAAAGTCACCAACTGCTTGTTTGCTGATACCATTGATGTGAATCGTTGTGTTATCAGGAACTTCAACAGTTAGATCATCTGGAACAGTCATTTCAACTGGGTTTGAATAACCAACGTTTAATGTCAGGTTCTTGCCCTTAAGTTGTGCACGATAACCAACACCAACCAACTTCAAAGTCTTTTTGAAGCCAGTAGTTACGCCATCAACCATGTTGCTGACGTTGGCACGAGTTGTACCATGCAATGCACGTACTTTGTCGTTGTAATCACCAATGGGCTCAAAGTTAACTTCGTTATCTTTGATAGTCATCTTGATTTGTGATGAAATCTCGCGGGTTAAAGATCCTTTGGCACCTTTGACAGTTACAGTATTCCCATCTGCTTTTACCTCGACACCTTTTGGTAATTCGATGGTTTTATAACCAATTCGACTCATTAATTACACCTCCGATTTGATGAATTTTACCAGACGTAAGCTAACACTTCGCCGCCAATTTTTTGGGCGCGTGCTTGCTTATCTGTGATCACACCATTTGATGTGGAAATGATAGCAATTCCAAGACCATTTAAAACCTTGGGAACAGCATCTGCTTTAACATACGAACGTAAACCTGGCTTAGAAATTCTCTTAAGACCAGTGATGACACGTTGCTTATCCTTGCCATACTTTAAGAAAACACGGATAATGCCTTGTTTGTCATCTTCGATATATTCAACATCGCGTACAAAACCCTCACGTTTAAGGATTTCAGCGATGTCACGTTTGATTTTTGATGCAGGAACTTCAACTGTTTCATGGTAAACCATGTTTGCATTACGAATGCGAGTTAAAAAGTCTGCAATTGGATCAGTCATAGACATCAGCGCACAACCTCCTTTTTAATTATTACCAACTAGCTTTCTTCATGCCAGGAATTTGACCTTTGTGGGCAAGTTCACGGACGCACAAACGGCATAAATGGAATTTCTTGTATACAGAACGAGGTCGTCCGCAACGTTCACAACGTGTGTAATTCTGAGTTGAGAACTTAGCAGGGCGTTCACTTTTTACAATTAATGATTTTTTAGCCAATGTGAAACCTCCTCTTTATCTGGCAAACGGCATACCGAATTGAACTAACAATTCATGTGACTCTTCGTCGGTATTTGCAGTAGTTACAATTACAATATCCAAACCTCTAACACGGTTAACATTATCGTAATTGATTTCAGGGAAAATCAACTGTTCACGGACACCCAAAGTGTAGTTACCGCGACCATCAAAGGCACGAGTGCTGACACCATGGAAATCACGAACACGTGGTAACGAAACGTTGACTAACTTATCTAAGAAGTCATACATTCTATCTCCACGGAGTGTAACTTTAGCACCGATTGACATTCCTTCACGTAATCTAAATCCGGCAATTGATTTCTTAGCTTTTGTAACCAGTGGCTTTTGGCCTGAAATCAATGCTAATTCAGAAACGGCTTCATCGAGGTTCTTGGCGTTAGTAACAGCGTCTCCAACACCCATGTTAAGAACGATTTTATCGATCTTAGGAGCTTGCATAACTGATTTGTAGCTAAATTTATCCATCATATGTGGTGTAATTTCGCTATTGAATTTTTCTCGTAAACGACTTGACATTTAAAAGGTATCCTCCTTTCGCTAGTGATTAATCGATCGCTTTTTGCGATTTCTTTGAGTAACGTACTTTTTTACCATCTTCAACTTTAATACCAATACGAGTTGGCTCGTTGGTTGATGGGTCAATTAGCATAACATTTGATACGTGAATTGGGGCTTCAGCATCAACAATTCCACCTTGTGGATTCGTCTGAGAAGCTTTTGTATGCTTCTTAACTTTGTTGATTCCTTCAACAATCACACGATCTTTTGAAGCGATAGTTTTAGTAACTGTCCCTTCCTTACCTTTGTCCTTACCACTAATAACACGGACTTTGTCACCAGTTTTAATGAACATCTACGGCACCTCCTTATATCCTGGTTGTGATTACAGTACTTCTGGGGCTAATGAAACAATCTTCATGAAGTTGCTGTCACGTAATTCGCGAGCAACTGGGCCAAAGATACGAGTGCCTTGGGGACTCTTGTCATCACGGATAAGAACCGCAGCATTTTCATCAAAACGAATGTATGAACCATCATTACGACGAGTAACAGCCTTAGTACGGACTACAACAGCTTTAACAACGTCACCCTTTTTGACAACGCCACCTGGTGTTGCTTGTTTAACCGTAGCAACAATAGTATCGCCGATTCCGGCATACCTTCTGGTTGAGCCACCTAAAACCTTAATAGTTAACAATTCTCTTGCACCTGAGTTGTCGGCAACTTTTAAACGACTTTCTTGTTGAATCACAGGTATATCCTCCCTTCATCATTGGATCGAATACGATAATAATGATAATTAAGTAAAGTTAAATAATAACTGCTTTTTCAACAATCTTGATTAAACGGAAACGTTTTGTCTTTGACAATGGACGTGTTTCCATAATTTGAACAAGATCACCGGTTTTAGCTTCGTTATTTTCATCATGAGCCGTAAATTTCTTTGAGTATCTAACACGCTTACCATATGTTGCATGTTTCTTGTAAGTTGAAACTTCAACAGTAATTGTCTTATCACTCTTGTCAGAAACAACGCGTCCTTGATAAACCTTACGCTGGTTACGTTCTTCAGCCATTAATTATACCTCCCTTATCGTATTCTATTTGTTGAGTTCTTGTTGACGAAGTGCAGTCTTAATGCGCGCAATGTTCTTACGAACCTGCTTCAAGCGTGCAGTATTCTCCAACTGGCCAGTGGCTAATTGGAAACGAAGATTGAACAGTTCATCTTTGTAATCTTTTTCTTTATCAATCATTTGAGCAGTGGTTAACTTGCTGATATCTTTAGCCTTCATTTGATTCGCCACCTACTTCCTCACGTTCTATGATCTTAGTGCGAACAGGAAGTTTGTTTGATGCAAGTCGTAATGCTTCATGGGCAGTTGCTTTGTCAACTCCACCAATTTCGAACAATACTTTGCCACGCTTAACTGGTGAAACCCAGCCAGCTGGTGTACCTTTACCATTACCCATTCGAACTCCGACACCTTTTTCAGTATATGATTTATGAGGGAAAATCTTGATCCAAACTTTTCCTCCACGCTTCATGTGACGAGTCATCGCCACACGGCATGCTTCGATTTGACGGTTAGTGATCCAATGAGAATCAAGTGCTTGTAAACCGTATTCACCGAAAGTAACCGTCTTGCCACCCTTGGCAGTTCCACGGAGCTTGCCACGATGTTCACGACGATGCTTTACACGTTTAGGTACTAACATGTTTATTTCCCTCCTTTAGCAGCGTTGCTGTCCTTTGGCTTTTCAGGGAGAACTTCACCACGATAGATCCAAGTTTTTACACCAATTGATCCATAGGTAGTAAAAGCTTCAACCCATGAGTAGTCAATATCTGCTCTTAAAGTATGCAAAGGAACAGTTCCATCTGAGTATGATTCAACACGAGCCATATCAGCACCGTTCAGACGACCAGCAACCTGGGTCTTAATTCCTTTGGCACCGGAACGCATTGTCCGTTGCATTGCTTGACGCATAGCACGACGGAAAGCAACACGGCCTTCAAGTTGACGTGCGATGTTTTCACCAACCAACTTGGCATCCAAATCAGGCTTCTTGATTTCGATGATGTTGATGTGAACTCTCTTACCAGTGAGGTCATTAAGTTCTTTACGAAGATTTTCAACCTCAGATCCACCCTTACCAATGACCATTCCTGGTTTGGCGGTATGAATTGAAACATTAACGCGGTTTGCTGCACGTTCAATTTCAACAGTAGAAACAGACGCATTAGCAAGACGCTTCTCTATATATTTACGAATTTGTAAATCTTCTTTTAAGTAAGCTGCATAGTCTTTACCTGCATACCACTTAGCTTCCCAGTCGCGAATGATTCCAACTCGTAAACCATTAGGATTTATCTTATTACCCACGCGTTATCCCTCCTCTTTTTCTGATACAACAATTGTAATGTGACTTGTCCGCTTGTTGATTGGTGAAGCTGAACCTTTTGCACGAGGACGGAATCGCTTAAGCGTTGGGCCTTCGTTAACAAATGCTTCACTTACAAACAAGTTTTCACTATCTAAATCAAAATTATTTTCTGCATTAGCAACTGCAGATTTAAGAACTTTTGAAACTACCGGAGAAGCACCGCGGGGTGTGAAATCCAAGATTGCGGCTGCTTCAGCAACACTCTTACCTTTGATAAGATCAACTACAAGACGGACCTTACGTGCGGCAATGCGAACAGTTTTGGCAGTTGCTTTTGCTGATGTAACTTGTTCAGCCATTTGTTATCCTCCTTGTTATTAAACAGTCTTCTTATCGTTAGTTCCATGACCATGGAATGTACGAGTGGGTACGAATTCTCCGAGCTTATGACCAACCATGTCTTCTTGAACATATACTGGGACGTGTTTACGACCATCATAAACAGCAAATGTATATCCAATGAAGCTAGGGAAAATCGTTGATCGGCGTGACCAAGTTTTGATAACGGCCTTTTTATCTTGGTCTTTTTGGGCATCTACCTTCTTGAGTAAGTACTCATCGGCGAATGGTCCCTTTTTCAAACTACGACTCATTTTGCAACCTCCTCTGCACAGATATTAATTGTTATTAATAAATGCGTTCTATTACATCTTTGAACCTTTACGACGACGAACAATAAACTTGTCCGAACGTGCTTTCTTAGAACGAGTCTTCTTACCAACTGTCTTCTTACCCCATGGTGATAATGGTGATGGAAGACCAACTGGTGCTTTACCTTCACCACCACCATGAGGGTGATCGTTAGGGTTCATTACAGATCCACGAACATGAGGACGTTGACCCTTGTAACGTGTACGACCAGCTTTACCAACATTGATAAGTTCATGTTCTTCATTACTTACCGAACCAATAGTTGCTCGGTTAGTGCTAAGGATTAAACGAACTTCGCCAGATGCAAGTCTAACAAGTGAATACTTGCCATCTCGACCAAGCGATTGAGCAGATGCACCAGCTGAACGAACAAGCTGACCACCCTTACCAGGCTTAAGTTCAATGTTGTGAATAATTGTACCAACAGGAATGTTGGATAATGGCAATGTGTTACCAGGCTTGATATCAGCATCAACGCCAGATTCAACCTTGTCGCCCACCTTTAATCCCTTAGGTGCAATAATGTATGATTTGATTCCGTCAGTATAAACAATCAAAGCAATATTAGCAGTCCGGTTAGGATCGTATTCAATTGCTTTAACTGTGGCTGTGACATCATCTTTAATTCGCTTGAAGTCAATAATACGATATTGATTCTTGTTACCACCACCACGGTGACGAACAGTCATATGACCGTAATTATTACGGCCGGCTGTTTTACTTTTTGATTCAAGTAAAGACTTTTCAGGCTTACGCTTAGTAATTGCGCTGTAGTCCAAGCTTGTCATATTACGTCTACCATTGCTGGTTGGCTTATATGTTTTAATGGCCAAAACGTGTTCCTCCTATATTAGAGATTTGTTTGATTATTCTTCGTTGAATAATTCGATTTCTTTTGAATCTTCAGTCAATGTAACGATTGCCTTACGACGCTTCTTAGTGTAACCAGCGTAACGGCCTTGGCGCTTGAGCTTGCCACGAACGTTCATGATGTTTACACGGACAACTTTAACATCGAAAATGTCTTCGATGGCCTTTTTAACTTGGGTCTTAGTTGCTCGTAAATCAACATCGAATGTGTATGTCTTGTCGTCCATCTTACTGGTTGTTTCCTCAGTAATAACTGGGCGTAAAATAATATCGCGTGATTCCATTATGCGAGCACCTCCTCTACTTGAGAAAGAGCAGCTTTCGTAATAACAACTTTGTCGTGATCGGCAACATCCAAAGTGTTAATGCCTTGAGCAGAAACAACTTTAACGTTTTCCAAATTACGAGCAGACAGAACTGCCTTTTCGTTGTCGTCTTCCAAAACTACTAATGTCTTAGTTGAAACGTCTAATTTACCTAACAATTCAGCGAATTCTTTAGTCTTAGGTGCATCAAATTGTAAAGTATCAACAACAACCAATTTGTTGTCGGAAACCTTTTCTGATAACACTGACTTCAATGCTAAACGTGAAACCTTCTTAGGCAAACGGTATGAGTATGAACGTGGAGTAGGTCCGAAAACAATTCCACCGCCACGCCATTGTGGTGAACGAATAGAACCTTGTCGAGCTCTACCAGTACCCTTTTGACGCCAAGGCTTCTTTCCACCGCCGCGAACTGCGGAACGGTTCTTAACGGAATGAGTTCCTTGACGTAAAGAAGCACGTTGCATAACAATTGCGTCAAACACAACATTGTTGTTAGGTTCGATGCCGAAGATACCATCGTTTAATGCAACGGTACCATTCTTGCTTCCGTCTTGTTTATATAATGCTACGTCAGTCATCTATGGTTGCCTCCCTTCTACTTGTTTGAGCCGTGAACGGCACTTCTAATTGTGATATATGATTTATTTGCACCAGGTACATTACCCTTAATTAAGAGAACATTGTTGTCAGTATCGGCATTTACGATCTCCAAATTTTGAATGGTAACAGTCTTGTTACCCATTCGTCCAGGCAATTTCATGCCAGGAACAACACGGTTAATAATGACACCGAGTGAACCTGGACGACGGTGATAACGGGAACCATGAGTTTCTGGTCCACGTGATTGGCCGTCTTTATGGATGTTACCTTGGTATCCATGACCTTTTGTGGTTCCAGTTACATCAACGATGTCTCCTGGTTTAAAGATATCTGCTTTAACTTCATCAGATACTTTATAGTCTCCCAGCTCAACATCTTTGATTTCTTTAATGAAGCGCTTAGGAGTCGTATTTGCTTTCTTTGCATGACCTTGTTCTGGCTTATTAGTAAGCACAGTACGTTTGTCTGCATAACCTAATTGAACTGAATCGTAACCGTCATTTTCAACGGTCTTGATTTGCATAATGACATTAGGTGTCACTTCAACGACAGTTACTGGAACTAATTCGCCGTTTTCAGTGAAGACTTGCGTCATTCCAACTTTCTTTCCTAAGATTCCTTTTCTGGCCATGAGTACACCTCCGATATATTGTATTTATTATAGTTTGATTTCAATATCCACACCGCTAGGCAAGTCGAGCTTCATTAATGAGTCAACTGTCTTTGGCGTTGGATTTAAAATATCGATTAATCGCTTGTGAGTCAAAATTTCGAATTGCTCACGAGAATCCTTAAACTTATGTGGTGAAGCTAAAACAGTGTAGATTGTACGATCAGTAGGCAATGGAATTGGACCTGAGATAGTAGCTCCAGTTCTTTGCGCAGTTGCAACAATCTTGTCTGCGGATTGATCAAGGATACGATGCTCGTATGCCTTCAATCGAATACGAATTTTTTGTTTTGCCATTGTGTTCCCTCCTTCGTCTATTTTGAAAATAGGACTAACTCCGTGAAAATTACCGCCAAACCCATGGCAAAGCATCCGGGTGTGTCGCAACCTTTCACATCAAAGCTAATACATATTGCTTTAGGGCAAACTTATCCCTAAAAACAAGTACTCAAATAGTGTACTAAAAAAAGCCGCATAAAACAAGTGTTAACAGCAATTAATTCGTTTTGTAACATTACTGTTACTTGAAAAATGATTTTAACTTCTTTTGATATTCAAATGAACGTAAATAACTTCAACCAATTTATTATACATTGCCGCGGGATGATTTGACAGACCTTTAGTCAAAAAAAGAGACCGGAATTAAATTCCGATCTCTACGTTTGAAATTAATCTTCAGCAGGTTGGTTCCCACCGTTTTTCTTAATAATTTCAGCTTGGATGCTCTTTGGAACTGGCTCGTAATGATCAAATGTCATGGTGAAAGTACCACGGCCTTGTGATGCAGAACGAAGTGTCGTTGCATAACCGAACATTTCAGCAAGTGGAACGAATGAATGAATAACTTCGGCACCGCTTCGGCTTTCCATTCCATCAACCCGTCCACGACGTGCAGTAACTTGGCCCATAACATCACCCATGTACTCTTCAGGGACGTTGATATCAACCTTCATGATTGGTTCCAAGATTACTGGAGCAGCGGTCTTGGCAGCATTACGAAGAGCGATTGAAGCAGCTACCTTAAATGCAGCTTCACTAGAATCGACTTCATGATAACTACCATCATATAACTTGGCTTTCAAATCAATTAATGGGTAACCGGCAAGAACACCGTTAGCCAATGATTCTTTCAAACCTTGTTCTACGGCTGGGATGTATTCACGAGGAACAACACCACCAACGATGGCATCTTCGAATTCGAAGCCTTTTCCTTCTTCGTTTGGTGTAAATTCGATCCAAACATCACCATATTGACCTTTACCACCAGACTGACGGATAAACTTACCTTGAGCCTTGGTTGGCTTGGTAAATGCTTCACGGTATGAAACTTGTGGGGCACCAACAGTGGCTTCCACATGGAACTCACGTTTCATACGATCAATGATGATATCCAAATGCAACTCACCCATTCCGGCAATTAAAGTTTCACCGGTTTCAGGGTTGGTTGTTGCTTTGAATGTTGGATCTTCTTCAGAAAGCTTTTGAAGAGCAACGTTCATCTTATCTTGGTCAGCCTTAGTCTTAGGTTCAACGGCAACCTGAATAACTGGGTCAGGGAATTCCATTGATTCCAAATGAAGTGGATGGTCAACATCAGTCAGTGAATCACCAGTAGTGGTGTTCTTCAAACCAATGGCGGCAGCAATATCACCTGAGAATACTTCTGGAATTTCTTGACGGTGATTTGAATGCATTTGGAGCAAACGACCAACACGCTCACGTTTGTCTTTAGTTGCATTCAAAATATATGAACCTGACTCAAGGGTACCTGAGTAAACACGGATATAAGTCAAACGACCAACGAATGGGTCAGTAGCAACTTTGAAGGCCAAAGCAGCAAAACTGGCGTCATCATTAGCTTTCAGTTCAATCTTGTCACCCGTTGCAGGATCAGTTGCATTGTATGGCTTAACATCAAGTGGTGATGGTAAGTAGTCAATAACAGCATCCATCAACATTTGAACACCCTTGTTCTTGAAGGCTGATCCAGCTAATACTGGGAACAGTTCCAAGTTCAAGGTAGCTTTACGAATAGCAGCCTTGATTTCAGGAATTGGAATTTCTTCACCCTCAAGGTACTTGTTCATAATGTCGTCATCAACATCAGCCAAAGTTTCAACTAATTGGTCACGACGCTTTTTAGCTTCATCCTTATATTCATCAGGAACATCAACTGTATCCCAATTTGAACCAAGCTTATCTTCATCGTAGATGTCGGCCTTCATTTCGATCAGGTCAATAACCCCTTCGAAATCATCTTCAGCACCGATTGGCATCTGGATTGGAAGTGGCTTAGCATTCAAACGGTCTTCAATTGAGCCAACTGAGAAATCAAAGTTAGCACCAACTTTATCCATCTTGTTAACAAAGACGATCCGGGGAACGTCATAATCAGATGCTTGACGCCAAACAGTTTCAGTTTGAGGCTCAACACCCGCTTGGGCATCCAAAACAGCGATAGCACCATCTAAGACACGCAATGAACGCTCAACTTCAACAGTAAAGTCCACGTGTCCTGGGGTATCAATAATGTTGATACGGTGGTCTTTCCATTGAGCAGTTGTGGCAGCTGACGTGATGGTAATCCCACGTTCCTGTTCCTGTGGCATCCAGTCCATTTGTGAAGCACCATCATGGGTTTCACCAATTTTATGAATCTTACCAGTATAGTACAAGATCCGTTCGGTCGTGGTCGTTTTACCAGCATCGATATGGGCCATAATTCCGATATTACGAGTTTTTTCGAGCGGAAACTCTCGTTTGTTAGCCATTGTGTAACTCCTTCCGATTCGTACAAAAAGTGGCTAAATCAGCCACTTATTAGTTTGAGCTGTTTAGAAAAATCCTGAGATTACCAACGATAATGTGCAAAGGCACGGTTGGCTTCAGCCATTCTATGTGTATCTTCACGCTTCTTAACTGATGCACCGGTATTATTAGCGGCATCCATGATCTCACGCGCAAGGCGTTCAGTCATCGTATGCTCACCACGTGAACGGGCATAGTTAACGATCCAACGCAATCCCAAAGTTGTTCGACGATCTGGTCGGACTTCGATTGGAACTTGGTAGTTAGAACCACCAACACGACGAGCCTTAACTTCAAGGACCGGCATAACGTTCTTCATAGCTTCTTCAAAGACGTCAACTGGTTCGTTGTTAGTTTCTTTCTTAATTAAATCAAATGCACCATATAAAATTTGTGATGCAGTTCCACGTTTACCGTCTAACATCAAACGGTTAATTAAACGGGTTACCAATTTTGAGTTATAAATTGGGTCAGGAAGTACTTCCCGCTTTTGAACATTTCCTTTTCTAGGCATTTCGTTATCCTCCTCATGATTCTATAAAACTAAATATTTAGATTGCATTAGTAAGATTATTCTTTAGGCTTCTTTGTACCGTATTTTGAACGACCTTGACGACGGTCTTGAACACCAGCGGTATCAAGTGCACCACGAATAACGTGATAACGAACACCAGGTAAATCCTTAACACGGCCACCACGGATCAAAACAACACTATGCTCTTGTAAGTTATGACCAATACCTGGAATGTAAGCCGTAACTTCAATTAAGTTAGACAAACGAACACGGGCATACTTACGTAAAGCTGAGTTAGGTTTCTTTGGTGTCATAGTACCAACACGAGTTGCAACACCTCGTTTTTGAGGGGCTGGAACAGTAACTTGCTTCTTCTTGAAACTATTGTAAGCATAGTTTAAAGCTGGTGACTTTGATTTTGAAGTTCTAGAATGACGTCCTTTACGGACCAATTGGTTAATTGTAGGCATCTAAAAAGTTCTCCTTTCAAATTTTCAATGTAAGTCCACACATCCAGGCGGTTCTTTTTTATGTAAAAAGAAATGTGTACCGCCCAACACTTTTTGTCATATACAGTCAGCATGTCTGAATATTCAGGAATCTGTCACAAAAAGCACCTTGTCTAATTTATCATGACTGGCCGTTTGTGTCAATGAATCATGTTGAATAATTTAAAACGTAACAACGTACATAAAGTACAGAGGTAAAAACTATGATGATGATTATTCAATTTTTGCTGGGTGCAAGCCTGGCGTCGTTTTTTAATTTGGTTGCTGTCAGACGACAACGCGGGGAATCGATTGTCGCTCCCCGCTCCCATTGTGATTGTTGTGGTGGTCAGCTGAAGAATTTTGATTTAATTCCTGTCTTCAGTTACATCATTTTAATGGGAAAATGTCGTTACTGCAAACAAAAGTTTTCAGCAAATTTGTTCACTGTTGAGTTGGCGGCCGGATCTGTTGCTGCGGGTTTGAATCTTTTTGAGATAAATTGTCTGTACGTTGGCATGTTGATTATTTTAATCGCACTCAGTTCCTTTGACATTGTCGACCAAACAATTCCAACAGACGGAATTATCATGCTGTTGCTTGTCTGCGGATTATCAAACACCCATCCAGTCCAAGAAATTTTGATTGCCATTCTGATCTATCTGCTCATCCAATTTTTAAACCACCACTTTTCCTGGATGGGCAGTGGCGACATCGACATTTATTTTTGCCTGTGGCTGGCACTGGATATTCCAAGCTTACTTTGGCAAACGTTTATTGCTTGCGTCGCTGCACTGCTTTATTTAATTGTTGCGCCGTGGCCGAAAAATTCCAAAATTCCATTTGTGCCATTCATCACCATTGGATTCTATTTAACCCACCAATTCCAATCAATCTTATTACCGTTAATTTCATAGAAAATAAAAAAGGATTCCAACCCATTGCAGGTTGAAATCCTTTTTCAAATTGATTCATTCAATTTAATGATTATTTGGTCGTCTTGCTCTTGTTAGCATCTTCAGCTTTCATTTTTTCTTCAAGCTGGCTAATTGAGTAAACACCATCAGTTGATGAACTACCAATTTCTTCAGGCTTAATTCCTCGGTAATCTGGCATTCCAGTACCTGCAGGGATTAATTTACCAATGATAACATTTTCCTTCAAACCAACCAGTGGATCATTCTTACCACGAATTGCGGCATCAGTAAGAACACGCGTGGTTTCCTGGAATGATGCGGCTGACAAGAAACTATTTGTTTCAAGAGCAGCCTTGGTAATACCAAGTAAGACAGGACGGGCAGTTGCCGGAATTCCACCATTAACAACCGTGTCACCGTTACTTATCTTGAAGTCATTGATATCCATCAAGGTACCAGGCAATACATCAGTGTCACCAGGATCCATGATACGAACCTTACGAAGCATCTGACGAATCATGATTTCCACATGCTTATCAGCCACTTCCACACCTTGCATCCGGTAAACTTTTTGAACTTCATGAAGCAGGTAGTTTTCAGTTGAGAGAACATCTCTAACCTTCAACAATTCCTTAGGATCAACAGAACCTTCATTGAGAGCTGAACCACGGTGAATGTAGTCACCTTCAGCGACTCTCATTCGAGCTGTGATCGGAACGGTGTAAGTTCGAGTATCAGATTCACCTTTAATGGTAATTTCTTTTGTTCTTTCAGCAGGATTTTCTTCAATTGACTCAACTGTACCAGTAACTTCACTGATCTCAGCTTTACCTTTTGGATTACGTGCTTCAAAGATTTCTTGAACACGAGGAAGTCCTTGGGTAATATCGGCGTTACCAGCAACACCACCAGTATGGAAGTTACGCATTGTCAACTGGGTACCAGGTTCACCGATTGATTGAGCAGCAACAGTACCAACCGCTTCACCAACTTCAACCTCATCACCAGTAGCCATGTTACGACCATAACATTTCTCACAAACACCGTGGATGGTGTTGCAAGTAAATGCTGAACGAATCGTAACTTCCTTGATTCCAAGGTCATCAATCTTAGTAGCCTGATCCTCAGTGATCATGGTGTTTGCAGGAACAATCACATCGCCAGTCTTAGGGTTCTTAACGGTTTTGTGAGCATAACGGCCAACAATTCGATCATACAATGGTTCGATCATTTCGTTACCTTCAGTAATTGCACTGATAGTCAGGCCACGATCGGTCCCACAGTCCTTTTCACGAACGATGACATCTTGAGCCACATCAACCAAACGACGGGTCAAGTAACCAGAGTTGGCAGTCTTAAGAGCAGTATCGGTCATTCCTTTACGAGCCCCATGGGTTGAAATGAACATTTCCAAAACAGTCAGACCCTCACGGAAGTTGGAAGTAATTGGCAATTCCATGATTTCACCGTTAGGAGCAGCCATCAAGCCACGCATACCAGCCAACTGAGTAAAGTTTGAAATGTTACCACGGGCACCAGAGTCACTCATCATAAAGATAGGGTTCTGTGGATCTTGGTTTTCCAACAGACGCTTTTGAATGTCATCCTTGGCGTCATTCCAAATACCAATGACTCGTTCATAACGTTCGTGGTCGGTAATCAGACCACGACGGAACTGCTTGGTAACCATATCCACCTTTTTATGGGCGGCGTCGATAATTTCTTGCTTATCAGGCAACTGAGTGATATCGGTAATTCCAACGGTCAAACCAGACTTGGTTGACTCGTTGTAACCCAGATCCTTCATTCTATCCAACAAGAATGAAGTTTCAGTCACTTTGTAGATCTTGTAAACTTCGGCAATGATATCACTTAAGAAGCCTTTCTTGAATGGCAGGATTAATTTGGCATTCTTCAGATGCTCATGAATGTCCTCACCTGGTTCAAGGAAGAATTTGTCATCAACATAACCATTCAAATTGGTTTCTGAAGGTTCGTTAATGAATGGGAAATCTTCTGGCAAAATCTCATTGAAGACAATCTTACCAACGGAGGTTACCAAAATTTTTCCAAGTTGATCCTTTGTAAAGGTCTTCTTTGGATATGCGGAAGCCTTGATTCCAACACGTGTGTGCCAGTGAACGATTCCGTTCTTAAATGCCAATTGTGCTTCGTCAGGTGAGTTAAAGATCATTCCCTCACCTTCGCGGCCGGCTTCCTCCATGGTCAGGTAATAGTTACCGATAACCATATCTTGAGATGGGGTAACAACTGGCTTCCCATCCTTAGGTGCCAGAATATGGCCGGCAGCTAGCATCAGCAAACGTGATTCAGCTTGGGCTTCATCAGACAACGGAACATGGATGGCCATTTGGTCACCATCAAAATCGGCATTGTAGGCTTCACAAACCAATGGATGAAGCCGCATCGACTTACCACTTACCAGTACGGGTTCAAAAGCTTGAATTCCCAAACGGTGAAGTGTAGGCGCCCGGTTCAACAGAACTGGGTGTTCCTTGATAACATCTTCCAAGACACTGAAAACATCGTCATCTTGGCGTTCAATTTTGCGTTTGGCGTTCTTAATGTTGGATGCCAAATTGCGACCAACCAATTCCTTCATAATAAATGGCTTGAATAATTCCATTGCCATTGGAACTGGTAATCCCATTTGGTTCATCTTCAAATGAGGGCCAACATCGATAACGGAACGGCCAGAATAATCAACACGCTTACCAAGCAAGTTCTGACGGAATCGTCCCTGCTTACCTTTAAGCATGTGAGAAAGTGACTTCAATGGGCGGTTACCTGGTCCGGCAACTGGACGGCCACGACGACCGTTATCAATCAAAGCATCAACGGCTTCTTGAAGCATCCGTTTTTCGTTTTGAACGATAATTCCAGGTGCATTCAGGTCAAGCAATCGTTTCAAACGATTATTACGGTTAATTACCCGACGGTACAAATCATTCAAATCAGAAGTGGCGAAACGGCCACCTTCAAGTTGAACCATTGGTCGTAAGTCAGGTGGGATAACTGGGATTGCATCCATTACCATCCATGAAAGTTCATTTCCGGATTGGACGAAAGCTTCCAAAATATCGAGTCGACGAACGGCACGGGTCCGCTTTTGACCGGTTGCATTCTTCAATTCATCTTTTAATTCGGTAACTTCTTTTTCAACATCGACATCTTCAAGCAGTGTCTTGATGGCTTCGGCACCAATTTGAGCTGAGAACCGAGGACCATATTCCTGCTTCTTTTCGCGGTATTCACGTTCTGAAAGCAACTGCTTCTTTTCCATTGGCGTGTTACCTGGTTCGGTAACAACGTATGAAGCGAAGTAAATGATTTCTTCAAGTGCACGAGGGCTCATGTCCAAGACAAGACCCATTCGACTTGGGATTCCTTTGAAGTACCAGATGTGAGTAACTGGAGCTGCCAGTTCAATATGGCCCATCCGTTCACGACGAACCTTTGAACGGGTGACTTCAACTCCACAACGGTCACAAACGATTCCCTTATAACGGATCCGCTTGTACTTACCGCAGGCACATTCCCAGTCCTTGGTAGGACCGAAAATCCGTTCATCAAACAAACCATCTTTTTCTGGTTTTAAAGTTCGGTAGTTAATGGTTTCAGGCTTTTTAACTTCACCATATGACCAACTACGAATCTTATCAGGAGAGGCTAGTCCAATCTGCATACTTTCGAATTTATTAACATCGACCACTAGTTTGACCTCCCATTTCTAGTCATTACTGTTGTTAACGTTGGTTGATTTACTTGGTGTTTCAACTTGATCAGCAGGTTGTTTAGCTGCATGATCTTCCTGCTCTTTCTTCTTGTCAGCCAATTTGCTCAATGCGTCAACGTTTACAACGTCGTCATCGTCATCAAGATCACGAAGTTCAATCTCTTTATGACTCGCATCGAGAACCTTCATATCAAGGCCTAATGACTGCAATTCCTTAACAAGAACCCGGAATGATTCCGGTACACCCGGCTTTGGAATTGGCTCACCCTTCACAATGGCTTCGTAGGTCTTGACACGGCCAACAACGTCATCTGATTTGTAAGTCAAGATTTCTTGGAGAGTATATGCGGCACCATAAGCTTCAAGTGCCCAAACTTCCATTTCACCAAAACGCTGGCCACCAAATTGTGCTTTACCACCAAGTGGTTGTTGGGTAACCAATGAGTAAGGTCCAATTGAACGTGCATGGATCTTATCGTCAACCATGTGGGCCAACTTAAGATAATGCATGACACCAACGGCAATCTTCTTATCGAATGGTTCACCAGTTCGGCCATCATACAAGATGTACTTACCATCTGAAGGCATGCCGGCTTCTTTAACTGCATCCCAGATATCTTTATCACGAGCACCATCAAAAACAGGTGTTGCAACGTGAATTCCGAGTCTGCGGGCAGCCATTCCCAAATGGAGTTCCAAAACTTGTCCAATGTTCATCCGTGATGGCACACCCATGGGACTCAACATGATGTCAACTGGTGTCCCATCAGGCAAGAATGGCATATCTTCTTCTGGAATAACAACAGAAACAGTACCCTTGTTACCGTGACGGCCGGACATCTTATCACCAACTTGAATCTTACGTTTTTGAGCGATGTAGACACGAACCATCTTATTAACACCAGGTGAAAGCTCATCCCCGTTTTCACGAGTGAAGATCTTAACATCCTGGATGATTCCGCCGCCACCATGAGGAACTCTCAATGAGGTATCACGAACTTCTCGTGATTTCTCACCAAAGATTGCGTGAAGCAAACGCTCCTCAGCTGATAATTCAGTCACACCTTTAGGGGTAACTTTACCAACCAAGATGTCACCATCATGAACTTCGGCACCAATTCGAACAGTACCATCTTCATCAAGGTTCTTCAAAGCATCTTCACCAACGTTAGGAATTTCTCGAGTCATTTCCTCAGGTCCTAATTTGGTGTCGCGAGTTTCTGATTCGTACTCTTCAATATGAATTGAAGTGTAAACGTCATCTTTAACCAGACGTTCGCTGATCGCGATGGCATCTTCGAAGTTGTATCCTTGCCAAGTCATAAATGCAACGACAGGGTTTTGGCCAAGTGCCAATTCTCCGCCTTCCATTGATGGGCCATCTGCTAAGATTTCGTCAGCATCAACTCGGTCGCCAACCTTCACGATTGGACGCTGGTTGTAGTTCTTACCGCCATTTGAACGACGGAATTTCATTAATTTATATTTATCAAGGGACTTGTCGTCACGACGTACTCGAATTTCACGAGCATCAACGTATTCAACAGTTCCTTCATTCTTACAGATCAGTGCAACACCAGAATCATGAGCGGCCTTGTATTCGATACCAGTACCAACAAGTGGTGCATGAGGATCGATCAAAGGAACGGCCTGACGCTGCATGTTGGCACCCATCAAAGCACGGTTGGAGTCATCGTTTTCCAAGAAAGGAATACATGCAGTGGCCACGGCAACTACTTGCTTAGGCGAAACATCCATGTAATCGACCTTGTCGATACCAATTTCAATGTTGTTTGACTTGTGACGGGCCATAACGATGTTATTGACAAACGAACCATCATCATTCAATGGTGAGTTGGCCTGGGCAATAACAAAGTTATCTTCTTCGTCAGCAGTCAAATAATCAATTCGATCAGTAACCTTATGAGTGGTCCAATCAACACGCCGGTATGGTGTTTCAATGAAACCATATTTGTTAACCCGAGCGTAACTGGACAAACTGTTAATCAATCCAATGTTAGGGCCTTCAGGGGTTTCAATCGGACACATCCGGCCATAGTGGGTATAGTGAACATCCCGGACTTCATATCCGGCACGGTCACGAGTCAAACCACCAGGTCCAAGGGCAGACAAACGACGCTTATGAGTTAATTCACCAAGCGGGTTGGTCTGGTCCATGAATTGAGAAAGCTGTGATGAACCAAAGAATTCTTTGATTGAGGCAACAACTGGACGAATATTGATCAATTGTTGTGGTGTCACAGTTGAAGTATCCTGAATTGACATTCTTTCACGAACAACTCGTTCCATCCGTGACAGGCCAATTCGGAACTGGTTCTGCAGCAATTCACCGACTGAGCGAATTCGACGGTTACCCAAGTGATCAATATCATCAATTGAACCAATGCCTTCTTGAAGGTTAAAGAAGTAGTTCATTGCTGAAATGATGTCAGCTGGAGTAATGTGCTTGAAGCTCAATGGAATGTTGTCATTACCAATTAAAGGAACCACTCGGTCAGGATCGTTAACTGATTGAACTTTAATGATTTGAACAGTCATTGGTTCAGTCACAACGGCTTCATCTGAAGGGGTAAAGGTGTAAGCTTTAAATTCATCGTTATCAAGGAATGGTGCCAAGTCCTTCATAACATCTTTCGTGACAACGGTGCCCTTTTGAGCAATCACTTCACCGGTATCAGGATCGGCAAGGGTTTCAGCCAGTGTCAAACCTAACAGGCGGTTCTTTAAGCTCAGTTTCTTGTTGGTCTTGTAACGGCCAACGGGCGCCATGTCATAACGTTTTGGATCAAAGAAACGAGCAGTCAGCAAGCTTCTTGATGAATCAGCAGTCTTAGGCTCACCTGGACGTAGACGTTCGTAAATATCCTTCAGTGACTCTTCAACACGTGAATCGTCAGTGTCTTTATGAACATCTTTTTCCAAGGTCAAACCTAAACTGTCGTTGTCGCCCAAGATGTCAATGATTTCTGAATCACTGCCAAAGCCGAGGGCTCTAATTAATTCTGTTAAAGGAATTTTTCGTGTTCGATCAATTCGAACGTACGCGATATTTTTTGCATCGGTTTCAAATTCAAGCCAAGCACCTCTGTTAGGAATAACAGTAGTACCAAATGAATCACGGCCATTCTTATCTTTATCAGCATGGTAATAAACGCCGGGTGAACGAACCAATTGTGAAACAATTACTCGTTCAGCACCATTAATAATAAATGTTCCTTGATCAGTCATTAATGGAAAATCGCCAAAAAACACATCTTGCGTCTTAATTTCGCCAGTCTCATGATTGGTTAATTTTAAGGTAATGTGAAGTGGAGCAGAATAGTTTGCTTCGTGTTCACGCGCCTCATCAACGGTGTACTTTGGTGTTAATAATTGATAATCGACAAACTCTAAAGAAAGCTTGCCCTGAAAGTCATCGATTGGCATAATGCCGTCGAAGGTTTCCTTAAGTCCCTCATGTAAAAACCAGTTGTAAGAATTAGTCTGGATTTCAATCAGGTTCGGTAAATCAAGCACTTCTTTAATTCGTGCATAACTTCGTCGGGTACGGTGTTTTCCATATTTAACTAAATGTCCTGCCAAGTTTTTCACCTCTCCAAAAAATTCCGGAATCGAAATGTTACAGTTTGATTACAAATGCACTTTTTAGCACATCTGACCGGGTTTTGGGCAAAAAAAATCCAAAAACAAGACTTTCTTGCTTTTGGCTTTTTATGCAGGCCAACCCGGACAATAGATCGCGTCGACCATTTCGATTCACAACAAATACAGTTAAAAGAATAACAATTTATAGAAGTAAAGTCAACCTTTTAGACCATGGTTCATTTTGAATCGCAATTTATTTTTTATCATTCACTAAAGTTTTGCGTTCCGGCTTCTTCACCGAAATGGTAATCTGGTTGTTTCTACCGCCAACAGTGACTGAGTCGCCAGGGACAATTTCCTTGGCAAGCAACTTGGCACTTAAATTATCCTCGAGTTCAGTTTGAATTGCTCTTCTGATTGGACGAGCACCGTACTCAGGGTCAAAACCACGCTTGGAAATAATCCCGATTGCAGTCTTGGTAATCTTAATGTCAATGCCTTGATCGTGAATCCGCTTGATAACCGGTTTGGCCATCAGGTAAACAATTTGATCAAGTTCGTCCTTGGTCAATGAGTGGAAGACAACCACTTCATCAATTCGGTTCAGGAATTCAGGACGGAAGCGTTGTTTGAGGGCAGCTTGAATCGTGTCCTTCATTGCTGCATAGCCTTCCTTGGCATCCTCTTGACCAAATCCAACAGTCTTCTTATCCCGCAATGTGGTTGCACCCAGGTTGGAAGTCATGATGATAACGGTGTTTCTGAAATCAATCTTTCGACCCTTGGCATCCGTCAAGTAACCATCATCAAGAACTTGAAGCAAGAGGTTGAAGACATCAGGATGAGCCTTTTCAACTTCATCAAAAAGCACAACTGAGTATGGCTTTTGACGAACCTTTTCGGTTAACTGGCCACCTTCATCGTAGCCAACGTAGCCGGGAGCAGAACCAATCAGACGACTGGTTGAATATTTCTCCATAAATTCACTCATGTCAACTCGAATCATGTCCTCTTCAGAACCAAAGACTGCTTCGGCCACCGCCTTTGCCAACTCGGTTTTACCAACACCGGTCGGTCCTAGGAACATGAAGGAACCAATTGGACGGTTCGGATCTTTCAAACCGCTTCGAGCCCGACGAATCGAACGAGAAACCGCTGAAATTGCTTCTTCCTGACCAACGACCCGCTTGTGAAGAATCTTTTCCAAGTTGACTAAGCGGTCAGCTTCGGTACTGCTCAAACGAGTAACCGGAATCCCAGTCCACTCGCCCACGATTTCAGCAACGTCTTGTGGCGTTTCCTTAACGGGGTAATGCGCATCCTCTGAGCCTTCCTCGGAATCATTATCTTGAGCAAGTTCATCCTGTAACTGATTCGTTTGTTTGCGAATCTTAGCAGCTTTTTCGTAATCTTGGGCTACCAAGGCTTCATTTAATTCTGATAACAAATCTGACAGTTTCTTATGATCATCAACGGCATCAGATTTTTGAAGGTGATCAATTCGAACTTTGGCAGCTGCCTCATCCATTAAATCGATCGCCTTATCAGGTAAGAATCGGTCGCTGATGTAGCGGTTGGAAAGGTTAACCGCAGTTTCAATGGCGTCATCAGTAATTTCAACGTGGTGATGTTGTTCATACTTTGGCCGTAGACCTTTGAGAATTTCCACCGTTTCATCAGTCGTTGGCTCATCAACCATAACTTTGGCAAATCGACGCTCCAATGCAGCATCAGATTCAATGTACTTTTGGTACTCGTCCAAGGTTGTGGCACCAATTAATTGGAGCTCACCCCGGGCCAATGCCGGCTTCAAAATGTTGGAAGCGTCAATCGCACCTTCTGCACCACCGGCACCGATCAAAGTGTGTAATTCATCGATGAACAGAATAATGTTGCCATCTTGGTAAATTTCATCAATCACTTTCTTGAGTCGGTCCTCAAATTCACCACGGTATTTGGTACCGGCAACCAGTGAGCCCATGTCAAGCATCATCAAACGCTTCTTGGACATGTCACCAGGAACGTCGCCGCTGACAATCCGTTCTGCCAAGCCTTCAGCGATGGCAGTTTTCCCAACACCGGGTTCACCAATTAAAACAGGGTTGTTCTTTGTCCGACGAGCTAAAATTTGAATCACGCGTTTAACTTCGAGATCCCTGCCGACGGTTGGGTCAAGACGGTCTTGACGGGCCATTTCAGTGAGGTCACGAGCCAATGAATCAATTGTTGGTGTCTTTGAGTCAGCTGGCTTTTGTTGACGGCCACGTTGTTTGGAAGCCAGGTTTGAGGCCATTGAGCCACCACTGATGCCCATTTTTCGAAGGGTTACTTTTCTAATTTGTGATAGATCGAGTCCCAAGTTAATCAGAATACGGGAAGATAAAATGGTCTCATCAGTCAGAAGTGAAAGCAAAATGTGCTCGGTTCCAACCTTTGGAACACCGTTCTTCTTGGCGAATTCTCCTGCTTGAGCCAAAACTTCCTTTGCCTTTGGAGAGTATGGTAGATAATCGTTACTGCTAAGGTCCTTAAGGTTGCCATAGCCGGCGAAACGCTCTACTTCTTCAGTGACATCTTCGGCAGTTACTGAAAACTGCTGAAGCGCCTTGTAGGCAATTCCATTCGTTTCGATCAGTAAGCCTAATAGAAGATGTTCAGTTCCAATTGCTTGGTGCTTGAATTTCTTGGCTTGTTCTTGTGCAATGGTCAAAACGTTCTTAGCACTCGGAGTAAATAAATTATTCATAGATACCCTCTCTTTCTATCGTTCGTATCGCAGCCGGTTCAATATCGACACCATGATATTGGCACGTAAAATGTCGGTTAAATCGCTGTTATTCAGGTCAATTGCATCTTTGTCAATCGCAGCTAATATGATGCTCACCTCGCGACGATTAATTAATTCATTATTATATAACGTTTGAACGATCGTTTCACTATCCCGCTTCGATAATTTGTTACCAATTGCGGCAATTAATGAATTCAAAACGTCAATGTCATCTAATAAATGAACTTTTTCTATTCTAATGTAGCCGCCACCACCACGTTTACTTTCCACAATATAACCATTCTGGATCGTGAAACGCGTGTTGATTACATAGTTAATCTGAGACGGTACAACGTCAAACAGCCCAGCAATTTCAGAACGACGAATTTTAACCTGCTCGTTCTCGGCAAGGATTTCTTTGAGATAATGTTCAATTAAATCAGAAATGTTTTCGTCCGCCATGTAATCACCCAATTCTTTGACTAATATTGACTATTATTATACGAATGTGACGCCAAAGTGCAAGGAAAGTGTTTGAGAGTGCGACATGCCCTGGGTGACCCCGGAGCACAAAGCGGAAACATCAATGGTGAACGAACCTTGTTCATCGTTGATGTTTCCGCTTTGTGTGGTAGGGGTCAAGGGCATCGGAGCACGTTTAGAGTCGGGATCTCTTCACTTATGCAGTAGGACTCTGGGGTGTCGGAGCGTATTTTCGAAGTGGGATAAAGCAGAAAGAAGCAAAACGATCGTGCATTTAAACTGACCCATTCTAAAATCAAAACATACCAGAAAGTCACATCAACACCAGCAACCACGATTGCCGTTCGCCGAGATGTCAAAAAAGGCCAGAACCAAAGTACAGTTCTGACCTCAAACACGATTCAATTAATATGTAATTTCCCACAAAAAAATCGGGAAAACAAGATTTGAACTTGCGACCCCTACGTCCCGAACGTAGTGCTCTACCAAGCTGAGCTACTTCCCGATGATTTAAGTACTATTGAGTTAACAATATAAATATACCATATGATCTATGTTAAACAAAGTCGGGAAGACAGGATTCGAACCTGCGACCCCCTGGTCCCAAACCAGGTGCTCTACCAAGCTGAGCTACTTCCCGAAAAGGAATTCATTGCAATAAAAAATGCACCCAGTAGGAGTCGAACCTACAACCTTCTGATTCGTAGTCAGACACTCTATCCAATTGCGCTATGGGTGCATAATAAGTATTAAATTAAGGAACCTCAATCATAGTACTTGATTGAAGCGGAAGACGGGATTCGAACCCGCGACCCCCACCATGGCAAGGTGATGTTCTACCACTGAACTACTTCCGCAAAATGCCGACTAGACGATTCGAACGCCCGACCTCTTCATTACTAGTGAAGCGCTCTAACCAACTGAGCTAAGTCGGCAAAATGTATAAATTGTTAGGTAACTAGCACCTATGCGGGCGAAGGGATTCGAACCCCCACGTCATAAGACACTAGAACCTAAATCTAGCGCGTCTGCCAGTTCCGCCACGCCCGCATTGTTAAAAACTGGCAATGAGCCGTGGCAGTCTCGAACTGCCGACCCTCTGATTAAAAGTCAGATGCTCTACCAACTGAGCTAACGGCTCAATGGAGGATACAGGGATCGAACCTGTGACCTCCTGCTTGTAAGGCAGATGCTCTCCCAGCTGAGCTAATCCTCCATGAAACTAAATGAATCAAATGTTGGTAGCAACATCATCAACACAACTATTAAATTTTACAATACCAATCAACTCAAGTCAAGATGAATTTTAAAAAATCCTGATTGGTTAGCCGTTAGTTAATAACGTCTTTTTCCGACAAAAAATATTATATCCTATCTCGGAAAACATTGCTAGTCCAATTTTGAATTAATTGGATTTTTATTCGTGATAAATAAAAAGGCGAAGGACAGTCAGCCGTCCTTCGCCTTGCTCCTGGTACGATAATCACGCCCACATTCAAAATTCATCATGCGGTAGGATTGATTTCATCCAAAAACTAGTTTTGCTTTTCAATTTTAGTCATGCCGTGCATATATGGCCGCAATACTTCCGGGATCGTGACGCTGCCATCTTCATTCTGATAATTTTCCAGAATGGCGGCCACCGTTCTGCCGACTGCCAGTCCAGAACCATTTAAAGTATGAACAAAGTGAAGCTTCCCTTCATCATCCCGATACTGGATGTGTGCTCGGCGAGCCTGGAAGTCTGTACAGTTTGAACAGCTGGAAATTTCCCGGTACTTATCCTGGGCTGGGAACCAAACTTCCAGATCGTGGGTCATAGCGGCTGTGAAGCTCATATCACTCGTCGTCAATGTAATAACGTGGTAAGCCAACCCGAGTTTTTGCAGGTTAACTTCTGCTTGGTGGGTAATCTCTTCCAGTGCCTTCCACGAGTCTTCGGGCTTGGTAAATTTCACCATTTCAACCTTGTTAAATTGGTGTAATCGAATCAGCCCCTTGGTATCACGGCCCGCACTTCCTGCTTCCGATCGGAATGCCGGTGACAAGGCCGTAACCGATACCGGCAGCTTTTCTGTCGGAATAACTTCATTGCGATAATAGTTAACCAATGGAACTTCGGCAGTTGGAATCAGGGTTAAATCACTGTCCTGAATCTCATAGCCGGATTTGTTCTCCAAAAATTTTGGAAATTGCCCGGTGCCATACATTGAATCATTATTAACCATGTAAGGTGGAATCACTTCGGTATAACCGGCAGCGGTATTTTGGTCGAGGTAGAAGTTGTAAACGGCCCGTTCCAGTAAAGCCCCGTCGCCAATATAGTAAACAAACCGGCTGCCGGACACTTTTGCGGCCCGCTCAAAGTCAAGGATGCCAAGATTTTCACCGATTTCCCAATGGTGTTTTGGTTCAAAATCAAATGACGGGATCTGACCAATCTTACGAAGCTCAACGGATCCTTCTTCTGTGAGTGACACCGGGACATCATCATGAGGTATGTTTGGCAGATGAGCAGCCAAATTGTGTTCATCTTCCTCAACTTGACGCAATTGCTCGTCAAGTTCCTTAATCCGTTGGCCCACCTGTTTCATTTGGTTGATGGCCTCAGTTGCATCCTCTTTATTGCGCTTCTTTTGTGAAATCTGGTCAGAAACGGCATTCCGCTTTGCTTTGAGGGACTCGGATTCAACGATCAAATCACGACGTTTGGCATCGTAGCCCACTAATTCATCAATGGTTTCGGGCTTGATTCCCCGCGTAGCGAGCTTTTCTTTGGTAAAATCTGGATCTTTTCTGATTTTCTTAATATCTAACATTTCAAATCCTCCCAATCTGTATACAAAAAGGACCCCTCGTCTATGGGACGAAGGATCCTTTTCGCGGTACCACCCAAGTTCTCGACAATCTTGCCGAGCTCTCAAAGTATGGTAACGGCATACACCGTGCAGCATTACCTGCCCGTTCACTTGTGCTGGAATATTCGATGACAGTTCACACCAACCACTGTCTCTCTGAAATCTACTTAATAGGCACAAAACGTTTTATCTGAAATCGATTATAACGAATCAATCCCTAAACCACAAGAGCGGTCTGAAATTAAATTGCCAACTTATCCACTTTGGCGTCGATTAGATCGATCACCTTGTGTTTATCGGCATCATTTTCAACAAAATCATACTTGTCACCGTCAATTTGAATCTTAGGTGATTTGTCATATTCTTGGTACCACGTCTGGTAGCGGGCATTCAAATCTTTATAGTATTGGTACAAATCGGGATCATTATCAATCTGCTCATAAGAACGGCCGCGCTTTTGAATCCTTCTTAACATCGTTTCAAACGAGATGTTAATGTGGATCAATAAATCGGGGTTCTTGCTGTGATCGGTTTGTGGCATCTCCTGCATCATGTTCTCCAGCAATGAGTCGTAAATTGTCACCTCAGTTTCGGTGGCCCGGCCCAAGTCGGCATTCAAATGGAAGAGGAGTGAATCTTCAAAAATTGACCGATCCAACACACTCTCGTCATTTTGCCAAGCTTTTTTAATGTCATCCATCCGACGGTTTAAAAAATCAATTTGGAGCAAGAAGGCATACTTCTTGGGATCCTTATAAAACAACGGCAGGATCCGGTTGTGTTCAACTGATTCATAATAGGCAGGCGTGCCCAAATGTTGCGACAGCATCTTGGTCAGTGATGTCTTTCCGGCACCAATCGTTCCAGCAAGTACAAGCATAATTATTCCCCTAACGTTTTTGCGTGCAATCATCGCACAATATTTTATCAACGCTACATATTGTACTAGTTAGAAGAGATAGGTGCAACATATTGTGGAAATTTAGTTAATGTTTGAGACGTCAACCACTTGGATGTTGCCCAAACCACCGTACGCTTCAAACCACGGTGTGGCATTCTCAGACAAGATCTGGGTTAATTCAGTGACGTTTCTGGTTCCCTTGCGTTTGAGCCAGTCAACCAGGCCGTCTTTACCGTCACGAATGTAAATGTCGACACCTTCCAACCAAGTTGCCCGACCGCTTAAGACACCGTTAAACTTGGCACCGGCATCTCCAGCCAGCTTCAATTCCCGTTGGAAAACAGGGGTCGGCACACCGGCACTCAAGAAAATAAATGGGCGGGTCGCCTCGTCGCTCAACTCTTTGAGACAGCCCTTGGCTTGGTCTTCGGTGTAGGCGTAATCGCCACCATCAGCCCATTCTTTGACGTAGGTCGGGTTAAATGGAATTTCCATCTTCAAAACGTCAATGTGATATTTCTCCTTGGTGAATTCCATCATTGACTGCAGCACCAGATCAGGCTTGATCTTGGCAAAATCCAACGACTTGCTGTCGTAACGGTCGTCGTAAGTGACAATTTCAAAGAAGGTTGGCGTCTGGGCTGCCAAACCTTCCGTCCCGTATCGTTCAGCGAACGCTTTTTTAACGTCGTTGATTTCATCAGGATCATTGGGATTGTAGTAGACCAATACCTTAAGGGCATCTGCTCCCTTCTCAACCATAATTTGAGCTGATTGATCAGAAATCAAGCTTGGTAATCGTCCCGGGGTGTCGGCATCGTATCCAGTCTTTTCATAAGACATAATCAGACCAGTGTCTTTAGCCTTGGCCTGGATCCCCTTGAAACCCATTTGTTCGTCCAAAAGCACGGCAGAACTCAGTGGACTCAAGATTTCAGAGACAATCTCCTTGAAATCATAGACCATCTTCATACTGAAAAGCTTCCCGTATTTTTCGGAGGCCGTTTTCATTCCCTTAACAAGTGATCCACGTTGGTCTAACGCCAATGCATCGATAATGTTCTGATCATTGGACAATTTGTTCATTCTTTCAAATTTACCTTTTGACATAAACTTTTTCATATATCTTTCACCTCATATTTTTAATATACCAATTGGTAAAATTGTACCAAACATTATGCCCCAATATCAAGTTTTAGGCCGATAAAATAATAAAAATCGGCCCATCCAAGACGGATAGACCAATTCATTATTAATATATTACTTGTTGTTCAATTTTGAAAGATCCTCGTCTCTATGGGCCGGGGGAACGTCAACCTGATCCAGCGGAATGATTTTCGTATGGTGCTTGAGCTTATACCAAATGTACAAAATCAATACCAACGGCACGCTAATGTAAGTGACCAGAATCTGCTTCCAGTCAAAGCTTGCAAAGGCCTGCGGATTTTGACCGACAATTACCAGAATACACAAAATCAGGCACAATACAGGACCGAACGGGAAGAGCTTGGCATGATACTTGAGTTCGCTGAGGTCATGGCCCTGGCGAATGAACGCCCGTCTGAATCGGTAATGTGAAATGGCGATTCCAAACCATGCAATAAAGCCGGTTAACCCGGAAGCTGCCACCAGCCACATATAGATTTGGGGCCCGGCAATACTGGAAATAAAGGTCAATAGCGAAACAAAAGTCGTTGCCAATAATGAATAATATGGAATCCCATTGGCAGCCGTTTTACCCAGGGATTTTGGCGCATATCCGCTGTTAGACAGTGAATACAGCATCCGGGTAGAGGCGTACATACCGGAGTTCGCCGATGAAATAACGGAGGTCAAAATAACGGCGTTCATGACACTGGCAGCAGCGGCCAAACCAGCCCGCTGGAAAACCAATGTAAATGGACTGATCGCAATGTCAGTGGCACTTGATCCCAGCAGTGAATGGCTGGTGTAAGGAATAATGGCGGCGATGACGAAAATTGTCAAAATGTAGAACAAAATAATCCGCCAGAACACTTCATTAATTGCCTTTGGCACACTGTGTTGGGGATCTTGGGACTCGCCGGCAGTGATGCCAACCAGCTCAGTTCCTTGAAATGAGAACCCGGCGACCACGAAGACACTCAGGATTGCCGGAAAACCGCCGACAAATGGTGCCTGCTTAATAGAAAAGTTACGCATGCCGACAAAATGGCCGCCCATGATTCCAAAGATCGTCAAGGCACCCACTACCAGGAAAATAATAATCGTGACCACTTTAATGGCGGACATCCAGAACTCGGTTTCACCGAAGGTACTGACTGACATGGCATTAATCAGGAAAATAATCACTAAGGCAATTGCACTCCAAATCCAGGCAGGCACATTTGGCAGCCAGAATTTCATAACCAAAGCGGCGGTACTAATATCAACAGCCACCGTAATCGCCCAGTTAAACCAGTAATTCCAGCCCATGGCAAATCCCAAGGCTGGGTCAACGTATTTGGATGAGTATGCGGCAAACGAGCCGGAAATCGGCATATTAGTGGCCATTTCTCCCAGACTGGTCATCAGGAAATAGACCATCATCCCCATCAGGACGTATGCCGTTAAAGCACCACCAGGGCCGGCTTGGCTGATAGCTGAACCACTGGCCACGAACAGCCCGGTTCCAATACAGCCACCCAAAGCAATCATTGACACGTGACGGGCTTTTAGGCCCCGCTTGACTTGTCCGTTGGCTTCTTGGCTCTCATTATCGTTCATCTTTTCGTCTCCTATATCCAATAATTTCAAAATCTCGCTAAATCTACAAAAAAATCCCTTTCAAAATATTGAAAGAGACAGTTTGCGTTTCTCAACATCTTGATAGCTCTCCGCGATTTCCGCGACAGTCCCCAGCTTCTTAAACTGGGCCCCAACAACCAACTGGAAGGCAGCTGATCGTTTCGGCACTCATCCCTTTTTACTTCAGTCATAACTTCCTTCAAGTTCCTGAAATATACTCTTGATGAATGCGCCTCTACTCGATTAGATTGATTAATTTAGTTGTTAATAACTTCGACAATCAAAATTGTAACTCACTTGGGTTGAATTGACAAACCAGAAAGACTTTTCTCAATGCAACGCCAGCTGATAAATGGTCTTTTCTTTGCCGACAAGCGGATCAATCAGTGTGGTCTTCACTTGAAACCCGACCTTCTTTAAGACACCCATAGAGGCTTGATTATCGCTGAACACCTCTGCATTCAACGTCTCAATCGTTGGGTTAACAGCGAGTTCCTGAATTAATTTAGTAAGGGCTTCAGACATGATCCCTTGACGCCACAGTTCCGGGTGAAGAAAATAACTCAGTTCCAAATTGGCAGGATCGGGTTGGTGATCAAAACCAACTTGTTCATATAAAAGAATTGCCCCGACCAGCCGATCGTGGATCCGGATGCCAAAGGAGTTAGGCGTTGTAATCTGTCTTTTGGCCACTGCCCCCAGCATTTGTTGATTACTGACCAGATTAAAACCGGCGCCGGCGGCAATTTCTGGGATGCTGATTAATTTTTCGTAAGCCGTTAAGTCAGCCAGCGTTAATTCAGTCAGTTGAAGTCGGTTGGTCTCAATCGGTAAATCCATGGCGATCTCCTTTCAAAAAAATGCCCAGGAAAAATCCTCGGCATTTTCAATCAGATTTTAGTGTGAACCACAAACCGGTAGCGGGCAACCTGGGGCGCGTAACTGGCATAAAGCATTTCAGCTACCAACAGCCAGGAATAGCCAACCAGGCAGGCTCCCACCGTATCCGTTGGGTAATGGGCGTTCAAGTAGACCCGGGAAAGCATCACCAACGCCAAGACGATGACGAGCAGTACTTTCATCACCACTCGAATGGACGCCCGCTCAATCAACGGCAGGACGATGATCCATAACACCCCGGCAACCAGGAAAAATCCCAGGACGTGACCACTTGGAAAACTGTAGCCATTATCGACACCCAGATGCAGCGGCGGTCGATGCCGTCTAACCAGTTGTTTGACGACTGCGCCAATCACGTCGCCGCCGACTATCGTCCCTAATGCCCAAAGTGCGGGAACTTTGTACTTAAATCCCCAAAGGAAAAAGGCGATGATGAACACCCAGAAAATGTCCATTTTCGGGCTGGCCAGAAATGTGATTACTGAGTAGAAATGTTCCAGTCCCGGTGTCGGCGCGGATCCTTGAATGGCCGTTGTAAAAATTGAATCTAAAAATTGCAAATAATCAAAATTAAACGCTACCGAAATTGACAGCAAGGTCGTAAAACACAAACTCACAATCAGCTTGACCAACCGGTTTGGATCGCGTTCCATCAGCATGTAATCTTCGTTTCCGTACATTAGTTCAACAACCCTCTCGTATGTATTACTCAAAAATGAGTATATCACAAATCGAAAACCCGGTTTCTGGTTTCTGAAAATTCTTAGCTATCTTTTAATTATTTACAGAAAGTGTATAATCTTGTGAGTTAGAGATCACATTTAAAAGGAGTGAAAGACTTGATAAACTATGCTTTATTGATGATTGCCATTGGCGTGTTCGCCGGGTTTGCCGGTGCCATCCTCGGCCTGGGTGGTGGAATCATCTTAACGCCGATTTTGACATTGTTGATGGGTGTCGACATTAAATACGCAATCGGAGCCAGTATCATTGCCGTGATTGCCACCAGTTCCGGAGCAACGATTGCCTATCTCCGTGACAAAGTGCTCAATTTGCGGGTCGCGATGTTTTTGGAAATTGCCACCACTTTAGGGGCATTGAGCGGCGCCTTGTTGACCGGTGTGATTGATCCGAAATATTTGTACATACTATTTGGATTATTGCTATTATTCTCAGGCTACAATATGATTCGCAAATTAATCAGTCACCAGGAAGTCCTTCATCGGGCTCATCCCGATCAATTATCGTCCAAATTCAAGCTGGACAGCAGCTACTTCGATAATGTTGAAGGCAAAACGATCAACTACCAAGTTGAACACATTCCCGGCGGCTTGGCAGTCATGTACGGTGCCGGCATTGCCAGTGGGCTGCTTGGAATCGGCTCGGGTGCTTTCAAAGTGATGGCAATGGACACCGTTATGAAGATGCCGCTCAAGCCATCGACTTCCACTAGTAATTTAATGATGGGTGTTACCGCGGCTGCCAGTGCCACTGTCTATTTCTTCAACGGCTCGATCAAACCAATGATTGCCGTTCCTTTGGCACTGGGAATCTTGGTCGGCGCCCGCGGTGGTTCACGAATCATGCGGGATATGTCAGCGCGGACGATTCGAATGATTTTCGTTCCGATCTTGTTTTATATCGGTATCGAAATGTTTATGAAGGGGATCAGATAAGATGGACAAAAATACCAGAGAACAAATGACTGAAGAAATGGCCGACGTCCAATTGATTATCGGCAAGATTCTTCGGTTGGGGGTCATGATTTCTGCAACCGTGATGATCATTGGCTTGGTGCTTTTAATTGTCAAAGGCAACGGCGGCTATCCTCACAATGCCTTTCCCACCGACTTTACCCAAATTTGGGCGGGAATTGCCGAACTCAAGCCGTACGCCATCATGATGCTGGGAATTTTCCTATTGATTTTGACACCGGTATTGCGGGTGGTCGTTTCAATTTATTCCTTCTATCGCGAAGGTGACAGCTTGTACGTTTGGATCACCACAATTGTGCTGGTGATTTTAGGAATTAGTTTTGTGTTTGGAATTTTAAGATAATCAATTAACAATCAAGAGGCGCCGGTAAGGGAACATTCCCTTTGCCGGCGCCTCTTTTGAGTTGATTAACATTTTTAACTCTGGTGAATCGTGACATCGCCAACGTCGCTGGTAAATCTGTAAGTCACCGGATTTTTGGCATTGCTGTCAATCTTCTTGTTGTGTGAGCTGCCAAACAATGATGCATCGCCAACATCGGCACTCACTGAAATCTGCGTTCGCTTGTTCTTAACCACATGTCCTGAAATATCGCCAACGTCGCTGTGGGCGGTAAAAGACTTGCCGACTTTTTGGGAATTGAAATTAATATCCCCGGCACCGGTTTCAACGGCCATTGAGTCGAATTTATTGGACGTCAGATCGACATCGCCGGCACCAACATCAAGATGTGCGCTGGGAAAAGTGCTGGTTGTTAAATTCACATCACCGGTATTCTCCAAGTCCAAGTTTTCAGTGGTCGTCACGTGATTCAAATTAACATCGCCGACCCCAGACGAAGTGATCGTCTTGATGGTCATATTCTTGATAGTAATTGAGTTGGCAACATCACTGTTGATCGTACCGACCTTCATGCTTCTTGGAACGGTGATGATGGTCTTGCCAAAGGCCTGGCGCGCTCGGCGAAAATCACCAAAGAAGATGATACCATGGTGCTTACGTGGACTTTTTAAATTGAAATGAAGGGTATTGCCTGATTGCGTGATCTTGGTAGCACTTGGATAAGTAACCTCGATTTTAGAAACGTTACCCTTCTTAATTTGCACCGGACTGGCCGTTGACAAAGAAAAGTTTTTCACGCCGGAAAATTTGGCACTGGTTTGGTGTGACTTAACCGGCGTGGACTGATCAGTTGTGAACCCGTGATCCCAATAGACCGTGCGGGCACCACCATTGCCTAGGCCGAGCGCCAACAGAACGGTTCCAACCAAGGTCACAGTTAATCCCACGATGACAGTTTTTTTCATTTTTGGTCACCCTTTCCTTTTCGTTCAGCCCGGTTCTTCGGGACAATCTTGTTATAAATCCATTTCGAAAATAACGTGATACCACGAATCAGACCGTTGATGACGGCTTTGAAGACCGGCACCAGCATAATCATGACCCCAATGACCATCAGACCCATTCCCAAATAGAAAATGCCCGTCCAAAACGAACTAAACAGGGTGCCCAATCCGACGACAAACCCGGTAATACCAACCACGACCACCGCAAAGAAGATCGCCAAAACGGCAATAATCAGTGAACCCGAAACTGCGATTCCGGCAAAAATCACCCCTGCAAGCGCAAGTGCCAGCGGAATTGTCACTGGAGTCGAAAGCAATGCTAAAATAATCAGCCAAATGGTTTTAACATCATTTTTCGGTTGTTGCTGTCGAGACTGCTGAGACATCGGTGCGTCCAGTGTCCGAATGGAATAATCTGCCAACACCTTCCGAGCCAATTGATGAGGCGTTCCCAACTCCCTGATGCAATCGTCGTAACTCGCATAGCCGCCGTCTTGAAGATATTCACGGTAGAAATCGACTGCTTCATCCCGCTCTTCAGGACTCAATTGTCCCAGCAGTGCCTGAAACTCTTCAATGTAATCATTCATTCTGATCATCTCCTAACATGTTATCAATCCCTTGCTTAAATTCCTGCCACTCCTGCTGAATAATGCCAAACTGTCGTTTTCCTTCCGGCGTAATTTTATAATACCGTCGGTTGCGACCCTGATATGGCTCATCATAAGTTGTCAACAGATCGTTCTTCTTCAACCGTCTTAAAACCGGGTACATCGTCGACTCCGAAACAGAAATCGACTCTTGGACCTTCTGGGTTAACGCGTAGCCGTAATAATCCTGACCATTCAGAATTCCCAGCACACATCCATCCAACAATTCCGAACTTATTTGGATCGCCATATTGCCACCTCCATAGTATTATACGCGGTATAATATTATCCAAGACAAATAATACGCCTCTAACCAGGAATGTCAAACAATTTATGGCAGAAAAAAAGGATGGGTTATTTATCCCATCCTTTAGACACATATTTAATCTTAATTCGAATTTTGTTAATCAACTCGGCCACGATAAACCCCAAGGCAATCGATCCGGCAATCCAGACGACCTCTGAAAGATAATTAAAGGCCACCTGATAATCACCTAATGCAAAGTTTTTAATCGTGTTATACGCCTGACCCCCAGGCACCAATGGAACCAAGCCAGGGACGTCAAATAAGATACTCGGCATTTTTTTGAGGTGGGCAATCACCACGGACACCAAACCAATCGTCAAGCCGCCAAAAAAATTAGCAGCTCCCAATCCACCCCAGGTATTCATGACGCCATAGTACACCAGCCAACTCAAAGTGGCGGTGATCCCGGCGACATTCAAAGCCCGGTGTGGCAGGTTGACGATTAGGCCAAAGCCAATGCCTGAAAAGTAAACACAAATACATTTAATAATAAACAGACTCATAAGCATCCCTCAAAAGAAGTGCAGCGCGATTGCCACACCAAACCCAAGCGCACAGGCACTAATCAGGGCTTCAATCCCCCGTGCCGGACCACTAATTAAGTTGCCGGACAACGCATCTCGAACCGCGTTGGTCAAGGGAATTCCCGGCACCAGTGGCATCATCCCGCCAATGATAATATCATCGGCTTTGACGCCGATCCCATTTTTCACAGCGATCAGAGCTAGTGCACCCACGACAACTGCGGCCAGGAACTCACTTAAGAACCGTATTTGAATATAAATATTCAAAAAATAGTAAACTGCCCAGCCGAACATGCCGACAATAAACGTGATCCAAAAATCCGGCAGATTGTTTTGAAACACCACGACCAAGGTGCCGCTCACTAGCCCAGCGCCCAAGGTCTGCAACCAGAGCGGGAAAGTTGCTACCAAGTCATCAATGTGGACTAAATCGTCACGAAACTCATAGATATCAATCTTTTTGGCAGCGTAGGCCCTGGACAATTCATTGACCTTGGCTACTTTTTCCATGTCAAAAGCCCGTTTGTCAATCGAACCGACTTCGGCGCCAACTTCCTTAACGCCGCCTGACATGATAATCCCGGTCAAAGTCGCGTAGACTTGGGCATCCTTTAACCCGGCATTCTTGGCGATTCGCATAATTGTGTCGTTGACCCGGGACATTTCTGAGCCGGATTCAATCATGATCCGTCCAGCCAGCACACAGGTGTTCAAGACTAAATGATCATAATTCTCCTGCCGAGTTGCAGTATCGGCCATTTCAATCACCTCACGAAAACATAATGAGCCGTTTTAAAGCCAATCACCAATTTTTTCTTATCCGTCACATTCTTGACGGTTACCGACCCTTCGAAGGGATCGTGAGAAATAATTTTCAACTTATCGCCAATATCGAGCTTAATATCGCCCAGCAACGTTAATAAGTCATGATTGTCAATAAATCGGTTAACGATGACTTCTTCACCGTCTTTTGCATCAGTGAGCAGTTTATCATGATCGGGGTGATAATTACCATTCCGATCTGGAATGACGCCGCCATGGGGACAACGCTTGGGATTGCCCAAAAAGTCATCCAGGTGGTCAATCATCTTGTCGGACGTGACGTGCTCCAACAGTTCAGCTTCATCATGAACGTCGGAAATGTCATAGTGCAGCGTGTTCACCAGGAAAGTTTCCCAAATGCGATGCTTGCGCACGAGTTCTTCGGCATAACGCTTACCCTTTTGAGTCAATTGAACACCGGAATACGGTTGGTGGGTGACCAATTTTTCAGCCATCATCTTATTCACCATTTCGGTCACTGACCCGGCAGCGATGTTTAAACTGAGAGCGATCTGCTTGTTGCTGACCAAATCATCAGTTCCGCCAAGTTCAAATATTATTTTTAAATAGTCCTCTTTCATTGGGGTCATTTAACTCAAAATCTCCTATACTTTATGGAATATCATTACCACGGTCATAAATGATGTCTTCGTGCTCACCACGGGTCGTTTCTGCTTGAATCGTCACGTGACACATGTGGTACTTGTCCTTCAATACCTTGCTGATTTCTGAATAAATCGGCTCAGCCTCACTCAACTTCATATCATGCATATTAACGTGGGCGGAAAAGATCACGTTGTTTTCATCAATTGACCATGCATGAACGTGATGGACACTGAAGACACCGTCGATTTGCAACAGATCTTTTTTAATCTGATCGTAATCCAGGCTCGGTGCCCCCTGCATCAAAATTCGGCAGGTTTGGCGAATAATCGGGATCGACTCATAGAAAATATACACGGCAACCAACACGGTGACAATTGGGTCAACCAATGTCCAATTATAAAGATCGATTAAAATTCCACCAATAATAATCGCCACAGACGACAGTGCATCACTCAAGATGTGCAGGTAGGTTGCTTTCATGTTAAGACTGCTTTTGGAACCCGAGTTCAGCAGAAAGGCCGACAGCAAGTTAGCTGCCAAACCAATAACCGCAATGGTCAGCATTAAATTACCGTTGATCGGTTCGGGTTTGCTGATCCGTTTGAGTGCTTCAATAATCAGAATTACACAAATCAAAGCCAAGGCAATTGAATTTAAGAATGCGGCAATAATCTCAGCTCGTTTATAGCCAAAAGTATTGCGCCCGTTTTGCCGCCGTTTGCTGATTCGACTAGCCGCGTAACTGAAAACAATTGAAACCGAATCCCCAGCGTTATGAAAAGCATCAGAAATCAGTGACAAACTTCCTGACAGCGCCCCGCCGATGAACTCGGCAATGGTAATAACAACATTTAGCACGGTCACCCAGAAAAACTTGGCACCGGCTAATTCTTCGTGATTATGATTTTTTTCAGCCATCCATTAATCACTCCAATCTACTATCATTATTGCATTAGTTCATGAAAATTTCCATAACACGTGAACAATCCTTTTAGGGATACCAGAAAATCGCTCTACTAAGCCGTTGAAAATGGCCCGACAGCAATCGAAAGCTAAGCCATTCCTGCAGAAAACCTGTCTCGGTTTCCGTCCCGAGTTTTCCTGTTATTTTGATTAAACCTGCGAAAGAGGACAGCAATCAAAAGCTAAGCCATTCCTGCCGAAAACCTGACTCGGTTTCCGTCCGGAATGGCTTAGCTTTTGATTGCTAAACGTCCTCTTTCGCACTCTATTAAAATTTATCCGCCAACCTCCTGGACTCAATTTCCGCATCCGCGACGATTTGTTCTGCTTGATCCGGGAAATGATCCATTCCTTCAACACTTAATTTAGTCACTGACTGAACGCCGACAAAATTCAAAATTCCCTTAACATACTGAGTCCCAAAATCCTGGTTATTGTACTTGCCGCCGGCCGCCTGGATATGGAAGGCTTTTTTGCCGCTGGTCAACGGGACTGCAGTTCCCGTATCAGTATATTTAAACGTCTTCCCGGCGACATTGATCGTGTCGATCCACGCCTTTAATTTAGTTGGGACCATTAAATTAATCAAGGGATTTGCGATAACCACTTTATCAGCTGCCAAAAACTGGTCAGTTGAGGTATTAAATTCAGCGAGCTTCACTTGTTGGATCGACGTTAAGTCGCTAAACTGTCTGCCAGCTTCAAGTTCATCCCACGCAGAAAAAATATCGCCGTCAATTTCTTGAAAATCAACTTTGTACAAATCCAATTTTTCGATAACATCATTTGGATGGACCTTCACATACTCATCCATAAACGCGTTCAACACTTTCAATGTCCGCGACTTTGGGCTTTCGGGACGGGCAATCACCACTAGTACTTTTGCCATTATTCAAGACCTCTTTTACGATTCAATCGGGTTGTCAACTCCGATAATATAGCATGATTTCGTGGGAATGACAACGCTTTCATTTTCTAGTAAAACATGGTCGCTGTTTTGGTGGGGACTGCTTTGCTTCTCTCTAGCCAAAATGTGCTCCTTGGGGCAATGATGGGGACCTAAGCCACCTTCTGGCAAAGCCTGACTCGGCTTCACCCGAGGGTGCTTATAATCTTATTGCTAAACGCCCCTTGTCGCACTCTTAAAAAAGGGCCCAGTGCACTCTGCACTGGACCCTCCTGCGGGGAATCGGCCACTCTAATGGTTTTAATCAAATATCACTTCGTTCATATTCGAATACTGATCCGGTTTATAACCGAATACTCAAAGTGCTTTTATTCGCACGATGGAACTCTTTTGTCACATTACTTGTGCAATCTAACAGTTATACAAACGATCATCTAATTAATGACTTAAAGAGTGCCGATACCCCACGTGTTTAGAATATCATTCAATTCTTGGTTTAACAATAACTTTGTCTAGATCTTACAACGTTTAATCAGTTGTTTGACGTCTTCTACCGACGAGCCATTTTCAATAAAACAGTTGACCATTTCCATCCAGTACATATCGGTGTCGTCAAATTCTGCACCGACTGCCACTTGAGGCTTGCTTGGAACCAGGCCGTTTTTGATATAATCATCAATCACGTCAGGACTGACGTTAAATTTGGCTGCCGTTTCATTCAATGTCAATTTCATAACCGTTACTCCCAAATTTCGTTAAAATTCAAATCAAATGATAGTCTAACAGCTTACCGACAAAATGCAACAGCGAATTATTCGACCATCCGCCAATTGCCCTCATCGGCTTTCGAAATTTGATCTAAGAAGTGCAGAATCGACGCTGCCAAGTCCTTGTCATGCTGAACCAGCATATTGAGCGCCTCACCGGTAATAATCGGATTACTCAACGAAAATTGCTCGCCTTTTTTCTCACCGGTAGAGAATGCCAACACCGTGTTGCCATCATCAATTTCAGTAATAATGAAGAACATACTGAAATCATCGTCATCTTTCATATAGGCAGGCATCGCCCAAATCCCATCACTAATTTCAACCAATTCTTCATTGTTGAATCGGTAATCCCGGTGATTCTGTTCATTGACTGGCTTATCCAGCACAAACATCATTTTGTCAAAAACCGGGTTGCCAAGCTTAATATTATCTTCCATCGAATTCCCCTTTGCATTCATCATAATTCAATCACGCAAAAATCATTCTACTGATAATTACCGGTTCATGCAAGTTCAATGAAAAAGCCAGTCGATGAATTATTCTTTATAGACCTTGGTGGTGAGAATTTCATAAATCGCCATCGTCGCTCCAAAAAATAGCCCGCTTCTGACGTTTGGCCAAATCACTCCCATGTTTTCGACACTATTGAGTGGACTGGTGCCGTCAAAGTACCAATCCATTAAAATATCTGCCATCAACATAATTACCATGAAGTATATTCCAAAACCAATTCCTTTCAGAACCGCTTTTTTGATGATCTCCTGCCGACTGGTCGCTTGAATCTCACGCGTCACAATGTGTGCCCGGGTAGTCGCAATTAAGATATAAATGTTTACCACGAAGCCAACCATCACAATGTTAATCATGACCAGACCCATCAGTGCTTCTTCTGGGTGCTTTTGACCCACAAAAATGGCGACAATGCTCGAAACCAATAGGTAGACTGCCAAAATCATATAAGCGTTGGTGCCAATCCTGCCGATTTGTTGGTGCTTGTACTCGTCGAATGGTCGTTTGACCCCAAACCAATGCATCAATAATCTTGATCCAAAACTTTCTTTAGCTTTCATTATTTTCTCCTCTTGACATCAGATTCCACCACAACGATATGGTTGATTGCTTCTCGGGCCTCCCAGACACAAGCGACCACCAAGAATAAGAAGGCAAAGACTCCTGGGAAGGGCCGATCAGCCGGACTGACGTTCATCCAGACAGCAAATAGGACCACCCCGCCGAGAAAACCAACCCAGACGCTGCCCATGACCGCATCTTCAACCGCGTCATCATACTGGTTGGCAATCACCTTGCGGATATCCAAACCCAGGTCAGCTGCCCGCCGTCGAATATAAAGGCCGGAGCCGCCCACGCCAATCAATAGACTTAAATAGACAAACAGCATCCAAGATTCGCTATTGGGGGTATTCTTTACGAACAGTAAAACACCACCGTTGAAAACCAATATGTATAACCACATGAATAAAAACGCCTTGGAGATGACGGCATTCATTTGTTGCCGGGCGTCTTTGTCTAACACCCCGCGAATGTGAAAAAAGTATCGGAATAATTTTGTGGAAATCGTATCGTCTTGTCGCATGATTTTCCTCCTATTCAACTTTGACAATGTGGGCAATCTCTCGATGAGTATCAGATGTCCAAGAAATCAAAACAATGAATATCGCAAAGCCAATGCTAACGATCGAGAAAAAACCGTTAAATTGAGCAAACATCAAATACGTAACCAATCCATAACTGATGCCAAACCATGCGCCATGGATCACGGCTTTATGAACTGCCTTTAGATACTCTTTAGTTGAGACTTCTTGATAATTCAGTTTTAATTCTGAAACTTTATGCGTGACGTAAAGTCCTACGCCACCCCATACAATAAACATATTGAACAGAATAAAGCCATTGATCATTGACCCGGTCTTAATGGCCTGTGGGAGAAGCAGAAAAACGGCATTAGCAATCCCTGTATACATCCACAAAAACATAAAGGCGTTTGTGGCGACCTTGCCGATTTCTCGAGCATTATGCTCATCCAATACGCCGCGAATACTGAAAAAGTATCGCATGATTTTAATCAAGAAACCCTCTTTCATGAATTTTCATCTACCTTCCAAAATAGTGTGTTTAAATCCGTCCCCAATTCTTCCGCCAAGCTGATACACAATTTTAACGACGGATTGTACTTATCATTTTCAATCAAATTGATGGTTTGCCTGGCCACCCCGACTTTTTCAGCCAAGGCAAATTGGGAAATGCCTACCTGCTTTCGATATTCCCGGACTCTGTTCAAATTAACCCGCCTCCCCTGGCTGCTTTGTCACATATATGTGTCATCAATAATATAATGCTACTGGCAGATAATGTCAACTATATATGACAAAAAAGAGTGGGACGCGAGGCGTTTTGATCCCAGAATTTAAGCAAAGAAACGAGTTATTCCTGTCTTGGAATGACTCGTTTCTTTGCTTAAATGGCTGGGATCAGCCGATAGTTCCACGTTTAAACTAGATAACAGTGGAACGCAAGAGAGGCCAAGACACAACTTCCAATTAGTTGTGCCCCAGCCTCTCCTTGAGTATTCTTACTTTTATTTAGCTGAATCGTGGAAAAATGAGCAGCTTCCGGGCATATAAGGGGGGCAAACAAATATCCAAGCCCTGGATATTTGTTTGCCCCCCTTATATTCTGGAAGCTAGACGCTCATTTTTCCACACTATTTATACATACAACAAACTCCGCTGCTTGGCGGTCTTTTGCATATGATCGTACAAGTGGTCACCAATCATCTGAGTACCCACCGTCTTAAATCCTTTTCGTTCATACAATTTCTTTGCTTGGGGATTTTCAAAATCCACATTCAAGCCAATCACCGACTTACCATCATTTAAAGCCATTCGTGGCACTGCAGCCAATAATTTACTACCAATTCCATGGCCCTGCCAATTAGGATCAACGGCGATGGAATCCAAGTACCATTCGTCAGAATTGGTCTCGGAATCAGGGATATACGGCTCTTTAAAATCAGCACTCTTTTTCGATAAATTGATCAGAACCTTATTAATAGCGTCCTCATTTTCGCTGGGGTAGCCAAAGACGACCCCAACAACTTGGCCATTGGCCTCGGCCACCACGGTGGATGCCTTACTGGACAGATACGTGTCTGTCTGGTAAGCCCTCGTGATGACCTTGGCTAATCCAGGTTCGGGAACGTCTTCTAATTCATCAAGTTCCATCTCATCAAAAATAATATCAATTAACGGGGCTATCTGGCCGGCGTCATCTTGCTGTGCTTCTCTAACGGTTATCAAAAAAATCCTCCTAAGTAAATGAACATTCAGTATGTGTTACATCATATATTACTGAAGTTTTCATTTATTGTCAAAATTGAGGATGAAACTACTGATCATTTTCAGAATGGTTTTCATGACCCTGCTGATCATTTTCATTCAGATTACTCTTGGGGTTGCCAAACTGGTTTCGTTGAATCATGTCCAATTCAGTGCGGATTTGGCCAAGAATTTCAATTTCCAATTTCTGGATTTCCAAAGAATGTGGTAATTGATTTTGGGTTAAATTATCCAATTTTGCATGTAAGATTCGCAGTTCATGTTCAGATTTCTGGTTAACGTGATAATCATTTTCAGAGCTCATCCGATCACGGTCGGCAGCCCGGTTCTGGCTCATCATGATAATTGGTGCCTGAATGGCGGCAATACAGCTTAACGCCAAGTTTAAGAGAATAAATGGATAAGGATCAAAGTGCATGCCAAACAACTGCAGGCCATTGATACACATCCAAGCAATTAACACAAACGTAAAAACGCCAATGAAACCCCAACTACCACCGAAGCGGGCAACGGCATCGGAGACTTTCTGACCAAACGTTAAACTCTTGGCCAAATTATCATTGACGTCAATAATATCGTAATCATCACTCTGCATCGCCTTGGTCAGTCGACGATTAATCTTTTTAGTCTGCTTGACGTCGGCATTCACCATCCCATCGACGCGCATTAATTGGTACTTCAGTAAGTCATGGTCACAAATAAAATCGGTAACCTTGGCTTTCGGATAATCCCCCTTGATCAAATTTCTGGTTGCCGGCTCCAAATCCTTTAGGTATCGACCATCGATCAACATATGCTCCCGGTGGTCGATAAAGCAAATCGCTGTTTTAGCTTCTGGCATGTTCTCAATCCCTCCCTAATGTATGTATGCAAAAAAAAGAATGTCTCACCGATTATTATATCAGTAAGCCATTCTTTTCAAATCATTTAATAGTCGTCTAAAACTAGCGCCTAACCAAAGCGTGAAACATTATGCCTTAATTAAATCTGATTTTGCTTTCAACAAAGCGGCCTTCAAAGCACGGATGTGCTCGCGGGTTTGCTTGTCTTCCTCTGCCGCCTTCATCCATGATAATACAGACAAGTTAGTTTCCATCTCAGCAATAATTTTTTGAACCGTCTGATCCGATTCACCATTGGTAGACATATCTAGTCTCCTCCTTAAGTTGATACCCATACTATACCAGAAGTATGTGAAAATACAACGGAAATGAACCCGCTTTCATCGAATTCTAATTTGAAATTAACGCAAGCCGATCAACCATTGGTCTTGCAATGTTCATTTGTGCACAATATGAGTAGACCTCTAATGAAGAAGTGCTGAAATGTCTTGTGGGAGTTGAGATTTAAAGCTTAACGCCCTGTTGGAAAATGGATCTTCAAAATTGAGCTGGGTGGCATGGAGTGCCTGACGACCAATTCCCAATTCCATTGGGCCGTGATACAGGGCATCCCCAAGTAACGGATGATCAATCGAAGCGAAGTGGACTCGAATTTGGTGGGTTCGGCCGGTATGCAGGACCACATCAACCAATGTCCGATCCTCGTACGCCTGGTCAACCCAGTATTCCGTTTGTGCCGGCTTGCCATCAGCGGTAATCCGTTGACCGTATCCGGTGGGGTCTTTAGCAATCGGCCGGTCGATGAAACCGTGTTTCTGCAATCCAACCCCTGCCACCACAGCCTGATACTGCTTGTGGAGCGTTTTGGCCGCCAACATCTCATTGGCTAAGCTGTTGGCCAGCCGATGCTTGGCAATTAACACCAGGCCGCTGGTAAATCGATCCAGCCGCGTAATAATATGGGGGACCAAGTCTTCGGCGCCATTCTCAACCAGGTGGCCCTTGACTCGATTCACCAGGGTATCATCGCGGTTCGCCGGTCCCGGCACCACCGTTAGGCCAGCCGGTTTATCGACAATCAGCCAGTTGTCGTCTTCATAGATAACTGAAATTGGTTGCCTGCTGACGGCAACGTTTGGATCGCTTGCCTCAGCAGGAAAATCAACCGTTACCTGATCACCGGCTCGCAGAACAACTGTTGCATCAACTTTTCGCCCACCTACTCGAAATTGACCACCATCAGTTTTAGCGCTCTTGTACATCCGGTGGCTGATGCCCTTGGTATTCAAAAATTTTTTCAACGATTGTGGGTCATTGTCTGTCACTGTCCAAGAAAATTTCAAAATGGCCTCCAAAAAAATATTTTTATATTGTGTACAACTATTTTGTTTACGTTATAAATCCCGCCCTAACAGCAATCCCAGCATGTGAACCACATTGCATAACAGAAAAAGGCTTTTGTCAAGGTCTTGACATCGCTTGCGCAACTTGTAATATGTAAGTACAAGCAAACGCTTGTGAATCTTTTATAAAACGAAGGAGAAGTTAATATGAAAGTTGCAGTTATTGGTTGTACTCACGCAGGAACCTTTGCCATCAAAACAATTTTAGCAGAACACCCAGACGCAGAGGTCACCGTTTACGAAAAGAATGATAACATTTCGTTTCTTTCATGCGGAATCGCTTTATATCTCGGGGGACATGTAAAGGATCCGCAAGGCTTGTTCTATTCTAGCCCAGACGAACTTAAAAAACTAGGCGCCAGCGTTAAGATGAATCACGAAGTTACCAACGTTGACCCCGCCTCCAAAACCATTGAAGTAACCGACCTTAAAAATGATCAATCATTTGAAGACACTTACGACAAATTAGTTGTCACTACCGGTTCATGGCCAGTTATTCCACCAATCAAAGGCGTTGACAACAAAAATGTTTACCTTTGCAAGAACTGGAATCACGCCAAAGAACTCTTTGAAACTGCACCCGAAAAGAAACGCATTACCATCGTTGGTGCCGGCTACATCGGTGCCGAATTAGCCGAAGCTTACAACACCAAAGGACATGAAGTAACCTTACTGGATGGTGCCGACCGCATCATGAGCAAGTATTTTGACAAAGAATTCACCGACGTTGTTGAAAAAGACTTCACCGACCACGGCGTCACCCTTGGCTTGGATCAGCAAGTCACAGAAATTTCCGGTGACGACACCGTTACCATCAAAACTACCAAAGGAACTTACGAAACCGATTTAGTTGTTCTCTGCGTCGGCTTCCGTCCCAACACTGGTCTATTCAAAGGCAAGTTGGCAATGACCGACAACGGTGCGTTGATTACCAACGAATACATGCAGACTTCAGATCCTGATATTTACGGTGCCGGCGATAGTGTTGCCGTTCACTACAACCCAACTCACGGCTTGGCCTATATTCCACTGGCAACCAATGCCGTTCGTCAAGGAATCTTAGTCGGCAAGAACATTGAAAAGCCAACAGTTAAGTACATGGGAACCCAATCTTCATCAGGTCTGAAGTTATACGACAAGACCATCGTTTCCACCGGCTTGACCATGGCTGCGGCAAAGGCACAAAATATCAACGCCAGCGAGGTGATCATCACCGATAACTACCGGCCAGAGTTCATGCCAACCACTGAACCTGTTTTGATGTCATTGGTTTATGATCCAGAAACCCGTCGAATTCTTGGTGGTTCATTACTAAGTACCTACGATGTTTCCCAATCAGCTAATACCCTGTCGGTATGTATCCAAAATGAAAACACGATCGACGATTTGGCAATGGTTGATATGCTGTTCCAACCACAATTTGACCGCCCATTCAATTACTTGAACATTTTGGCACAAGCCGCCCAAGAGCAAGCTGCCAAGCTTACCAAGGCCACTTCAAAATAACGGTTACATTTTAGCTTTGTAAATAAGTCTGAACCACGTTATAATATTTACTGCATGGTGATGACGATCTTTCTAAACCACATTTAGCGTCTCACAAATGCATCCCGTCTGACTTCGGTCGGGCGGGTTTTCTTATATCATGCTTGTGCTATCAATAATTCAGGCTATACTTATGGCAGATTCAGACAGGAAATTGGAGGTATGAATAATGGCAGAAGACCATTTTATCATTTCAACAACTGAAAACATCCCCGGAAAAGAATACGAAGTGATCGGTGAAGTCTTTGGCTTAACCACCCAGTCCAAAAACGTCGTTCGAAACATCGGTGCCGGATTGAAAAACATTGTCGGCGGCGAAATCAAAGATTACACCAAGATGTTAGATGAAGCCCGCAACATTTCCGTTGACCGGCTAAAACAAAACGCCATTAAAATGGGCGCCGACGCGGTCGTGATGATGCGCTTTGATTCCGGATCGATTGGTGCGGATATGCAGTCAGTCGCTGCTTATGGGACTGCGGTTAAGTATAAGTAATCCGCCGGTTTTATTTGGAGGCCTGAAGGTAGTGATACCTTTGGGCCTTTTTTCTGTGGATCTTTTGATGGTTAAAAGCAGAACCTTTTGCCCTCCCTCCTCCAGCCAAAAGCCTGACTCGGCTTTCGTCGCTCTTCTGTTACTTAGCTGAAACGTGCTTCGGGGGACAGCAAAAGGATTTTAAGCCCCTCCAGCCAAAAGCCTGACTCGGCTTTCGTCGCTTTTCTGTTACTTAGCTGAAACGTGCTTCGGGGGACAGCAGGGAGAACCTAAGTCGCACCACCCGAAAGCCTGACTCGGCTTTCGTCGCTCTTCTGCTACTTAGCTGAAACGTGCTTCGGGGGACAGCGATTGGATTCTAAGCCCCTCCAGCCAAAAGCCTGACTCGGCTTTCGTCCGGAGGGGCTTAGAATCCAATCGCTAAACGTCCCCCTTCGCACTCTTTGTAAAATTCACGTAACCAACACGTAAAAGTTTAACCAACTTCAATTCAAATCCCCTCTTTCACGATACTATGAAATTGCAGAAACAAAATCTTAAGAATTCATGGAGATGAAATTGATGATTGTTAAGTTGAAAAGTTCTATCTTTATCTCAGCCGTTGCGCTGGGGATTCTCGGCGTCAGTTGCGTTGCTCCCAGCGCCCACGCCAGCGCCCCCAAAGCACTTACGGCTGAACATCCGTTAACCGGAAGTCCTGCCAACCATAACGTAACCTTTACCGGGACGTCTGCGCTTTACTCCAAACCACCCGTTGGCAAAGGTGCCCACGTTGTTGCCGGCAAGGCGACTTTAAAGCAATTAGCCTCGTCTAAATCTTCTGCTGACAATTTTGCGGCTGATCGTCAGGCCACTGCCAAAAATGGTGCCGTCTACTACAAAGTGACTTCCTTTGACGGCCAATACCATGGCTGGATTTACGGTGGCAAAAAAGCTGGTCAGTTTAGTGGCGGTCTGGAACCTTTCTGGACGTTCAACCAAACGACCCCACCGGCCAGTCTGGGTAAATACACCTTCAAAATTGCCGCTCCCGGGTTCCAAAACGATGGCAAAACCGTTACATACAAAGCACCCATCAACACGACCTACCAAGCTGGCAAACAGATTGGCGACTCCGTTAGATATGCCAATACCACGTTTAAGATTGACGGCATGGGCACCCGGGCTCGCGAAGGCGATGTTTGGGTTCACATCAGTGCGCTGAATTCTGCCGACGCCAAAGCAAATGGCTGGATTCTTTACAAAGGCCTGCGTCAAGCAGAATCCCCCATTCCAAATAATGCCTTGCGAATCGACCTGGTTGACAGCAATGGTAGTTTGATCCGCTACATCAATTACACCAGCGCCAACGCCCAATACGACCAACCACTGGGTATCCCATACGAAACTTCCTGGACGCTCGGCAACGACGATCTCGCCAACATTCAAGTTGCCGTTCGCCAAGCACTCCAAGGGACCGGCTACAACCTGGACACGATTTCTGCCAACCAGGCCGGCTTTCTTGCCCAGGCTAAATTTGGTCACCGGGCCTCACTGACCGTTAAGAATGCCGATCCCATTCCCGGAAACGCCATCCGCATCAATCTGGTCAACGATGCCAACGCAGTGATCGATACTGTCGACTACACCCCAACAGGCGCCCAACCCGGCCAATTACTGGGGACCAGTTCAAACGGAACGACCTCATTAAATGATACTGATCGAAAGGCAATCCAGTCCGCCATTTCCACAGCCTTAAAGGATTCTGGGTACCAATTGACCGACTTGTCAGCAGATCAAATCTCAGACTTGGCCAAAACCAAGTTTGGCGGGGCCGTTTACCTGAAAGCCAACAGCTCCGATACATCAATCGCCGATAACGCAGTTCGCATCAATTTTGTTGACCCAAGTAACGGGAAAGTCATCAAATCGATTGACTATGTCAACACCGATGCGGATGATCCGGCCAAGAAAGGCACCACTTTAGGCACTCAAAAATCCGGCAAGTGGCTGCTTGGCGATAGTGACGTTGTCGAAATCAATGCCCTGGCCGCCTCGTCGTTGTCCGGAACCGGTTATCTGTTGAACCAGGAACACCTTTCCGATGACCAGCAGAGCACTTTGGCCAAAGCCAAGTTTGGCAGTTCCGTTTCGATCAATGTCGGCAAGGCCAACAACTCAACTCACTTTAATTTATACGCTGCCAGTTCTTCAGGAGACAGCGCCAACGCTCAACAGCTGACCCCAACCGGATTGACGTACGTGAACAACAGCTGGGAATTTCCAGATGTCGGCGGCAGCAGTCAGCCAACTTACAGCCAGTTAAGTGCGGCTGACATTGCCGGTTTGTCAGCCACCAATCTGGCTAACTTCAAACAGGCACTGGCAAAATACAGTTCTGATTCGCTGGCAGCGATCAATAACAGTTTTAAATCAGCTGCCGAGATGCAGTACGTCGATAATGGCCAAACTGCCAGTTTGAACCAGGCAGACCTGGATTCTGCCAAAAGCAATTTGAAGAACAGCAGTTGGTCAACGCTTCAATCGCCAAAATATCCGGTCTTTAGAAAAGACGACAACGGGTCGATTAACATTGCTTGGCAAACCATTACCTACCACGCCAAATCGGTCAAACAAAATGCGGATGACCAATCCCTCAGCCTGACCTACACATTCGACGCGCAATAATCATTTATTTAGAAAAGGACGAGATAAGATGAATAAACCTTTAAGAACGATCTTCACGTTTGCCTTGGCATTTACCGCCGCGGGTGTTCTCGCAGCCTCGACCAACGCCCAAGCCGACATCATCGACGTTCCCGGTGCGGTCAAATCAATTCCCCAAGTCAACGCCGGCAATGTCCTCACCAACTATGATTCAAGTGATCTGAAAAATATTGATAACACTTCGCCGATCGGGAACATGGATCGCAAATATAACCAGGGCACCATCGATCCAACTCAGGACAACGCCGGCGACACCTTTGCGACCACTGACGCGACGACAACGACCGCTAATTCGTTTAAAACTCAGTGGTTCCTCCCCGACGGTTTCAATGTAACCGACTACCAACACGGTAACTTCCAAAGCGTCGCACTGGACGACTCTGGGAACGTGTACTTTGTCGAATCTAACGGCAGTGATACCAACTTGGGCGTGATCATCAAATTTGATACCAATAAGCTCAAACAACTGGGGCTGGAAAATGACCCAATGGCCCTATGGAACGCCTTTAACTACTTCAATCCGTATACTGAAGACGGCGTCACCCACAACAACCAGTACGATGATCTGTATGAGTCGATGAAAGATACCTTTAAAACTGTCAAGTCACTTACCAGCAAGGAAGCCACCGTTAAGGCAGCAATGAATGACCTGGCAAACGCCAAGCGGACGACCCAGGCGAAATATCGAAAGGCCAGCAGCACGACTAAGAAGCATTTAGCCGCGAGTCTAAAAGCAAATGCCAAAAAGATGGCCGCTGACAGGACCAAATTAACCGCGTTGCAAAAACAAATTGCGCACGGCCAGTCACAGATCGCCAAAATCAAGGCGAAAAATCCTGAATTATTCAAGAACATTGAAATTGCCGAAACCGCTCAGCTCAGTCCACAAGTCGATATTGGCCACGGCCAAACATTGACCTTCAACCCACAAAACAAGCATTTGTACCTGGTTGAAGATAATACGTTGACCGATCTGCGCAACCGGGATGAAAACAACACCGTCCTGGAAATGGATCCCAATACCATGGAGCCGATCAGACAATACAATTTCAAAATGTTCCAGGGAACCAAAGGCAACCTCCAGCTGCACACGTTAGTCTTTGATAAGAACGGTAACGCTTATTGGGGTCGAAAGAACGGCATGGGCTACATGTTCTTCTATGGTCGACTCGACGAAAACAGTGTCAAATTCGCCGCTGCCCCTGAAAAATTAAAGACCCGCGGTGGCTCGCCTAATCAAGGGGTCGCTTTCAACAATGTCAATAATCGCATTTATGTGGTTTCTGACGATGTCTTGACCTCCGTTCCGGTTGATAAACTGACTGCAGGCACCGCAACCCCGGATGACGTCAACTACTCGGTTTTCCAATCCAAACGTGAATGGGAATGCCTGGCATTTGACTCCCAAGGCTACGGCCACCTTCTCGCTCTGTGGCCGGCGGAATTGATGAAGAGTACCGCACCACTAAACTAAATTTGAATGGCACCTAAAAAGCCTGCAACTCAGTATGATGCTGAAGTTACAGGCTTTTCCTGTGCCTTGAACGTTTAATGAGTGCATAAATCAACCACAAAGGTCCGAAAAGCACAATGAGAAGATTCAAACACAAATTTTTAAAAATGTTAAAGCCAAAATCAGCCGCGCCCTTGTATGATTGGGTCTGAGTGTAGCGGAACTCCCAAGGGTTGACGGTGACGCCATTGGCCGACCAGGCACGGTTCTTATGATTGGCTTGAACGTCAGCATGATGCAGGCGGAGGGCTTTGTCTTTATAGGTTTCAAATTCAACCGATTCTTGGCTGAATGCCTGCCGCATCAGGATTCGAACCACCGGCAGAATCAGGAGCATATCTAACAAAAAGTACCAATCCCAAGCAGACAGGTTAAATGCCAACCGCAGACTGCCTTTGGTGGACCACTCAGGAAGCTGCAGCGCACCATCATAAAAATAAATCAGTAACAGCGCAACCAAGCCACCCAACAGAGACCACCCATAATTCAAGAAATGTCTCACGATTTTCAAGTTGATCCACCTCTCAACGGCAACAGAATATCTTAAAGATAACCGTTGCGACTTGGGATGTAAAGGCATTATTAAAATTATTCACATTTATTTCACATTTTAGACGGATTGTGATTCAGTGACCGCAGCTACCTTTGCCAAAACGGCGGCAATTTGATCAATCCCGGCTAACAGATCAGCCTCGCTCATTACCAATGGTGGCAGTAACCGTAACGTATTGTGCTTAGCCGACAACGTCAGCAGCCCGTTTTCTTGAAGTTGGCCAATAACATCCTCGACTTTAACGGCAGCACTCAAATGAATCCCGATCATCAGACCTAATCCACTCACGCTGTCCACAACGGTTAATGGCGAAATTTGTTTGTGAATGGCCGCAAAGACCGCTTGAGATTTTTCTTGAACCTCAGCCAAAAATGTCGGGGTTAACTGTTCTAAGACTGCTTTTGCGGAAGCCAAAGCAATCTTGTTGCCGCCAAAAGTCGTGCCGTGAGAACCCGGACCAAACGCCTTCGCCAGTTCCTTTTTACCCAGCATCGCACCAATTGGCAGGCCATTGCCCAAGGCTTTGGCACACGTAATAATGTCAGGATCAAGATCGTAGTGTTGGAAGGCAAACTTCATTCCGGTTCGGCCAATGCCTGTCTGCACCTCGTCGATGATTAACAGAACGCCCTGGTCGTGGCATTTAGCGGCAACTTTTTGCAGCCACTCGCCATTGCCGTTAACGACGCCGCCTTCTCCTTGAATCACTTCCAAAATGACAGCCGCCAAATCCTCATTAATCGCGTCAAGTGCCTGGGGATCGTTGTAATCAGCGAAACTGACCTCTGGAACCAGTGGCTTAAATCCCGTCTGGATGTCGGGATTGCCGGTCAAGGACATCGACCCGTAAGTTCGGCCGTGAAAGCCATTGTTAAACGCGAGAACTTTGCCTTTACCAGTTGCCTTGCGGGCCAATTTAAATGCGGCCTCATTGGCTTCAGTACCCGAGTTACAGAAAAAGGCCAGCATGCCAGCTGGACACAGCGAAGCGGCTACTTCATCCTGCAGACTGCTGGGGTACAGATTGGAGGTATGCCAAACTTTCCCAAGCTGATTAATCACACTCTGCTCGATCCAATCATTGCTGTAACCGAAGCTGCAGACCCCGATTCCGCTGGTAAAATCCAAATACGATTTGTGATGACTATCCACTAAATGCCAATCATGCCCCGAAACAATTTCCATCGGGTATTGGGCATACGTTGGAAAAACATGTTCCATATTCTACACTCCTTAAATTGCCAGCTGCTTGACCGATAAACTGGTCCCTGAATGCTGCAGCTGATTAGTAATTTTAACTTCTTTCACGCCATGCTTTAATGCGTCAAATGCGGCTTTGATTTTTGGCTGCATCCCTGATTTGATGATCTCAGCCTCGAACAGTTGATTGGCCTTCTGCAGGCTCAATTGATCAATAACGTGGCTGTTGACCATCACACCGGGCACATCGGTTACCAGATACAGCTTTTCTGCCCCCAGCAGTCTGGCAACTGCTGCAGCAGCCACGTCACCATTGACATTTAAATTCTTACCCGACTTGGTCACGCCCAACGGGGCGCACACGCCAATTCCATCGGCCAAGGCGTGGTCGATGTAATCCCGATTGATGCCGGTAACCTCGCCAACCTCACCATAAACTGCCTGATCCAGGTAGTCACCAACCAGTACAGGCTGACCGCCGGCATTTAATCCGACGACCGGAAGTCCATGAGCAGACAACTGGCGACAGAGTGCCGGCTGAACCAGTCCCAATAATACAGCTTGGGTGACTTTGAGGGTTTGGGAGCTGGTAACCCGGACGCCGTTAATCTTGGCGACCGGCAAATTGAGTTGGGCGCTCCACTCAGAGATTTGTGGCCCACCGCCATGGACAATCAGAATCTGTTTGCCCATTTGGCGCCAGCTCCGTAGCTGTTCAAAAAATTCTTCTGTCAGCTGATCAGTGGCGTGACCGCCAACTTTGACAACAATTATCTGACTCATTTCCTTCACCTCCTAGCTTCGATATGATGCGTTGATTTGAACATATTGATAAGTGAGATCACAGCCCCAAGCAGTTCCGGTAGCTTTTCCGGCATGTAGGTCGACGTCAATCACGACTTTGTTCTGTTTAAGGGTTGCTGCGACTTTATCATCATCGATCCCGGTGCCCAAGCAGTTGTGAACCAGCTGCAGGTCATTAATGGCAACGCTGACGCCGTTTAAATCAACGTGGGCGGTTGTCTGGCCGATTGCCTGCATAATTCTGCCCCAATTGCCGTCTTCGCCAAAGATCATCGCTTTGACCAGGTTGGAGCCGACAATTGCCTTGGCAACCCGTTGGCCCTCCAAATGGTTATAAGCGCCAGAGACATTGACTTCGACTAACTTGGAAGCCCCTTCGCCATCACCGGCGATCTCCTGTGCCAAATGGGTGAGGACCTGCTTAAAAGCTGCCGCAAAGGTTGGGTAATCCGGATCGGCTTTGGTTAAGGGCTGATTCTCAGCAGCGCCGTTGGCCATCACAACCACCATGTCGTTGGTGGACGTGTCGCCGTCGACAGTAATCTGATTGAAGGTTTCATCGACTGTCGTGCTGAGCAGCTGCTGGAGATCTCCTCCGGCAATTGCTGCATCAGTTGTCACAAAGCCCAGCATCGTGGCCATGTTGGGATGAATCATCCCAGACCCTTTACAAAATCCGGTGGTGGTCACCTCCTGGCCATCAATCAAACATTTGACGGTCATCGTTTTGGGATGGGTGTCGGTGGTCAAGATTGCTTTAGTGACGCCAACGTTTTGGGTCAGCTTCAATTGGGAAATCCCGGCCTTAATCTTGTCCATTGGCAGCGGTTCGCCAATCACGCCAGTGGAGGCAATCCCCACCAGTTGCGGATCGATTTGAAGTCGATCGGCGGTCATTTTCTGCATCATCAAGGCATCGGTTTCTCCTTGCGCCCCGTTGCATGAATTGGCATTACCACTATTCATGACCACCGCTTGTAATTGATGTGCCAAGTTGATCGTCTGTTTGGTCAGCTTGGTTGGTGCGGCCTGAAACTGGTTCGTGGTATAAACCCCGGCTGCGTTTGCGGGGGTACTGGAATAAAGCCATCCCATATCGTCCTGGTCGGGCTTGAACCCGGCGTGGGTCGAGTCGGCGGAAAAGCCTTTCGGCCAAGTGAACTGACTCACTTCAATGAGTGTCTTACTTGTCATCTGCATTCAAATCTCTCCTCGGTTTACGGCAAAAACGTTTGTAGGTTCAAGCCGCTGGTTTCTTCATAATCAAACATCTGGTTAAAGTTTTGAACGGCTTGGCCGGCCGCTCCTTTCAGTAAATTATCAATCACGCTGTCGACGACCACCGTCTGAGTGACCGGATTGTAGACAACCCCAATATCGCAGTTGTTAGTCCCGACTACCTGTTTGATATCGGGTAAATGCTCACCGGTATAATGAACAAATGGCTTATTGCCGTAGGTGGTGTCATATGCCTGATCAATTTGGGCATCGCCAACGCCGGGCTTAACCTTGGCATAAATCGTACTCATGATGCCGCGGGTGATTGGCAGCAGCGTCGTCATAAATTGGATAGCGGCCACATCATCGTTCCAGCGCTGCAATTCCAACATGATTTCCGGAATGTGCTGGTGTTGATTGGGTTTATATATCTGCAGGTTGTCATTAGCCTGTGTGAAATGAGTGGCCTGGGCGGGATTTTTGCCGGCGCCAGAGGTTCCCGATTTGGCATCAACGACAATAGACTCCGGGTCAATCAAGTCATTTTGAACCAATGGTGCCAAACCTAATAACGTTGCCGTGGCATAACAGCCCGGATTGGCAACGTAGGTCTGATGAGCGGCCGATTCGAAATCTGCCAGGCCATAATGAGCTTGCCGCATTGCCGGTTGTGGCGCCGCTGGCTTGTGATAACAGCGTTGATACTCGCTGGCATCCTCCAGCCTTAAGTCTCCAGATAGGTCGATCACTGGAAAGCCTGCCTGAATGTAGGGTTGGCTGAGCTGGGCGGTTACCCCGGCCGACGTCGCGAAAAAGACCATTTGATTGTCTGCCATAATTGTTTCAGGATCGTATGGCTGCACTTGGGTGTCATCCGTGTAAAAAGCCGAAACCATTTGCGACAATTTCTCATTTTCAGTTAATTTATGGTCATACAGGTTAATCCCGGCTACTTCTGGATGCCGACGAAGGAGTTGATACAATACCATTCCTGCATATCCTGTAATCCCGACTAAAGCCACTTGCAAACCAATCGCCTCTCATTTTTCTAAATATTCCTCTAATTGAATATTAATGAATTGAAAACATCTTACAACAACATACAGATTAATGCAATGTTTTTTGGGTATTATTCATATTTTTATTTAAAAATTAATATTTATTCATTATTTTGAGTATACAGGTGTATATTGGGCTTGTGAAGGAAATTTATTCACATCAGTATTCATGAATAATATTGTCGTTTTATTCATATCGAGGTTCTTTTTGCTTAGACTGCCGTGGTGCTCAGTTCGTCGGCTCTGCCTACCATAGTGGCCTGGATTTCGAGCCTGTAGTCTCGAAATGCCAGGGTGTTGTAATCGCCGCTTTCAGCGACTCAACAACACCTTTCACTATGGTAGTCAATGCCAACGAACTGAGCGCCACTTCTTTGGAACGCTGATGGAACCCCCGTTACGAGTTAACATCCACATGGTTTGAAATATCCCTCACCTGGCAGCTTGTAACCCTCATTTGGCAGATGGTAGAAAAATTAGATTCGAATAGTCGAAACCCTTGGAAGGTCTTGGAGACTTGCAAACCAATATAGCTTGAGAACTGCATGAACCAAACATCAGTCATTTTGCCTTCTCGGTTGCCTGATTTTGCCGGCTGGGCATTGCCAGCCATAGTGAAAGTGCTGTTGAGTCGCTGAAAGCGGCGATTACAGCACCTTTGTATTTCAAGACTACAGGCTTGAAATCAAAGCCACTATGGCAGGCGGAGCCCAGCTGGCAAAATCACAAACGTTAAGTTAAATTCCCCCACAGTTTGACCAACTGAGTCGACAATCATCCACAAAACAAAAGGACTAACCACATAGTGCAGTTAATCCTTCGTCAAACTAATTCAATTCAAGGTTTCGGTGCCCCAACTGTTTCCTGAACGTCTTCCGGAATTTTATCCAAAGCCTGACTGAGATCGGCAATCAGGTCATCAGCATTTTCGACACCCACCGACACTCTGATTAGGTCGGGCGTAATCCCAGCCTCACGCAATTCTTCTTCATTCAACTGCGCATGCGTCGTCGGAGCTGGATGGATAATTAATGATTTGGCATCGGCGACATTGGCCAGTAATGAGAATAACTTGAGGTTTTGAATAAGCTGCTTGCCAGCTTTTTCACCGCCCTTCAAACCAAGGGTGAAGATTGAGCCGACCCCCTTTGGAAAATACTTTTCAGCCAAATCATGGTACTTACTGTCTTCAAGTCCCGGATAATTGATCCAGGCCACCTTGGGATGGCGATCCAAGAAGTTGACAATTTTCTTGGTGTTTTCAACGTGACGTTCAACTCGTAATGAAAGTGACTCCAGCCCCTGAAGTAATAGGAACGAATTGAACGGACTAATCGTGGCCCCCAGATCCCGCAAAGATTCTGCTCTGACTTTGGTTGTGAACGCACTACCACCGAGATCGGCAAATACCAGGCCATTATATTGAGCATTCGGTTCGGTGAAGCCGGGATAACGGCCGCTTTCTTTCCAGTCAAATTTGCCACCTTCCACAATCACGCCACCCATTGTGGTCCCGTGGCCGCCAATGAATTTGGTGGCCGAATGGACAACCACATCAGCGCCGTGATCCAATGGTCGAACCAGGTATGGGGTGCCAAACGTGTTATCAACAATCAAGATAATGCCATGTTTGTGAGCAATCTTTGCAACGGCTTCGAAATCAATCAAATTAATTCCCGGATTCCCAATACTTTCGATATAGAGTGCTTTTGTGTGCTCATTAATCGGTGCTTCAAAATTGGCCGGATCGTCCGGGTCCACGAAATGGGTCTTAATGCCTAATTTCGGTAAAGTGACGTTGAAGAGGTTAAAGGTTCCGCCATACAACGTGCTGGCCGAGACAATTTCGTCACCCTTGCCGGCAACATTCAAAATGGCGGCGGTGATGGCTGCCGAACCGGTTGCCAGGGTGACGCCGCCGGTACCGTTTTCTAGAGCAGCGACCCGCTTGTCGACAACATCGGTGGTTGGGTTGGTCAGACGCGTATAGATGTTGCCGGGGTCCGTCAAGCCAAATCGGCCGGCGGCCTGCTCTGGATTGTCGAATACGTACGAGGTGGTTTGATAAATTGGGACTGCTCGAGAACCGGTTTCATCAACCGTTTGACCCGCATGTACCTGAAGTGTTTCAAAGTGTAAGTGACTGTTTTCTTCTGTCATATTGATAAACCCACTTTCTTATTTGCGATGATTTTCGTCCAGTTATCATAAATCTGAATACTGCTGTTTTTCCAAGAATAGTCCACCGTTCCGGAATCCTGATCAATGAAGTAGTTTTGCGGCAATCTGATCGGCATCTGCTCATATAAATCGCGGTAATATTCCAATACCAGCGTTCCTTCGGAATACTCGGGATGACCGGTGATGTAAGTGCTGTGAAGACTGTCAGCTGACAAGATGATCGGGCCGGTAACAGCTGATGAAACATCCACCATCAAACCTTCCGGAAGATGATCCTCGTCCAAAACAATGCCGGTATGTCTGGATTGGGGCATCTTCAGCAATCCCCCAGCGCCAAATCCACGGGCAATCGGTGATTCCGCGTTGATGGTTTCTGCCGGATAAACACCAAACAATTTGCTCAGCAGCAAGTGTTTCCGAACACCAAAGTCGTGGAACAAACAGGCTTGAGCAGCCCAACATTCATACAAACATTCAGTGACATGATCCTTTGACCAGTCAATGATTTCCTCAAGCTCATCCCAATAATCAACTTGGTTGAACGGGAGCGTTTCGATTGGCGCTCCAGTGACAATTAAGCCATCATAATGGGCATCCCTAATTTGATCCAAACAGACATAATCCCGTTGAATCAGGTCTGTTGACGTCCCACGAAAATGATGGGATGACGGATACATAAACGTTAATTCCGCGTCGGAACCAATTTCACTGAACCGCGTTAAAAACTGACGCTCAGTATTCTGCCGTGTTGGCATTAGGTTCAACACCAAGATTGATAGCGGATTAGTAACTTCGTGGTTAACCCACTTTTGTGCTGCCAATAAGAACCCATTAATTGCATTTGCCGTCATCCAAATCATCTCCTTAAGTCATAAAAAAAGCTTCCGTCCACATAGTTATTTCAACTACGGGACGAAAGCTTCGCGATGCCACCCTGATTTACTGTCACCTCACAATGACAGCCTTAATAAGTACTCCTTGGAATACCCGGTCCAATATCGCGGACTCGCGGATATCCTAGCCTTTTGACCGGATACCTGACTCAGAGCTCATCTTCACGTCGCTGCAAACCACTTCTCTCACCAAACGAAGCTCTCTTTAGGAATGCGTTAACGTTACTCTTCTCTTCAATGTCTAATGTATTTTTAATAATTGCTAATAACTTTATCATCACAACATGCCCTTGTCAACACCCATTTGAAAAATCTTTTTGTCATGATTAAAAACATATGAGTTTATAATGGAATGCAAAGAGATTTTTCAAGGGGTGAAAGTATGGATCAATCAATATCTGAAGATGAGCTGATCGCCGTCTGCGGCAAGGTCGGTAAAATTCTGCTCACCAGCGGTGCGGAAACATCGCGTGTCGAAGGCACCGTTGAATATATCGGCCGCGCTGCCCATTATGATATCAGCTGCCACGCGACGATTACCGACCTGTTTGTCGGGGTCAAAAATCAGACCAAAACCCACTTGGTTAAAGTCCGCCTGGGGGATTTCAACTTGGAAAAGGTTGACGAAATCAACACCATGTCACGGAAATTTGTGACCGGACAGATTGATTTTGCCGAGCTCAAACGAACCATCGACCAAATCGACAAGAAAGTGATTGACTTTACTTGGCCGGAAAAAGTGTTTGGTGCCGCCATGGTGTCTGTCGCACCAATGCTGCTGTTCAAGGCAACTTGGGCCGATCTTTCACTAGCGTTTTTCGTCGGCATCTTTGGCTACTTGGCAGCGGCCCTTTCCAGCCCCCGGATCAAGACCCCTTATGTGGCAGCTGGATTAGGCGGTTTTACAGTCGGCTTTTTGGCAGCCGTCCTGCAGTCCCTGGGAATCGCCACTAACGCCGGGAACATCATTGTCAGTGCTTTAATGCCACTGGTTCCAGGAGTGGCCATTACCAACTCGTTTCGAGAAATCATCGATCGGAATACTATTTCCGGAGTTGTCCGGGCGGTTGACGCCTTGATTATCGCTGGATCCATCGGTGCCGGAGTTGTTTTGGGCGTTGGGCTGTCCGGAATCATTTTCCATCTGATTGGAGGCGGCCTATGAAAGTCCTGATTGAACTCATCGTCAGTTTCGCCTCAACGGTCGGCTTCGGATTGGTTACCAACGTCCCCCGGAGATCACTGTTACCCGCCGGCATCACCGGATCACTGGCCTGGGTGGCCTATTATTTAGTCTTGCAAGTCGATAACGGGTTAATTCTCCCCAACTTCACCGCGGCAATTGTTATCGGCATTCTGGGTAATATTTCTGCGGTGATGTTTAGAGTCCCCGTCAATATTATTTATGTCCCCAGCTTGGTTTCATTAGTCCCGGGCGGCATTTTATACCTGGGGATGCGCAGCTTCACTTTGGGGAATGAAATCCGCACCGGGCAATACATGTTCAATGCGCTGACAATTGCCATTGCCTTGGCAGTCGGGTTCGTCGTGGCAGAAGTTATTTTTTATCGAATTAAACCGCTTTTGCTGCGACTTTTGGCAAAGCAGCGTGAACGATAAGGTGACCGCCCTCATTAATCATAAGGAATCCAAATCAAGCAGACGTCCAGTTGAATCTTGGGCGCCTTTTTGAGTGTTGTTGTTTCGAAAATCAGTTCAAAATGATAGCGTTTCCGTCATAATGGTTCTAAATAAAATGTTATCATGATAACTTTTGAATGATGGTCGGCGGTGGGCATTATCTACCTGTGTATTCACCTTTTAAACAATAATCCGCATTTTATGGCAAAAGAATCAATATGTAGTTTATAATTATTCTAATTTATTCGACAAATCACCTCATAAATATGTTACGCTGTATTTAGCAAGTCAAATACTTGTAAATATCGAATCTAGAAAGGCGGAATCGTTGATGAAAGTTATTGTTGTTGGTTCATCTCACGGTGGGTTTGAAACTGTCAGGGGGATTTTGGCAGAAAAGCCGGATACCGAAATTCAATGGTATGAAAAGGGCGACTTCATTTCATTTCTCTCCTGTGGGATGCAGCTTTATCTTGAAGGGGTCGTCAAGGATGTCAACGCTGTTCGTTATGCAACGCCGGAACAAATGCGGGCCCAAGGTGTCAATGTGTTTGTCCACCAAGAAGTTACCTCAATTAATCCAGACGAGCATACGGTAGTTGTCCATAATTTGGACGATGATTCAACTCGTGAAGAAAAATATGACAAGTTGGTACTATCTGCCGGTGCCGTACCGGCAAGAATTCCTGTTCCTGGCGGCGATCTCAAAAATGTCTATGCAATGCGTGGACGTGACTGGGCCATCAAATTAAAGGAGAAGACGGTTGACCCCGATGTTCAAAATGTCACCGTCGTCGGTGCCGGCTATATCGGTATTGAAGCCGCTGAAGTCTTTTCCAAAGCCGGCAAGCATGTGACGTTGATTGATATTCTCCCTCGTCCATTGGCCCTGTACCTGGATCAGGAGTTTACCGATGTCCTTTCCAAGACGCTAAAGGATCACAACATTTACTTGGCAACCGGCCAAACAGTCAAGTCATTCAATGGTGAGGACGGCCAGGTGACGGCAGTTAAGACTGATCAAGCTGAATATCCAAGTGACCTGGTCATCGAGACTGCCGGCATCAAGCCAAATACCGACTGGTTAAAGGGCACCCTTGATTTAACCGATAAGGGTCTGGTCAAAGTCAATGATCATCAAGAAACCAGCCAGCCTGATATTTACGCCGTCGGTGACAGCACCAAAGTTCCATTTGCCCCAACTGGTAAGGAACTCCAGATTGCTTTGGCTACCAATGCTCGACGCCAAGGCAGGATTGCTGCGAAAAACGTCCTGGGAGACGACATGAAGATGCCGGCTGTTTCCGGTTCATCTGCCCTGTCTGTCTTTGATTACCACTTTGCTTCAACGGGAATCAAGGAAGGGACTTCCGCAGCCAACGGCGTGTTGAGTCAATCCGTCTTCGTAACTGATACCACCCAGCCACCATTCGTACCAAATGAGGCCGGCAATCAAAAGGTCTACTTCAAGTTGACCTTTGATCCCGGAAATCACCGGATTTTGGGTGCTCAGATTATGTCGAAGCGTGACGTCACCGCCAACATGAATGCCATTAGTTTGGCCGTCCAAGCAAAAATGACGTTGGATGATTTAGCCTATGCCGACTTCTTCTTCCAACCAGGATTTGACCGGCCGTGGAATATCATGAATGTAGCTGCTCAAAAAGCACTCCAAACTTTAGCCAAATAATCAGTTAAACAAAATTCCTCCCTAAAACGATTGCTCACCGTTACGCAAACGCAAATCTGCGTTATAGTAAAGGCGTAGCTAAAATCATTTTAGGGAGGAATTTTTTTGAAAACTGTCTTAATTCTTGGTGCTGCCGGACAAATTCCCAGTTTCTTAATCCCCCAGCTCTTAAAACAAACTGATTTTAATTTAAAACTTTACGCTCGGAATGCCACCAGTCGGCTTCACGTAACGGATCCCAAGCGCGAAACAGTCATTGATGGTGACTTTAACGATCACGATACTTTGAACAAGGCCATGGATGGTGTCGACGCTGTCTATCTCAATGAGATGCGGGACATCACGTCCGTTAAGAACATCATTGAGGCAATGGATGCCAACCACGTTCGCCAGTTCATTGGGGCGACCGTTCTCGGGATCGAAGACGAAGTCAAAGGTGCCTTTGGTCAGTGGAATACCAGCATGATTGAAAGCTCGATCACCAAGCGCAAAACCACTGCCAAAGCGATCGAAGATTCTGATCTGACATATACCCTCTTGCGATTGGCATGGCTGTACAACAAGGATGGCAATACCAATTACGAATTGACTGAAAGCGGTGAACCGTTTGGTGGTACGGAAGTCACTCGTCAGGCGGTGGCCCAGTTAATCATCGACATCTTAAACGACAACTCACGGAAATTTACTCGCAAGAGTATCGGTGTCAATGAACCGAACACCAAGTTCGATAAGCCGTCATTTTATTGATTCAATTTCGGTGACTTTGATTACCACTGTTATATTGATAAAATGTGCAGAGTTTAAACAAAGGAGCGAGTCATTCCAAGACAGGAATGACTCGCTCCTTTGCTTAAATGATGGGTCAAAACGCATTACGTTCCACACTCATAAATTTCCATCATCAATTAATGAAAAATTTTCTTCGCAATGTCAAACGCAGACCAAGCCTTTGGCCAGCCGGCATAAAATGCTAAATGAGTGATGATCTCGACGATTTCGTCTTTTGTAACCCCGTTTGCCTTGGCCATTTTCATATGGGCTTCCAGTTGTGGGAACAACCCCTGTGACATCAAGCTGGCACAGGTGATCATGCTGCGGTCCCTGGCAGACAGCTTTGATTCTCTTGACCAGACTTCGCCAAATAAAACGTCGTCATTTAGTTCGGCAAATTTGGGTGCAAAATCACCCAGTGCATCTCTTCCAGCAGTTTGTTTTTTAGCCATGATTATTGAACCTCCAATTGATCGTATTCTTCATCTGAGACCGGTTCGAGCCACTCCGGTGTCCCAGCGGTAATCGCAATGTGTGAGAACCAACTGTCTTTTGTGGCCCCATGCCAGTGCTTGACGCCATCGTGAGTCACGACCACATCTCCCGGAACTAAGTGTTGAGCGGGCTTGCCGGCCTCTTGATACCAGCCTTCGCCACCGGTGACCAACAAAATTTGATAACCATCGTGGTGAATATGCCAATTATTGCGACAACCGGGTTCAAAAGTGACGTTGCCAACCTCCACATCAACCGCTGGATCATTGACTAATCCCTGAAGATAACTCTGACCCACAAAATACTTGGCATAAGCATCGTTTTTCGGGCCAGCTGGGAAAATCACACCATTTTTAACATTTTCATTTTTAACCATTTTATTTCCTCCTCATCCAAAACATTTACTTTACAAATAGGAGCATACAACTTAAAGTTAACTTTAAGTCAAACACTTCTTAAAAAATAATGGAGGAAATATCATGCCAGCTATTCAATCAGAAACCAGTTATGAAATCGGCGAATTTGCCGAAATTGTCGGCCTCTCCGCTCCAACCATCCGCTACTATGAAAATCAGGGGCTACTCAAAGCCCGTCGGACAGACAACGGTCGCCGATATTTTACCGAACAGGACATCAAGTGGGTCAAATTCCTCTTGCATCTTAAAGGCACCGGAATGAGCATCAACGACCTGAAAAAATACGTCACTTGGCGGGCTGAGGGCGACCAGACCATCCCTGACCGCCTGGATTTACTCAAGAAAACCAAGGCCGATTTCATGGAAGAATACCGCCAAGTCCAGCATCATCTGCAGATTCTAAATGATAAAATTGACTGGTATGAAGCCAAAGAATCCGGCAAAGATACCGGTAAGGAACCCTTTGCCACCTACTTGCAGCGACTGGGGCACCATGAATAAGTTTCTGAGAATTTCACAGAAACTTGTCAGGGACTACCACTTTCAAATGAGCTGCCAGTCACTCTACAATGTTCATGATTATTCAATTGAACCAGAATTGAGGGGAAATTATGACGAATACCATCCTGCTGGTTGAAGACGAGGAAGCACTCAGCTCGTATTTAATCCCAGAATTAAAATTTGAAGATTATCAGGTATTGTTGGCAAAAGACGGTCTTGAAGCCCTCCAAGTCTATGACAATAACCGAGGCAACTTAGATCTGATCATTCTGGATTGGATGCTGCCAAAGCTTGACGGACTGGAAGTTCTACGGCGAATCCGCAAAAATGATGACATCCCAGTCATCATGATGACCGCCAGAGATTACGTCGGCGATAAAGTCGCTGGACTCGACAGCGGTGCCGATGATTACATTACCAAACCATTTGAAATCGAAGAACTGCTGGCCCGAATTCGAGTCGTTCTCCGCCACGAGAGTCATCACCACCAGCAAAGCGAACTGTATACCGTAGAGGACCTGACCTTAAACACCAAGTCCCGCCAGGTTTCGCGGGGAAATCAACTGATTCAACTCACCCAACGGGAGTACGAATTGTTATTAACCCTCATTCGCCACGGCGGCGAAACCCTCACCCGTGATGAGCTGCTTGACGCAGTTTGGGGGGTCGACTTCGAAGGCCAGCCAAATGTCGTTGACGTTTATATCCGCTACTTGCGCAACAAAGTTGATCGGGGATATTCCAAACAGCTGATCCACACGGTCCGTGGAGTCGGCTATGTGATGTCCGGAAATTATCAGGAATAAGGAGTCTTAGTTTGGCAAAGAAACAGCATCGCACCACCTATCAGGCAATCCGTCACCACTTTATTATCCTGCTAACCTTTTTTGCCCTATTTACCGGTATCGCCGTTGTCTTGGTGGTGGGCGTGAATTTGGTCCGCCAAAGCGAAAGCCAATCGGTAGAATTACTCAGAAGCCTTAATCGCTCATTCATTGACGACAAACCGGATTGGAAACAGTGGCGGAAAAACAGCAGCATCAATACTGAAAATACTTATGTCAGGGTAACGGATCAGGTTCATACGGCTAAACAGCCGGAACTATTTTATTCCCAAGGAGCACCTCAATTTTTGGCGGCAGCACCAACCCCGATTTCAAAAATGATCCACATACCTGTTTTCCCGGCTCTCATTTATGCCAAGGGCTATGGCCTCTTCTATTATCGCAGCGGTGTTCGGCATGGTAGTCAAAAGAATATCCGCTCAGAAATTTGGCTGAGCCTCAATCCAATCGTTCAACTGTTAACATCGGTCATTTTAATCGTTCTGTTGGTTTCACTTGCCAGTCTGTCACTGGGCTGGTTCGTCATTTCCCTGATTGCCCGCCAGTTAACGGAGCCGCTGCAAACCCTCCAGGAAGCCGCCAAGGCTCATAGCCAATCGATTAATCGGGTTGAAACCCTTCTACCGGTTCCGGAGTCCCCAATCGAGGCCAAACAGCTTGCGATTAGCTTTAACGATTTGTTATCAGCCATCATCAAAAATAACCAAAAAGAAAAAGCATTTATTTCCAATGCATCTCATGAATTGCGAACACCGATTGCAGCTATCCGGGGTCATATTGCCCTTGTTAAACGCCGCGGCAAAGCGCATCCTGAAATTATCGACAGCTCACTTCATTTTATTGACGACGAGTCAGCAAAAATGCAGGCGCTGGTGAACAGTCTGCTGGCCCTGTCGCGAGCCGACAAGGAAGTCGTCACCAAAAGTCATTTTGATTTAGCAGCCATCGTCAACGAAACCGTCGAAGAACAGCGGGTGCTTTTAGAGCAACCAATTCAAGTTGTGGGCGAGCAATCAGCAATCGTTCATGCCAACCAGACCAATATTACCCAGATTTTATCTGCCCTTTTAGATAATGCCGGCAAATATTCCCCGCCGGATGCCCAAATCACGGTCAAAATCAGCAAACGTGACCATCAAACAATTTTGGCTGTCGAAAACAATGGCCCAAGCATCCCCGAGGCTGACCAGGCCCATATCTTTGATCGTTTTTACCGCGGGGATCCTGCCCACAACAGTCACATTACCGGCAACGGATTAGGCTTAGCAATTGCCAGTCAGCTTGCCCAGCTAAATGATGTCGGCTTGCGGGTCACAAATATCTTGCCCCACGGCGTCTCGTTTGAAGTCAGCTTTCCCGACCTCGATTTAACAAAATAGCACCATCAATTGCCTTGCGTTCTTCTTAACTGACACTTACATCCCCACTTTGAGACCTTCTGAGAATTTATCAGAAGGCTCTTTTTTTAGCCCTGTATTTCTTCGCCAAAAATCACAGTATTCTTGGCTTGTAAGTTCGATAACCAAGTGATTGGAGGAATATTCATGCAGACATCAACAATCAAAAATCATCCGCTGCTGTTCTTCGGCTGGCTGATCTTTATTGGCATCACAGGATTGGTCCTCCTGCAAAATGTTCAGTTGTATTTTTGGGACCGCGATTTTCTTAACTATCTCCAGCGATTTATTACCCCAGACAGAACAAGTTTTTTCAAAGGAGTTGCCCTGTTCGGCAGCCCAATGATAACAGTTGGGTTGGCGATTATCGCCAGTGTGTTTCTTTGGCAGCGAAAAATGCTGGAGGAGGCTCTGACAACCCTGGTGGTAGTCGTTACCGGCAATGCGGGTGGCTTAATCATTAAGCATCTAACTGAACGTCCACGACCAACCACCATGCTAGCCCATGACTCAGGCTACAGCTTCCCAAGCGGCCATGTCGTCAGTGCCGTTATTCTGCTGTTAATTGTTTTTCAATTCATCCTCCCGCTCATCTCATCGGTGAGGTTGAGAATGTTTTTCAGCATGATGTTAGTCTTCTGGGTAGCCCTGATTTGCCTCTCGCGACTCTACCTACAGGTTCACTATCCAACTGATGTGATTGGTGCGGCGCTGTATGGACTGCTGTGGTGGGAATCAGCAATGGCAGTCCTTCACCGCCAGCAATTAAATACCCAAAAAGTTATCCAACACAATCGGGGGCAGTCATCATGAACCTTAAATATACAACCAGAAATATCCTGTTAATCGTCGCTTTATCGGCAGCCCTGACCGGCGTGGTGTTGGTGATGATCTTCACAGTTAACCAAATCACCCCATTTGGGACTCACAATCTATTAGTTGGTGATATGAGTGCCCAATACGTCCCATTTCTGACCGGCTTTCGAAACGCCCTCTTAACCGGACACTTCTCATTATTTTCTTTTTCGCTTGGCGTCGGTGAAAACATCTTTCCGCTCATCACGTACTATCTATTGAGTCCATTTAACTTACTGGTCCTCCTATTTCCAACGAGCCAGCTGCCGGTGGCCATTTCCTGGATTTTTATCCTCAAAGACATGACGATTGCCGCGACGACCTGCTGGTTTCTCGCTCGGCATTTCAATCGAATTCATCTTTTACTGCCATTTTTCGCTCTAGCTTTCAGCCTTTGCGGTTTTGCTTCGGCAAACTTCGTCAATATCATGTGGCTGGACGGCCTCATTTATTTGCCGTTAATCTGTGACGGAATCGATCAGATCAAAGCGGGAAAACAATCGATCAGTTTATTTGTCTGGCTGACGGCAGCGATCGTGTCCAACTACTATATCGGCTATATGCTCGGACTGTTTACCCTCATCTACGCAGTCGAAACGATTATCCGAACCAACGATCTTCACTTCTCTTTGATCACCGCCATCAGCCACAATCGACAGTTTATTACCAGATTCATTTTCACCGAAGCCGCCAGTGTCATGTCCAGTATGGTGGTGCTATTGCCGACCATGTTGGGCATGCTTCAGACCGCCAAGACCAGCCCGTCAACCACCAATAGTCTGGCTGCGGCAGCCAAGCCACAATTTGGTTTGGAGATCTTTTCCCAATTGGGTTTGGGCGGGCAAACGTACGATAATCGGCTGCTACATGCTCCGGCGATTTTTTCGTCCTTAGCGATCGCCCTTTTAGTGATCGGCTACTTTTTCCATCCCCAAATCCCTCGAAACCACAAACTAGCGGTCTCGGTAACGGCTGGAATTCTCTCACTCAGTATGCTGATTGGACCGATCAATCTGGTTTGGCACATGCTCAATGAACCGTCCGGCTCTCCATTTCGCTATTCATTCTTGCTGAGTTTTGTCTTGATCTCCGCGGCTTACGAAATGCTGTTGGCCACCCCCCAACGCTTGTCATTCAAGGCTAAATTGAGCACTCCAACAATTCTAGCGGGATTGTTAATTGTCGGTTATCTCGACATCCGCCTGGGACGCCATGTGCTCACAAACGACTATTTGGCCGTTCAGCCCAACTCACTCAACGTCCTCATAGTCAATCTCCTTTTAACGGTCATCTTCTCATACCTCCTGTTCACAGCCGTCCATCCGATGCAGCAATTATTAATTGGAACAATTGTCTGCCTGGAAATGGGTACCAACTTCGGCTACACCCTCAAGAGCGAACCGCTGCCTTTGCAAACAAGCTACGAGACTGCCTATCCTCGAGTTGATACCATCGTTTCAAAGACTAAAACCACCGACAATCAGCTATACCGCATTGACCAGTCTCACAGTCAGTTGGCTCCCATATTCAAAGAAACTTACTTAGGCTATAACGATCCCATATTGTTCAATTACAACGGCATTCAAGAATACAGCTCGACGTTAACCGAATCCACCCGTCAATCACTGAAAATGATCGGTCTGTTCAGTAAGAATCAGCGCCGAATCAGTACTGCCGGCTCGACTGCCATTTCCGACATGCTGTTGGGGGTTAAATATCAGCTGAACCCAGCTGGAAAAATTGAGAAAAACACATCCTTTGCAGGGATCGGCTTCCCGGTTACCAACCAATTCGCTCATCTACAACTCACCGCCGGCACACTATTTACCAATCTGGAAAGGATTCTCCAACGACTGACACCTTCCGACCAACCGTATTTAGTAAGCGAATCTGGAACCAACCCACAACGGCAAACAATCAGGGCTCGCGAAAAATACACCCTGACGATCATTCCCAAGCTCAGCGGTCCGCTGTACTTCGATACTTCAGATAAACTACTGGATTACAGCGCCATTTATGTCAATCACACCCGATTGAAAACCATCCCCAATCAACTTGATAAACAGTACCTGGTTAAATTGGGAACTGCCAAACGTGGCGTCCCGGTTAACCTACAGCTCACATCCAAAAGTCAAAACACCCTTCACGATAGTCATTTCAACAGCCTGAATGAATCGCAATTCAGCAAAGTTGATCAACACCTGAAACAAAGCGCTTTTACCCCCACCTATACCAACGATCGTTTGGTGGGGACGGCAGTTCGCCCAAATTCACAATCAGAATGGCTGTATACAGCAATTCCATATGATCCCGGATGGACGGCAACCGTTAATGGCCAACCCGTTGAACCAATTAAGGTGTTGGGTAACTTTACCGCATTACCACTCACTGATCAGTCAAACCACATCGTGATGTCTTATCACGTCCCCGGGTTATTGCTTGGGATCATTCTTTCTCTTTTAGGCTTATTGGCGTTTAGTTGGCGCCAATTTCGCAATCTTGCCCTTCGAAAAGACGTGAGTCAACAGGCGCCAGGAGATGGAACACCCTCAAACGGGGAAACTTACTAGTAATACTGGCAAGAAACGTTCGATCAACGTAACTGCTGCGATCCTGCCTGCCTTTGAATTTCAAATCATGTAGAGGTATACTCATTTAACAACATAAAAATCAAAGGAGGCAACTACATGATCTATTCACCATTAAATGAATGTGATGTTCCAACTATCCGTTAATAGCGGGTTATTCCGCTAATCATTTCATACGAAATCTAAAAAGCGGAGGAACATCATATTGAATTCAAAAAAAATGCTCGGTGCATTGCTGCTAAGTTTAGCTGCCAGTATCTGGGGGGGCATGTTTGTCGTGGTTAAAGTGGTGGTTGAGACTATCCCGCCAATTGAACTGGTCTGGTTGCGATACCTGATTGCGTTGGTTTGTTTAATGTTATTTGCAGTCATTTTTCACATTAAATGGCGTTTCAATCAACGTGATTTGGGAATCATCATTTTAATCGGTATTATTGGCAATGCCATTTCCATCGTGACCCAAGAAACCGGAACTTGGCTGTCAAACGCTCAGACTGGGGCGGTGATTACTTCAGCTACGCCGACCTTCATGATCATATTTGCCTGGTGGTTGCTTGGTGAGAAATTGGATGCTGTTAAGATCATTTCTGTTACCATGGCCACTTTAGGCGTTATCTGGATTGTTGGCGTTCACTTCTCAGGAACCCATGTGTTACTCGGAATTTTTTCGTTAATCATTGCCGCATTGACTTGGGCGTTGATGTCGGTCCTGGTCAAAAAAGTTTCAGGTACCTATAACTCACTTCAAATCACGATTATGTCGACTTTTGTCGCATTCGTTTGCCTCACGCCATTTGTCTTGAGCCACATGGATGTGATTACCCAAGCTCATTACCTGGAACCCAAAATTGGTCTCAGTCTCCTTTATCTGGGAATCGTCTCGACAGCCTTGGGCTTTGTTATGTGGAATAAAGGCCTTCAGTTAATGAACGCTGCCAGTTCTGGACTTTTCTTTCTGTTTCAACCGATTGTAGGAACGCTACTTGGATGGTTGGTTTTAGGTGAAACCATTTCGTGGGGATTTGTCTTTGGCACCATGATGATTATCGGCAGTGTTTGGGTATCAATTCGATTCGCTAAATAATGACACTTAAAAAGGGAAACGCAAAATTGCGTTTCCCTTTAATCGTTTCTAAAAATTTTATTCGCCCTTAGCCTGGTAAACGTACTGACGCGTCATTGGCAGACCGGTTCCACTTGGGGAATTGGTCAACAAGTACTGCATAACATCAATATTACCGGCTTCAAATGAAGCGGCACTGGCTTGTAAGTACATGCCCCACATTCTGGAGAACGGCACACCGTACTTTTCTTTGACCTTATCGATGACCTTCATGTAGTTGGCGTACCAGATTTCCAAGGTTTTTTGATAGTGACGGCGCAACGGCTCCAAATCACTCATCTGCATTCCGGCATCCATGATGTGAGTCATGTTTTCAGCGACGTTTGGAATATAGCCGCCATGGAAAATATACTTGTTCAAGAACGGATCAACGCCGGCTCCCTGGTGCTGACCAGTAATCCCGTGGATTAAGGCTCGTCCTTCAGGTTTCAAGAAATCATGAACTTTCTGGAAGTATAAGCCAAGGTTTTCCTTGCCAACGTGTTCAAACATTCCGACTGAAGTGACGTAGTTAAATTGGCCTTTGACTTCCCGATAGTCTTCAAGCAAAACGTCAACTTTACCTTCAAGGTGGCGTTCTTTGATTTGTTGCTTGGTGTAGTCATATTGTTCCTGGCTCAAAGTAATTCCGGTAGCCTTTAAATCAAAGTCTTCAGCGGCCATGAACAACAAAGTGCCCCAACCACTGCCGATGTCCAATAAAGTATTACCGGCAACCGGATTGAGTTTGTGTAAAATATGCCGGTCTTTGTTCAACTGAGCTTCTTCCAAAGTATCGTCATCGTGTTCAAAATAGGCACATGAATAAGTCATGCTCTTATCAAGCCACATTCTATAAAAATCATTACCAATATCATAATGCTTTTGAATGTCTGACTCACTGGCTTTCTCCGAGTGGGAAACCTTTGGTAAGTGCTTCAAGAATGGGTTGTTGGTTAAGAAGCTATGGTCGGCACGAAAGGCTGAGGCAACTAGCTCTTGAATGCTGCCGTCAATCTCAATGTCGCCGTTCATATAGGCTTCTGCCAATACCAGTGTTGGCTGTGAAGTCATTTTCTTTAATGGAATTTCTTTCTTAATCGTAATCTTAACTTGCGGCTCACCATCTCCGTAGTTATCGGTCTTACCATCCCAGTAAGTTACAGATACTGGAATATCAAACGCATGGCTAAGCAGCTCTTTATAAGTGATCTTCTCTAACATGAAATTTCCTCCATTGTTTTTCTATCAGTAACAGTGTAACGCTTTTAGGGGTATAAAAAGCAAGCATAAATTCTTTTGAATTTACTTTCCTGTTGGAACGACTTTAAATTTAGTGCCGTCTTTTTTAACCACTGCATAGAGGATCGAATCTTGATTATCGTCCAGATAGCCCAGGTCAACTGCAGGATGGCCGTCGATTTCGGTCATCCCTTCAAATCGATCGAATAGGACCTGTCTCGCTAATTTGAGTTCGTGGCTTTTGGATTCGGCCTTTTGGGCAGCGACTGCCAAAGTGTAGCCCTGATCCAATAAAACTTTCATCTGATAGACCTTGATCAGCATACTATAGGAAAATTTGCGATTCTGGCCTTTTCCCTGGGTGCTTTCGATATAGCCCTTTCGTTCCCAGTACCGCAATTTGGTCTGGGAAACGCCGGTGGCATTCGCAACGTCTCCGATGCCCAAGTGCCAGTCGTTCTCTTTCATGATTTGAGCCAGCTTCTGCTGGAACTCTTTATCCAAAATGATCCCTCGTTTCTCATTTTCAAAAGTTGTAATTGCTTCCATTGCCTTAAAACCGGCATTTCAATTATTAAATCGTCTGATACCAGTGAGACATTAATTAACATTAAGTATATATTTTTAAATATGTTTGTCAACTTGCTTGACAATTATGTTGAAACATTTTATATTAGTCCATGTTCGATTTTGAGAGAAATCAAAATTTTAAATAAAGAAGGTCCTAAATCGTGGGTAACGCAGTAGATAAAAACGGGAAGTCATACAACCGTGGTTTGATGATTATCGTTATTCTGGTCGGAACATTTTGTACCGTTCTGAATCAGACGATTCTTTCAACCGCCTTTCCTACCATTATGAAAGCATTCGACGTCAACACATCGACTGTTCAGTGGTTGACCACTGGGTTCATGATGGTTAACGGAATTATGATTCCTGTTAGTGCTTGGTTAAGCACAAGATTCAATTCTAAGTGGCTTTATATTAGTGCCATGACCACTTTCTTTGCCGGAACGATCGTTTGTTACATCGCTCCCAACTTTGCGACCTTATTAATCGGTCGTTTGATTCAAGCCCTCGGTGTTGGGGTTACCATGCCATTACTTCAGACAATTATGCTTTCCATCTTCCCACCTGCCAAACGTGGGACTGCCATGGGACTTGCCGGAATCGTTATTGGCCTGGCACCTGCAATTGGGCCAACCCTTTCCGGATGGGTCATTGATAACTGGACTTGGCGTGATCTGTTCGGAATGATCATTCCATTGATGTTCTTAGTTATTCTTGCCAGTTTCTGGCTCGTCAGAAGTGTATTGGATACCAAGAAGACGGGCATCGACCTGCTTTCAATCGTCATGTCTACCATCGGATTTGGAAGTTTGCTTTACGGCTTCTCATCAGTTGGTGAAGATGGTTGGGGCAGCACAATCGTGATTTCAACGTTGATCGTCGGCGTTGTCTTCATCGCCTTGTTCATTTGGCGTCAATTGACTATGAAGACCCCATTCCTGGAATTTCGGGTCTACCGTTCAGTACCATTTACCGTCTCAGCGATTTTGAGTTCCGTTACCATGATGGCCATGGTCGGAGTCGAAATGGTCATTCCACTTTACCTGCAGATTGTTAAAGGCATGTCCGCCTTTCATTCCGGATTAACGTTGCTGGCCGGCGCTTTAATGATGGGAATTATGAGCCCAATTACCGGCCGGGCCGTTGACCGTTTTGGTGCTAAACGCCTGTCAATCTTAGGAATGAGCTTGTTAACATTAGGGTCAATTCCGTTTATCTTCATTACCAAGAGCACGTCAACTTTATACATTGTTGTCTTCTACGCTATTCGGATGTTTGGAATTTCAATGACAATGATGCCTGCTACGACTGTTGGAATGAACTCACTACCAATTAATTTGTTAAGTCACGGAACTGCCGTCAACAACACTCAGCGACAGGTTGCCGCTTCAGTTGGAACGGCTGTGTTGATCAGTATCTTGACCAACGTGACGAAGAGCAACAAACCGGCTCACTCAATGCTGACAAGTAACCCGCTTGGCTACCGTGATCACATGATCAACGCCACGTTAACCGGTTATCACGCCGCATTTGCCATTTCACTGCTCTTCTGTATCTTAGCTTTGATCACTGCCTTCTTCTTGAAGAACCGTGGTCACTCAACTGATTACACTAAAAATGGAGGTGAAGACTAATGATCGTTATCACACTTGTAATTGGGGTTGTTCTCGCGTTTGTCTTCTTCATCTACATTTCAAGTAAACCGGTCAGTTATACCCTTACTGCGCTCTCACTATTGTTGGCAGTCGTATCAATGGTCTTCATCATTAAGAACGACCACGATCATTACGGCATGAAACAAGTGACAACAGAAACATCACAGCAAATTTACCCAATCGGCAGCAAGCAAATGCAGATGATTCTCTATCAGCCGATTGGAACAGCTAATAAGCATCAAGTTTATATTTATCAAAAATCAGCCAATGCTAAAAAGAAGTCCCATACGCAAACGACTGATACCACCAACAAAGTGGTCATGACCAGCGGTACGACTCACATGGTCACTCAAACTACGCGTTGGGAGTACAAGAGTGATGCTGCCAAATTGTGGTTCGGCATTTCTGGTGAAGGCCACAAATTCGTCAAACGTCACAACATCTTGTATGTCAACAAATCAGTTCAGGTTCTCTCCGCTCAACAAGCCAAAGCCCTTAAGAAAATGATGGCAAGCAAATCTTACCAAGCTAAATTAAAGGCCCAAGGTAAAGCGTTTGTCACCAAGCAGGTGATGGCCGCAATGAAGAAGAACCCAACCATGTCAGCTGCTGACCGGGCCAAATTGGTCAAGCAGGCCACCGCTGAATTCCAAGCACAAGCCATTAAGAATGTGCTGGCACAGATTAAAAAATAGGTTCCATTTCTCTTCCAATATTAAAGCGCACCAATTCAACAATAACCGTTGAGTTGGTGCGCTTTTTTAGTCAATTAATTTGTTAGGACTTCGGTCAACTTTGACAGGAAGAATTCTAATTCTGCATGAGTTCCCACGGTGACTCTAATGTGATGCGGATACCCCCAGGGCGTGCAGTCACGGACAATCACCCCATTTTTCATGAGGGCGTTGACAACGCTTATTGCATCGGGTGCGCCATCGGGAAGTTGGGCAAACACAAAATTAGCTTGGGACGGGGCAACTTTGAAGCCCAGAAGTCCCAACGACTCAACCAGTCCTTCACGATCACCGAGAATTTTTTTGCGCGCCTTATTAGATTCGGTTTGATCAAATTGAAGCGCAGCACTTGCGCCGGCGATCGCCGTTCGGTTGGTGTTGAACGGTTCTGTCACAGTATCATAAGCCTGAATTGCCTCAGGATCACCCAGCACATAACCCAGTCGGGCACCTGCCAGGCCATAGAATTTGGAAAAAGTCCGGATGACCATGACCCGTTTATTGCCAATATAGCGAAGAAAGTTCGCCAAGCTCAAGTGATCGGCAAATTGGGCATAAGCTTCATCAACAATCACCCAGACATTATCAGGTAACTGATCCATAAAAGCCTCAAGTTTGGCTGCATCGGTCAACGTCCCGGTTGGATTGTTGGGATTACAGATCCAAATCAGCTTCGTTTTGTCGGTGATCTTTTGCTGGAATTCGTCCAGATCGAACTGGTAATCATCGGTCAATGGGATTTCAATGACCTTGGCGCCCATTAATCGAGACACTTCCCGGTACAACCGGTACGACTGTCTGGCAATCAGCACCTCGTCACCGGCATTAATAAACATCTTGGCTACCGTTTCGATAATGTTGCCGGCACCACTACCCAAAGCCACATTCTCTGGTTTTAAGCCATTTTCATCCGCCAATAGCTGAATCAAATTGACAAAGTCATCTTCCGGATACCGATTCAGCGTACTAATACTTCTAATCATTGCATTCTTGGAGTGGTAGTACGGCGCATAGGGATTCTCATTAGAGCCCAACTTGACCACTTTATCCAAATGATACTTTCGAGCGACCTCATCCTCTGTTTCACCTTGAATGTATGGTTGAGTCACATTGACTTCATTTCGAAATGTTGCATCAAATTTTGCCATCATTTCACCGCCTTAATCACAAATTAAATATCTTTATAAGTCCATCCTACCGCGAATTGGTTCTGGATTGTGAATTCTTGCCCTTTAATTTGCATTAAAAAAGAGGCCGGGACATAAATGGTAAAGATGGCTGTCATTGCAACTTTGATTACCACTTGTATATGGATAAAACTTGTAACAATCGGCTGATCCCGGCCATTTAACGCATAAAGCCAGTCATTCCAAAATCCGGAATAACTGGCTTTATACGTTAAATTCTGGGATCAAATCGCCTTTCGTCCCAATCTCTTGAAAATCATTGATCAATTGTGACTGATTCCATCACAACGTCTTCATTAGGCTTGTCTTGAGCATTTTTCTCAACCTGGCTAATCTCTTTAACCACGTCCATGCCAGAGATAACCTGACCAAAAACAGTGTGTCTGAAGTCCAGCCAAGGCGTTCCGCCATTCTTGTAGGCTTCAATAATTTGTTCAGGATAACCGGCCGTCTTCATTTGAGAAATCATCCCGTCATCAACATGTTCGTTGGAAACAATGAAGAACTGGCTGCCATTGGTATCAGGGCCGGCGTTGGCCATCGACAATGCGCCGTTAATGTTGAATAACTCAGGTGAAAATTCGTCGGCAAAATTGCCACCAAAGCTGCTCTCACCACCCATGCCGGTTCCAGTTGGGTCGCCGCCTTGGATCATGAATTCAGGAATGACCCGGTGAAAAATAACGCCGTTGTAATAACCTTTTTCTGCTAAGGCAACGAAGTTTTCAACGGTCTTTGGGGCTTGTTCAGGGAACAATTGAACCACAATATCACCGTGATTGGTTTTAATGGTGGCTTTGGGTCCCTTGGCATTCTTTAAATCTAATTGAGGTAACGTCATGATATATCTCCTTTAGTTAACAAAATCTATCTTAAATGAGCTTATCACACCCAGTTCATAAAGTCAGGAACTTCGACGGTATTTCCCCCGTTTTAACCCCAATTACGGTAAAATATGGATAAAGTTTACTTTATAAAATAACGGGGTATTTGTGATGAGGGTTAATCAAGCGCACTGGCGGCGAAATATTTATTTGTTCTTGACGAGTCAATTTTTGACTGGGATTACCAGCATGATCGTTCAGTATGCCATCATTTGGTATCTAACCAAAGAAACCGGCTCGGCCACCATCCTCAGCATCGCGACAATTTTGGGCATGCTGCCGATGGCACTGCTCAGTCCATTTGTCGGACCACTGGTCGATCGCTGGAACAAGAAGGCCTTACTCATCGTTCCAGACGTGGTGGCCGCAATCTTTGCAATTATCCTGTCGGTTTCCGGCGGGGTCTTTCACGTCTTTCCAATCTGGCTGATTTTTGTGTCGCTATTAATGCGGTCCATTGCTCAGACTTTTCAAATGCCGACGATTCAATCGGTGATGCCAACGATGGTTCCCGATAAGGAATTGACAAAGCTCAACGGTCAACTCGGCATGGTCCAATCAGCCAATATGATTATTGCGCCGGCTCTCGGTGCCTTCCTATTTGCGATTATCCCCCTGCAATATCTGATTTTGCTGGACGTGCTTGGCGCCATCCTGGGTATCAGTATCTTGATTTGGGTCCAGATTCCCAACAACGAAAAGATCGACGCTGCTCTGCATATGCTGCACAACACCAAGCTTGGCGTTCAACAACTCATGCACAATAAGGGGCTCTGGTACATTACCATCACCGGAGCAGTCTTCACCCTGCTGTACATGCCGGCGGCCAGCATGTATCCGCTAATGACAATGAAATATTTCCAGGGAACCGTTGGCCAAGCTGGCTTTATCGAAGCTTTGTACTCCGGTGGGATGCTGGTTGGCGGGGCCATCATCGGTATCTGGGGCAACTGGTCCGACAGAATGAAACCAGTGATCATTGCATTCTTCCTTGTCGGCATCCCTACCGGTTTAAGTGGCCTGCTTCCCGGTAACCAGACCGGGTTTATGTGGTTTGCCATTTTAAATGTCGTCGAAGGAATTGCCACACCGTTTTTCAACACGCTCTTGATGGCGATGATTCAGCAGAGTTACCCGCCTCAGCAACTGGGACGAGTCCTGGGGGTACTAAATTCCCTAATGAGTTTAACCGGGCCAATCGGACTGATTTTCGCCGGCCCCCTTGCCGATGCATTGGGAGTTGAGATGCTCTTTGTCATCGCCGGGATTGGCACGGTCATTTGTGGGATTTTTGCCTTGATGATCCCAATCATGCGAGAATATGATTTAAAACTTCAAGCCCGACTCGCCAAAGAAGATTAATTTTAAATTGGTAGTTGCCTTAAAGTGGACTTCAAGGTCTACAATGACTTTGTAAATAAATGTAAGGGGAGATTATTTGATGAAATCAACATTATTTGTAAAACCAGGAAAAGTTGAAATTGAAGAGATTGACAAGCCAACCATCCAAGCTGATGACGACGTTATTTTACACATTGTCCGTGCCTGCGTCTGTGGATCTGATTTGTGGGCTTACCGTGGCTTGGAAGATAAGGAACCCAATTCCGAAAACAGCGGCCACGAAGCAATTGCGATCGTTGATCAAGTCGGCAAAGACATTACTACCGTTCAGCCCGGCGACTTTGTGATTGCCCCATTTACCCATGGATGTGGACACTGTGCTGCCTGCCGTGCCGGTTATGAAGGCAGCTGCCAAACTCATAGCGATAACTTCAGTTCCGGCTACCAAGCCGAATATGTGCGTTACCAGCACGCTGAATGGTCACTGGTCAAGATCCCTGGGAAACCAGCCGATTACAGCGATGGCATGTTGAACTCGCTGTTGTCGTTGGCTGACGTTATGGCAACCGGCTATCATGCTGCCCGGGTTGCCAACGTCAAAGCTGGTGACACAGTTGTCGTTGTCGGTGACGGTGCCGTTGGCCTGTGTGGCGTGATTGCTTCTCAAATGCGGGGTGCCAGCCGGATCATCGCAATGAGCCGCCATGAAGATCGTCAAAAATTGGCTACTGAATTTGGTGCAACTGATATTGTCCCTGAACGAGGCGACGAAGCAGTTGCCAAAGTCATGGCATTAACCAACGGTGCCGGCGCGGATGCCGTACTGGAATGTGTTGGCTCTGAGCTTTCAACCGAAACTGCCATGAAGGTTGCTCGTCCAGGCGCAATCGTTGGCCGAGTTGGTCTGCCGCATACCAAGAAGACTGACCTCAGCAGTTCGTTCTATGGCAACCTTGGCATTGCCGGAGGTCCAGCTTCAGTAACCACCTACGATAAATCAGTCCTGTTGAAGGCTGTCTTAGACGGTGACATTCACCCAGGCAAGGTCTTCACCAAGCGCTTCAATCTGGATGAAATTGACGATGCTTATCAAGCAATGGCTAAACGTGAAGCTATTAAGTCGCTGGTTGTTGTTCAAGATTAATAAGAGTGTGAAAGAGGACGTTTAGCAATTGAAATTTAAGCCCCTCCAGACGGAAACCGAGTCAGGTTTTCGGGTGGAGGGGCTTAAAATTTGGTTGCTGTCCTCTTGAACACATTTAATCCAAATAACAGTAAGACACCAAGAAACCGAGTCAGGTTTTCGGCTGGTGGCGCTTAAATTTCAATTGCTGCCCTCTTTCACACATTTCAACTAGATATCAATAGAACCCAAGAGAGGCCAGGACACAACTAACAATCAGTTGTGTCCCGGCCTCTAGTCTTTTGGCTGATTATTCTCTTTTCCGCTTCTTACCAAATCCAAGCCAACCAAACATTGCCAATAAGATCATGCCAATGATTGAAACCGCTTGGCCAGTTTCGGTATCACCAGTTTGTGGTAAGGCTGCTTGTCGGCCTTCGTTAGTTCCTTTCTCTGTAGCTGCTTGGCCAACAGCTTGGGTTGTTGCTTGCTTAGCTTGGCCAGCTTGAGCATCGTTAGCAACCACTTTGCCAGGATCATTGACCTTCAATTGTTCTTTGCTATTTTGAGGGTCTTTTGCGGTTTGCTTCTTCGGTGCTTCAGGTGCCTTTTCGCCAGTCTTGATCATTCCCGGTTCCTGAGACTCGGTCGTGTCTTCATGAACAACATTCTCCTGCGGTGTCGGATTTGTCTCATTTGGCGTACCAGGTGTATTCGGTGTTGGCGTCGGAGTTCCCGGAGTTGGCGTGCTTGGTGTTGGAGTGATCGGCTTGTTAGGATCCACGTTGCCACCAGGCGTTACCGGATTCTCAGCCTTCTTCGGTGCCACTGGGGCAACCGGTTCTTGTGGCTGGTCAAGGTTTGGCTGGTAGTCTGCCACGACTGTCGTTCCAGCTTCAGGTGCGGTTGGACCGGTCACATCAACCACTTTGGTTCCGTTATTTTCGACTGGTGCCACCGGCGCAACTGGCTGTTCCGCGTCGTTGGTTGGGCGGGTTTCATCCAAAATTGGTTGGGCTGGTTCCTTGGCCTTTTCATCAACGTTGACGACTTTAATTGCGGCCAACAATGGTTCCGTATAGCCCATTTGATTAACCCCGACAACGTATGAGTTGTAAGCCACTTCATCTTTGAGTTTGTCGTTTAACTCGCCAACCCCAACCTGTTTGCCGGCTTCAGCATATTTCGAGATAAAGGTCGATTTGTCTGGAACTGCCAAGTTAAAGGTAATCCCTTCTGCCGGACGGCCATTGATGGTTTGCCCTGAAGTGCCGGGAAGCATGATTCTAAAGGCGGTGATCTTCGACCAGTCGGTCACTGAATTTTCCAGCTGCCAAGTCACTGCACTCAGATCCTTCAACAGATTTGCCTGGTCCTCAGTGGTGTAGTAAACGTTGACTTTCCCTGTCCAATCGGCCGGCAGAACAACCGGACCAGTCAAACCGGCCGTATAGGTCGAAGTTCTCACATCAGATGTTGAGACACCTTCAATTGAACCGGCTTGCGGTAAGAAATCAAGTAAGTCAAGCTGTGACAAACTCTCGTCCGTATTGTCGGTAAAGGTAATCTTGACGGTCGCCTGCTTACCGGTTTCAACTGCAACGGCGTGGTGATAATCACCTTTGTCGCTTTGGCTGACCAATTGATTGCTCTGCAGTTTGGAATCTTTATCCAAAATGTAGTAGTTACCTGATGTAATCAAAGGTGTCTTGGTATCAATCAAACCGGTTGTCGAGCCGTCCGCAATTTTTTGGGTCGTTGACAGCGTGGCATTATTAATCGCTGGGACTGAGACAATATAATTCTCAGTATCGGGACCAACATTAATGAAGTTCTGGAAAACCATATCTTTTGGCGCACTCTTATCAATGTTGACAATCACCCGAGTCGCGCCGTTCTTTCCTGGTGTTAAGTTGGAGATGTCTGTCCAGACAATCTTAAGCACCTGTTGACCAGAACCTTTAAAGTTATCAATAACTGAGTATTGGTTACCAAACGGAATGACGCCGGACTGTTTTGAGGCGGCTGCATCGAACGTGACACCCTTTGGCAGAACTGTGTAAGTCTCAAATGGCGTGTCTCTGGCAACCAGGTTACCGAGCGAACTCTTGTCCAACACAAACCCAAGGGTCAATTGATGAGCACCAGTCTCAAGAACTGAGCCCGTGGCCTTGCCGTCCAGGAAAATCGCAGAAGTCACGTAACGACTGGCATTTTTATTTGGCGCCGCAATTTCGATTGTTGACGGGTTGAGGAATTGCCAGACAACCCCCGGCCAACCTGATCCTTCATCGATGGAGGCTTGCTGTTCGGCCTCGTCCTTTGCCAGCCAACGCCATAAGCCTTCAGGGGCATTGGCATCCGACACCCAATCCTGCAAACTCACATAGGTTCTGGCATTCGACCAACTGACCTTAGGGGTCATCTGATGCACGATCGTTCCAGGCGTTGCGCCTGATTTGACGACAGTTTTGAAGTAGACGCCGCCATAGGTGCCATGCGGTGCCCAGGATCCGGCAGGTAAGCCACCATCTTCAGGAGATTTCAACAGATCCCGTTTCAAAATCGTTCTTTGAGCACCGTTCTTATCGGTAATGGTGATTGTATCATTCTTATAAGCCTTGTACGGGTAATCCGGATATTGGTAGATACTTTCCCGACTAATGGTATCCGGATTCTTTGGAATGTCACCCATGCCCTTCTTATGCATATAGAGATACAATTCGACCACATTCTTTGTCGGATCAAGTCCGGCTGCCAATAATTGTTGGCGATTGATATAGATGTACCCGACAGAACCATCGTTGCCGCCAGTCGCAAAGATTGGGTTACCATCTTTATCCTTTTCGACATCTGAGGTGATGGTTGGCAGATTATCAAATAAAGTGTGGTACTGGTTCTGTCCCTCACCCTCATATTTCACAGCCAGTGACAAGTATGGATTTTCCTTGAAGTACGTCCATTCGCCGACCACCCCAGATGGTGTCTTGGAATCCTTGATACTATTTGAAGGCAGGTAGACAAAGTTGTGGATGATAACCGTCTCTAAATCCTCACGCGGATCGATCGACTGGTGGAGTGCATAATAGTTAAAGTCACGCAGCCGTTCGTTTTGGGGAACTTCCGGATCTACATCATTAAATAGAAATAGCGGCAGCAAAGCATCATAGAATTCCAAGACAGCGTTCGCGTCGGAATAAACTTGTGGGTCCGGATTGAGCAAATCCCTATCCGCCAATGCGCCAAAACCGTCTTTTGAGCCGTAGTGAACCATCGGTTTCCAACTCCCACCAGTCACGTTCCAAGTGGTTGGATCATGCGGCAGTACCATGGTAGCCGCGATCTTGTCCATTAGCTGATTGATTGGCTGGGCACCTTGGAAAGTGAAACCGACCCCGACATCAGTCTTAAGCCACTGGAAGTTGGCGGCATCTTTGTTGACCTTGGCGATCACTTGGAACTTCAGGGTTTGGTCCTTGGCAATTTGATCCGCCACGTCACCGGCCTTAATTGTCCATTTAAGAACGGTTGCCGGAGACCCATCTTTCAGTTGGCCGGTCGAAATTTCCGGAGCTGAGTCAATCAAACCGTTTTCAGCGGTTCCTTTAGTCATCCCAACATAGGTCTGCTCGCCCGCCAGATAGTAATAAACGTTCACATCACTACCTGGTTCCAGCAGTGCATTCTTTGGTTGGGCGGTTGGGATCGTCACACTGAAGTCCCAAACGGCCTGATCTTCTTGAGCCGGATTCTTATATTCGTTACCATAGGAATCTGTGTAGACGTTAGCCGGGGTGTTGGTCACCATTGCCGAATACGCCATGGCCATCGTCTGTGAGGCACTCAGGGTGACAGGCGCTGAGATTTCGTCAGCCTTAAATGAGATGCCCATCGTGACCGTTTGGCCATTGATCACACTGCCCTTTTCGGTGCCATAAACATAGTGAAGGTCTTGAGCGACACCACTTTCTAATGTATCCAATGGTAGGTCAATGTCTTAGTGGTGGCATCATAAACCGGTGTCACGCCGGCAATTGCGTACTGGGCGAGATCGCTGGCATCAAAGGAGAGGCCTTTGTCGGTTGGTAAGTTAACCACCATTTCCGCGTTTGTGTAAATTGTCCGGATCCCATTGGCATCAAAATGCAGATCAAATACGCCGTTATCGCCGACATCAACTATTTTAGCAGTCGGTGTAACCTGGATGCCGGGTAGGATCGGATTAGCAGTCTTTTCCGGCGCACTTTCCGCTACCGCTTTCTCGAATGCCATTGCCTTGGCGTAAGTTTCATCCCAGACTTTCATTTCTTCTTGGTAACTCTTCAATTCAATCAGATACTGGTCATTTAACTCAGCCAAACGGGTGGTTAAGGTATCATAAGCCCCCTGGGCAACACTATACCTCTCGGCCAGTCTGTCGTGAACGGCTTTAACGGCATCAAAATCAGCTTTCAATTGATTGTAAGCATCGGTCTTGGCGATAAAGTCAATTCCGGCATCGGTAAATTGTTTTTCCAGGTTTGCAAAGGTGGTGTGAGCTTGTTGATACTGCTGATTGATTTTTTGATATTCAGCGTCGATTGCTTTGAATTGATCGGCAGTTGCCTTTTGTTTTTGATCAGCATCCTTGAACTGCGGCTGCAGGTCGTCGATTTGCTTTTGAGCGGCGTCATATTGGGTCTTAACTGTCTGGTATTCCGCTTCGGTCTTTTCATAATCTGCCTTGGTCTGCAGATAATGGTCCTGGATCGCCTTAAACTGAGCATCGGTGGAGGTTCCCTGTCCTTTCTCATACTGAGCTCGGGCAGCTTCATACGCACTTCTGGCTGTTTCATATTTGGCGAGGGCACTGTCGTACTCGGTCTTTTGAGCCGTATGGGTGGTGACCGCAGCTTCCACCTTATCCTTGGCAGCTCGGTAGTCAGCGGCTGCTTTGTCATTCAATGCCTTGGTCTGATCGTAATCCTGTTTCTTTTGATCGTAAGCGGTTTTGGCAGCTTCATATTCGGCCTTAGCTTTCTCATAGGCCGCCTTTTCGCTGGAATACTGGGTTTGATTAACCTGATATTTTTCAAGCGCCTGGTTATATTCGGCCAGTTTGTCCTTATAGACGGTTAATTGTTGATCATAAGCATTCTTGGCCTGATCCAGCTGGTTGGTAATGATGCCGTAGAGTTTCTTGCTGGCGTTATACACGTTGACCGCTTGATCATATGACAAATCTTCGGCAACGGTTGGCTCCGTAGTTGCCTGAGCTGGCGTCGGTGTGGCTTCAGCTGTCTTAGATTCCGGTGCCTGAGTTTCTCCTGCCTTGGTGTCAGCTGCCTTGGTTTCTGTTTCCTTGGTTCCGGTTTCCTTAGTTTCTGCTGCTTTATCAGCGGTGGTATTGTTGGATGTTGATGGCTTGGCAGCTGGCTGGTTAGTGTCAGTCTCAGCTGCTTTTGTCGGCTGGGCTGCTTGAGGCGTCGCTGTTGCCTGAGCAGGCTGTTGGGCTGCCTGTGATGTACCTGGGTTGGCAGCTTCCGTCTGACCGGAATTGACCGGTTGTGACTGTGGCTCAGTTGTTGACTCGGATTGGGCCTTTGGAGTCTGCGCAGTCGTTGACTGTTGGGTCTCAGCTGCTGGCGCCGGTTGAGCAGTTTGTGGTGCTGGCGTCGCTGTTTGGTCTGCAGTCGTCGTAGTTGCCGTAGCCGGTTGGGCTGCTGGTTTCTGTGTGGCAGCTGGAGTGGTTGCTGCTGTCGGTGCACTCGTAGTTGTCTTAACCAGTTCAGGAGTTGCAGTCGCACTATTACCCGCATTTCCTTGGGCGGTCGGCGTTGTGTCTGCAGATGCGTCGGTGACCGTACTTAACTGGCTGCCAACGCCAAAGGCAGCGACCGTTAAGCCGGCAATCATCCATCGCTTGCCCGCTTTATACATCTTATAATGTTTAGCAGTAACATCCTCCTGATTAATAATTCCCCTGTTTGATGATTTCATTGTTTTTTCCTCCAAAAATGACAGTAAAGTTGTCTGCTTCCCCTTAGCAATATTGACATCATTTCTTTTACAATATAATTATATCAGGCGTATAAAGATAAGTCATAAGTAATGACCTAATCCCGGTATGACAAGTTTTCATCATATTTTTCCATTACTCATCAATTATCGTAACGTGCAAAAAAAGAACGGTTATGATAACCATAACCGTTCTGATATTGAAGCGCGTTAATTAATTCCTAATTTTTTCAGCGGTCAATCCCATTGCATTCAAGGCCACGATGATGGTTGACATTGCCATTACAGCAGCCCCAACGGCGGGATCCAAAATGATGCCGGCAAATGCTAAGATACCAGCTGCCAGTGGGATGGCAATAATGTTGTAACCGGCTCCCCACCAGAGGTTCTGAACCATTTTTCGGTTGGTAATCTTGGCTAAATCAAGGAAGTGAAGAATGTCACTGGGTTCTGATTTAACCAGGATAACGTCGGCCGAATCAATCGCCACGTCGGTCCCGGCACCAATTGCCACGCCAATGTTGGCTTCTGCCAGACTTGGCGCATCGTTAACACCATCACCGACCATAATGACGTGATTGCCCTTTGCCTGGTACTCAGAGACAATTTTTTGCTTGTCATTCGGCAGCAATCCAGCATGAAATTCGTCCAAGCCAAGCAGTCCGGCAACGTGTTCGGCTGCTTTTTGATTATCACCGGTTAACATCACTGGCGTAATGCCACGTTGTTTCAATCCGGCAATCAGCTCTTTGGCCCCGTTCTTAATCGTATCTCCTTCGGCAACCATCCCTAAAACCTGTTGGCCTTGAAGCAGGAAACTAACCGAGTTGCCTTTGGCTGCCCATTGATCGGCAGTCGCGTTATCAAATGAAATCCCGTTTTTTGTCAGATAGTTACCGTTGACGATCGTATAATTCTGGCCGTCAATCTCGCCTGAAATGCCGACACCAGGGATGTTTTGCGAATTGTTAGCAGCCTGAACCTTGATGCCCTTTTCTTCGGCAGCAGCAATAATAGCCTGTGCCAGCGGATGGGTAGAATTGCTTTCAAGGGCTGCCAATTTACTTAACAGTGATTGTTCATCAGTATTTGCTGCTGGTACCAGGGCGTTGACAGTGAATTTACCTTCCGTCAGCGTTCCCGTCTTATCCAACAGCACATGACTGACGTGTTGACTGGCTTCAATAGCTTGACGATTCCGTACCAGCAAACCATTTTGCGCACCAATCGACGTTGAACGAGCGACAACCAATGGAATAGCCACTCCCAAGGCATGTGGACAAGCGATCACAAAGACTGTAACCATTCGGGTTAAACCGGTCGATAGTCCCTGGGGTAACCAGGCAAAGAACGCGATGATTCCCACTGATAAGGCGGCATAGAAGAGATACTTGGCAACCAAATCAGCCCGATCCTCAGCCTTTGATTTCGACTGTTGGGCCTCCTGAACCATTTTCATCACTTGTGACAAATAGCCGGATTCACCGGTCCCGGTGATTTCAACTGTCAACGTTCCGTTATTGTTGGTAGCACCACCAATGACTTTGTCGCCAACATTCTTGTTAACAGCGGCAGATTCACCAGTCACCAAGGCTTCATTAACGGTTGATTGACCATTGGTAATGGTGCCGTCAGCAGGAATACTTTCACCTGAGCGAACTTGAAATGATTGACCAACTTGCAGATCTGATACTTGAACATCTTTGGTTTCCCCATTTTCAGTTACCAAATGAGCGGTCTTCGGCAATAGAGCAGCCATCTTTTCAACGGCATCGCCGGCACCCATGACCGCGTTCATTTCCAACCAATGACCCAACAGCATAATTAGAATCAAGGTTGCCAGCTCAAACGAGAAGTCCATCACATGAGTGGCAGTGTGCATCAAGTTATTGGCAATGAATGCATAAATACTGTAAAAATATGAAACTGAAATACCTAACGTAATCAGGGTCATCATTGCCGGTGCCTTACTCTTAACTTCAGCCCAGGCGCCCTTTAGAAATGGTGAGCCGCCGTAAAAATATAGTGCCGTATCAAATAAAAGAATCGCAATTCCTTCAATGAGTGGGGCGTGGAAGTTCAACACAGCGACGTCCAACCCCATGATGGGTGCTAAGAGTAATACGGGAATCGCCAAGACCACTGAGACCCAAAACTTTTGTTTCAGGTTACCCATGTGCATCATTTGACCGCCATGCATCATCATGTCGCCACCCATATCCATGCCGGACATGTCCATATCGCCATGATCCATCTGCATTTTTGAATGATCCATTTGACTCATGTCATGGTCCATATTCATCTTAGAATGATCCATGCTGCTCATATCATGGTCCATATTCATCTTAGAATGATCCATGTTGTCCATATCATGATCCATATTCATCTCATCTTTATTATTTGCCATTTTAACGATCCTCCTCACATGTCATTTTCCCCGGCAGACAGTTGCATTGAACCATTTCCGGAGCATCCTTGGCTTTCTCAGCCAATATCTGCTGCAATTCTGCAATGTCACTTTTTGACAATTCGCGTGTCTTGATCACTTGGGCAATTGTAGAGCCGGCTCGCATCGCGCACATATGATCAAATAAATCGTCCGCCGCAGCGGACATTGATTCCTTTTCGCCGACGACCGGTTTAAAGGTAAATGGTCGACTATCGCCGATTTGTTCAACAGCGCCCTTTTTAATCAATCGGTGCAAGAGTGTCTTAGTTGTTGAGTCAGACCAGCCCTGTAGTTCGTTCATCGCGTCGATCAGCTCACGACTGGTTGTCGACCCCATTGTCCAAATTGCCCGCATAACTTCCCATTCAGAATCGGTGATGGTAACATTTTTAGCATCTATCATTTTGATAACCTCATTTTATTTTTCTTTTAAAGTTTACATTTGTAGCTCTCAACAACTACAGTTTACATCTGTAGCCTATAAGATGCAACCATTTCTGTTTGAAAATTCTGTTTCATCCACAAAAAAGGCGACTGGGACGTGTCCCAATCACCGTTCACTCACATTAAAAATGTTTCCCCAAAATATCCAAACTGCGCCGTTGCCCATCCATTTCGGCAACATCTGGCAAATGTCCCCAAACCGTAAATCCATTGTGGATAAAGAGCTTTTGGCTCGGCAGGTTATGGCTGAAAATGAAGGCAACCAGGGCATCCAGCCCGAGGCGTTCCAATTCTCCACTGACAAAGTCGATTGCCTGCTGTCCCAAGCCTTGGTGACGATAATTTGCGTCAATGTAAATACTAATCTCAGCAGTCTTGTGGTATGCTGGTCGGCCATAAAATGATTCCAAGCCAACCCACCCGGCTATTTGATCGTCAACCTTCATGACCCACAACGGTCGGGTTTCATGATTGAACTCAGCAAACCAGTTCTCACGAGAGGCAACCGAAACCGGCTCTAAATCGGCGGTAGCAAGGCGACTGGGAATAATCTCATTATAGATTTCAACAATTCGTGGCAGTTCATCGTGCGTTGCATATTCAAATCTGACTGACATTCCATGACCTCATTTTTTGTATTATCCATCTATTTTACGTCAGGCAATCCCGAGGCGCAATATCACGCCAACGTGTCACAAATGAACAAAAGAGGACGGGATATTACTCGTTATGGAGGCTTTCATTGCAACTAGGATTACTACTTTGAAAACTTGCGGCGGCCATTCAACGAAGAAACGCAGTCATTCCAAAGTCCGGAATAACTGCGTTTCTTCGTTAAATGCTGGGATCAAATCGCCTGTAACTTCAATTTCTTTTTGACTTATTTCATACTGGCAGCCATCCGAATTGCGACGGCGGGATCGGTTGCCTGCAGTCGATAGACAACACTGCCAGCCTGCCAAGTAATCACTTGAGCTGAACTGCCAACGTTGAATTTGACGACTCCTTGGGTATTCGGTGCCGGTAATGAGTAGCTTTCAAACATATTGACACTTGAAAGTGCTAATTTCTTCGGCGTCGTGTTATTCACGGGACTGCCATGAACACTAATCGACCAGTTGCCCTCGTTCCAAGAAATGTATTGCTGACCGGCTCCTGATTGAGTATGACCAACAATCCCGTGACCAAGGTCAACTTTCGGGAGCCCTTTAATTTCTGAAGCAGCCGTATAATCGACATGACTTTGAGCTTCCGAAGCTGAAGAGTAGCTGCGTTTGGCTAAGACCGCATACGGCTTCTCAGCTTTCAAACTACTGTCGTTGAGCGCGAGTGCATCATTACCAACGCTGTAGTATATGGTACTGTTGGTAGAATTCCCATTATATCTGATATGAACGTTCTTGGATGAATCGTTCAGTCCCGAATTTTGTGGCAATAACGTATCTGACAACTTACTTGACAGATCCTTAGTCAGCGATGAGAAATCGTACGATTGACCGTCTGATTGAGCGTTGCTGTCAGAAGAAGCTGTTGAGGCACTTTGTCCGCTGGTGGTATCAGAGCTGGTGGTCGAACTGCTTGAGTTCTGCATATCGGTCTTTGATTCATTATTAGAACTTTGTTTACCGGAATTGCCATTACTGCAGCCGACAAGAACCAGACTCAGTAATAACACTCCACCTAATTTATAGAGCTTCATCGTTTCCCTCCAAATTGTTTGCGTGAATTATTGTACGAAATTCTTATTGGCAGTTAAGTAGCGGCCGTCGGCAGTTTCAAAATAGTATGAACCACTGTCTCGTTTGTGAATTACCGTCACGTTAACTTTGGTTCCCGGCTGAACTTTAACAACCCGGTTGGCTTTCTTAAAGCTGGTTGAATCATACAGGTACAGTTTCTGAGTGGTCGTGACGCTGCTGACAACGTCGGTGAAATAAGTTGGTTGCGCAGTATCAGCTGACTGAGCTCCGCCGATCCACCAAGTAATTGGCTTGCTGGAATTCAGAATTGTGCTGGCGTCAACTGATTCTTTCAATGCGGGAACGTACTTCTTATTAGTGTACTGCCACAAATCGGTTTGAATGGTTGGCCGTGAAGAATAATTGGCGATCCATTGGGCATCAAAATTCTTTCTGGCGGTGTTGGCATGAGCCGTTGCAAAGGACTGGTAGGAATAAAAGATTAATTTCTTACCGGTTAATGAACGCATTTGGTCGTACCAGGCCTTAACAGCAGCATTGCTTGAACCTGAAGTCACGTCATTTTCTTCGTAGTCCAAAACGTAGAATTTGGCGTTCTTGTTGGAATTTTGATAGAAGACGTTGGCTTCATTACGGGCACTGGCCGCACTGGTGAAGGTGGCGTAATCATATTCACCAAATGGAATGCCATATTGGACGTATAAATTGGTGTTATTGGTCGCGTACTTGTCTTGATAGTTAGCGCCATATTGCCGGCGGTTAATAATGAAGGAAACCTGACTCTTCAAGTTTGAAACTTTCGAAGCCGTTAATTTCCCCTGCCACTCTGAAATATCTGGAATGACAGTTGTGGCAGCCGATGCCTTAACTGCCCCAAAAATCGAAACCGATAAGATAACGGTCAAAATCGATAGGATGATCGCCCGTCCCTTTTTCCTCAATGAACTCATTTAAAACCACTCCGCATTTATTTATTTGCTTACGCCAAATTCAATTAGCTAAACAGTTGTCGTCAATTTCTCTACCAACATATGACAGAATGGGTTTGAGCACAAGAAGCCCAGCAGTAAGCAAAAAGAATATTACAGAGCTGAGTCGCGTCATAAAGCCTCAGCGATTACTTCTTTTCAAGAATGTTATAAATGTGTAACATAACTGAAAAAATATCACTCCGACAACCGTCAATGAATAAATCGGAATGCGTAGCCAAATCGGCATCAGCCGATAACAAAAGGGTTCCATCAGCTCGATGGAACCCTCAAGATAATTGAAAAATTATTTAACAGCTCGTGAAACTGCCTCATTAACGTCAGCTTTTTCAGCTTGAACTAACTGAACCCGACTATCAATGACACTAATATCCATCTTGATTTCGCGAGTCAAACCAGGCGTTGGGATCTTTGGTTCAAAGAATTCTTTGAATTCAGCCAACCGTTGCGGTGTGTGGAAGATACCTGAAATAACGGTAATGTAGGTGGCAAATTCCATATCCCCACCAACCGTATCTTCGAGCCATTGCCAGTCTTTTCGAATCCAGTCCCAAGCAGCTTGTTGACCGTCATCATTGGCGAGGACCCCACGGAACCAGGCCCGCAAGTCTTGCGGTTTGATGGTGTCGGCATTCTCAAATTGACCAACCAACTTGGCAATCAAATCGGGGTCAGTGGTACTCGTCAAAGTAGCGCAAATGTCTTGCTTGTAACTGGCATCGGCAGTTTGCCGGTAAGCAGCCAATAATTTGTCAAATAAGGCTTGACTGCCAAAGTTCTTAACCTCATTTCGAAGGACAAACACCCGAATATCAGCAGATAAGCCGGCCAGACTGCCCTCGTTTTGTTTAAACAACGTATGAGCTGCAGCCATGGCATCAGCGTTTTCAGCATACAATGAAGCACTTAAAATGTACGGCCGAGTCAATTGGTCATCATTTGACTCACCAGCCTTAGGGGCAAAGCCCAGTCGATCAAGTTGGGCAGCACTCAGTCGATCGAAGAATTGCTTGAGTGCTTTTTCTTCATTAGATTTAGGAGTCACAAATTTCTTCAAATTGTTGGCAACCCGATACATTGCCGCATTGACAATGTTGGAATGGCTGTCCGCAAATTTTGGCAGCAACGGCACAATATTAGCATAGGAATTTTGACGACCATCAGCTAACAAACGGAGGTCTTGGAGAATCTGGAGCTGAGAAATCGCGTCCAGATCCGCCACATGATCAAGAATATCTGCCATTGAGGTTTCATCATATTGAATAATGAAATGTGAATTGTTACCAACATTCAAGAAGAATGGTTTGCCGTTTTCTTGACGCAACTGTTGATAATCACCGACTGTGAGTGTTTTATCAGCCATGATTTCAGGCACGGCGTCGTAATTGCTGTTAAGCGGAATCTGCCACTTGCGGTCGACATCCTTGCCGTCACCAATGAAGAATTGTTGTTGTGACAAGGTCAACTGGCCGTTTTGGACTTTGGCCGTCACAACTGGATATCCAGGCTGCTCCAGCCACGAGTTCATGATGGCACCCACGTTCATGCCAGAGGCGTCGCCCAAAGCCGACCATAAATCGGCACCGGTAGCGTTATGGAACTTGTGGGCGGCAAAATAATTCTTCAAGCCTTCCCGCAAGGCCTTGTCGCCAACCAAAGCTCGGGCCATTACTAACATTCTGGCACCCTTGGCATACACGATGGCCGAGTCAAAAATTGAATCGATCTCGGCCGGGTTTTCAACTTGGACGTGAACCGACTGAACACCATCGGTAGCGTCTCGTTGGAGAGCAGCCGGGGCTTCAGAGGTCTGGAAGACTTCCCAAATGTGCCAATCAGGCTCGATCGCATCGATTGCAACGTATTCCATCATGTTGGCAAAACTTTCGTTCAACCACAGGTCGTCCCACCACTTCATCGTCACCAGATCACCAAACCACTGATGAGCCAATTCGTGGGCGATCACGGTGGCAACCAGCTGTTTCATTTCAAATGAGGTGTTCTTGGGATCCAAGAGCAGGTAAGCTTCACGGTACGTTACCAAGCCCCAGTTCTCCATGGCACCGGCAGAGAAGTCTGGAAGAGCCAGCTGCCATGAGTGTGGCAATGGGTACGGTGTTTGGTAGAAGTCTTCATAAAATTCAATCGACCGTTTGGCGATATCCAAGGCAAAATCAAGCTCATCGGCCTTGTGCGCCTTGGTAGCAAACACACCAACTTTAACACCGCTCTTGGTGGTCGTTTCCTTACTCTGCATCTCACCAAATCCAAAGGCGATCAGATAAGTCGACATCCTCATGGTCGTATCAAAATAGTGAACACCATTTTCTGTGCGGACTTCCGGCATGTTGCTGATGATCGTCTCGCCGGCATGCTCGTCAAACTTAATGGCCAAATCAAAGGTGGCTTTGGCTTCGGGTTCATCGACACATGGAAAGGCCTGACGGGCAGCGGTGGTCTCAAACTGGGTTCCGATCAGCTGCTTCTTAACGCCATCAACTTCGTAATAAGATGGATAAATGCCCATCATCGTGTCAGTCAATTTGGCACTAAATTGAATGGCCAAGGTCACAACCCCAGTTGTCGGCAAATCAATATTGATTGCTTCCTGATCGTCGTCCTTACTAAATGAAACGGCTTTGCCGTCAGCTTGGACCGATTCAATATTGAGAAACTTTTGGTGAATCGAAATCGCGGTCGTCATCGCGTCACCTGTAATCGTAGAAGTCCCGGAAAATTCCTTGGTATCCCGGTTGATGTCCAGATAGATATTGTAATGACTTGGTTGAAATTTTTCGTAGAAATGGGTTAATTGTTCTGCCATGAGTTGCCTCCTTGAAAATTTGTTAATTATATTATACGACTCTGGCAACGCTTATGCGGCTCGAATGGCAAAACATTGATTTTTAGCTGAACATCCGCGTGACCAGTCGATCTTGAATCCGATCGGGAATCAATTTCAACAATTTGGCCGTCACTTGTTCTTGAAATCTTATCTGATAGCGTAACTTTGGTTTGCGCGTCATGGCCGCTTTGACAATCACTGGTGCCACATCGTTGGTAGTTGCCCGACTGTCCTTTAATGTCTTCGCTAAACGCTCGGCCACCCGCCGGTAGGGAGAATGGATTGGAGTAGCCGCCAACAGTTTATCCACGGCAATTTTCTGCCATCCGGTTGCTGTATTGCCTGGTTCAACCACAACCACATCAACTCCAAAAGGTTTAACTTCCAACCGCAAAATATCAGACATGGTTTCCAATGCGTGTTTGGAAATATGATACCAGCCGCCCAGTTGGGTATACATCAAACCCGCCAGAGAAGAAATATTAATGATGCGGCCGGACTTTTGGGTTCTCATCGTCGGTAAGACCAACTGAATTAATCGAACCAACCCGAATAAATTGACGTCCATTTGGTGTTTGGCTTCCTCGATTGTCACTTCTTCCAGCGCGCCAAATGAACCGTAGCCTGCAGAATTAACCAACACGTCAACTCTGCCATATGAATCCAAGACAAAGGCTACAAAGGCTTTCAGGCTTGACTCTTTGTTGACATCCAATTCATGAACCTTTCCGCCGAGTTCAGTCAGCACCTTCATTTGTTCAACATGTCGCGCACCGCCAACCACGTAATAGCCCTGCTTCAAAAGCAGTTTGGCAGCAGCCAGGCCAATCCCGGACGACGCGCCCGTCACAATCGCAACTTTTTTCATCAAAAAGACCTCCGTTTCATAAGCGATAACTCTATCGTTAATGCTTACTGTGTATAATAGCGATAGTCTTATCGTTTGTCAAGGTTGCAATGCCGGCACTTTCCAATATAATGAAGATATGAAAATTAAAACGACAGAACATTATAATCGGATTATTCAGGGTGCGACCGCCATTTTACTGACCGAGGGGTTGGCCGCTTTTTCGACCACTAAAGTCGCCAAACACATTCAAATGGCACAGTCGAATATCTATGTGTACTTCAAAAATAAAGATGATTTGCTGGTGTCGGTCTTTCGGTACCACCAGAAAAAGTACATTCAATTTTTAGTCGATCGCATTGATCTCTCCCTGCCACCCACGGATGCGCTTAAAAATTTGGTTTCAACACTCGATGAATTCCATAGCAGCGACAAAGAATCACTCGATGTTATTTGGTCAATTCGGCAGAGCACCACTTTACGGCAACTGATTCCAAAAGTCAGCGACGATCAAATTTTTATTGCCATTTTTCAGTGGCTGAAGGATTTGCAGCATCAAGGAACTGTCCGCCAACTACCGCTCATGTATCTCACCAATTTGGTCTTTTCCGCCATTATCGATTACTTTCAGTTAATTGATAGTAAGGAAATGTCACCAAACGAGCTGGCTATCGAGGAAATTGTCCCACCCTTATCAGCATTACTCTTTGTCTGAGAGAGGCTTGTCGGCCGGCCTGATTACTCGTATACTTAAATTCTGACGTGCTGGTGATTGAACAATCAGCACCAATTGATGCGAAATTCATTATTCTAGGGGGAATCGTCATCCAAAACACAAAATCTCAGCGTTGGGTCGGCCTGATCTCGGGACTGATTTTAAACGCCTTTGGCAATGCGCTAACCATTTCAGCGAACATGGGAAGTGCCGTTTGGACTGCTTCTGCTGTTAACTACAGTCACTGGTTCAATTTGAATGTTGGCATTATCCTGTTTTTTATCGGTTTTTTGAACACGGTCACCAACCAAGTCCTGCTGCGACATCCGGATTGGCCACGGTTCGTTGGCGAAATCCTCTATGTCTGCTTTTTTAGTTATTTCGTGAATATCTTTGCCCAACTTTTTGACCAAATTGGGATCGGCCAGTTACCAATTGTGATTCGGGGCATCCTATCATGTTTGGGGATTATCTTCTTCTGTACGGCCATCTCACTGTATCAGCGGGCAAATATTCTCATGCATCCAAATGATGATACCACCAATATTTTGCGGTTTATGTATTTGAAAAAAAGTGCCGTGGCTGCCCAGCTGGTCGATTTTGTTCCGCCAATTATCGCGATGGTGATTTCCTTTGCGGTGACCCACAATTTGTATGCCGTCAACGTCGGAACGATCTTTTCGATTCTTTTCAATGGCTTGATTATTCAAACCGCTGATCGATGGGTTTGGCCGACTTTGAAGCATAATTTTAAAACTTTGGGGAATGATTAGTATCGTCACCAATGTTCTACCCCTTCAATTGAATGGTCGCTACAGCCAAATGAAATCATAAATTGTCGGTAAATCCAGTTGCATCTTCCCGTTAATATGGTAAATTAAAACTAAATAAGTCAGACTTAATCGCTATTTAGAAAGGAGCTTGGACAATGATCTTTATGTTACTCATGCTATTTTTAGTGGGGTATTTGGTTCTAAATGTCAGTTGGCTGTTCATTAAGGCCTCGGCTTGGCTGATAATACTCGCAATTGGGTTTCTGATCCTGTCCAAACTGCTGGTAGTTGGGCTGATAGTCGCCGCCGTTTATGGCGTTTATCTGCTTTTTCAACGCTCACAAATTCAGCCATACAAGAATCGCCACTAATCCAATTATCTTGAAAATGTTTTACATAAAGAGAAATAAAATCATTCAATTGGTAGATTGTAAAATTAATCCGAACGCTGTTCGGGCAAAAAAGATCAGCTTCCTTTAAAATGGTGTTTACCACAAACCCATCTTTTAGGAGCTGATCTTTTGTCTAGTATAACCTATTCCGAACGAATTAAAATCGAAACCTTTTGTGAACTAGGGCTGTCCAATATCCAAATGGGCGTTCGGCTGAACCGATCACCGTCAACAATTTCTTATGAATTATCTCGATGTCAACCTTATCAGGCTGAATTAGCACAAACAGATGCCGAATACAAGCGATCACGATGTGGTCGGAAAACTAAGCTGAGCGATGAGTTAAAGCAAAAAATTCTCAACCATTTACGTCTAAGCTGGTCACCAGGAATGATTGCTCACGAATTTAAACTAGCTACTAAATCTATTTATAATTGGCTAAATCAGGGGAGAATTGATTTCTCCTTGAATGATCTACCTGAACATGGCGTACGCCAACGGCGTAACGTTGACCAACGATCCAAATATAATCAATCTTTGGGGCGATCAATTGAACAGCGTCCCATGATGATTAATCAACGTAATCGCATCGGCGATTTTGAACTAGATACAGTCGTTGGTCCTCGTGGGCATAGTAAGGCAGTTTTATTAACTTTAATCGATCGCAAATCACGGTTCCTTTGGGCATACCGGTTAAAAGATCGGACGACAGCGACTGTTAATGAAGCACTAACTAAGTTCCTAACCACTTTTAATGGTCCGGTGCACAGCTTTACTGTGGACCGTGGCACTGAGTTTAGTGGGCTAGTATCACTTGAATCACAATATGGTATTAAGACCTATTACTGCCATGCTTATACGCCAGCTGAGCGCGGCAGTAATGAACGATTTAATCGGAACTTACGCTATTTTTATCCTAAGGGGACTTATTTTGAGCACATTAGTGCTCAAGGCTTGAAAACCACCTTACTCGAAATTAATCAGAGACCACTTAAAATACTTGACTAGCAAACACCTTATCAGGTCATGCTGACCAATTTGTCAAAAAATTCGGATTAAATTTGCAATCTACCAATTGATCTTATTTCTCTTTATTTTTAGATAATTTTACGATTTTTTAAACTTTGTAACCGTTTTGATAGAAAATTTCTTTCATAAGGTATAGTATTACATTATTACTTAAAATTGAGGAGAGTTTTGATTATGAATTTACTTATTGCGTTACTTCCCGCCCTTGGTTGGGGGTTAATGCCACTAATAACCGGAAAAGTCGGCGGATCGCCAGCCAACCAAATCTTTGGAATTGGTGCCGGGACGACCATCATCGGATTGATTGTCTTCTTGGTGACCCGACCGGCCGTCAACATGACTGCGTTTCTTTTTGCAATCGTTTGCGGTGCTTTGTGGACGATTGGTCAAATCGGCCAATTCATTTCCTTCAAACGAATCGGCGTGTCCAACACCTACCCATTATCCACGGTGTTTCAGTTAGTTGGTAACTCGATTCTTGGCGTATTGATCTTTGGTGACTGGCAGGGAACTCAATCCAAAATCATTGGCTTCATCGCCTTGATTATTGTGATTGCCGGAGCGTTGTTAACGTCTGTCAGTGACGAAAAAGGCGGCAAAATTACCTTTAAGGACGCCACGTTCTTACTTTGCACCACCGTTGGTTACTGGATCTATTCGTCATTCCCTAACATTCCAATCATTAAGGCACAAAGCGGCACTTCCGTTTTCCTGCCAGAAATGATGGGCATTTTAATTGGTGCCGTTATTTTCGGCTTGTTCACCGACCGTCAATCATTTAAACAAAAAGAACAATACCTCAACATCATCGCCGGATTACTTTGGGGAGTCGCTGCGCTTTCCTACATTTACTCGGCTCAGGCAAACGGAAACACCTCCGCATTCATCTGGACGCAATTAAGTGTCATCATTGCCACTTTTGGCGGAATTACAATTCTGCACGAACACAAGAGTCGCCGGGAAATGATCTTTACCATTGCCGGCATCCTGTTGATTGTTGTTGGTAGTGTTGCCACCTCGTTTGCATAATTAATAGATCAGTTGAAGTTGAAAAGAGAGTGGGACTTAAGGCGTTTTGATCCCAGAATTTAAGCGCACAGATCGATTATTCCTGGTTTTGGAATGATTGATCTGTGCGCTTAAATGGCCGGGATCAGCCGATTGCCATGTAGGCTAGGCAAGCATGCTGGCCGTCGTCGCACGTTTTTGATAAATAATATGGGATCACAAGAAATAGAGGCCGAGGCAAAAGCGTATACTTTTGTCTCAGCCTCTTTTCTATTTGGATTTAAGGTTGTCCAATCCCACTCTTGGTAAAATCATTGAGCAGACGGGCGGTGACCCGCTTAAAGAAGTCCTTCATGAATAGGCCGACGATCAAGCCCCCAATCAGCATGCAGATCAGAACAAAGAAGTCCAAGACCACGGTACCAACATTGGGTCCACCAACGGCCTCGCGGAAGCCACTGACACTGTATGAAAATGGGAAAATCGGCTGAATGATTCTCATGAACAACGGATTCAACTGAATCGGGTAGATTGCCCCACTTCCGGCTAATTGGAAAGCGACCATCATCACTGCCAACGCCTTTCCTAAGTTACCAAACACCGACGCCATTGTATAAACGATTACCGAGAACGTCAGTGATGACACCACGCCGATCATCACCATTAGGAACAAACTTTCCACGTGAACCCTGAGAATAAAGACAGTTGAAAGGACAATCACCATCGTTTGAATCATCGACAAGGTGTTAAACAGCAGCATCTTGCCGATATATTCTTCACGCGGCCGCAAATTTTTGAAACGATGATATTTGGGCGCCGAGGTGTGCAGAACTGCGACCAGCATCGCACACCCTACCCAAATCGATAGGGCCATGTAAGTTGGTGCAAACGCCTCACCAAATGAACTGACCCGATAAATGTTCTCATTTTTGACGTTAAATGGTTGGGCCAGTGCGTTGCCCATCAACTTGGGATTGTTCTGGAGGATGCTGATAATGTTGGCAATATTATCGTCTGAAGTCAATTTCAACTGATTACTTGCCTGCAAAATCACGCCCTTATACTGGAGCAGTTGGTTCTCCAAGTTGCCGGTGGTGTCACTGACCAGTTGATTGCCTGAAATAATCGTATCCAACGACTTTTCGTTCAAGCTGCGAATGTCATTAACATTGTTCAAGACACCCGAAGCGTGATTGCTGGCTGACAGCAGGTTGCGTTGAATCCCGTTCAATTCTGATTTAACGTTGCGATTATAACTCGCCAGTGAATGATTCAGGCCGCTGGCAACTGAATAGGAATGACTGGCAATTCGCTGCTGCAGGCCGGTATTGGCCGTACTGCCTGAACTAAGCGCCCGCTGTAGTTGGGTGACTTGCTGAGACTGGGCATCCAGGAGATTCTTGACGTCATTGAGTTGGCTGATTAATCGACTCACCCCACTCAACCGCTGCGATTGATTAATCGTCTGCAGATAAGCAATTAATGGCGTAATCTGCCCTCTCAGTAACTTAATCTGCGACAAAATTTGACTGGCCAAACCAGTGGCCTGATTACGGCCGGCCGCAGAAGTCTGCTTGTTCAACTGATTGGTGAGGGACCGCAGTCGTGCGGCGTCAGTTTGAATCCCATTCAAGCTGGTTTGAACGTTGCCAAACGATTGGTTAACGCCCTGATTCACACTCCGAATCAACTGCTGGTTCGACGAGCCAATCGCTTGGTTAATATTGATATCCTGAGATGCTGAAATCACCGGCTTCAGTTCAGAAAAGACCATAGCCAGCCCGCTGGAGGCTTCACTGATATCTCCTAAGGTATTGGTTGCCAGTTCCATACTGTCTCCAAGATTGATAATCAGGTCCTTTAAATTGAGAATCTCGGATTCGTTGTCACCAGCCTTTTTACCAGCCACATTCAAATAGGTAAAAATGGTGCTGTTAACTTGGTATACGAATTGTTTTTTGATCGTGTTCAACAGCGTCTTTGAGGCGGCTTCGGTAATTTTGTAACTCATTGGACTGGCCTTGGTGTCAGCGATATAGTCGATGTGGGCCTTCTTCGGATTAGCAGTCACAATACTGCCCAAATCAGCCGAAAAGGTCTTGGGAATTTTGATTTCGGCGTAATACTTTCCAGCGCGAACTTTCTTTTGGGCAGTCTTTGAATCAACAAACCGCCAGCCGATCTGATTATTGTGTTTTAACTGGGCTATGATTTGCTTGCCCAAATTCATCTGTTTGCCTTGAACTGTTGTGCCTTGATCGTTATTAACGACGGCAACCGGAATCTTTTGAACCTCGTGGGAAGTATACGGATTCCAAATTGCTTTGACATTCACCAAAGTATAGAGACAAGGCAAAATACAAAGCGCGCTAATCGTCAGCAACGCTGCTTTGTACTTAAAAATTGCCTTGAGGTCCCGTTGGTAAATCAGTTTGATATTTTTAAACATTGTTCCATCCCTCAAATTTCCTTGCTACTTGTTTCTGTCGAAAAATGCATTATACTGATAATAACGCGTATGCGAATGATTAACAATGGTAACTATAGTTAACAACATTAACCTACTTTTATGAGGGAGCTATAATATTATGAAACATTCAGTTATTAAATGGATACTATCACTGACCATCTTAGGGGCGCTATTTGCTATTCAACCAACCACCGCGTCAGCGAAAACCACAGCGGCCAAGGTTACCAGCACCCAGACTTTAACCAAGGCACCCTACCGTGCAGTCAGTGGTTATCTGTACAGTTCGGCCAAATTAACCAAGAAGGTCCATAACGCCGACAATTATCCTTTAACCACCTTTTACGCTTCTAAATCGGCGAATATCCAACGGGCTAACGGCAACAAGGCAGTCTATTACTATGTCAAGAATGGTAACGGTAAGGTCGCCGGTTGGATCTGGCGCGGTCATCTGGTAAGAATGATCAATGTGACTCGTCAGCGACAACAACTGAATCAGATTATCGGCTTGATTGATACGTTGTCCACCAATAATAAGGACCAGCTGATTTCAATTCTCAACCTGATGAATCATCAAAGCACCCTGCCCGACTTGCTAACCCAGTTAAATAACTGGATCGAATCAATTCAAAATGATCCAGATATTGCCAAGCTCAATCAAATCTTTGAAATGATCAAATCCGATGGTCAAACACTCAATTACTTGTTCAGTGAGGGAATCAACAAGCTATATCCCAAGATCGTTGTCATTCATAACCTGAACAACCGCGTGTTTGCGCTCGCCCAAGGACTGCTTGATCGAATCAATTAAAAGGACCCATTTATGCGAACAATATTAACCTTACTCAAACGTGACTTACACAATATATTTCATAGCCGGCCGGTGTGGATAACCCTGCTGGCTTTTTGTCTGATTCCGGCCATTTATGCGGTCCCCAACATCATGGTCTCCTGGGACCCGTATTCCAAGGCCAATACCAGTCGACTGCCGATCGCTGTGGTGAATGACGATGAGGGCAGCACGGTCAATGGCAAGCAGCTGAATGTCGGCAAACAAATCGTCGGCGAACTCAAACAAAACCACGCCATCAACTGGATCATGACCAATGACTGGCAGGGAAACAATGGCTTGGATGAAGGAAAGTATTACTCGCTCATTGAAATTCCCAATGACTTTTCCAGCAAGTTGGCCACACTAGTTTCCACCAATCCTGAGAAGCCCAATATTATTTATAAGTCCAATGAAAAGTTAAACCCGGCCGCAACCAAAATTACCGGCCAGGCTGTCGACACGTTAACCGAGCAGGTGCGGGACAGTTTCATCAAAATCAGTACTAAAGCCGCCTTAAAAGAAATGAATGCCGCCGGAGCCAAGATTAACACCCACAAACCGGAGATTCTCCAAATTCGTTCCTCACTATTGGATGCCATCAACACGGTGAAGAAAACCAACGGCTATTTGGATAAAGCTAACAAAGACTCAGACAATGTCGAGCAATACCTGAAGACGGTCCAGGGAGACATCCCGAAAATCTCCAGTCAGATAACCGATCTGCAAAATGTTGTCAATCATGGCCGCAACTTAACCAAGGCCACCAAGCAATCTCTCAGTTCTGCGCAAAATGATTTATCAAACGGATTAAATGACCTTCAGTCAGATAATAACCGCATCAACTCATTGGTCGATGACATGCAGACTGGCGGACACGCTTCAAGTAAGTCGCTGTTAAACAGTGAAATTAATCAACTGGAAACGCTGAATGAGTCGACACTTACCGGCATCAATAATGCCCTGCGAATCGCCGATGTGTTGAACAACTTACTGCCAAACAATCAGACGACTTCGCTGATCAGAAGCCTCAGCAATGCCAAACAACACGTCCATGAGCAGCAGCGCAATTTAACCAGCCTGAAAAACGCTAACCAAGACAATCGATCGCAAAAATCAATTAATCAACTGATTAAGCAGCTCGCAAAAACGACCGATGCTTTGGGTAATAGTCTGACTAACGCGGGATCCACGTTCACCAACACGGTTAGCCAGGCGATTGACGACCTCAATGATACCTTGGACACCCAGTTGAACGGCAATGATGAAGTGCTGTCATCCTTAAGAACCCTGTTACCACAGCTAAATGCGTTAACTTCGGCTGGAAAAGCAATCAGTAAAATCTCCGTTTCCCAGGTCAATCGAATTAAACATCGCTTAAACGGCATTGAAGATAAACTGAACGACTTAAATGACCAAACCAAATTCATCAACGAAAAGAATTTGAATAAAATCATTAACTTATTGGGTGAAAATCCCAAGATTTCAAATTTGCTGGCATCCCCAATTACCTTGAAACAAAAGCAGCTGTATAACATGGGCCTCTTCGGCTACGGCATGGCGCCCTTTTACACAGTCTTATCCATGTGGGTGGGCGTCTTGCTCCTCACCACGATTGTCTCATGGAAATACCTGATTCCAGAAGACAAACGGTTTCCAAAAGCCAACCGGATTCAACAATACGTTGGTAAAGGCCTTCTGTATCTAATTCTGTCATTTACCCAAACCACCTTCATCATGCTTGGTGAACTGGTCATCATTGGACTGCGGCCACGAAGCTTGTTGGCAATGTTGGCAACTGCCTATCTGGCAACGACCGTTTTCACCATCATCATGTTCACGTTGGTCTATATGTTCGGTAATATCGGCAAAGTCTTTAGTGTCTTGATGATGATTGCTCAACTATTTGGAACCGGTGGTGTGTATCCACTTGAACTGATTCCTTCCCATTTGGCAAGCTTGGCACCGTTCCTGCCATTTACCTACGTCATCCAAGCCTTCAGAGAGGCCATTGCTGGGCCGATTCCAAGCGTCTATTGGCACGCAATGCTGATTTTGGCGGCGTTTGGCGGATTCTTCCTCCTAATGGCGCCATTGTGGCGGGTGTTCGTCAAACCACTTTCGAAGATGGAAAATGGGTTCCATAAGTCCCAGTTGTAAAATTAAATAAGTGTTTCAAAAAGGGCCCACAAAATCAGCAAATGGTTTTGTGGGCCCTTTTTGTACCAATTTACACGCCTAAAGGATTCTGCGCATATCCAACCCCCGGGCACTGCGGATGTTTTCAATCACAATTAACGCATTCTTATCTTCACTTTCGATGATCGGTACCAATTTGGTGACCCGCCGAGGACCAGCAATCATGTACAACATGTGCTGATCAGCATCACTATAATAGCCAGTGCCATTAAAAATCGTCATTTCCTGATTTAATTCTTTGGAAATGGTCACCGCAATTTGCCGGTACTTTGGTGAAACCACCAGAACGGCCTTTTTAGCACCAATATTCGCCAAAAACTGATTAGTGAACACGGAGTAAACGTAGAGGTAGATCACCGTTAAAACGGTATTGGTGAACCCAATAATCATGATAAACGGAACCACAATGAACAGGTCGAATATCAAACTCCCGGTACCCAGTGAGATGCCAAAAAAATAATTGAGAATCTTACCAATAATCGTATCTCCAGCAATTGTGCCGTTGAAGCGGAAAATCAAACCAATTGAGATCCCGGTTAAGGCGCCGGCTAACAGCGTCGGCACAATCAATTCATGGGTATGATATGTATAAAACACCGGAATTTTGAGGAACACCGTCATCCAGGCAATTGCCCAAATTGTCAGATAAGTGGTTTTCTTTTCAAACAACCTGTAGCCAATCACAATTAAAACAGCATTGATAAGGAGGTTTGACAGATATGACGGCACCCCAAAAGCATAGTACAACAGTGCTGTGATTCCCATCGCTCCACCTTCACCAAGGTGAGAAGGCAACAACAGATAGTTATAGGTCATCGAATAGATGAACGCCCCTACTGCTACCCCAATTAATTCGGTCGATTTAATATTTAGTTTTCGCCAATAATTCCAAATTGAATTCATTTCGCACCTCAATCTTGATATGTGATTTTCATTCTACCATTAATGGGGTGCGGTTGGCAGTCCCCCTTTCATTGTTTAGGCTGAAATCATGAAAATCACAGAAAATATAAAAAGTCCAAAATCAAAATCTGATTTTGGACTTTCATAATATCAATTAATTTGTTATTCCCATTCAATCGTTGCCGGTGGCTTGCTCGTAATGTCATACACTACGCGGTTAATGCCATCAACTTCGTTTACGATCCGAGTGGAGACATTTTGCAGAACATCCCATGGAATCCGTGCAAAGTCAGCGGTCATTCCGTCAACAGAGTTCACTGCTCGGATGGCAACGGTGTAATCGTAAGTTCGACCATCACCCATGACACCAACACTCTTAAAGCCTGGTAAAACGGTGAAGTATTGCCAGATATCGCGGTCTAAACCAGCTTTAGCAATCTCATCCCGCAGGACCCAATCGCTATCACGAACGATCTTCAGCTTTTCTGGAGTCACTTCACCAAGCACTCGAATGCCGAGACCTGGTCCTGGGAACGGCTGGCGCCAAACAAGCGTTTCTGGCATTCCCAATTTTTCACCAATTGCCCGGGCTTCATCCTTGAACAACGTGTTCAAAGGTTCGATCAACTTAAACTTCATGTCTTCTGGCAGGCCGCCAACGTTATGGTGAGACTTGATTGTCTGAGCAGTATCAGTTCCACTCTCAACCACGTCAGTGTACAACGTGCCTTGGGCCAAGAAATCAATGCCGTGAAGCTTGCTGGCCTCATCGTTAAACACTTGGATGAACTCATTACCAATAATCTTGCGTTTCTTTTCAGGATCTGTGACACCCTTCAACTTGGAAAGGAAGCGGTCCTGAGCGTCCACTTTGATAATGTTCAAGCCGAATTTGCCGACCAAACTATCCATGACCTGGTCAGCTTCGTTCTTGCGCAACAAGCCGTGGTCAACAAAAATACTTGTCAGTTGCTTACCAATTGCTTTGTGCAAGAGAACACCAACAACACTTGAATCAACTCCACCAGAGAGACCCAGCAGCACTTTCTTGTCGCCAACTTCTTCTCTGATATGTTGAATCTGCAGATCAATGAAGTCATCCATTGACCAGTTGGCCTCTGCATGGCAGACGTTGAAAGCAAAGTTCTTCAAGATGTCGTTACCATACTTGGTATTTCTAACTTCAGCATGGAACTGAATCCCATACAAATTACGCTCAACATCCTGCATAGCAGAAATTGGGCAGTCACGACTGGTGGCAACTGTCTCAAAGCCTTCAGGAACTTCATTAACCAAGTCCCCGTGACTCATCCAGACTGGCTGCTCACGTGGGGTTCCCTTGAAGAGAACTGCATCATCAGAAGTAATCTGAATATCAGCATGACCGTACTCGGAATTGGAAGCCTTCTCGACTTCACCATTAAGGGTATATGCCATAATCTGCATGCCATAACAAATTCCCAAGATTGGAATTCCCAGCTTGAAGATGTCTGGATCAACCTTCAAAGCGCCATCTTCGTACACACTATTTGGACCCCCGGAGAAAATAATTCCCTTGGGGTTCATGTCTTTGATCTGTTTTGCGGACAATGCGTGGGACTTAAGCTCAGAATATACGCCTAAGTCACGGATCCGTCTTGTAATCAGTTGGTTATACTGACTACCGAAATCCAGCACTAAAATCTTATCGAAGCTTGATAAGTCAACGTTTGCCAAATCATACACCCTTTCAAAGTTCTTACATAAATAATAAACGATTCACCTAGGTTTGGTCAACATTATTCTGAAAATCCAAACATTAATATTTTCTCAGGTACAACCGATCGATCAAATGATTGTCCGTCTTGTGCATTATCATATCAGCTCGCGAGCGAGTTGGCAGGATATTTGCTCGGAGGTTGGGCAGGTCGATGGTGTCCCACACTCTGCGGGCCATATCAAAGGCCTCCTCACGATCCCCTTGCGCGTAATCATAGTAATAGTTGTCGGGATCTTGGAAGGCCGTGTCCATCAAGCGGCTGAATCGTTCCAAGTACCACTTCTCAATCAAATGGACGTCAGCATCCATATAAATCGAAAAGTCGGTGAAGTCGCTGATATAAATCTGCTCGTTGCTGGGTAACTGCAACGTATTGATTCCTTCAATGATCAGCACGTCCGGGCGATCGACCAACTCAAAGCGGTTGGGAATGATGTCATAACTTTGATGGGAATACACCGGTGATTTGGTGACCGGAACTCCCGACTTGACCTCGTTCAAAAATGCGATTAACTTGCGCATATCATAGCTCTCAGGAAACCCCTTCTTGTCATAAATCCCGCGTTGTTTCAGCTCGGCATTCGAATAGAGAAACCCATCGGTCGTAATCAACTTAATCGTCTCGCCGGTGAAGTAATTGGAAAGCAGTTCCTCAAGCACCCGGGCCGTGGTTGATTTTCCAACCGCGACACTTCCGGAGATTCCAATAATAAACGGCACGGTTCGCACCTTTTTGCGCAGGAACCGGGCCTTGGTGGTCTGCCATTGATCAAAGTTGTTTTTCTGCAGGCGAATCATGTGCACCAACGGTTTGTAAATGTCAGCAACGTCCTGCAACGAGATTTGGTCGTTGAAGGCCTTAATGTGCCGCAGTTCGTTAGACGTCAACGGCAAATCGACTTCATTGTCATTATTAAAATGTTTCCACTCATCTTTGGTGAATGAATAATAGTTTATTAAATCATCCATGCATTTTCTCCGCTTATTCTTTACTCAACCAAATAAGTATAACATTTTCAGACTGCCCCGAGAACCGGAGATATGTTTTCACTTGAAGTCCGCCAGCCGACATAAATTAGGTAATAAAAAATCGGACCATTTCGATCCGACTCATGCTTAATTCAACTCATATTCATCTTGGGGCACCGTCTCAAAAATTGGTGACAACGATTTGACTGCCACAACCGTCAATCGGTGCATTGCCCGGGTACAAATCGTATAGACCAGTTGGCGATCGCTTTCGTCCGGGTAGCAGGCCTTCGAAGCATCCCACATAATCACACTGTCGAATTCCAACCCTTTGGCAAGGTATGAAGGCACGACAATGATGCCCTTCACCAAACGCTGATTTTCAGTTCGAATCAATGTTGACTTGACACCCAGTTCAGCGAGTTTGCCACTCAGCTCTTGACATTCTTTCAGTGTCTTGCCAATGATGGCCGTCGTTTCATGGTCGGCCAAGTTCAACTCGGACTGCTGTTTAACCTGCTCAACTGCAGCATCAACCCCGTCCTTGACGTAAATGTGCGGCAGGTCGCCTTGACGGTTGAATGGAATAATATTCTCACCATTGGTCAACAGGTGCTTGGTAAAGTTGGTAATCTGTTCTGTTGATCGGTACGACTTGGTCAATTGAACCACGCGGGTCTTATCCTCAGGGAACATGCTGCCAAGTTCGCCCAACAATTTACGGCTGTTTTCATGGGTGAAAATCGCCTGGTTCAAATCACCCAGCAGCGTGAATCGCGCCCTTGGGAAACTGAATTTTAAGAAGGCCAATTGAAAGGCTGAATAATCCTGCACCTCATCAATAAAGAGATAACGAATATCTTTATCGCCACGTTTACCAGTCATCAAGTCGTACAAGTAAATGTACGATGACGCATCAGCTAATGACAATCTGCCCTTCTTCAAACGGCCGACGGTGGCTTTGATCTCTTCGGCCCACAACTCGTTAGAAATGCCAAAATCAGCCAGATTGAGGATCTTTGGCATCTCTTTAAGCATATGAACAAACTGGTTATTGATACTCAACCAGTGGTTGCGAGAAATTTGCCGCTGGACTTTTCTAAATGACTTGATAACAATCCGTCGGGCCAGGAACTTGAATTCCTTATCGGCATTGAGAATTTCTTCTTCACCTTCGGCATGGAACTGTTGAATTTCTTCTTTAGATAGGTTTTGAACGGCATCTTCAACCCACTTTTTCCGCATTTCGACGTGAATCTTGCGGTTAAGAATCTTCATCAATTCTTCCTTGGTTGACTCCAGTCGGTTGCGGAGATTGTAGTTCTCATTGAAACCATAATAGATTTCAGCGATCTTTTCTTTTGGAATCAGAATGTCACCGTTAAACATCAGGTTTCTAAAGCGCATGTCTTCCTTATTCAAATGGTTAGCGTAAGCACTGACTGCTCGGAAATAATCCAAGCTGCCTTTGACGTCGGTCAGCTTCTGGGCAGTCTTGTCCAGCTGCTCAGTAAAGCGCTCAGACAAGGTTTCAACTTGGACACTCGGCAAACGATGTGAACTATATTGATAGAACGTCATCTGAACCATATTCTGCTCGCCCAGTTCAGGGAGCACCTGGTTAATATAATCATTAAACAGTTGGTTCGGTGAAAATAAAATAATTTGGCCGGAATGGAGGTTGCCGCGGTATTGGTAGAGAAGAAAAGCAACTCGCTGCAACACAGCGGCCGTCTTTCCGGAACCCGCTGAGCCTTGGACAAACAGTAAATCAGAATCGGTATCCCGAATAATCTGGTTCTGTTCTTTTTGAATGGTGGTCACGATGCTCTTCATCTTGGTGTCCGAACGGTTGCTCAAGGCATCCAGGAGCATCTGGTCACCCACGACTTCTTCGGTATCGAAAACTGTTTTGATCTTTGAATTTTCAATTTGGAATTGGCGCTTTAATTTGACATCAACGGTCTGTTCACCGTCGGGGGTCATGTAACTGACATCGCCGATCCCACCGTTGTAATAGATACTGGAGATCGGTGCCCGCCAGTCATAGATCAGGTAGTGGTCGGGCCGGTCGGTAAACGATGCCATGCCAATATAGATGGTCTCGTCTCGTTTTTCGTCCCCTTCACGAAAGTCAATCCGTGCGAAATAGGGGTTCTGCTCAAGCTTGTTGAGCGTCCCAAGTTCTCGGGCGGCATGTTCCTGGCGATTTTCACGTTCAGAAAGCATTTGCTGTTGCTGCCGAATGGACATGGCAGTTTCCATCATCCCGCTGTACGTTTCAGTTTTGAGCCGAACATCATTGTTGAAATTGCGATTGATATCTTTAACATCCCGCTTGGTCGCCTTAATCTTTTGCTCAAGGTCCTTTTGGGAAATGTGGATTTCATCAATGACGTGGTCCAAATGGTGTTGTTCTTGTGTTTTGATATTATCTGCCATTATTTACCCCCTATAACTTGACTTAATAGTTTAGCATAAAAACGGTACCAATTCAAAAGACATTATCGTTTCTGGCTTAACGGTAACTTAAATGGCCTGACATTGTTAATTGGTATACTTGCCATTCGACCGATACACTATGGTATAATTGAGATGTTTTAAATAATTGTATACTTAGGAGGACACATATGACGATCTCACTATATTTTGTTAGACATGGTCAAACATACTTAAACAAATACCACCGTATCCAAGGAGTGATCGACTCACCCTTAACCGACAAGGGAATTGCCGACGCAGTGGCAGCTGGCAAGCGGCTTTCACAAATCAAATTCGATGCGGCGTACAGCAGTGATACTTCCCGGGCAATCAAGACCGGCCAATTGATCTTGAAAGAAAACCCGGCAGCAATCAAGGATCCAGTGCCAACCGGTGCCTTTCGTGAACTGAACTTTGGCTACTACGAAGGTGAAGATGACGTCAAAACCTGGCATACAATTGGCGGCCCCATCGGGATCAACTCGTTTCATGGCTTAATTGCCGAATTTGGTATTGAAAAGGCCGAGGACATGATTGCGGCGGCTGATCCATACAAAGATGCCGAAAGCGGCGGAACGTTCTGGAAACGGCTTAAACTTGCCATTGATCAGGTAGTGGCCGATGCCCAAGACGGTGACAAGATTTTGTTGGCCACCCATGGCACCCTCATCCGAAATGTGGTTGCCAAATTCAGTGACATTCCAGTCGATGTGTCAACCAAAAACGGTAGTGTCACTAAGGTCAACTGGGACGGCAAGAGCTATTCGGTTGAGTACTTTAATAATGTGAGTGAAGATTTATAGAAGAAACCCAAACAGCCGCGAGCAAAATTCTGCTCACGGCTGTTTTATATTATTTAACTGGATTGAATCAGTCTCCTCAGCTGTCAAACCAGCCCCTATTGTTCGTTGAACCGCTTCTTCAATTTGGCCTCGCTAAACGCCATCAAACTATCCGGGTCAACTTGATATTTGTCGCAAAGAATCAAGACTTGATCCATCACATCGGCCAATTCTTCATGCAGATTTTCATTGCGTTTCTCCCTGGTCTCATGTTCACCTGGATGATCGCGGCCGATTTCAATTGCTCGGATCGCCCGGGACAATTCACCGACTTCTTCAGTTAAAAAGTTCAGGCGAATGAACGAGGAGTATTTGTACCAATCTCGTCGCTTGTAAAAATCGACCAGCCAATCTTGATGCTGCTTTAACGTCATTAATCATCACTCCATTGTCTTATGTCTACTTAAAATCATACACCTCAATGCTTGGTTTTCCAGGTCAACAAACTAATGGCCGTACAAACAACACTCGGAATCACGAAGTTCGGTACCATCAAGTCGGCAATCGTCTCAGAACTAGCCAACGCCCAGCCAAAAAGTGAAATGGCAAAAATCAATTCAAGCACCAACCAAGTTGCTATGTACGGGTGTTCAGTGAATAATTTATCAATCATCTCCTAATCTTAGTAAACCACATAAATTTGAAGAAAATATGACCATTCTACCCACCTGTGGTCTGTTATAATAAGGGCAACAGGGGGTTCACATCATGAAAAAAATTTTGCCAGCCGCAATCATCGGACTCGCCGGTATTTTGCTTCTCACAGGCTGTGGGAACAAAAAAGCCGACATGCAGGATAAAACGACGGCCAATCCCAATGCAACCAAATTAAATCACTTGTTGTCACCGGCAACCGCCAAGGTCCCGGAAGATTCGCAGACAACGACCGATAACCAGCTTTATTCCCAATTTTATAAGAGCAAGGGTCAGTGGTACTGGAAACTATCTTCCAAACAAGCCGGGACCATTGATAACAGTAAAATCAAATCACTTAGCGCCACTGACCAAAAAGATGTTTATAATTTCTCCATGGTCAGCAACCAGCGCAAGTCTTACACCCTTAAATTCAATTGGATTAACGGCGGCCACCAAGCTTATACTGTCAATGCCAGCTACCATCATGTCAACAGCAATTTCATCTTGGCAGACGCCAATACTGACACTGATTGGCAGACAGGTGCCCCACAGGCCGTCCAGGGAACTTGGGCAACCGACTTCGTCAACAACTCAGGTAGCGACGCGCAAAAGCTGCCTTATACCAAACAATTTTTGAACATTACCAGCTCCGCTATCAGCAGCTTCACCAATGAATATGACACCAACCACCGGCTTTACAACTCAGACACGATTGCTAAAGCCAGCAATGTTTCCTACAAGCAAACCGGCGATGACACTTACGTCTTAAAAGCCTACGGCAATGACCAAACGCCAATCGTTTATAACATCAGTGTCCAAAGTAACAATCAAATTGAAGTGAATGGGCTGACCTCGGGCAGTTTGACCATGAGCAAATCAGCCACTACTGAACCAACCACTGGTTCACAGACGGCCAGTTCGCAGTCCCCATCAACGACCAGCGGCTCGACTGCCAATCAAGCAGCGACAACCACCAACCACCTCACCGATCAACAGGTGGTCAACTGGATTTGGCCTTACGTAAAAGCCAAGTATCCAAATATGGCCGTCGATTCAACCGACTTTACCTACATGCCACAGATGAGAAACGGTCAACTGTACGTCAACGTTTTGGAGAATCACAACTCTCAAGCATTTAAGAAGAGTGGCGTTGATACCGGCACTAATCCACAAGTCGCCAGCTTTAGGGTCACCGCCAGCGGTGCTTTGGAACAGATGGACGCAACGACAGGTGACTGGGCAGTTGTTTCCAATAGCTATGGCGGATAGCAATGACCATCTAATTTAGTTTTAAAAATTCAAAAAGTACCCACTCCTCAATCGGGAATGGGTACTTTTTTGTCGGACCAGACGCACTGTTAATGCGTGCTGGCTATTTTACCTTGATAATCCTTATCAATATGTTCGTAATGATCAACTTTGTATTTCAGCTTATCGTAGGATGCCTGCATTTTAGCCAGGCGTTCACTGACGGATGCCAGCTGTTCGTTCAAGAGATCTTTGCGTGCCTGAACAGTCTGCTTGCCCTGCTTAAACAGAGAAATATAGTCAATCAAATATTCAACACTGACACCGGCGTCTCGCATACACATCGCAAAAGAGACCCAGTTCAGATCTTCTTGATCATAGTTTCGATAACCGGCTTGATCCCTGGAAACAGCGGGAATCGCACCAACCCGCTCCCAGTATCGGAGCGTGTCGGCGGCAACACTAAATTTTTTAGAAACTTCGTTAATTTTCATCAGCTCACCTCATTACTAACTGATGATAAACCTTGAAGTGCACTTTAAGACAAGCATTTCCTACAGTTTGATAACGAGCGAGTCGTTAACCAGTTAATCCTCGTTAATCGGCGGCAGCTTTTTAATCAATTTTGCCGGAACGCCGCCAACCATTGCGTTGTCTGGAACATCTTTGGTGACCACTGCGCCGCCGGCAATCACAACGTTGCTGCCAATGGTGACGCCGGGCATAATCGATGCCTTACCACCAATCCAAACATCGTTGCCAATCTTGACCGGGAACCCCTGAGCCATATACTTTCGTCGCTGAAGGGCATCAACCGGGTGATTGACCGTATAAATACCGACGTTGGGGCCGATCATGACATTATGCCCCATTGTGACTGGTGCGATATCCAAGATGGTGAGATTATAGTTACTCAAAAAATCTTCTCCGACCGAGATATTTTTGCCGTTATCACAATTAAAGGTTGCCTGAACGGACACCCGCTCACCGGTTTTCCCAAAAATCTGCTTAATTTTAGCTGTTTGTTTATCGGATTCAGTTGCCGGAATTGAATTAAATTCCCGGCATAACTTGGCCGCCCTGGCCTTTCTGGCAGCAATCTCATCATCTAGGAAATAATAAGGTTCACCAGCATCTAATTTTTCTAATTCAGTCACTTCAAATCCACTCCTTATAGCCTAACTGATCAGTATGTCTGGCAGTTGCGACGAGATTCACATTTTCTTGTTGTGCCAAGTAAGCGGCCAATGAGTGACCAAATCCAGTTGAAGTGCCAGTTACAAACCATGTTTTATTTGTCATTAGATTTTCTCTCCTTGTTTGATTAGATTACACATTCATGCTACAACTTTAACCAAGGTTTAAGTCAAGTCAAAATATTGGAAAGAGGTATCCATATGTATTCTATTGGAGATGTGGCAAAAATCATGGGAATCAGCACGTCGGCAATTCGCTTTTACGACCGCAAGGGGCTGTTGCCCTTCGTAGAGAGGGATGACGCCGGCAGACGAAAATTCAAACCAAATGATTTGAATTTCCTGGAAGTCATCGACTGTTTAAAACAAAGTGGCGTTCCGATCAAAGATATCGGCCATTTCATCAGTCTGTGCATGCAGGGGGACGGCACCTCGAAGCAACGCTATGACTATTTGGATCAAGAAGAAGCTGCCCTGCAGTCAAGCATCGATCGGATGAAGTCGCAGCTCGCTTTCCTGCGCTATAAAAAATGGTGCTACAAAACATCCGTGGAAGCCGGTACCGAATCAATTCACTTCGCCCCGGGTTCCAACGTTGTTGATCCAAAGACCAAAAGTCAATATCAAGAAGCATTGCAGCACTGTACCGACTTACGTGACTTGATTGATCTTAAGCAATCTAAAGCTGATAACTAAAGCAATCAAAAACGGTTTCTCAGATGATTTGAAGACACGTCATCTGAGAAACCGTTATTTGTTATCGGTAAATTACTGTTTTAACCTGGAATCTTCCTGAGCACGCTTTTGATACATTGGAATTTCGTCCTCACTGGCACGAACCCAGTGATGCGGCACAATTTCAACTAATGAACGTTCCTTGCCGTCAAATTCCTGGCTGGCATCGTAAGGAATTTGAACTCGGGCCCGTTCATACTCTGGATCGGGTACCGGCACAGCGGACAAGAGGCTGGCTGTATAGTCATGTAGTGGATGCGCATAAATCTCATCAGAACTGGCAATTTCCAGCATTCTGCCATAGTGCATGACACCAATTCGATCGGAAATGTACTTAACCATTGAAAGGTCATGGGCGATAAACAGGTAAGTCAGGTTCCGTTCACGCTGCAATTTCTTCAGCAAATTAACCACTTGAGCCTGAATGGAAACATCCAAAGCAGAAATCGGTTCGTCGGCAATGATAAATTGCGGTTGAACGGCGAGGGCTCTGGCAATCCCGATTCGTTGTCGCTGACCACCTGAAAATTCATGAGGATAACGGCTGGAGTGGTCTTTGTTCAAACCGACGGTCTCCAGCAAATCTTCAACCTGCTTGGAACGGTCAGCATCATCTTTGGCTAAATGATTAATATCAATTCCTTCAGCGACAATATCCTTAACTTTCATCCGGGGGTTAAGTGAGGCATAGGGATCTTGAAAGATCATCTGCATGTCCCGACGGAATGTTTGCTTTTGCTTCTTGGAATTGAGCTTGGAAACGTCCTGGCCGTCAAAGACAATCTTCCCGGATGTCGGTTCATATAAATGGATGATTGCCCGCCCGGTTGTCGTTTTACCAGAACCGGACTCACCAACCAGACCAAAGGTTTCTCCGCGATAGACATCAAAAGTAATGTCATCAACGGCACGAACTTCATTTGGCTTACCAATGTTGAAGTATTGTTTTAGGTGTTCAACCTGTAATATTTTGTTTTCTTCTGAATAATCAATCACAGTTGCTCCTCCTGTTCTTCAACATGATTCCCCTTGCTCTTATTAATTTCTTGATGAACAAGTTCGGCGTAGTGCTTCTGGCGTTCGATGATTGGTTCAGGTGGCGTCACTTTGGGTGCCCGTTTGTCGAGTAACCAAGTTGCCGCATAATGGGTATCAGATACCTTGAAAAATGGCGGCTGCTTTTCGGTGTCAATTTTGAGGGCGTATTTATTCCGCGCAGCAAACGCATCCCCAACTGGTGGATCCAATAAATCGGGTGGCGTTCCTGGAATTGATGGTAACTCAGTCCCGCTGGTGTCCATGGTCGGCATCGAGTTCAGCAAGCCCCAAGTGTACGGATGCTTTGGATTATAGAAGATCTCGTCAACCGTTCCGTATTCGACAATTTTGCCGGCATACATAACGGCCACTCGATCAGCCATCCCGGCAACCACTCCCAAATCATGGGTAATGAAAATAATTGAGGTATTGGTTTTGGCCTGCAATTCTTTCATCAAATCCAAGATCTGAGCTTGAATCGTTACATCCAAGGCAGTCGTTGGCTCATCAGCAATCAGAATTTCAGGATAGTTCACCAAGGCAATGGCAATAACGATTCGTTGTCTCATCCCACCTGAAAATTGGTGAGGATAGTTGTTAATCCGCTGTTCGGCATTTTCAATGCCAACCAGCTTCATCATTTCCAAAGCTTGGGCATAAGCTTTTTCACGTTTCATGCCCTTATGAATAATCAAAGGTTCGGCAATCTGCTTACCGATTTTCATTGTTGGGTCCAATGATGTCATTGGATCCTGGAAAATTTCGGCAATGTCTCGACCACGAATCTGGTCCATTTGTTTGCGGGACTTCTTTAACAAATCTTGGCCCTTAAACATAATTGTTCCGCTGTCAATCACAGCATTGGGCGAGTTCAATCCCATAATACTTCTTGTGGTAACCGTTTTGCCTGAGCCGGATTCCCCAACAATCGCCAGGGTTTCACCCTTTCTCAAATCAAAACTCACATCTCGAATCGCTTGAACAGTACCGGCATAAGTATTGAAGTTGATTTTGAGATTTCTTACCTCAAGAACATCTTTTTCGTTTTCCATCTCAAAACACCTACTCTCTACTCTTTGGATCAAGGGCATCACGAAGCCCATCACCCAAGATATTAAATGCAATCATTAAGACTGAAAGAACGATCGCTGGATACCACATCTGATAAGGCAGGAACTGGAAGTTCTTCTGACCATCGTTAATCAACGTACCAAGTGATGCCTGAGGGGCACTGATACCAATTCCGATGTATGACAGGAAGGCTTCGAAGAAGATTGCAGTTGGAATGGTAAACATCAAGTTAATGATGATCACACTACTCAAGTTAGGCAATAAATGCTTAAAGGCAATCTTCCAAGAACTTTCACCCAACGTTCGGGCCGCCAGGATAAATTCCTGGTTCTTCAGTTCCAGCGTCTGCGCCCGGACCAGCCGGGCCATGTTAATCCAACTGGTAATCGCAATTGACAGGATAATTGCGGTCATTCCTGGCTTCAAGACCAGGATTAACAGAACCATCACAACCAGGTTAGGAATTGACAGCATGATTTCGATGATTCGTTGCATCAAGGTATCAACCCGGCCGCCGATCCAACCTGAAGTAATGCCGTAAACCACCCCAAATGCCAAATCGAAGAAACTGGCAATCAAAGCAATTTCAAGGGAAATTCGCGTTCCATATAAGATTCTTGAGAACAGGTCACGACCAAGGTAATCCGTTCCTAAAATGTAGAAATGGTTGCCGGCATGAGCCTGCGCATAAGCGTTAACCCGTTGGCCGGATTGATCAATGGTTCCGTTAAACCCGTTAATATCAATACCGGGAATCTTCGGCGGCAAGTTCGCGAAGTTCGGGTTGGTCGCATTTGGATTATGTGTTTCAAATAAAAATGAGAAGAAAGCTAAAATAAAGAGAATGATTAAAATCACCAAAGCAATCATTGCTGCTTTATTCTTCCGCAATCGACGCCACGAGTCTTGTAAGAAAGTTAAAGATGGCGTTGCGATTTTTTCGTCGTCCAGCTTAGCACGATCGGCACCGGCAATCGGTGTAAAATCGTCAGCTGAAGTTTGTTTTGCATTGTCTGCCATTATTATTCTCCCTCCTACTTATTAATTCTGATTCGTGGATCAATTAATCCATAAACAATATCAGTAATCAACAGCACAACACAAAGCATCGCACTATACACAATTGTCAGTCCCATGATGGTTGGATAATCGTTGGTCAAAATCGACTTAACGAATTGTTCACCGATTCCGGGAATCGAGAAGATATTTTCAACAACCATTGAACCGGTCATAATGTTAACGGCCAGCGGTCCAATAATCGTGACAACTGGAATTAAACTGTTTCGCAGTGCGTGGTGGTAAATAATTCCAACTTTGTTGAGTCCCTTGGCCTTTGCCAGTTCAATATAATCTGAACTCAACACGTCCACCATTTCTGTCCGCATGAATCGGGCGGTTTCGGCTAATGGCGACGCGGCCAGCGCCAAGGTCGGCAGGACGGTATACATAAACCCGCCCCAGTCGGCGATTGGGAATAATCTCAATTTCAACCCCAGGTAGTACTGCAAGAGGACCGCCAAAACGAATGAAGGAATTGAAATAAACAGAATCGAGATGATGGTAGCTGAAGTATCAACCCAAGTATTGGCTTTGATGGCACCAACGGCACCAACAACCAATCCTGCAAGAACTCCCAGTACCATTCCTTGACCACCAATGATCAGAGATGGTCCAAGTCGACTGGAAATTAAGTATGAAACCGGTTGGTTACTGAATTGGAAGGAAGTCCCGAAGTTACCGTGGATGATGCCACCCAGGTAGGCCAGGTATTGCTGCCAGACAGGTTTGTCCAACCCATACTGTTTATAAATTTGATGAATCTGTGTCGGTGTCAATTTGGCTTGGTTAGTCAATGGAGTACCAGGCATTAATTTCATCAAGAAAAAGGTAATCGTACTGACGATAAACAAGGTCAGAATAATGTAGAATATTCGTTTTCCCAAGTATTTTGCCATAAGTGTTCCTCTCATTTCTAATTATGTTGTAACTATTTTTCATAAACCCCATAATAATGTAAAAGAGGCCGGATTTCAATAACCAGCCTCAAATACATCGAACTGTTCATTTAATAATTACTTAACGTAAGCCTTGGACCAGTCGTATTGTGGTGAGGTGGTGAAGGCTTGAACACCCTTAACAGATCCCTTAAGCAAAGCGGCTTGACCTTGTTGATAAAGTGGAACTAATCCTTGTTGGTTCATCAAGATCTTTTCAGCTTGAACCATATCGTTCCAACGAGCGGTTTCGTTGTTGGCATCGGTTGATTCTGACTTCTTGATCAAAGCGTCGTATTGCTTGTTAGACCATTTACCATCGTTGTATGAGTTGTTAGATGTCATCAAGTCCAAGAAGTTGCTTGGATCTGGGTAATCGGCAATCCATGCAGAAAGACCAATATCAAATTGTTGATTTTCCATCTTAGTTAATTTTGACTTAAATGGAATGTTTGAGTTGGTAATCTTCAAACCAGGTAATTTGGTTAATTGACTTTGAACAAATTCAGTTGCCCGTTTGGTATCATCATCATCGGCACCCATTAAGGTCAGGCTCAATGACTTCTTACCAACTTGTTTCAAACCTTTTGCGAATAAGGCTTTGGCTTCTTTCAAGTTGTAATCAGTACCGGCTTTGACATATGCCTGATCGGCAAAGTCCTTGCCGTTGTGTTTAGCCATACTTGCTGGAACAAAGCCCTTAGGAGCAATGTCGCCACCTTGCATAACTTTGTTAACCATTTGCTTCTTGTCAATTGCTAATCCCATCGCTTTACGGATATTGACGTTTCGAAGGGCTGGGATCTTCTTAGTGTTGAATTCCATGTAAGTAGTTGAAGCTTGTGGGAAGACAACGTAATCTTTGTTGTTCTTGTTGTTGGCTGCCAAAGTTCCACTCAAAGTGGTGAAGTCAAGCTTGCCGCTGTTGAAACTGTTCAATGAAGTTGAAGGTGTCTTAACAGCTTGGAAGTTAACTTGGTCAAGTTTGACCTTCTTAGCATCCCAGTACTTAGAGTTCTTAACGAGCTTCCAAGTATCGTTGGTTCCTGACCAGCCCTTCAAGATAAATGGACCGTTGTAGCTGTTCTTGGTTGAATTGGTACCATAATCGCTACCATATTTGGCAACCGTCTTTGAATTCTGTGGGAAGAATTCTGGTTGGGTAACCATGAACTTGAAGTAGCTTTGTGGTTGATCAAGGGTAACGACGAACTTATAGTCACCGTCAGCCTTAACACCCAACTTGGAAGGTGACATTTTTCCTGCGTTGATCTTAGCAGCGTTCTTGATGTTGGCAAATATGTAAGCATATTGTGAAGCCGTCTTTGGCTTAACGGTTCTTTGCCAAGCATAGACGAAATCCTTTGCAGTAACCGGAGTGCCATCGTTCCACTTGGAGTGACGCAGATTGAATGTCCATGTCTTCCCATCTTTAGAAACGTTGTAACTCTTGGCAACCCCTGGGTCTACTTTGTTGTCCTTGGCCATGCGAAGAAGTCCTTCGTTGGTACCATTGGCAACTTGTGCTGAATACAGGTCAATCATCTTTGAAGTATCCATGGTTGAAATGGCGGATGGTGTCATCCAACTAACTTCTTGCTTCTTGGTTCCTTGTGAAGATTTACTTCCACACCCAGCAAGGATCAGGCCAGTAACCAGCGCTACCCCACCGAGTTTCGCTAATGAATTAATTTTCATGTTGCGATACTTCCCTTCTCATATATGAAATACTTAATTTGTAATGACCTTATTTTAAATTAAAATTTGATTAAAAGCAAACACTATCTGGTCATTCAATCGATTTGTCCGGTGCCGAATTGGTATGGGTGGTTAATTGTGAACGCTTAATTGCTTAACCACCAGTGTTTGAAGATTCTCTTTCACTTTCAAAATTTTTAAAAATTTATTGGTAAAAATGATTCTGTACTAGAGATACGCACCAATTAAGTCAGATATGCGCTCCAGGCGCAAACCGATTCACAGCAGGAATCAATCGCTTACTCACTATATTAAGAGAAGTGTCAGGTGTCGATATACATATTTATATGCATAAAAAAGCTCACCGCGAATTGGGTGAGCTTTTCTATGATATTAAAGTTTATTTAACAGTAATCTTGGACCAATCCCACTGCGGTGCAGTTGGGAAGAATTGAACGCCGTGAATCTTTGGCTTCATCAAAGTTGAAATTGCGGGTTGATAAAGTGGCACAATCCCTTGATCGTTCATCAAGACTTTTTCAGCTTGAACCATGTCATTCCAACGAGCACTTTCGTTAGCGGCGTCAGTGCTTTCGGATTTCTTAACGAGAGCATCATACTTGGCGTTGCTCCATTTACCATTGTTGTAACTGTTCTTGGAAGTCAAGATATCCAAGAAGTTGCTTGGGTCAGGATAATCAGCGTTCCAGGCAGTAATGACCAGATCAAATTGGCCACTGGCAGAACGTGACAGACGCGTCTTATAAGGAACGTTTTGGTTGGTGATCTTAACACCTGGCAATTTGGTCAACTGACTTTGAACAAATTCGGTTGATCGTTTGGCAACGTCGGTATCGTCTGAAAGTAACGTCAGGTTAACCGACTTCTTGCCAGTTTCCTTCAAACCTTTAGCCCAGTATTTCTTGGCTTCGTTCAAGTTGTAGGCCACCGCACTCTTCACGTATGACTGATCGGCAAAGTCCTTACCGTTACGTTGTGACATGTCGTCGGCAACGAATCCCTTTGGTGCCTGTGAACCATCGGCGAGCACTTTGTTGGCTAATTGTTTCTTGTCGATGGCAAGTGAGAAGGCTTTACGGATATTTCTATTCTTAAACATTGGGAACTTCTTCTCGTTCATTTCCAAGTAGTAGATTGAGGCTTGCTTGTACAAGTGATAGTTCTTATCGTTCTTGTATTGTTTAACTTGAGTTCCGCTCAAAGTGGTGAAATCAAGCTTGCCGCTTTGATAACCGTTCAAGGCGGTGTTAGGATCTTTGATTGCCTGCATGTTTAAGGTATCAAGCTTAATTGCCTTGGCATTCCAGTACTTTGGATTCTTAACGAGTTTCCAAGTATCGTTGGTTCCGTTCCAGCCCTTCAAAACGAAAGGTCCATTGTAGCCGTTCTTTTGAGCATCAGTTCCATATGAAGACCCATATTTTTTAACCTTCGAAATTTCTTCAGGGAAATAGTAACTCTGAGAAACCATGAATTTGAAGTAACTTTGTGGCTTGATCAAATGAACAACCAGTTTGTAATCACCCTCGGCTTTAGCCCCCAGCTTGGATGGTGATAATTTACCGGCGTTAATTTTGTCGGCATTTTCGATGTTGGTAAAGATATAAGCATACTGTGAAGCCGTCTTGGGATTAACGGTCCGCTGCCATGAGTACACGAAGTCCTTGGCAGTTACCGGTGTCCCATCATTCCATTTCGAGTGACGGAGGTTAAACGTCCAGGTCTTGCCATCCTTGGACACGGTATAATTCTTGGCAACGCCAGGCACAACTGCATTGCCCGTTGTCATCTTCAACAGCCCCTCATTAGTCGCGTTAACATTTTGACTGGAAATCAAATCAGTCATCTTCGAGACATCCATGGTGTTAATGTTGGCGGCTACCATCCAATTGGCAGATTGTTTCTTGGCCCCGGAATCGGAGGATTTGCTGCCACACCCAGCTAACACAACCGCAATGAGCAGAGAAACACCAGCGATCTTTAAAAGTGATTTAGTCCTCATAAATATGAAACTTCCCTTCTGTCTTATGTATTATCTGTGAACTCGTTCATTTTAAATTAAAATTTAATTAAAATCAATATCATTTGAATATTATTATAAGACTGATTTGCCGGTATTGTTGTGGAAGTCAATGAGATCAATGCTATGGGAGATGAATTTCAGATAATAAAAGTTGCATATATTTTTAATCTTTGACACCGGTCAATGATCAGATCCGAAAACGAAGTGCACTTTGTCCACTATTTATTTACATTTGTGTGTTATACTTGAACACATAATTTATTAGGAGGCACCACATGGATTTACAAGTTACTTTAACTCCTGTTGTCACGATTGGATTGAACCGCAACACCAGCAGCTTCGAGTATTCAATGACTGAATTGAATAACTTGGCAGAAGCTAACAATATGAAGGTTGTTGAAACCTTGGTTCAAAAATTAGACCGGCCCGATCCTGCCACTTACTTCGGTAAAGGCAAGATTGAAGAGTTGACCCAAGTCGTCATCGATGAGGGTGTTGATACCATTGTGGTCAACGATGAACTGTCGCCCAGCCAAATCCGGAATATTGAGAAAAATACCCATTCCCGGATCATTGACCGAACCGGTTTGATCCTCGAAATCTTTGCTAACCGGGCTCAGTCCCGCGAAGCCAAACTTCAAGTTGAATTAGCCAAATTAAAATATCAACTACCGCGGCTGCATACCAGTGCCAGCCAACGGTTGGATCAACAGACCGGTACCAGTAGTGGTGCTGGTGGCGCAACCAACCGTGGTGCCGGTGAATCACAATACGAATTGAACCGGCGGACACTGGAAAAGCGAATTACCCACGTCAATCAAGAACTCAAAGAAACCGCCAAGGCTGATCAGACCAAGCGCAAGCAGCGTGACCGCAGTGAAATGCCAACAGTTGCCCTGGTCGGTTACACCAACGCTGGTAAGTCAACGGTCATGAATGGCATGATCAACTTGTTTGGCGAGAATGAAGACAAACAGGTCATGGTTAAGAACATGTTGTTTGCCACCTTGGACACTTCAGTTCGAAAATTAACCTTACCAGACCAGAAACGTTTCCTATTAAGTGACACCGTTGGGTTCGTTAGTCAACTGCCCCACCAATTAGTTCAAGCATTCAAGTCAACCTTGTCGGAAGCTGCCAATGCGGACCTGCTGATTCAAGTTGTCGACTACTCTGATCCCCATCGTGAATTGATGATGAAGACCACCGAAGATACCCTCAGTGAAATTGGTGTTAACGGGGTGCCGATGATCGTTGCTCTCAATAAAGCCGACAAGATGGAGGTTGCCTTCCCATCCCGCGAAGGCGACAACCTGATCATGTCTGCCATGGATGAAAAGTCACTGCAAGAATTAGCGACGATGATTAAAGAAAAGATTTTCAAAAACTATCATCGATTAACGTTATTAATTCCATTTAGTGACGGTGACGTTGTTTCGTATTTGAATGAGAACACGAATATTGAAGCCACCCATTACCGCGATGATGGAACGGTCATTACAGCGGAATTAAATGACGTAGATGCCAAGCGATTTGAAAAGTACCTATTAACTACGGAATAAGTTGGTTGTTAACAACAGCAGATTCTGATACTATTTGTTGCATATTTTTTTGAGAAGAAGAGAGGAAAAACCATGAAAGAACAGAAAGAAGTAACGCTGGACCGTGACCTTGGTCTCTGGTCAGCGTTAGCCCTTGTGATTGGAACGATTATTGGTGCCGGTGTCTTTGTTCGTCAGTCTGCCGTCCTAGACGATGCCGGCTCAACGTCAATGGCCCTATTTGCCTGGCTGGCAGGGGGGATTTTAACCATCACCGCCGGATTGACAATTGCTGAAATTGCATCTCAAATGCCTGAAACCGGTGGTCTCTACGTTTATATGGAACGGATCTATGGCAAGTTATGGGGCTTTCTCTCCGGCTGGATGCAGATTATTATCTACGGCCCGGCAATGATCGCCTCGCTTGGTGCATATCTGGCCATTTTATTATCAGATTTCTTTGGCTTCCCAAGCAAGTACAATGCCATTCTGGCAATTGGCACCATCGTCTTAGTTGGTATTTTAAATTTATTCTCGAACCGTTACGGTGCGACGTTTGCTATTATTACGACGATTTGTAAATTGGTTCCTGTTGCCGCATTAATCATCTTTGGCCTTTTCTTTGGTAATGAAAGTGCCTTTGGTCAAAGTTTGGTTCACGTACATCAATCTGCCGGCAACTTTGGTGTTGCGATCTTGGCAACTCTATTCGCCTTCGATGGCTGGATTTTGGTTGCCAACCTGGGTGGTGAAATTAAGAACCCGCGTAAGCTTTTGCCACAGGCGATTACCTTTGGTATTTTGGCTGTCTTAGCGATTTACCTGCTGGTCTCTTACGGTGTTTATCGTTCTGTTCCTGCTGAACAGATTCATCGTTTGGGCACCAGTGCCATTCCATACATCGCCAACCAGGCCTTTGGTGAAGTTGGTGGCAAGATCTTAAGTATTGGGATCATCATCTCAATTGTCGGCTGTATGAATGGTAAGATCATGACTTTCCCACGGATTATGTATGCGATGGCTAAACGTGGTCAACTGCCATTCTCAAAGACGCTGTCCTACTTACACCCAAAGTCACACACCCCAATTTTCTCAACGGTTGCCGAGTTATTGATCGTCACAGTGATGATCATCTTCTCCAACGCTGACCGCTTGTCAGAATTATGTATCTTCACTGTATACTGCTTCTATGTGATGGCCTTTGTCGGCGTTTTCCTCTTGCGAAAACGCAATCCGGATCAACATCGGGTATTCTCAACACCATTGTTCCCAATCACCCCAATCCTAGCAATCGGCGGTTCCTTGTTCGTCATCGTCAGTGAAATCATGTCTGACCTACCGGGTGTCTTAACATCATTTATCTTTGTCGCCGTTGGTATTCCGGTATTTTATTATGAAACTAAGAAATACCGTGAGAGCCAAGCAGCTGCAGCAAAAGAAGAATCATTAGATAACGAAAACTAATAACTCATACAAAAAACGAGCTGGAAATCAAATTTGATTTCCAGCTCGTTTTTTGTAGTTGAGGCAATTTTATGGTAAGACAACGACCTTGCCGAAACTATCATGACTATCCAGGTAGGATTGAGCGTCGGCGGTATGTTTCAGATCAAACACCTTGGTTGGTGCTACGTCCACGTGATTGTTGTTAATGATATCAAACAAATCATCAAACACCCGTTGGTTTAGGGCACCGGATTCAAAACTGGTTAAATAACCACCATTGAGTTGGGAAATGGGCTCGAAGTGAGTTAAGTCCCAAATGCCGCCAAGTTCACCGGTGACACAGGTAATCCCATTTTCTTTAATGAATTGCATGGAGTTGGGCAGCGTCAATGCCCCAACCAGTTCTAAGATTCGATCAAATTGTCTCCCGGTTGCCTGCAATTGGTTATCTTGATCCAAGACAACTTCATCAAAGCCGACCGATTTCAATTCATCGGTCTTTTCCAGATGCCGGGTGGAGCCGACCAGCTTGATCGATGGCACCATTGCCCGCGCTAATTTACCGGCAGCAACCCCTACACCACTGGTTGCACCACGAATGAGCAGTGAATCTGCTTCGTCGAGGTGCAGTTTGAGCAGTGATCCGTAGGCTGTCCCATAAGTCTCTGGAACGGCTGCCAAATCTTGAATCGCAAGGTGAGTGTTAACCGCATAAATTGGTCATTTGGCAGCAACGTATATTCCGCATAACTGCCGTCAAAAGCACGGCCCATGCCACCCATTACAGAAACCACAATTTGCCCCTTCTTCAAGCGCTTTGGATCGGTGGTTTCAACCACTTCGCCGACACACTCAATGCCCAGGATTCTTGGTAACTTGACAGATGGTGACCAACCATTTCTGGTAAAAATTTCTGAACGGTTGATCCCAAAACCTTTAACTTTCAATAGCGTCCAACCGTCTTTGACTTTGGGCGTCGGCACATCTTCATAGGATAAGGCGGAAGGTCCACCCGGGTGACGTAATACAATTGCTTTCATTCTAATTGCCCCCTAAACACTCTGTCGTTCGACAATTTTAATTGGCGTATGGTAGATTGTAAAATTAATCCGAACGCTGTTCGGGCAAAAAAGATCAGCTTCCTTTAAAATGGTGTTTACCACAAACCCATCTTTTAGGAGCTGATCTTTTGTCTAGTATAACCTATTCCGAACGAATTAAAATCGAAACCTTTTGTGAACTAGGGCTGTCCAATATCCAAATGGGCGTTCGGCTGAACCGATCACCGTCAACAATTTCTTATGAATTATCTCGATGTCAACCTTATCAGGCTGAATTAGCACAAACAGATGCCGAATACAAGCGATCACGATGTGGTCGGAAAACTAAGCTGAGCGATGAGTTAAAGCAAAAAATTCTCAACCATTTACGTCTAAGCTGGTCACCAGGAATGATTGCTCACGAATTTAAACTAGCTACTAAATCTATTTATAATTGGCTAAATCAGGGGAGAATTGATTTCTCCTTGAATGATCTACCTGAACATGGCGTACGCCAACGGCGTAACGTTGACCAACGATCCAAATATAATCAATCTTTGGGGCGATCAATTGAACAGCGTCCCATGATGATTAATCAACGTAATCGCATCGGCGATTTTGAACTAGATACAGTCGTTGGTCCTCGTGGGCATAGTAAGGCAGTTTTATTAACTTTAATCGATCGCAAATCACGGTTCCTTTGGGCATACCGGTTAAAAGATCGGACGACAGCGACTGTTAATGAAGCACTAACTAAGTTCCTAACCACTTTTAATGGTCCGGTGCACAGCTTTACTGTGGACCGTGGCACTGAGTTTAGTGGGCTAGTATCACTTGAATCACAATATGGTATTAAGACCTATTACTGCCATGCTTATACGCCAGCTGAGCGCGGCAGTAATGAACGATTTAATCGGAACTTACGCTATTTTTATCCTAAGGGGACTTATTTTGAGCACATTAGTGCTCAAGGCTTGAAAACCACCTTACTCGAAATTAATCAGAGACCACTTAAAATACTTGACTGGCAAACACCTTATCAGGTCATGCTGACCAATTTGTCAAAAAATTCGGATTAAATTTGCAATCTACCGTATACATTGAATAAAATTCTTTAAATGAGTCACTCACCAGCATATCCATTCCGTTAGCCCCCATCTCGAAAAAGGATTGGGTAACACTGGATAATTTAGGCCGAACGATGTCACACAATTGGGTGCCGTCAATCGTCAAGATTGCCAGCCGGTCCGGCACCTTCATCCCATAGTTGGTGGCTTGATTCAAAATTCCAATGCCTGCCAGATCACTTGAAGAAATCACGGCAGTCAACTCGGTTTGCGGACCATAATGTTCCATGGCGTTCACACCATCTTCATAGGTAAAATGCCCCCCGCAAATCCAATCCTCATCAAATGACAAATGGTTGTCACGCATGGCATCCCGGTAGCCTTCATAGCGCAAATGACCGACAAATGAATCCAAGTCGGTTGCGGCAAGCCCGATTTTTTGATGACCTTTGCCAATGAGATACTTGGTGGCCTGATAACCAATATCAAAGTCATTCGAAGAAATGAATGGAAAGGCACTATTCTTCAACGTCATCGAAATAAAAATAAATGGGATATTGGCATTTTCCAGCAACTCATCATTTGAAGGGTCCAAATCAATCGCCACTAGTAAAATCCCCATCACTGATCGTTCAATGACGGTTCGGATCGCTTTTGCCTGGACCTCGGCATCGCCTTCACCGGCGAAAATAATCATGACGCTCAGGTTATGAACCCGCGCCTGTTCTTGGATCCCCTTTAAGATCTGATCAGAGAAATTGGTTTGAGTAGAACTGACCAGAACCGCAATCACCTTGCTGCGTTGCGTGACCAGTTCCACTGCACTGGTGTTGCGCCGATAACCCAGTTGCTTAACTGCCGACCGTACTTTTTGAGCTGTTTTTTCTGAATAAAAGGCTTTTTGATTGGACAAAACTCGGGAGACCGTCGCCGGAGAAACCCCGGCAGCCCGGGCAACATCTTTAATTGTCGCAGCCATGTGTTCACCTCTTCATCAATATAGTCGGATAAATCTTCGAAACTAATTATACCACAGGGCCGATTAACCATTTCTGCCTCAAACGTTTGTGTTAGGATAGGTTTACGTATTTGAATAAGCACCTAGGCTCAAAGGCAACCATTTCCGGTTGTCTTTTTTGGTGTCCAATAAGCTTGGCGTTATAATTAAGGAAATTGTTCTGTAAAGGAGGGCTGCCCATGACCGCTTATGTTTTGTACCAACTCGAATGGATTTTAAGGCTATTTGTGGCCGCAATTTGTGGTGGCCTCGTCGGTTATGAGCGGAAGGTGCGGTTAAAGACCGCTGGGATTCGAACCCATATGTTAGTGGCGGTTGGATCTGCGCTGTTCATGATCATTTCGAAATATGGTTTCTTTGATGTCATCAACCATGCGGATGTCAGCTTGGACCCTTCTCGAATTGCCTCGCAGGTTGTTACTGGAATTGGTTTTATTGGCGCCGGGGCAATCATTACCCGAAATCACAAGATTGACGGGTTAACCACCGCGGCCGGTCTGTGGGCGACCGCTGCAATTGGCCTGGCAATTGGGGCTGACATGTATGTTATCGGCATTGCTGGGACGTTGTGCATCCTAGTTACCCAGACCATCGTCCGTCAGATTCGGGCATTCAAACGATACCCTAACCGTTCCTTACTTCGCCTGCAAGTGACTTTTAACGGCGAACTGGCCTCGATGGATGAGCTGCCGGGCCGCCTGCGAGCGATCGGCAGTGCTGATATCCGAATGAGAATCGTCGCTTACAAACCGGATTCGTTCTCACTGGAAGTCCGGGTAAAATTGCAGCATAAAATGGATCCGGACGAGTTTATCCGCCAAATGAGTGATTTGGTCGATGTACGGAAGATTGAAGTGCTGGATTAAATTCCGAATATAAATACAACACTCAGCGTAAAGCCGCCAGTAAGGCTTCTTTTTTGGACGGGAGAATGGCTTTATGTTATCTTTACAGGAAAGCATTAGTGACCAAGTATTGGAGCCCTTGGTTCATCAGAGGGTACGAAAGTTCAGGGTCTGATTGAAATATACGAAAGGAGTAACTCAAATTCGGTTCTACAATATCTGTTGTTGGTAATAGATTTTTATCTATTACTGATGACAGATTTTTTGTTTATCATTAGAATAAAAAAGCGGACATCTCCCGTCCGTTAACTTGCTCCCACCACAGAATTAAGTCAAGAAAGAAAATGCCCTATGTCAAATGATACTACGAAAATGTTGTTAGGAATAGATGATGAACACTTAATAATTGAGGAAGGACAAGTGGGTGATGATGGAGTGATTCGATTGGTGGGGTCCCTAAACTACACCCCCAAGGCATGCCGCAATTGTGGGATTATCAATGATCACCAAATTATTGGCTATGGTTGGCGGAAGACCACCATTAGATTCGCAAAAACATTGGGCAGCACCGTTATCCTGTGTCTCAATCGGCGAAACTTTCACTGTAAGGCTTGTCATACCAATTTCCTGGCGCAGACGAATGCGGTGCCGAAACACTGCACGATTTCAAATACGACCCGCAAACAATGCTTAGAAAAACTGACCGAACCGGTTTCGCTCAAACACATTGCCGATGAGTTATCCACTTCGGATTCATTCGTTGGTCGGCAGCTCTTGCGCGCTGAACGGGACTTTCAAACCAACTGGCACTATTTACCAAAAGTTCTCCTCATGGACGAAGTTAAAAGCACTAAGAGCGCCACCGACGCGATGAGCTTTGAATTTATGGATGCGGAAACCCACGAATTGATCGACCTGTTACCCTTTAGGACCATCTATCAGCTTCAAAAGTATTTCCAGCATTACGACCAGGCTGCGCGAGAAAATGTGAAAATTATCGTCACCGATATGAACTATACCTATCCCAAATTGGTGGGGCAGATCTTTCCGAACGCCATCGTTGTCATCGATCCGTTCCACTTGGTTAACGCTTTAAATCGAGCTTTTAATAAGACGCGGGTGCGCCTCATGAAAACCCTGGCGACTTCCTCACGCGAGTATCACGCCCTAAAACGCTATTGGAAACTATTATTAACGCCGGAAAATCACCTCAACTACGAAGCTTTCCGTAAGTGGACAAACTTCCCTTATCCAGCGACTGCCACTGATGTGGTTGATGCTTTATTGGACATTGATCCCGAGCTCAAGCAAACTTACAACGTGATGAATCGGTTACGTGAAACCATCAAAAACCGTGATTGGCCCAACTATAATCAAGTATTCCATCACTTAGAGGGCTGCTCGGAAGAGATGTTGGCAACCCTCCAGACCCTAGCGACTCATCATGATGAAATTGGCAATACCTTTACTCACCATTACACCAACGGGCCCTTAGAAGGTTCAAACAACAAGATTAAAGTCATTAAACGCACTGGATTTGGTTACCGAAACTTCTTCAGATTCCGGCTAAGAGTGCTGTTCGCTTTTCGAGTTCATACAAAAAGAGCTCTAATCACCAAGTGATTAGAACTCCAATATTTTGTTCACCAACAACAGTTGACGAAGAACCTCAAATTCAAACTTGAGTTACTCCTTTTTGAACTACATTTATTTTGATTAATATGTTCACTGTTATTTGGTGGGTTTATTTTGTGGTGAACATTAGTTGGAGCCTCACCTTTACATAGATCAAACGTGTTCCGACGACCCAGATGAGTGATTTGATCGATGCACGGAGGATGAAGTACTGGATTAAGAGTGACACCTTCATACGAAAAGAGCCATCAACGATTTTTGTTGATGACTCGTATTTACTGTTACAATCCTAGTGAAAATCCCACTAAGAATGCAAAGATTAGAAGTAATATGATTGGCCCCATAAAACGGGCAAATTTGATTATTTCCATTGAGTGGCCTTCTTTTGGTGGGGTTCTTTGAGTAGTGTTGCTTCTACTTGGATAAAACGTGTTCCTTGGAGCAGCAACCTGCGTACAAGTAAACGTCTGTCAAAATCAAACTCGATTTTAACAGACGTTAACTTATACTCCGGTTGCTAAGCGCTCCAATCCACACTCTACCGTTCTGCTCCCTGGACAACTTCCTCCACTTCACCCGACTTCTTGGCTGTTCCCAGTCTGTGGTCGAGGTACTGTGACAGAAGTGACAGTGAGTAACATACGATGAAGTACATGACGGCTAACGCCAAGAACATTGGAATTGTATAATTGGTGTTTTGGCCGTAAATGATTTGTGCATGGTTCATCAAATCCGGCAGCACAATGATAGTTGCCAATGACGTATCCTTCACCAAGGAAATGAATTGACTCACAATCGCTGGAATCATGTTCTTGATGGCTTGCGGCAAGATAATGTACCTCAATGCCTGCCAATAAGACATCCCCGTCGATCTGGCCCCTTCCATTTGTCCGACTGGAATTGAGACAATTCCGGCACGGACAATTTCGGCCACCATCGCCGATTCAAAGACCGCCATGGCGATGACTGACGCCCAAATTGGATCCGGCTTGAAGCCGATATTTGGTAAGCCAAAATAGGTAAAGAAGATAATCAGGATTAGCGGTAAGTTACGGATAATATCAATCACAAAACCGACAATCGCTGATAAATATTTAATTTCAACATATCTGATAATTCCCAAGATTACCCCAAATATGTAACTCAGGATAATCGAACAAACTGAAACCAGGATCGTGACCCAAGCTCCTTCAAGAAGGAACCTGATGTTAATCCATGAATAAGCACCTAAGACTGTTAACATATCTCGATTCCTCCTTTATGCCAATTTCTTTTCAAGGTAACGCATATAGTAACTCAAAGGCAAAGTCAAAATCAGATATAGAACACCAACACACAGATATGTGCTCATACTTTGCAGGGAGTCAGACGCAATAACGTTACCTTGATACATCAAATCGAATCCGGCAACAAAGGCTAAGACTGAAGAGTTCTTAACCAAGTTGATGAATTGGTTGCCCAATGGTGGAATGACATATCGAAAGGCTTGCGGCAAAACGATATAACGCATTGCCTGCCAGAATGATAATCCATTGGCACGAGCGCCTTCCATTTGACCAGGATCAACAGACTGGATTCCTGATCGAACGGTTTCAGCGATAAACGCTGACGAGTAAAGGATCAGGCCAATCGTACCAGAGGCAAAACCACTGATTTCAACAATGTACATTGGAATAACCACGTAGAAGAACATCGTGATAACCAGTAATGGAATGTTCCGGAAAACTTCGATATAAACTCTGGCAATCACTCTAAAGAATTTGTTGGGTACAACTTCCAGGATGGCAAAACCCGAGCCGATGATTAATGCAAAGATCAACGCAATAATCGAGCACAAAAGGGTTTGTCCCAGTCCATAAAGGAGCTCACCACCATAATTTTGAAAAATACTTATCATCGTTCTGCCCCCTTAAAGTCAAATCCGTGAACCTTGTGGAACCACTTATAAAGGAGCTTGTTGTATTGACCGGAATTTTCAACCTTGGTCAGGGCGTTGTTCATCGCGTCTCTCATCTGGCCTTGGCCTTTGTCAACGGCAATTCCATAAGGTTCCTTGGTAAAGGTGCCACCAACAACCGAATAACCTGGGTTTTCGATGGACATCCCATAAAGAATTCCGTTATCAGTGGTTAATGCATCCCCCTGACCGGATTTCAAGGCTGTCAACGCCTGAGAATAATCAGACAGTTGAAGCACTCTGGCTTTAGGCGCAAACTTCTTAATATTTTGAACGGAGTTGGAACCAACCACCCCAAGGACAATGGCGCCCTTATGGTTCAAATCTTTCACATTCTTGATTGGACTACCATTCTTAACGAGGATGGCTTGCCCGGCATCAAAGTATGAGCGTGAAAAGTCAACTTGCTTGGCCCGCTCAGGGGTGATGGTCATGGTTGCCATAATAGCATCAATGTTGCCGTTTCTCAGTAATGGCATCCGGGTTTGACTGGTTACTTGAATGAATCGTGCCTTGCCGTCTTTGCCAAGAATCTGCTTGGTCATCGCTTTGGCCAAATCAATTTCAAATCCCTTGATCTGATTGTCCCGTACATCCATTAAACCAAACAGCTTGGTGTCGGCTTTAACGCCCCATGTGATCGTCTTTGTCTGCTTGTCATCCTTCAGCACATTTTTCTGTGATGCTGCGCTCGAACAGGCACTCAAAGAAACGACCATTAAGAGCAGGGTTAATAATAACCCAATTCTTGATATGATCTTCTTCATGATGCGACCTCCCAATAATGAAATTTTTAATGCGTAATAATTTTCCCAAGAAATTGTCGTGCACGTTCATTGGAGGGTTCACCATCAAAGAATTTGTCGCTTGTGTCATCTTCCAAAATCTGACCGTCATCCATAAAGATAACCCGGTTGGCAACTTCACGGGCAAATCCCATTTCGTGAGTCACAACCAACATGGTCATATCTGAATCTTGCGCAATATCTTTCATAACGTTCAAAACATCATCAATCATTTCTGGATCCAACGCACTGGTTGGTTCATCAAACAACAGACACTTTGGCTTCATTGCCAGAGAACGGGCGATCGCGATACGTTGCTGTTGACCACCTGATAATTGGGCTGGCAATTTGTTGGCTTGGCTTTGAAGACCAACTTGGTCGAGCAATTGCATTGCCAACTCTTTGTTTTCTTTTTCAGGACGCTTCAACACAATTCGTGGTGCTAACATGATATTTTCAAGAACCGTCTTGTTGGCATACAAATTAAAATGCTGGAACACCATCCCAACGTTCTTTCGGATCCGGTTAACATCGGTCTTCTTGTTGGCCAAGTCCTGCCCATTGACGATCAACTTACCTTCTTGAATCGGTTCAAGGCCATTAACCGTTCGGATCAGTGTCGACTTACCAGAACCTGAAGGACCAATTAAAACAACGGTTTCGCCTGCTTCAATCTTCAAATTGATGTCCTTTAAAGCATGGAAATCGCCGTAATACTTTTGTACGTCTTGAAATTCGATCATTGCCATGTCATTTTCCTCCAATGCTTTCAGGCTATTTATTAAAATTGCCTAAGAATGATACTACATCCATAATATGTTAAAAATTTTGATAGGTCAAAAAAATGTTACAAAAATTTTATCTCCATGTCACATTTTCTATCAACGGAGTTAATCCGATGATAAAGCCATTCAAACTCGACCATTATTTTGGATGTATAAATTTGGGTAATTATCTAATTATAATTCACCATCAGCGAAAATGGAAACCCCATTTGAATAAAATTTAATTGGAAGCTCATTTTGTGGCTAAAAAATGAGAGCTCAAAAATAACGTGCAATCCAAACCCAGCCCGGGTTGAATTGCACGTTATTAAGATGAGAAAATATTAATTTTCAGAAATGTAATCGAGAATTTGAAACATGACGTTTTTATTTTCTGCTGGAACCTGACGAGCCAAAATTTCATCAGCTGACTGATTCAACACCGAACCTTGGATGTATGCAGCGTCATTGACGACCATCTCGCGAACATTATCTTCTTTGGGCTCAAAGTGAAACTGCAACCCGACAACCCGGTGATTCAACACAAATCCCTGGTTGGCCAAGTGGTCGCTTGAGAACAATAAATCTGCATCATCGGGAAGTTCAAACATATCCTCGTGCCAATGCAGCGCCGTCAATTGCTCAGGTAGTCCAGGAATCACGTCGGACTTTCGATACACCGGGGCCCAACCAACTTCTTTTGCCGGACCCTTGGAAACAGCGTAGCCCAAGGCTTTGGCAATCTGCTGAGCCCCAAAACAGGCACCAAAGATTGGTGTTTGAGCATCCAACAGTTGTTGAATCAATTCCCGTTCTTGTTGAATCCACGGCAAATCGTCATTAGGACTCATTGGTCCGCCGAGAATGATCAACATATCAGTCTGAGCTGCAGTTGGCAGTAGGCCAAATTGATCCGGATGATAAATGTACATCTGATGCCCCTTGGCATGCGCCCAGTCCTGAATGGATCCGGGTCCCTCATCGGCGGCGTGTTGTAAAACATTAATTCTCATAATGAGGCCCTTTCGTTTATAACTTCTTGTAAGCAACCATTGCCCGCAGCTTATAGTCTTGTGGCGCTTCAATCACCCCAGCCCGGCCGATCTGCTTGTATGGTCCACCAACTAAGGTCACTGATGCCAAGTATAACTTGACCTGACTCAAATCAAGCGATCGAATCGACTGCAGGCCAATCCGCTTAATTTCGCCGACCGGATAGATCTCTGCTTGGTTCAAACCGCAATAGACCATCAATGACGAACCTTGTTTTTGCATTTCAAAATAAGGAAGCAATACGCCTTTGCCAATGGCATAAATCGGCTTACTATTAACCTTCAGCAGTTCATAGATCTTCCGGTCACTCATGCCGTTATAGTCGGCCTTAAACAGCTGTTGGCGTTCCATTTGGGAAACCAGTCGATCAATATTAGCCTGCTGCATTGGGCTGACCTCAATTTTAGCCGGTAACAGGTGTTGGTCGTCGAACAAGCCGTTAGCCGGCACGTTTCGTTCATCAGCGATGACGGTGGTGCCCATTTTGGATTGCACCTGAGTTTCTCGTGGGTGCTCTTGAATGTGCAGCAGCTTGGCAATTTTCGGTGAAATATCGAACCACGGCTGCTTCTTAGTAAAGTAATAAAAGAAGTTGCAAATTGTAAAGTACAGCAAAATGATTGCGACTAATAAAATCGGGACACCCTTGCTAAACATCTGATTCTGTAAGAAACGAAAACTGATGTAAAACAGGTAGACGTCACCAAAGAAGCCTAACACTGTGTAAATCCGGCTCTTAAGGGTCACATTAATATTGAAGTACCCCAGGTAGTGGTTAACCATGTCCAAAAAGCTAAACATTAGTTAGTTCCCTCCCCTGTATTGCCAGTCGTCACATCAGCGTTGGCATTCGTATTATTGTTATTTTGAGTGTTGGTTCCGCCCGTTGTCCCGGTTGTTTGACTACTACTTTCACTACCGGTCTGGGTATTTTGATCGGAATTATTGTTATTAGTGGTAGTACCGCCGGTCGTTGTCCCTTTATTAGTGGTTGTACCCTTATTGGTAGTCGTTCCTTTATTGGTCGTTGTCCCGGTTGTCGTATTCTTGTTGTTATTGGTCGTATCATCGTTGGTTTGATCATCTGAAGAGCTGGCGTTCTTTTCGCTCTCGGCTTTTTCAGACGAAGCCTTGGCCGCAGACGATTCTTCAGCGGCCTTCTTCTTTTCGGAGGCTTCCTTAGCCTTCTCAGCTTTTTCTTTCGCATCCGAATCGTTGGTCTTTTTCTTATTCCCATAGATGGAATCCGAAATCTTTTTTTGATTGGTCGTTTGAGTGGTCCTAGGGGTTCCTTCATTGGTGGACGTCACATTATTGACCACAACGTTAGTGGCGCCGAGTGCCAAAGAAATTGAGAGAATGGCAAATGGCGTAATTAATGGTGGAATTCTATTATCCATTCAAAAAACTTCCTTACTAAATTTTTGTAGCCTCCATTATCGCATAAGAATATGAACGAAACCTAAACAATTCGTTAATTATTCATTAAGTTGACGCACTGAGGGCACAAGCCATAAATCTGAAACAAATGACCAGTCACTTCACAGCCAGCCAGCTGGGAAGTGATTTCAGGACTCAATGGACAATCCTTGAGTTCGATCACTTTGCCGCAGTTACTACAGATAAAGTGGTGGTGATGCTCATGTTGAAAATCACACTGGAATTTAACTGATGCCCGATCACCCTGCACCTGCCGCTCAACAATCCCCAAATTGGCAAACTCGGAAATGTTGCGGTAAATCGTGTTATGACTCATGTTGGGAAAGGTTTTGCGCATGAAATCATCAATGCTGGTGACTTCAACAAACTTATGCGTCGCTGTGCCGACTAAAAATTCAATCATCGCGCGGCGTTGCTTGGTAATCTTGAAGTTATTCTCTTTTAAAACTTTGGTCGCTTGTTCAATTGCTGCAGGCATACTGTTCACCTCTAATAAGTAATTATTACTGTTTATTGCATCCTACCATAATCTACTTTCAGCAACAACTATCCCGCCGTTTCTTGACGATAATTCTCAACGATTTTATCAATTTGTTGACGCGTCTGCTGCCAATCCTGGTTAACCACTTGATAAGCCTTGCCCTGCAGTTCATAAGGCATTTCGAGATCACGATGATACTCCTTACTGCTGACCCGTTTGGCAACCATCTCAGCATTGTCACCACGCCCCTGCATTCGGCGTTTGAGTTCTTCAGTATCGCCGACCTGCAGAAAAATGATGACTGCCTTTTCGCCCAGTTTCTGCTTATATGTAATGGCTCCGGCAGTGTCCAGGACAATCGTCGCAAATGGTGATTTCTCCCAGGCATTCTCTAAGCCTTCGTAGGATGAACCATAATAGTGGCCGGCATAGTGGACGGACTCCAAAAAGTGATTGTCAAAGAACGATTGGTCGTCCTCAAAATAATAGTCCACCCCGTCACGTTCATTTTCCCGCGGCGGCCGGGTGGTGTGGGTGATCACCCGGGCCATTTGATATTGGTCATGTAAATAATCACGAACGGTTGTCTTGCCGCTGCCAGCGGCTCCGGTAATCACAAATACTCGATTCTTCATCAGGCTTCCTCGATGTTTTCTTTATTGCGGATATAGGTGTCGGCGTGCTTAAGCAGTTGTCGGAGATTATCATAGGTTAACTTTTCGTAAGCATCTTCATAGTCAAACCATCCAAATGAGTTGATCTCTTCATCCTGCTTTCGAACCTTGACTTCTGGCGCCACCCGGCTGACAAAGAAAGTCACGTCCTTGTGGTGGCCGTTGTTCATATCGTACTCAACCTTTTCTTTAAAGTTGGCGTCGATTTGCGTCTTTAAGCTGGTTTCCTCGTGAATTTCACGGACTGCTGTTTGGATGAGATTTTCATTCTTCTCGACGTGTCCTTTGGGTAATCCCCAAAAATCAGAGGTGGCACTCTGCAATAACAGGTACCAGATCTTGCCGTCTCTAATTTCATAAACCACTGCACCACTCGCATATTCAGTAACCATCATTAATCTCCTTTTAAACTTTCATTGTTTTCTTCAATAACATTGGTGCCACAATCGTCGACAATACAATGACAATAATAATTTCAGAGTACAGGTTCTTGGCCATCAAATTGGCGGACAACCCGATTTGGGCGATAATCAGCGCCATTTCACCCCGTGATACCATCCCGGAACCAACAATAAACGCGCTGCTCCAATTCATTTTGGTGATCCAAGCACCCAGGGCGCCGCCAAACAACTTGGTAGCGATCGCTAAAATCGTCATGATGACAATGAAGCCCAGGTTCTTGATGACATTGTTGAACTCCATATCCAAGCCAATGCTGACAAAGAAGATCGGAATGAAAAAGGTGTATCCGACTGAGCTGACACTACTGGAGATTTCATCTTGAAATTTCGTCTGTGAAACGGCCACCCCAGCAAAGAAGGCGCCAACCACCGAACTCAAGCCTAAAGCGTCAGCGGACCAGGCCATTGTCAAACAGATCACCAGCGAGGTAATCGCTACCGAGCCGTGGACCGGCAATCGTTCTGCCACTCGCAGTACCACCGGGACCACCCATTTAACCAGGATGATCACACCTAAAAAGTACATCAATTGATACAGTGTGGCAACCAGTAAATTCGACGATCCACTGCCGCTAACTCCAAAGGAGCTGACGAAGATACTCAGCAAAATCACGGCAATGATGTCATCAACCACTGCTGCTCCCAGAATTGTCGCGCCTTCCTTGGTGTTCAATTTCTTGAACTCGCGAAGCACTTCGACACTAATTGAGACCGAAGTTGCCGCGAAGATAACGCCCCAAAAAATTGAGCGCTCAAAGCCCTGCCCCATGATTTGGCCGTAGCCGTAAAAGACAATCATGGGGAACAAGACGCCGATTGCCGCCACACTAATTGCCGGTTTGAAATACTTCTTGAGTAAATCCAGATCGCTTTCGATCCCGGCAATGAACATCAAAATAATCACGCCGATTTCTGCCCCGGCGTGCATCAGTTCCGTATTGTGCAGGACCCCTAAGATACCCGGGCCTAAAATAACCCCGGCGATCAACTGGCCGATCACAGCCGGCATCCCTAATCGTTGACTAATCGCTGCCGCCAATAATGTTGCAATTAAAATGAGTGCAATTTGACCCACAAACGCCATCTAATAACCCTTTCTTTTCTTAACCATTAGTTACGTACTATTGATATTAGTTTACCATACCAATTGCCCGCGTTCATGGGCTGAGACCGGTAATTTTAAGAACTTAATTTCACAATCAAGATACTTTCAATTTCTGGTAATATTCCGATATAATGAAAGCGATTACAAGGAAGGAATATTTACACTTGGGGGTGAATAATCATGGAGCGTTCCAAGAGACTACTCAACTTTTTGTTAATGATCACGACGACCGCCATCCTGATGTTTGTGGGGATGGTCTTAAATAACCAAACGCCGATGGTCACGGCCGCCAATGCAGCCACTACTCAAGACGAACAGACCATCGACAAAATAATGCCGAATGAGAAACTGCGAGAATTAGTTTTAATCAATATGAAAGATCAAAAGATCATTCAAGATCCCAACTTTACCTTGAGTGACTTCACGCCGACCACATTTAAGGAAGATTTGGCAAAACTAACTCAGCTGGGCTGGGAGATTGGAACCAACGAACAAGTGGACCGCCAAGAACCGGTCAATGGCGGCAACGGTTCGGTCGGCCCTGCAAATAAGGGTAATTATTCACTGGAAGGCTTGGAATATTGTACGAACCTCACCAAGCTTGAATTGAACGCAGACTTAAATAGAGGAAGTAAATTTCATCATGATGACATTATTGATGTCTCACCACTTGAAGGTCTGGAAAAACTTGAATATATCAACTTGTCAGGTAATCGAATTCAAGACATTTCACCAATTGCGGGTCTGAAGAATGTCAAGACTTTATATCTCAATAACAACTGCATCAATAATCTAAACACATTGGACGCTGAACAATATACCGAGGGATTTAACTACCTGGAGCAAATCGTCATTAAACCACTACAAGTGCTCCACTCCAACACCTACACTTGGAAAGCACCGTTTGTGGACGCCTTACCAAAAAACGTTAAAACCGAGGATAACAAACCATTCCAGCCTTACCAGCAAAAATTTCTCCGTCCGGGAACCCTTGCTTATGGCAACCCAACCGATACCAAGTACTCTCAAATTGACGTCTTCCGCAACGGCACTCGTGGGACTGGTGTGGCCCAGGGAACCACAACCATTAACGGTGATGATTTCACCTACACAAATTTGGCACCGCAAATTATCCCGACAGATCCCACTAACCCATGGGCCAGCTACTATCCAAACGCAACCGTTGTTAACAATACCTACACTTACTACATGATTGCGCAATATAACGTCTACCCAGGAGAACCGCTCTACGCAGCACTGAGCTACTTTATGCCATACGTCATTCAACCAGAAGAAGCCCAGCCGGTCACAGTTGAGTATGTCGACACCAACGGCAACTCAATTCATGCGTCAGCTACGATCAAGGGTGAAATTGATCAAGCCTTCGATCTTTCAACAGCCGATTACAAATTAAATATCCCAGGTTACACCTTCTCCAAATACGATCCGGCACAAACCGGCAAAATTACCGGAGAAAAGCAAACCTTCAAGCTCATTTACACCAAGAATTCAACACCGGTCAACCCGACGCCACCGACCACACCAAATCCACCAACCAATCCGGAAACCCCAACCTTCCCAGTTCACCCAACCCCACCAAGCGGAACGCAGTTACCAAATTATGCGAAAACTACTGGTGAAGTCGTCTACTCACTGAAGAAGATTTACCTATACAAGAATCCAACCTTCAAAAAAGCTGAGCGACTGGTTGGTTATACTCAAAAGCCACGGGTCTTCCGACCAATGTTTGTGGTCACCGGATACAGCTATTCCAACGCAGGCCGCATACGTTTCAAAGTCGTCGATGTCAACCATGACAGTCCAACTGCGGGAATGACCGGCTACATCACCACTAAGTCCAGCTTCGTTTCTCCGGTTTACTACCAGGCAGTCCCAAAGTTCATCACCGTCATCAGCCCAAATGGAGTCATCGAATACAACGAAAAGGACCTCACCAAGCCAGTCCAGACGTTCAAGCAGGGAAGAATCCTAAAGGTCGAGTCAATCACCACCCACAACTTGACCACCCGTTACATGCTGGGCAATGGTAATTTCATCACTGCCAACCGTAAGCTGGTTATGAACGGTAAACAAAAGCAGCCAACCAGAGTGGTCGCCAAAAAAGCAATCAACCGCTATACCACTGCCAATTTCACCAAGAAAAACGGTCACTACAAGAAAGGCGCCAAGATTAAAGTCAACTTCTACACCTATAGCCATGATGCGTCGAACACCAAGTCCGGTGCCAAGCGATTCTCTGTCAAGGGTGGCTATATTACCGCCAATCCGAAGTTTGTGAAAGTCTATTATAAATAATTACCCAAAAGAGGCGAAACATCATTCTTTGTCAGTTATGTCATCGCCTCTTTTGAGTTCCACTGTCATATAGATTAAACCTGGGACAATCGGCTGATCCCGGCCATTTAAGCAAATAATCCAGTTATTCCAAAACCAGGAATAACTGGATTATTTACTTAAATTCTGGGATCAAAGCGCCTCGCGCCCCACTCTTCATTTAATCTAAATACCCCTTGGTAGCCGCAATAATTTCCTGCAGCCCCTTCTTGGCATCCGAGAACATCATACTGGTCTGATCTTCACTAAACAGTGGGTTTTGAACACCGGCGTAACCGGTACTCATGGAACGCTTAATGACAACGACGGACTTTGATTTATCAACATCCAAAATTGGCATCCCCGAAATGGCGTTACCCTTTTCACGAGCCAATGGATTGGTAACATCGTTAGCGCCAATAACCAGCGAAACGTCAGTATTTTCAAACATCGAGTTGGCTTCATCCAACTGTTTCATTTGATCGTAAGGAACGTTGACATCGGCGAGCAAAACGTTCATATGGCCAGGCATCCGGCCGGCAACTGGGTGAATCGCATAGTTGACGTTAATTCCGGCATCCGTCAGCAATTTCGCCAACTCAGCGACTTCATGCTGAGCCTGAGCGGCAGCCAAACCATAACCGGGAACGATCATGACATTGTGCGCATAGGCCAGCTGCATGCCGACATCATCGGGTGTGGTCTTCTTAATGTTGGTTGGCACCTCAGCACCCGCACCAATACTGCCGTTGGAATCGCCACTACCGAAGCCGCCAGCAATAATGTTGGCAACTGATCGGTTCATTGCTTCGGCCATTTGCAGGGTCAAAATTGTTCCGGCCGCACCAACCAGCGCACCAGCGATAATCAAGACCTGATTATCAATGACAAATCCGGCAAAGGCAACCGCCAAACCGGTAAAGGCGTTCAAAAGTGAAACAACCACCGGCATGTCGGCACCACCAATTGGCAAGGTCATCAATAGGCCAAAAATCAAACTGGCTAACAATGCCAGTACCATAGGCCAGTAAGCGGAAGGAAAACCAATCATCCAAACACCGGCAACGATAATTGCTAACACTGCCAGACCGTTAATCAATTTGTCGCCGGGAAACGAAATTGGTTTGCCGGGCACATGTCCGGACAATTTACCGGTTGCAATTAGCGAGCCTGAGAAGGTAATCCCACCAATAATAATGTCAAGCAGCACTGGAATGGAAAAGGCCAGGCTCAAAGAGGTACCGACAGCTTCGTGGGTGTAATCGAAAATCCCGATTGTGGCAGCGGCACCGCCACCAACGGCGTTAAACAGCGAAACCAATTGAGGAACATCGGTCATTGGCACTTTGCGTGCGCGGATAACTCCATACAAAATTCCGATTAACAGACCCGCAAACAATACCGTCCAGCCAATTAAGGTAATCTGACCCTTGGAGATAATTTCAACTAAAATCATGACAACTGCCATGGCCATCCCAAGTCCGGAAAGTAAATTACCATTCCGAGCCGTCTTTGGGGAGCGCATCATGTGAACACCAATCACATAGCAGACCGCTGACAGCAGGTAAATTAGGGAAGCAATCGTTTTAAGGAGTGACATTATTTGTCGCCTCCCTTGTCAGCTGAATTCGGCTGTTTTTTCGGCCGGTTAAACATTCCCAGCATCCGGTCAGTCACGGTGTAACCACCGGCGACGTTGACAGCTGCAAAGAATGCGGCTAGAAATGCCAACAGGTAGAAATACCAGCTGCTGGCTTCTGCAGCAATCACAAAGGCACCGACAACGACGACGCCATGAATCGCATTGGCACCAGACATCATTGGCGTCTGCAGGGTTGAGGGAATTTTACTCATAACTTCAAACCCAACTAGCAGGCTCAAAACAAAAATGGCTAAATTCGTATATAATTCTTGACTCATAATGACTAATCCCCCTTCTCAGCTGATTTGTCGTCAGAATCGGCAGGGGCAGCATCGTCTTCAGCCGGTTTTGAAATTGGCAGGTTCAGCGCTTTTCTGACTCGTTCAGAAATAATTTCGCCATGGTCGGTCGCAACCAATTGGCTCATTACGTCATCTTTTAAATCGATGGTAATTTGAGCATCCTTATCAGCAACATCATTAATCACTGCCTGAACGTTCTTAGAGAACATTTCAGAAGCCGACGTTGCCATTTCACTGGCTAAATTCCCGGCCCCAATCAGTTGAACACCGGAATCAGTGATCACTGTTTGGTCGGGCTTTGATCCAGCGACATTACCACCCAAATCACTGGCAGCCAAATCAACGAAGACGCTACCTGGTTTAGCGTTATCAACGGCGGCTTGAGGAACCAGCAGTGGCGGCTTTCTTCCAGGAACCTGCGCGGTGGTGATGACAATATCATTTTGTTTGATAAACCCAATTAATTCGTCTTGCTGCTGCTTTTGCTCATCAGCAGACAATTGACGGGCATAACCGCCTTCACCGACAGCACTGACTGAACTAGTGAGAAATTCGGCACCGAGTGATTCAACTTCGCCTCGAGACGCTGGACGAACATCATAACCGGAAACAATTGCCCCCAGCCGTTTGGCAGTTCCAATGGCTTGCAGGCCGGCAACTCCGGTCCCTAAGACCAACACTTTGGCAGGCTTGGCAGTCCCCGCAGCAGTGATCATCATTGGGAAATAACGGGCGAATTTGTCAGCAGCCACCAAAGCAGCTTTGTAACCGGCAATTGAGGCTTGTGAACTTAAGACATCCATGCTTTGGGCACGGGAAATGGTCCGCGGCAGCAGTTCAAACGACAGCGCCGTGACCTTCTGTTTAGCAAGTTTTTGCACCGAGTCCAAATCGGTCAAGGCCTTCAACAAGCCAATTAAAATCTGTCCCTCATGCAACTTGCCCAAAGTCTCTGAATCAGGTAAATCAACCGTCGCAATCACATTGGCCTGACTAACTGCATCGTCTCGGCTAACGACTTTTGCGCCAGCATCTTGGTAGGCCTGGTCAGAAAAATAAGCATTCTGACCAGCGCCCTGTTCGATCATAACTTCAAACTTGCTGTGAACTAATTTCGCAGCCACATCCGGTGTGATTGCCACACGGTTTTCATCGCCAGATTCCTTCAAAGCAGCAATAATCGTAGACATTAAAGCGACCCCCTTCACAATCATTTTGCAAACGCTTTATACGGTTCAAGGCTAGTCCTCTTCATCGAGAATTGCAATGGTTTGTGATTAACTTTACAAGCATAGAAAAACGAACCAAAAAGTTATTTTCGGTTCGTCCTTTTTTCCAAGTATTCATTGTGATCGTTAGTTAGTGATTAACCATGCCGGTATTAGGAACTTCAGAATTCAAAGTATCGTCAATCGGATTGTCATCAATGACATCCAGATGTTCATTCTGCTTGAGATCAGTTTCACGTCGTTCCAACTCTTTGACAATTTCGGCATGCTTCTCGTCAGTCAAGTCGTAACCAAAGTAAAAGACAATGCAGGAAATCGCACTGGCAATCGCTGGAACTAAGAAATACACGGCACTAATGCCGGAGATTGTGCTGGCAGATTGAGGTTGATTGGCAACGTATCCAGTCATTGTCAAAGCAAGACCAGGAATAAAGCCGGCGACCCCTTGGGCAATTTTCCGCACAAAACTGTAGCCGGAATAAATAATTCCTTCTGAGCGAATCCCGGTTTGCAACTGACCGTATTCAATCACGTCATTCACAAACGCAAAGGCGACGGTCCCACTAAAGCCCAGGAACATGTATGAAATCGTGTTGACGATCAGATAAGGAACGACATGTGAGCCGGTGATAAAAAAGTTGACCAGTTCTGCTGCAATGAATCCCAGTGTTGCGTATATTGCAACGTTCTTCTTACCAATTTTCTTAACCAACGGCGTGGCAAAGATCACCGCTGGAATAATCGATAAAGCACTCAATAGGCTCACAATACTAACGATTCCGACCTGTCCCAAAACGTACTGGAAGTAGTATAGTTGAATACCCATTTTAAGGAACATCGAGCCAACACTAAGAATCGTGAAAATGGATAGAATAATGAACGGACGGTTGGTTAACAGTCCCTTGATCGACTTGAGACCATCCCCCTTTTGGCGGGGCTTATGGTCAATGATGCGTTCCTTGGTTCCGGAGTAACAGAGAATCTGTGAAACAACGCCGGCGGCAGCAAAAATCGCGACCGTGGCAATGTAACCAATTTTGGGCGTCGCAAAGATCGCTACCAGTGGAATTACTACTGCTCCGGTAAGCAAGGCGGCCATTTGTCCAGTTAAGTTGCGAGCGGCAGCCAAAGAAGTCCGATCACCGGAATCCATAGTCATAGCTGCTGCCAGCGAACCATAAGGAATATTTACAACGGAGTAACAAAATCCCATGATGTTATATGAAACGAAGGCATAGATGATCCGCCCGGTCTCACCAAAATTAGGCGTGACAAAACAGGCAACTGTTGCAATTCCCAGGAATAATGAGCCATAGAGAATGTATGGGCGAAACTTTCCGCGTTTGGAAATATGCTGACGAGAATCCATGAAGGCACCAACACTGGTATCTACAAAGGCATCGAAGAATTTGGCGATCAGGAAAATCAACCCTCCCCAATAGGCTGGGATCTGTAAAACATCGGTATAGAATTTTAGTAAGAACAGCTGAGCAAATTGAAACATCAAGCCGTTGCCCAAATCCCCCAATCCATAGGCTACTTTTTCACGCATTTTGAGTTTTTCTGTTTTCAAGGTAAACCCCTCCTTAATCATGTGCTGGTTCTTAGTTTGTTAAGCGCTTTCATTTGAAGCAATAAAAAACCGGCGCACGCGGAATCACGTGTTCCGGTTCGAAAATTAACGATATTATTTTTTATAACCAAAGTTAGGAATCTTAGTCCAGCGGTCTTTCAGGTAACGGACAACCATCTTCGGTTCCCGTGATCTGGTGAAAATTCCTTTCTTATTACCCTGAACCCGTTGAATGCCAAATTTGGTCTGGAAGTCGGCGAAGTTCCACAATTGCTCACCGACAAAGTGTGGGAATTCATCGAAGACCTTGCTGGCCATTCGATAGTAGTCTTCCTGGAATTCTTCAGAGAATGGCTCGTCGTAATTGCTGTGGAGCCCAGGAATGGTGTCGGCGCCGTATTCGGTATACATAATGGGTTTGTCCGGGAATTTGTCAGAATATTCCTGCAGCTCATCGCGGGTTGCTTGTTCAGCCGTCTTCAAATCGCCATTACCAACATACCAGCCATAGTAGCGGTTCAAGGCAATCACATCAACCAATGAAATACAGTTATCCGTCTTCGGAGTGGCCATCATGATGCTGGTGTAGGTGCAAGGTCGCTTTTGGGGGTCCAGTTGACGGGCTTCATCAAATAACGGCTTGAAGTATTCATATGCCCCTTTTGAAAAGGTTGCCGCTTCGTTGGCAATCGACCACATCGCGACACAGGCATGGTTCTTGTCACGGTCGATGATTTCTTTGATCACCTGTTTGTGGGCGTCGGCGGTCTTTAATTTGGTCCAAGTATCGTCTTGGTAGTCGTCGCTCTCAAGCATTGACACATCAAACCCAAAGGTCACCATCAACCCAACAGCTGGCGTTTCATCAATCACCACAATTCCTTCGCGATCACATAACCGCATCATTTCCTCGGAGTATGGATAGTGGGAGGTTCTAAATGAATTAGCGCCCATATCCTTCATCAAATTAATATCCAAGACATTGACCGGTTGGTTGATGCCCCGACCATGAACGTATGAATCTTCATGCTTGCCAAAGCCTTTAAAATAAAATGGTTCGCCGTTAATTAAGAACTGGGCATTCTTAACCTCAATCTTGCGAACACCAAAGTCTTCTGAATAGGTATCGATCACTTCACCATTTCGGCTGACTGTCACTTTTGCGGTATAGAGATAGGCGTTCAACGGCTGCCAAAGATGAACGTGGTCAATATGCAAAGTAGTATCGGCAGAAGTGCCGCTGACCACCGCCTGGCCGTCTTGGTCCAAAATGGTCACTTTAACTCCATCAATCTCCCCGTGGGTAGTGACTTTGACCTCGACGTCAGCACTGGATTCAGCCAGATGGACGTCTGGAACGACCGTGATATCGCTGATATAGTCAGCTGGCGTTGAGTAGATTTTAACTGGTCGTTGAAGACCGGCATAGTTAAAGAAATCAAAGTTTTCGTCAACGTGGCGGAGCTTGTGGCCATCTTGGTCAGTGCTTTCCGAATAGTTGCCAACCGGCAGAGTCGTGTAATCAAGAATATTGCTGAGTTTAACGGTTAAGCGGTTGTCGCTATCTTTTAGATAATCGTTAATTTCCACCTCAAACGGTGTAAAGCCACCCTTATGATGGGTAATTTCCTGGCCGTTGAGGTAAACCCAAGCTTCATGAGTGGCGGAGCCAAATCGCAAAACTAACCGCTGGCTGCGCAATGGTTTGGCAATATCAAAATTAGTTTCGTACCACACAAAGCCGTTGTGCTCACGAATCTTCTTTGACGCGGTTTGATCATTGAAGGAAGCCGGAACCGAAATGACGTCTTCAGTTGGCAACGGCTGTTTGGGATCGATTGGTGTGATCTCCTCATCGATCATAAATTTCCAGAGTCCTGATAAGTCCAGAACCGTTCTGCTGGGTGTTGTGAGTGGGTATAACATAGTTAAAATCCTCCGTTCGTTAGTCAGTATTTGGATCACTGCTTTTCAATGTCTTTAATATAGGCTAAACTGGGATCGAATACTTATCTAATTTTTACTTAAATCGCATTTTATTGACTTTTATGTAACCGCTACCAGAAAGGATCTTGACGATGACCGCGTATGATAACCAATCAACTGCTGAACTGATTCATTCCCTGACCCAAATTGATATTGCCATCATTCAAAAAGACGGCACCCCCGTGGTGCAAATTCAAGAAAACGTGTTACCAGCCTTCCACCGGCTCAACGAGTTTGATCCGATCTTTCAACAAATTGAGCAATTCCATGCTAATGGGTACCTGACTTACACGGATTCCGCCCAGCTGAGCTACGTGGCGGCCCGCCTTGACCAACCTGACGACCAAGTTGTCGTCTTGGGACCGTTCCTAACCACCACCCTGACCATCGATGAAATCAATGACATCGTGGCGATGAATTCCTATACCATCAGCGAACATCGGCAACTCACCCAGTTGTACCAAAGCTTACCGGTGCTGGCAGAAGATAAAATCAACGACTTGGCCACTTTGATGACCAACTTATTTTCCCGACAGCTAGCCACCGCCCACGAAAAAGCCAAAGTAACCCATGGCCCTCAGCCAATTGAAAGATCGTTGATGACGGTTAACAGCGATCATCGGGCGCAAATCGAAGCCAACTATGCCAACGAAGCCAAAATCACCAATGCGATTGCCTCAGGCGATCAAGTCGCCGTCCACCGTCTCAATACAACCATGACCAAGATATTTGATTCCTTCTCGAATCGAATTCCAGGCAAGCCATTACGCTCCTCAAAAAATATCTGCTTTGTTTTCAATACTATTTGTCGAATTGCCGCGCACAAAGGCGGCGTCCACCCGGTCTACCTCAACGACATTTCCGAAAAGTACGCCTTGTTAATCGAGCGCCAAAACACGCTTCAAGGTTTACACATCTTAGTCCACTCGATGACGCGGGAATATTGCCAACTGGTTCTTACCCTCTCAACTTCCGGCTATTCCCCAATGATTCAACGAGCGGCTGACTATATTCTGCTGAACCTGGGGCACCCGATCACGCTCAATCAAATTGCCCAATCTATCGGCACCAATCCGTCATACCTTTCAAGAAAATTTAAGCAGGAGGTCGGCATGACCATCACCGATTACGTCAACCACCGCCGCATCGTTTTGGCAAAACAATATTTGAGCAGACCAACGCCCTCGATTACCGACATCGCCTTGATGACCGGATTCAACGATTTAAATTATTTCATCAGAGTTTTTAAGAAGCTGACTGGCCAGACCCCACTGCAATTTCGGCAAAAGCCGACCGGTTCAGGGATTCAAAAGTAAGGTATAATGGCGTTAACAATCATTTCCAGGAGGTACTTCATGAAAATTAATCAGTTTGCATATGTTCCCACTGATCATCACACTATTGTCAAAGAGTTGGCGGATGTCCATTTCTTAACCGCCCAAACCAAAAAGATGGCAGATCCGGTCATGCTTTATCGCCAATTCCTGCTGAAATTCTTCATTGAAAAGCAGAGCTTGGCCACCCGGATTCAAAAGGTTGCTAATTTGATGGCAACCCCCACTCTAAATGCTTATGAGTTCACGACAACTCAAGCTGCCGTCAGCAAGTTAGCCTTTTATAACGTTGGCTTGCAGCTGTTGGGATTTGAAGTCGGCCTGGACTTCGAGTTGAACGACCCGTTTTCCGCCATGAAAAAATATCGACTGCCAATGGCGGTTGTCGACGATACGCTCGACCGCAATCAGGTCATTGATGCCTGGTACAAACTGCTCAATACGCGAACCAAGTTTGGGCAAACCTTGATTGATTATTTGGCGGGTCAAGGCTACTATCACCAATTCTTCGGAACCGATGAACTGAAACGGCCGCTCATCTTTAACGGTAAGTCCCAGGCGGTCTTTGATACCACTCAACTCATCCGCGACGTGGTTTACGTTGAAGCGCCCTTGGACAATGACCATGATGGCAAACGAGACCTCTTGAAAGCTGAAATCATTCGTCCGGGAGAAACTGAAAACGGCTTGAAGGTACCGGTTATTTTCACTGCCAGCCCTTACGACCAAGGGACTAACGACCACCAAGCCGATCAAATGACCCACGACGTTAATCAGGAAAAATTAACCCGCAAGCAACCCAACCATCTGAGTTATGACGACGTTAAGTTCGATTACGACAACCATGACTTGCCGGAGCCACGGACCATCAAGGATACCAACAAAGTCGCTGAAGAATCATTTGTTAAAACCTGGACTTATTCATTGAATGATTACTTCTTGGCGCGCGGTTTTGCGGTGGTCTATTCATCCGGTGTCGGCACTAAAGATTCTGACGGCGTCCGGACAACCGGGACGCCTGACGAAACCATCAGTGCCACTTCGGTCATCGAGTGGCTGCATGGCGATCGGACCGCATTTACCAACCGGTCCGATCAAATTGCCATTCCGGCTTGGTGGTCCAATGGTAACGTTGGGATGACCGGGCGCTCTTATCTTGGCACCCTCTCAACGGCGGCCGCAATGACGGGTGTTGACGGACTCAAGACCGCTGTGGTTGAAGCCGGCATCTCTAACTATTACGATTATTATCGAGAGAACGGCTTGGTCGTCGCTCCCGGCGGCTTCCAAGGTGAAGATACTGACGTCTTGGGTGAACTCACCTTTAGTCGTGAGCAGTCGGCTGCCGATTATCTCAAAATCAAGGACACTTGGTTGGCCCAGTTGAAGAAACTCACCGCCGGCCAAGACCGGGTGACAGGAAGTTACAACAGTTTTTGGGATAATCGTAATCTCTTGAAGAATGTCAATATCAAAGCTGACATGCTGCTAGTCCACGGTTTGAATGATTGGAATGTTAAGTTGTCCCACGTTTACAATCTCAGAAACACGTTAAAGAATGAAAAGATTACCCAAAAATTAGTCCTTCATCAAGGACAACATGAATACCTCAACAACTTTCGCTCAGTCGATTTCACGGATATCGTCAATCTCTGGCTAACTAACAAATTGTTGGCGGTCGATAATCAAGCTAACCAGATTGTGCCGGATGTTTTGGTACAGGATAACGCTGAACCGGAAACGTGGAACACCTACAAAGACTGGGGCGGCAACGTTAAAGAAATTCCCCTTGACGATAAGCGCTGGACAGATCTGAACGAGAACCATTCATTTAGCGATCAATTGCCAGACGATTTATTTAAGGACTACATCGAAAATACCAAGAAGTGGCAGAAGGCCCTATTTACCAAGAATCATTCCAAGCTTGATAAACACAGTATTAAACTCGTGTCCGAGCCACTGGACCAAGATATCACCGTGGATGGAAGAGCGACGATTACCTTGCGGGCTGCCAGCAGTGCGGACTTAGGCTTGTTGAGTGCGGCTCTGGTTGATTATGGGGTCGAAAAACGTTTGACCGCTGTCCCCCAAATTTTGTCTGCCCAGCAGATTATTACCGGTTACCAATGGCGGAAAGACGATTTGAAAGAATTTTTGCCTGAGAAAAAAGCATCGGCTTACAAGAAGTTCACCGATGCCCATATGAATATGCAAAATCGCACCAACAATTATCAATCGGACGACCTGAAGCCCGGCCAATACTCCAACTTCACCATAGCGTTTCAGCCAACATTTTGGCGCTTGTTGAAAGGGCATCAACTTGGACTGATTATTTACGCCACTGATATGGACTACACCATCCGCAGCAATCAGGATATTTCCTACACAGTTGATCTGAGCGCTTCAAAGATTGAATTACCATTGTTGACTGCCGATGATAAACAGGGATAAATGTGATATGATTTTTATAAATAACAATAAGGATAGGTGATTTTATGAAGACAGGAACAAAAATCATTACTTTGGATAACGGCTATCACTTATGGACCAATACCCAAGGCACTGGCGACATTCATTTGTTAGCATTGCATGGCGGCCCCGGCGGCGAACATGAATATTGGGAAGACGCAGCCAAACAACTCAAGAAGCAAGGCTTGGACGTGCAAGTTACCATGTACGACCAATTGGGGTCATGGTATTCTGACAGTCCTGATTTCAGCGATCCCAAGAACCGCAAAGATATTTTAAACTACGATTATTTCTTAAATGAAGTTGACGAAGTTCGTGAAAAGCTCGGGTTGGACAACTTTTATCTCATCGGCCAATCATGGGGCGGCCTGTTAGTTCAAGAGTACGCTGCCAAGTTTGGTCAACATTTAAAGGGTGCCATTATTTCTTCCATGGTTGATCGAATTGACGATTACACCAAGCACCTGGAAGAAGTCCGTGAGAAGGCATTAACCCCAGAACAAGTTGCCTACATGAAGGATTGTGAAGCTAAGGGTGACTACGATAACGACAAGTATCAATCATACGTTGATATTTTGAATAAGGGATACATTGACCGGAAGCAGCCTTCCAAGCTGTCGCATCTGATCGATGTTACTAACACCGATATCTATGGCGCTTTCCAAGGCGATAACGAATTCGTTGTCACTGGTAAATTGGCTGAGTGGAACTTCACCGATCAATTAAAGAACATCAAGGTGCCAACGCTGGTTACATTTGGTGAACATGAAACCATGCCAATCGAAACTGGTAAGCGCATGGCCAAGATGATTCCAAACGCCAAATTCGTCTCAACACCAGAAGGCGGCCACCATCACATGATCGATAATCCGGATGTCTACTATGACCATCTGGCAACCTTCATCCGCGAGGTGGAGAATGATACGTTCAACAAGTAGAGTGTGACGAGCAACGGGTGATGCGGTGTGTAAGGCCGGAAAGATTGAAATCCCGGGCTTGGATTTAAAGCTTTTTGGACTTACACGTTAGCATCAGTTGCCTCGGAACACATTTCAACCAGAGTGTGACGAGACCCGGTTAGAGCCCGGAACAATCTCAAAAACCAAACAAGCGCCGGGAGAATTGCATGTCATTTGCAACTCTACCGGCGCTTGTTTTATTTTCGCAATGAATCTCTCTGAAGTAATTTAATTGGCAAAACATACTTATCCAGCAGTTGATCGTCATTTTTCTGAAGGCGGCTGAACAACAAGCGAACCAACAAATCCGCGATGTCTTCTACCGGCTGGACGATTGTACTTAATTCTGGATGATACTCCTGGACGTAATCCGAGCCATCGTAGCCGATTACTTGAACGTCTTCGGGGACTCGCATCCCCGCCCGGCGCGCTTCTTGAATACATAGCAATGCGGTTTGATCATCCGTACAGAAAATGCCGTCCGGCTGATCAGCCAGCAGTTTTTCACGTAACGTAGCCCGACGAATGGTGGGCGTCGAATTAAACGGAAAGGCCACCATTTGAACAGAACAGCCATGTTCCTTGGCAATTTGTTCAAAGCCGGTTAATCGGCGGTTATTGGGAGCCCGCTTCTCTAAACTACCGGACACAACCATGAACTTTTTGGAGCCCTTTTCGATCATCGTCCGAGCCGCCAGTTCACCACCTGCCTGATTATCACTGCTGACAGTCGGAATTTTCGTTTGAAAATAACGATCATAGGAAACAATCGGCAGCCCCGACATTTTATATTCCTTAATTCCCTCGTTATGCGAACCAGTGATGATACCATCAACCTGGTTAGCCATCAGCATTTTCAAATACTGCTGTTCCTTTTCGGGATTGTCCATACTGTTACAGATAATCGCTTTATAGCCACGGGCAAACAGCCGATTTTCAATTTCCTCAACCACTTGGGCAATCAATGGATTCTCCAGGCTGGCAAAGATCAAGCCAACTAATTTAAATTGTTTTCCTTGAAGGACCCGGGCGGCCAAACTAGGTTGGTAATTCAGCTGCTGCATGGCAGAAAAGACCTTTTCTTTGGTGGCGGCTGACAAATAGCCCCGCTCATTGATCACCCGAGAGACAGTGGTCACAGAAACACCGGCCAACTTTGCCACGTCTGCTAATTTTGGTTGCATGAAATCACCTTCTCAACGCGTTTTGATAGTACCAGTATAGCATATTGGAAAATCTTTTTATGTTAATTTATGTCAAGCGATTGACACATCGTTATGTAAGCGTGTATCATGTGTTTTGTGAAAGGGGTTTCAAAATCATGAGAGGTGAGCACATTGATTAATAATCAACAAAATCCGACTTGGTGGCGGAATGCAGTTGGCTACCAAATCTATCCCAAAAGCTTTTATGACAGCAACAACGATGGTATCGGTGACCTACCGGGAATCATTGAAAAGATTCCCTACATCAAATCTTTGGGAGTGAACTTCGTCTGGCTGTCGCCATTCTTCGCATCACCAAACATCGACAATGGCTATGACGTGTCAGATTATGAAGATATTGACCCGCAATATGGCACATTGGATGACACATTTAATATGATCCGGCAGTTCCATCAAAATGACATTTGGGTCGTCTTCGACCTCGTCATCAATCATACGTCCGATCAACACCACTGGTTCCAAGAAGCGAAAAAATCGATTGATAACCCCTACCATGATTTTTACATTTGGCGAAAACCGATTGCCGAAAAAGAACCCAACAACTGGGTCTCCTTATTTGGGGGTTCGGCCTGGACTTATAACCCGGCGACAGACGAATATTATTATCATCTGTTTGCCAAGCAACAGCCCGACCTTAACTGGGAAAATCCCAAGGTTCACGAAGCGGTCAAACAAATTATTGACTGGTGGGCCAAACACGGCGTTGACGGTTTCCGATTGGACGCCATTTCTCACTTAAAGAAAAATCAATCGTTTGCCAACGTCCAGGATCAAGAAGCAGCCATGAATAACGTTCCAGGCATCGACAAGTTTCTCAGTGAACTCAGTGCTGATTTTAAACGGGACCACCTCATGACCGTGGGTGAAGCTGGTGGCGTTCCAGTCACCCGCGCCCAGGAATGGGTAAACAGCAAAACCGGCTACTTCGACATGATCTTCCAGTTTGACCACGTCAGTTTCTGGGAAAAGTTCACCGTCGGCCAAATCGACGTGGCAATGCTGCGAAAGGCGTTAACCAACTGGCAGAACGGCCTCGAGGGAATCGGCTGGAACGCCCTTTTCCTGGAGAATCACGATTTACCCAGAGCAGTTTCTTATTTCGGCAATGATGGCAACCTGCGTCAGCAAAGTGCCACGGCCTTGGCAATGATGTACTTCTTGATGAAAGGCACCCCGTTCATTTATCAAGGCCAAGAACTTGGAATGAGCAACGTGGACTTTGACAACATCGATCAATACCGCGATCTGGATTCCAAACGCTTTTATCAAGAGGAACTGGCCAAGGGCGCAACCAAAGATGAAACGTTGTTTAAACTCCAAAAAAAGAGTCGCGATAACGCCCGTACGCCAATGCAGTGGGCGTCAACCGGCGGCTTCAGTAATCATCAACCTTGGATCGAAATGAACCCCAACCATCGAACCGTCAATGTTGCCAACGAACAAGCCGATCCACAATCAGTCCTCAGTTTTTACAAGCGGTTGATTGCTCTTAGACTAAGCGATCCAATTTTACTGACTGGTAAGTATCACTTAACCGACACGCACGATCATCAACTTTATGTTTACATCCGCGAATCTGGTCACCAAGGCTACCTGGTTATCACCAATTTGAGTGATACGCCGGCAAGTTACCAGATTACCTCGGATTATCGGAACCTCGAGTTAATTCTCACTAACAGTTCGGCTGAACAGAATCCCGCCGCCATGAAGCTCCAGCCCTGGTCAGCCTACCTTTACAAATACGAAAGGAAATAACCCATGAAATTAAACAATCAAGCAATGCTCATTACCTATCCCGATAGTTTGGGAAATAATATCAAAGATTTGCAAAAAGTCTTGTCAACATACCTGGACGGTGTCGTTGGTGGTGTTCACCTGCTGCCATTCTTCCCGTCATCTGGTGATCGCGGTTTCGCACCGATGGATTATACCAAAGTGGACGAAAAATTTGGCAATTGGGACGACGTGAAAAAGCTGTCCGAGTCATACTATTTAATGTTTGACTTCATGGTCAACCATATTTCGAAACAATCCAAATACTTTAAAGATTTCCAAGCTAACCACAATCAGTCTGCTTATCGGGATCTGTTCATCCACTGGAATGAATTTTGGCCCAAGGGTCGTCCAACTCAAGAAGATGTTGATTTAATTTATAAGCGCAAGCCAAAGGCCCCTGTTCAAACGGTCAAATTTGCCGATGGTCAGACCGAAGATGTCTGGAACACCTTTGGTGAGGATCAGATCGATCTGAATGTGACTTCCAAGGTAACCAAACAGTTCATCAAAGATACCTTGAACTTCTTGATGGACCATGGTGCTTCTATCATTCGCCTGGATGCCTTCGCTTACGCCATTAAGAAACTCGGCACCAACGATTTCTTCGTAGAACCGGAAATTTGGGATCTACTGAAAGAAATCAGTGACATCACTAGTCCACGTGAGACCACCTTATTGCCCGAGATCCATGAAAACTACCATATTGTCCGAAAGATTACCGACCATGATTACTTCAGCTATGACTTTGCCTTACCAATTGTCACTTTGTATAGTCTTTACTCAGGCAAAGCAAGTCGCTTGGCCGGCTGGCTTAAGAACAGTCCGATGAAACAGTTCACGACTTTGGATACCCACGATGGCATTGGTGTTGTGGATGCCAAAGATATTCTATCGGACGAGGAACTGGATTACACCAAAGCTGAAATGTATAAAGTCGGCGCCAACGTCAAAAAGGTTTATTCCAGTACTGCTTACCATAACCTTGACGTTTACCAGATCAATACCACATACTACTCAGCTCTAGGGGATAACGATCACGCTTACCTGCTTGCCCGCGCCATTCAAGTCTTTGCACCAGGGATTCCTCAGGTTTACTATGTCGGCCTGCTTGCCGGTAAGAACGATCTGGGCTTGCTGGAAAAGACCAAGGAAGGCCGCAATATCAACCGTCACTATTACTCATTGGATGAAGTGGCTGAAGAAACCAAACGGCCAGTCGTCAAAGCATTGTTTGATCTCCTCCGTTTCCGTAATCAGAGCTCGGCGTTTGATTTGGAAGGTGGAATTGACGTCCAACAGAATGGTGACAATGAAATTGTGGTTACCCGCCGATCCGAAGATGGTCAGACTTCCGCAACTTTGTCCGCTAACTTGCAGACCCAAGCCTTTACCATTACGGAAACCAATTCTGAAGGCGAGACTAAAGAAATATTAACCAGTAATTTGTCAGCAGTTAAATAAGCACACACACTGAAAAGAGGATTAAAAATGAAAATGACACAAACATTGCCTGCGGGTTCCCAATCACTCACAAATGATGAACACATTACCAACAAAGAACGTTTAAGCTATGGAGCATCGGACTTTGCCTGCAATATCGCCAACGGTATGGTCGGCACCTACTTGATGTACTACTACACGGATGTTTTCGGCTTAGCTGCCGGGGCAATCGGAACCCTGTTTTTTATCGCTAGAATCGTCGATGCAATTTCCGGTCCAACCTGGGGCATTATGATTGATCGCACCCATACACGTTGGGGTAAAAGTCGCCCCTTCTTCTTATGGTTCTCCATTCCATACGCCATCTTCTTCATTCTGGCATTCTCGTCCGTTCCACTAGGACCACTGGGCAAGTTGGTTTGGGCATACGTCACCTATATTGCAATTGATATTTTATATTTGGGAATCAACATTCCAATTACTTCAATGCTGCCCAGTCTGACCGCCAATCCACAGGAACGGGTTCGATTCAGTACTGTTCGGCAAGTGTTAGCTACCACTGGGGCTACGTTAATCTCAATCATGGTCCTGCCGGCAGTCTCGCTGCTTGGTCAAGGTAATGACAAAAAAGGTTTCTTGATTACCGCGATTTTGGTCGCAATTCTGACTGCGTTCTTATTGTTGTTAACGTTCAAAAACACACGTGAGCGTGTCCATCCCCGTCACCAAGAAAAGCTCTCCCTCAAGGAGTCTGCTCGGGCGCTTAAGGGCAACTGGCCTTGGATGATTATTTCCTTAATGTATTTCTTCTTCTGGATCGGGATGCAAACCAAGCTTCAAGTAACGGTTTATTTCTTTAAATACAATATGCACAATGCGGACTTAGCTTCGTTCATGCTCGGTCTGCAGGCACTCTCGCTGGTTGTGATTGTCTTTACGCCATTTTTAACTCGCCACTTTGGCAAAAAAGGCACGATGGTAATTGGTCTTGGCCTTTGCGTCATCAGTCAATTAGTTCTTGGCGTCGGTGCTAAGATGATGAACGTCCCCATTCTGGCGGGCGCGACGATTCTCGGGTACTTTGGTAACGGCTTCTTCGCTGGACTGCTGCCAGTTATGCTTGCCGATACCGTTGATTACGGCGAATGGAAAAACGGTGTTCGAGCTGAGGGTCTGGTTACGTCATTCTCCGGAATTGCCTCCAACCTTGGCATGGGAATGGGTGGTGTCGTCACTGGGTTCTTGCTCAGCATGAACGGCTACGTTGCCAACCACGCCCAGACTGCACAAGCCTTAAATGCCATTGAGATGAACTTCGTTTGGGTACCATTCATTGGATTTGGTATTGGATTAATCTTGATGTACTTCTACAAATTCGATAAAATGCAACCGCAAATCGAAGCAGACCTCAAGGCACGACATGAAGCTGCTTAAACCACAACTTACCATTTGAATTAATAAAGGACCCCTGAAGTTAGTGTACAGATGCTAGCTTCGGGGGTTCTTTGACTGTTACAAATATGCTTGATAACCCAAGATAATTGCCAAGACAATCGCAAATATCCCCACTGCGGTTTTGATAACTTTAGATGGAATATACCGCACGATGATCGGTCCAATGTAGCCACCGGTAAATAACCCCAGCAACAAGGGGATAATCACTGCCCAGTCGATTGGAATCGTGAAGATAAACATGGTTGCTGCCACGATATTATTCATAAACGAAGCAAAATTGCGCATTGAATTATAAATGGCATAGTTTTCATGAACAATTTTTGAAAGCACCGCAATCATTAACAATCCGGATGCCGCACCAAAATAACCGGTATAGATTCCTACCAGGAAAGTACTTACCCAGCTTACAACGGTAATAATTCGGCTATCAAATGCCGATTTGCCATGGCGTTTAGGCGTCAAGATCAGAATTCCGGCAAACATGATGAAAACTGGAACTAATTTTTTGAAACCGCTATTGGTGCTATGAATTAAAATGAGCGCACCTAAAACGCCGCCTAAAGTATTTAAAATCGCAATTTGAAACGCCTGTTTCCAGTGACCATGCAGCTCCCTCAACGAGGAGGTCACGGTTCCCAGTCCGCCGCCGACTTGGGCAACGGTAATCGTTGCGTTGGCAGTAATCGGTGCCACGCCAACCGACAGTAATACCGGATACAAGGTCAACGATGCCATCCCCACAATTCCCGTTAAGACTCCCGCTAAGAGACTCATGAGCACCAAATAAATAATTGAAAGCATACTTTTCCTTTCGCATCACAGGCACCGTGGTTTTTGGCTACGCCTGCACATACCAATATTTGACTTAAGAATAACATTCTGGGGTTGGAATTCAAACGTTAACGCGGCTTCTGGCTGTCGATACTTATGTACCAGGGAAGCAGCTCGCCGGCTACTTCTCTGACAATTCATTAATAACTCACATGAACATACTTTGGACTAGCCGTCACGTAGCCACCCTTTACTTGGAAACGTTGACTTCCAGTGACCCTCAGAGAATAAGGATGGGCATAAACAACTTTGTTGACTTTGAGAATGGTGCCCGTTTTGAGCTGTTTAACATGTTTATCGAAGTTGGTGTTGCTATAAAGATAAGTGGCTTTAACAATCTTCACTTTCTTTGGTTGCTGATATTTTTCAGCCGTGACCATTTTACGATTACCGGTGACATAGTGGCCATTTGAAAGCAGGTATCGGGTTGTCAGATGGTATTTGATGAATCCCTTAACTTTCAATTTAGTCCCTTGCTTCAAATTTTTGACCTTCCCGGTCAAGTTCTTGTGCGTGTATTCGTTGACTCCAGTTGGGTTAATGACCGTCAGCTGTTGGTGATTGCTTTGGTAATAAACTGGACGAACGAATGCCCAATCGCTAGTAATGTAGCCAGTCTTGCCAGCTGTTGTGCTGTGATGGTTGACGTCTCGGACAGCGTACACAATCTGGCCGTTACTTGCCTTCACCTGTTTGGTTACCACAAACATCGGCCGATTAATTCGTGGCTTCTTGGTATAGGTGGCGATTCGGTCACGTGACTGCATGTCTTTGTCCTTGTACAAGTTGATCGTTTTCACTGCGTATACAGCTTGATTCTTTTGTGCTAGGGGATGATCTGGGGTTGGAATTGCACCGGGTTGCGAAACTGCGGTGGTTGGACTCTCTGCGGCCCCTATCGATTCACTTGAGCGATTTGGTGTTGGGGTAGTTTGGGGATTTGTTGGCCGTGGTTGACTGGGTTTCACCGGTGGAACGACTGGAATCTCAGGCTGTTTAACAACTTTGACAAACGCACCTAAGTCGTACCCACCCAGTCGATGAATTGGCTCTGGATTGGTGGCGTTCTCTCCCAAGCCATCATTCTGCTGAGCTTCATAGTGCATAATGACCGTAAATTGATTTGGGGTGTCGGCAGGCTTTGGCAAATCTGTCATCTGTCGTTTGTTCTGATCGTTCTTAACCTTGGCAACAGTGACATCCGTGTCGTTTGCCAACACATCCACATCAACATGGTCGGGGTTAATTTGTTCAACTCCGGCAATCTTGAATGAGGCATTAATTGTCTTTGTTAAAGCTGCCCATGTCAGTGGATCCTTGGTCACCACATCTACCGGGAGCAAATCTTTAGAAACAAGAACTAAATGGTTCTCGTCAGGACCGGTTGGAATCTGGAATTGATCACCAAAGGCTCTTGCACTCATTTCAATGTCCGCCTGGCCAAGTGAGATGCTCGTCAATCGGTTTTCCGAAAATGCCCCAGTCGCAAGTTGGGTTGCCTTGGGCAAATCAACTCGTGTCAGTTTATTGTTGGTAAATGCCCACTTGCCAACAGTTTGAACATTAGGCAGTGACACGCTGGTCAGTTCGTTACCCGTAAATGATTCGTCGCCAATTGTGGTCACTCCAGGCAAGTCAATGCTGGTCAACTGATTGCCATAGAAGGCATTATAATCAATTGTCTTAATCTGGTTTGGCGCTTCAAACGTGACCGCTTTGATCCCGCGATATTCTGGAATCCCAACTCCTGCTTCGTCAATATCTCCAACTGTCGATAAATTGTCGGTAGAGAATGCGTCTGGGCCAATGCCAGTTACTGTTTCACCTTGCAGTGTTGCTGGAACTACCAAATGACCACCTTGAAGCAATTGACGGGCCAAATCCTCATTTTCGACATCTGTAATGATCCCGTCCTCTATGGAAACATCATCGTCAGTTAAAGTAATTGTCTGATTTTGTTGCATCGGTACCTTTTCAATCTTAGGTCCTGCAGAGTCAATCGTATCTGCTTTGACCGCAATACCGCTGATTCCGAATAGGAGTGTTGTTAAAAAGCTGATATAAATAAGTCTGCTCGTCTTCATATTGGGGACCTCCTCATCAATCCTGTCATCTCTTTACACCTGTATTTTAACACGTATGATTATAATTACTATAAATATTGTCTTATAGTTAATGCCATTATAATCATTAAATCAGCTAAATTCATTCATTTTTGGCAATAAAAATGGGCCATTTGTCTAGTCCCGGCAAATGGTCCCAGTATGCTAACTATTGAATTGTTTCTGTGATTGCTTCCTTCATGGCTTGTGTACTCAACTCCTGCCCAATTCCCGGTCGATCAGGAATTGTGAACCAGCCATTCTTAGGCTCGACGTGATATTTACCGGAATCGATATTGGGCTGCTTCAAGGAAATCTCATGGTACTCATGAATCAGAGTGTTGGGCAATACTGCCTCCAGCTGTAATGCGGCAGCCGTTGCAATCGGACTACCACACACGTGAAATTGAATACTGACATCGTCAATTGCCGCCAGATCGCTGATCTTTTTAGCTTCGGTAATCCCACCACAGATGCCAACGTCGGGCTGAATCACACTCAGTGATCGTTCATCAAGAAATGGCTTGAACCCATATCGAGTTACTAATCGCTCACCACTTGCTAAGGGAATAGAAACATTATTTCGGATTTCTTTGGTTAGCTGGGGATTCATCGGTGAGTTGGGCTCTTCCATATAGTAAATGCTCAGGGGCTCAACCTTAGCGGCAAACTTAATGGCTGAATCGACGTTCAATCGAGCGTGGCATTCCAAAATTATATCAACATTCTCTCCCACGGCTTGGCGAACAGCCGCAATCCGATCATAATACATTTGAATTTGTGCCTGGGTTAGCAGTTGCTGGTCATGCACACCAAATGTTCCATCTGCCTGCATCATAAATGGATCAACTTTGAGGGCCGTATAACCTTCTTGAACAGCTTTTTCTGCTGCTTGAGCATAATCCTTTGGTGTCGCCAGGAATTCAACATGCTTGCCCCAGCCGAACTGAATTTGACTGGCGTAAGCTCGAATTCGGTTTTGGGTTTGACCACCCAGCAGCTGATACACAGGGGCATGAAAGTATTTGCCTTTAATATCCCAAAGAGCGGTATCAATGGCACTCACAGCTGAATAAAAGACAACCCCACCGCCTTTTCCCCAAAACGTATCTTGATAGAGTTCATTCCAGATGGCTTCATTCCGCAATGGATCTTGGCCGATCACTCGATGGGCCAAATCTTTCAGACTGCCGACAGCTCCCAAACCGCCACTGCCATATGCCAGTCCAGCTTCACCAAATCCTGAGATGCCGGCATCCGTATTAATTCGAATCACAACTGGATGCCAAGCTGGCATGAGTCCAAACCACTGCAATTGAAAGATATCAACGCTGATAATTTTCATAAAGCACCCCTTTTCAGCCTTTAAAACTGATCATCATGTGAGCGATCCAACATGATCTCGGCCAATCGTTTCGGTGGAAGCGGCCCGATGCTGGTCGTCAAATCAGCCCTTGCAAAGGCATCCGTGAGGGCTGATAAATTGAATTCAGTCCCATCCAACCGCTCGGTAATGGCATGAAGATTTGAATTTGGTTGTAAGAAATCCCCATAAATTTGCGAATCAACCACGTGGTTGTCTTGAATCGAGAACCCGATTCCGACCGTTCCAATACCGTTAAAATAACCATCTCTGTAATATTGATGTTGATTGCCAGCGCCAAAAATCCAGGTCTTGCTGCCATATTTAGTATGAGCCAACGAAACAATTGCCTGCCAATCTTTCTCAGTCAATCGATAGGTTGGAACTTGCGCCAGATTAGTTGTTTGAAACACTTGGGTCAAAATTGTTTGTTGAACTTGATCGATTGAAACTGTTCGATGGGCAGCATCAAAGTGCTCGCGGAGATTTGTCACCCGACTGTGAACCGATTGAACGCCTTTAGCCCTCAACTTTGCCCGTGATGGTTTCAACACTGAGCTGGCAGCCTCGATATCGACATCAATCATCAGCGTGCCGCCATAGGACACCCGATGACCAATTTTGGAAGCTGACATCCCGGAAAACTTGCGGCCATCAACTGTTAAATCATTTCGACTGTCACTCTCCGCATTGACGCCCAGGGACTGCAACGCTTTAACGACTGGTTGGGCGTATTTTCTGAAATGGGGATGTTGGACAGTTGGCTCAGTATCAATAAAAACGTACGTCAGATTTCCGGGATCAACGTAGACGGCTCCACCACCAGAACCTCGGCGAACCAAATCAATCCCGTGGGCCTGGAGATAAGCCATGTTCACCTCGGCAAAAACGTTCTGATGAACGCCACAAATGACAATTGGCGTTTGCGGGTGGTAGAAATACACCAGTGCATCTGAAAACTTCGCCGTTGTCTGCAGGTATTCCGGAAAGGCCTGTTCAACCGTTGGGTCCTTCAAATATTTCAATCCATTGGATGTATCTAGATAATGAATAATGATCCCTTCTTTGAGACTACTTCTTAATATACATATATTTATAATTCCATTGTGACCCCGTTGTATTGTGGGTAATGCCGTGCAAATAAGGTCGTTTCAGATATAAGTTGTAATTCTGGAATAAAGGTGTGGCCCCTTGATCCTGCATGATAATCTTCTCAGCTGCCAACATCTTGTTCCAACGAATCGATGGGTTGGCGTTGTTGGTATAAATTGACTGGCTGATCAGCTGATCAAATTTTGCATTATGCCATGAGCCATAGTTCATTGAATTCTTGCTCATCATCGGCTGCAGAAAGGCGGTTGGATCAGCAATGTCAGCTCCGCGACCGGTAATGTACGCTTCAAAATCGCCGGAAACTCCGCGGGCATACTGAACTTCTTGAGGAACCGTCTGAAGATTAATCGTTAATCCAGGAAGTTGTTTCTCAGCGGATGATTTGATAAATTCACTCACTTTCTTCACGTTATCTGAATTGGCAACCATGAGGTTAAAGGCCAGCTTCTTTTGACCAATTTGTTTTAATCCTTTGTTCCAATAATCCTTGGCCAACTTAGGATTATAGGCAACCCCTTCACCGCCATATTGTTGAGAAGCAAAGTCCTTATTGTTGGCCGGATCATAAGCCAAATATTTGGTAACAAATCCAGTTGGCTTCAGTGATTCGCCTTTCAAGAGGTTGTTGGCAATCTGGCTGCGATCAATCGTTAATGAAACGGCTTTGCGGATATCCACATTATTAAAAGCTTTCCGCAAGGTTGGATTCTTGATCTTTTGGTTATAAACCAAATAGTTCATGTATGAGTACGGACCGTGGTATAGGTCGGCACTATTCTTATAATGCGTGACCTGATCGCCAATTAAAATTGTAAAATCAAGTTTGTGTGCCTGATATAACGACAAACTGGTCTGTGGATCAGTCACATAATTCATATGAATTGTGTTCATCTTGACATGCTTTTTGTCCCAGTAGTTTGGATTCTTTTTAAATGTCCAAGTATTGGATTGTGGGGCCCATTTTTTGATGACATATGGCCCGGAAAAAACGGCCTTATTGGCAGCTTGGCCATAGCTGGCGCCGTATTTGTCAACGATCTTTTTGTCTTGTGGTGAAAAGGCCTGATAGGTCATCAATTTAGTGAAGTAGGCAATCGGCCGATCCAAATGAACAACAAACGTTCGCTTATTCGGTGCCGCAACGCCCAGCGCGCTTAGCGGCAGTTTCCCAAAGTTGACCTTTTCGGCATTCTTCACGCCATCAAACAGATAGGCATGGGTGGACTTGGTCTTGGGATTCAACGTCCGTTGCCACGAATAGACAAAGCTGTCAGCTGTAATTGGATCCCCATTACTAAACTTGGCGTTCTTTCGAATTGTGAAAGTATAAGTCTTACCGGCATTGGACACACGATACTGACTTGCCAACGCCGGAACCGGCTTATGATTCCTATTCATGTACAACAAACTATCATAGAGATTACCGGCGTTATCGAAGCCCTGGGCTTTTGAAATATCCAGGGTCACGATTGAATAGTTCGCCGACAAGTTGGCCGTTCGAACCAACTTGCTGTTGTCTTTTGACTTAGTCTGGCTCGAACAAGCCGCTAGTGTCCCCACACTCAAAACACCTGCTGCTAAAAGGAGCAAATTTCTCAAATAATGGATCATATTCTTAACACCATTCCCTTCAAATAATCCTGTTACCGCTTACAAGAGGTCCCCAAAATAAGTTCAAAGGACAGGTGACCAAGGGGAGAAGGTCGCTGGCTTTGAACTTTTAACACGTGAATATCTTACAACAGGTTTACCACATAAATCAAGGACAAATTTTGGTACAAAAATACCACACAAAGAATTATTTGTGTGGTATCATATTTTTATCTCATTTTACGATTCTTCTCGAATCACTGGTTTTTCCTTTAAGCTCAATTGCTCCACGTTCAAGACTTTATCAACCAATCCATCATAGAAGCTGGACTCATGGCTGACAATAATTAAGTTACCGGGGAACCGGTCCAAAGCTCGCTTCAAGGCCTCTTTAGTCTCTTCATCCAAATGATTGGTGGGCTCATCCATAATCAGGAAGTTGGTCGGGGTGAACTCCATCATGGCCAATTTGACCTTGGTTTGTTCACCTCCGGAAAGTTCCCCAATTGGTTTAATGGCATTGGCAGCATCCAGACCGCATTTGGCAAGCTTGGTCCGGATTGCCCGTTGGTTTAATTTAGGAAATTTATCCGAAATAATCTGCATCGGCGTCATCCGGTTGTTATCCCATTCCAGTTCCTGGCTGAAATAACTGATGTGAGATGATGGCGAGAATTTGGCCGTTCCACCTTTGGCAGGCAGTTGACCGAGGATTGATTTGATCAAAGTTGACTTACCAACCCCGTTAAACCCTGCAAAGCCAAACTTCTCTCCCATTGAAATGGTGAAGGTAACCGGCTTAAGTAATGGCTTATTGTAACCAACCGACAAATGATCGACGGTCAAGGCTTCATGAGAACCGGTTTCTTCATAGGGAAAATTGAAGCTGGCCTTGATATTAGTCGAAGGCGGATCAATTTTATCCATATGGGCCAGTTTCTTCTCCCGCGATTTGGCCATCGTGGACTTGGAACCCGCCTTGTTCTTACGGATAAAGCGCTCAGCTTTCTCGATTTCGACCTGCTGCTTATCGTACTCACGCTGTTGGAATTCTTCTCTCTCAGCCCGTTGACGCATCGCTTGTTTGAAACTACCACGATATTTGGTAATCTTCCCAAAAGCAACGTTGATGATACAGTTAGTGATTTTTTCCAAGAAATCATAATCATGTGAGACGACCAGTGCAGAACCGGTAAACCCATTCAAATAGTCGATCAACCAGTCGATTTGAGCGGTGTCCAGATAGTTGGTTGGCTCATCGAGTAAAATGACGTCGGGATCTGCCAACAACATTTTGGCAAGGATGATCTTGGAACGCTGACCACCTGACATCTGGCCAACCAGGTGATCGCGACCAATGTTATCTAATCCCAAGCCGGTAATCGTCTGTTCAATTCTGGTGTCAATGTTATAGAAATCGCTGGAATCCAAGATGTCCTGAAGTTTCCCAGCCCGCTCCAACAATTTATCATCGGCCGTCTTAGCATAGGTATTATAAAGTTCATTCAATTGGTCACTAGTTTTGTATAAATCAGCAAATGCCGTGCGCAAAAAGTCGATCAGGGTTAAATCTTCCTCAACATCGGCATACTGGTCCAAATAACCAATTTTAATGTTTTTCTGCCACTTTATGTCCCCAGAAAGAGGCAGTTCACTTCCGGTAATGATCTTGATGAGCGTTGATTTACCAACCCCATTTTGACCCACCACGCCCATGTGCTCGCCTTTTTCAAGCGTAAATTCAGCATCTTTGTACAGATCCTTCTCAGCAAAGCTCATTGAAAGATTTGATACGGATAGTAATGGCAAAAAAGTTCACTCCTTAATTAATTCGAAATACTACATACAATTTGTTACGTTACTCTTGTTTCCTATAGTAGTCAAACTAATCGTGCGAAGATTTCGCTTTGGTATATAATGGAAACATTACTTTTAAAGGATGATCATAAATGAATATCAGAGAAATTGAATACATTACAATCCCCGTCTCCAACCTGGAAGTCAGCCTCAGATTTTACCACGAGGTCTTTGACCTGCAAATTGTTGATTTACCCAACGGTGATAAGGGAGCGGACATGCACAAAATGTTCCTTGACTTCCACGAGGAAGACAAGGTCGACAACCCAATCTCATTTGGCTTGATTGCTAAAGACAAAATGGCCGATATCAAAGCCCATTTGATTAACTACTTTGTGGATATCGTGAGTGAACCGACCGAAAAAACTGAAGTAAGGAGAAACGTTAATTCGATCACGATTTTAGATCCTGACAAGAATCGGATCGAAGTTAACGAGTTCAGATAAATGAATCCAACCAGGTATCTCATCACTAAATCAACGCAAATTTTAAAATTCGTGGGGTTTCTGGCAACTTATATTGTAGCGGAATCAGTTTTTGAAATTGCCGGTCAATACATCAAAGACCCTCTGAGTGCTCGTCACCTTCTGGGACTGGCACTGGTTTTGATTGCCGGGGCCCTGGCTTTGATCGGTTGGCGTTATGGTAAGCAGCTCGCTGCTAACAATCCACGGCATTTTGGCCGACGGCATCCGACTGCCAAGCGGATCGCCCAACTGTTATGGATTTTTATTTTGATGACGGCTATCCAGATACTTTGGCAGTGGCTCATTGCCAACCACGTCTTGACTACACCCAGCAATCAACAGGCTGTCGAAGCCGCCGAAGTCAAGATGCCCATGTGGAACATCTTTTTTGGCGGGATTCTCGCACCGATTTTTGAGGAGCTTATTTTTCGTGGCATCTTCATGAATTATTTCTTCAATAAAGATAACCGGCTGAACAATCTTTTGGCAGTCATCGTCAGCGGCTCGCTGTTTGGGTTTGCCCATGAGATGAGCTTTGACCTGACTTGGATCATGTATTCCGCCCTCGGCTGCTGCTTATCGTTTGCCTACATGCATTTCCGTGATATTCGTTATAGTATCGCACTTCATATGATGAACAATTTGATTCCATAGGATGAGAATATGAACCGCACTATTTAGTCATAAAACCAAATCACAATTAAAACAGAGATCGGGACACAGCTCACAATGAGGGTTCTACAATATCTGTTGTTGGTAATAGATTTTTATCTATTACTGATGACAGATTTTTTGTTTATCATTAGAATAAAAAAGCGGACATCTCCCGTCCGTTAACTTGCTCCCACCACAGAATTAAGTCAAGAAAGAAAATGCCCTATGTCAAATGATACTACGAAAATGTTGTTAGGAATAGATGATGAACACTTAATAATTGAGGAAGGACAAGTGGGTGATGATGGAGTGATTCGATTGGTGGGGTCCCTAAACTACACCCCCAAGGCATGCCGCAATTGTGGGATTATCAATGATCACCAAATTATTGGCTATGGTTGGCGGAAGACCACCATTAGATTCGCAAAAACATTGGGCAGCACCGTTATCCTGTGTCTCAATCGGCGAAACTTTCACTGTAAGGCTTGTCATACCAATTTCCTGGCGCAGACGAATGCGGTGCCGAAACACTGCACGATTTCAAATACGACCCGCAAACAATGCTTAGAAAAACTGACCGAACCGGTTTCGCTCAAACACATTGCCGATGAGTTATCCACTTCGGATTCATTCGTTGGTCGGCAGCTCTTGCGCGCTGAACGGGACTTTCAAACCAACTGGCACTATTTACCAAAAGTTCTCCTCATGGACGAAGTTAAAAGCACTAAGAGCGCCACCGACGCGATGAGCTTTGAATTTATGGATGCGGAAACCCACGAATTGATCGACCTGTTACCCTTTAGGACCATCTATCAGCTTCAAAAGTATTTCCAGCATTACGACCAGGCTGCGCGAGAAAATGTGAAAATTATCGTCACCGATATGAACTATACCTATCCCAAATTGGTGGGGCAGATCTTTCCGAACGCCATCGTTGTCATCGATCCGTTCCACTTGGTTAACGCTTTAAATCGAGCTTTTAATAAGACGCGGGTGCGCCTCATGAAAACCCTGGCGACTTCCTCACGCGAGTATCACGCCCTAAAACGCTATTGGAAACTATTATTAACGCCGGAAAATCACCTCAACTACGAAGCTTTCCGTAAGTGGACAAACTTCCCTTATCCAGCGACTGCCACTGATGTGGTTGATGCTTTATTGGACATTGATCCCGAGCTCAAGCAAACTTACAACGTGATGAATCGGTTACGTGAAACCATCAAAAACCGTGATTGGCCCAACTATAATCAAGTATTCCATCACTTAGAGGGCTGCTCGGAAGAGATGTTGGCAACCCTCCAGACCCTAGCGACTCATCATGATGAAATTGGCAATACCTTTACTCACCATTACACCAACGGGCCCTTAGAAGGTTCAAACAACAAGATTAAAGTCATTAAACGCACTGGATTTGGTTACCGAAACTTCTTCAGATTCCGGCTAAGAGTGCTGTTCGCTTTTCGAGTTCATACAAAAAGAGCTCTAATCACCAAGTGATTAGAACTCCAATATTTTGTTCACCAACAACAGTTGACGAAGAACCACAATGAGCTATGCCTCGACCTCCGTTGAGATCCACTGTTATCTAGTTTAAACGTGGAACGATCGGCCGCTCCCGGCCATTTAAGCAAAAAATCGAGTTATTCCAAGAACAGGAATAACGGCTCTACAATATCTGTTGTTGGTAATAGATTTTTATCTATTACTGATGACAGATTTTTTGTTTTTCATTAGAATAAAAAAAGCGGACATTTCCTGTCCGTTCATCAAAACCAACAACCACGAAGATTTTAGAGAAAGAAGGAAATGCCCTATGTCAAATGATACTACGAAAATGTTGTTAGGAATAGATGATGAACACTTAAAAATTGAGAATGGCAAAATAGGTGATGATGGGGTAATCAGATTAAATGGATCACTGAACTATTCTCCCAAGGCCTGCCGCAATTGTGGGGTTATTAATGATCACCAGATCATTGGCTATGGTTGGCGGAAGACCACCATTAGATTCGCTAAAACATTGGGCAGCACGGTTATCCTATGCCTCAATCGGCGAAACTTTCACTGTAAGGCTTGTCATACCAACTTCCTGGCGCAGACGAGTGCAGTGCCGAAGCACTGCACGATTTCAAATACAACCCGGAAACAATGTTTAGAGAAGTTAACGGAACCAGTGAGCCTCAAACACATTGCCAATGAATTGTCCACTTCGGATTCATTCGTTGGTCGGCAGCTCTTGCGCGCTGAACACGACTTTCAAACCAACTGGCACTACTTACCCAAAGTTCTCCTCATGGACGAAGTTAAAAGTACTAAGAGCGCCACCGACGCGATGAGCTTTGAATTTATGGACGCGGAAACCCACGAATTGATTGACCTGTTGCCCTTTAGAACCATCTATCAGCTTCAAAAGTACTTCCAACATTATGACCAAGCCGCGCGAGAAAATGTGAAAATTATCGTTACCGATATGAACTATACCTATCCCAAATTGGTTGGGCAGATCTTCCCGAACGCCATCGTTGTCATCGATCCCTTCCACCTGGTTAACGCTTTAAACCGGGCTTTTAATAAGACGCGAGTGCGTCTCATGAAAACCCCGGCCACTTCCTCACGCCAGTATCACGCCTTGAAACGCTATTGGAAACTATTATTAACGCCGGCCAATCACCTTAACTACGAGGCTTTCCGTAAGTGGACAAACTTCCCTTATCCGGCAACTGCCACGGATGTGGTTGATGCTTTACTGGACATTGATCCCGAGCTCAAGCAAACTTACGACGTGATGAATCGGTTACGTGAAACCATCAAAAACCGCGACTGGCCCAACTATAATCAAGCCTTTCACCACCTGCAGGGGTGCTCGGAAGAGATGTTGGCAGCCCTCCAAACCTTGGCGGCTCATCATGATGAAATTGGCAACACTTTCACCCACCACTACACCAACGGGCCATTAGAAGGTTCAAACAACAAGATTAAAGTCATTAAGCGCACTGGATTTGGTTACCGAAACTTCTTCAGATTCCGGCTAAGAGTGCTGTTCGCTTTTCGAGTTCATACAAAAAGAGCCCTAATCACCAAGTGATTAGAACTCCAATATTTTGTTCACCAACAACAGTTGACGAAGAACCGGAATAACTCGATTTTTTGCTTAAATTCTGGGATCAAAACGCCTTGCGTTCCACTCTATTTAATTAGAATGATTCAACTTTTCCTTAGCTGCTTTAGGCACCTGTGAATAAGGAATTCCCTCATAGTCAACGACATTCTTCGATCTTGAGTAACCAATCTTGATATAGTGACCTTTGACGAAATACTTACCGTCAACCGAGCCCACTTCAAGGGTCTTACCCTGACCTTTGTCATTGTAAGCCTTAATCAAATAGTAATGAACATCCGGGTTATTGCCGGGCGAATTCTCAGTTCGTTCCAATTTGCCAACTTGGCCATAGTAAAAGATTCTCGCATAATTGTGATGATACCAGATACCGCCAATTGCACCAAGCACAACAAGAACCGCCAAAATGATAATTGTTCTTTTCTTCATGGTCGATCTCCCTCATATTCTGTCTATGGACAAACTATATCTAATCCCAACCAGCCTGTCAATCAATTTGCCAGGTCACTATTTAGGCATCATTTCTTCCAAATAACGTTCCAGACGTGGATCGTGGGCGTGCAGATACATCCCTTTAATCCCCCGCCTCAGCAAAACGTTCAATGAATTTCTTAGCAGTTCAACTTTACTTTCTTCATAATCTTTTTTCGACATGTCGGAACGATGCTTGAAGATCTCCACGTCAGTGACTTTGCTGGGATCGACGCCCAGACGGTTATCGGCAGTTAAATAAAACGGCGGCCCAATGATAATCCCAATGTAGTTCAGATCAAACCCCTGAACCGTGTAAATGCTGCCGACCTCGTCAATCGTTTGTGGCTGCTCAGCCCATGGGGTACTGGTGAAATTATATTGATCCCAAGGTAGATGAAAGTTGCCTTCGTTGACCAAATGTTTCCCACCATCCAAGGTTGAGGGATAGCCACTGGTTGACGTCATTCGCGATAAGCCATACTGGTCGTTTTTCTTGATGATCGTTTGAAACATCTTTTCAGCATCGGCAAAAATACGAAAGTCATAGTCGCCAACGTCACTGGGAATCGCGGGTATAACATCCCCGTCAATAAAGTGATCCAGCCAATTCATCAGCTTCGGGCCGGCCTGCATTCTAAACTGCTGCTTAAGATGCACTAAATCGTGAGGATATGGGGCGATCAATTTTTCCAATCTGGCTTTATTCCAAAAGCTCTTGGTTCGCAACACTTGATGCGGATCAAAAACAACAATCGTCACCCGGCTTAAATTGATGATGTCCTGCAGCTGATTGTCACCATAGTAGTTATTGTAGTGATCCGGCTTGCTCAGCAACAAATGGGCCTCATCGACAACCGTCAAATTGACCTGTTTGCCCTGCTTATGCATCTGATTGATAAAGCTCGTCGGCCGCTGATAGTACTTTTTCAGCATGTGTGGGGTTTGCCCAGCCAACTCGCGATACACTTTTAGGAGTTCGGGATGATTGACCAGAAAATAGGCATCGTCAACGACTTGGGCCAACTCGGTAAACAGTTGATTCAAGATCAAACTTTTGCCGGTCCCGGCATCCCCCATCAAAACAAACACCGCGTGCCCGTCTTCTTTTAAATGTTGGCGAGAAAAGGCGTCAATTTGCTTTAAAACAGCTTTCTGGTGGTCAGTCAGTTCAATATTTTTCGAAAATGCATTTAAGGTGTGCGATTCCAAAGATTCCATTGGGTTACTCCTTCTCTCAAAGCTCATAATATCATGATAACTTTTCGCCGTTTTAATTTCCAGAAAGATCAAGCTTGCAATCGCTACCAATTATCATGAATAATAGAGACAAACAAATCAGCGAGGAGAATCAGCATGCCAACTTTCATTAATGGAAAAATATTCACTGGAATTGACCAGACGACTTTTGTTTCAGCGATGACAATTGAAGATGGTCACGTCACTTGGATTGGTGAATCCGACGAGATCAATGATTCCGAGACAATTGACCTGCACGGCAAAACGGTCTTACCAGGATTGATCGACGTCCACACCCATCCCAAATATATTGCCGACGCTCTGCATGGGGTTGCCTGCACACCGCCCAACGTCAATAGCATCAAAGACATGCAAGCTGCCCTACGTCAATCACCGGCCTTTGGAAAAGGCCCAGACACTTGGATCGAGGGCTGGGGCTTTGATGAAACCAAATTAGCCGAGCACCGGACGCCAACTGTCGATGATCTGGATGAAATTTCCACCACACAGCCGATTTTTGTTTATCGGTCAGATTGCCACTCATCAATCGGTAATTCCAAAGCGCTGGAACTGGCGGGGATCACTGCAACGACCCCGGATCCGGTTGGCGGCTTCATTGGCCATTTTGATGACGGCCGGCCGAATGGTTACATGAAGGAAGTCGCCGCTACCCAGTTGTTAATCAAGGCGAAATCAGCCCAAAGTTATCAGGGCGATGTCGATAATATGGCGAACAGCTCCAGACATTATCTCCAAAACGGCATTGTCGCCATCGGTGAAATGATGGGGCGCATTCGCCCGTATGATTCGCTCAAACTTTACCAAGATGCTGTCAAGGCCGGTTTCAAACCAAAGTCATCCATTTACTACGTCTACGATGAAGTAGCCGGCAATACCCACCTGCAACCGACGAATGATGATCAGTTGCGGGTTGCAGGCATCAAGGTCTTCATGGACGGCAGTATTTCCGGTGAAACCGCCTATAATCAACAACCTTATCCGAGCGGCCAAAATGGAGTCTGCCTGACGGACGCAACCAAACTCAAGCAAGCTGTCACCTATGCCAAACAGCAGCATCTCCAAGTTGCCATCCATGCGATGGGCGACGCAGCGATCCAATTGATTTTGGATGTGACTGATAAACTGCAACCGTGGCTATCCGACCGGCCGTCAATCAGAATCGAGCATGCTTCCATTCTGAGCAATCAAATGCTTAAACAAATCAACATGGCAACCATGAACTACGCCCTGGTGACCCAACCGATTTTCTTCTTTGCCGAGGATGAATCGTACCGTCACTATCTTTCCCCGCAGCAGTTCAATGAAGCCTACCGTGTGAAATCAATGATGAACACCAAAGCCGAGTTTGCCCTGAGCTCCGATGCCCCCTGCACACCATGGGCTGAACCGGATAGCCCATTTGTGAACATTTACGCCGCAGTCACTCGAACCGCGGTCAATGGTGACGTTGTTAATCCTGAAGAAGCCATTACGGTTCCCGATGCAGTGCTTGCCTACACCAGTTGGCCGGCTAGGATTGGCGGTTTTAGTGATAACGGCCAGCTGACTCCTGGATATGCCGGGGATTTTGTTGTGCTTGACCGGGATATTTTCTCCGTACCGCATGAGGAGTTGAAAGATATTCGGGTTGCTGAGACTTGGATGGGTGGAGAACAGGTGTATTAGGACACAAAAAAGGCACTCAGCTGAGTGTCTTTTTTTATGGGGTTTTAACAGGGTGCTCACAGATTTAGAAAATCTTGCTTATTCTTTAGGTTTACCGCTTTCGTCACATTCACCAGCTTGAACAGGATTTTCTTTCTTCAAAGCAAATGCTGCAAAGACAGTAACAACAGCTACAATGGCACCAAGAATCAGGTATGTTTGATGGAAACCAATTGCATCGTATAAGTTACCGGCAACACTTGAGAAGATGAAGACTGATATTTGCTTGGCAAAGTTCGACGCTAAGGCATACACAGTTGCGTATACACCAATATCGAAGGCACCAGCAATATACTTCATAATTGATACAAGAACCAATGGCATTTCAAGTCCGGCTAAGAGTCGAAGAACAATGACCCAAATCAAACTTGGCGACAATGCACTACCAATGATCCGAATAGCTAAGATACAGCCATAAGCGATCAAACCATTTCGTGAACCAATCCGGTTGATAATCCATGGCATTGGGAACATGAGCAGGAATTCCAGACCAATTTGAGCAGTGGTCATGTAACTATATGCTTGAGTTCCTTGAGCTGCAGTATTAAAGAATGTCTTGAAGAAGATGATGAACTGTTGATCAAAGACATCGTAAATGGCTGAAGCCCCAATGTAGAAGATTGATAGGTACCAGAAGTTCTTAATTTTAAAGATCTTACCGATTTGACCCCAGTCAATCTTGTCTGAAGTGTTACCAGCTGCAGATGCATTTTCCAAGTGAACTTTATCACTGAAGATCAGTAGTCCAGTTAGGATAATTGCTGAAACGGTACATGCCCAGAAGATTGAGTATGGTTTCCAGATGAACAATTGTCCGCCCAGGAATGAAGCACACATCCCGGCTAAGGAGCCACCCATTCGTGAGTGACCATATTCAAATCCGTTTGCCAAACTTGCACGTTGAACATACTGCTCAATTACTGAAACACCACCGTTGAAGATGAAACTAAGGAAGATACCAGTAATAACGGCTGCAAACATATTGCTTATGTGAGCAAATGGTATAAACAGCCACTGGAAGTATGGTCCAATAAAGATTGCGGCGATCGCAATTGTGATAATTAAGTTCTTTTTAAATAATAGCTTATCTGAAATAACACCAAATGCTGGTTGGAACAGTAATGACATTCCGGCCATCATTGAGAATACAACTCCGGCTTCTGCCCCATTTAAATGGGCAACTTGTTCCAGCCAAAGGGTTAAATAACCATTAATAATTTGCCAGTTAAAGAAGTAGGTAAAATGAGTAAATGGAAAGCCCCAAAAATCCTTCTTCTCTTTCTTTTCAGGCATTTTTGCACTGTTATCCATAACATGTGCCTCCTATTAAAATTTATTAATCATAATTATAAGGAACAGGCTTGCCAAAGTTAGGCGTCCCGTCTTCGTTCCAAGTAAATGGCTGAACCTTGGTGTGACGGTTCGGATCATACAGTGGATCACCCTTAATTTCAGTGTAATCACGGCAATGGTAAACCAAAATATCTGTCTTGCCATCTTCCCCAACCGTAAAGGAGTTGTGGCCAGGTCCGTATTGATGGGTTGCCATATCACTTTGGAAAACCGGCTTCTTGGACTTGGTCCAGTTGCTTGCGTCCAACAAATCTTGATCATCCGGGATACTTAACATCCCCATTGCGTAGTGTTCATCGGTGGCACTGGCAGAATACGTCAGGAAGAAGCGGCCATTGCGATGGATAACAGCTGGTCCTTCATTAACCCAAAAACCAATCGTTTCCCAGTCAAATTCAGGTTTTGACAGCATGACTGGCTTCGTTTTGAACGTCCATGGGTTTTCCATTTCAGCAATGTACAAGTTGGAATTACCCTTGATGTCAGGATCTTTTTGAGCCCACACATAGTACAACATGTCATTCGCCTCAAAACAGGTTGCGTCAAGCGAGAAACTATCCATGCCTGTCTTCACTTGACCGTGTTCGAACCAATCGTCTTCGCTGCGCATTGGATCAGCATTGTCACATTCAATACAGAACATTCTGTGTTGGAACATGCCGTTCTTATCCAAGGCTGTGGTTTCTGCAGCAGCAAAGTAGATGAACCACTTGCCATCAATGTAATGAATCTCCGGTGCCCAAATCAATTGACTCATGGGACCGCTTTCATGTTTCCGCCAAATTGTCCGCGGAGCTGCATGGGCAAGTCCTTCCAATGTTTTGGCACGACGAATTTCAATTAGGTTATATGCCGGTACAGAGGCAGTAAAGTAATAGTATCCGTCTGTGTGTTTGTAGATGTATGGATCAGCCCGCTGAACAATGAGCGGATTCGTATAAACTGTCAAAGTAAACTCCTCTTTTCTTGATTGACTACGTAGTATTGATATCCCTTGTGCACATCTTTATGATATTTCTTCAGTAAAGCGGTTACAAGCCATAACATAAATGTTCAATTAACTTTTGACTTAAAACCGTGGTTTTGCTAATATAAAGACGATTAGTAACCGGTTACAAAAATAAGATTAACATTTATATTGATTTAAACGTTTTTACTGCTAATCAATCAATAAATGTTAATTGGTTGATTTAGTCAGATTGAGAGTGAGGTCACAAAGATGGATTTAGATATTTCTCAAGATTCGCTTGAGGTATATAAAGCCTTGGCAAGTCCAGTTCGAATTCAAATTATCCAAACACTTTCATCAAAGCGGATGAGTGTTCAAGAATTGTCAAAAAAATTAAAATTAAGCAGCACCATTATCCTGATGCATCTGAGTAAGCTGGAAGATGCCGGAATCATCGGATTTGAACGTGAAGGTCACAGTAAAATTTCCTACTTAAAAGTTGATAATATCAACGTCCACTTTCCGACGACCATTTATCCCGCGTTTGCAGAATATGAGACACAAGTCCCTGTCGGTCAATTCACTGATTACTCAGTAACCCCTTCGTGCGGTCTGGCTGGTAAAAATGACTATATTGGCAAGGTCGACAATCCCAAGTACTTTATGAGCCCTGAGCGGATTAAGGCTGGAATGATTTGGTGGACGAACGGCTTCGTGGAATACCAGTTCCCGAACTACTTAGAAGAAAAGGACAAACTGGAAATGTTGGATTTGTCCATGGAACTCGGGTCGGAATTCCCTTTCTCCAACAATGTCTGGCCTTCTGACATTACGTTTTACATCAATGATGTTGAAATTGGTACGTGGACCAGTCCAGGTGACTTTTCCGATATTCGGGGTAAGTACACGCCCGCGTGGGTTCCCGACAACGTTAACCAATATGGTCAGCTTAAAGTGGTTCGCATCACCGATCATGGTAGTTATCTGGACGGTCAACCCTTTACCGACATTTCCATTGATGACATTGATTGGAAGAAGCCAACGTTCACGGTTAGATTTGCGATTAAAGATAGTGCGAAGCACAAAGGTGGCTGCACCATTTTTGGTCAAGGATTTGGCAATTATGATCAAGATATTCAAATGAAGCTATTTCACAGTTAATAATATATAGAATGGATGGCGAGATTTAATGGAATTTGAGGATCGAATGCGGGAATTTATCTTAAGCTTTTTAGACACGCAGCCTAACCATGTTGATCTAAAGACAGTCCAGAAACTGATCGATTATGGTAAGAACAACAAATATACTGCGCCAATGCTATTAACTCAGCTCAATCAAATGGACGATGCTCACGAAAAAGTCCTGACAGTCACCTTTGACGTTGATTTTATTGATGGTGTCAAGCTCTTCAATAATCATGCAACCAAGTGGTTGACGGACAAAGGAAAAGCCTATATTCAGGAATTAAAACGTGCCCAAAACAAAGCCGAAACAATTGATTTTCCAAAGGACGATACCCAAACTGAAAGTACCGAATTTGATGGTTATTTATCTCAACTGATGTCGGTCGGAAAATCAATGAAAAGCCAGTCGGAACGCCTGACCCTGCAAGAATTTGCTTTAGAGTTGAGGCATTTATTAACTGACACGAAAAAGCTGGACAAAGGTGCCCTCAACAAATTCAAACCCTTCGTCGATCGCAACTGGAACGAGCTTTCAACCCCAATGACGCCGATCTTGGTCGAATTATCAAGGCGCTTTCTGATCGAAAATAGTTATGATGATTAAATAGGACTAACTAAAACGAGCACCAAACTCAACCAATCGCTGAGTTTGATGCTCGTTTAATATCTACTTAAGGTAGAAAATCTATTATAAAGACTGAAGCCATTCAAGACACAATGGGAACCACTTGGCAAAGTGTTCATCGGTCCGGTCGCGATTAACGACGCCGACAAATTGGTTGGCTAGGCTGAAGCCATGACCGCCAGTGGCAAATTCATGGACTTCAAAGTTAACATTATTCTTAAACAGTGCTTCGGTGTATGGATAGATGTGGTCGATGTATGGTGCCAAGCCATCGCTTCTAGCACCAAAAAGAAATGTTGGTGGTGTGTTTTTGGTAACTTGCTTGGTAACATCTTCACTGTGAATCCCAATTTTTTCATCAAGGGCCTGTGTTAATACAGGGTAGCCCAAGATGGCAAACTTAGCTTTGGTATCCTTCTGATTGGAATATGCTGCGGCAAGTTGGCCACCGGCAGAGAAGCCGATTACCCCTAATTTGTCGGTGTCGACATTCAAATCTTTGGCATGGTCTGTGATATAATCAAAGGCCATGGAGATGCTTTGCTTGGCATCTTGATAATTTTTCTTTTCGTTAACTGGATACTCCACAACGAATGCCTGGTAACCTTTGGTTAAAAAGGTCAGGGCAACCCGGGCAGCATCACGTTCTTTAAATGTTTTGTAACTACCACCGGGGATTACCACGATTCCAGGCAGTGCAACGTCACTATCAGCATCGTAAATGTCTAATTTAATCTCTTTGTCTTTATCAAATACAACTTGTTTAAAATTCATACAATCACCTCTTCTTCTATGATAAGTGGTGACCGGCAAAATTGCTATTGAAAAAACAATTTATTATTGGTGATTTCCTTGATACACGTGGGGTTGACCCTCACATTGGAATATTTTATTTGCTTATTGCAATTTTTTATAACCTTCAAAAGTATTTTGTCGTATAATTAGAAAGTTAATAGTAGGTATATTATTATAGGTACGGGGAACGGTACCTATAATAATTCGAATGGTTCGTAAATATCAATTTTCTGGGGAGAAAATTCAATGATTAATTTCTTTAATAAACACATCAAGCTGTTCTTTGCGGCCTTCGTTGTGGCATCAATTTCGTTTGGAATTTATAGCCACCCCACCGCAGACAAAGCAAGTGTTCAAGTTGAATACACAACGCAAACGCATCCGCATGCCTTTGCGCTGAAGAAGAATGCCAAGCTGTACACGGATGTTCATTTGGCTAAATCAGTCAGCGCCAAGAAGTTTTTGAAGACGGCCTGGTATCGGAGTCAAGCTGCCAAATTGATTTGTGGCGGCAAGAGCAAGATCGTCTATCGGATCAGCAGTGCCAACCAAAAGTACAAATTCTGGGTATTGAATTCAGCTGTTACCGATATTACGTCGAAATCATATAACGTCAAATTGGCTTCTGCCGGTAATAAATACGCTGGCGAAAAGATCGGCGTCTTTGGTGATTCAATTCCTGCAGGTTGGGACGGCTATCACTTCTATTTGAACAGTTCTTACCCTGACTGGACAGCCAAGTATCTCGGCACCAACACCGCCGTTGAAAACTTCGCCTGCCCGAGCGGCCGAATTGTTGGCAATCGGTATGCTTATCTGGGAACAACCTTGGTTCCACAGGATTTGTCAGCTGCAATCAAGGCCCACCGAAATGACATCAAGAAGATGAACGTCATCTTCGTTCATATCGGGACCAATGATTACACCAACTATTCCGGTTCGGGAAGTTTGAAGAATGTGATGCGCCACCTGCGCTACAACATTAAGCTGATTCAAAAGTTGAATCCGTCCGCCAAGATTTACGGTATCCTACCAATTTCACGGTTTGACGCCAATGGCATGAATCGTGACAACATGAGTGATATGTATGGCTACACCTACCACGACTTGCGGGCAGCTGAAGCAAGGCTCTACAAGTCAATGGGCGCCAAAGTGGTCAACTTCCAACAGATCGCACCCAACATTATCACCGACAGCAACAAGGACATCACTTTGAAGGATCATGAGATTCATCCAACTGCCCAAACAGCTCAGAAGCTGGGGTATGCGTTGGCTAAGTCGATTGTTAAATAAATAAACACAATAAGTTCCCTGCTTAGCAAATACTAGGCGGAGAACTTATTTTTTGTGGTGGAAGATGATCCAGAATGAATGATCTGTTGAGAAACCATCTCTAACCTTATTGATTTAACATCCTTCTAAAACAATTACGTGGCATGACATTCGTTTAGAAACGGGTTTAACCTTATTGATTTAACATCCTTCTAAAACCGTCCACTTGAGAATCATCCAGCCCGCCGAGGGTTTAACCTTATTGATTTAACATCCTTCTAAAACAACGACTTGGGCCAAACCAAAGAAGAAATTGGGTTTAACCTTATTGATTTAACATCCTTCTAAAACTTGCTTTTGGACTGCAGTTTAGAAGTGAAGGGGTTTAACCTTATTGATTTAACATCCTTCTAAAACCAAATAAGTCGGCATTATCAATAAAGTACTGGGTTTAACCTTATTGATTTAACATCCTTCTAAAACTTTCCGTCGGCAATAGCTTGCTGAGTTTCCGGGTTTAACCTTATTGATTTAACATCCTTCTAAAACATATGATTTTTGGTATCACGTTTGTAGCTGGGGTTTAACCTTATTGATTTAACATCCTTCTAAAACAGTTTGGAGACGTTTCAATCGAGATTAGTGGGGTTTAACCTTATTGATTTAACATCCTTCTAAAACATAATCCTCGATTCTTTTAGTTTAACATCAGGGTTTAACCTTATTGATTTAACATCCTTCTAAAACCGATTTTTTATAACCGAATTTTAATGCATTATAAATGCCAATCAACAAAGTCCTCGTCGATGTAGTAAAAGTCGCAATTGGTATAAAGCTCCTGTGACTTCATATCTGTGAATTCTACTAATAATGTCGAGATTCCCGTGGAACTTGCGAGGTTGGATAGATCAATGAATTGCTGCTGATTAAGATAATGAGCGACATTAGTTAAACCAACAGCCGACTTCAATCCGCACTCTAAATGAATTTTGATAATTGATTCAATTATAGCATAAGGGTTCTGCATGGCATCGGTGTTAAAGTGAATTTTACAGTATTTAAACAGCCTCTTTAAATCCCAATCATAGGTGACTTCCAGAGGTAAATCGATCATAAACAAACACTGCTGGACGACCGTATACAATTGATTATTAATATCAGTTATCGATTTACGCTGATCATCAGTCAACACAGCCTCTAATTGCTTAAAAATGCCAGAATTATACTTGTCACTGACACCATCGCTGAGTCCGACATCTCCCTGCCAATCAATTACATCTTTAACTTCCACTAACTCAAAATTGTCATCAAACACTTTTACCTTGTCACTAAAAGAACTCAGTCCAACAACTAGATCATGATAGACGGTTGGATTGTTAGTGGCAATAACCGTGGGATTCTTTGAATTCAGCTCAATTTCTTGATGGCCGGCATACGAAATTTTCATAGAATGATCGTCCTTTCAGAAGAATTTCGAACATCTTCCTTGGGTTTGCCGGCAATAAAATGCATGTCGTTATATTGCTTCTCAGTCATAATTAACGATTGAATCAACCCTTCAGGAGGGGCAATGGCTGCAATCCGCTTCTCCATAAAATCAGCGGACTTCTTGTTAACGCAGACTCTTACATAAACAGAAAACTGGATCATCAAGAAGCCTTCATTGATCAAAGCCTTGCGAAACTTCCGATAATTCCGACGATTCTCACTGGTTTCAACCGGCAAATCAAACATTACCATTAATCGCATTATTCGGTACCTCATTTTTCAATTCCACCTCAATTTGAATTTCGTCAGTCTCACCACTTAAATATTTCAAACAATTCCGGACGTGTTCGGAAATAATATTTCGAAATAACATTTCTTTGCCATTAAATTTCATCTCAAGATTTAACAGGTCCACCAAGCCAAATTTGACATCTGGCGTCAATTCTTTGAAATTTTGATTTGCCAGCCAGTAATCGATAACGGGCCGAAAGGGCTCCATCAGGTCAGATCCTAAATTGAATTGATTATCATTGCTGTGATGATGGATTCCTAAGTATGTGAGGTAACCATTGGAAACGATCTCCCGATTAACGTTGGATAACAAAATTGAATAGCCATAATTTAAGGCAGCATTCACCGGCGAAAAATCACGCCGGCTAAACTTATTATCAAACAACAGCGGGAAATATTTCCGTACAACTACCGCCTCCCGATTGGTGACGTCATCAATTTCCAATTTATCAAGTTCCGCAATCAAATCACTGTTTTCAACGCCATAAATCGATAAAACATTAACCTGATTGACGATTTTGCTTGCAACAATCCTCGTCCAAAGAAACTGCTGGCGTTTCTCATCCCAACAAAACTGTTTCTTGATTAAATCAACGTCCCGACTATTTGGATAATACCCAACCGTTTCACAAACCGGCTCATTGGCATTATCGGTAAAAATGATTTTGACCTGACTTTTCACCAGCTCACTAATCAAAGCAGTGGTAATGACTGCCTGAGTAGTTGATACCAACAATAAATCAATATCTTCAATTGGCACTTGATTGATGCCGTCCATCGTTTGGACAATCATATTTCGTGATGAATATGACATCTTTGCGTGCTGCGATATGACAACTGATCGCCATCCCATAATAAAATCTCCCTTGCCTCAATTACTGAATTGGGGTATCATTATTTTTGTTGGGTAGCTCCCAACATGTTTGACCTTATTGATTTAACATCCTGTGTTAAAATCAAGCAAAGCGCTTTGCGCGGAGTTTCAACTTTTGACCCATTATATGGGCATTACATAAGCGAAAGGAACCATTCTTCAGTTGGAGAATGGTTCCTTTTTTGTTACAAGTCCTTCAGACTGACGGTTCTTTCGAATAAACCTGTTGGTGACTGATAACGAATCTTTGCCTCATCTGACAGCAGAATTCCATTAGGCTGTTGTAATTGACCAAACGGCGTGGTGATGCCGATATCCTTTAAATTTCCAAATGTTGGATTTGCATGTAATCCATTCAATACTTCTTCCAAGATCTCCCGTTTTCCAGAAGACGCCTTAGTATTCCCATCAAAGACATTATGATTAGGAAATGAGATGAATTTGCTGAAACCAAGATTCAACTTGTGACGAAATTTATTCATATCATATAAAGAAAAGTACTGATTAACCTTGTCTAAAATCTCAGTGTAGACGTTATTGTAATCCATACTTTCTTGCAGGGGATCTAATCTTCCTTTGCTTGCAAGTGTCTTGACAGATTGATCGGAGAGTACCAACTGCTTGGCGTTATATTGATAGGTCGAGCTTCCAAGCATGAACTTCTTATCACCATCAATCATCAATTGTCGGTACATTACTTTTCCTAAAACAATCTCAAAGTCTTCAACGACTTGGGTGATCTCTCCCGTTTTCCGACTCTTCTTAGTCTTCGTGAGTTGTGGTGTCAATACATCTTTGAGAGCCCGGTCATAGTCCGCATCACTGACTTTTTTCGCGGCGTCTAAACGATCCCGTGCCCGCATTGGCACACCGACAACCCTATATTTATCGCCCTTCTTATTATGAATTCTGACAATTGCCATATACGCATCCGCACTGCCGCTATATCCACCATAGACATTAATCGGTCGATCAGCTTTTATCGGAATCAATTTTCGTTTGCCAGCATCTGATGCGGGATAAACGGTTTGATTGAACATTGCACCGCGAAGCGTATAAACTTCGTGTGAAATCAGCATGAATTTATAATGGTAAACATCCTTTAACTGCTGAATTGAATTTTCGCGGTCCCATATTACTTCACCAGTCTCGGCATCAGCGATCTTTTCTTGAGTGTCATCAGTCAGATCATGGAGGAAATTAAAATTCCGCATGGTGACTTTATCTTCTTTAAACTTCTTGAAATCACCATAGACGAAGTATGGACGTAGCTTGATGTATCGATGGTACAAATATCTACCTAAAAAGGCTGTTAAGTAGGCGTCAAACGCATGATGATAGTCATTGATCTCACGATTCTTGATAAACCCAAACTCATCTCTCATCTGATGGTTCATCCGGGCAGTAATTTCAATAATCTTGGTATCATCATTGCGATACTTGTCTCCCAAAATGTTCGCGACCAGTTTGATAACTTGGCTGGTTTCAACCAACTGTCGACGAATGAATCCATGCATCGCATACTTACTAATGGTATCGGGATCTGTTTGAAGGTTCTTGAGTTTGCGCTTACTAATCAAGCCTGCTTCAGCAAGCTGTTTCCAGAAGTGCCCCATCTTGGCACCAAACAATTGAACAGGTACATTATCAGATTTGCCATTGTTAATCGCCTTCGATACCAATACACGGTTGTTGAGTGAATCATCTTTGACGAACGCCTGTGGCAAAATATGATCAATATCATAAGTACTAATTTCATCGATGTTGATTGGCTTTCCTGTGTAGATATCCTTCCCAAGTTGCGTGAAGTACAAGTACAACCGATCAATCAGGCCCTTCTTAGACTTTGCTGCATTGTCCAGTTCAGAAAGTAACTCGGGATTGATTGATTTAGCCAAAGATTTAGCAGTATCTTTTAAGGTATTTTCAAGTTGCCGTTGTCGTGAAATTGTCCGACGTGGATTACGGTCCTCTGAACGGGTAAACTCGATGGAAATATACTTAGGCGCAACTCCGCCCATGGCCTTTTGGATATCATCAACGACTTTAACCACTTGGCGGATGGCCTTCTTATTTTGTGGAGAAGTGTATGCATCTGCCAACACATCTTCCACGTCGACTGCCTTCATTTGGTCAGCATTCGCTTCGTGAATCCGTTTGGCAAAATCATTGTCAGACTGAATTTGCATGAAATTTTTATTGGTATTCCAAAGTTCGTCAATGATTCGTTCGCCTTGGTCATTGACAATTCCAGTTAACAGTTTCTTGGAAAGCCGGCCCCAACCTTGGTAACGACTGGATTCTAAAACATCTTTTTGCTGATCAGATAACCACGTAATTTCGTTAAGCTTTTCCCGGAGGATTCTTTTGTCCTCAAATACAGTTGACCATTCAACAATCTTCTCGAAATCATCTTGAAGATCTGGTTCGTCAACCTTATTACCAAATAATTTCTTGAAATCATTGTAGGTCCCCAAAGAATTGTTGAAATACTCTGGGTCTGATAAACCTGAAATCTCCGGATCACTGGGTAATCCAGTCTTAGACTTAATGTAGTTTTGCAGCTTCTTGACTGAGATATGCTTGTAGTTTTCGAAGAGATCCTGGAATATGGCCTGTTTATCAGCAACTTTCAATAATTTGCCGTTAACCCGGACCATGTTCAACTCATTGAGGACTTTAAACTTCTCGTAAAGTAAACTTTCGTCCGGAAGAACATCTTCACCGATTAAGTAAGTATCTTTGGTGGTCATTCGTTTGATGAATCTGTTCGCGGATGCGTTCCGGTCAACCTTTTCATCAAAATTCCAAGGGGTAATCTGCCCAGCTTCCTTACCCTTACGCTCCATCCAAGAAAAAACAGTCTCTGCTGATTTGGCCTGGTCGTCCGGCGTTATCATTGGCCCAACATAATATGGGACCCTAAAGGCAACCAATTCTTCAATCTTGTATTTTGCAAGGTGAAGATCATGCTTGTTTGGATTGATCTCGGCAAGCCATGGGTAATATTTGCTTTGATGTTCAATGATTTCATCAAGTTCTCTTTGATGCAGTTGATGAGGAATCACACCATTTTGTGATGTTCGTTGCTTTGGCATAAATTTTTCTGCATCAATCAGATCCATAATTTGCTTTGAAAGATCTGAATCATCCAAATTTTTCTTGACGCTCGACCAGAAGTCAGCTTGTTCGATGACTTTACCATCGTCACCCACGTATTGACTATATGCCTTCTTTAAGGCGGCTTTCTTCTTCGGATCAGCGAGTTGATCAATTATCTTTTTATACAACTTCAAGTGGTCATGATGATCATTGTACTTTTCGATCATTGATTCTGATAATGACATGCCATTAGGAACAATTTGATTCAAAGTTACTTGAGAATATAAGTTCTGTAGGATAGCAATAATTGATTGTTGGTTTTCGTCCATTTCAGGTAAAATCTTTTGCAGTTTAGCATCAATATCTTCCTCATCGAATTTGAGTGCCCATGACTTGGAATCTACTGGCGTACACTGTACGACAACGTCGAGTTTTGATTTGTAACCTAAAATGGCATTAATAATTTCTGACGCAATTTTTCCATTAATCTTATCTGTAGCTTTATCATCCACAGAGACAGGAACAATCTTTGGAATTTGCTTTTTCTTGTCAAATTTACGAATTGAGGGATCGAGGAACTGATGGCCAATATCTTCGCTATTTGCGAGATTAATTTGAAACGACTCTTCAGGATTAATTGCGGTATACAACTCATTTAACTTTTTAAATTGGTCAACAAAATTAACTTTGGACGCCTTAAAGGAATCTACTGGTGTTGAGTTTAAGAAGTTGCCACGATATTTCACAATGTGGTGAATGGCCAAGTAAACCATCCGAATATCAAATTTTTCATCTTGCGTCATTAATGCATGACGTAAATGATAAATGGTCGGATAATCCTTGTGGTACTGCATGTCGGTTAAATCCGGGAAAAGCATGGAACCCTTGAACTCTTTGCGTGAATCTTTTGGCGACAAATTGGATTGCTTCAACCTGGCGAAAAACGTGGAATCGACAGGTGTAATATATGGGTCAAATATTTCTTCTAATAACTTCAATCGCCACTTCCGTCGACTCAGACGCCGTCGAGTGGTTCGAAACATCCTGCGGTCAGCAGCGGGGTTGCCTTCCTGAAACAACCGGGCACCGATTGCAGTCTTACCTTTGATCCGCAATGGTTTTCCATCTTCGCCGATTGCAACCCAACCAATTGATGAGGTCCCAATATCGAGACCTATATGATAATTATTAACTTTCATGCTCGTAAACTCCTTGGAATATTGTTGCCCTGTAAATCGCCTTGGCACATCATCTATTATGCATTAACCGGCAATTATCCGAAACCCTTTTGGCATAGATTGGTTGGGAATTTTTCGATCCATTTATTGATCTTGCATCCAGTTAAGGTCTTATAAAGATCTTCAATGTAGAATGCCGCATTTTTAGAACCATCGATCCTCCTTAAGCTCACAAAAAAACTCCTTTTGAGCGGACCAGCAGGTGAGCTGGTCCGCTCAAAAGGAATTCATTTTATCCATCCATTTCTTCATTACAACCTGCCTCTAATAAAATGGATGTGGCCCTTCGTTTCTGTGCTCAAATATTTTGTTCTCCAGAGCAATTCGGCTTTTTTCAGGCAACGTTGGTGGAACCAGTAACAAAACTGGGCAGCCATCATGTTGGGAAAATACTTGGTCCTTTTCAACACCATCGATTAAGAATTGACCATCGGGCATTCGATAAACATCATAACCGAGTTGAGAAGAATTGTAGCCGATCGCATCACTCATTTCAACATCTGACATGCCTTCCGTATTCGAAGTGAGGCCCATAACTACCCCATAGTCAAAATCAAAGAGGCGAAGGCGGGGGTCATTTGTTTTGAAAATTCTAGTTTGGAGTTTATGATGCCCTGACTGTTTATATCTTTTCTTAACTCGCTTAAGCTTATCAGCGTTCATTTACGACTGTCCTCCTGCTATTTTACGTGCTTTTACCAAGCAATTTTGTTATAGGAAAATAAGTATCTATAGCATACAACCCCAATAGAAACGAGACAATGCACTTTAATGAATGTTAATCAATATACACTTTGTCCGAGGTTGAGGGAGAAACGGCCAACCACTGGCGTTTAGTAACCACTGAAGATGCATTTTCTTCTAAAATCCACGGCGTTATTTCCACCACAAAAAAGAATGCACTCACAAGGCTGTGGCTATTTCACAGCAAAGGGATCCGCCAAATGATTCTTAGCCTTCTCATCTTGCACATAGGCAACTTCCCGATCAATAATTGCCTGAGAATTTGGATCAGTATACACGTTCAGCTTGTAATCAATTTCTTTCAGATTGTCTGCCAACAGCCGCTGTTTTGCCAAAACCTCTTGGCGATGCTTTAACAACAGCTGTTTGCGGTCATCAATCGAAGCGGCTCCCTGCATACAGTAACCAATGTATTTCTTAATGTCCTTAATCTTCATATCAGTGTTCTTCAAACAGCAAATGGTGTGAATAAAATTCAAGTCAGAATCGGTAAACTCACGATATCCGGCCTCGTTTCGGGAAACAAACGGCAAGAGCCCCTGCTTGTCGTAATACCGCAGCGTGTAAATGGAAAGGCCGGTCTTTTCGGCGACCTCTTTAATTGAATAAGTCATCTCATCATCCCTTTTAAGTTTAATGTCTTGCACTAGAGTGTACTCTAGCCTTTAGGATAAAGATATTAAATTAACGAGGAGAATATAAATGATTAAAAAAGTATTAGTAACTGGCGGGAACGGCTTTCTGGGCCTCCGAATTATTTCGCAATTGTTGGCTAAAGGTTATGACGTCAGAACCACGCTGCGTTCTCTCGACAAGCAATCACTGGTATTGGATACGTTAGCCGCCAACAACATTGCAAATCTCGACCAGCTGGAATTTGTTCGAGCTGATTTATCAAAAGACGATGGCTGGCAGGAAGCAATGAACGGCATCACAGATGTCATGAGTGTCGCATCCCCCGTATTCTTCGGTAACACCAAAGATAAAAATGCGGCAATGCGACCAGCAATCGACGGCATCACCCGAAACGTCCAAGCTGCACAGAATGCGGGAGTAAAGCGACTTGTCATGACCGCGAATTTTGGCGGCGTTGGTTTCAGCAATCTGGACAAAAATAGTATCACCGATGAAAATGACTGGACCAATCCGGATCAAAAGGGCCTTTCCCTATATGAGAAATCAAAATTACTCGCTGAAAAAGAAGCTTGGAAGCTGGTGAATGAGTCTGACAATTCAATGGCGTTGACAACTATCAATCCAGTTGCCATTCTCGGACCGGCAATGAACGGGCATATATCAGGGAGTTTCGGTATTTTGGAAAACTTGATGAATGGCAGCATGAAACACATTCCCAACATTCCGCTCAACATTGTTGACGTCAGAGACGTTGCCGATTTGCACATTCGCGCCATGGAAAATCCAAATGCCGCCGGGGAACGTTTTATCGCCACCGCCGACGGCCAGATTACCATGCCGGAAATGGCAACAATTATCCGACAGCATTACCCCCAACTGAAAAGCGAAGTTGCCGATAAAATTTTACCAAACTGGGTGGTGAGGGTCGGTTCCCTATTCAACCAACAGGCAAAAGAAGGTCAACTGTTACTGGACGTGAATCGGAATGTCAGTAATCAAAAAGCCCGCGACCTGCTGGGGTGGCAGCCAGTCGGCAGTATTGAGAAAACAATTCTGGATACGCTTCAGAGCATGGACAAATTTGACCTGTTGAAGTGAATGCACCATCAAAAAAGGCATTAACCCACGTCACAAAACGTCACTGAGGTTAATGCCTTTAGTCGACCATGATTTAATTATCAACTTTACCGAGGATAAACACATAGCCATATCGACTTGCCAAATCACCAGATTCACCACTTGGCATGACAATGTTATTGACAATTTGAATGCCGAGTTTGTATCCAGATAAGGACGCCCGCTTACTGTCGGTGTAGCCTTCCGCATTCAGCAATTTCTTAACACCGGCAATTTTGGTTGCGTTGGACGCATTGTGGTTGGTGTAAAGCCACTTTTGAATTGCCGGGAACGTCTTGATATCGGTGTAGCCGGTTGTACTGATCGGACTCGGATCACCATCAATATCATTATCAAAGCTGTCATAATTATAGGCAGCGATCTTTGATAACCCCAAATCCGGCTGAGAGTTAGGGAATAACTTAATAATTTCTCTGGCGAGTTTTTGATTCTTACCGGTTTGAAGATACTGGTTAAAATCGGTATTATTCACAAAATAACCAATATCAACATAATTCATTCCGGTATGATCGGGATTAAGCCCACCCGTGATCGCAGATTCTGCAACGTACCCCCTGGTACTCTTGGTGGTACCGTTTAAAGTCCCGGACAGGTAGACGTACTTGGTATCTTTCCCATTGTGCTGCATGACAACTGTATGGGTTTTCTGGAACACAGCACCAGGATAATCCTTCAGGTTCGCCCGTTTCTTAGTATGGGTATAATTCCATACGTAAACATTTTTTGCTTTGTACGAATCCTTTACGTGGAAATAATCGTACTTGTTATACCACTTTGTGCTGATAATTTGATACCCATATGGGCTAAATCCGGGAGTCAAAGCATTTGTTCGAACATACCCCTGCATGTTGCCAGTCCGGTTGGCAACGTAATAGTAAGTCGCACTCTTCAATTTGTGATAGATGCGAACCTTTTTCTCGACAAACCACGTGGTTGTTTTGTGATTGGCGAGTTTGTAACCCTTTTTGTAGAAGACATTCGACTTGATATTTTTGTCAAATTCCTGGTTATTCCACACGGACGCCTTGGTTTTGGCCTTCGCGTGAAAGGCAACATCTTCAGTATAGTTGCTGTAATTTTGATAAGTCTTCAGCGTTTTCACCCGATAATTATTGTGGGCTGCCTGTGCGGGCTGTGGGCTGGCCACCACAGCAAATACGACAAAGGCCAGCATCACACCGACAAGCTTAACGAGTTTTTTCATGAATGAACCCCCTCTTTCAATAACAGAATATCATGATTAAGTTACCACTGTGTTAAATAATGTATTCATTTTCATGATGGATTCAGATTGGTGTGTTGACGAAAGGTAGACAATCATTTAAAATTATAGGTATTCTATCACGAAAGGAAGATTGCTATGAGTTCACTTGTTAATCGCAGTTGGCAAAGCCGGTAACAAGTCACATCGACACAGATGCGACTTGATCTTAAGCATGCGATCATGAACGCATCTGTGCCGGCAATCTTTCGGAAAACGAACGGTCTGGCCAGATGATTTCGGCAGGCCGACTTATCACGAGTATTTCGGTCAGACCGGAATGCTCGTTTTTTGTTCGCATAACTGATGGCGTTACATATTTATTCAAATTGAGGGAGACAGCTATTATGAAGAAAAAATATTTAATTTCAGGTGTCGTGTTAATTTTTGTCGTAATCTTGGGGGTTGCATTTTTCCAAGGACAACAGAAGCAAAAGCCCCAGGCCAAGCCAACCGTGGGGATTCTCCAGTTGATGTCCCATCCAGCTTTGGATGCCATCCATAAAGGAATTATCCACGGTCTTGAAGAAGAGGGCTATAAACCTGGTAAGAACATCAAAATTGACTTTCAAAATGCCCAAAATGATCAAAGTAATTTGAAGACCATGAGCACCAAGTTTGCCAACGAGGACGCCGATCTTTCAATTGGGATCGCCACCCCATCTGCTCAGGCATTGGCCAACACCATTACCCACAAGCCCGTCATCTTGGGGGCCATCACTGATCCTAAAGGCGCTGGTTTGGTAAAGAACAATGAAAAACCCGGCGGCAACATCACCGGTGTTTCCGATCAGGCACCTTTAAAAGAGCAGCTGAATTTGATCAAGCAATTCATGCCAAAAATGAAAACCTTGGGAATTATCTACACTTCCAGTGATGACTCCGCTGTTGCCCAATACAAGATGTTTGTCAAATTATGCAAACAGGAAAACGTCCGTCTCAAAGCATACTCAATCGCCAACACCAACGATTTGACCCAGGTTGCTGAACAAGCGGTTCGCTCAGTGGATGCCATTTATGTCCCAACCGACAACACGATTGCTGGGGCCATGCAGACACTGGTTGGCGCTGCCAATAACGCCAAAGTCCCTGTTTTCCCAGCTGTTGATACGATGGTCAAGCAAGGCGGCGTAGCAACTTACGGCATCGACCAGTATCAATTAGGAGTTGCGACCGGTAAGATGAGTGCCCAAATATTGAAGGGTAAGAAGAAGCCGTCAACCACCCCAATTAAATTCTTCCGTCACGGAAAATTAATTATCAATGAAAAGCAGGCTAACAAGTTGGGAATCAAGATTCCTGCCAACCTCTTAAAAGAAGCCCAACAAAAAGGAGAATTGATCAAATGAGTATTATCGTCTCAGCCATCGGCCAAGGATTGACCTGGGGAATTGTCGGTATCGGCTTATTCCTGACTTTTAGAATTCTGGATTTCCCCGACATGACCGTTGAAGGAACCTTCCCCATGGGCGCAGCTGCCTGTGTCGCCGCCATTTATTCAGGGGCCTCACCACTAGTCGCAACTTTGATTGCCTTTGTGGCAGGCATGCTGGCTGGTTTGGTGACTGGTTTGCTGTATACCAAAGGTAAAATTCCGGTATTACTTGCCGGAATTCTGGTGATGACCGCTGCTTACTCAGTCAACCTGAGAATCATGGGCAGAGCCAATTTATCGCTCTTCGACAAACCCACCATGTTAAAGAACCACTTTTTGGAATCCTTACCACCCTATTTTGACAGTGTCCTTCTTGGGATCGTCGTGGTTGCCATCGTCACAGCACTTATTGTTTACTTTCTCCAGACCAACCTCGGCCAAGCATTTATTGCCACCGGTGATAATCCCAACATGGCCCGCTCACTTGGCATCAGCACAGATGCCATGCAGATTATGGGCTTGGGTGTTTCTAACGGTTTAATTGGCCTTGGTGGCGCCTTGGTTGCTCAAAATAATGGTTTTGCCGACGTCAATATGGGAATCGGTGTCATCGTGGTTGCCCTGGCTTCCATCATTATTGGTGAAGTCGTCTTTGGCGATTTGACGATGAACCAGCGGCTGATCGCAGTGACCATCGGGAGTATCTTGTACCGATTTGTTATTTTGCTGGTTCTCAAGCTCGGCTTCAACGCCAACGATTTGAACCTAATTTCAGCTATCGTCTTGGCATTATTCATGATGTTCCCGGTTTTGGAAAAACGCTTCCGAATCCGCCATACTTTAGCAAAGGGGATGACCAAACATGACTGAACCAATCTTCGAATTAAATGACATTGTGGTCACCGTCAACCACGGCACACCTGAGCAGATTAACATCATGGATCACGTGAATTTATCTGTCTTCCCTGGCGACTTCATTACGATTCTCGGTTCTAACGGGGCCGGTAAATCGACCTTGTTCAACGTCATTGGCGGCAATCTCCCTGTGACCAGCGGCCAAATTCTCCTGAACGGCAAGGACATCACCAGCATGTCGGTTGAGAAGCGGACCCGGTTCTTAAGCCGAGTATTCCAGGATCCCAAAATGGGAACTGCGCCACGGATGACGGTGGCAGAAAATCTGCTGCTGTCCGAAAAGCGTGGCCAACGTCGCGGCTTTGCACCGCGGCATCTCAAGACGCACATGGATAAATTCAAGCAAATCACCTCAGTGATGAATAACGGTTTGGAACATCGGCTGAACACGGCAACTGGCAAGCTTTCCGGTGGCCAGCGACAGGCCTTGAGTTTCTTGATGGCCACCATCAAGCGCCCCGACATCCTGTTATTGGATGAGCACACCGCAGCCCTTGATCCGCAAACTTCGCAAGAATTGATGACTGCCACGAACGATCAAATTACCCGCAACCATTTAACCTGTTTGATGATCACCCACCATTTGGATGATGCCCTGAAATACGGAAATCGCTTAATTGTCTTGGATAACGGTCGAATCACTTACGATATCGCCGGTGACGAGAAGGATAATCTCACCAAGGAAGAGTTGCTGAGTTTCTTTAATGATATTGAAGAGTAACGCACGATTGCTTTTATAATTAAAATGTCAACTTGGTCGGTGCATGCGAATCCGCATGTACCGGCCTTTTTTCTTGCTTCCATTTTTGAGAGAAGGTTCAAATCCTTTAAAATCTGAGTAAAATGAGACCTACCATTCGGTTTATGAGAAATTTTAAAGCGCTTTCTTTGTATATTCTATATCTTCCTATTTATAATGAGGGCGTACAAAGTGTCTATAATCATTTGTGATTGTGAATTTTCTATATAATTTTAACTTATGTAAATAATTCGATTTTTCTTCACAGAATCTTTATAGATTTTTTGTAAACTATAGTCAGTAAAGGAAAAGGAAGTGAACATTATGCAAAATCAACAATCAACTCCAAAGAAACGTCGATTTAAGATGCCTTCAGCCTACACCATCTTATTTCTGATCATTATTTTTGTTGCTATTTTAACTTGGATCATCCCTGCCGGACAGTATAGCACCGACAAAGCCGGCAATATCATTGCCCACACTTACAAAGCGGTGGCTTCTAATCCGCAGGGAATCTGGGACGTCTTCTCCGCCCCGATTTATGGAATGGTCGGAAATGATACGACGGAAGGCGCGATCTCCGTTTCACTGTTCATCCTGGTGATTGGGGGCTTCTTGGGAGTCGTCAATCAAACTAAGGCGCTTGATGATGGAATTGCGACTGTTGTGTCAAAATACAAAGGCAAGGAAAAAGTTTTGATTCCCCTGCTGATGATTTTGTTTGCACTTGGTGGGTCAACTTACGGCATGGCCGAAGAAACCATTGCCTTTTACCCACTGCTAATTCCAGTCATGATTGGGGTCGGCTTCGATTCACTAGTGGCCGTCGCAATTGTCTTGGTTGGTTCGCAGGTCGGATGTTTGGCATCCACGGTTAACCCATTTGCGACCGGGGTTGCCTCACAAACGCTGCACATTTCACCCGGAGATGGGATTATTTCCCGGGCGGTCCTGTTTGTCATCGTGGTGGCAATCAGTATCCTGTTTGTTTACCGATACGCTGCCAAAATTGAAAATGATCCTTCAAGGTCTTACGTCTTTGAACAGCGTGAAGAAGATTTGAAACGATTTGCGTTGAACCATGAAGACCAACCCGGCACTAAGATGACCGGCCGACAAAAAGCCGTTCTCTGGATGTTTGGTTTGACATTCCTAGTCATGATCATGGGCTTGATTCCATGGGACCAAATCAACAAGAACTGGACCTTCTTTACCAGTTTCACCAAATGGGTTCAAGATGTGCCATTCTTAGGTAGTCTGGTTGGTTCCAACCTGGTACCATTTGGTTCCTGGTACTTCACTGAAATTACGACCCTCTTCTTCTTGATGGCAATCGTGGTGATGTTCGTCTTCCATATGAAGGAATCCACATTTATCGAATCATTCTTAGCCGGAATGAGTGACTTCATGGGTGTAGCAATTGTTGTTGCTGTTGCCCGTGGAATTCAAGTTGTCATGAATGATGGAAACATCACCGCAACCGTTCTCCACTGGGGTGAAATGGGCTTGTCCAACCTCGGGTCGGTTGTCTTCATCATCTTGGCATACATCTTCTACATCCCAATGTCCTTCTTGATTCCATCAACGTCAGGCCTGGCAGCCGCTACGATGGGCATCATCGGCCCAATGGGTAAGTTCGCCGGTGTTGACCCAAGCTTGGTTGTAACAGCTTACCAGAGTGCATCCGGCTGGGTTAACCTAATCACACCAACATCGGGCGTTGTGATGGGAGCCTTGACAATTGCCCACGTCAACATCACGACTTGGTGGAAATTCATGTTCAAATTGATGGTTTACTTGTTCTTAGCGACTGCGATTTTCCTGGGGGTAATGGCACTGCTGTAGAGCGCGACGAGGCCCGGGTGATGCGGTTTCTAAGGGTACTGTGATTAAAGCCCCTGGTTTTGGGGCTTTAATCACAGTACCCTTAGAAGTTAGCATCTGGGCCGTCGGAGCGCATTTCAATCAGAGCGCGACGAGGCCCGGGTGACCCCGGAGTGTAAGCCGAAAGCTTTGATGATGGACGTTTTTGGTCCATCATTAAAGTTTTTGGCTTACACAGTAGGGGTCAGGGCCGTCGGAGCGCCTTTCCACTCGGTAAAAAGAACCCACAAACACCCATCAACCTCAAACAAAAGCCACCAACCAAAACCACTAACAACAACCAAAAACCAAAAAACTCAACCTAGGAGGCACCAACAAAAATGTCTGAAAAATTAGTCACAGAAACAGAACAAAACGAAGCTGTTGAAGGCTTAAAACGCTTAGTCAGCAAACCTTCAGTCAATGATCCAGCCACCGTTTCCAAAACGACGCCATTTGGTCAAGGAATCGACGACGCATTAACCGAAGTCTTACAGATCGCTGAAGAAAATGGCTTCAAGACGTTTAAAGATCCTGAAGGCCATTATGGCTATGCTGAAATTGGCTCCGGCGATAAGATCTTTGGCATTATTGGCCACATGGACGTTGTCCCGGCCGGTGATCCAAATGATTGGGATTCCGATCCATTTACCGCAACCATCAAAGATGGCTACATTTACGGCCGTGGCACCCAAGACGACAAAGGTCCTTCGATGGCAGCCATGTTCGCCGTCAAAGCCCTAGTTGATCGTGGGTACAAGTTCAACTGCCGCATTCGATTTATCTTCGGCACCGACGAAGAGACCCTTTGGCGTGGGATTGCTGTGTATAACCAAAAGGAATCCCCAACTGATTTTGGAATCGCACCCGATGCCGAATTCCCACTGATTTACGCAGAAAAAGGGCTGGAACAGTCCTACCTGGTTGGTCCCGGGATGGATGATCTGTCCCTCGATTTGGAAAATGCTTTTAACGCCGTCCCTGCCAAAGCCCCTTACAACGGGCCAAAGCTGGATGAAGTCAAGGCATCCCTGGACAAACACGGCTTCAAATACGAAGACCATGGCACTGATGGCATCACCGTCGTTGGTAAAGCGGTTCATGCCATGAATGCCCCTCAAGGTACCAATGCAGTCTTGCGTTTGGCAATTGCCTTGGACAACGTCTTTGACAGCCCCGTACTCGACTTCTTTGGCAAGAAATTCCAGGAGGACGCTACCGGTACCAATCTGCTTGGCGATGTCGAAGATGAGGCGTCTGGTCATTTGACCATGAATATTTCCAGTCTCAAAATTGATCAAAAAGAAACTCGCATGCAAGTCGACATGCGGATTCCCGTCACCGTTAATCATGACGAATTGATTGAAAAGCTCAAGGAGGCGGCCGAACCATATGACCTGCACTACGAGGCATTTGACTATGTTGCCCCACTGTATGTGCCAACTGACAGTGATTTAGTCAAGACGTTAATGTCAACCTACAAGGATTTGACCGGCGATGACACCCAACCGCAAATTTCCGGCGGTGCCACATTTGCCCGAACCATGAACAACTGCGTGGCTTATGGTGCCATGCTGCCAGGAACCCCTGATTTTATGCATCAGGTCAATGAAAATTGGGAGCTTAAGAGTATGTACAAGGCAATGGATATTTACGCTGAAGCAATTAAACGTCTCTGCACAGACTAACCGTGACGTTCATGAAATATAAAAAATGCTCGGGAACCAATCGTTCTCGAGCATTTTTGTGTCTCTATTAATCTAAGCGAGTCTATTTGTTTTGAGCAGCCGACTTCAATGCGGCATTCTTTCGCATATCCATTTCAATTTGTTCAAGCGTCTTGCCACGGGTTTCTGGCACCATGTAGATGACGAAGAAGATTGAAACGATCGCAAAGAAGGTAAAGACGGCAAATGGTCCACCAACATTGTTGTTAAACATGTGAAGTAATTCCAAGAAGAATTGTGAAACGATAAAGTTTCCAATCCAGTTGGCAGCGGAACCAATTGAAGTTCCGACTCCACGGACATTCAATGGGAAGATTTCACCGATCATCAACCAGCAAATTGGGCCCCATGAAACGGCGAAACCAAAGATATAAATTCCAATCAGGATCATGGTTGGAACAGCAGCGTCTTGAACTTTTAAAGTGAAGTTCAAGATTGAGAGAATTCCAATTGACAATGCCATGACGATTGAACCAAATAGCAGAATGGTTCTTCGGTTGAATCGATCCATGATATTGTATGCCAAGATCGTGCAGAGGAAGTTGACAATCCCAATCCCAACAGAAATCCAAATAGCGTTACTCTCAGGGAAACCAAAGCCTTTAATGAAGACTTGCGGCAGGAAATAAATCACTGAATTAATTCCAACTAACTGTTGAAGCAGCATCAGCAAAATCGCAACAATCACTGCTGGGCGAGCAAAGGTAAACAGCTCTTTGAGACCGCCCTTGGGTTGGTTGGCAACTTCTTGAATCCCAGCCAATTCCTTGTCAGGATCCTCATCTGTCTTTGCCCGGAGTTCATGAAGAACGTCCCGAGCCTCGTCAATCCGACCCTTTTCAACCAAATAACGTGGTGATTCGGGGAGAATGATTGAACCGACAAACAGCATCAAAGCTGGAATCAAAGCGGATCCAAGCATCCAACGCCAGTCACGTAATCCCAGCAGATTGTGATGTAAGAATCCTAAGTTGGAAACGTATGCTAACAGGATTCCTAAAGTAATCATCAACTGAAACATCGTACCAAGTGAGCCACGGTGCGGTGCATCAGCCAACTCTGCCAAATAGGCTGGCGTTAAAGCTGACGCAGATCCGACAGCAAAGCCTAAGATGATTCGGGCAATGACCATTGATACAAATCCTTGGGCAAACATTGACAGTCCTGATCCAATTAAGAATAGGATCGAGGCTAAAACCAACAGGCGCTTTCGACCAAACCGGTCCGAAAGTGAACCAATCGACAACGCACCAACAGATGAACCAATCAAAACAGACGAGACAATGAACCCAGTCTGTTCAGTTCCTAAATTAAAATTGCTTTCAATCAATGGTGAGGCACCTGAAATAATACCAGTATCAAATCCAAATAGAAGGCCACCTAATGCACCAAAGAAGAAAATAAAGAACGTACTTAAATGACGTGCTTTCACGATTATCCCTCCTTAGGGGATCATTTCTGAATCAATCAAATCTTGTAATCCCTTTCATTTGAAACAAAAATACATTAAAACAGTTCAGTATTCATACTCCCCCTTTAGATACTCAATTTGTACTATCCTTCAGTATAAAAACGTTGAGGCTAAAATTCAAGAAATTACATTTTTGACTTACTAATATTCAGTTGATAACCAATCAGATTTAAAGCTAATTTGTAATTCGTTATAATAGTTAGGTACCGAAACACTTTGCTTGTGTTCAAAAAAATTCAGTGTATACTTCTTATTGTTAGGTACCTAAGTATAACAATTTAAAGGAGAATGAATATGGCAGATATTAATAAAAGAGAACTATTAGGCAAGTTCTTCGGCTTCCTTCATGGAACCCAACGATTTGCCCGTCACCAAGAACGGCCTTACCATTTGCGGGGCCAAAACAGAGTCCTGGTTATCCTGTCCAAGGAAGGCACACTGATTCAAAGTCAGTTGGCTGAAATCATGGACATCCGACCATCATCAATGACTGAATTGTTGTCCAAGTTGGAAGAGCGCGGCTTGATCACCCGGACTCCTGACGAAAACGACAAACGAGTTACCAATGTGGCCATCACCGACGAAGGCAAGAAAGCCATCGAAGACGATGATTCCACTGATGACATGCTCGACCAAATTTTTGCGGGGCTCTCTGATGAAGAATTGGCTCAATTAAACGAACTGTTGAGTAAATTGAACACGTCACTCAAAGAGAAACTCCCTGACCACGACGACGAACCAGGTTGGGGACACCGTTTCCCTCACCGCGGATTTGGCGGCGGCCCTCATGGCCATCACGGCTTTGGTGGTCCCCACGGCGATCCTCGCGGTCATGGACCAATGGGATTCGCGCCAAGAGATTAAGTTGTTTCATCACAGAAAGGCTGCCGATTTGGCAGCCTTTTTGCATACATATAATACTCTAACTTTTCACATTCTAACTCTTCACAAAATTAGCAATCACATCCTGTTTCTTACTCATCTTAATTTTCGCCTGAGCAGCTGCTAAGCGAGCCACCGGTACCCGGTAAGGTGAGCAGGAAACATAGGAAACATTGATCGACTCGAAGAACTCGATTGATTTGGGATCCCCACCAACTTCTCCGCAAACGCCGATTGGCAGGTTGGGTTTGGTAAACCGGCCTTTCTCAACAGCCATCTTCATTAATTCACCGACGCCGTCTACATCAACCGTTTGGAACGGATCTGCTTTGAGAAGCCCCTTCTCAATGTATTCTGGCATGAACGAACCCACATCATCCCGGGAGAAGCCATAGGTCAGCTGGGTTAAATCGTTGGTGCCAAAGCTGAAGAAGTCGGATACTTCGGCAACTTTATCAGCAGTTAAGCAGGCCCGCGGAATTTCCATCATCGTTCCAACCGTGTATTTCAACCTGGTTCCTTGCTCGTTAAACAAGCTTTCGACCTGGTTCACAACGATGTCTCGAACCCAGCTCATCTCAGCCTTGGAACCGGTGAGTGGAATCATAATGTGTGGCTGAATTTCCAGTCCTTGGGTGTGCAGCTCCAAAGCAGCTCCAATGATTGCCCGTACCTGCATCTCATAAATGTCTGGGAAGGTTACAGCCAATCGATCGCCACGATGACCGAGCATCGGGTTGATTTCTTTGAGGGCATCCACTCGACGAACCAGGTATTCCGGGTCAATTCCCAACTGATCGGAAACTTGAGCAATTTCTTTGGCGTCGTGCGGTAAAAATTCGTGTAATGGTGGATCCAGCAAACGAATCGTGACCGAACGGCCTTCCGATAAACGGAACAATTCGTAAAAGTCTCCCTGCTGCATCTGCAGTAACTCGGCCAGGGGGGCTTTTCGTTCTTCGGCGTCTTCAGCGATGATCAACCGTCTCATTTCCAGCAGTCGCTCCGGTTTGAAGAACATGTGCTCCGTTCGAGTCAGGCCAATTCCGTCAGCACCGAATTTCAGTGCTTGGGCAAAATCGGCAGGCGTGTCGGCGTTGGCATACACGCCCAGGTCTCCTTCCTGCTTGGACCAATCCAAAATTGTCGACAGGTCGTCATTGACCCTTGAATCATTGGTCTGAATCTGCCCGAAATAAAGGTTACCGTTAGTGCCGTCAACTGACAGCCAGTCTCCTTCGTGCAGCTCAGTTCCGGCAATGGTGGCGACCCCGTTTTGATAGTCAACCTGCAGATCATTCACCCCAACCGTCGCCGGGGTTCCCATGCCACGCGCCACAACCGCCGCGTGGGAAGTCATCCCACCACGGGAAGTGACAATCGCTTCACTAATGACCATCCCTTCAATGTCCTCTGGTGACGTATCCTGCCGAACCAGGATAACCTGCTGTTCCAAATCATCATGGGCAGCTTTGGCAGACTCAGCGGTGAAATAGATCTGGCCGGAAGCAGCTCCTGGTGAAGCCGGCAGACCACTGGCAGCCGGCTGGCTCTGCTGCAGGGCTTCCTCGTCGAATTCTGGGTAGAGAATCGCGCCAATTGAATCCGGATTAATTCTCAGCAACGCTTCCGTCCGAGAGATCAAGCCTTCTTCGACTAAATCAACCGCAATTTTAACTGCCGCGGTCGGCGTACGTTTGCCGTTTCTGGCTTGCAGCATGTACAGTGTTCCGTGTTCAATGGTAAATTCCAAATCCTGCATGTCGCGGTAATGAATTTCCAGTTTCTTGGCAGTGGCCACAAACTCGTTGTAAAGATCGGGCATTGTGTCGGCTAATGTACTGATCGGCTGGGGTGTTCGAATCCCCGCCACAACATCTTCCCCTTGGGCGTTTAAGAGGTACTCCCCGAATAATTTGTTCTCCCCGGTTGCTGGATTACGGGTAAACGCAACCCCAGTCCCCGAGTCTTCGCCAGCATTGCCAAAGACCATCATTTGAACGTTAACGGCGGTTCCCAAATCACTGGCAATATGGTTTTCCCGGCGATAGACCTGGGCGCGATGATTGTTCCATGATTCAAAAACCGCATTCACTGCAGCAAGCAGTTGAACTTTGGGATCCTGCGGGAACTCTTTGCCGGCTTCGGCTATGTAGAGTTCTTTAAACTTACCGACAATTGTGTGCAAATCTGCCACCGTCAAGTCCAGGTCGGAGTCATAATGATTGGTGATTTTAATATCTTCGAGAATCTGGTCAAAAATGTCCTCGGGGATTTCGTACACCACGTTGCCAAACATCGCTAAGAGACGGCGGTAACTATCGTAGGCAAACCGTTCATTATCGGTAATCGCCGCTAAAGTTTTAACAGTCTGGTCATTTAGACCAATGTTCAAGATGGTGTCCATCATCCCGGGCATTGAAATTGCCGCTCCGGAACGAACGGAAACCAGCAACGGATTATCCGGGCTGTTGAATCGTTTCCCCACTTTAGTGCTTAATTGGTCGAGTGCCTGATCAATTTGTTCGAGCGTGTCGTCATTCAACTGATTACCGTTGTCATAGAATGCCTGGCAGGCCTCGGTACTAATTGTAAATCCACTTGGAACCGGGAACCCCAGTGAGGTCATTTGTGCCAAATTAGCCCCTTTGCCCCCAAGTAAACGACGCATATCCTTGTTACCTTCTTCAAAGCGATAAATGTATTTCATATCATAACGTCCTTTCTGAACTAATTAGAGTGTTACATTGGATGCATTTATCATATATGATACGTTTTAATAATGCAAATTAAATTTTAAAGAACGTTTTATTTAACGGTAATGAAATGTTGCTCTTAAAAGGGTTGGCACGTTGAAAAAGAATTTTACTACCAATCCGTTTTCTTAAATAAGACGTTTTATTGGATACATATTTGATCAGATATGATAGAATTGGACTAGTGGTACGGACCAACGACTATCGAAAGTGGGAGCGATTAACTTGAAACTATCCGACCGGCAAAACCAAATCGTCGACATTGTTAAACAGAAAGACCCCATCACCAGCCGCCAAATTGCTGCAGAGTTGGGGTTGAGTATGCCGACCATTCGATCCGACCTCAGACTCCTGACGGCATTCAACATTCTGGAAGCCAAGCCCAAAGTTGGTTACACCTACAATGATTCTCAAGCCAAGCCTTTAAGCTATCACAAGCTTTATGCGGAACCGATCGCTAATATTCTGCAGAAACCAACTGAGATTCGTGAGGATGCCACATTGACCGAGGCGGTCAACACCCTGTTTATCGAGGATGTCGGTTCCCTTTACGTCATTGGCGATCGTCAAGAACTGGTCGGCTTAATTTCCCGCAAGGATTTGTTACGGGCAACCCTGAATAATACCAATGCTTCACTGACACTTGCCAGTACAGTCATGACGCGAATGCCCAATATTTTCACCGTTACCCCAGATATGTCGGTCCTCCAAACCGGGCAGCTCTTATTGGATCGCAAAGTCGATTCTCTGCCAGTGGTGGATAAGGACCAGCCAACCAAAGTCGTCGGCAAAATTACTAAAAATCGAATCTTTCAACATTTCATTACCAGTGTTGACTAATCATCCCACTCAAAAGAGCTCAGGCATTTGCCTTTGCTCTTATTTAATTGGTGCAAAATGCCAGACCCCAGTTTTGATTTAAGTCTGTTTTAAGGTCAATAATGTATAAGTAAACTAGATTATTTTTACTAAGGACGGTGACTGCAAAACAGCTATGTTGAAAAAGAGAATTGAATGGATTGATATCGCCAAAGCATACGGTATTATTGCGGTGGTGTTTGGCCACGCGTTAGCCAGCGGCACAACCACCAACATTATTTATTGGTGGCACATGCCCCTGTTCTTCATTGTCGGCGGATTCTTCTTGAAGCCGATTGACACAACTAAATTAACTCATTGGAAAAAGTTCTTTAATAAACGCATTTACCGGGATCTGCTGATCTACTTTATCGCGGGGATCGGCTTGATCCTGTTGTATAGCATCTTGTATGACAAAAATTGGGATTACTTGATTAACCACCTCTCAAGACTGTTGGTCGGGGGCCGGACATTGAACCTGTACACGTCAACGTTCTGGTTTGTGAACGTCTACCTGCTGTCAATTACGGCGGTGACCCTGTTGATTTCGACCGTTAAATCCAGAATTGGTCAGCTCACAATTGTCGGGTTGGGATTATTTATCTCTACCTGCTATGACAAAATTGATTGGGTGAACTTGTACAATTATCAAACAATGCCCTGGAACTTGGATATCGTCTTGATTGCTGCATTCTTTACCTACGTCGGTTATCTGTTTTTCCACACAAATTGGCACTGGATTGAAAAGCCATTGCCGATTGGATTACTGGTTGGTGCTTCCTTGGCAATCATTGGCTTGTATCTTAATCAGAAATTCAGCTTTGAATTTTCGATGAAATCTCATCTGATTCAATCATCAGAGCCGAAAATCTTGATGCTGGCCACCATCCCACTGATTTTTTCATTTGGTGTGATGGGGCTATCGGCACTTACCAGCAAGCTGTCGATTGGCTTGTTGCTGTCAACCATTGGTAAGCACACCATGATTATTATGTATTTACACGGCACCCTGCTGGACATCGCAGAACAGGCTGGTATTGAAAACGTGGCCGTCAAAGTGATGATTGCGTTGGTTATCCCAATGCTGCTGGCACTGCTCAAGCAGCCGGTTGTTCGAAGGAATAGTATTTATTTACAAGGATAATAAAAGAGAGTGTGAAAGCGGACGTTTAGCAAGGGAAATTTAAGCACCGCCAGGCGGAAACCGAGTCAGGTTTTCGAGTGGTGGTGCTTAAATTTCCCTTGCTGTCCGCTTTCACACGTTTGATCCAAATAACAGTAAAACACCAGGAAACCGAGTCAGGTTTTCGGCTGGTGGCGCTTAAACCTCGCTTGCTGTCCTCTTTCACACGTTTGATCCAAATAACAGTGACACTCAAAAAAGGCTGAGATTACTAACAAATTGTTAGATCTCAGCCTCTTCTTTCTTGGTTCTGGAATCAACATCATGATCCCATATTCAATTATTTAAAATCCAACTCTAAATACTCCGCGCCATCCAAGGGGTTAAAGCGGTACGGGTCGATTGGTTTAAAACCGGCGGCGTGATAAATTTTTAAAGCCCCGGTCATTGATTTCAAGGTGTCCAAACGAATCGCCTGATAGCCCAAACGCTCGGCACTGGCTAAAATTCTGGCGACCAGTTCCTGACCAATCCCGAGTTTTCGGAAGTCGTCACGAACGTAAAGCCGCTTCATTTCAGCAATCCCCGGTTCAAATTCATGAACAGCGACCACACCAGCTAATTGATCATTCACATATGCTAAGATGAGATCTCCTTTGGGCTGGTTATACCGGGTCGCTAATTCATTTAATTCATCATTGAAGTCTTGGAATCCCAGGTCGAATCCGAGTGACTTGGAATACTCAAGAAAAATCTGCTTGGCGGCGTTAAAGTCTGCCGCCGTACTGGCATGCTTATACTTCAGTTGTGCTGGTTGAGCTTGTTCCATGTAACCATCCCTCCTGACAATTAGGAGTAGTGTACAAAATTTGAGTTATTTATGCAAATGGCGCTGGTGAAGCAAGCGCTGCTTTTCTTCTTCGGCAGCTTTATCGGCCAACTGCTGTTCATGTTCCCGTTCACTGGCAGCTTTTTGCGGCAAAACCAAATTGAGAACAATTCCGATAATCGTGGCAAATGCCAAGCCGGTAAACTGGAACTTACCGAGTTGGAGATAAGCATTACCAACACCGATAACCATGACCGTGGACGCAATCATCAAGTTGCGCTTCAGGCCCATATCAACTTTATTTTCAACCATCACTTGAATCCCGGCAGTTGCGATCGTTCCAAACAACAGGAAGCTAATTCCTCCGATGACCGGCATCGGCATCTGCATAATCAAAACATTCAATTTGTTCACGAAGGCAAACAGAATCGCAAACATGGCGGCACCCATCAGCACATAAACACTGTGGATCTTGGTAATCGCCATAACACCGATGTTTTCACCATAACTGGTCATGGCAGGTGCACCAACTAATCCAGCAAACAGCGAAGCAGCACCATCTCCGGCCAACGTCCGGTTCAAGCCGGGATCCTTGAAGAAGTCCCGGCCGGTCAATTCATCCAAGACCATAATGTGGCCCATATGCTCGGTCATCGTCACGAAGGCAATTGGCGTAATCGCTAAGATGGCAGCCCAATCAATGTGAAATTTGTAATCAATTCCAGGAATATCAAAGGCCGGAATTTTAAACCACGGGGCACTGGCAATCGCATTTAAATCAACGATGCCACAGAAGACTGAGATGAGATAACCACAAACAATTGCTAACAAAACTGGAATCAGGCCGATGAAGCCTTTGAATAACATGTTAAAAATAATAGCTAAGAATAAAGTTGCCAAGGCAATCACAAAGTACAACAGGCTGTACTTGCCATTTTTCATCATCGCGTCTTGAGCGGCGCTACCAGCCAGTGACAGTCCAATCACCATCACGATCGGCCCCACCACAATCGGCGGTAAAATATGGTCAACCCAGTCCGAGCCAACCGCCCAGATAATGGCTGCCACGATCATATACACAATTCCGACACCAATGACCCCTTGAGCGATTCCGGGATACCCAGTGGTCTTCATGAGCGCCAGCATTGGCGTGATAAACGCAAAACTTGATCCCATGTATGCAGGAATTTTGCGTTGGGTAATCATGATGTGTAACAGTGTCCCGACACCGGATGCGAACAACGCGATGCTTGGGCTCAATCCAACCAACAGTGGAACAATGACCGTTGACCCAAACATGGAAAACATGTGCTGCAATGATAATCCAACCCACGGGAAAAATTTGGGCATGTCATGGATGTCGAGAATCGCACGATCATCATGAAATTCATTCTTGTCTGCCATAAATATTTGCCACCCTCAAAAGTATTTGAATCTTTCAACTCCGCTTCAGGGTGACCCCTTGATGAATTGTGACAGGCTCTCACTTGGAAAGTCATGCAACAAAAAGGTGTCCACCCCGCGTTAGGCAAGGCAGACACCAAGTCGAGCAATTGCTCGTTCAATATCGTCCTCTTACCAGCCTCACGGGACCAGAGTTAAAGATTCATTCGTTGTGATAATTATAATATACCGTGGTTGCTTGTCAATCTAATCTTGCAACTGCATTTCCATATCAATATGGGGGATGCCGTCTTCCAGATAGACATCACTAACGTTCTTAAAACCAAACGATTTGTAAAATCCGTTGAGGTACTCCTGTCCAGCTAAGACAATTTTTCCAGTCTTGGGCATCAATGTCGGAATTCGATCAAGAGCAGTTTGCACCAACTCGCGTCCCAGACCGTCGCCGCGATGATTGGGGTCAACCACGACCCTGCCAATCCGGGCAACCGTGGCGTTTTCCTCAGGAATAATCCGCGCATAGGCGGTGATGTTGTTTTGGTCGTCCTTAAACATCAAATGATAAGCGGTCAAATCGTCATCATCGACTTCTTGGTAGTAGCATTTTTGTTCAACCACAAAAACCGCCACTCTTAATTTGTAGATCTGAAATAATTCTTGAGTGGTCAATTCAGGAAATGTTTTAACTTCATTTCTGTCCATATTTGCCATCCTTTAAGGTTTAAAAATACAAGTTTTTCGCTATCTGTTATAATATATTCAACTAGATCAACATGCAATAAGAGAATCTAAATGAGGTATTAATTTGAATAGGCATGACGATGAACCACAATATAAAAAGTATGACTTCAATTCTGAAGAAAATCGACGTCGACAACGTCGCAAACAATACAGCGGCTGGTGGTTTGCTCTGCTGATTTTGATTATTGGGATTGTCTTGGCGCTTTCAATCAATTGGTTTGTGACATCTGGCAACCATCGACAAGGAAGTTCAACCAATTCGATCAGCAAGACCATCAAAAAGTCCGAGAAAGAATTGTCCGGCAATTCTAAGAAGGGATCGCTGACTACCCAAGTTGAGAAGAATCGGGTGAATGCGTTTAGCAGTAAGCTCAAGGATGCTCAGCAAAATGGACTCAATCCAAAAGAACGTCAGCAATTCCAGCAAACCATCAACGAAGAGCAGAACCAATCCGTCAAGTCCCAGGAGCAAAACCTCTTGAACGGCGTCAAAAGTGATAAACCGGCTAAGCCACAGAAAGCTCCTGACCAATTCTCAAGCACCCACACATTTGCCTCTGTTCAGGATGCCAAGAACTGGGCAAATGCCACCAAGCAGCAATGGCTGAAGGCTGGTTACGTCAACTACACGATTACATCGAACGGACAGGGATACTATGTCTTACGGTTTATCAAATAGTTGGATTCATATTATTTTATTCTACGATTAAAAGACATATCATTGAGATGGAGGAGGGATCGATATGGATATACAAGTTCCTTTAACAAAGGGTCTCTTAGCAGATAAGTACAGTAAGTATGCCGCCAAAAACGACATGCTTGACGGTAAGCCGATCGTTTCATTTCCAATTCAAATTAGCAACGTTCCAAAGGGCGCGCAATCATTAGCACTCACTTTATTGGACTGGGACGCGGTTCCGGTTAGCGGGTTTCCATGGATTCACTGGATTGCTGCCAACATTGCCCCTGACGTCACGGAAATCCCTGAAAATAACAGTCAGCAATTAAGGGTTCCAATGATTCAAGGACGCAACAGCACTGCCGGCGGGCTAATTGGCAACACCAATCAGACGACTGCCTGGCACTATAATGGTCCCAACCCACCCGACAAAGTTCACAACTATCATTTATCAGTCTTTGCACTAGACACCCAGTTGCCTTTGAAAGACGGCTTCTGGTTAAATGAATTACAGGACGCCATGCGCGGTCATATCCTTGAAACTGCCGAATTCATTGTTCCAAGTAAACCGTAATTTTCTGAAAATGATTCTGTATTTCAGTTTTTAAGCGCCATTCGGTGGAATAATTAGTGATATAATGAACTTAAATTAATTTGTGGGAGGTTTCTTCATGGAATCCAATTATAAAACCATCTTAGTGCCAGTCGATGGATCCAATCAATCAGAAGATGCATTGGCGAAAGGTGCACAATTTGCAAAAAATAATGATGCCCATCTCGATGTTCTTCACGTTTTGAGCACACAACAATACGGTTATAACTATGGTGGAATGGTCGATGGGGACGTTATTAACAACCTTGTTGAAGATACCACTGATTATCTGAACAAACTGGTCGATCGGATTAAGAAGGAATCTGGCCTTGATGATATTTCAATCCATATTCGTTTTGGTAATCCTAAGACCGTTATTTCAATGGAATTCCCACGAGACCACAAATCAGATTTAATTATCATCGGTGCTACCGGTATGAGTCGCCTGCAGCGAGTCCTCGAAGGATCAGTTTCTTCATTTGTTGACCGCAACGCCAAGTGTGATGTCATGGTTATTCGGACCAATACCGAAAACAAACCTTATATACCATTCCCAAAAGACTAAACAAATGAAAGCATTCAGCAATGAATGCTTTTTTTGTTCTTAAAAAGACCCTTTCGTTGACGTTGCCAGTCAACACGGTATGATTAAATTAACGAATGTAAGCGCTGTACTTCGAGAGGAGAATCAACTATGAAAGTTCTTGTAATTGGCGGAATTGCCGGCGGACCCTCGTTTGCAACCCGACTTCGACGAATCAATGAGGATGCTGAAATTATCATCTTTGAACGTGGCGCGGCAATCTCTGTTGCCAGTTGTGCCCTGCCCTATTACCTGGGAGGCTTAATTAAGGACCGCTCGGCAGTCATTGAACGGACGCCGGAGATATTAAAGCAGAAAAATAACATTGACGTACGGTTATTTAATGAAGTCACCCAGATTAATCCCGATGACAAGACGGTGGCAGTTAAAAATCTGCAAACCGGTGACACTTATACCGAGGATTACGACAAGTTAGTCATCGCAACCGGTGCCAGTCCCACGGTTCCAGAAATTTCCGGAATCCATGATGCCAATAATGCTTTCGTATTAAGAGCGGTCACAGATGCAGATAAGATCAAATCATTTATTGATGAAAAACATCCCAAGACGGTAACAGTCCTTGGAGCCGGTTCAATTGGCATTGAAGTCTCAGAAGCCTTTGTTGACAATCAAATGGACGTCACGATTATTGAACAAACCGGCCACGTTGCTGCACCATTTGATCCTGAGATTACCGATATCGTTGCCGACGAACTCAAGAAGCAAGGGGTCCACGTTATTCTCAATGAAAGTGTCAAAGAGATTCAGGATCATGGGCATACCTTAATCTTAGACGATGGCTCAGTCCATCAAACCGATATGTTATTTTTAGGTACCGGAGTCAAACCGAATAGTGAGATCGCCGGTGCAGCCGGAATTTCACTTTCTGATGATCACCATATTATCGTCGATAATCATCTGCAGACAAACATTTCAGACATTTATGCAATTGGTGACGTGATTGAAACGACCAGTTTAATCACTGGCAAGCCAATTCCAAGCCTGCTCTCAAGCGCTGCTAATCGCCAAGGCCACTTGCTGGCGGACATGCTAAACGGCAGTCCGTTGGAATATAAAGGATTCATTAGCGCAGGTGTTTCCAAATTCTTTGACTTGACTGCCAGTTTCGTCGGTTTTACCGAGCAAACGCTTCAACAAATGGGGATCACTAACTATCGAACCGTATTCATCACGCCATTTGATCGGGCTTACTTCTACCCCAATGCCGACCGAGTCAACTTCAAATTGATTTATGAAGATCAGACCGGTAAAATCCTCGGCGGCCAAGCAGTTGGCCGAAACGGCATTGATAAACGGATCGCAGAATTGTCGGTCGCAATTACCGGTAACTTGACTGCGTTTGACCTTCCATCTCTGGAAATTCCCTATTCGCCACCATATTCTTCAACCCGTGATGTACTGAATATCGCAGGTTATGTGGCCATTAACCAGTTAACCAACCAATCAGCCACGATCAAGATTAACGACATTCCTGACGATGATCTTAAAAACGCCGTGTTCCTGGACATCAGGGAAGCTGGAAAACCAGTAACTGGATCGATCAAACCAACTTTGAATATTCCACTTTCAGAACTCCGAGAGCGGATTGACGAGGTTCCTAAGGATAAAAAAGTTTATATTACCTTCCGAAAGGGTCTCGGCCCATACAACGCCACCCGTGTCTTAGCTGGAAAAGGCATTAATGCAACTATGATTGAAGAATAATGAATCAATAAAAGGGGATTTTTTGGACAAAATGTTCATTTAGCCCCCTTTTTCTGGAGCATCAACGTATAATATATGTAGATGGGAGTGTGATGACATGCCACGCAAACTAAGACCAAATGCAGCCGTTAAAAAAGTCTTGAAGATTTATCAACAAAACTTTATGAGGAACCAATTTACGGCACCTCAAAACGATGCGCTGCATTTAATATTTAACTTAGGATATACAGTTAGTCCGGACGTCAACGAAAGTTCATACGGCTATGTCAAAGTTGTCAATATGGACACGGGAAAATCGCTCGTCTTGACTAACCTCAGCGGTAACAAGGCGCTATTAGATGGTGGAACCACCATTATTTCTGAACCAGATCTTGACCTGGACACATTTGATTATGTTGATTATTTGAATTCGAAAGGTGACAATCCGGATTATCTGGCACCAACCGTCGCAAATCTGAAAATGCTGCGAAATCGATTAAATCAATTGAATGCGGATTTTGATCGCTTGAAAAAATTGCGAAATGATTATCAAGAACATCTGACCAGTATTGACTCAGAATACAATAAGAAAGTTAGTTCTTTCATTACTATCGTCAATCAAGTTGAACGAATGTCCAACAAGATAACTGAAGAAGATGGCAAAAGTAACAATTCATCCAAGTAAAAGTGGGAATTTTCCCGCTTTTTTTATTTTATCACAATGGTTATTTATTTGGTACATATTTTATTTAAAGAGGGATTATTATATTTATTTTATTCCAAGCTAATCAGATTGTTATTATTTTTACCCCTAATTTTCATATTCACTCTATAAACTTACCCTGTTGCATAATTGTTTGCAAACATATTTTTTGGAGGGAATTATTTCATGAACATTTCAAGAATCGCATTGGCATCACTTGTTTCATTTGGTGTATTAGGAGGAGCCAGTCTCAATGCTTCAGCAAATCACACCCATTATCAACGAATCCTTTGGAACAAGACCATGGCACATCAAAAAGTCGCTTTGAAGAATGGTAAGGGCATTATTTGGAACAAACCATATAGAACTGCCAAAAATTCTAAAATTACTTATCGTTTGTCACACAAGAAAGGTCTTGTGATGACCACTCTTCGCCATATGAAGGTTAAGAATGGAAGTATTTACTACTTTGTTAAGGCCGGTAAGATTAGTGGCTGGATTAACAAAAGTAGTTTGAAGCTTGTTAAGAACAGCTCTCCAAAGGCTGAGAATCAACCTTCTGGTACATCCACAGTTACTCCGGCACAACCAACTGGATCCGTTCCAAATTCCGTTCACTATGGAGATACGACAAATAATCAAAATCCAGCTAAGAATGGTCAAAGTACCTCAGCTTCTGTTAATAATTACCCATCCGCCTCTTCCGTTAACCATTACCCAACGGATTCAAGCTCACAATCAACCGTCACTCCAGCAACAGACCTGTTCGGTAGTTATACAACCGGTCACATTGTGGCTTTACCAGTCAAGTCCGATAAAAAAACATCCAAACTTTCAAAACTCCCACAAGGAGCAGTCGTTTATGAAAAGGTTTGGCAGGATGGCAAACTCGTTGAAAGTAACGTTTCGTCAACTATCGCTGTTGGAGCGCCTGTAAAAATTGCATTGGGCGATGAAAATCCAACTTCACAACTCTTAGTTCGTACCTTAGATGGTAAAGTTTCCGGATACGTTGACCGTAACCAAGTTTCAATTGGTGATCTAACCCAAGCGGAATTGAATCCAACCACACCAAAGACACCAGCTAAAACTGTTACACAGACGCCAGCTGCATCCAGTTCAGCCAAGTAACAAATTTGGGAGCATAACCGCTCCCTTTACATACACCCCAACAACTAATCACCAACATAAAACTAAGCCATCTTCTAAATCCATCAAATTCCCCCAACCCCCTGTTATGACAACTACCACTCGCCACTGCAAGCTTTCATTCATTTGCAATCATTTTTATCTTTGGTAAACTAGTTGTCATCGTTAACAGGAGGTATACATGGATTCAAAAAACACAACAAAGATTGGACTTTTTCAACTTGTAATGCTGACACTGGGATCACTAATCGGTTCTGGCTGGCTTTTCGGTTCTTGGGAAGCCACCAAAATCGCCGGTCCGGCCGCAATCATTTCCTGGGTTATTGGAGGAATTGTGATTGCTGCGATCGCATATAACTACGTCGAAATTGGCGCAATGTTTCCCGAAGCTGGCGGAATGAGTCGGTACGCCCAATATTCTCACGGCCCGCTGCTAGGATTCATTGCTTCATGGGCAAATTGGATTTCCCTAATCACTTTGATTCCCATTGAAGCAGTTGCTGCTGTTCAGTACATGAGTTCCTGGCCTTGGGCTTGGGCGAACTGGACGCATTCTTTCTTAAAGGATGGCACGATTACTACCTCAGGCTTGATGGTCGTATTCATGTTCATCCTAGTGTTCACACTGTTAAATTTCTGGTCAGTAAAACTATTGACCAGTTTCACCAGTTTAATTTCAATTTTGAAAATTGGGGTCCCTGCCCTCACAATTATCATGCTGACAATCTCAGGATTTTACCCACAAAATTATGGCCATTCAATTCACGAATTTATGCCATACGGCTCGGCACCGATCTTCGCTGCCACCTCAGCCGCAGGAATTATTTTCTCTTTCAACGCATTCCAAACGGTTATCAACATGGGAAGCGAAATTAAAAAGTCCCGGAAAAATATTGGACGTGGAATTTTCATTTCACTGCTAATTAGTGGTGTGATCTATATTTTGCTCCAAAGCACCTACATTACTGCCATGAAGCCCTCAACCCTAGCCGCAACCGGCTGGAGTGGGTTTGACTTCAACTCACCATTTGCTGATTTAGCAATCATGCTTGGCATCCGCTGGTTATCTGTTCTACTCTACATGGATGCTTTCGTCTCACCTGTCGGCACCGGCGTTTCCTTTGCCGCGTCAACCGGGCGTGCGCTTTATGCAATGGAAAGTAACCAACATATCCCAAGCTTCATTGGTAAAATCAACCAAAAGTATGGCATCCCACGAGCAGCCATGATCGTCAACTTGGTATTAAGCATGTTGATGGTCTCGGTGTTTAGATCTTGGTCCACATTGGCAACCGTCATTTCGACTTCGACCCTGATCGCTTATCTGACTGGGCCGGTGACAGCCGTTGCCTTCCGTAAATTGGCCCCTAATTTTAAACGTCCGATTAAATTGAAGAACCTTGGTTGGATGGCACCATTGTCCTTTGTTCTGGCCTCTCTAGCCATCTACTGGGCAATGTGGCCAACGACCGTCGAGGTCATCTTGGTCATTTTGGTTGGGCTGCCGTTTTATTTCTATTACGAACACCGGGCCGGCTATGTCGACACCAGGAAAGCTTTCTACTCAAGCATGTGGATGATTATCTATCTGATATTCATCTCGATTATGTCCTACATTGGTAGTGAACAGTTCAACGGAATTAATTGGATTCACTACCCTTGGGACTTCGTTGTCATCGCCCTAGCCTCACTTGTGTTCTATTATTGGGGCATCAAAACGGCGCACGTCTTCCCAGACTTTTACCAAGCCAAGGAACTCAACGACACCGTCAAATTGGATGACGATTAACATCTGATACATCATAAAAAAGCCGACAACTGCATGAACTGCAGCTGCCGGCTTTTTGGGTTCTTCGTCAACTGTTGTTGGTGAACAAAATATTGGGTTCTTCGTCAACTGTTGTTGGTGAACAAAATATTGGAGTTCTAATCACTTGGTGATTAGGGCTCTTTTTGTATGAACTCGAAAAGCGAACAGCACTCTTAGCCGGAATCTGAAGAAGTTTCGGTAACCAAATCCAGTGCGCTTAATGACTTTAATCTTGTTGTTTGAACCTTCTAATGGCCCGTTGGTGTAGTGGTGGGTGAAAGTGTTGCCAATTTCATCATGATGAGCCGCCAAGGTTTGGAGGGCTGCCAACATCTCTTCCGAGCACCCCTGCAGGTGGTGAAAGGCTTGATTATAGTTGGGCCAGTCGCGGTTTTTGATGGTTTCACGTAACCGATTCATCACGTCGTAAGTTTGCTTGAGCTCGGGATCAATGTCCAGTAAAGCATCAACCACATCCGTGGCAGTTGCCGGATAAGGGAAGTTTGTCCACTTACGGAAAGCCTCGTAGTTAAGGTGATTGGCCGGCGTTAATAATAGTTTCCAATAGCGTTTCAAGGCGTGATACTGGCGTGAGGAAGTGGCCAGGGTTTTCATGAGACGCACTCGCGTCTTATTAAAAGCCCGGTTTAAAGCGTTAACCAGGTGGAAGGGATCGATGACAACGATGGCGTTCGGGAAGATCTGCCCAACCAATTTGGGATAGGTATAGTTCATATCGGTAACGATAATTTTCACATTTTCTCGCGCGGCTTGGTCATAATGTTGGAAGTACTTTTGAAGCTGATAGATGGTTCTAAAGGGCAACAGGTCAATCAATTCGTGGGTTTCCGCGTCCATAAATTCAAAGCTCATCGCGTCGGTGGCGCTCTTAGTACTTTTAACTTCGTCCATGAGGAGAACTTTGGGTAAGTAGTGCCAGTTGGTTTGAAAGTCGTGTTCAGCGCGCAAGAGCTGCCGACCAACGAATGAATCCGAAGTGGACAATTCATTGGCAATGTGTTTGAGGCTCACTGGTTCCGTTAACTTCTCTAAACATTGTTTCCGGGTTGTATTTGAAATCGTGCAGTGCTTCGGCACTGCACTCGTCTGCGCCAGGAAGTTGGTATGACAAGCCTTACAGTGAAAGTTTCGCCGATTGAGGCATAGGATAACCGTGCTGCCCAATGTTTTAGCGAATCTAATGGTGGTCTTCCGCCAACCATAGCCAATGATCTGGTGATCATTAATAACCCCACAATTGCGGCAGGCCTTGGGAGAATAGTTCAGTGATCCATTTAATCTGATTACCCCATCATCACCTATTTTGCCATTCTCAATTTTTAAGTGTTCATCATCTATTCCTAACAACATTTTCGTAGTATCATTTGACATAGGGCATTTCCTTCTTTCTCTAAAATCTTCGTGGTTGTTGGTTTTGATGAACGGACAGGAAATGTCCGCTTTTTTTATTCTAATGAAAAACAAAAAATCTGTCATCAGTAATAGATAAAAATCTATTACCAACAACAGATATTGTAGAGCCGCTTTTTGAGCATCAAGTGCCCCTGCCAAGGTAATTCCATCATACCCCAAATCATATTGATTGGCGAAGTTAATTCAAAAACTGCCAAACCGTTTTGGCAAAAAAGATAACTAGCACAATAATAATAATCGGTCTGGCAATCGCACTGCCATACCTTTTGTAATATGAGGCGCCAAGGAAATTACCCAAAATACTAAAGGCCCCGGCAGTAAGCCCTAACCAAACCAACACCTTACCATTCATCAAAAAGACTGCTAAGGCACAAACATTTGTCGTCAGGTTGATCACCATGGTGTTACCAGCAGCCAGGTTGATTGGCAAGTGGGCAATGCCGACCAACGTCAAAATCAAAAAGGTTCCGGTCCCCGGACCGTAAAAGCCATCCCAGACACCAAGGGATATGGAAATCAGAATCGTTGCGACAAACTGTGACCAAGTCAATGGCTTGGACTCAGCCAGTCGCGAGTTCAGCGAGTGTCGATTCAATAATAGATACAACGCCGTTATCGGCAAAACAAACAATAAAATCAGCCGAAAATAATAATCAGAAATATGTAAAGCCATGTTGGCCCCAAACGAAGAACCCACCATCGCAGCTAACACAGAGAAGAAAGCCAGTTTGACGCGGATATACCCGCTCCGCATAAATTCCAAGGTAGCGACTGTCGTCCCCATGGCTGATGATAACTTGTTGGTTCCAACCGCAAAATGAGCCGGAATCCCAACCATCAGATAAGCTGGTAATGAAATCAGACCGCCGCCACCACCAATCGCGTCCACAAAGCCAGCCAGAAAAACCAACGGACAAACAACTAAAAATTCGCTGAGCATCCCCTCATCTCTTTTCTTATAATAATTCCCAGTTTACTGCTAAATGACTGATTATAAAACGCCAAATCCAAGTAAGATGCTGAAAACTATAAGCAATAAATTAATTTAAATTTACATGCTTGGAATAATTCCGATTGTGGTATAAATATATATGAGGGGGATACATATCATGAAAACAATGAAATGGTTATTACTGGCATTTGCCAGTTGTGCATGCTTGTTACTATTGACTGAAAATCCACGGGTTGACGCGGCCGGGTCGATTCCACATTGGTACTTGGGCAACTGGCAGGCAGTTAATGGCAAAGATGTTTACGTTGGCATTCGTCGAAACGAGGTCATGCTCCAAGTCAAAAACGACGGTGTTTACTGGAAGCCCGTCACTTGGAAGAAAGACACCCAAGAATCCGGCGTCGTTTTTGGCACCGGAATGGGCGCTAAAAATTCGAAGACCTATTTTGTATTAGTCAAACAAAAGATCCAAAAGAAATGGTATATGATTATGACCATGAAACAAAGTAAAATCAAACCTAGTGATCTGAGGAAGCACCCGATGATCATGAAACGTTATTAGACACAAAAGTCACCCATGTGAGTTCTTGCCATGAGCTGAAGTTCATCCTTCAACCTTGGAAACCCCACAGAGGTGACTTTTTCTATATATCTCGATTTTTCTGCCAATAATCATTAACGGATAAATATGGCCGTGAATCACCCAGCGACTCCGCTACGGCCATAATGCGCGGTGGTAGTAATCCCACTCGCTGGACAAGTTCGTGATCGCTGAACAATTCCCGTGGACTGCCGGCGAAGCCAAACTTCCCGTGCTCCATGACATACACCGACTCAAACTCGGCGGCGACCCAATCCATGTCATGGGTGATGGTCACAACTTGGTGGCCCGAATTAGCCAACTGATGGAAAATTGCGGTCAACTTGCGCCGGCTTTCCCAGTCAAGTGACATCATCGGCTCATCAAATAAATAGATCGCCGGATCCACTGCCAAAACTGTCGCAACGCTCAACAGCTTGCGTTCAGACAACGACAGATCATATGAATTTTCAGCTGTTTGATCATCCAAGCCAACTCTTTTCAGAGCTTCTAAAGCCCGCCTCGTAATCGTGTCGTGGTCATCCATGACCTGCGCGACACTCCACTCCACCTCTCGTTGAACCGTCGGGTTGAAAAGCTGATCGTCAGGATTCTGAAAAGTAATCCCAACCTTTTGTAACTTTTCGACTGGTTTGAGATCGTTAAAGTCTTCTCCATCGATCTTAATCACACCGGTTTGTGGTGTCAGTAATCCCGTCAACAATTTGAAGAGCGTTGATTTGCCGGCACCATTTTGGCCGACAATTGCCACCATCGGATCGGCGAAGTGCTCGTCTTCAACATCCAAGCTAAAGGACCGTTCCGGATAGGTGAACGTCAGGTGATTCAGTTCAATTGTGGACATATCGGGCCTCCTTTAGCTCAGCGTCATTTACCGGATACCGGCCGTCAGCCAAGTGCCAATCCATTTTTTGAGCAAGTTGCTGAATTGTCGGAGCTGGAATCTGCCAGTCAGCTGCCAAATGATTAAACACCTCACCCGGCCTGCCCTGAGCTACCAGTTGACCCTCGTTCAACACCCACACAACGTCGGCAACTTCGCACAGGTCGTCAATTTCACTGGTGACAATGAAGACAGTCGTGTCTTTGACTTGGCCCAGCCATTGGAAAAATTGCCGGCGGCCAAAGGGATCCATCTCACTGGTCGGATCATCCATAATCAAAACAGCCGGATTAGCGGCAATCGCCGTGGCAATCGCCAACCGCTGGATCTGACCGCCGGAAAGGCTCTCGGGAGATAAATTCAACTGTTCAATCAGCCCCATTTGCGTGGCAACTTCTTCAACCCGTTTTTGAATCAGTCCTTCAGCCATTCCCTGATTAATCAAGTCAAAGGCGATTTCATCGGCAACCGTGTCTGCCAACCCACTTAGTTGGCCAGCTGGATTTTGCAGCACAACTCCAGTCATGGCATTATATGCGGGCCAATTATCAGACACTCGCTGGCCAAACATGTGCCAGTCGCCCTCAATATCGGCCGAAACAATCTTGGGAATGACCCCTGCCAGCACACGGCACAAAGTCGATTTGCCGGAGTGGCTGTTCCCAATAATCCCAACCACCTGGCCCGACCGAACCTGCGCGTTAATCTGACGCAGTTGTGGTTGCTCAGTACCCGGATAACGGGTGGTCAAATTTTCAATTACAATCCGTTTATCTTCGTCCATATCTTCCACCCAATCAATAAAATTGCCAATCCAGTCAAAACAATGTGGAACGTCCGTGACAGGCGATACACGCGCTGGGAGGTTCTGACAGTCCGGTTGGGATTATCAAAACCTCTGAGCTGGAGGGAAATCGACCGTGCCATCGATTGATCCAAGGTCTTAATCACCAATGGAATCAGCACCGGCAGGACTGACTTTAATTTCTGAATCAACGTTTTTTGCGGATTGGTTCCGCGAACTTTTTGAGCCTGCTGGATTTTCCGCATATTGCGCATCATTTCCGGCAAAATATAACACACCGACATCAAAACGTAGACGGTTTTATAAGACAATCCAGACAGCTCCAAATAGGCAGCGTTTTCTGAAATACTCGTGGTCAACATGAAAAAGCCACTGGTCAAAATAATCACCAATACTCGACAACCGAGAGTGGTAGCGTAAATTAAGCCTTCTTTGTAAAAGGACACCCCAAGCACAGAAAACAGCACCGTTTGATTCCGACTGTAAAACAACCCTTGGATGATCAGCATGGTACCAATCAAAAACAGGCTGAATCCCAGTGCCTTAAATGTGGTCGAACTCAATTTGGAAAATAACAATAGCAGTGTTGCGACAAGAATCAGTCCGGCCTGAAGCAATAAATTCGTACTGGCAAAACTCAACAACGTCATGTCCAAGATGAACAAGAGCTTAGTAATCGGATCGATCACCTGGTACCACTTGAGCTTGACCCGTGGTGCTCCAGAAATCAATGTTTGATCAGTCATCATTTATCATCCCTAAAAAAGTTCACCATCCGCTGCGGCAGCTGACGATAGATAAAGAATGCCAGGTAAGCCACGCAGACTTTGTCCAAAATATCCAAGACAAACTCATCGGTAAATGAGGCCAACCACACTGGTGCATGATTGGCGACCATTACCGCAAATAATGAGTCACCCCAAGCGATCCCGGTCTGACCACCCCAAAAGATGACATTGAGTGGCGTTGAAATGACAGCTGAAACAATGGCAATAATAATAGCAGAAACAAATACCCGGCGTGCTGACGAGAACCACCCATTGGCGTGCAAAACTCCGACAGCAATCCCAATTCCGATGCTGGTAATCGCATACACGGTTGAAATTGGCGATAAGGTCAACCCATAGATCACGTTGTTGATGAAACCACTGATGGCACCGGCAACCGGCCCAGCCAACATGCTGGCAAGAAAAGTTCCCAAAGACCCCAGCCAGACAGGCAGCTTTAACCCCTCAGCCAATGCTTTGGCAACATAGTTAATCCCCACAGCAGCGGGAATCAAAGTCATGGTGGCAGCACTTAACTTAAATTTCCACATACTGGTACGATGAATCGGTTCTGTTTTCATAATCTTCTCCTTTGATTTTGATTATCATAAAAGTATCTTCTACTTTTAAGTAAAAGTAAAAGATACTTTTAACTCGACTTGGCACTTATTGTACAAGTTTCAGCTAAAATGTCAAGAAAGCGCCTACTCATTTTCTGGCCAAGTTGTGCTCAAAACGGTTAAGAAACCCATAAACTATCGACTGATTGGCCCATGGACATTTCAATATGCCCATAATAAAATTATTAACAATCATCGGGGGGAAATTATGCTACATCGTCATCGCAAATTATTGATAACTATTAGTCTATTAGCCGTGATCGCAATTGTCGGGGTGATTTTTATCAAAGCCACCCTTAGTCCAGATAAGACGCCAACCGCCGTCACTGCTGTTAAGGAAGAAGTCTTTCCTAATCAGATTTTTGAATCATACAAATATCCTTATGACCTGCGGATTATCCACTCAAACGCCAAACTATACTCGGCGCCAGCCGGCACTAAAGGATCAAAATATCTAGGAACCGTCACATCCAATCATCTGACTCGGAGAATTGTTGGTCAAAAACGGGCCGATCTGAATCACCGGCGCGCTGAAGGTTATATTTCTTTCGCCCAAAATGGACATACTTACTGGGTGAGCGCACAAAGCGTGGTGTTTCGGAACCTCAACAAACTGAAAGGCAACAACCCCAAAATTGAGGCCGCGATCGATGCCGGACTCAAACTTGTCGGCAAATCCAAATACGATTACGGTGGCGGTCGCAACTTGAGTGACATCAAAAATCACAAGTTCGATTGTTCATCATTTGTCCGCTACTGCTTCAGTAAGGCTGGCGTCACCCTTGGCAATCTGGATAGCGTCACGACATACACCTTGGTCACAATGGGGCGTCCGGTTAAATTTCAAAATATGAAACGCGGTGATCTGTTCTTCTTCACCAATTCACGTGGTCAGGTCAACTCGCACGTTGCCATTTACCTTGGGGACCATCTATTCTTACACGACCACGGGCAATCAGATACTGGTGGCGTGGGGATTTCAACCTTGAATGCCCCGGGGTGGCGGAATGAAGCCAATGGGACCGTTCGGCGGATTGAATGAGAAATTAAGGGTGCTTGGCAAAATTTGATGTTTTGCTCAGGGGCCCTTTTTGGTTTCTGGAGATTACCCTTGCCGAATCGTGGAAAAATCAGCAGCTTCCGGCCATATAAGGGGGAGTAGCCAAGCATCCAAGACCTGGATGCTTGGCTACTCCCCTTTATATTCTGGAAGCTAAACGCTGATTTTTCCACACTAAAATACTTTATCCACTTCCGCAATATCCCTTCGCAACCCCTTTGCCTGGCGATCTCGGTCATCATAAAAGTACCACACGGCACTCAGTAAAAAGACCAGGACACCGGCAATGATCAACTCCAGTGAGAAACTGAAAATCAAATAAGCAGTAACCAACAAGGCGATAATCGGAATCAAGTTGCCACCTCGCAGTCGGAACCCCAGCGGCAGTTTGGTGTGGTTGCGCAATTTAATCGCCGCTAAAATGGTTGGGACATACTGCACAAATGACGTAAATACGATAGCTGAGGCTAAGAACAAATAATTTCCTGAAAATAGCATCAATGCACAAAGCCCGCAGGACAGCAACAAGGACACGATTGGCACACCGCGTTTATTCTGCCTGCCCAGCACTCGCGGCAGCAATTGGTGTTCCGACGCCAGTGAACTGGCAATCGTCGGCGTCGAAAATGAGACCGACAAGGCAACACCCAGAATGGAAATCAGCATTCCGACCAGTGCCAAATCATACCCAACTGTGCCGGCCAAGCGGTAAAAAGATGCGGCAATCGGCACGTTGTCGTTGGCTAAACTACTGCCAGACACGCCAATCGCCGTCAACTGGACAATCATGTACAAAGTTGCCGACGTCAACAGCACGCTGATCAGCGCTTTAGGAAGTGTCTTTTCGGGATGATCCATCTTGGAAGCAGCGATCGGCAAAAATGAAAAACCAGTGAACATATAAAAGACCATTCCAAAGCCGGTATTAATTCGACCGAATAATGACGAACCGTTTGACATCCCAGCACTCACATTGGCGTAATTTGCCGGATGAATAAAGAACAGCCCCATCCCGACAAAAAGGACCAAAACACCAATCTTGGCGACCGTCGAGATATTATCGACCCAATCCATCAAACTGGGTCCAAACAAGTTAAGAATCGTCAAGACTGCCAAAATTCCCAGTGCCGCCATCAGATAATTGCCATGCTGGTTGAGGCTGGGAAACACACTGCGCAGGCTGGTTACAAATGCTGAGATTTCAGTGGCCATGGTAATAACACCCAATAGCCACGTAAAAATACCAATTTCAAATCCGGCAAAGCGACCAAAGGCCGTGTAAGTGTACAGCCAAGCACCACCATCCCCAGGAATTTTGCTGGCCAGGTTGGCGAAACACAGCGCAATCATGAGCACCGAGATGCCTGCCAGCATCATCAATCCGGCGCTTAAGTCACCGACTTTGGCGTACACCCGGCTGGGCATCAAAAAGATCCCTGAGCCGACAATTCCGTCAACACCCAGTAAAAAGACGCTCAAAAAACTCAGTGGTTTGATCTTTGAACGTGCCATGTGACAGCCTCCCCTTCTAAGCAGATTCCTTAGCAGCTGCCGGTTTTCTGCGCGATCCGAGGTAACGAACCAAAACGATCACTAATGCCACCGCGGAAATGACGGTTGCTGTCCAAAAGACGTTGGCAAATGCATGAATAAATGGTAAGCCGACACTGGCCGTGACTCGTTTAACCCCTGGCAGCTGGAAGAACAGCAAAGATGACCCAAAGCTAATCCCAATTGTCATCCCCAAGGTTCGGGCAAACGAATTCAATGATCCGGCAATCCCGGAGAGTGATTTGTCAACCAATCCCATCGTTAAAGCGTTGTTGGGCGACAGGAAGATAGCCATGCCAATCCCGTTTAAGATGATCGGTGGGATAATTTTCCACATATCCAAGTTATTCGGGAAGAATGCGTAACCGACTTGAGAAATCATCAAAATCAACAACCCGACAACGGTCATTAACTCCCGGTTGATCCGGTCGGCAAGATAGCCGGCAAATGGCGTCGTGCAAAGCATCGTCACCGACTGCAACATGATAATCAGCCCGCTGTAAAAGGCACTCATGCCGTTATAACTTTGAAAATAAAATGGCAGTAAAATGTTTGAAACTGAATTAACCAGCATAACCAGCGCCAATGCTGTAATCGACGTCATGAAGCCCCGGTTATGAATGACTTCCGGCGCAATCCACGGCAGGTTGGCCTTATCATCTTGAATAAACGCATACAGTGCAATAACCCCGCCAACGGCGAAGAAGATAATCCCCGTCAATAGTTTGGAACGGCCGGCTTGAAAGAATGAACCGCTCAAGAAGAAGATAATGATTCCAAGGGTAAATAAATTCTGCCCGGTCCAGTTGGCGCCCTGAGTGACCCGGCGAACATGCGCCCAAGATTCTTTGGGAATCGGCAAAAACTTGAAACCAAGCCATAGAATGACAATCCCCAAAGGAACGTTAATCCAATAGATCCACCGCCAGCTGGAAGCTGAAATAATCAGGCCGCCAATCCCGGGCCCGGAAATTGAGCCAACCGAAATGAACATCGAAATGACGGCTAAAGCTTCTGCCCGCCGTTTATCAGGAAAATACTGAGTGACAATCCCCATTGAGTTGGCCATAATCATCGCCGATCCAATCGCTTGAATCACCCGGCCAAATAAAATAATCGGAAAGTTCGGCGCAAAGCCGGTAATCGCCGACCCGATCAAGAAGCCAATCCCCCCAGCTAAAAAGACCACATTTTTTGATAAGATGTCGCCGATGTGGCCAAACATCACCAACAGAATGGCTGTCGTAATCAAACCGATTTGAACGATCCACGTCGCCATACTACTGGAAATGTCCATGTCAATCGCAATTTTAGGGATCGCCAGGTTCGTACTGGAGCCGGACAAGGCCGTTAGAAATGAGAACATCCCCAACACCGCAATAATTGAATAATTCTTTCCCCTGCTTGTCGTGTTATCAGCCATAATACCCCTCCTCTAGCTTTCAGTATCATTTATAACACTATGCAGGAAAAATTTTGGCTCTGACGACTTTTTTTGTTGAGGATCGGAGAGTTCAAAACAATTGCATTCAACGTGTCACTGGGGTCATTAAAAACACCCATTATCACTTTCACCTCAATGAATCAGTTATACTGATACTAACAGCAGTCATTCGGAGGTGAACCCATGCTCACAACGATTATGACCAGCATCCTCTCATTTATTGGGACCAACATCGACGATACCTTTGTCCTGGCAGTCTGGTTTTCACAAGTTGATGCTTCTTTGAGGCGCCGAGATATCGTTATCGGCCAATTCATTGGATTTGAAATTTTAGTGCTGGTCAGCGTGTTGGCGGCATATGGGCTCAGTTTTCTGCCAACAGAACAAGTCGGCTGGCTCGGAGTGGTCCCAATTGTTTTAGGGATCCGCAAATGGCTTCAGTATCGACATCAATTGATCGAAACTCATGAGACAGCTCACGTTAAAACCAAGCTCAACCAAGAGCTGAAAGTTGAACGGCACAAATCTGGGTTGCGAAAACTATTCAAGCCAGAGATTTTAGCCGTTTCATTAATAACAATCTCCAACGGTGCCGGGAACCTAACCGTCTATATTCCCCTCTTCACGGAATATACCGTGGCCGAGTTGGGAATCACCGTTTTGGTCTTCTCGCTGATGACAGGCCTTTGGTGTTATATCGGCTATCAAATCGCTAACCTGCCGATCATCAAGGATAAATTGGAGCACTCAAAGCAAATCCTGATCCCGATAATTTTCATCGCGATTGGGGTTTATGTGCTCATAGAAAGTGGGGTCCTTGGGTAAAACAGGTGCTAATTGACTAATTAAAAATGGGCCTTCATCCGAATTTCAAAATTCAGGTGAAGGCCCATTTCTTATAAAATTTAATGATTTAGCTGATATCAATCATCTGCGGGTACCATCAAACTTCGGTCCCAACTTTCGGTTCAGCTTGATAATTCAAAATCACGTCCATAAACTGCTCACCGTATTTCTCCAGCTTGCTCTCGCCAACACCCTTAACATCCAGCATCTGTGAGTCAGTCGTCGGCATCACGGCACTCATTTCATGAAGCGTCTTATCAGAGAAGATGACAAATGGTGGTACTCCCTGCTTCTCAGCCAATTCACGGCGGAGTTGTCTCAAGGCTTCAAATAAATCGTCATTTTCAGCGACACTCTTAGTGGCCTTAACCGAGATTTTTCGAGTGACCTTCGTCTCACCTTGGAGCACGGCGGCACCTTTGGCAGTCACCTTTAACACGGGGAATTGGCCACCGGAAGCCACCAGGTAACCCCCGGCGGTCAGGTAGTCGATTAATGAAACCACATTTTTCTGCGAATCACCCTTCATAATGCCGTACGTGGAGAGCTGATTGAAATGAAAAGCTTTCACCTTTTGCACTTTGGAGCCGGTCAGTACTTGAGCCACTAGGCTTTTACCGAACCGTTCCTTCATCCGAAGAACACACGATAAAACCTTCTGGGTGTCCACGGTAATATCCTGGGATTCGCGGGTATCAAGACAGTTGCTGCAGCGGCCGCAGGGTTGGCCGTCCTTCTCACCAAAATAGTTCAAAATAAACTGCTGCAGGCATTGCTGAGTATTGGCATACTGCGTCATAATCTGAAGTTTTTTGTAGGCTTGATGCTTACTTTGCTCGTCACGTTCAGATTGATCAATAAAGAAATGCTGAGTCTGAACGTCTTTTAATTTGAACAGCAAAATCGCTTCACTGGGCAATCCGTCTCGACCAGCCCGACCAGCTTCCTGGTAATATTCTTCCAAACTACCAGGAACCGAATCATGAATTACGAACCGAACGTTGCTCTTGTCAATCCCCATTCCAAAGGCGTTGGTAGCGACCATCACCAAGGCGCGATCATAAAGAAAATCGTCCTGATTTTTTCGGCGTTGCTCCTTGGTCATGCCGCCGTGATACATAGTCACCGAGAATTTGTGCTTGGACAAAAGCTTCGTGACCCGCTCAACTTCTTTTCTGGTGCTGGCATAGATGATGCCGGATTCAGCGGCGTTTAATTTCAAATAATCCAGCATATATTTGTCGCTGTCTTGGTTCTGAATCACTTTAAAAGCCAAGTTGTCTCGGGCAAAACCCGTCTTGACTTCTTCTTTAATGTGCAGACGCTGCTTAATGTCGTCGGCAACTTGCGGTGTTGCCGTCGCCGTCAGCGCAACGATCGTCGGCTTGGTTGGCAAGTCATGAAGCCGTTCGGTCAATGCCAAATAACTTGGCCGAAAGTCGTGCCCCCATTGAGAAATACAGTGGGCTTCGTCGACCGCTACCAAATCAATCGGCAGGTTGGCCAAGCGGTTAAACGCCCCGGAATCCAAGCGTTCAGGAGAAACATACAGCAGCTTAACCTCACCGTCTCGAGCCTGCTGAAAGCGCTCGTCGATTTCGTCAAAATCCAGGCTACTGTTAATAAACGTTGCCGGAATGCCCGTTTCGTTCAGCGCGTCTACTTGGTCTTTCATCAAGGCAATCAGTGGCGAAACCACGAGGGTCAGGCCATCTTCTAACATTGCCGGAATCTGATAACACAGCGATTTCCCGCCGCCGGTCGGCATGATGGTCAAGACGTTTTGATGGGCCAAAATGTCGTTAATGACGGTCTGCTGTCCAGGGCGAAAGCTGTCATAGCCAAATTTAGTTTTTAATAGTTTTTCGGGCGTCAACCTGTTCAGTCCTCTTTTCGAATTAGTCACATACTATAGTATACGAAAAAATCAGCCCCATGTCTTCAACCATCCGGGGATCGAAGTTAACAACCGGCGACAAAATCCATGAGAGAAGCGTTTGCTTATGCTATTCTAAAAAAGGAATACTAATAGAAATGGGTGATGATTATGCAGCAAATTTCCACAAAAACTTTAAATATGAATGTCCAAAAAGATTTGAATTTTACCTGGTCAACGCAAGCAATCCTTTTCTGTGCCATCATCATTGCCTGTATCGGCCTCAACGTTGATTCCGCGCCCGTCGTCATCGGAGCGATGCTGATCTCGCCATTAATGGCGCCAATTGTCGGGATCGGCTACGGCTTGGGAAATAGCAATCCAAAGCTATTATCAAAAGCGGCGAGACTCTTTTTGATCCAGGTAACCATCGGGATCATCGGTGCAACCATTTACTTTTTCATTTTGCCATTAAATACCGCCAGTGCCCAACTGCTCGCCCGAACCGAACCCACTCTCTGGGACGTTTTAATTGCTTTTTTTGGCGGTTTTGCCGGCGTCATCAGTTCTGCTAAAAAAGATGGTGGCAACGTCGTCCCCGGGGTTGCCATTGCCACGGCCTTAATGCCGCCGCTATGTACGGTTGGGTATGGGATTAGTCATCTCAACGCTTCATTTATTTTGGGAGCGGGCTACTTATTTTTGATTAACGCCTTTTTCATCGCCCTGGCAACGGCAGCCGGGACCATCTTTTTCCGCATCCGTAGCGGTGAACGGCTGAATGTATCATTGCGCCAACAAGTTCTGATCGTCATCATTTCGATTATCATTGTCATTCCCAGCTCAATCTCAGCTTACACGATCGTCCACAATTCATTTGTCGACACGCAATTATCACAATTTATCAACGAGAAGCTCAGCAATCAATACATTGCCAAACAAAACGTTGACGGCAAAAATATTCAAATCTCGGTCATCGGCCAACGCTTGTCTGCCAGCCAAGTCGAGCAACTACAGCAGTCACTGAAGCAGTATCATCTCGGTGATTACCAGTTATCGTTGACACAGCTCACCAAAGGAAATTACATCACACCCAAAGAATTTCAAGATTATATGAAGCAATCAGACACTAATGACACAATTCAAACCAACACCAATTCAGCCGACAATGCCTCATTGACCAATGTCCAAAATGACATCGTCAAAAAATATCCCAAACAAATCAGCAATATTTTTGTTGGCCAAGTTCAAGACAAAGCCAATCACACGATTTCCCTGATTGCCATTCAGCTCTCGGATAACGGCAAAGGAAAAGCGACTGAGATTGAGAAGGCTGCCACAAAGACTGCCGCTAATAACAATGTTAATGCCGTCGTTCGCATGATGACTCCTTCCCAACAGGGTGATTAAAGTCACAATGTATGATTCTTTGATTATCAACTTGGCTTGTGCATAAAATAATAAGTTATCTTCCTTGTACGCGCATAAAATTCGTAGTATTCTTCGCGTATGGAAGGGCTTACACGAATTGATTAGAGACGGTCGAGTTATTTTCGAAAGGAGTTTTTGTTATGTCACGACAAATTACTGGTGCGGTGATCGAAGAATTAAATGCACCGTTCAAGTTGGAAACACTTGAAGTCGACGATCAGCCAAAAGCACATGAAGTATTGGTGCATATTGTTGCAAGTGGGATTTGTCACTCTGATGAAGCGGTTCGTAATGGGTCTGCCGGCGACTACGCATACCCTGGGGTTGTGGGTCATGAAGGTGCCGGAATTGTCGAAAAAGTTGGTTCGTCAGTTACCACCGTTAAAGAAGGCGACCACGTCATTCTCTCATACGATTACGATGGGACTTGTCGTCACTGCTTAACCGGTCACCCATCTTCATGTATTAACTGGGGGAAGCTGAATTTTGCGGGCGTTCGTCCCGATGGATCAGTCGCCTTTACCCGTGAAGATGGTTCACCAATTCATAATTTCTTTAACCAATCCTCATTTACCACCGAAACATTGGTTCAAGAACGAAACATTACGGTGATCGATAAAGATATTGACTTACGTAAAGTGGGCCCTCTCGGCTGTGGCTTTGTAACCGGATCTGGGACCGTATTTAACGGCTTAAACCCTAAAGAAGGCACAACGATTGCGATTGTCGGAACCGGTGCTGTGGGTTCCGCTGCTTTGATGGCTGCCAAGATTAAGGGCTGCTCAAAGATCATCTGTGTCGATATCCACGATTCACGTTTGGAAATGGCTAAAGAACTTGGCGCTACCGATACAATCAACAGTCTGAACGAAGACTGGGTTGATAAAGTGCATGAAATCACCAATGGTGAAGGTGTTGACTTTGCAATTGATACCACTGGAATTTCAGCTATTATGCACCAAGCCATCACTGCTTTGGCATCCGGCGGTCATCTGGCTCCAATCGCCGTTACTGCCAAGACATTGGAATTCATGCCATGGAATGAAATCACTGCGCTGCAAAAACACGTTGACGGCGTGCTGATGGGCGATGCGATTCCACAAATCGGGATTCAGACTTTAATCGATTTCTGGCAGGCAGGCGAATTCCCATTTGATAAGCTGGAAAAATTCTACACCTTTGATCAAGTCAACGAAGCCAACCAAGCTTCAAATGACGGCTCGGTTATCAAACCGGTCATGGTGATTGACCAGGACTACGTACCGGGTGAATAAATTGATTTGTATTATTAACGACATTTTGACATCCAAATGAGAAAGGCGGTTCTCAACAGCTAACTAGCTGTGGGAATCGCCTTTATTGATTCATTTGATTTAATTTTTGAGCTTACGTTGGATAAATTTGCCAATTCCAACTAATCCATTGAGTAGGCTGACAACAATTAATATCGCTTTGGCCTACCAACCGTCACCGCCAGTCTGAGGTAGTCCTGGTAACTGGCGGGCAACTGTCCGCGGAAGGATTCGAAGTTGCCAGTCCATAGCCTTATTCAGTAACCGTTTCTTTGGCAAATCCCTTGATCTCAGCCTGCTGATGCTGATTAATATTGCCCATCTTCGGCATCAAGCCATGAAGGTACAAATGATCCTTGGCAACTTTGATGTGCTTTTGATCCAAAATCTTGGTCAATTGCTTGCCCACTGTGAATAGACTGCCAGATGTGCCAAACAAAAAGACCTCTTTGACCTGCTTTGGATCCAGATTGCGGGCAAATTGTTTCAAGCGTTCATCGACGTTCAGGTTATAAATTCCCCCACCTAAATACAGTCGGTCAACCGTTCCGGTCAGCGGTGTATCAATCGATTTCGCCTCGATCTTCAATTGATTGCCTAACATGTTCGCAAGTTTTTCAGTATTCCCCGTTCGTGAATAATATCTAATTGCATCCATATTGTGCATCTCCTCACATTTTCGATTATAGTTCTGTATCCGCTTTCTTTCAAATAAGAATCGCGTTCTATCCGCATTTATTCTCTAAAATGAAATAATTATAAAGTTCAATTTAAAGCGTTTACATTTGATTAAGGACGCACTATACTCGAGTAAGTGAGGAAAAAATATGAATCAAAAATTTTTAAGGGGGTTATTTATTTATGGTTGAAACAATTAGTGGTTCAGATGCTGTTCTTAAGGTGCTCGAACAATGGGGTGTTAAGAACATCTACGGCCTGCCAGGTGGCTCATTTGACTCGACCATGAATGCGATTCACAACCAAAAGAAACAGATTAATTATGTACAGGTTCGTCATGAAGAAGCTGGCGCAATCGCTGCTGCCGCAACTGCCAAGTTGACTGGCAAAGTCGGCGTTTGTTTCGGATCAGCTGGTCCAGGCGCTGTTCATCTGCTCAACGGCCTGTATGACGCAAAAAGTGACGGCGTTCCCGTTGTTGCTTTAGTTGCGCAAGTACCAACCGGCAGCATGAACATGGACTTCTTCCAAGCAATGGATGAAGAGCCGATTTTTGATGATGTTGCTGTTTGGAACCGCACTGCCATGACTGCAGATGCATTGCCGCGAATGACTGACGAAGCCATCCGTCAAGCCTACATGAAACACGGTGTTGCAGTCTTAACGATTCCAAAGGACCTTGGCTGGGCTCAAATTAACGATACGTATCAACCAAACGTCAAGTCGCATCAAACACCTGTCTATCCAAGCCCTCGTCCAGAAGACGTTGAAGAAGCCGTTAAATTAATTAAAGAAGCTAAATCACCAATGATTTACTTCGGGATTGGTGCCAAGGATGCTGCCGACGAATTGAAGGAAGCTTCCGAAAAATTCAAGATGCCATTGGTTTCATCATTCTTAGCCAAAGGAATTCTCCCAGACGACTATCCAGCCTATCTTGGATCAACCGGCCGGGTTGCGCCAAAGGCCGGTTCAGAGGCCGGATTCAGCACCGACTTGATTCTGTGGGTCGGCAACAACGTCCCATTCAGCATCTTCTTGTTCAACAAACACGCTAAAGTCATTCAAATTGATATTCAAAGTGAAAAACTCGGTGAGCGTCGGCACAACGATGTTTCAATGTTGGCCGATTCAAAAGTTGCCTTGGATGCCATTCTTGAAGCCGGCGAAACCCGTCAGCCTTCAGCATTCTATCAGGCTTGCCTTGCCGATAAAGAAAACTGGAACAGCTGGTTGGACAGCTTCAAAGATTCCGATCAAATGCCGGTCCGTCCAGAACCAATCTTCGATGTCTTGAATCAAACTGCCTCCAACAAAGCAGTCTTCGCTGTTGATGTCGGCAACGTTGACATCAACTTCGACCGGCTGATCAACATGCACGACGACCAGAAATGGGCAACCTCAGGCATTTACGCAACCATGGGCTTTGCCCTGCCAGCATCAATCGCTGCCAAGCTTGAGTATCCAGACCGTGACGTCTACAGCCTCAGCGGTGATGGCGGCTTTGCAATGCTGATGGAAGAAGTCATGACCCAAGTCAAATATGGCCTGCACATCGTCAACATCATCTTCACCAACGAAACGCTTGGCTTTATCGAAGCGGAGCAGACTGACGATACTCATCAGCCATTATCCGGTGTTGATTTGCCTGACACTAATTGGGCTGAAGTCACCAAGGGAATGGGCGCCGTCAGTTACACCGTTCACACCAAGGAAGATATGCAAAAAGCCCTCAAAGATGCTGAAAACACTGATAAACCAGTGGTCATTGACGTTAAATTAACCCACGAGATGCCATTGACAACTCAGCACATGTTCCTGGACACTTCATGGCAGGATAAGGACAAAGTTGCCGAATACGTCAAGAAGTACCAGGCACAAGATTTGAAACCATTGAGCTACTTCTTGAAAGAAGCCGAGAACCATCAGCTTCAAACCAACTGATAATCGTTGTGAAAGAAGATCAAAGGCCGGAAACAAGCGCTTTTGTTTCCGGCCTTTGCACTACATAGAAAAGTAGGTAGTAAGGAGTGCCAGCGATGAAAGTCGTTTACTTGAATCAACATTCTCAATCAAATATGTCCAGCTCCCCCACCCCAATTGTCTTGGCGCTAGGCTTTTTTGACGGCGTACACAAAGGTCACCAGAAAGTCATCGCAACTGCGCGAAAAATTGCCAGCCAAAAGGGTTATCAACTAGCGGTCATGACCTTCAATCGACATGCCTCCAGAGTGTTTAATCATAGTCAAACCGCCAGTTTCAGATATCTAACCACCCTGAAACAGAAAATTGAACTGGTGCGGGCCACCCACGCGGATATTCTGTACGTCATCGACTTCACCAAACAATTCGCGGCCTTATCACCAAAGCACTTTGTAGACCAATACGTGATTGGGTTAAATGCCAAAGTCGTTGTCGCCGGCTTTGACTACACATTTGGCCGTGGTGGGACAACGACCATCGATTCACTGGCCAAAATCAGTGGCGGTAAGGTCAAAACGGTCACCGTCAACGAATTGGCCAGTGACCAACTAAAAATCAGTTCGACGCGAATTCGCCATTTGGTCCGCGACGGCAATATTCAAGAGGCGACACGCTTACTGGGTCATCCCTACGAAACCACTGGGAAATTGATTCATGCCCAAACTAATGGGTTATCGATCGTTAATCCATCCAGCCGTTTGCAGCAGTTGCCGGAAAGCGGGCGGTATTTGTGTGAGGTTCGGGTGGCGGATTCTATCGCCAAGGTTCCTGTGAACGTTGTCCATTCCGGAAATGGTGATCAAAGCGTCATCTACTTAAACCGAAAACGATTTGATCACCTCCCCCACGTGAATTCCTTGCCAGTGTGGATTCGCTGGGTTAATTAATCAATTTCAAAAACATCCCCACAAAGTTGCCTTAAGCTCTGTGGGGATGCTTTTGCAAATCAACATCATTTTGAAAGACTTTAGAAGCAATCAGCTCCAAGCCGATAATTCCGGATGGTTATCAATTTTTTTGTTCAACAGGTCAATTTAGAGATATAATTAATTTGTTAACTATTCTTATAAAAGAATTATAGTTAAATCTAAAAGGAGAATAAATGATTAGAAAACATATCGCATTATTACTTGCAATTTTTTCGTTTAGTACTTCAGCTGCGTTTCTGCAGGATCAATCTGTACAAGCAGCCAAGTGGCATCACGGAACGCCCACTGCCTTACGCGGGCATTGGCGAACGAATGTCTTTTGGCAATACGGCTTCCGTAATTACAACACCATGGCAATTGGAAAGCATGAACTTATTTCAACAATTCACGCAATCGGTAGTACTGCTGATGTCAGTTTGCCGACAATTTGGTCACCAAAGTACATATATCTTGGTCATCACCTGTACAAATTCAAAGGAATGGGACCTGGCGGTTTCAAAACCCACTGTTGGATAAAATGGAAAAATCATCGCTTATTAACAGTGAAAACGCCAAAAAGTGGATTGCCAGAACATTACTACCGTTAATCTGCAGTGAAGAAAGGAAGAATTCCATTGAAATTTACTAAAATGATCCTTACGATGGTATTTGTCTGCCTATTTGCCATCGGTTATCAAACAAGTACAACCAGTGCTGCGACCTGGCATGCCGGAACACCAACTGCGCTACAGGGGAAATGGCAACAAAAGTCCAGTAATCACGACGGCAACCATGCTTACTACAATAAGGTTTCTATTACTAAGGAATCATTGGAAACGACGTATTTCGGTGGCATGCCCGATTTATTTACCCATATCAAATGGCACAAAGTAAGCCACAACACCTACGTGCTGCATGCTCGACGTTTTATCGATGGTTATCAACACAAGATCCACAGACTCACGATTAAACGCATTTCCCATAATCGGATGTACATGCATCTGGATGGACACACATATTTTTCAAGTAGGCATCATTTATTTAATCGGTATTAGCAATGAAAATATAGTTACGAAAGAGGAGTTACTCAGTGTCTTGAGCAACTCCTCTTGTTGTATTCATCAATATTCAAATCATCGTTTAACAGCCTACTTCAAATACGACAACGGCTTTTGAACTTCAACCTTCGTACCATCATACTTATCCTTAATATACTTCTGAATCGCTGGTTCATGATACAGCTTCACCAACTTTTGGTAATCCTTGTTATGCCGGTTCTTCTTGGCCGTCGCCAACACGTTAATGTTGCTTCTGGTGCTGACGTCAATTTTTTCATGGAAGATCGAGTCTTTCAACACGTTCAAATGGCCTTCGAGTGCAACTGTGTTTGAGATTAAGACGGCGTCCAAATTGTGGAGAACCCGCGGACCCGTGGTATCGTCAATTTCTTTGAATTTTAAATGCTTGGGATTTGAGGCAATATCACTGGTATTTCCCAAAGCACCAAAATTTTTGTCGAGCTTGATGAGGCCGGCACTTTGCAGCAACAGCAGCCCCCGAGCCGTGTTCGCCGGATTATTGGCAATCGCAATTGTGGCGCCGTCTGGCAGCTCATTCACCTTCTTATATTTATCAGAATAAATTCCGAGCGGTTCCAGATATGTCGTCCCCAAAGCGGCCAACTGGGCCTTTTGATGTTCCTGATTGTATGCCTGTAAGTACGAGTATGACTGAAAGGCGTTGACGTCGATGCTGCCTTGAGCGGTGGCATTGTTAAGCTGAACACCATCGGTAATTTGTTTGACCTTAATTTTGAGGCCCAATTTTTTAGCCTGCTTACTGTCAGCAATATGATTCCAAATATCATAATCTGACCCTTGTGATCCGACCGTAATCGTGGCGCTCTTAGAATTGGATGCGTTGCCAGTCAGGGTGTGAATGCCAAAGACAATCCCAACCAATACCACAATGCCAATTAACGTATAAATAATGCCTTTACTATTCTTCATGTGTTTTCTCCTCAAATAATCATTTTTTTATAAGTGAACTGTCTTTTTTGCCAGCCAGTCGCCAGCGAATTGGACAATAAAGACCATGATCAAAATGACTAACATTGCTGCCACGGTGACATCATTTTGATAACGGGCGTAACCGATACTGATGGCAACATCACCCAGACCGCCAGAACCAATCGCCCCAGCCATAGTCGTCAGGCCAATCAAACTAATGACGGTCACAATGGAGGCTCGAATCAGATCAGGCAATCCTTCGCGTAAATAGATTCGGAAGATGATTTCCAAGTTTCCCGAACCCATTGAACGCGCGGCTTCAATCACCTGCGGATCAATTTCCAGCAAGGCGTTTTGAACTTGGCGGGCATAGAAGGGGAAAATTCCCACAACTAACGGCACTAAAGCCGCCGTCGTTCCAACCGTGGTGTGTACGATAAAGTTGGTAATCGGAAACATCACCGCCAGCAAAATGATAAACGGAATCGATCGCAATAAATTGACCACTTTGTCAACCAGGCTGTACACATACCCGTCTTCAGCGATACCCCCTTCTTGGGTAATCACCAGCAAAATGCCGATCCCAAGGCCCAAAATTCCGGCAATCAGAGAAGACCAAAATGTCATATAAATGGTCTCCCAAATTGACTGAACAAATTGCGGCCAAATATGGGCCACATTAGGAAATATTTGTTTTAACATCTTTCTGCTCTCCTCTCTTAGCCGTTGCCAATAATTTAACGTTGACGCCGTGTTGATTCAAAAAATTAATTCCATCGGCCAGATGTTTGGATTGTCCCGACAAGACAATGATCAAATAACCAATTGACGTTGAACCGATCCGTTCAATGTTGGCAAATAAAATGTTTGCTTTCAGTTTATACAGTTCTGTCAGGTCAGAAATCAAAGATTCCTTTGTGGCTTGACCATGAAACTTGAGAAAGAGTAGCCGTTCATTGGCGGCCAAATTCTGCAAACTTTGATCGGCTTTGATCTGTGCCAACGCTTCGGTCACATTTGCGGAGGAGTCGACAAAAGTCTGGGTTAAAGCCTGCTTGGGATTCGAGAAGACAGATGCGACATCCCCGCGCTCAATAATCTTTCCTGCGTCCATGACCGCAACGTGTTGGCAAATTGATTTAATAACCTGCATCTCATGGGTGATCAAGACAACCGTCAGCCCCAAACTTTCATTCAACCGCTTCAACAATTTCAAAATATCATCGGTCGTCTTGGGATCCAACGCACTGGTAGCTTCATCGCTGACCAAAATGTTGGGATCATTTGCCAATGATCTGGCGATGGCGACTCTTTGCTTTTGACCTCCGGAAAGCTGCTCCGGATAAGCCTGGACATATTCACTTAGACCGACCAAATCAAGCAGTTTCTTGGCTTTCAAGCGTCGATCTGTTTTACTGATTCGTTGGCTCAACAATGGATACTCGACGTTGCCCAATACCGTTCTGGAATTTAATAAATTAAAGTGCTGAAAAATCATGCCAATCTTTTTCCTGGCTTTTCGCAGTTCCGGATTGGCAAGTTGATCTAACCGTTGGCCACCAACAAGGACGTTGCCACTCGTTGGTCGTTGAAGCAGATTAATCGTTCGCAACAAGGTACTTTTACCGGCACCGGAATATCCGATGATGCCATAGATATCCCCCTTTTGAATCTGTAAGTTAACCCGATCGACCGCCTGCAGCGACTTGCCGCCCGACTGAAAAGTCACACTAACATCCTGCAGATCAATGATGGTGTTTTGTAAATCCGCCATATTTCATCCCTACTTTCAAAAAATAAAAACGCCCCTGTACTAAAGTACAGAAGCGTTTAATCGCGATACCATTCTGAGTTCACTTCGTTAGTTGCCTAAGAAGTCTCTTCAACCATCTCAATTTGAAATGGCGTGTCTAATAACGAAGACGAACCCGTCTGCCATTTTCATTCTGTGATCATGACAGCCAATCATCGGCCATTTTCACCACCCAACAGCGATCGACTTCCACCCAATGTCGACTCTCTTGACGCTGTCAGATAACTACTCTCCGATTCATTTTGTTTAAATCTATTCAACATTCCAAACACTTTTCGCCGTCTTGATGACCAGGGCCAATTTATGCCACTGATCGTCTTCCGTTAAGCGATTGCCCTCTTCAGTTGAGGCGAACCCGCATTGAGGAGAGATACAGAGATTGTCCAGTGGAACGTACTGGCTGGCATCCCTAATTCTGGCTTTGAGAAAGTCCTCTTTTTCCAGTTGAGGGCGCTTGCTGGTCACAATTCCGATCACAATTCGTTGATCCCGACGGTTATCAGCAATCTTCTTGAGGGGTTCAAAGCCACCTGAACGCTCATCGTCGTACTCCAGGAAATAGCCATCAATGTGGAGCTGAGCCAGGTAATCTGCGACTGGATCATAAGCGCCGGCCCCAGCCCATGTTGAGTCGTAGTTGCCCTTGCAGACATGCATGGTAATCGTCAGATCATCCGGCTTGTTATCGACAATCGCGTTAATCGCTTTCACAGCCGCTTTGGCCAATGGCACCAGTTCCGGTCGCAAAGTCTGCTTGGAAAAGCTGGCCCACATCCCCCACGAAGTATCATCAAGCTGCAGATAGCGGCAACCAAGGTCATAGAAATGTTGGACGGTCTGCTGATAAGCTTTGATTTCATCATCCAAGAAGGTGTCAAAGTCCCCATCGTAATAGTTGTCGAATACCTCCGCATCCTTGTTTGGGAAGAACACGGATGGACTGGGAATCGTCTGCTTAGCTGTAATGCCAGCTGGAACAATGCTGTTAAGGTATTTGAAGCCAGCAAAGAACGGGTGATCCGGGTTGTAGGCAATCTTGCCGGTAAATCGAATGCCGCCCTTTCGCGTTTCCTCGCCATGAAAATTGTAGCCGTGCTCAGGTTCAAAGAACTCAGCGCCATTGAATCCGGCGAAGAAATCAAGATGCCACCAGCTCCGGCGAAACTCACCGTCAGTCACATCCTTGAGTCCAAGGGCAACCTGCTTGTCCACAATTCGACGAATCTCTTGATTTTCAACCTGGGTTAAATCCGCTTGGGTAATTTTTTGGGCATGGTAATCTGCTCGTGCTTGCTTGAGTTTTGCCGGTCGTAATAAACTCCCGACTTCATCATATCGATATGGAAATTTTAATTTTGCTGCAACTGTCATTTTGACCACTCCTTATTTTTTCGAATAAAAAAGTCCTCATACAGAATAACTCTGTACAAGGACGATATTAATCGTGTTACCACCTTAATTTTCACACAGCTCACACCATGTGACTCACTTGGTACTCAACCAACTTGAATACCGCAACGCGATAAGGTGCGTTCGCCATGTCATCTTGCTGGTGCTCGACGACATTGTGCTCAAAGACCATCTTCACCGATTTTTCGCCATCCACTTTCACCAAATGTGGACTCTCTAAAGACGCTTCCACGACTACTCATCTTTTCACTGCTTTTGTTTATCAATTTAACTAATGAGTTTAAGCTAAATTATGAGAAAGTCAAGGGCGTATTTTAATCTGAATGGTTTTGAAATTAGAACAATACCTGTTAAAACGCTATTTATCGCGATTAAAGTGTACGATATTCTAATGAAATTTTCAAGATTCACGGAAGATTACCAAACTTTCTCATCACTTCAGATTGCATCCCTGAAATAAATCATCTATGATTCAAACTATATCTGTGACACTCATTTAACAAATCCACCAACATCAAGGAGAAATCATGCAACCAACTCAACTAGCCGTCAACTTAATCAAACAAATGCCGGAACTTCCCACCGGCTGCGAAATTACCGCAGTCACAATGATGCTCCAATACGCCGGCCAACCTGTCGACAAAGTGACCCTGGCTCACGAAATGCCCTACGATGCCAGCGATTGGAATAAGGGCTTCGTCGGTGACCCATTTACCGAGAACGGTGACAGCATTTATCCACCGGCACTAGTCGGTCTGGTCACCAAATACGCCGGTCATGCGGTGGATCTCAGCGGCAAATCAATCACCCAATTAAAACAATTCCTGGTCGAAAAGCAACACCCAATCGTTGTCTGGGTCGGCCAATTCGATGGCTTTGCCACTCATGCGCTGGTGATGACCGGCTTTGACGACCAACAGGTTTATTACACTGACTGCTGGACTGGTGAGCGGACTTTCATGCCGACAGAAGATTTTGAGCAAATCCGCTCAAAGAAAATGAAGCTGGCAATTAGTTATTAGAAGTCTTCGCAAGCCTTCCCTGAACGAATACCTGCTTCACGTCCGCCTCTGAAGCGTGGTACATGATTTTTTCAAAAATTTGATCCATGCTTTCATCTTCGAAAGACTTCAACGGTGACTTGACCACTTGCAAGTCAGCCAAATAGCCGACTTTGATCTGGCCGGTCTTCAGATGCAAACTCTTGGCCCCACCGACGGTTGCCAAATAGAACCCATTTTTAGCAGAAATCGGCTGCTGATTGGTTCCCCGCTGTGCCGGTGCCAGTTCAGAATTCACCCCATCATTTAACATCCGCGAAGACATCACTGCTTGGCGGATATTTTGATAGATGCTTGGCGAGTAACCACCGGAAATGTCGGTTCCCAGGCCAATTTTGACGTGGTGTTGCAGGAGCTTGCTTACGGGCAACACCGCATTACCAAAATAGACGTTGGAGATTGGACAGTGGGCAACCGCCACGCCGCGGGCTTTGAAGGTATCCAGGTCGGCTTGATTGAGCAGGGTGCCATGAGCCATCACCGATTTATCAGTCAAAAGACCATACTCGTCCAAGACTTCGGCATCCCGTTTGTGGTAGTGTTCCAGTGCATAACCGTTCTCCCAATCGCTTTCGCTGCAGTGGGATTGGACCGGCAAATCATATTTCTTTGCCAATTCCCCCAGGCCCTTCAATGATTCAGGCGTACAACTGGGGACAAATCTTGGCGTAATGACTGCCGTTTGCTTGATTGGGGCACTCTGGTTGAGCTGGTCAATTTGTTGAATGAAACGTTCTGTGTCATCGACTGCACTTTGAGCCGAGGCATCCCGATAGTTCTCAGGCGTCTGATCAGGATTATCCATCGCCACCTTACCGATAAAGCCCCGCTGGTTGTGATTGACGCAAGCTTTCGCCAATTCCAGGTTGGCGGGGTTATCTACACTGCCAAAATACAGGACGGTGGTCGTCCCATTTGCGAGCAATTCACCGACCAGATCGTCATAAACCCGCTTGGCGAACCCGACGTCTTTGTACTTGGCTTCCATCGGAAATGTATATGTATCAAGCCATTCATTTAACGGCCGATCCAGTGCCACCCCGGCATTGGGCCACTGGGGTGCGTGGACGTGGAGGTCGATGAAGCCGGGCAATAGGTATTCATTTGACTTCAACGTGAGCAACTGATCATTTTGCTCGGCGTCGCGCCTAACCGCTGGAAAATCGTCATCTGATTCATTGATCACGCGCTCGATATAACCGGAATCGTCAATGCAGACCAACTGGTGCTGTTGGCAGTCGACCTCATCAGGTGTTGCAGCAGTCATGGTCGGGCCTTCAATTACTTTTGTGATTGTGATAATAGCCACCTCAGTTTTCATTATTTTTTAAACTAACTATTCAAATTCCCTATACAAAGTGATTATATACTGCCAAATGTCCCGACTCAATGCATGCCATTTCACCAATACGAAATGGCATGGACTTTTCAACAAGAAATGTCGGATAAATTTGTAGGAAGTGCCAAACATTTCCACCCCGTCACGATTTATACTGCGGACGAAGTGGTGTTCAGCAGTCAGGTTAATCGTTATTGAGGGGGTTAAAATGATGACTCAAAAGAGGTTTATTCAGGAATTGTTCATTAGTTCGGTGGTTTTGCTAGGGCTATTGGTGGGCACAACCGGCTCGGTTAAGGCCGCAAGCACCCCCACCATCTCAGAGCTCACCAGTTTCATCTGGCATCGTGCAGCCTTTAGCGGCCGTACCCCATCAGACCGGCGAAATTGGGACAGTGACATACCAAATTAGTGATGGCATTCTAAGTTTGAGTGGTGGGACCATCTCAAGCCACCCCGAAGAAACCTATCCATGGAATTTTAATGAAACGATCACCAAAGTTGAGATCAATGGACCAATTATTCTGGAGGGAAATGCGGCCCGTAGTTTCTTTATGGCGTTACCAAATGCGACCGCAATCGAAGGCATCGGCCACTTAGATACCACCCAAGCGACTGACATGAGCCACATGTTCGCTGATGATACCAATTTATTGGAGCTCGATTTGTCAACGTTAAATACAGATAACGTTACCCGATTCAACCAGATGTTTGCGGGAGACCAATCTTTAACCACTGTGAATGTTTCCAAGTTTGATACATCTAAAGCAGAATTAATGACGGGCATGTTTTCCGGCGAAACTTCTTTAACCAGCTTAGATTTATCCAACTTTGATACTCATAAGCCGTTGCTTTACGGAGCGCGGAGGCTGTCAAATATGCTGGCATACCTGACCAGCTTGACCACTCTCAAACTAGGTCCAAACGTGGGGTTTGGCCCTGCCGAGAGTATCGGCGATCCACACCTGATTGCCCCGGCTGGCGCAGACAACTGGCAGGCAGTCGGCAGTGGTACCCCAGAGGATCCTGAAGGCCCAGTATACTCGCCCGATGGCATTCGCGGGTTATATGAACCTACCAATCCTGAACACCCAACTGAAGTGGAAACTTTCGTACCGGAAAAGCCGTTTGTTGATCAATCGGCTATCTCGGTTCAACCAACATACAGTATGACAACCGGAACCAAGTTTGATGTCAGCAAGGTCTTCAACTCAATTACCACACCAGAAGGCAAAGTCGGCTACATTACCGCCAATGCCAAGTTTGTCACTAATCTCTACTACCAATCATTGCCTAAGAATAAAGAGATTACGCTCATTGCAACACGAGGCATTCAAGCCTACAAGAATAAGAATTTGACCCGAAAGACAAAGGCTTACAAGCAAGGCACCCATCTTCGAGTTAAAGCGATCGTTAAGCATAATCTCACGACACGCTACCAGTTGAGTAACGGTTACTTTGTATCCGCCAATAAGAAGTTAGTCATTCAGGGAAAAGCTTAACTGAAAGCAGTTCATATTTTTAGCCACCAGTATCGTGCTGGTGGCTTTTTTGGATGCTATTGAGAATCAGCAGCACAAGGAAAACCTATCGTGGACTTTCTCACAACAATGCCCCTGCAATCTTTGTACAAACCAACAAACAAATCTCTCCATCTTTTCCCTATACTGAAGGCAAATTGAACCTGGTTCAGGTTTTGACAGTTTGTAAACGTTGAGGGGGCGTTTTCTATGAAACAGAGAAAAATTGTGATCAAAGTGGCTGTTGCTATGGCCGCGGCCATGGGCTTGCTTTTAGGGACGGCTGCCAGCACGAATGTTTTGACTGAAGCAGCCGAAACAAATACCGCTGTTCAAGATGAGACCGCCAGTGGGCATTTGGGTGGCCCAGATGGTCCAGACTGGACCCGTGACGGCAATAATTTCAATTTAACGGGTGGTGTCCTGACGGAGAGAATTGACAATCAATTGACTTCAAATATAGGAACGGCAACCGTGATTAATATTACAGGTAAGCTGTATCTTGAGGGCGAGGCCTCGCGTGAGTTGTTTTCCTCCCTCAATAATGTGACCACGATTAACGGCATGGAGAATGTGGATACGGCAAAAGCAACGAATATGGAGTTGATGTTTGCCGAAGATCAAGCACTCACCTCCATTGATGTGTCGTCCTTTGACACCCGGGAAGTCACCGATATGGCAGCAATGTTTGCTAATGACAGTTCAATGAAAAGCATCAATGTTGCCAACTTTAATACTGATAATGTGACGATTATGCCCAACATGTTCGCCGATATGCACGAGGTTGAAAGCATCAACGGGACCAATTTCAATACCCAAAAGGTCACAGAAATGACGGCAATGTTTTGGAATGATCCTAACTTAAAGACGGTTGATGTGTCGTCTTTTCAAACACCAAACGTCACCAGTTTCAGGGCAATGTTTGCGGATGATTCAAGTTTGACCAGCCTCGATTTGTCAGGGTTTGACACCCAAAAGCTCCTAGGATATTCTAACGGAACCCTCGGACTCATGCTCCGGGGAACATCCAGCCTCGCCAAACTGACACTGGGGCCAAATATTCAATTTGATAAAAATAAGACCATTAACGGCGCGTCTGCTGGGCTCCCATCACTCGGCGCCCCTGCCGGCTCTGAACGATGGCAGGCGGTCGCTGCCGATAAAGGCGGTACCGCCGACAACCCTAAAGGAGCGACTGCCTTCCTCCCCGATGAATTGACTTCCCTTTATGATCAGTCGAATGCCAATCATCCAACCAAGGTTGAGACTTGGGTTCCCTACTTCAAAGACACTCTGGATGTTAAATCACCAATTAACCTGACAGTCGGCCAATCATTTGATCCCAAAGCAGGATTTGTCTCCGCAGCCGATGGAAATGGTCAACCGGTTACTTATGACCAAGCCGTCGCCGAAGGAAAGCCTGGCGGACTGGCAGTTGACACCAGCGGTCTCGACACCTCCAAGCCGGGAACCTATAACGTCACCTACAGCTACCACATGCGAAAGGCCATTGTGAAGGTTATTGTGAGCGCAGTCCCTGGGGTGACACCAAATCCGACCCCGACACCAAACCCCAATGGCAATAATTCCGGCAACAGCAATCCCGTCTGGAATCCCACCAATCCAAAGAATCCAAACGGTACTGGCCTGCCCAACTTTGCCAATGTGAAAAACGATGCGGTCTACGCAACCAAGAAAATTTACCTCTACCAAAATCCAACTTTCAAAAAGTCACAGCGAATAGCCGTTTATCCAAAAGCTAAGCGAATCAACCGACCAATGTTTGTCGTCGTCGATTTTGCCAAATCAAATGGCGGTGCCCTCCGAATCAAAGTGCGTGACGTCAATCACGGCAAAAAGACTGCTGGCAAGGTTGGGTACATCACCGCTAATCCAAAGTATGTAACCAACGTCTACTACCAGACCATGCCAAAATCCAATCAGGTCAAGGTGATCGCCACCAAGGGTGTTTACGTCTACCAGAATGCTAATTTGTCCGGCAAGGCCAAGCACTACAAGAAAGGGGCTCGTCTGACCGTTAAGAAATTGGTTAAACACAATCTGACGACCCGTTATCAATTAAGCAATGGGCATTTTATCACCGGCAATAAGAAGCTGGTCATTCATAGCCGTTAAGGGCATCAATTGTTTCAGAAAGTCTGCGCACTCTCACCATCAACTGTTACAATCAAAGTAATGGGCGTGATCGTTGTGTGCGCATCCGACAATTTGGCTTTAACCTTCCCGCCCAGAAAATCACTCAAGGAGGAATTTCTATGGCGGTATTTTCAGAAGAACAACGGCTGCAAATTTTCAAAGAGCTCGTCGCGATTCAATCGGTGAACACTGATGAAGAAAAGGTCAGCGCTTATTTAAAAAATCTTTTTGAGAAACATGGCATTTCGGCCACAATTATCCCGGTCGATGAAAATCGGACGGATCTAAAAGCAGAAATCGGCACTGGCAGCCCAGTCCTGGGAGTCTCCGGGCACATGGATGTCGTTTCACCGGGGGATACCTCTAAGTGGACCAGCGACCCGTTTACATTGACCGAGCGCGACGGCAAGTTATACGGTCGTGGTGCTGCTGATATGAAATCCGGGTTGGCTGCAATGGTGATTGCCATGATTGAGATTCATGATCAAGGATTGCTGAAAAAGGGTCGGATTCGTCTCATGGCAACCATGGGCGAAGAAGTTGGCGAATTAGGTTCACGAACCTTCGCTGACGATGGCTCAATGGACGACGTTGATGCACTGATCATCGGTGAACCATCCGGCTACCGAATTGCCTATGCCCACAAAGGGGCAATGGATATTCGCCTAACCTCAACTGGGAAAGCTGCCCATAGTTCAATGCCGGAGCAGGGCTACAATGCGCTGGATCCACTGATTGATCTCCTGCACGACGCCAATCATCAATTTAGAACAACAAATAAAAAGAGCGCAATGTTGGGAAATCTGGCATTTAACACGACGATCTTCAAGGGCGGGGATCAAGTCAACTCAATTCCAGCCAAAGCTGTTGCCGATATCAACGTTCGCACCATCCCAGAGTTCGATAATGATGTGGTCGATAAGCTACTGGATCAACTCGTTGAACAGCAAAATACCAACGGGGCCAAAATCGTCAAGGAAACTTACATGTCTCAACCATCAGTCGAAACGACCGGCGACAAAAAGCTGATCGGCTTGGCACAGGAAATCGGCAAACAATATGCCGAAAAAGACATTCCGAGCGGTGCCATCCCAGCTGTCACCGACGCATCGAACATGCTGCGGGATAAGCCGAAGGAATTTCCATTTATCATCTTTGGTCCAGGAAGTAACAGTGTCCACCAAGTTGATGAGTTTGTCGACAAACAGATGTACCTTAACTTTGTGGAGATTTATCAGAAGTTGTTTACGCAGTATTTGAACTAAAGACGAATCCAATCAAATAGCAGCCGTCAAACCACTTGCTTGTGATTTGACGGCTGCTGTTTTGTTCTGATAGATACTACCAAGCCAACTCATAATAAGTGAAAAATGCGGTGCCAGCCCCGACCCACACGAGCACCATGATCACAATCATGAGACTCTTAACGGCCGCATTAAAAATTGTGTAATCAGCGAACCGCTGGTCAATCCGCTTGGGTGCAGAAATCAGTCCCAGCACGATTAACGTAACAGGTAAGATAAAAATGGTCATTTTGGTGCCTGGACTGTCTGCGACGCCAAAGCCAAAATGAGTCGGAACAATTTGAGGTAATCGTGGATAAAAGACGATGGCCGCCATTGCGGTAATTATGGTCACACACCAGTGGACGGCAAGGATTTTAGAGTAAACTTTGGAAATCAGAATTGAGAAATTCATGTGGGTCGCTTCCTTAGTGGCTATGTACTTTTTGTTAATGCTGTGGTAATCATATCACGGTTAACTGGTAACACAATCCTTATTTGGGCATCGGATCGAATTCATTTGAAAGTGAATATCCAAACGCCTAACAACTAGCACAAAGTCCCCGTTGATGATACGATAAAACCAAAATTATCTCTATCAAACAAGCATAATTATTGCATCAGTCAATCAGGGGAGGAATTATTATGCAGTCTGTGGATGACCAGTTAAAGCAGTTATCACCAGAAGAACTCATTAAATTAACGTCTGGCGCCAATTTTTGGGAATCGGTGACACTGCCAGACCACCAGATTCCCAGTTTTCGAATGAGTGATGGTCCCAATGGCCTTCGCTATCAGGCGGGTGAAGGCGATGCACTAGGAATAAATGACAGCGCTATCAGCACCTGTTTCCCAACGGCCAGTGCGGTTGCCTGCACTTGGGATCCGGATTTGGTCGCTCAAATGGGCCACGCCATCGGCTTGGAAGCCCGCAGCTTAAAGGTGGATATGGTGTTGGGACCGGGGATCAACATCAAGCGAAATCCGCTTTGCGGCCGGAACTTTGAATATTTCAGCGAAGATCCTTATTTAGCAGGCATGATTGGTGCCGGTTGGATTAAAGGCCTACAGTCTGAAGGTGCGGCGGCCTGCTTGAAACACTTTGCCGGCAACAATCAAGAAACCGATCGGCTGTTATCAAATTCCATGATTGATCCAACTGCCTTGCACGAATTGTATCTGGAAGCCTTCCGAATTGCCGTTGAATCTGCGCAGCCCGAAGGCGTGATGTGTTCATACAATCAGGTCAACGGCACTTATTCCAGTGATAATACCTATTTGCTAAGCAAAGTTTTGCGTCAGCAATGGGGATTCAAAGGCGCCGTCGTTACTGATTGGGGCGCGCTCAATGACAAAGTCGCCAGTCTGAATGCCGGCGGCGACCTGGAAATGCCATCCAGTCACAACATGTTCGACCCGCAGGCGCTCGAAGCTTTGAATGCCGGCCGACTCAAACGACCAGCTCTTGACCGAGCAGCGGGAAACGTTGTTCGAATTGCTGAGAAGCAGCGGCCAGAGTTCACTGGCGATCGCAAGGACCTACTGACAAAAAATGGCCAACTTGCCCAAAAGATTGCCGAAAACGCCGCGGTTTTATTAAAAAATGATGATCACATTCTGCCGATTGACCCATCCACTAAGCTCTTGGTAATCGGCCAGATGGCAGCCGAAACCCGTTATCAAGGTGCCGGATCTTCCCACATTAATCCCCCATCTCAGACCTCCATTTTGCAAGGATTAACCAATGCCGGGATTGCCTACGATTATGCGCAGGGCTACCAATTTACCGGTGAAAACAACCGTGAATTGGCGACTGCTGCCACCGATGCTGCTAAGAATGCTCAAACTGTCGTGGTGGTTGCAGGGTTGCCAGAAAGTGCCGAATCAGAGGGCTTTGACCGTCCTAACATGAAGCTGCCTAATAATCAGAATGAGCTGATTGAACAACTGGCGGCGGTGAACCCGAACGTGATTGTGTTACTGGTTGCCGGAGCGCCGGTAGAATTGCCGTGGCGAACTAAAGTTAAGGGGTTGATCAACCTCTATTTAGGCGGCCAGTTTGTCGGCGACGCAGCGGCTAATTTGTTATCCGGTAAAGTCAATCCATCCGGGAAGCTTGCCGAAAGTTACCCGATTACCTATCAGGACGTTCCGTCGGCTGAACTATATGACCACAATCCACGTTCGGCTGCTTACGCCGAGAGCGTCTATGTCGGCTACCGGTACTATGAAAAGGCCAACCAACCAGTCGCCTTCCCGTTTGGCTTCGGTCTGAGCTATACCAGCTTTGAAATGAGTCGTTTACAGTTAAATCAACACCAAATTGACGCCGGCCAATCGATTAATGTCACCGTTGACGTGGCCAACACCGGCAGCCGTGATGGGGCCGAAGTCGTTGAGGTTTACGTTGGCAATCCGTCTGACCGCGCCTTGAAACCATTGAAGGAACTGAAGGCCTTTCAAAAAATCTTTTTAAAGGCCGGCGAGAAACAGACGGTTACCCTTACCTTGCCTGCTCAAGCCTTTAGCGAGTGGGATGAGCAACAGCAAGCCTGGCAGCTGCCCGCAGTTTCGAAGACCATCATCGTCAAAATTGGATCGCGCCTTGAGGAACTCACCGCACCAGTTGAAGTAATCGGCCAAGCCATCACCCCAACTGATTCCATCCCGAGTTGGTACACCCATCCAGTGGGCAAGCCGACGATCGCCGATTTCACCGAACTGACTGGGATGACCGTTGCGCCACCATCAACGCCGGAACCGGGGCACTATACCCCATTGAACACACCGCGGGAGCTGAGTACCCACTCGGCGATTATTCGCAAAATCGTTTCAGTTTTAAAAGCCAACATGACCAAGGGCATTTCAGATCCAAATAGTTCTGAAGCCAAATTCATGGATGCCATCGTCATGGACACGCCACTGATTCGGCTTGCTCAACAGTCCAGTGGAAAACTCTCACTCAGTTTGGTCCACAAACTAGTCGCACTTGCCAATCGGCATTATATTCAGGCAATCTTTAAAAACTAATCGTTGTATGTAAGGGGGAAGTATTATGACACGAGGGGCAAGATGGCGGTTGGCATCCGCACTTTTATCGATTTCAATTCTCTTAACCAGCGCCAATGCGGTCGCCGGAACCATTCCGATCATGGCGGAACGGTTCCCGTCGATTCCACTGAGCCAAATTGAAAGTTTGACCACCATTCCCAGTTTGAGCGTCTTGATTTTTGTGGTCTTGAGTAATCCGATCGCCAAAAGGTTAGGCAACAAAGCAACCGTGTTAATTGGGGTCTTCATCGTCCTGATTGCCGGACTGATTCCGACTGTCGCCAATTCATTCTGGCTGATTTTGGGATCGCGATTCCTACTGGGTGCCGGGATCGGCTTATTTAACGCGATGGCCTACAGTTTAATCAGCTATTATTACGAGGGAACGCAACGCCAGACCATGATGGGCTATGAAGGCTCGGTGAACTCACTGGGCAACATTTTGATGTTTGTGTTTTCCTCAATTCTGATCGGGTTTGGCTGGCGCCAAGTCTATTTATACTATCTGATTGCCATCCCGGTCTTCATCCTGTTTTGGTGGGGTGCGCCAAGTGACCGCCAGGAAAAGCAACCGCAAGCCGATCAAGAAGCGGCCACACCATCAGTTGGCTTGGGGGAACTACTGAAAGGCCGGTTAATGATTTATGCATTATTAGTATTGTTCAGTATGATGATTGCCCAGACGGTGATCGTTAAAATTTCCGGGCTAATTTTAACCGGCGGCTACGGCAAAATTGCCGATGGCAGCATTGCCCTGGCCTTCCTGGGGGTCGCCAACATGATTGGCGGGACTCTTTACGGCCAGATATTCAAACTCATTCATCAATTGATTTTACCGGTTGGCTTGCTGATTGCCGCGGTTGCCCTGTTTGCCCTGGCGCGATCCCAATCACTGGCGCTTACCTACACCCTCACGGTGGTTGCCGGATTAAGTACGTCGCTGGTTGGACCCTACTTGTTTGCCAGTTCTGCCGAAATCGCCGGCAAAGGCAACGAAACCTTGGCCTCTTCAATTCTGATTGTGGGAATTAATATCGGTGTATTCTTAACGCCATACGCCTTGTCGGGATTGAGCCATCTGATCGGCAGTGATCAGCCGGCACCGATTTTAATCGCCGTCAGCGTTGTCTTGGCGGTGATTGGTGCGTTAACCTTCTTCATGAAAGAACCCAATCAGCAGTCTCAATGATCACGCCATTTCTAGGCCATCTTAATCAGTCCAACGCCGATGAGCATCAGCACCATTCCCAATGCTTGAGCAGGCACCATCTGTTGTTTGGTGGACCGCCACCAGCCGAATTGCTGAATCAGAATCGAGCCGATAATTTGGCCGATCAAACCCATCATGATCGTTAGGCCAGCGCCAATTTGTGGAACGGCCACCACGGTCACAAATAAAAATGTGCCACCAAGAATGCCACCCAACCAGTTCCAAGGTTGGGTGGTTTTGAGTTGACTGGCGGTGGGGACACGTTTATCAATCATCAGCGCAACGGCGGCAATCAAAAGCGTGCCGATGAAAAACGAAATGAAGGCCGCTTGGCTGGTGGAATGCAGTAACGTTCCCAAATGACCATTAATTGCCTGCTGCATCGCGGCCAACACCCCAACAATCACCGCCCAAGTTTGCCAGCCAATCACGCGTGTCGGCCCGTCTTGTCGAGTAACGTTGGCGTCAAATCGGCGGACATCGCGATTGGTGAGGCTGGGTAAGGCAACTGCCACCAGAACGCCGACAATCAAAATCAGGATGCCAACCAGCCGCCAAGCAGTCATGGCAACTTTAGCCGCACCGAACCACCCCAACCAATCGGTCACGGTTCCCATCGTGATCTGCCCCATAATCGGTAGAATCGTCGTTTGAATGGCACCAATTTTGGGAAACAGTAGGATATTTGACGTTAGATAAATCGAGCCCAGCAGACCGCCCAACCAAATCCAGGCTGGCTGCGCTTGGATGAATCTGCCGCTTGGAAACAGTCGTCCAGTCATTGACATGGCGAGAATCGCTAAAAACAAGGTGCCGATAATGAACGAAATCGTCCCGGCAATAAACGGCGATTTCACTAGCCGGCTTAAATCGGCATTAATGGGACTTTGATTAGACAACAGGAACCCGGCAACTAGGGAAATAGTCATAAAAATCAGCATTGTTTTCCACCTTCAAATCATGAAATCAGACTATTTGATACACGACATATAGTCGAAAGAAAAGCAGTCAACTATTTCAGGTTAACTGCTTGTGTGAATGATTGGTCACGTAAGTAAAGATCACCAGTTTGGATGACTGTATTATACACCGCCCATCTTTGAAATCTGAAGATGAACCGAACCACTTTCCTGAATGCAGCTTAAACAACATGCGCAACGCAATCTCCATAAATGTGATTCATTTAATAAATGTAATCGCTTTCAAGACTCCAACTAAGGTGCTATCGTTAACCACGAATCGTGTTCCTCATGAGTTTAAGGAGGTCATCAACATGGCAGAGTTGGACGGAAAAGTTGCCATCATCACTGGTGGTGCCAATGGAATTGGTCTGGAAACAACGAAGCTCTTTCTCCAGGAAGGCGCAAAAGTTGTTTTCACGGATGTTAATGCGGATGCAGGTAAGCAGGTGGAAGATGAATTGAATAACCAGAACGCCCTATTCATCCAACAGGACGTCGGTGACGAAGCAGCTTGGGAAAAAGTTGTGAAGACGACGCTTGATCAATTTGGGACAATCGACATTCTTTTCAATAATGCGGGAATTTACATTATTGGTAAAATTGCTGATTTAACAGTCGATACTTGGAATAAGTTAATGCGGATCAACGTCTTGGGAACTTTCTTGGGATTGAAGCACGTCCTCCCAGTGATGGCAGAGAACCATCACGGGTCGGTCATCAACGCATCATCAATTGCCGGAATTGCCGGTTCAGCCGGTCATATTCTCTATGGTGCCAGCAAGGGTGCCGTTAGAACGATGACCAAGGACGCTGCCGCGGAGTACGCCAGCAAGAACGTCAGAGTCAACTCAATTCATCCTGGCTACATTAAAACCGGGATGGCCGACTACGCCTCAGCATCCCTTGGGATACCAGAGAATCAACTTGGCAAGATTTTCCCGCTGGGTCGTTTGGGTGAACGAATCGAAGTTGCCCAAACTGTTGTCTTTCTGGCATCGGATAAAGCATCATTTATTACTGGGGTTGAGTTGCCGATTGATGGTGGGTTCTTGGCCCAGTAATAAGACGATTATTTGTCAGAAAGCGACTGACGGGTAAGGTTTGAATGCTCCGGAATATCGTTTCAAAGAAAGATGTTTCCTCCATTAGGAACGGCTCTCAAAAAAATGGGAGCCGTTTTCATTACGAACAAGATTCATTTTGCGATCTGCTTATTAAGGAATCGTCAAATCACCACAAATCTTTTATACTTGAGATAAACAAAACTGCACTCCAATGAAAGCAGAAAGAAGATGATGACAAATGACAAATCCAGAAATCGTGTCCTACCCCGCCATCTTCAGTAACCAAGACAACGACAGCTATTATACGGTGACATTCCCCGATATTCCAGACACAGTGTCACAAGGCAGAACCTTGGAGGAAGCACTCCGCGAAGCCCCAGATGCAATTGCCGTCGCGTTACCCGATTATGCGGAGTATCCCAAACCGTCTAATCTCCAACGAGTACAGGCTGAAAATCCTAACGCAATCGTCCGCTTGGTTCGCGTAAATATGAAAGAAAAGCTTGAAGCAATGAGATCAAAGCCAAATAATATTCATCAATTATTCAGTGGCTGGTCAGATGATGGTATAAGAGATACTGAATTAGACTGGGGAGATCGGCAAGGACAAGAGTTTAAATAAGGACTTGATCAACAGCTTTTAATTGCCTGAATTCTACATCGGATCAGGCTTTCAAGATGCAGAATATTGATTCGAAGGAGTTTGAAAAATGAAAACAATAAGGCATCTTTTTATCATCACAATCGCATTCTTTGCATTCATCGCGATCTCAACCGTCATGGTTCGCGGTGATTCTCTCGATGAGGACACTGTGCCTGTTAATTTGACCAAAAAATCGTTGGCCAAAATAGAAAAATCATATTCAGATGTTTGGAACAATGTAAAGTATTACCGTGTCAACAAAACTGTCAGACTCAAAGTAAAGTTTATTGATCGAGATACAGAGAAAACAACCAAAGTTGCCAGCATCAGAGTACCCAAAAACACCATCTTGGCGGGAAGTAAGGACCACGTTGAGGAAACAAGAGAAAAGTTCATCAACACGTTTGGCCTCAACTACGACACCTTCAGTTATCGATTCTTGAAGCCCGTCCTTAGTTCCAGCATGAACTTATTCACATATGATGCGTTCGTCAATGCAAAAAAGATGTCATCAATCAACAAGTATTTCTCAAGAGTCAAGCGCCCGGCGTATATGCCTGCCTATTCTTCAGGATCACTCTATATTTATCCCACTAATAAGAAAAAATTCAGTCCGTTCAGTCCAACGACAAATCGTTTGAAAATAACCTCTGATGGATACCTGGAATTCACCAAAAATAATAGTCCTGACGTCGAAACTAATAAGTCATTTAATCTGACTCCAGATTCACATGTCAAAATTAACAAGACGATCCTCAAAAATAATTCAAGGTATTTATACTACGCACACCATTTGGCAGGTGTTACTGATAAGCAGGTCGCAAAAGCCGGTAAAAATATGTATAGATTAACAATTACCAACTTGCATCGACCTTTCTCAATGTTTGACGGTGATCAAGGAGCCGTCTTAATGAGCAGATACAAAGTTGGGGACACTGTATATTACACAAGTAGCGGCGGATATAGTGCGTAGGGAGCCCTTCACTGGCGATTCCACATCCTACCTTAAGCGCAAAAAAAACCCTGGCTTGATCACCAGGGCTACATATCACTCAACCTATCCAAAGATGTGTTTTCTAAACCGGCTGAGAAACATTATTAAAATAGTCAACCAAAAATTGTGAACCGTTCCACGTCACTTTAGTAATACTCCCATTGATTGTTGGCACGTAAACGGGCAGATTACTCCAATGCGCAACTAAGTTTCGAATGGCGGTTCCATGAGTTGCAACCAAAATCTGATCATGGTCAGCGGCCTGAGAAATAATTTCTTGAATGCCGCTTGAGAAGCGTTCCCAGAATTCAGCGCTGGTTTCCGCATCCTGATAAGGATCCGCAGAGGCAACACGGTCCTCAGCCTCTTCAATTGAGTGTTTTAAAATCATTTGCTCAAACGAGTCAATGCCTTCTTCTCCGCCTAATTCATGCCACAACTGATTTTCATCACTGCCTTCAAAATACCCGTAGTTCAATTCACGTAATGCTTGCATTGGCTTCAATTGCAGTTTTGGAGAGACTTCCTGATTTTCCTGTAATATCAGCTTGCCGGTATTAATTGTCCGCATTGTATCGCTGGTATAGGCTTGGGTAAAATGAATTCGGCTCAGCCGACTGCCGGCTCTTTTTGCTGCGGCAATTCCCTGCTGAGTTAGCGGAGAGTCACAATTTCCTTGAATCCGATTATATTTATTCAAGAACGTTTGCCCATGTCTCACAAAATATAAAGTAATTGACATCAATTGTGCCTCCTTCGATGACTCAACTTCGCAGTAATACTGACTGGTCTCTTTGAGCCCACCAAGTTAATCGTGATTAGCGATTACTGAATGTCAATAAACGGTAGTTGAAATAACGTTGCCAAATCCTTAATTTGTTGTTCTGAAGCAGTAAATGTCAAAACGGTATGGTGACCGCCGCCATTTTGAATCCACTCGGTTGCACCATGTTTCAGACCCATCTTTGGAGTCCAATATTGTTTGGCAATTGGCAGATATGGTGTCTTCTTAGTCGGTTTGTGGGCAGTCACGCCATAACCGATCATTCTAAATTCGGTTCCAAAGTCAGAAATGGTTACATCCATGGCATCGCCATCTATTCCGTCGAACACGAGGCGGGCTGGATCGTCCTTACCACCAATACCAAGTGGGTGAACTTCAACCCGTGGCTTATCACTGGCAATCGTTGGATCAACTTCCAGCATGTGCGAGCCCAAGATGGCTTCGTTGCCTTTGGTCAATTCCAAAGTGTAATCTTCCATAAAGACAGTCCGATCATTATGGGTCATAACCTTAAGTAAACGATCAAGCGCAGCGGTCTTCCAATCTCCTTCGCCGGCAAATCCATATCCTTCTGCCATTAACAACTGCACGGCCAGACCTGGGAGCTGTTCCATCCCGAACAAGTCTTCAAAGTTGGTTGAGAATGCTGTATAGCCACCCTTGTCAAGAAGATGCTTGATGCCAAAGTATTCCCGGATCTGGTAGCGAACGGAGTGCTCGTATTTTGCAGCATCATTATCACCCTGAACGAAGGTATACTTTTGTTGGAGTTCTTGGTACTTATTGTCGATATCAGTGTCAGAAACCGAATTGATTTCTTCAACCAAATTGCCAACTGGCCAGTAATCAACGGTCCAGCCGAATTGAATTTGACCCTGAATCTTGTCACCTTCTGTAACGGCAACATTTCGCATGGTGTCACCAAAACGGGCCACTTTGATGTTGAAACTTTCATTGTAAGCAACTGCAACATCTTCCCAATCGGCAATTTCTTGTTGAATTTCTGGGTCAGCCCAGTGACCATAAATGACCTTATTGTGCTTCTGAAGTCTTGCGTTGATGTAGCCGTACTCACGATCGCCATGGGCACTTTGGTTCAAGTTCATGTAATCAAAGTTGATGGTGTCATATGGAATATGATCCAAATATTGGGTAGCAAGATGCAGCAATGGCTTTTGCAGCAACTTAGTTCCGTGAATCCAGTTTTTAGCTGGGGAATAAGTGTGCATCCAAGTAATCACACCAGCGACCTTATCTGTATAATTGGCTTCCTTCATGACTGCTGTAATTTCATCAGCGGTGGTAGCGACAGCTTTAAATTTAATTGGGTAGGGAAGCTTGCCGGAAGCATTCAATTTGTTGATAATATCTTCCGTATCAGACCGAACCTCGCCTAGTATTTCTTCGCCATAGAGGTGTTGGCTGCCAACAACGAACCAAAATTCATAATCAGGGACCTTAAGCATTGATATTTCTCCTTCCGCAACTTTCAAAATGGGGCGTTTGAAGTTGACATTTAATGAAAAATCATTAAATTTGATTGTATTATTGAACGTTGTTTCGCCTGTCTGTTCTAATTTCCAGAACTTGGTTCATAAACGTTTCAACACAGTCATCATAAGGGAACACTGACTCGATAAATGCACGATATTGCATGAAAAAATATACATATTTGATAGTAAATGATCACTATTTCAATCTTGAAAGGAATCTATTATGAGAATCGCATTTAGCAACCTGAATGACACCATGCCCATTTCTTGCGAATCAATTGGCTATCACTGGCGGCAGTATCCAATATACCGGCCCAATGGCTACCGCTTTTTTCACTGGTTACAAACCGAAAGCAGCTCGGGAACCGTCAAAATTGATGGCCAGCAAATCCATCTACTGCCAAACTCCGGCATTCTCATTCGCCCCACCGTTCCGCATTCTTATAGCGCCGACTCGGATGCCAAAGAATGGGATACTGCCTACATCACCTTTTACGGTCCACTTGCGAACTACCTGGTGAACTATCTGGACGTCGAGGACTATCGGGTGTTTGAAGATTTACCTGAAAACATTACCAATTTTATCCAAAGCAACTACCGGGCATTTATCAACAATACAATTGCCGACCAAGCCAACCAATCAGTGCTGATCTATCGCTATTTGCTGCTGCTTCACCAAATGGATATCGTCCATGGCCAACAAAGCAAATCCGATCCGATCGTTAACCGTATCACCAGCTTTTTGGAAAGTAATTATCAATTTAACATTACCAATCAAAGCATCAGTAACATCACCGGCCTGTCGATTCCTTACCAGACGAATATTTTCCGGCAAAAATACGGCGTGACCCCACTTCAATATTTGTTTGACTATCGGATCCGGCAAGCTGCCTATCTACTCGTCACCAGAAAGGATCTGCAAGTCCAAGAAGTGTCTGAGCAAGTTGGCTTCCCCGACACATCCAGATTCATTAATGCCTTCAGGAACTTTTATGGGGTGACGCCTAAGCAGTATAGTAAGACGGCGTATCAGGGTAATAATTGATGACGAAGGCTCAATTAAAAAGCAAGAAGTGACTTATAACGGAATGCCGGTTACTTAACGATTTGCAAAACAAAAAGTGAACCGAACCCCTTGAATTAGATTTCTCCAATTCAAGGGGTTCAGTTCACTTAATCACAAGATCCGCTTCACAAAAGGATAGTCGCTACAAAAAGATTTTGTTAACAAAACACGCCAACCGCTATGCAACTCGGATTGATCAATTTTATCAGCAAAATAACAAAGAATTAAGGCATGTTCTCGGTGACAAGAATACAGATACTCTTGTAGAAAATCTGCATCAAATTCAAAAATATTTTGATGATAAGCTGAATTGACAGACATTATGATGATCTCTCAAAGATTAATAGATTAACTGGTAGAGCCTACTCCGACAATTTTCTACGCCCTGAACAAACATCAGCAGCCCTGAACAGCTGATGTTCGTTCAGGGCTATTTTGTAGTGTTCTGATTATTACATGGCATAAAACATTTATTAACGGGAGCGTTAAAGATGAGCGAACCAGACTTTCGTGAAGTTAATCGCTCCTGCTTTTTGACTGATAAATTGGCAATAAAACATCATCAACTAACAATTCCAATTTGCGCTGCGTTAACGGCTGATTAGTAAAAAGTTGAAATCTTAGCCAATCGAATGGTAGCAATGCAATCTCTTCAGGCAGATCTGTTTTTATGATCTCGCCTCTTTTTTTGCCCGTGTAAGAATGTGATCAAGAGCATTAAGATCGATCGCATTTCCTTCGCTCATTAATTGTTGAATCGTCGTATTTTCTTCTTTAGTTGCTTCCCCCAGCAGTTCTGGAATACGGAAGTCCTTAAATGTTTGCATACTAATAATGAATCGTTGAAGCAGCTGCAATAAATCCTCGCGTAACGAATGACCAGTCAAAGTGAAATCATCCGTTCGGCCGTGATTTTCTGACGTTATCTTGTCCTGAATTGCGGCAACTGCCAGAGAGAATGGCGTCTGCCATCGACGATAAATAACAGATTTACTGGTGTTAGCCAAATCGGCCACATCAGCGAAATTGAAACTTAAAAATCCCTTAGTTTTCAGAAGCTGTAAAGCTGCCTGATAAATCGCTTGTTCCAGTTCGGCACCCCGACGACGTTTTTGAACCATAATGATGACTCTCCTTTTTTAAGATACTTTAAGTATCTTATTGCATTTTTTATCTTCATAGTGTATTATATCAATTATTGTTTTAGGATACTAATAGTTTCTTATTTAGGAGGAAAAATGTAATGAATAAACAAATCCCAAAATCCACAATCATCATCGCTTGGGTTGTCGTCTTTGGTGCAATGGCCCCATTACTTGATTCAACAATGATTAATATTGCTATTAATAAGTTAGTTAATAGTTTTAATAGTTCTGTCACAACAGTTCAATGGACCATTACCTGTTATGTCTTGGCAACTGGAATTGCTGTTCCGTTTTCAAGTTGGTTATTAAATAAATTTGATGGTAAACATGTCTTTATGCTCAGTGAAATCTTATTCGGCATCGGTTCCATTTTAGCCGCAGTTTCACCAAACATTCAATTTCTAATTGGAGCCCGCCTGGTTCAAGGCTTTGCTGGTGGCTTAATTATGCCGTTGCTAACCACCCTTTTAGTTCAAACTGCTGGTGCCGCCGTTATGGGGCAAATGATGGCAACGGTCGGTTTACCCATGATCTTGGGTCCTCTGATCGGGCCTGTCATCGGCGGGATTATTATTAAATTTTTGTCTTGGCAATGGATTTTTTGGATTAACGTTCCCGTAACCTTGACGTCACTCGGTTTAATTATTTGGAAAATGCCTAATTACCCTGCACAAAATAAATCCGCAAAATTAGATCTCATCGGAACACTGCTTCTGATTGGATCCAGCACCAGTATCATTTATGGGATGGTTAAAGCTGCCCACAAGGCCAATTTTAGCAACCCGTCAACACTCACTTTTTTGGCAACGGGCGTTTCGCTGCTAATTATCTACGTTATTTGGGGCGCCATTCGGGGCGAAAAAGCAGTTATTCCGCTTAATTTGTTTAGACATGGGTCCTTCAATGGATCAGTTATTGGCTTGTTTATTGCTGGAACTGTTCTTAATGGTGCCATGTTATTGTTACCACTCTTTTTCCAGAACGTGCGTCATATGAGTGTCTTGATGGCCTCACTGGCGTTGATCCCCCAAGGATTGGGGATGTTGATTTCCCGCCCACTCACCGGCCGATTGACCGATTCAATTGGTGCAAAATATGTCGTTCTTGTCAGTGTGTTTATTGCTTTTGTTGGTACGATTCCTTTTTACTGGATCACCCAAAGCACACCGTACTGGATCATTGCCGTTGTTCTGCTGGTTCGTGGAATTGGGGCCGGTGGTATTTTGACGCCATTGATGGCTGACTCTTATTCCGGAATGAGGATCGACCAAATTTCGAGCGCCACAATCGGTTCACGGATCTTGCAAAACATCGGCAGTGCCTTTGGTTCAGCATTAGTTACAACTGTCGTAACTGCTTTTTCAGCTTCGCACGTTAAAAGCTTTCAGCATCAATTAAAAACGGGTAGCCTCAAACCGGCATCAGGGCAATTGGCTGCTTTTATCCACCAACATTTAGTTGCTATTCGACTTGACGCATTTCAACAGGGATTTTTAATGATTTCCCTGGCAGCACTGTTGATCATTCTGCCGACCCTACTACTTTCTAACAAAATGAAATCAAAAGAATAAGCAGATGCAGGTTGCCAAACTACGTGAAGTATTCAAGAGCCTCGCCTGAAGGAAGGTTGATTCGATCATGAAAAACGATATCTTAACAATCATTCATGGGTGGTACATTGCCCTTGGCGTTGTCCTATGGCTTACACTCGTTACAATTTTTGTTTCGAAACGATACCTCAGCAGCTCCCCGGTTAATTGGGCTAAATTGTATTTAACTCCTATACTATTTATTGTATTTGGTATTGAGAAAATCGTCCGCTTTCGACATTTGGCCGCCACTTTAACAATTTTCTTAGTGATTATTGTGTTAGCCAGTTTCTTTGGTGCTCACTTGGCCTACAAATACCAATCTTTTTTCTGGCGAGAAAATCAAATCAAAATGATTGGCGGCAAATACGCGATTAGTTTAATGATTATGAATGTCATCGTGATCCTGCTGATTAATTTCCATGGTTGGGTAAACCCTGAAAGTTATGAGACTTGGTCATATACATTAACCTATGCAATCACTTCGGCAATTGTTAAGGGGTTGTTAATTGGCCAATCGGTTAATATGTGGTGGCATTTGAAGGTATTGCCTAAGAAGCTGTAACCGTTAGTTGATCATAATTAACACAAAAATGAGCTGTGTCCTCGAAGATAACAGAAAGAATTCGAGGACACAACTCATTTTTTGTTTGATAGGCTTCGGATTTGGAGACCTATCTTGGTAAAAGTCGGCAATCTCAAGAGGGAAAAGAAAGTCAGTCAACCAAAATCTCATTGAACTGAGAGGTACTTCTTGAAAGACATTTCATCTTTACGCAGACATTCAACATGTCTACAAAGACTACACTCCAAGCATCGCAATTGGTAATACATGTACCCGATCCTGCCGTGTATATGCAAACTGACTAGTATTCAAAAGAACCTTGGTCACGTCAAATTCACTCTTGACCAAATCTTCAAACCAATTCAAGTGACGAACATAGTCGTCTTTGGCTTCCGGATCCGCCTTAACTTCAAATAAAATGAGGGATTTACCTTTCTGCAAAATGAAGTCAACTTCTCGAGTCCCTTGGTGATTTCTAAATTGAGATAAGTTAGCATCATTAGCGTCCGCGTATACTACTAAACTTTGGTAAACCAAAGATTCCAATAATTGGCCAAGTAACGTTTGATTGAATTTGCCAACATATTTTGGAACCTGATAAGTTTCTAACTGCTCACGATTTACTCCCAACAATTTAAGAGCGATAGCAGGATCGAGCATATAGTGCTTTGGCGCCTTTGCTAAATTAGAATAGATTTTACCGACAGCTAAAAATGGAGGTACTTCGTCAATAATATATAGAATTTCCAAGGCTTCTCGATAGTTCATTGCCGTTGGCTTACTCGGAGCTTCACCACTATTTGCCATTGCTGCGTTAATAATTGTCTGAAACTTTGTCGTTGTTCCGATTGAGGCTGAGTAAGCTTTCAACCACGCCAGCAAACTTTCAGGTTTTTGTATTTTAAACCCATTTTCTTCAAAGTCATGCTCAGCAATATTATCAATGTAGCTTTGTAATAATAAGTCTCGGGCATGTGGTGCTTTCAAGCGAATACCAGGAAAACCTGATTTGAATATTTCATCCAAGTAATCGTTAATATTATTCTGAGTTTGCCCAGAAATCTTGCCTTCTTTGGACAACTCAAACAAACGCTGAATGGAAATATATTGTTTAGACATCCCCCGTTCTTCAATCGTATACGGCCGTAACTTCATTCTTATGATTCGGCCTGCACCACTATGGATTCGTGAATTAACACGAATACTACTTCCTGTGAAAAGAACACTACCATTTGGTAATCCACTGTCAACTTGATGACGAACAAAGGACCAAAGCTCTGGGGCAAGCTGCCACTCATCTAATAAGACTGGCTTTTCATCCCTCAATATAACATCTGGATCTCCCTTTAACATCAATCTCATTGTTTCATTGTCTAGACTGTAGATTGTTTTTGCTAATTGTAAACAAGTTTCAGTTTTTCCAACTGCTTTGGCTCCCTCTACTAAAATTGCAGGAAGCTCCATCAGATTTCGCTTTAATGGTTCATCAATAATTCTTTTTTCATACACCACTAATCACCCACCTTGGCATTTAGAAGGATTATATTTTATCTTTTTTGAACGCTATATTTTACCAAAATCATATCTTATATTTTACCATTTTGCAACCATCCGTTTTACTTTTTTGAGAGATATATTTGACTATTTTGCAAGCAAATTTTTCAGTGTTGGATTTTATAAGATTTTTTCGCTTGTATTGACGCTCAGCTATGTACATAAAGACAACAAAAAGCCGCCTCTCAGCGACTTTCTTTGATAGACTCAATTCTTGACTTCAGAAGAATAACCAAGTGAAAAGGGATGCCGGCAATTGGACATGCTTTTCTTCATTTTGTAATTAATGCTTGTACAACCAAGTATAACTTTTAAATGAGTATGAGAACGCATTCTTCATCCCACTGCCCCAATGGTAAACATCCACTGGAGATTAAGTCGTTCTCCTCTGGTAAAATGGCCGACATCCTACTGAGTACAGAACTTCTAAATCCTACTACAGGGATCAATCCTTTTTTCTGGAGTAGGCATATTCTGCTGTAATATGGCACAACAATTTAAAACTCAGATAAGCCGATTACACAAGTCACCATATGCTTGTACAATAACTCCCGGAGCCTCCGAGACCACTTGAGTGTTAATTCTCAAATTAAATAAAGCCTGGTTTTCACCGATACTATTTGCTAAAACATTGATTGCTTTCCCAGTGGCTTTATCGACATCACCTAGCGGATTGACAACGTTCCAGGTACTGCCAGAACCATAAATCATAGTTTCATATTCGTAGCCCGCCGGTATTGGACTCATGCTGATAATTGTTTTCCCCGCTGGATAAGTCAATTTAGTGATCCCCACTTGACCAATTCCTTGTTTATCACCACTAGAATTATTCATCGACTGAAATAGTGCATTCCTTTCTTTAAGTTGCTGCTGCTTTTTTAAGGCCTTAGCATCTGCGGTCTTAATACGCTGTTCGATCTCTTCCCTGGCTGCCTGTCGTTCTTGTTCTTCTTGGTGCGCTTCCAGTAATTTATAAAATTGTTCATAATGACTTATCGTCTCATTCAACAAGGGCAAGAATTCATTAGTGATAAATGTGACATCTTCTGCGGTATTAGCATACATTTTTAAATCAGATTTAAGTCCTGTAACGTCAACCTGAACATAGGTTTCTTTGGAATTCGTTTGAAGTAAAGTGTGGGCGTCAACATACTTAAACCAATCATATGGCTTGCCTTCGTATGCTGAAAACGCAAAGAAGTTGGTAATCACATATGTATCGTCACGTAATAACCGATGATGCTGATTTACATAGACTCCCAAAACACGGTACTGATCATAGAAATTATCAATCTTTTGAAATGTTTCAAATTCAGCATTACTATAATCCAATATGTTTTTCTTCTTTGCAATGACCTTATTCATCAGTGTCCTAGCTATTCCCAAAGCTTTATTTTCATCTTCCATATTAGTCACAATCGCCATCATATCCATCTCCATTCTGTCCAAAACATCCACTTAACTAACGATTACCTGGACGCTTAATCAAAATTGGTGACCATTTTCAATACACAAACTTATCAACCTGTGAGCCCCAGTCCCCTGTTACGTACTTCATTTTGGTAAAGTAACACCAAGTCCGAAATGGTGGAATTCTGTCTATGCCACCCCGATGATTTGTGTGGTCAAAGTATTCCAATCCCCAATACCGTTTATGATTAGCTAGAACGAAGTGTCGGGGCCTGACTGTCTCAACTTTAAGCAGGTCAGCTTCTCCTTGTGGTCCGAAAGTATATGCGCCCTTCACATTTGCCGGTCGGATGAAATAACCATCATTCACAAAATCTTGCCGATACCAGTATCGACTGCCAACCCTACGGCTGTATTCGTAAACCGAATGCATCGTAAAATGTAATTTATAATAGTACTTACCGCCAAATGGGCCAGTGTGGGTTGAATACCAATTGTGAGCCCGCAATATTTTAGGATTGGTGTAAATTTTCGCAGCCGCAGGAATGGTTTTGCCGACACTTCCCATTAGGCTAATTCCTGTGGAAATGCATAATAGTGTACAAAGCTTTTTAAAATCCATTGTTACCCTCCATTTTCATTGAAAGTTATCTTGTTTTCGTGCGCCCCTAGCAAATCTGACTACCTCGCTAAAACCGTCATCGGCTCATATTTTTTTCAAAAGACAGATGCTCTTTAAATTGAAATCGATGCTGATTCACATAATATCTTCCTTTATCACATCCGCCAAACCTGCCATGAAGACTTCCACTGTATTGCATGCTTCGTAAGGCCTACTCCTGTAATTTAGCAATATCCTCTGACAAAGTATCACCAAAACTCGACGCCGCACTCGTTGCTTCCTCACTAAGTTCTAATCCCCCATCATACTGATCATCGTCATCAGAACTACCGTCATCCGCCAGCGATTTATTAAGTGCAGTTTGATAATTGTCATAAAGCGAATCTAACTTCTCTCGATCAAAAGTGCTAAATCGGGACTTGAACAAGTCATAAAACTTTCCTAGGGTTTGATAGTCATTTAGGGTCTCATCTCCTATGGTTTCGTAACCAGGATCATCCTTAAGGTCATTTCCAATTTGGTAAACAATGCTGCTAATATCCGAGCTGGAAGAAGGATCGTTATATGCTGTTCGAACGTCGACATCATTCAGTTTCTCCAAATACTCCCCTCTAGATATGGGATTCATCGTATTAATAATACCAATCATGGCACTAATATCCGATTTCTCTTGATCATAAGTCTTGGCTTTAACCAAATTCCCATGCCAAGTCCAACCATATACCGTTTTGGATTTGTTGAAGACGTAGTAGTAAACGGATTTAACACCATAGGATTTTTTAACGGTCGTTGCCTTATTGGTATAAAAAGTCGTGTGGACATAATTTTTGCCGTTATGAAGACGAACTTTTAGCTTTGGCGAACTGTAAAGATACCCGTGAGTAATGTTGTAGGGTTGCGCATCATCCATCGTTTTTGATGAGACAATTTTGATGTGACTCGCCGCTTGAGCGTTTGAGCCATTAGGAGACACAAACATCCCAATCCCCATTGATGCGGCTAATAGTCCGACGTACGTCATTTTTGAATGTATTGATTTTGTCATTTTTTACCCCTCCGAAAATTGATTGTTTAGTTGATGCCTTTTTATTTTCTTGAATTTATGCCATGCCAACCACGATCCAAGTCTTTATAAACATTCAAGCGTTCACGTTAATGACTCGTTTGTGCCAGAAAGAAGTCGTTCACAATCCCGTAATGCTTTGTGAATATGTACTTGGAATAACGCTTACCCCAATAGCAAATGTGGGGCAAAGTTCGTTGAAACTTTACTTAATTTCATTACATCCCCCCAACAAATTATTTATAGTTCAATAATCTCATTTTAATCCTAGTCGTTAACCCTGACAATGGTCGCTTCTAAATTCCATCAAGCTTCCTTAAGGTCACTCCTGAGGGGAATTTTAATATCAAATGAAATTAGTGTCTGAGTTTATTGCAGACTCTTGGATTGAAGTCAACCAGTCGGAAGTTCTCTAATTTTTTGAACCAGATGGGTATGTAACCACAAAAAACAGGTAGCCCAATTTGGCTACCTGTTTAAAACTGAGTTGTTAAGTTTCGGACTCTCCCTATACTTCTCCCTGAAATGGAAGTTGAGATCTGAAGATGAACACCCCAGCCAGTCGTTATTGCGTCCCCCAAGAGTGGAACTCGGAGCATGAGGGCCAAAATCTTATCTAAGCTTTCAAATACCAATCGCAAATGCCGAAATTATTGATATCCAAGCAGTAAAAGGCAACGCAACATTTTGTACTTTGAAGCAATTTTCAAGAACTCATCATGATTGTTAAAACACATGCGGTCTAGCTAAGTTATTCAGTTAGATTAGGAATCTCATTGAGCTGAGCGATGTTTCCTGAAAAACATTTCAGCTTTACGCAGGCATTCAACATGTCTACAAAGACTACACTCCACCATACATTTGTTACAATTAGAGATGTTTTGTGTGATAATGCTAGTAGAAATTGGTATGGGTCTATGAGGGATATGATAACTGTTAGGAGGGGCTAGCTATGGGGTTAACTACGAAGTGGCTCTATAAAAGAATGCTTTTTGTATTTTGTATTATATTTGGTCTTATGTCACTTTTTTCTGTTTCCACAAATGCCAATAATACAGTCCAGAAATCTAAAATAGAAAATAGTGATAATTTACGAACTGTAAACAATCAAAGTGACTTTCCATCTTATACCATTAATAATGGTGTTTTAACTTTGTATACTGGCACTATTACTGAACGTCCTAGTAATGGTTATGCCTGGAACTTTGATTCTAGTATAACTAAGGTACAGATCATGGGTGAAATTAAACTTGATGGTAATTCCACGTCAGGTTTGTTTTGGGGTATGAGTGGATTAAAAAACATTGTAGGACTTGAAAAACTTGATACTCAGAATGCGACTGACATGGGATCTATGTTTCGTGAAGATTCCTCTTTAACCACTTTAGATATTTCCAGCTTAAAAACTAGTAACGTTACTACAATGGGCGCCATGTTCTGGAAAGATTCGTCTTTAACAAACGTAGATCTAGATGGAATAGATACATCTAGCGTGAGAGATATGGGTTCTATGTTTCGAGACTGCACTTCTTTAAGTGACTTAAATTTAACAAGTTTCAATACATCTAATGTCATCATAATGGGAGCTATGTTTTGGAATGACCTTGCCTTGACTAATATAAATCTCTCAAGCTTTAAGACCAGTGATGTTGCTGATATGGGTTATATGTTTGCAGGATGCGCTAATCTGAATAGTTTAAATCTTTCTACTTTTGATACTCGGAAAGCTATAAGTAATAACCATTTTACAGACGTACATGGGGTAACACAGCATAATACCGTTGACGGGATGCTCATGGGCCTTTCTAATCTTACAGCTCTAACCTTAGGCAGTCTTAATCAATTTGCTCCTCAAAGTTCGTACGGCAACCCAAAGTTGGGTCCTGCATATGGACCTGCAAATTGGCAAGCAGTTGCAGCCGATAAAGGTGGAACTGTTTCGGTTCCGCAAGGCACAAAATATACACCTGACGATCTAATTTCTCACTATACCAATGTCGGCGTGCCAAAAGAGACCTATGTTCCAGCAGTGGACGTTCTTCCTGCTCCAATTACCATCAATTATGTAAAGCAAAGTGATCCTAATAATGTTCTAAAACAAGTAACAATCCCATCCGATGGACAAAAAGTAAATGATCCAGATTATCAATATGATGCATCGCAGCCTGAATATATTCAGCCATTTACTACCTCTGATGGCAAGAAATTTGACGTGATTACAGATCCACTGCCATCAAACTACAAAGGTGAATTTACTGCAGATCCTCAAACAGTTACCTACAATGTCAAACAGGCAGACGCGAAAGATGTTACGATTCACTACTATGAAAAGGGCACCACGACTCCAGTTCAGCCTGACAAGGTTCTTCCAGGGGCAGGTAAATATGGAGATTCATTCAGCGTGGATACCAAAGACTTAAAGCCAGCTACCATTGGTAATTATCAATACGATTCAACTAGTGGGACAACCAGTGGTCAGTACAATGATGAAGCACATACCATCACATTCTTCTATACTCGCCCTGACGCCAAGACGGTAACGGTTGAATACCTCGATCAAGATGGCAAACCTATTCACGATCCGCAAATTATTGGTAAGGATGGCAAGGTTGGCGATGAATATGATGCGACTACCGACAAATATAAGCTCAAGACAATCACTGGTTCGGATGGCGTTGTTTACAGTTTAGACACCAACAAACTACCAAGTAATGCGAAGGGAACACTGTCCAAGGACGCAATTACGGTCGTTTATAGATATGATACGACCAAGGCAGCTCCAATCACCATCAAGTATGTGGATGAAAGTGGCAATGTAATCCACACTGGTAAGACACTGAATGGTGTTGTTGGCGAAAAGTTTGATGCACGTTCAGATAAATTGAACACGATCAGCTACGGTGGTAACACATACACGTTAGATACTAAGAAATCAACTGCTGATAGTGCTTTACAGGGTAGTTTCAGTGCCGATAAACAGAGCATCACCTTTGTTTACTCGAAGAATGCCACACCTGTTAATCCAATTAACCCTGTAACTCCAATAAATCCAACGCCGACACCGACACCCACCCCAACTCCTACTCCTCAACCACAACCAAACTTGCCAAATTACGCCGCAACCAAAGGGTCTGCCGTGTACTCCATCAATCATATTTACCTTTACAAGCATGCCAATTTCAATAAGCATGACCGTATCGCAAAATATGTCAAGAAACCAAGAGTATATCGACCAATGTTTGTTGTGACGGGTTACGCTCGATCCAATGCCGGTAAGTTGCGGTATAAGGTACGTGATGTCAATCATTTGAGCAAGACGGCTGGCAAGACTGGCTACATTACTGCCAACTGGAAATATGTCCGTCCGGTTTATTATCAAAGTAACCATAAGACTGTGACGGTTATTAATCCGCGTGGTGTGAATGCCTACAAGAAATCCAATTTGGCTGGCAAGGTCAAGAACTACAAGCAAGGGACAATTCTTCATGTTACCAAGTTTGTTCATCATAACTTGACCACTCGGTATGTTCTCAGTAATGGCCAGTACATCACTGGCAATCGTAAGTTGGTAAATATGGGCAAGCATCATCAGGCTCATTACATCAAGACTAAGAAAGCAATTAACCGTTATAAGACTGTTGGTTTACATGGAAAGAATAAGCACTTTAAGAAGGGCGCCAAAATTAAGATTAAAAACTATGATTTTTCACACGCACACAATGTGACAAAATCAGGTAGCTTGAGATACCGAGTCGCTGGTGGTTACATTACTGGTAATTCCAGGTACGCACAGATTGTTAAGTAAATAGTTCCATCAAAAAGGATCCTCGGCAGTAGTTGTCGTGGATCCTTTTTGGTTGATAAAATCGGAGTTTTATTTGTTACATCTATAGTCGTTTCAAAAGCTGCTTGGTGACAAATGGATGCTAATTAATTTCAATTATTTTTGGAATCCCAGTACTGAATGGATTTAAAGCCATTTCATTATGTACAACAACAGTGATTCTTATGGCAAAAGCAACACAAATCACTGTTGTTTAGTTTATAGACTCTTGCAAGATACTATCTCAAAAATGTGTTCCAAACCGCCTATTCATCAACTCTGTCAGCATCTTCGTCTTGGACTCTGGCATCCAGATTGGCCACGCTTCTTCCACTTTAACGGGATTAGTACTGAAACTGGGTAGTACAAGCCCATCACCTACATTTTTGTATCTTCAGAACATAAAAATCTTTTGTTTTACCATTTTGTAACCATCTATTTTACTTTTTTGACAGATATATTTAACTATTTTGTATGCAGATTGCTAAGCTATAGTTTTTATAAGATTCTTTCGATTGTTCTGGCGCACAATTATGTAGATAAACAATAACAAAAAGCCGCCAATCCCTCAGCAACTTTCTTTACCAAACTCGATTCAATTCACTTATGCGTCCCCCGAGAGTCGAACTCGGATCATGAGGACCGAAATCTCATGTGCTATCCATTACACTAAGGACGCCTTACATCATTTAATTATAGCGTTTTCTGAATATTAATACAACCTGAATGTTCATGAAAATTTGCGGGCGACTTTATCGGCTTGATCTTCCAGGTACCACATCAACTGGTTGCCGTCCTTTTCAAAATCAGCTTCAAACGACTCACCGATTGGCTGAATCGTTGTCAGCAACTTTTCGCCAATCCCAATGACTTGAATCTCTTTTCCAACCAATTTGCCAGTATCATAGTGGCCTTCCTCGGCCTCATCCAAGTAGCCTTGAAAAGCGTCTTCAATCACTTGCTTCATCAGTCCGTCCCTGGTGGTTTCCGGGTGACGGGCTTTTTCGATTGCAAATTTATCTTCAAATTCATGCATGTTTTCTGGATAATCTAGGGACATGATTGTACCTCCACATTTTCTCTTACAACCATTATAAAGCACCAAAAGCAGAAAAAACACGGATCTTGTTTATAGAAATCCCCAACCGGCACATTCTACTTGCAATTGATGCGCCAATAGTCGAACATATAAGGTGTGAAGTGCTTACATCATCCTAATGGGAGGTAATATAATGACACAAGCGATCACGGTTGAAGAATCACGTGAATTAGATGATAAAACGATTAACAAAATCGGCATCCCTTCCCTCGTCTTGATGGAACGGGCTGGCCTCAAAATTTATGAAAATATGCTCGATAACAAAGATCTCGACTTAAGCAACGTTTTGATTCTTGCCGGAACCGGCAACAATGGCGGCGACGGCTTGGTTGTTGCCCGGCTTTTAGCCACTCATGGCTATCAAGTTTCCATCTTAACGGTTGGTAATCCGGATCATGCCAGCGAAGATCATCTGGCCCAAGCGCGGATCTGTAACTACTATCAGATTCCCAAGGTCTTCATGAACGCCGATTTTAACAAATTCACCACCTTGGTTGACGCCCTATTTGGCAGCGGCCTATCCCGCAACGTTGGCGGCGACTTCGCCACGATTATCGATAAGGCTAACGCTTCAACGGCCAAAATTCACGCCATCGATATTCCATCCGGCTTGAACGGCGACACCGGCGACGTGATGGGAACTGCCATCAAAGCCATCTCAACTTCAACGGTGGCTTATCCAAAGGTCGGCATGCTCAAAGATCAAGCTAAACCATACACTGGCAAGATCTATGTCGATGATATCGGCATTTATCGTGGCAACGCATTTGAAAATGAATAAATATTAATATAATATTAACTTAACTAGAATCTTCTCAGAATACGTGGAGGTGCCGAGATGGCTGATAAGAAAACACAAGGCTATATCAATGTTCACGACGTTGATCCAGACATCATTGTTGACCTGAAGTACGCAACCAGCGATAATTTTACTCACCAAGTGGTTTATGACTTTGACCAGGCAATTTCTCGAATTGATACGGTCAAGAAGTTGGCAAAGGCCAGTCGAGACCTGAAGAATCAAGGTTACCGCATCAAGATTTGGGATGCTTATCGCCCAACATACGCCCAGAAGCGTCTGTTTGAGGTCTATCCGGACCCAATTTGGGTAGCCGAGCCGGATCCTAACTTCAGCCACCAAAAGGGCGTGACATTTGACTTAACTTTAACCGATGAAAACGGTAACGACATTGAGATGCCCACCGGCTTTGACGATTTTGACGGGCTGGCCAAGCGCAGCATGAAATCATCATGGACACCGGCTGCCCAAAAGAACTACGATATCCTTAATGAAGCGATGGAGAAAGCCGGCTTTGAGGGATACGAAAATGAGTGGTGGGACTTCCGCGATTCGGACAAGGATCAATTTGGCCCACTTGAGGTCGATCCAAAGGATTATTAAATTCAATATTAGGAGTATGTAAAATGAAAGTTGGAATTATTGGGGCAGGTCCAAGGGGAATTTTATTAACCTCTCAATTGTTTAATCAATATAAATATCATAGTGACCAGAAATCACCGCTATCGATCACTTTGTTTGACCCGTACGGTATCGGCGGCCGCGTTTGGCGAACCGACCAATCGGATGAATTAATCATGAACAGTTCAGCTGATCAAATCACGTTATTTACCGACGCTTCTGTAACGATGTCCAGCAAGGTGTATGACGGCCCTTCTTTGTTTGAATGGGCCAAGAGCGTTGAGGCCAACCGTTATTTGGATAGCAACGGCTATTCATCAGACGTGATTGCCGCGGCCGCTCAACTGCAGATCAACGGCTATGCACCTCGCGTTTTATTTGGTGCCTATATCAAATGGTTCTACCAAGATTTGATTAAACAACAGCCTACCGAAGTTTCAACATCATTAATGAAGTCACAGGTCATGGATCTCATTTATGACGCCGACCATCACCCGGTGATCAAGACCAACGACGGCACCTTTACCTTTGACAAGGTCATCATGAGTCTCGGCCAGCAAGACAACTACCTCAGCGATGAGGAACAAAAGTTGGCCAGCTATGCCCAACAAAACGCCCTGACTTATATTGCCCCCACTCACCCCGGTGACGCTGATCTTAGTGACATTCCAGCTGGTGAACCCGCCATTATCCGCGGCTTGGGGCTGAGTTTTATCGATTACATTTCTGAATTGACCCTGGGGCGTGGCGGCCACTACATGCAAAATGAAGACGGCAGCCTGTTCTACCAACCGTCCGGCAGAGAGCCGCGAATCATTGCCGGCTCCGGCCGTGGGATTCCATACTACCCCAAGCCAATCAACGAAAAGGGTTACGGCGAGTGTGAAGTACCCAAGTTTTTGACCAAGGAAAATATCCAAAAAAATTCAACTGATGGTAAAATTCCCTTCGATAAGTTCATGGAACTTTTACTGTTAGATTTAAAGCTGGTCTTCTACAAGTTGACCATCAATGATAAATACCCATACAAGAGTGCCTCGAAGTTTGAAACCGAATTTTTAGCCAACGACGATAAACAAGCCGTTCTCAAACAATTTGGTTTCGCTGAAGAAGATGCCTTTGATTGGGATTACATCATCAACCCCTTCAAGGACGTTCAAGCAGTTGGGACCGAAGACTATCAGTCAGTATTGATTAACTGGCTAAACGGCGAAATTGACGACTCACTGAAGGGCTCGAAAACCGGTCCGCTGGCCGCTGCCAGAGACTTACTACGGGACTTCCGGCCAGCTTTTCGCCAAATGCTCGTCGATCACTGCTTCAGTAATCAAGACTTGGTTGAGAAATTCTGGGGTCAACTCGACTCAACCATCAACTTCTTAATTATGGGACCACCTGTGGTTCGCAGTAAGGAATTGTCGGCTCTCATCCGGAGTGGCGTGGTCACGATTTTGGCACCCGGTATGCAGGTTAAAGGACAAGACGGTTGGTTTGTGACCGCTGCCCCTAAGCGCAACACCGATACTTTCCGTTCAGCTACCTTAATTGAGGCCCGGGTTCCTAAAGCCGACCTCGATATCACCGCCAACCCAGTGCTGGAAAGCCTGGTTGACGCCAAGTTGGCAAGAACCCACCAGGTTAAGATTAATGATCAATCTGTCGGCCTCAATGCGGTCGACGTGGATCCAAGTACCGACCAGTTGTTGGATGCCAACGGTGCCGGTCAACCCGACATTTACGTCTGGGGCGTGCCGTTGGATGGCCTACGCTATGTTACCAACGCTGCGCCACGACCAGGCGTCAACGACACTAATTTGCAGACGGCAGATCGTTTGGCAGCAGAAGTGTTGGGGCTTCCGGCAGCTGGGAATGTTGAAATGGCTTAATTGAAATAAATGAGATTGTAAAACGGACGCCGTCAGTGGCGTCCGTTTTTGTTTAACGATTAAAAAGTCTAATACCAAATAAACGAGCAGTATCACCGCCAGCACTACGAAAGACCAACTTGATGTTGGGGCGCTGGTTAATAAGAATAACTGAAATCGGAATCCTGACGTGATAAAAACCCTTTGAATCGGTTGACTGATTCTGATCAACGGTGAGGACTTGATCGAATTTATGATCGTCGTTAAAGCCAACCACAATGGAATGCCCTGCGTCTTCAACATTCAAGGTAAGTTCCAAGGACAAACCTGGTTGAGCTTTAGCTAACGAAAATTGGTAGCTGAACCAACCATCTTGGTGAGCAACTCTGAAGCGTCGGCCTTTGGCATTGCTGGCCTCGGAACGATGCTGCTCGAGATGTTTATCAAATTCAAAATTGTTCTGATCAAAATTATCCAGTTGACCGACTGTTTTTCGCCGATATTCGCTTAACGCTTGCAATTGTTCTTCGCGACGCTGAGCCTCTTTGGAGCCGGCCTGCTGCCACTGGAAGTAAACCCCATATCGAATTTCAAAGGTTTGATAATAAGGCACAAAAGTGATTGTTTCACTCGTATTCGGTAGCTTCAACTCGAATAGTGTATTCGTCGTCTCGGTATCGACAACGGCTTGACTGTTCAATGACTGCTGCCAGTCGTGCCAATCCATACCGGTGGTCAATGTTGATGGGACCGCCTGATCATGGGTGCTGATCCGCACCAACACACCATTTTGGCGATCATCATTGATATGATGCTTCCCCAGCTGGCCCGCAAGAACATAAGGACCATACTTGAAGGCTACATAATGCGGGTTATCCTTTGTCTGCACCATTTTCAAACTCATCGGAATCTCCAAGTCAACGGTTGTTCCTGTGCCGGCGTTATCGATTTCCCAAAAATCAGCATTTTGATCCACCTGCTGAGAAATGCCATCGACTGCCAATTTTGCCGACTGGACCAACCAGGCAGGGTTTCTCAACTTCAAATTGATTGCCCCAGCACTATCTTGTGAGCGTAATTTGGCGACCGTTAAGTGAACCTTGCCGGTTTTTCGATCGACCTGTTCAGTCATCTGGAGGTTATTTGAATCAAGCCGTAAAACATTTGAGAAGTACAAACTCAGATACAGCTGATCTCCGGACATGAAGTCATAACTGTCGCCCAACTTAGTGAAGTTTTCGATGCCAGTACCCGTACAGCACCAAAATTCATCGAATGGCCGGTTATACACCTTGGTATAGCCTGCTGCCATCGGCTGGAAATAGGTCATCATCCCAGTGTTTGGATTCTGTGAACCCAAGATGGCGTTGGTATAGGTCTGCTCATAATAATCTAAATATTTTTTATCGCCGGTGACTCGAAATAACTCCCGGCTCAATTTCAGCATATTATAAGTATTGCAGGTTTCACACGTTGTTGCTCCGTCCTCCAATACTGCATCATGAAACAGCTGGCCGGGTTCGTGGAAATGCTCACTTTGGCTATTCCCGCCAGTCACATAGGTATGATCATCGACCACGATTTGCCAGAAGTTAACCGCTGCTTTCAGATACATATTGAGTGACCCTTTTTCTTCAGGACTTAAATATTGGTCGGCCCGCTTCACGTCATGAAGGGATTCATAGCGGTGTAAAGCGCCAATCAACTTGGGAATCGTCGTGTTGGCGTGTTTTCCAGCCAGGACATCGTCACCCTCAGCTAGCTGTTTAAATAATGCGGTTTCGTCAAAGTAAGTCGCCGCCGTCAGCATGCGTTTATCATCAGTCAAATCAAACAATTCATACAGTGCATCGTTCATCCCACCATACTCAATCTTGAGCATTTGAGTGGGGTCAGCCAGTTGATTGAGGCGCTTAAAGACATAAATGCCAAATTGATGGGCAATTTTCAGGGCCTTCTCAGACAGAAGTGGATCAATTCCTTGAAGGTTGACCTTGACCGCCAACAGCCCTGCCAGGACCTTATGCAGGTTGTACCATGGCACCAACACATTCTCTTTCTCATCTTTGGGAACTTCCCTGCCCTCTACCTCATCCAGGGCCACTTCTCTGAACGCTGAGACATACCCAGCACTATCAGGATGACTTTTTGCATAGGCGGCTTGGGCAGACTGGAGGCCATTTACGCCCAGGCGAAGTTTGTCGAGCAATTGCTGCCGGATGTCGTTCTCTTCTGTAGCGAGAATCGCTTGGGAAAGTGCCGACAGATAATGGCCGAAAAAATGGCCACGAAAATTCAAACCATCGGTGCGCTCCCAACCTTGGTAGCCGGTTACGCCACCTGAGTCGATGCCAGCAACTTCATCAAAAGTTACCAAGAATCTTTTTGGATCCAACGCTAATAAATACTTAACAGTCATCTGCTGGGCATGCTCAATTTCTGGATCAGTTAATGTAAGAAATCTTTGATCAATGCTTTGTTTCATATCTCAAGCCACCTTAGTTTCTTAATTGTTCAGTCAATAGAACATCGTGACTACCAATTTGAACCGATGCTGCTGCCAACTGTCTGTCATGCCACACATCACGGGCGTCATTTTCAATTCCAATTTGTTCCAACTGCACTTGGCTAACCATAATCGGCTTGGACGATATGTTGAAAATACCATAGTAAGCATAACGATCACTATGAGCATACCAAACAATCATTTGATCGGTTCTGGTTAATTCAAATTTTTCGGAAATTGAATTGTCCATTTTCAAAAGGGTTGAATTTGTCAATAAACTCTTTGTCCAATCATCCAGATCCGTTAACTCGCCACCCATAATGAGTGGTGACTGCATTAATGACCAAAGACTCATCATCGTCCGCTGTTCGGCGTGAGTGAAGCGGGTTTGACGATTACCTCCCGGTCCATCCACTGAACGGATGCCAATATGTCCCAAAGGCAGCATATCGCAATCTGGCCAATTGCCAGGACGGGAAATTGGCGCCCACTCTTCCGCACGGTCAAACATATTATATAAAAGCGGCCATTCATCCCAAAAATCATTTGTAATGCGCCACATATTGGCGTTCCGCTGAAAGAACGAACCGTTTTTAATTGGTGCCGGTCCGGGCGATAACGAAAGAACGATTTGGCGTCCCGTCTGAGCAATTGCTTTTCTTAAGGCGACGACCTCATCTTTGTGCGTTTTATCATAGAGCTGTGAGTTGGCAATATCATCGCATTTGACAAAGTCAACTCCCCAAGAGGCATATAAATCCATCAATGAGTTGTAATAAAGTTGACCCTCGGGTATAGCCATATTGACCCCATACATATCAGAATTCCAAGGACAAATATTATTCCTGGCGATCTCCCTGGCTGACTTGTCGGATCCCTTGATGGCGGTTGCTTGATGGACCGCTTGACGTGGAATGCCCCGCATAATATGAATGCCGAATTTTAATCCAAGACTGTGCACGTAATCGGCCAGCGGTTTGAATCCTCGACCGCCCGATGCAGATGGAAACCGGCCCGGATCAGGCAATAATCTGGAATAATCGTCCATGATCAAAGGATAAAAATCATGATAGCGAGACGAATTGGCGGTCGGTTCATACCACTGAATGTCGACGACGATATACTCCCACCCTAATTGCTTCAGGTGCTTACTCATATACTCAGCATTTTTTCTGACCTCTTCTTCTCTAACCGAGGCCCCGTAACCATCCCAACTATTCCAGCCTTTTGGTGGGACAGGCGCGAATGTACGATGATGATTAATTAACATGTGTTGTTTCCTTTCTGCTACTGGGTTCTAAATTGCTTTGTGCTCATTAACACACTAACCGAATAAGGCGGCAAAATGAATTGATGTCCAGAAAATGGTACATTTCGCCGTTCAATTTGATTAGTCATTCCAAGGTGATTTTCTGCATCTGGCAGGCCGGTTAACTGATACAAAGACCCGTCAGCAAAAAGATCTGTATCAAGTGTAATTTCTTGCTGCTTATCAGTCACATTTACCGCCTTGAAGTAATATTGACTGGCTTTTTTATCGTATGTCAGATTTGTGTACATTGGTTGAACGACAAAGGGTGGGATCTCAATTTCGTTCATTTTTTCGCCATCAATCCATGTGGTGATATGACGACCGGAAACCTTGATCTGACAGTGATAGGTTTGATTCTTATTCATTGTCCATGATGTCTGGGTCCAATCAGTGTCCATTCCATTGGTCATTGTTCTAATCATGGAATCGGTATTGCCCCAGCCTCCAAGAACCCAGGTAAACGTGTTATCCAAGTCTTGTTCACCAAAACAGAAATGGGCACCTTTGGGTTCATCTCCTACCTTGGTGACATCAAAGGCCACTTCATAGTCATCTGCATCCGTAGAGCCAACCCTAATGGTCTGTTTCTCACTTAGAGATTGACCCTTAAACTGCTTTGTCTGACCATTGGCTGTTAGTCTGATATTTTCAAACTTAACATCTGTGCCATCTGCTTGGGGACTTAGGCCATCGTTGAGCGGGCCGTCATCAATCACTTTTGCTTCCGGAACGTTAGCTAAATGATAATCAACATTGTTTGTTCCCTGATACTTCATGAAGAGCTGTTGAACGTAGTAATTAACTGACGGTGAAACTTCGCTTTGATTAAAGAAAATAAGGTCTGGTGTCCAGTCCTTATAATCGACATTGCAGAACAAAGGTGCATAACAGGCTAATCCAACCTTATCAGCATTTCGTTCTAAGCCTGTCATATAGCTCGCTTCAACCACGGCATTGTACCACTGGTTTTTCTTTGAAGCATATTCACCAATAAATGCTTTTGGCCCCTTGGGATCATAAGAATCGTACCGATGCTGATTGGCTAAGAACCAGGTCGGCGCAGTGTAGTAATGTTCATCAACCAAATCAGAATGATTCTCCCGAGCTGACTTCCAGCCGCGTTCAAATTCAGCACCCGCGGCAAATGGACCTGAAGTATTAATCAATTTAATATTAGGATATTTGGCTTTAATGGCTTTATGGAAGTATGGATAACGGTCAAAGAAGGCTTGGCCGACTTCTTCATTTCCAATGGCCAAGTATTTCAAGTTAAAGGGTTTTGGATGTCCAAGCGCTACTCGAACTTTGCCCCATTTACTATTTTCGGAACCATTAGCAAACTCGATTAAGTCCAGCGCATCGTCAATCCAATCACCTAATTGAGCAATCGGTGCTTCCCGATCATGATGCGGATCGTGAGCGCCTGGTAAAACAGGTAGCGGTTCAGCCCCGATATCCTCACTCAGCTCAAAATATTCAAAGTATCCAAGGCCAAGTGTCTGATTATAACCCCAGTTATTCCGGCGAGCTGGGCGTTGCTCAACCGGTCCGATTGAGTTCTTCCAACGATACATCGCACCACGGTTGTCAGGATCCAGTTGACCGTCGTGAACTAAACAACCGCCAGGAAATCTCAAAAACTTGGGATGCAGATCCTTAAGGGTTTCACCTAAGTCCGCACGAACATAATTTGGTCGATGATTGAACGTATTTTTTGGAAATAACGAAATCATGTCAACCAAAATCCGCGTCCCCTCTGGAAATGTTAGCACCAGTCGGCCAGTTGTTGTGGTCTGCTCGGCTGTGAACTGAGCGGAATATTTCAACCACTGGTGACTTTCAACCGTGATTGACTGAGGGGCGGCGATTTTCTTACCTGAGTCACCAGTTAACTGGACAGTCACTTCTTGAGTCCCGTTTAAGGCTTTCACAAAGAATGAAAAATTATATTGTTCTCCTTGTTGATAGAACATGCCTGAATTAAAACCAGCATTGGTGATCGTGGCTGTCTGCTTAGCATCGACAGTTAGATAATGAAGATTTTTGGTATTCAAAGGATCCTTATCGGCAACTCGTAAACTTTGCGGGTCACTGAGTTCCCATGCAGTGGTTGCCTGATAGTCGGAATTATCAATGGGGGCAAACTCAAATGAGCGATTCTGAACCATTTCAGCATATAGTCCACCATCAGCAGCATGGTTGATATCTTCAAAAAAGATACCAAATAAATCATTCAAAGGTGCCGTTAGTTCGTTAGTAACGGTTAATTTTGTGTCTTTCAAAGAAATTCTCCTTCCAATTGCGTGATACAGAAAAAGGATGAACACTCGTACATATTCATCCTTTTCAATGCCACATTTTCCTTATTTAACAGATTTAATTCTGAAGATTAAGATGGCACCAACTAATTCAATCAGGAATGAAGCCGGGAAGATTGCCTTATAACCACCAAGATAGGTAACAATCAACGAAGCAACGACGGTTCCTGAAATCTGTGACAAGGTATTTGCCAAGTTAATGAAGCCCATATCTTTACCCGAAGTCTCGGCATTCGGCAAAACAGCCAGGTTCAACGCACCATCAACGGCATTATAAACCCCATTACCAATAGCAGCCAAGACAGCGTATGTCAAAATGGTCCATGGCTTAGCAGCAAAGAATGGGAAGAATTGTGCAATACCAATTAACAGTGTTGAAAGTGCAACTGGTGCCTTTAGTCGACCCACTTTATCAGCGATTGGCCCAGAAATCGCGGTGAAGACAACCCCAAAGATCAGGTTGATAGAAGCAATTTCAGCCAATGTCTTACCGGCTGTCTGCTGACCTAAATGCATATAGTCAGTCAAAATGTAAAGCATGTAAGCCGTGGCAATTGTGCCACCCATAACCATCATTAACTTACCAGCAACAGCATACCAGTAATCACGGGCACCTTTAGTTGGTAATGAGAAGTGAAGCCAAGGTGAACTCCACGAGAATTTCTCCCGTGGCTCGTCCAAGTTGCTGCCTTCATTGGCGAAAAGAACATGGATAATGCCCATTACAAAACCAATTCCGGCCATGACGTACATACCTTCCTTAGGCTTACCAAGAAATTGAGCAGCGATCATGGCAACCAATTGAATGGCAGTATAGCCAATGCCATAAAGGGTTGAAATTGTTCCTCGCCATCGGGGTGCAATTCGGTCGGCTTCTTGAGCAACCATTGCGGCAGCAACAGCATTTTCTGCGGCAGCAACAATCCCCCAAAGGACAACAATCAACCAAATCGACTTGATATTGGCAACAATACAAATCAACCCTGATTCAACAATCGTTCCGCCAAGGATCCAAGGTTTACGTTTTCCCCAACGGGTACGGGTAATATCTGATAAGCCACCAAATAAAATGTTAGCAACCGCGGCAACAATTGATGAGACTGATGCTAATAGTGCAACTAAGGCAACCTTTTCGTTTGGTGCAATTTGACTAAAGTATTGTGGTAATAACGTGTTACGAACGTTACCAGCTGGTGCCAGCCAAACAAACGGCCCGATCAGCATTGCCAACCCAAACAGTTTCGGGAACTTTGGCTCTTCAGCGTTGGTCACTTTGGCGTTGGTTGGTTCTGGCGCCGGTTCAACTGCCTTTAAATCTTTTTCATCTTTCTTTGACATCTTTAAACCCCCTATGGGAATAAATTTTATTTTATTGAAGCGTTTTCATTTCAAGCGCAAAATAGAATCATTCAATCCTATTTCAATGTGACGGTGACCACACTCTTTGACGGCAAAGCTAATTGCAATTGATGCTCATTCAAACGAGCAGCCTTAAAATCAGCTTCAACCACGTTATCTGGATTTTCAAAGGTATTGTGAGCATCCAGTGTACCAGCCGTTAGAATCTTGGCTGACGTCACTTCTTTCAAGTCGGCCAAACCAGTGAACTCAACGGTCTGGTTCTCATGGGCATCATAGTTACAAATGGAAATCGTTAACTCGCCGTTTTTTCGTGAAGCGGTGTAAGTAACATTTTCAGGCACATCACCAACCCCTTCAACCAATTCAGCATTCATGTGCTTTTGATACATATCAAAAACATAATAGGTCGGCGTCTTCAGCATCTGATCACCCTTGGTTAAAATCATGGCTTGTAACACATTGACCATCTGAGCGATATTTGCCATATAAACCCGATCCGCGTGCTTTTGAAAAATATTTAAATTAATTGCTGCAACCATTGCGTCGCGAATCGTGTTTTGCTGATGCAGAAATCCTGGGTTAGTGCCCTTTTCAACGTTGAACCAGGTGCCCCACTCATCAACAATTAAGTTGACCCGTTTATCAGGATCATACCGATCCATGATGGTGGAATGCTTGGTGATCAATTCATCCATGTGTTTGGCACGGGTCATTGTCGAATCCCATTCAGATTCTGGGAAACCGGTGGCGTCACCTTTGCTTTGACCCCAGGTCCCCTTCGGCAAAGTGTAATAATGAAGACTAATGCCATCCAAATATTGACCAGCGTACTTCATCACCGTATCCGTCCAGTTATAATCGTCTTCATTTGGACCGCAGGCAACTTTGTAAATTGGATGATCCTTGTCATACTGAGGCAAAAACGTTTGGTACTGACGATAAACGTCTGAGTAATATTCAGGACGCATATTGCCGCCGCCACCCCATGATTCATTACCAATTCCAAAGAATTTAACTTTCCAAGGATCCTTTTGACCATTTTGTCGGCGGAGGTTGGCCATCGGTGATTCACCCGGCATGGTCATATACTCAACCCACTCAGCCATTTCTTGAACCGTCCCGCTGCCAATATTGGCATTGATATAGGCATCAGCACCTAATTGGTTCAGCAGTTCAAAATACTCATGAGTCCCAAAGTGGTTATTTTCAGTGACATCACCCCAGTTGGTGTTGACGATCTTTTTACGATCATCCATAGGTCCAATACCGTCCATCCAGTGATAGGTGTCAGCAAACAACCCACCTGGCCATCTCAATACAGGAACGTGAATTTTCTTGAGGGCATCCACGACGTCGGTCCGCATACCGTTGACGTTTGCAACATCAGAATTTTTGCCAACATAGAGACTGCCATAGATCCCATTTCCTAAATGCTCAGAAAATTGGCCATAAATATATTTGCTGATTTGTGGACCAGACTTCTGAGGTAGAAGTTCAATTGTCATATTGTTCAACCTTTCATGATTTGCTACTTCTTATTAACATAAATGTTAATATTCAAGTGGTGGAAATTGTTAATGTTTACCGGTAAAAGTTTTAACGCTTTAATATAGCGCTTACAAATCCCAATGTAAACAAGTTTTTACTAAAATGTTGAATATTTTTTCCTATTTAGTATAATGATTAAGAACGAGTTGCTAAGGAGCTTCATTGAGCTTAAGATAGTAATATAAATGTTAACAAGAATTAGAGGTAATCATATGGACCTTGATATTTCAAATAAGTCGCTGCCCATTTTTGCTGCTTTGGACAGTCAGGTCAGAATCAAAATCATCCGTTTACTTTCAGAAAAAAAGATGAACGTCTCACAAATTTCTAAGGCAATTCGCTTGAGCAGCCCAATTACCCTCATGCACTTGAAGAAGCTGGAAGACGCCCACATCATCAAGACGCAAAAGAAGGGCAACCAACGGATTTGCAGTCTCCAGATCGATACAATCAACGTCAGCTTTCCGCAACAACTCTATATTCCTTATGAGAATTGGGATATTGAGCTGCCAATTGGGCAATTCACCAATTTTGATGTTCAGCCCTCTTGTGGCTTGGCGGGTCAAAAGGGCTTCATCGGCAAAGTCGATAACCCCAGTTATTTCATGGACCCCAAACGTTATGAAGCTGGGATGCTTTGGTTTGCCAAGGGATACGTTGAGTACCAGGTGCCAAACTACTTGAAGCCTGACCAGGAACTGGAAATGATCGAGTTGTCGATGGAGTTAAGCTCTGAATTTCCATTTTCAAACAACCGCTGGCCGTCTGATATTACCATTAGTCTGGATGGCAAAGAGATTGGCACGTGGACCAGTCCCGGTGACTTCTCTGATATTCGTGGGCGCTACACGCCGGATTGGGTGTATAACGACATGAATCAATATGGCATGCTCAAGTCCCTGCGTGTTTCCAAACACGGCTCGTTTATCGACGGCCAGCATTCTGCGGATACGACGATTAATGAATTAGACACCACCAAGAATTCGTGGACGCTGCGGATTGGGGTTAAAGATAACGCCAAGCATGCTGGTGGTTGTACTATTTTTGGCAATCAATTTGGGAATCATGATCAGGGGATTAAGGGTCGGTTTTATTTTAGTGAAAATTGACGATGATCGTTATCACAGCTTTTTTCAATTCTCTGAATTTGTTTTGAGGACGGCGACTGACCCCCAGATCCCTCCGCTTAAAAAAGTAATCGGGTGCAATGCGCAAAGTACGCGCATTACACCCGATTACTTCCTTAGAAGCTGTCCAAGATCTATGATTTTTGATATACTTCTATGTAAAAAGCGAGTTTAAGCTATGAAAAATTATCCCAGCAATATTACTCGGCAACAATTTGAATTAATTCGACCAGCTTTAGAAAATTTTCGTAAGCGAACTAAGCCTCGAAAATATGACCTCTACGAGGTCTTCTGTGCGGTCCTATATGTCTTGAAAACCGGTTGCCAATGGCGTCAAGTCCCCGGTGATTTCCCAGAATGGCGGTCAGTTTACAACTATTACAAAATTTGGTCAACTAAAGCTGAGCCTACGGCTGATTCTTTATTGGAACAAGTTTTAAAAAAATTGTCATTGCTCGGCGAACTTACCAAGGACGTTCAGCTTTAACTTCCTTTATTATCGTTGACGCTCAGAGCGTCAAAAACACCGCTACTGCTGAAAACAAAGGTTACGACGCTGGTAAGAAAATCTCGGGGATTAAGCGCCATCTGGCAGTTGATATCAATGGCTTTCCGCAGGCCATTCATATGACGCGAGCGAACGTCTCTGATCGAGACGGGGCCAGTGCCATGATCGCTTTACATGCCATGCATTTACGCCAGGTTCAAAATGTCTTAGTTGATGGTGGTTATTCAGGCGTTAATTTTCAGCTCGATGTAGCCAGTAATTTAAACGCAACCGTGCAGGTTGCGAAGCGCAATGAGTTGCATCGATTCGAAGTCATGCCCCAACGTTGGGTAGTCGAACGATCTTTTAGTTGGCTAGAGAATTGTCGGCGACTTTGGAAAAATTGTGAGCGTCAATTAACCACCAGTCTGCAAATGGTCGTTTTAGCGTTTTTAGCACTATTACTTAAGAGATTTTAGACAGCTTCTTAGAAAGCTTAAGCGATGAGCTGGTAGACCCGGACGAACATATTTGCTTGGTTGGCGAATCCATAACAGGTCCGTTTGAGTTCTTTGATCTTACGGTTGACGCCTTCAATAGGGCCGTTGGAGTATGGCGACTTAGCGGCGTTGATGATCCATGGGAGATTCTTGCGCAAGGTGGCGATGGCAGTGTCCATGACCGAACCTGTTGGCTGATATTCGGTGATTAATCTCTTGAGGACACGAGGATGACCATCCATCAAGGCTTCGTGGACGGCAAGGTAAGTCTCATAGGCAGTTTTGAATATTGGCGATACCGCAGTACCAAGATCGATGGCATTCTGTTGGGGCGAGTATTCATTGAGGCCGAACAAATAGCGAGACTTCTTGGCGTCGGGATGAGCCAAATGGAATAGCCGCCAAAGCGACTTCAACACCTTGTATTCGCGAGACTTCCCATCTAATTGTTTGAGCGTTGTGACGCGAATCTGATCCATTGCGCGTCCGATCATTTGCACGATGTGGAAGCGGTCGATGATAATCTCAGCGTTGGGGAAAAGCTCGTGAACGATGAGCTGATAGGCGGCATTCATGTCCATGACCACACGCTTAACAGCCGCGCGTTGCGCGACATTATATTGATTGATGAAGAACTCCTTGATGTCCTTATTGAGCCGTCCCCCAAGTACTTTGACGGCCTTGTGGGTATCGGCGTCTATACAAATGAAAGACATCGCCGACTTAGTCGAACGGAACTCATCAAAGCACAGATTCTCTGGGAGCTTACGACTGGCGTGAGGATGGATATTGTCGTCAAGTGCCCTTTGAACGGAGTTCGTGGAGATTCCCAGAAGTAGCGCAATGGTTTTTACTGTGAGCGACTTACTGGCAAGTTTTAAGGCGTCTATTGCCAGTTTGTTTCCAATTGAATGGTTCGCTTTGACAACGGGTGTCGTCGCCGTGCAAGTTGTATGACAATTCAAACAGCGCCACCGTTGTTTGTTTAGTTCAAGAACTACAGGTTGATCTGACGGACCCTCAACGTGGATGTGGGTGAGCTTGTGTCCGTTCTTGTGAAGATCAGGGAAACTGCACTGTGGGCAGTGCGTGAGCGTGTACGTGAGTTCGGCGCGGATCACTAGGTATTTCTTGCGACCAGCCCCCTTGCCGTGGAAGTCTTCGCGAACGTCTTGAATATTAATATTTGTATCTGTAATTCCAAGCAATTTGCGTGTACTATCTAATTGAGACATCTATTCCTACCTCGTTTATCTTTTGGTTTGGTCGCTTAAAGCATAACACTGGAGGGAGTAGGTGTTTTTTGTTATCTAAAAAGGCCTAAAACTTCCGGCGTTGACGAACTCTTCAACACCAAAAATTTTAGACCCGAAATCACCGGGGACTTGACGCCATTGGCAACCGGTTTTCAAGACATATAGGACCGCACAGAAGACCTCGTAGAGGTCATATTTTCGAGGCTTAGTTCGCTTACGAAAATTTTCTAAAGCTGGTCGAATTAATTCAAATTGTTGCCGAGTAATATTGCTGGGATAATTTTTCATAGCTTAAACTCGCTTTTTACATAGAAGTATATCAAAAATCATAGATCTTGGACAGCTTCTTAATGCTCGGGATCTCCCGGGGGTGCTGTTATTTTCTTTGGGTGTCCCTGTTATTTTGAGGACGGCGACTAAGCCCAGTTCCCTCCGCTTAAAAAAGATATGGGGTGCAATGCGCAAAGAACGCGCATTACACCCCATATCTTCCTTAATGCTCAGGAACTCCCGGGGGTGCTGTTATTTTCTTTGGTTGTCCCTGCTATTTTGAGGACGGCGACTGACCCCCAGATCCCTCCGCTTAAAAAAGTAATCGGGTGCAATGCGCAAAGTACGCGCATTACACCCGATTACTTCCTTAATGCTCGGGATCTCCCGGGGGTCAGTCGCCCACTACATGCATAAACGACTTATCCGGAATTCTAATTAAACTAAATCGATCGGCCTGCCGGCCAGCATGGAGTCCAATTCCATTGAAGAAATTCTTCTTATACGTCGTCGTGACCGTTGCCACCCACGCGTGCTGGTAACGCGTATCAAGGTGATCCAGGTATTCCTTATTCCACTTGTAAGTTTCTGCTTGGACATTCAGATTACTCTTGCCATACACCACCGTGGCATTCGTGCTGTTCACCAAGTATTTACCGCCATTGACATAATACGTATAGTTTTGAATTGGCTTTCGACCATTGTCATTTCTAACCGTCACGTAGTCCGATTGATCGGAGCGATAACGGATGATCAGTGGTTTATAGGCATAACTGGTGGTTGTCCGGTTCGTGTCCAATTTTTTGACATCTTGGAAAAAGGTCGTGTACGACATCCCCCACAAAAACAGCAGGAAAATTGCCACTTCACTACACGAAATCCAAAAGTTACGCCACGTAAAGCTCTTTTTTTCAGTCACGATCAAGCGAAGCCGACGCGCCCGCATATCGTGAATAATATAAGCAAAGTAACAGATGAGAAGCAGCCAAAGGGCCATCCCAACTAAATTCCAGGCGGATTTCATAATCATTCCCCTTTTTCTTCTTAATTAATTTAAGTTTACACTAGTTTATTGGTGAGTGCGAGTATGAGCAAAGATAAGTTGAATACCATTCTATTGCCCAGCCAGCGATGCTTTGTCATAATTTCCATTCAAAATCGTGTTATATTTAACTTGTATGCGATTCCATCAAAACTAATCAATGAGGTGACTAATCATGTGCACCAGCTTAACCCTAGAAACACTTAATCAACATGTCCTCCTGGCACGGACCATGGACTTCCCCGTCAAAGCGGCTTGGAAACCGGTCCTGATTAACCAGCCAAATTATGTAACCGCTTTATCGGGAACCCGCCCGATCAAATATCCTTACATTGGTGGCGGCCGCACTGAAGAAAATGACAACATCTTGGTTGCAGACGGCGTCAACACCCAAGGCCTGAGCTGTGCCGAGTTGATGTTTCCCCTGAAAGCCCATTATTTGGACAATGAAGTGGATGACAAGCTCAATTTGACCCCTCAGGATTTCTTACCCTGGGTGCTGGGCGAACACGCTTCACTCGAAGAAGTCAAAGCAGACTTGAAGAACATCGCCCTGATTGGCAAATACTGGATGGCCGGCAAAGAGGTCTTTTCATTTCACTGGATTCTGACTGACAAATCAGGTCAGACACTGATCCTGGAGCCAACGGTTGACGGCCTGGAAGTCATTGAGGACTCAATCGGCGTCATGACCAACTCGCCCACTTATCCGGAACATATGGCCCGACTGGAAAAGAAGCTGAAAGTGACCAATCAACAGTCCCTGGCCGCAAAAGCACAACAAATCATCATGAGCCAAGACCTGCCCAAAGCAACCAACACCCCAACCACCAGATTTCTGGTAGCTGCAGTGAACAAACTCGGCACCCAGCCCAGCCGGACCCAGTACGAAGCCAGAAATCGCCTGTTCAACGTTTTAGATGAAGTGGCAATTCCCTACAAGCCGTCAATGGACGACCATCCCAATTTCAACTATACCCATTATATTTCTGTGTTGGATTCAACCGACCAGACTTATTACTTTAGGTATCACGATTCCAGACAGCTGTTGTCCTTCTCGTTAGCTGACCTGGTCGAGGAATATCCCAACACCAGCCGCTTCTTAGCTTAAGTAGTCAGCGATTTTTCGTTGGACACCCTGCTCATTATTGGAATAAGCCGTTACCTGCTCAACTTTTTGAAGCAAATCGGCAGCAGAATTCTTCATGGCGTATCCCTCACCGGCAGCGTTGACCATTTCAAAATCATTGCCGTTATCTCCGAATGCTGCAACATCGTCCAAGGTCAATCCCCAACTTTGCAGGAGCATTTCAATTCCGGTTAGTTTGTCGGTACCGTCAACCATGACGTCCAAGCCGTTCATCCCAGAAGAAATGGCGTTTAACTGGCCGCTGAATTTGTGATTGAATTCATCCTGCCGCTTGAGCACGCCGCCTTCTTCCCAAGTGATGTCGAGCTTATAAATTGAGTCGAAGACCAGCCGCAAATCAGCCATCGACTGCATATTTTCGTAGAAATATTTGGAAGCCTGGAAGCGATCGGAATTCTCGGGTAGGTTGCAGTACGTGCCGTTTCGACCGACTAGGATCACTTCGGCGCCGGCAAAACTGGGTTCACTTAAAATCCAATCCAGGGCTTTCTTCAAGACTAAATGGTCAATGATCTCTTCGTGGATGATCACCCCTCGTTCGTCGATGACTAATGCACCGTTGTTACAAACGTATGAGATCGGGCCGTGGACATTTTTGAACAGTCCCAACAGATGCTGGTATTGGTTACTGCTGGCGGAGATGAAGTGCATCCCCTTATCCCCCAATTGATCCAATTGCTGTTGGAACTGTTGCTCATCAAAAGTTCCCTGATCATTCAAAAATGTTCCGTCCATGTCGCTTGCAATCACTTTCACCACAATGACTCCTCCATTCAAATTTCGATAATTGGTTATACTCTCATTTTAAGGGATTAGTTTGGTTTGTAAATTATTTTTATATCTTGTATACTGAATTTGATCATACAACTATCTGGGGTGCCTTATTGGCTGAGAAAAACCCATCGAACCTGATCTGGACAATTCCAGCGAAGGGAGCATGCTCCGTTGTATTTAGATGGATAAATTGCAATTAGATGAATTTCTGAGGCCAGGGCAAAACGACCAGTTTTGTGCCTGGCCTCTTTGTGTGCTCAGCAATTGGACTTTCAGTGACTTATTTGATCAAAATCATATTTGGAGGTCTTGTTATGGATAACAAGAGTCAAGCAACCGGCGGCAAAAAGCAAAGCCAATGGACGCTTAGAAACATTATTTTAATTGCCTTAATTGCTATTTTTACTGGTATTATTTTTTGGGGAGCCGGCTTTTTATACACCGGATTGACTGTTGCCCTGACCCCATTTGGAATGGCCCCATTTGCCAATGACCTGTTGATGGGCCTGTGGTGCATGGCTGGTCCATTAACCGGATTCATTATTCGCACGTTCGGTTCAGCCTTCTTGGGTGAATTCCTGGGGGCTTCGGTTGAAGTCTTCCTTGGCGGTCAATGGGGCGCAGGCGCCTTTATTTCCGGCTTGGTCCAGGGAATTGCTTCTGAACTCGGTTTCACACTGACCGGCTACAAACGCTATGACTGGTTCGGATTGAATGCGTCAATCTTCACTACGGTTGTTTTGACATTTGCCTGGGACATGATTCGAAATGGTTATGACAAATTCAGTCTGCCACTGCTCTTGGGACTATTCGTCACCCGTTATATTTCAACCTTTATCTTCGCCGGTGTCTTGACCAAGATGATTGTTAAATTATTGGATCGTAGTAAAGCAATTAACTTGTAATTATAGGGGATTTGATCATGACTGATGTTTCAATTAACCATTTCACTTTTCACTATCCACAAAGCGACGTCAAGGTCTTAAACGACATTAATCTGACCTTCAAGAGTCATCATTTCTCACTGCTGTCCGGACCATCCGGCAGCGGCAAGTCCACCCTGCTGTACTTTATTGCCGGCCTATACCCGCATTTTATCGGGATTGATGCAGTCGGTGAGATCAAATTTGGCGACACCAACATCAAGGATATCCCCCGGGAAAAAATCAGCCAGTCAGTGGCGATGATGTTCCAAAATCCCAATCAGCAATTCGCGATGGACACTGTCGTTCACGAAATGACGTTTGTCTTGGAGAACTTGCGGATTGCGCCGGATAAAATGGATAACATCATCAATGACGCCCTGGAATTCTGTGGCATCAAGCGGCTGCGTTCGCGGGTGATCAACACCTTGTCCGGTGGTGAAAAGCAGCGAGTGGCTTTGGCCTGCATCGTTGCCATGGATCCTCAGGTGATCGTGTTGGATGAACCGTTTGCCAGCATTGACCCGGGGTCGAGGGAAGATTTGATTAACAAATTAAAATTACTCCAACAAGAACACGGCAAAACCATTATTTTAGCCGACCATGATTTGACCAGTTATCGGGGCTTGGTGGATGAATTCTACTATTTGGATCCGGATACCCATCAAATCAGCCTTTTGGATGACCAACAAGCTGAACATTTCTTCAAAAACTTCGAATCCACTCAACAGATGCACAAACGAGTTGAGATTCCCACTGGCGATGACCATGCAATTATCAAGCTCAGCGATTTTAAATTGGAGCCGCACGCCTCACTGCTATTGACCCTGAACCACTTTGATTTTTATAAAGAAAAAACCACTTTGATCACCGGCGCCAATGGCATCGGCAAATCCACCCTGTTTAACGCGTTGACCAAACTGCTGCCCTATAAAGGGACCATCGTCTTTGACGGCAAGGATATCCAAAAAATTCGGCCGTTGCCGTATGCGAAGAAAGTGACGCTACTGTTCCAAGATGCCGAAAACCAATTTTTGAACATCACGGTCAAAGAGGAGCTCGATTTGTCACTCGCCAATCGAACGAATACCGACTACACGCAAGCTGACGTTGATGACATGCTCAGCAAGCTTGATATGGCGGGTAAAGACGACCGCATCGTGTATTCGTTAAGTGAAGGTCAGAAGAAGAAGCTGCAAATCATTGAAATGTTGATCATGAATCCGCCGGTATTGTTAATGGACGAACCATTCAAAGGCTTGGATTATCATTCCCTGGAGGTCGTGGTTGGCTTCTTGAATCGGGCCAAAAACGATTTCCATCAAACCCAGATTATCATTTCGCATCAGCTGTCCGGATTGGATACCCTGATTGATTATCACGCCGCCTTTGAAGACCAAAATCTGACTTACCAGGAGGTTATCAAATGAATCCTGGAATGAAATTATTATTGGTGATGCTGATTGCGTTGGAAATTTCGTTTACCCAAAGCTTGATTGTCAACATCATCCTGATCACCATCAGCTTTTTATATATTCTCACCCAACACGTCAGTATGAAGGCCTTGTTTGGGATCATCTTTTGGCCACTATTTCCTGCCGTTGGTCTATTCGTTTCTCAATGGCTGTACGGAAGTGCCGGCATCCATTTTGCCTGGATTCTGTTTACCCGGATCTATGCCTATGTATTCCTGGGGGCAACCTTCACGTTGACCAGCAGCATCACCGACCTGTCGTTGACCTTGGAGCAGGATTTTCATCTGCCCTCCAAATTTGCCTATGGCGTTTTGGCCGCATTTAACTTAATGCCTAAAATTGCCGAGGAAGTTCGCATTATCAAGACTTCGGCATTAATGCGCGGCGAGGCGCTGCATTTCTGGTCACCGAAGCTGTACTTTAAATCAATTCTCTCGTCAATCCAATGGTCACAGAACTTGGCAGAAGCCATGACGTCCCATGGGTTTGTCGAGGATTATGAACGGACCCACTACAAGGTCATTCGCATCACGGCAATTGATTGGGCACTGTTTGTTGTCCTGCTGGCCGCCGTTCAAGTTTTGCTATTCTTTATCAAATACTAAACGCCAATATTCCAACATTTCCTTTTTTGACTTATAATTATGTAAGAGAAAGATATATTGGAAGAAGGCGTTTTTTATGCGGGCAAATCAATTTGCATTTGCGTTTGGAATTTTTGCGTTAATCGTTGGAATTATTGTTGATATTTATGGGTTGGTCACCCAATTTGGCTCGCTGGACAGCGCCCAGGTGGTATTGATCGGGTCAATCATTTTGGCAATCGGCCTGGCATTCTTGTCCCTGCCGAACCGCTGGGAGCGATATGCCGGCCAGTTGGTCGTTGGCCTTGGTTTACTGTACTATTTTTACATTCAAACCAACAAATGGTGGGTGGCAGTCATCATCGCCATTATCGCCATGGCCCTAATGGAATATGGACTGAAACATCGTTAAAATGTGTCAAAATTTCAATTATTGGTATAATAGATTTATAGAGCAAGTTGGATCACGAATTTTGATGGAGGAGAATGACGATGGCAGAAAAATTTAGTACCTTAGCGGAAGAAATTATTAATTATCAAAAGAAGAACGATATGCCCGACACAGCGTTAGCATTTAACCTGCACATATCCGTTGAACGCCTCCACAATATCAAATCAATGGAATCGGACCCCACACCGGACGAGAAGAGAACGATTGAGCAGTTTGTCAGATAGAGCGCGACGAGCAACGGGTGAGGCGGTTTCTAAGGGTATTTTGATTGAAGTCCCTGGGTTTGGGACTTTAATTAAAGTGCACTTAGAAGTTAGCCTCAGTTGCGTCGGAGCGTATTTTGAAAGCCGAAGGATCCTCAGAATAACATAAGCGCACCAGAGCGCGACGAGACCCGGTTAGGGCCCTGAACATAAGTGTATTTTACAAGAGGAAGAGAGACCCAAAAATCCCGACAACCGTTCCCCCGAGAAACAAAACAAACCACAAACGAAAAGGACCGAAGCAGACTCGCTTCGATCCTATTTTTGATGCTTCTCATTCTTCTCGGCCCGATACCGGCTCATCCCTTCTTTATAAGGATTGCCAAACAACCGGCTCAATCCCGTCCACCAGGAATTGGTACTTGCCGGTTGATTCTCATCGACTGGCAACTTCTTGCCACAGTTCGGACAGACAACGTCATCCGGCTTCAACTTCGCCCCACAATACGGACAAAATGAAAATTTTTGCTTTGCCATCTTGCTTACCTCGATTGCTGTTGGCCTTTGTTGCGATTGGCATTGCGCTGACGCCGTTTTTCGGCTTCGGCTTGTTCCTTGGCAGCTCCAGCTTGGCGAATTTGTTCTTCACGTTGCTTTTTAGCTTTATCTTCGGCAATAATTTGGTTGTGCATTACGTTCATCCGGTGCGACAGAAAGTTCCAGCCGCCGATTAAAAACAGCGCACCAACCACTGAGTACGGAAATGTCCACCATGGAAAGTAACTACCATTTTTGAAAACCATTGGGCCAAGAAAATTATAGAGTGCCATCAATATTGCGACCATCAAAGTCACCTGCAGGGTATTGACCAGCCACTTGGGCATCTTAAATCCTTTTTTCTTTGCCACCATGCATCCCCCCTAATCAATTTCATTTTCAGTCAGAAAGGCCTTGAAATAATCAAAGGCCATCTCGCGAATATTCTCGATGCCAATTTGTCGGGTTGGCAAATCACCATCGTCATCGACGTCTAGCAATTCCACATTCAAAACTCCCGTTTGCAGATCGATTGAGGTTGGATACCCAGCAAAATTGTCCTCATCGGCAGTCTCAAAACGAATCACTTTTTGGTATTGAATCGATTGGGTGATGATATGAATCAAGATGTTGTCCGCGTTATCAAATGCCCGATCAGAATTCAAAACCGGCAACGCAAAATGCTTGTTGTGTTTATTTTCAATCACGAATTTATCGATCACCCGTAAATAATCCGAGTCCGTAATAATTCTACCAATATCATCGTAACGAATCCAGACGTAACCGCCAAATCGGCCGTTCATATCGACAACCATCATGACAAATTCTTTTTCGTTGCTGGAAATAATCTTGCCAACGTAAAAATACTTCCGGTTATCATTGGTGTCAATCACGACCCAATCCCCGCTATTACGCAGTTGTTCAATCTGATCACGAAAGACACTTGGATCATCAATGATCTCATTTTCCACATGATTTTCCGGTTTAATCATATCCAAAACATTTTGCAGCAGCTGTAGTTCAGTCCCACCAAACTCAATACCACGAATATCATCAAATCGAATGTTGAACACCGACTGCTTTGAGAAATCAAACTTATTAATGTTAGTAAAGACCATTCCGTCGTCTTGAAGGTCCGAAATGAGCCCTTCGTTATATTTCAGCTTGCCTGCCTGTGCGGTAATCACCAGACCGACTTTTTGATCATCGTGCAATGTCTGAATGACCCGGTCGAACAACGAGTCGCTCATCTTGATTGGTAAATCAAAAGAGGGCTGGGAATTGAGGTGGTGCTTCTCGTCAAACTCAATTCGATCCTGCATGTTTGCCAAGTCGTAACTGTCGGTATCAATGGATTTAACTGAAGAAATCTTCAAATAAACTTCACCATCCTGAATGCCGTAATCGTTGTAGGTCAACATGATGAAATCTTTATCGCTTAAAAACTGAATGACACCGGTGTAAACGATATCGGAGTCATTTTGAAAAGCGTTAATCAGCTGCTCGTCGATTTGGGCGGTGCGCAGCTTGTCGTAGAGGGTTTTCATGGTGTCACTTCTTTCTTGGTTGGGTTGGTTGTTTGTGGTGCTGATTTGTGGTGCTTGCTTGTGGTCGATTAAGGTTCAAGCTTTAATTTTCTCTAGTGGAAATGTGCTCCGACGACCCTGGTCCCTACTGCGTAAGTCAAAAATTTCAACGATGAACAAAGACCGTTCATCATTAAAATTTTTGACTTACACTCCGGGACCACCCAGGTCTCGTCGCGCACTCTACGAAATTGCATTCCCCATAAATTCCCTAAGTTCATCACCCGACATATTATCACTCAATCCAACTAAAAGCTTGATTCTTGCTTTCTGGCCGTTCAATCCTTGGCAGAGAATCGTTCCCATCTTCATTAATTGGATGCCGCCGCCCTCATAATCATAGATATCCTGGGCGACGCCGTTATAACATCTTGAGACCAAGACAATTGGGATATGGTTATCCAATAATCGTTGGATCGCCGGTAAAGTTTGGGGTGGGACATTTCCCGCTCCCAATCCTTCCAGCACCAATCCCTTGGTGTTGTCGTTGTTGATGGCGTCAAACAACGTGCCGTCCATTCCCGCATACGCCTTAATCAGATAGACGCCTTCGACCACCTGGTTGATGTCACACACTTCGGTTTGAATTAATTCCTGGAAGTATTTTGCCTTGTTTTGCGTTACAATGCCAATTGGTCCAAAAGTCGGCGTTCTAAACGTCGCCACATTGGTCGTATGCGTCTTGGTCACGTATCTGGCCGTGTGAATCTCATCGTTCATCACCACCACGACCCCTTTGCCGTAGGATTCATCGGTTGCGGCGACCAGGATGGCATTTCTAAAATTGTACAACCCATCCGAGCCAATTTCATTAGATGATCGCATGGCACCTGTTACGACAACCGGAATTGTGTTGGGCAGCGTCAGATCCAAGAAGTAGGCGGTTTCTTCCAACGTATCAGTACCGTGGGTAATCACCACGCCGTCGACACCGTCATCAATCGCCTTCATAATACGCTGCTTAATTTTTAACATCACCTCAGGAGTTACGTGAGGGGATGGCAGGTTAAACATTTCATCAGTAATTAAGTTAATCTGACCCTTTAAGATCACTTGTTCTTCAGCAATCGGGTTCTCATCATTGGGGACAACTTCGCCCTTTTCGTTTTGAGACATCGAAATTGTGCCGCCAGTATGAATCGCAAGAATTGTTTTCATCAATTTCATCCTCCATCAACCTGTTAATCTATACCATTGTACCGTAAAATGGAACATGAATAACTATCAATCAAGAAAGAAGTCTCAGATATGCCAAATTCCGACCGCTACTACACGCCGCAAAATTCGAAAGATGCGATGCGCCAGATCGAAAAACTATTTAACAAGTATAAGGACGCCCCACTCACCCAAGAACTCGTCGACTACCATCAGAATTTGGTGAACCGCTTAAAGACTGACATTCTGGCGGCTGCCAAGCAGGAAAACGTTCCCGCCCGAATTGAGTCAATCAACACGATGATCGCCGCCATGGAGCGTTGGTTAAAGGTCCGCTTGGCCGGCAATCCCTATAACGGCAAGATGAAGAACTTTAAATTTGTCAGTGATGAATCACTGCCTAAGTTCAAGCGCCACGTCCACAAGATGAATGGCGGATCGACCCACCGTTCTTCAAGACATTAGCAGTTTCTCTTTGTAATCACGACTATTACATTGCAGAAACGTGGGAATTGAAGCAGTTTCCGGCCATATAAGCAAAAAAGCCAAATATCCCGGCCCGGGATATCCGACTTTCTTGCTTATATTCTGGAAACTAACCGCTTCATTTCCCACTCTCAATCGTTATAATTAATTTATCAATCATATTAGGGGGAAGACCGTTGAGCAAAACCATTGTTGAATTAAAGAACGTCTACAAAAAGTACGACGACGGCTTTACAGCTCTCAAAAATATTAGTTTCAAATTACAGGAAGGCGAATTCTACACCCTTCTTGGCCCCTCCGGCTGTGGGAAGACAACCATCCTCCAATCAATCGCCGGCTTTACAGAAGTCACATCCGGGCAAGTGCTGTTTGACGGCAAAGAAATTAACGATATTCCTGCCAACAAACGCCAGCTCAATACCGTTTTTCAAGACTACGCCCTATTTCCAAACATGAATGTATTTGACAACGTTGCTTTCGGCCTAGTCGTTCATAACGCCAAAAAAGACGAAATTCAAACCCGGGTGCACGACGCGCTCAAAATGGTTCAGCTTGAACAGTACGCCACTCGGGAAATCAGCGAACTATCAGGCGGCCAGCAACAGCGAATTGCGATTGCCAGAGCGATTGTTAATCGACCAAAGGTATTGTTACTCGACGAGCCGTTATCGGCCTTAGACGCCAAATTACGCAAGGATATGCAGTATGAATTGCGTGAGCTTCAGCAAAATCTTGGCATTACCTTTTTATTTGTCACTCACGACCAGGAAGAAGCCCTGGCAATGAGCGATGAAATCTTTGTCATGAACAAGGGCGCAATCCTCCAGAAAGGTTCACCGGTCGATATTTACGACGAGCCAATCAACCACTTTGTCGCTGACTTTATCGGCGAAAGCAATATCATTCCCGGTAAAATGGTGGCCGATTACCAAGTCGCCTTTTTAGGGCATCAATTTGAATGTGCCGACGCTGGCATGCGGCCCAACGAACCGGTGGAAGTCGTGATCCGTCCGGAAGACCTGGTCATCACTACGCCGGAAAAAGGCAAGTTGCAGGTCAAGGTCGACACTCAGTTATTCCGTGGTGACTACTACGAAATTCTTGCCTATGATGAGGCCGGCAACGAATGGCTGATCCATTCCACCAATGCCAGCACGGATGATGCGATTATCGGCTTGGCGTTTGGCCCAGATGATATGCATATCATGCGTTATAACGAAACTGAAGCCAAGTTCAATCACCGGCTTGAAAGTTATGAAGAGTAGGGGGGGCGGAACATGAAGCGAAATTATCGGGGGCTTTTTTTCACGCCTTATATTTTGTGGCTGGCAATGTTTGTCATCGCGCCAGTTGCCCTAATCATCTATTATTCCTTTTTTAATATTCACAATCATTTCACTTTCGCGAACTACCAGGAGTTCTTCTCGTCAGGAACGTATTTGACGATGACGGCCAATTCGGTTCTCTATGCCTTTTTGATTACCCTGTTCGCAATCTTGATCAGTTATCCAATGGCGCTGGTGATCAGCAAATTAAAGCACCGCGACTTGTGGATTCTGTTGGTGATTTTGCCAACGTGGATTAACCTATTACTGAAGGCCTATGCATTTATTGGCCTCCTCAGCCACGATGGCTTAGTGAATGATTTGTTCCAATTCTTTGGCATCCCTGCCCAGCACATGCTGTTCACTGACGCCAGCTTCATTCTGGTCGCCGCCTATATTCAAATTCCGTTTATGATCCTGCCAATCTATAACTCGTTGACCGATATCAGCGATTCCTACATCCGCGCCAGCCGCGATTTGGGCGCCACCAAATGGCAGACACTGACCAAAGTTATCATTCCTATGACCATGCCGGGAATTAAGTCCGGTATCCAAATTGTTTTCATTCCATCGCTGTCACTCTTCATGCTGTCCCGATTAATCGGTGGTAACAAGGTCATCACCTTAGGAACGGCGGTTGAGGAACACTTCTTGACGACGATGAACTGGGGAATGGGTTCCACGATCGGCGTGGTCCTCATTATCTCGATGGTCATCGTGATGCTGTTGACCAACACCAAGCGTAAAAGGAGGCGGACATCGTGAACGATAAGGCTTCCAGAACCGGTAAAATTTATATCACCATTGTCTTTTTGCTATTGTATATTCCAATCGTCTATTTAATTCTGTACTCATTCAGTAAGGGCACTACCATGACCAATTTCCAGGGCTTTTCGCTGAAACACTATGGTGAATTGTTTAACGATAAACGGATGCTGGCAATCTTCTTGAACACGATCCTGATTGCTCTGCTGTCTTCGGTCTGCTCGACGATTATCGGCACCATGGGGGCACTGGCCGTCCATAATGCCAAACGGCGCCACGAAAGAGAAACCCTCCTATCACTAAACAGTATCCTGTTGGTATCACCAGATGTTATCATTGGTGCCAGCTTCTTGATCTTCTTTACCGCCCTCAAGCTGCCGCTGGGATTCTGGTCAGTGCTGCTAAGCCACATTGCCTTTGAAATTCCAATTGTCCTACTGCTGGTTTTGCCAAGGTTGGACGAAATGAGCCCGTCGATGACCAATGCCGCGATGGATCTTGGCGCCAGCCCGGCCCAAATTTTAAGTAAAATCGTCCTGCCTTACATTCAACCGGGGATTATTGCCGGCTTCTTCATGACAATCACCTATTCGTTGGATGACTTCGCGGTCACCTTCTTCGTAACGGGAAATGGCTTCACCACCCTGTCTGTGGAAATCTATTCAAGAGCCCGCCAAGGTATCAGTTTGGAAATCAACGCGTTGGCTGGTATCATGTTCATCTTCTCGCTCATCTTAGTTGGCGTGTACTATTGGATTGAGACCAGAAACACTGCCTCGACTGGTAAGAAACCAATTGTGGAGGTGACTGACCGATGAAAAAATTTCTCGCAGCATTGATTGCCATTCTGGCGTTGTGCGCCGGCTTGGCTTATGGCAGTAATCAGCTCACCAAATCAACCGGGGATACCGGCAATAAGGTCCTTAACCTCTACAATTGGGGCGATTACATCGATCCCAGCCTTTTGACCAAATTTCAAAAGGAAACCGGCTACCACGTCAACGTCGAAACCTTCGACAGCAACGAAGCGATGTACACCAAAATCAAGCAAGGTGGGACCAGCTATGATCTCACCGTTCCAAGTGAGTATATGGTTGAAAAAATGAAGGCCGATCACATGCTGATTCCACTGGACAAATCACGTCTGGTTGGCATGAATCATTATGGCCGCTCATTTCTCAACAAATCCTTTGACCCGCAGAACAAATACTCCATCCCCTACTTTTGGGGAACACTGGGGATTATTTATAACGATCAATATGTCAAACCGGGATCCTTGGAGCATTGGAACCAGCTTTGGAGTAAGAAATACCGGAATGATATTATGTTGATTGATTCAGCGCGGGATATTCTGGGTTTTTCCCTCATCTCGATGGGTCAATCAGTCAACACAACCAATTCAGCTGAACTGATCAAGGCCAAGGACAAACTCAATCGTTTGTCACCCAACGTCAAAGCAGTGGTGGCCGATGAAATTAAAATGTATATGGCAGAAGGTGAGGCACCGGTGGCCGTTGACTGGTCCGGTGAAGCATCGGAAATGATGTCCCAGAATTCGCATCTGCACTACGTCGTCCCCACCGAAGGGAGTAACATGTGGTTCGACAATTTGGTGATTCCAAAGACGGCTAAACATTTCAAGGCAATTTACGCCTTCCTGAACTTTATGAACAAACCGGAAAATGCCGCCCAAAACGCCGAGTATATCGGTTATTCAACACCAAACATGTCGGCTTTTAAACTGCTGCCAAAGGCCACCCGCGACGATAAACAGTTCTACCCAACCCAAAATGTGATTGACCGACTGCAGGTCTACAGTAACTTGAGTCCGCAGAAAGTCCAAGAATATAACGATTTGTATTTGGAATTCAAGATGCACCATTAACCCGGATTAAATTCTTAATTGGTCTTTGACCGCCAAATGCATTAAACTGATAACGAGGTGAAAATAATAATGGCAAAGAAAAACATGCGACAAGAAATCATCATTGATATGGACGAATTTATCGTCACATACGCAGCAACCCTCTTGGATCCGAACCAGAACCTTTCCGAGTTGGTGTATAACACAGCAAAAGAAGATATTACAAAGTGGGACGACTTATTCCACGACCAAGGATTTGGCCGCAAAAATAAATTTATCAACATCGGCCGAGGCTACTTAAGAGATGCCCAAAACTTGGACGCTGAAGAGGCGGAAAAGCAAGGCGACCAGTTAGCCCAAGAAGCCATCGATTACTTGGGAAAGCACACGGACTTTTTCGAGAAGTGGAGAACAGACTAGAGCGCGACAGAGCGCGACGAGACCCGGTTAGGGCCCAGAACATAAGCGAAGAATACCAATGATGAACGGTCTTTGTTCATCGTTGGTATTCTTTGTTTATGTGGCCGGGCCCTGGGTCGTCGGAGCGTATTTCAAAGGCCGAAGGGACTTCGAAAGAACATAACAAACGCGACAGAGCGCGACAAGACCCGGGTTGACCCCACCAAGTAGGCTAGGCCGTTTTCATCCGGCCGTCGGAACATTAGCGAAAACATCCAATGATGAACGGTCTTTGTTCATCGTTGGATGTTTTTGTTTATGTGGCCGGGCCCTGGGTCGTCGGAGCGTATTTTAAAAGCCGAAGGGAGCGCAAAAGAACATAACAAACGCGACAGAGCGCGACAAGACCCGGTTAGGGCCCACCAAGTAGGCTAGGCCGTTTTCATCCGGCCGTCGGAACATTAGCGAAAACATCCAATGATGAACGGTTTATGTTCATCGTTGGATGCTTTTGTTTATGTGGCCGGGGTCAGGGTCGCCGGAACGTATTTTAAAAGCCGAAGGGAGCGCAAAATGACCTAACAAACGGGCCCCACGTTCCCAAACATAAAGAGTAAGAAACCCATTGCACCCCAAAAGAACGCCCACAAGCTTTTTCCACCAAAACTTCCCAACTTTGCGTCATAATAGACCTAATCAAAATATGAGAATTCTGGGGGGAAGGGCTCAAAATGAATCACACACCTGCACAATCAACGACACAAAAAAATGGTTGGTGGATTTTGGTTTCCATCGGCATGTTTGCATTCATGTCGAACCTGGATTCCAGCATCGTCAACATTGCCATGCCCATCATGGCCAAACAGTTGCATGTCCCGATGAATCAAATTGAATGGGTGGTTTCGTCATACCTGATCGTCTTAACTGCACTCTTGCTATTTTTCGGTAAACTCGGCGATATCTATGGCAAAATCAAAGTCTTTCGAATCGGAACAGTCGTCTTCTTGCTTGGGTCATTTCTGTCTGGCCTGCAAATCAATTTTCCGTTCCTGCTGGTCGGTCGCTTTATTCAGGGAACCGGAGCAGCGATGACTTTATCCAACACTTACGGCATCACCACGTCCACCTTTGGTATTAAGGAACGTGGCCGGGCAATGGGCTTTGTTGGAACCTTCGTGGCTTTGGGGGCAATCGCCGGGCCCGGACTTGGTGGCCTGATTCTTTCAAGGTTATCTTGGGGCTACATTTTCTGGGTTAACCTCCCCATTGGCATTGTTGCCGTCATTCTGGGCGCCATTGTCATGCCCAAGGCTTATCAAACGGTGCCGGGAACCATCGATTGGCTAGGTTTCATCAATTTCTCACTGATGATTATCGGCTTGTTCCTCGGTGTCTTCATCGGCCAAGAAATTGGCTATGGGTCGCCAATTGCACTGGCATTATTTGCCTTAGGGCTCATCACCATGTGGGGCTTTTTCCACGCCGAAAAACGGGCCAAGAATCCATTGATGCCGCTGTCTTTGTTTAAAATCAAGCCATTCACCTATGGCCTCGGGGCCGCTGTTTTGATCTTTCTTTCCAATTTCTTCACTGTAATCATCGTGCCGTTTTACCTGGAAGATGCTCGGCACTTGTCAGCTGGCGAAGCCGGCGCATTGCTGATCATTTTCCCGGTCGTCATGGTGTTTGCCGGCCCGTTTGGCGGTTGGTTGGCTGATCACTTCTCGCCAGCCGCAACTGCCACCGGTGGTCTGTTGATCGTCGCTGTCGCCCAAGCCATGTATTTCTTCTTAACCCTAACCAGCCCAATGTGGGTCTACGTCGTCATCACGATCATTATGGCTTTTGGCACCGGCTTGTTTCAGTCGCCCAACAGCGATATCGTCATGTCGGTGGTCCCAAAGGATTCATTGGGAAGTGCCGGGAGTTTGAACGCCCTGGCACGGAATGTTGGCATGATCTCTGGTACTGCCTTATCAACCAGTGCCCTATTTATCGCCATGAGTGTCAAAGCCGGATTCCATGTCACCAACTATTTACCAAACCAGCCGGAAGTCTTTATTTTCGGCATGCACGTTGCCTTTGCGGTTTCACTGGTGATTATCCTTGGCGCTTGGGTGCTGTCAATCATGCAAGGCCGAACCGTCAAACCTGGTGATTTGAAATAACCATTTGGTCAGTTGAAAGATCCCTTGATTTTGCCGGTAACGATGCGTTTTGATTATCGTCATCAATCTTTGTAAATAGTCCATAAATAAAAAGTGAGACCTGGCGTTAAGCCGGATCTCACTTTTTTGCTTACTTAATTTTAGTTGCTTGTCCCTTACGCTTCCGGTACTCAATTCTTCCCAGCTTGATAATTTCGGTCACAACCAGCACGATAAACCCTGCGATGGTTGGCACAACCCAGCCATAGAAGAAGTCGATGCTACCAGTGTGGAAGACGTCTTGCATAAACGGAATGTAGAACATGGCAGCTTGAAGGGCCAACAGAATTCCGATGATGATAAACGCCATCTTGTTCTCGAAGAAATGCTTGGAAATAATTGGATAGGAGTTGCGAATATTGAACAGATAGAAAATCTTACCGAAGATAATGATGTTGACCGCCATGGTACTACCCAGAACAGCTGTCAGGACACCCGAATCAACAAATCGATCGAAGGTGAAGATCCCAAGGGCGGAAATTAAAATCGACACGTAGGTAATTTCGAAAACGTCCATTTTTCCTAAAATCCCTTTGGCAACATTTCTTGGGCCACGGATCATGATCGACTCTTCAGCCGGTTCAAAGATAAACGCAAATTGAATGGTCAATGCCGAAACCGTGTTAATCCACAGCAGTTGCGTTGGGAACAACGGCAACTCTTGTCCCATAATCATACTGATCAGGACAACCAGGCCTTCAGCAAAACTGGTTGGCAGCAGGAATCGGATTGTCTTTTGAATATTATCAAAGACATGCCGGCCTTCAGCAACCGCATCAACGATGGTTGTGAAGCTATCGTTAACCAGCACCATATCGGCAGCTTCCTTGGCAACGGCAGTTCCTTTAATCCCCATCGCAATTCCAATGTTGGCCTGCTTCAGAGCGGCGGCATCGTTGACCCCGTCACCGGTCATGGCAACGATTTTGCTGTTGGCCTGTTGGGCCTTGACAATTCGCAGTTTGTTGGCTGGTGTGGTTCGGGCAAAAACATTGTAACGGCCGATGTTCTTAATTAAATCTTCGTCGGACATTTCATCAATCTCCGGCCCGGTGATGGCATGAATACTTTCATCCAAGTCCAGTTTGCGGGCAATCGCTGATGCGGTATCCGGGTGGTCTCCGGTAATCATATTAACCTTGACGCCGGCACGGCGAAGGCTTTGAATCGAAGGAATCACTTCTTCACGAGGTGGGTCAATAATCCCGACGACCCCACTTAATTGAATGCCGTCCGCAATCTTGTCCTGGTCAATCTCGTCCACATCTGTGGAAACATTTTTGTATCCCAGGGCAACCACTCGCAAACCTTGCTCAGTTAATTTGGCAACCCGTTCATACCAAGTCTGGTCATCAAAGTTGGGGTCACTTTGTTTGACCATGTCGAAAATGGTTCCCGGTGCGCCTTTAACCATTAACTCGTGATGATCATTTTCCTTGATCAAGCGGGCACTGTATCGGTACGCCGAATCAAATGGCAGCGTATCCACTTCATCGACTTCCGGCTCACGGCCGATTAATTTGTGAAATAAGGTCGTTAACGCACCATCAGTCGGCTCACCGTTTAATTGCCATTCGCCATCGGTTTGCACCAACTCGGCATCGGTGGTTGTCCCGGCAATGTCGACCAAGTCGCGGAATTGCTGGTCTTGTTTCCAGTCATATTTTTGACCATCCAATAAGACGTCCCCATCAACGCCTTTATCACCGGCAATAAATCCAACCCCGGTAACTTGATAATGATGTTGATCGGTAATCACGTCGGTAACCGTCATTTCGTTCTTGGTCAACGTTCCAGTCTTATCAGTGTCAACAATATCCACAGCACCTAAGGTTTCGACGGCGGGCAGCGTTTTGACAATCGCCCCTTTTTTGGTCATCACCTGAACGCCTCGAGCCAAAACAACGGATGTCGAAGCCGGCAGTCCTTCAGGAATTGAGCCCACCACCATTGTGATAATCGCTATGGTCAAGGTTGGCAGACTGTAAATCTTGGTGTAGAGACCGAGGACAAACAGCAAAATGGCAATCGCCACAATAAAGAGTGACAGGTTAATCCCTAATTTGTTCAAATTCCGCATCAACGGTGTCACCTGGGTCTTCACCTCGGCAACACTTTGTTGAATCTGACCAATTTGGGTATCCTTACCAGTTGCAATCACAATTCCGACCCCGGATCCCTGAGTCACCGCTGTTGAAGCAAACGCCATGTTGGAGCGTTCTGCCAACGGAACCGAATCCTTGTTAATCGGATCTTCGGTCTTTTCAACGGAGTTACTTTCACCGGTCAAAGTCGATTCTTGAGCCCGCATATTGTCTGCGGAAATCAGGCGCAAATCAGCCGGAACCGCGTCCCCAGCCTCAAGGTTAACCAGATCTCCCACAACCAGTTCCCGGGCCGGCACTTCAATCTTGTGGCCGTCACGAATCACATAGTTCTGGCTCACCAACAGTTCCTTGATTTTGCTTAACGCATTGTCAGCCTGCATTTCTTGGAAGAATCCAATAAACGCGTTGGCAATAATAACGATCCCAATAACCGCCGAGTCTGAATAGTGATGCATGAACAGCGTAATCACAGCCGCAGCGATCAAAATGTAGATGATGCTGTTGTTAAATTGCAGTAAGAACTGCAGCAGCTTGCTTTTCTTCTTGGCGGTTAATTCATTGTAACCATCTCGAGCCAGGCGTTTAGCCGCCTCTTGCTCGCTAATACCGTCCTCTTCGTTGGTCTGATACTGTTTTACCAACTCATCGGTACTTCTCTGCCACAACTTTTCATCGGGAGGAACCTCGTTCATATTGTCTGCCATTAAATGTATCACCTTTCCTTTTACAAAAATAAGATTGTTGTTAAGAGTATTATAATATATTACTCACCTCAATTGTCAAATCAAGTGCAACACTAAGAATCTATTCTTAGAAGTGGTCTAGTTGCTAAGCTAGTTCAGGCATTAGATCGGCTGGGCAGCGATAGTTCAATGACCGCCGTAGCCGGTTGTTTAAGGTATCTTGAGCCAGCTGAATGTCAATGAGTGAGGCCGAAGCCAAGGATCTGCCCTTCGGGAAGAACTCGCGCAAAAGGCCGTTAGTGTTCTCATTGGTTCCACGTTCCCATGGTGAATAAGGATGGGCAAAGTAGATGTCAGTTCCCTTGACTTGACTCAAGCTTGAGAACTCAGCACCATTATCAAAAGTAATGGTTTTAAAGTGCTCGGTTCCATAGTCATATAAGGTATTCTGGAGGGCTTTCAAGCAAGTGTCGGCATGATAATTGGGAAGTTTAACGATGATCTCTAAGCGACTAACACGTTCAGTCAAAGTCATTAATGCTGGCTCAGATTCAACCCGTTTGCCTTTGACCAAGTCACCTTCCCAGTGTCCAAGCTCTTGACGCGCTTGAACCATGGCGGGACGCTCTTCGATTGAATGGCCCAGATTTTTCTTATTGATTCGATGATGCTTTGCCCCGGGGCATTTAATCCGGCGACGTAGTTTAGCTGGTAGGTCTGAATTGCGGATAACTAAACGCTGGTCATCAATATACCGGTACACCGTCGGTGTTGAGGGGCAGACAAGCCTTGGGTGATCAGTCTTGAATTGGTGGACAAAAGTATCCACACTATGCATCCTGGGACGCGCTTTTAAAGCTGTCACCAAAGCATTACAGAAGGTTTGACAATGATCAAAGAGTCCACGATAACAGCTATTTAGTCGGTGCTTACGATAAATTGCTTCACCAGTTTCTGCCAGATATGACTGTTCAAAGATATGAGTACTAGCGTTAATCTGTGTCGTTGTCCCACGTTTTAATTCACGTGAAATCGTGCTGGGATTACGATGAAGGGCCTGGGCAATCCGGCGGATAGACCAATCTAAGTCCCTTAGGGATTCAATTCGACCACGTTCAGCTAAATTGAGTTGGTGATACTGATTAGATATGATATTCTTAATTCGGGTCATGAAGATACCTCTTTCTTGTTTGTGGTGAATTAAGAATAGGTCTTCATGGCCTTTTTGACTAGTCTGAATAAAGAACTGGTCTAGTAGAGCAGGTGTTGCACTTCAATTTTAAATCGAGGTAATATATTACTCACTACTTTTGGTATATAAAAATCTTAAAAATCGACCACAACTCATGTGATCGATTCCAAATCCCTATTTGACAACTTTGGTCCACTCGTCAATCGTCTTGCCGTTTTCATCTTTCAAAACCAGCCAACTGTTGATGCCGGCAAAATAGAGGAAGAGGCCCACTTCATTGACCGATTTTAAAACGATGTCTTTGGTGGTCACAAAATTCCGGAAACTATCGGCATGTTCAGATCTCAGTTTCTGAGCAAACTTGGCCGAAAACCCCAGCGACCCATCCTGATTCAAATCGGGTTCGACTTTCATCACCGCGCCGGCCTTAATCAACATTTCGTTACGCTTCTGCCAGTAGACGGTTGCTTTGGCACCCTCATGATCAACATAAAACGGAATCTCACTCACCTGTTTGGTGAATTTGTGGCGTGGCTTGCCCTTGAATTTCTTCTTGGAAACAAATACGGATTGGAATCCAAGACCATTCAGGACGGTTAAAACCAAATTTCGAAAGGCTTCAACGGTTTTTCGCTGATTGCTGGGAATCTTGACCGTTTCCAACAGATCTTTCTTAAGAATTCCCCGTTCAACGGCATACTCGGAAAAGCTCTTGGCCAAATAGCCAGCCTCCAAGTCCCAGGCTGGTTCGATCTGAATCACACCGTCGGCCTTGTCAGTTGGTTCGGTCTGAACGCTGATCAGCTTCCCGTCTTTAAGGTACAGGTTAACGTCGGCATTGACCTGATCGACTGTCTTTGTGACCACAATTGTCCCTTGGCCGTCCGGTAAGGTCATCCTGGTCGAATCATCATTGATTTCAACTGCCAATTTCATGCTGCATTCCCCATTTCATTTGTTCTTCTCGTTAATCATACCATTGAATAACAAAAAAGAAGCCCACAACCCTTTAGTGGTAAAGGATCATGAGCTTACTTTTAATCGAAGAAGAAGTTTGTGATGCATAGATTATTCTGTGGTCAGTTTGTTGGTTAAATTACCGGACCATTTCCAGTTTTGAACCTCTGGAATATCGGTACCGTATTGACGAATGTAATCGTGGTGCTTTTGGAGCATGTGGTCCATCTTAGCTTCAAAATTGTCTGCCGAAGCGGCGAACTTGGTCCGAGAAATAGCATCCTTAGCCAAGTGGTAACGATCCAATTCATTGAGGACCCGCATATCAAATGGGGTTGTGATATCCCCATTTTCACGGTAACCATGGAAACTAATATTGTGATTATGACGGTTATATACCAGGCCACGGAAGGTATTCTCAAAGCCATGGAAGGCAAAGATAACCGGTGTGTCAGTGGTAAAGTACTTGTCAAATTCAGCTTGGGTTAGGCCACGGCTATCCTGATCTTCGTTGCTTGGACGCAGTCTCAAAATGTCAACGACGTTGATGAAGCGAACCTTCAATTGAGGGAAAGCCTCGTGCAGCATATCAATGGCCGCCAAACTCTCCATGGTGGCTTCGGTACCGGCAGTCGCGAAGATCACATCCGGATCGCCTTGATCATTTGAAGCCCATGGAATAATCCCCAAACCATCGTTAACCAGCTTAGTGGCTTCATCCATTGAGAACCATTGTGGCCGTGGGTGTTTGGAAGCCACAATCAAATTGGTCTTCTCGCGGGTCTGCAAGGCAGTGTTCATAACGGCCAGCAGTGAGTTGGCATCAGCTGGAACATATTCGTTAACCAACTCATGACCTTTTTCAGCCAGATGTCCCAACATGCCGGGATCTTGATGAGTATAACCATTGTGATCCTGCTGGAAAGCGTGGGAAACGTTCATGATGTTCAGTGACGGATAATCATGACGCCACGATTGTTCAGAGGCCTTTCTGAGCCACTTGTAGTGCTGAGTGAGCATTGAATCAATGACACGGGTAAATGCTTCATATGAGGCAAAGAATCCGTGACGGCCGCTTAAGACGTATCCTTCAAGCCAACCTTCTGCTTGGTGTTCTGAAAGTTGTGAATCAATGACGCGGCCTTCAGGAGCCATGTTTTCGTCATTCGGGGTCTTGATTGGTTCTTCCCATTGACGCTTACCATAATCCAGCATTGAGAAGAACTTATTGGATTTGGTTTCATCTGGGCCAAAGGCTCTAAATGACTTGCCGTTTCGCTTCATAATCTCGGTGTAGAAGTTGGATAATACTTCAGTATCCTGAGCTTCTTTGTCACCTGGTTTGTCAATCTTCAAAGCGTAATCGGCTGGGTTAGGCATGTCCAACTTCTTGGGGTTAATACCACCATTGACGATTGGGTTCATCGCCATCCGCCGGTCACCGTCTGGGGTGGTTGCTTTGATTTCAGCTTTAATTGAGCCGTTGTTGTTAAACAACTTTTCAGGTTCATATGATTTCAGCCAATTAATTAACAGATCTTTGTGGTCCATCTGACCAGCACTGACAGGAATTGGCACTTGGTGCGCACGGAATGATCCGGCAATTGGATTGCCATCCAAGTCGAACTTAGGACCTGTCCAGCCCTTTGGTGAACGCAGTACCAGCATTGGCCAGTGTGGCAAAGTATCATCATTATTGTCACGGGCGTGCTTTTGAATGGCCTTGATTTCAGTAATGATTGCATCCATCGTTTTGGCCATCGTCTGGTGAACCCGGGTATAGTCTTCGGGGTCACCTTTCGTTTCAACGAAGTATGGCTTCCAGCCCATGCCTTCAAAGTACTTGGTTAAGTCAGCGTCACTCATCCGGGAAAGAATGGTTGGATTGGAAATCTTGAATCCGTTCAGGTTCAGCATTGGCAAAATGGCACCGTCATGAATTGGGTTGATGAATTTGTTGGAGAACCATGAGGCGGCTAATGGGCCGGTTTCAGCTTCCCCATCACCTATTTCAACTGCGGCAATGACGTCGGGGTTGTCTAAAATTGCCCCGGTACCGTGGGCAATGGAATAACCCAACTCGCCGCCTTCATGCATTGAACCTGGTGTTTCGGGGGCAGCATGGGAAGCAACTCCGCCTGGGAAGGAGAATTGTTTGAATAATCGTTGCAGACCAGTTTCATTTTGAGCGATCTTTGGATAAATTTCGCTATAGCTGCCGTCAAGGTATGAATTGGAAACCATCACCTGACCACCATGACCGGAACCTTCAATATAGAACATATTCAAATTATATTTCTTGATTACCCGGTTCAAGTGGGCATACATAAAGTTCTGTGAGGCAATTGTGCCCCAGTGACCAATCGGCTTAATCTTAACGTCGTCAGCGACTAGATCTCGTTTGAGTAACGGATTGTCTCTGAGAAACAGTTGGCCGACTGATAAATAATTAGCAGCCTTCCAGTACAGATTGACTTTTTGCAGGTATTCATCGGAATCGAAGTTCGTCATATTAGTAACCTCCTGAATTTAACAGTAACGTTATTACCAATTCGATTATTGGACCGGTCCAAATCAAATTACAAGTTTATTGTATGCCTCAGAGGTTGATAATTCAATGGTTTAAGCATTTGAATAATTTATTTTGATATAGACGAAATTTATACTAATTCCATTTAGTATAAGGATTAGCGCAGATTTCATGAAATATATTCAGACAATCAGGATTAGAAACACTTTCCACAAATAAGGCTGGGACACTTTTTACAAATGTCCCAGCCGATTTAATTACCCTTTGATCCAGATAGGTCCTGTCAGACCTACTGATCAGCCTGTTTGCGACTAATAGTGACGCTGTCGATGAATGTGCAAGTACTTGGCTAAGAAATACGCCAAATCACAATACCAGGTTTCAATTTGTTTCATGATTCGTCCTCCAATACAAACATGACCCGTTTTAATTCACCCAGTGCATCCCCTGGATTCTGCCATTGAAAATCATATCCCAGGGAAAGATTTCGATACCGAATGCCATTTTCCGTGACTGCGTTGGGCATGTGGGAATGGCCACTCAATGACAAGCTGACGTGGTTGTGTTCAAACAACTGTCGATACCGGTCGCTGCCTAACTGATACATGAACCGATCATAAAACGGAATCGGCAGCTGGTGAGCCAACTTTTTCGTCGGCAGCATGTGGCTGGCCACCAAGATCTTTTTGCCGCTGACAGCCAATCGATTGATTTGATGCTGCCAAGCAAGAATCTGCTCGACTACCCATTTACGATCTCGCCGATAACTGATTTGATTGCCATTAATATATAGCTGATCGGGCCAGACATGTTTGGCAACAAAGTTATTCGCGTATCGGGGACCGTCTGCTTCACAAAAATGTTTGGCAAACGTGTAATCGTACCATCCATTAATCCCGGTGATCAGCCAGTGCCTGGTCTCGATTGGATGCCGAGTTAAAGACGTTGGCAGCCTGTCCAGTTCACGATAAGCCGTTCGGGAAGCCGACTGAATCTGCTGAACTGATTTTTGCCGGGGGTGATCCACGTAGAGATCGTGGTTGCCAATCAAGGTGTGAAACGGAACTGGCAAGGCTTCTGCCAATTGTTGATAGAACCGCAAGTTGCGTTGAAGTCCATTCGCCGAGTCCCCCATGATCACCAGCTGGTCAAGATTTTCATCACTGATCAATTGGCCCAATACGGACACAAAATCATACTGGCGGTTAAAATCAATGTGTAAATCTGACACAAAACCAATCCGCATGGTTATCTCTCCAATCTGGTTGTTTTCTATATTGTAGCGCACGAAAAACGGACCAAATCAAAAAATGAGAATCTTTAGGAGTTCGTAAGTATAAGAAAGCTGCTGACAAGCAATTAGTGACTTGATTGGCATCAAACGACACTTTGATACCAGAAAATAATAAAAGATCCGCATCATCCCAAGCATCGGGACGGTGCGGATCTTTTTTAAGGTAAAGGATTATCAAAACCTTCCAGCTTCGTTCTAGCCGAGATAAGGATTCTCCGGAACCCGTACCAAATCATCGGCAACCAGTCGTTCAGCAATCTGAACCGCATTCCAGGCAGCACCTTTCAAGAGGTTGTCGGAAACGACCCACATGTTAAATGCCCCTTCATTTTCAAAGTCAGGACGAACCCGGCCGACAAATGTTTCGCGCTTGCCTTCAGCTTCGATTGACTGCGGATAAATTTGATGGGCGGTATCATCTTGTAAGACAACGCCATCGGCACCATCCAATGCAGCTTTGATTTGATCAGCAGTCGCATTCTTATCAGCAACTTCAAAGTAAACTGACTCACCATGGGCAATTCGGATCGGAACTCGAACACAGGTTGCAGTCACCTTGATGTCTTTAGCGTCCATGTCGTCCAACATAATCTTCTTGGTTTCGTGAATCATCTTCCACTCTTCATGAGTGTAGTAGCCGTCTGATTCGAAAACATCAATCTGTGGCAATAAATTAAATGCCATCTGATAATGCTTCTTGTCACCCTTGGTAGGCAAAATCTTTGGATCAGTTGGTTCGCCGTTCAATACCTGTTGGGATTCTTCCATTAACTCATTCAGTGCAGATTGGCCGGCACCGGAAACCGCTTGATAAGTTGAGACGATAACTTGCTTCAAACCATACTTTTTGTAAATCGGTTCAAGGCAAACCACCATTTGAATCGTTGAACAGTTGGGGTTGGCAATAATGCCGCGGTGATTATAAAGAGCCTTTTCGTTAACTTCAGGGATGACCAACGGAACCTCTTTTTCCATTCGGAAAGCACTGGTGTTGTCCACACAGACAGCACCACGCTTAACCGCTTCCGGCAGGAATTTTTTGGATGTTGAGCCGCCGGCAGATGACAATACCAGATCAATTCCGTTAAATGAGTCTGGGGTGGTTTCTTCAACCGTGATATCTTGACCACGGAATTGAAGAACCTTCCCGGCAGAACGTGATGAGGCCAATAGTTTGACACTCTTCACCGGAATGGTTGACTGCTCTAATTGTTGGATCATGCGGGTACCGACAGCACCCGTAGCACCTAAAATTGCAACGTTAAACTCTTTCATCCTAATGAATCCCCTTTTCTCTATTTTGTTAACTCAAGTAAATAACTGTTCATGCGATCCATTGCCAATGTGATGTCTTCATCAGACGCCGCATATGACATGCGAATCCAGCCTTCGCCGCCGGGGCCAAATGCGGAACCGGGGGTCACGCCGACTTTGGCGTCCTTTGCCAAATGAGTGGCAAATTCAACCGAGGTTTCGTCTATTGTATCAGGAATCTTGGCAAAAATGTAAAATGCGCCTTGGGGCATGACAATCTGCATCCCCATTTTTTCGAGCCGATCAGCGATATAGTCACGCCGTTTGTGATAGGCAGCCCGCATTGGAATCGGATCATCAAGGCCGTTGGTCAATGCTTCGGCAGCTGCGTATTGCGCAGGATTGGAAGGAGCGGTGACCACGAAAGCGTGCATTTTGGATGCGTTGGTCACAAAATCCTTTGGTGCAACAATGTAGCCGATTCGATATCCAGTCATAGCATGGGATTTGGACAAACCGTTAATCAAAATGGTTTGACCGGGAATCATGGCCGCGATTGAGTGATGCTTGACGCCATAGGTCAACTCACTATAGATCTCGTCAGCCAGCACATACATCTTGTGTTGAGAAATAATATCAGCCAACGCCTTTAATTGAGCCTCTGTGTATTCAACTCCAGTTGGGTTGGATGGATAATTCAAAATAATTGCTTTGACACTGTCCCCATTTTCATCAAGGACTTTTTGCAGCTTTTCAGGAGTTAAGACAAACCCATCATCAGAAGTGTCAATGGTGATCAGTTCAGCTCCGGCAACTTGAATAATTGGGAAATACAAGGCAAATGCCGGGGTCGGCACGATAACCTTGTCACCCGGGTTCAAGATAGTGGTCAACGCTGAATAGATCGCTTCGGTAGCGCCAACGGTTACCACGATTTCAGTGGCCGGATCATAGTAAACACCCGTCCGGTCCTTGAGATAATTGCTGATACCGTCGCGAAGTTCAGGAATTCCCTTTTGTGCTGAGTAGTGGGATTTGTTTTCCTCAATACTCTTAATAGCGGCCTGTTTGGCATGTTCCGGAACATCGAAGTCCGGTTCGCCAATCGTCAATTTGACGGTGCCGGGAATTGAAGAAATCTCCTGGTCAAATTCACGAATTCCTGAAGGTCCAACTGCATTTACATTTTGATTAACGACTTCTGAAAGTTTGCTGTCTAACTGTGGCATGTTTTCCTCCTGATTTAATTACATAATATTTTCTAAGCCGACGATTAACTTGGTCGCTTTGGCGGCCGCCGGCACTGCCAGTTCAACCCCGCTCATGAAAGAGGCGCGGTCAAACGAGTCTTGGCGGATCGTCAAGGCTTCACCTTTGCTGCCGAAAAGAACTTGCTCATGAGCAACGTAACCGGGCAGGCGAACGGAATGGATCTTAATCCCGTCGTAATCGCCGCCACGGACACCCTTTAAGGCTTCCTCGGTTGCGGGTGCATCGTGCTTCCCACGAACTTCGTCAATCATTTTAGCGGTCGCCAGAGCAGTGCCTGAAGGAGCGTCCAGCTTATCGTCGTGGTGCATCTCAATGATTTCAACGCCCGGCATGTATTTGGCGGCTTCTTTGGCAAACTTCATTAAAAGAACCGCGGAGATGCCAAAGTTGGGTGCCAGGATTCCACCGACGTTGGTTTGTTGAGCCAACTTTTTGAGCTGATCAACTTGCTCATCGCTCATCCCGGAAGTCCCAATAACCGGATGGATGCCGTGTTCAATGGCAAATTTGGCATTGTCAAATGCAGCCGCAGGAACGGTGAAGTCAATCCAAACATCGGCGTCGGTGTCGATTTCATCCAAACTGGCAAACAGCTTAACGTTATCATCCATTCCCATACCTTTGAGATGAACGGTGTCGATTCCGGGATTGTAAGCCCCAACCAATTCAAAGTCATCGTTTTTATTGACCATTTGAACCGTCTTTTGACCCATTGAGCCCATGAAACCAGCGACTAAAACTTTAATCATTGAAAAAACTCCCTTGTCTATCTTTGTTTGATAATTTCCAAACCAATCGGCTTAACTGCGTGCCATTTCAGTGCCGTCAACTGGAATATCTTCCAGGCGGCTGACACCTAATTTACTTGCCAGGGTTGCTTTTTCTTCATCGTTCAATGAAAGAATTGGCAAGCGGCAATCACCGGCCCCAAAGCCTTGAACATTCAAAATGGCTTTGACACATGACGGTGATGGGTACATGAATAAGGCTTGCACTTTTGGCGTCAAGAAACGCATCATGTCGCCGGCAGTCTCAACATCGCCTGATTCAAGGGCGTCGTACATCTTCCGCATCTCCCGGCCGTAAATATGGCTGGTAACTGAAATGACACCGTTGGCACCAACTGCTTTAGCAGACAGGGCCTGGGCATCTTCACCGGTGTAGACATTGAAATCATCCGGGGTATTTTGAACCAGATATTCCAAGTCTTCCAATGAGGTACACTGCTTAACGCCGGCGATGTTGGCGTTATGTGATAATTCGACCACCGTATCGTTAGCCATCGTGACGCCGGTTCGACCTGGGATGTTGTAAATGATCAATGGCACTGGTGACTGTTCAGCAACTGCCGTAAAGTGGGCGATCATGCCACGTTGATTTGGTTTGTTATAATATGGCACAACCACAAGGGCGTAATCAATCCCGGGAATGTTACCCACTTCAGCTGTTAAACGCACGGTCTCGGCGGTATTGTTACTACCGGTTCCGGCAATAATCGTCCCACGCCCGTTCACAATTTGAGCAAATCGGGTATACAATTCAATCTTTTCGTCATGACTCAAAGTTGGCGTCTCGCCAGTGGTGCCACCGATTACAAATCCGCGGCTGCCGGTATCCAGTAAGTGATTGGTTAATTTTTCCAAACCGTCAAAGTTGATGCTGCCGTCTTCACCAAACGGAGTCACAATTGCTGTCATAATATCTGCACTAATCATCATAAATCCCTACTTTCTTTTATTGGGTTAATTATTCATTCTGTATTCAAGAAATCTGGTAATTGACTTAATTCCCTTTGGAATCGATGATTCTTTGGGGTTCAGGGTAGCTGAGTGAAGCTGTGAATCATCGTCGACGCCCAACCAAAACATGGTGCCGGGAATCTTAGATAATAGGTAACCAAAATCTTCGCCGGTCATCGCCGGTTGAGTTTCAACAAAGTCGGTTTCCGGATCCTGCTTGGCAAATTCAATCAATCGTCGAGTCAGTTCGTCGTTATTTTCCACCGGCAAATAGCCACCCTGATTAAAGTGAATCTTGACTTCTGCGCCATAGCTGGTTGCCACTCCATTGGCGACCATTTTTAGCCGGTCAACAATGTGTTCAATCATCTTCTGGGTTAAGCCACGAATGGTACCTTCGATTCTGGCTTGCCCGGCGATGACGTTTCGAATGGTGCCGGCGTCCAGCTTGCCAAAAGTAATCACACCGCCTTCGATGGGATTGACACTTCTGGATACAATCGTCTGGACTTGGCCGATGAATTCGGCTGCGGCAACCACCATGTCGTTGGCGTTCTGCGGATAGGCGGCATGACCACTTTTACCAATCAGATCGACATTGACCTCGGTCGTTCCGGCAAACAAGGTTCCCATTCGACAGCCAATCGCGCCAGCCGGTAAATCCGGGTTGTCGTGCAGGCCATAAAATTCATCGGGCCGCCACTTTCCTTCAAAGACGCCTAATTCATAAGCAACCTTGCCGCCGTTTTCGCTTTCCTCAGCCGGTTGGAAGAAGAAAACCATGTTGTCAGCCGGCTGATGCTCGGAAAACCAGTTGAGGACTCCCAGTGCGACGGTCATATGAATGTCATGACCGCAAGCGTGCATCACACCGGGGTTCTTGGATGAAAATGGTAAGCCGGTCTTCTCGCTAACCGTCAGGGCATCGATATCGGTGCGGTAACCAATCGTCCGTTTAGGGTTGGATCCGTTCACGTACACCAGCAGAGCCGTCGGTAATTTGGGGATTTCTCTTATTTCAATGTATTGTTGATTGAAAGATTGAATGGTTTTCAACAGGTAATCATGAGTGGCTCTTTCGTGCATCGCCAGCTCAGGATATTCATGTAAATGTCTGCGAATCCCAATTAAATCTTCCTTCGTTAGTTGACTCATTGAATCACAACTTTCTTAAATCGTCTTCCAGACCAGTTTCCGAGGTTGTCTTTTCATCAACGTCCTTGACCTTTCGCGCTGGGACGCCGGCAACCACAGTGTGTGGGGCAACGTCCTTGGTGACAATGGATCCGGCCGCAACCACGGCGCCTTCACCAACATGAACGCCTTCGATAACCACGGCATTCGCGCCAACTAAGACGTTATCGTCAATCTGGACCGGTTTGGCAGATGCCGGTTCAACGACGCCTGCCAAAACGGCTCCCGCACCAATGTGGGAATGCTTGCCGACAATTGCTCGGCCGCCCATGACAACGCCCATGTCGATCATTGTGTCATCACCGATTTCGGCACCAATGTTAATGATGGCGCCCATCATGATAACTGCGTTGTTTCCTATTGTAACGTGATCACGAATGATGGCTCCCGGTTCAATCCGGGCATTGATCTCCTTGATGTCTAGTAATGGAACTGCAGAGTTTCTGGAGTCTGCTTCAACCTGGTAATCATCGATGGCCGATTTGTTTTTCTTAAGGAACCGTTTGACGTCAGCCCAATCGCCAAACAAAGTTGCGGTGTGCTTTTCGGCAAATGCCTTGATTGATTTTGGAAACTTGATGTCCTTAATCGATCCCTTGAGATAAATCTTGACCGGGGTCTTCTTCTTGGCATTGCCAATAAAATCGATGATTTCTCTTGCGCTTAGTTGTTCCATTGTGATTCTCCTTAATGTCGTTATTTTGTATGAACTTTTAATGTAATTTTTATCGGGAACTGGAAACGTCTCAACCAGCCTGTGGCTAAAAACACGTTTGTTAGATTCTTTTGAGGTAGCTTAAGCTTTGAAAATACGCTCCGGGAGCCAGATGCTAACTTCTAAGACAATCATGATTCAAGCCCAAAATCAGGGCTTCAATCATGATTGTCTTAGAAACCGCATCTCCCGGCTCCCTCCGCGCTCTGCTCTAGTTGAATTCCTCATCCAACGCCACCAAATCTTCAAAAGTTTCTCTTCTGATGGCAACCTGCGACTTGCCGTTTTCCACAAATACCACTGCCGGGCGGGGATTACGGTTATAGTTGGAGGCCATTGCATAGCCATACGCTCCGGTGTCCAGCATCGCCAAAACATCTCCCGGTTGGGTGGCTGGTAAATCCTGCTTTTGAATCAGGATGTCACCGGACTCACAGTACTTACCGGCAATCCGGACCGTTTCTTTAATCGGTGCACTTGGGTCCTTGGCCAAGACCGCCTCGTATTTGGCTTGATACAGCGCGGGACGGATATTGTCACCCATTCCACCGTCAACCGTGACGTATGAGCGAATCCCCGGCACATCTTTGCGGCTGCCAACCGTATATAAATTGTATCCAGCGGGACCGGCGATTGACCGGCCTGGTTCAATCCAAACAGCGGGCATTGGCAGGTTGACTTCTTCGGTACGTTTCTTGATGGCCTTAACGATTGCATCGACAAACATTTCCGGAGCAATCGGGTCATCATCTTCCGTGTACTTGATGCCAAAACCACCACCGACGTTGACAACTTTGGCAACATAACCAATTTCTTTGTTCCAGTCTGCCAAAGTATCGATCAGCTTAACAGCAGCCATTTCAAATCCATTGACTTCAAAGATTTGCGAACCAATGTGGCAGTGAATCCCAAGCATGTTCATCCGCTCATCTTCAAGGACCAGGCCCAATGCTTTACGGGCCTGACCGCTTTGAATATCGAAGCCAAACTTGCTGTCGACTTGACCGGTCTGATCATATTCGTGGGTGTGGGCGGAAACCCCCGGTGTTACCCGCAGCATCACGTTGATGTGTGATTGTTTATCTTCCAAAACTTCTTTTAACAGGTCAATTTCATGGAAGTTGTCCAAAATGATGACCCCAATTTGATGTTCAACTGCCATTTCCAGTTCTTCGCGAGATTTGTCGTTGCCGTGGAAACTGACCCGTTCCATTGGAAAGCCCGCTTTAATGGCCGTGTATAATTCGCCGCCGGAAACAACGTCGATATGGCCCTTTTCCTGGTTAATCAGTTGAAACATTGCAATGCAGGCAAAGGCTTTGCTGGCATAACTGACCGCAAAATCGACGCCGTTATCTTGGAACACCTTTTGAAAATGGTGAATCTGGTCACGGATGGATTTCACATCGTAGACCACCAGAGGGGTTTTATATTGCTTAACCAGATCCAATGAATCTACTCCCCCGATTTCCAAGTGTCCCGCTTGATTGGTTGATAACTGGTCGATTTGATTGCTCATGTTTTCTCCTCCAAAATATCTTTTTGTGAATGATGGTGTGGTGAGGTGTTGGTGGGTGGTAGAAGCTGTGTCTGTCGAGGCTTGTCGCGCAGGAAGCACGTTTGTCATGATTCTTGCGTGCTCCCTTCGGCCTCCGAAACACGTTTGTTAGGCTCTTTTGAAATCCCTTCGGCCTTGAAAATACGCTCCGACGGCCGGGTGAAACCCTGCCTAGCCTACCAGCCCTCGTCGCGCAGGAAGCACGTTTGTTATGATTCTTTGAGCTCCCTGCAGCTTCCAAAATACGCTCCGAGGGCCAGAGGCTAACTTCTAAGGGGACCTTTGATTAAAGTTCCAAAACCGGGAACTTCAATCAAAGTCCCCTTAGAAACCGCCTCTACCAGCCCTCGTCGCGCTCTTAATAAAAAAATCTCCTCATTCGGCGTTCGCCAAACAAAGAGATTCAGAATTTTAGTTCAATATCATTCCGTATCATTTGTCGTTAGCGCCCCGCAGCCGACTTATCCGCCGCGACAGTCCATAGCCTCTTAAGCTAAGTCCCAGCGCGCCAAGTGCTACCTCACATGGTGCTTCGGCAACCGCCCCTTTCATTAGCTTCAAAGTTCAGGTAGGAACTCCACTAATTACTGATGTTGGTTGCAACCTCTAATGATTTAATTCACATAATTCTATAATGATTCTCATAAAATGTCAACCACTTTTATGAGTCCGGATGCAAATTCATGCAAACCAATCACGATAAACTGATGACTCTTGCAAATTAATTCAAAACTGCTAAAATTCGTTTTAACAATCTCTAACCGAATTGTTAATTAATGGGAATATCCAGGGAGTGAATGAAAGTTATGAAAGTCGTTAAGTTTGGGGGCAGTTCGTTAGCCGACGCCGCCCACGTTCAAAAGGTGATTCGAATCGTTCAAAGCGATCCGGAACGAAAGGTGGTCGTGACTTCGGCGCCGGGCAAAAGATTCGCCGATGATATCAAAGTCACTGATCTCTTGATCAAATATGCCAATGCGATCATCGATGGAACGGATGCCAAAGCCACTGTTGCAACCATTTTTGACCGTTACCAGGAAATTGGCAATGGCTTCCATGTTTCAAAAAGCGTCCTTGATGATCTTAAGGCCAAATTAACTGCCCTGCCCGATCAATCATATCCAAACGACGACTACCTGATGGCCGCCTTTAAAGCTCATGGTGAGCGATTGAACGCTGAATTATTTGCCGCCTGCCTGACTGAGGCCGGGACCCAAGCGCGCTTCGTTGATCCTAGCGAAGCCGGCATCCTGTTAAGCGACAATCCCAATGGCGCCACCGTTCTTGAACAAACCTACGACAATCTCGCTGATTTGACATATGGTGAGGAAACGTTGGTCTTCCCTGGGTTCTTTGGATTCACCCAAGAAGGCAACATTGCCACTTTCGCTCGGGGCGGGTCCGATATTACCGGCTCCATTTTAGCTCGCGGCCTAAAGGCGGATCTCTACGAAAACTTCACCGATGTCGATGCAATCTTCGCTGCCAACCCGAAAATTGTTCCGGATGCCCGACCGATTCATAAAATGACTTTCAGAGAAATGCGTGAACTTTCATACGCCGGCTTTTCAGTTTTCAACGATGAAGCAATCATTCCAGCTATTCAAGGTCGAGTTCCAATTAACGTTAAGAACACCAACAATCCCGATCTCCCAGGGACATTGATTGTCCCCGAAAAAGATTTTACTTCAAAAAAACCGGTGACCGGCATTGCCGCATCCAACCGATTCTCAGCCCTTTATCTCCACAGATACCTGCTGAACAAGGAAGTTGGCTTTACCCTCAAAATTCTCCAAATTCTGTATAAATACGATGTTTCCTACGAACACATGCCATCAGGAATTGACGACTTGACGATCATATTTGACCGCAGTCAGCTGGACAGTGATACAATTAAAAAAATGTGTCACGACATTCAGGTTGAACTGAATCCAGATACGTTGGATTGGATCGACGATTACGCCATTATCATGGTGGTCGGCGAAGGGATGCGGGCAAGAGTCGGCACGATTGAAAATATCATCCGGCCATTGGCTGAACACGACATCCCCGTCCATATGATTAATCAAGGGGCGTCTAGAATTTCAATTATGCTGGGCACTCGTCAATCAGACGCCGACGCAGCAGTTAAATACATTTACCAACATTTTTTTAAAGAAGATCCTTCCGTTAACCAACTTGAATACCAGGCGGAAGTGTAGAGGAGGCGCGTTATGGTTCAATTACTCAAAGTTCATGGATCACAAAATAAGTTCTTTATCTTAGATCAAACAGCTTTACAAACTAAATTAAGTCAGCCCGAATTGGTGGCCTTGGCTAAACACATTACTGAACCTGAAACGGGGCTCCTCGATGGTGCCGACGGCCTGTTGGTCATTGACGATTCCGACCATCCAGACACTTTAGGCAGCATGCAGGTCATCAACACCGATGGCAGAATTGCGTCAATGTGTGGCAACGGACTGCGCACCGTTTCCCGTTATCTGTCAGACAAATTTGGCAAAGATCAATTCAAGGTCGAAACGATGGATAGTGATCTGCATGTTCATCGTGAAGCGGACTTGGCTGACAACGTGCCAACCTTCAGCGTTGAAATTTCTCCGGTGACATTCGCTAAGGAAACCCTGCCTTTTGACAATTTAGGCACCGATACACTCATCAACAAGGCCGTTCCCGAATTTGCGCCCGGCCTTAAATTCACCGCAATTAGCGTTCCCAATCCCCACTTAATCAGTTTTGTGGACGAGGAAACCATGCACTCAAAGACCTTGGGGCAACTGGGCAAGATGCTCAACGACCCCAATCCTTATTTCCCAGATGGTGTTAACGTCAGCTTTGCCCAGATTCTCGACCACAACACGCTGTTCGTTCGAACTTATGAACGTGGTGTCGGCTTCACCAATGCCTGTGGAACCGGTATGTCGGCAACCAGCTTGGCGTTTTGCCTCAACCATCCGGAAATGGCCGACTTTGACGAACTGATCTCGGTTTATAATCCTGGTGGCATGGTTAAGACCAGGGTTCACAGCCGCGATGATACCTTCTCAATTGACTTGATCGGTAACGCGACTTTCACTCACAAGATTGAAATTCCGGAAGCCGATCTCCATGCCAATGATTTAGAGCATGCACAGGTCACAGAAACAGATGAACAACCGGCATACCTGAGATTTGTGGAAAGTCTTAAAAACCAACTGGTTAAATAAACAAGAGTCGAACACAAGGCATCTTGATTGCAGAATTTAAGTAAAAAAGCGAGTTATTCCTGTTTTGGAATGACTCGCTTTTTTACTTGAATGGCCGGGATCAGCCGATGGTTCCACGTTTAAGCTAGCTATCGCGGCCCAGACATGATCAACAAATTAGTCTGTCTTAGCCTCATTTTTCAGTGTGCTCATTGACCCACACCTCATGGATTAATTGATTGGCCAACACCTTGCAAATCATTTCAATCAGCTGATCCTGCATGAAAGTGGTCGCGTCAAAGTCTGCCGGCTGCCCATTAATGGCGGTAATCCGCATCCGATCAGTTTGAATTTCAACGTTATATTTGGCAAAAGTATCAACAATCGCCTGTAATTTTTGCGCATTTAACATTTACTGACCTCCCAGCCGCAGCTTTAGTCGCCATTCGTCTTGGCGGACTTGGTTCGGCTTGATGCGTAAATCCAGATAGGGCGCCACCAACAGCAAGAAATCTTTGACGTCTTCATAATGTGATTTGCTTGAGAAGTAATGATTGGCTTTGCGTTGGGACAACTTGTCAATTTTAATCTGCAGCTTGTTTAAATAGTCTTCCACCAGCTGAATGGTATTTTCCCGAATACTGGCAATCTGGGCAATCTTTTCGTCGTCAGGATCCTCAATCTCCAACTCTTCAACCAACTGGTAATGGTTTAATTCCTGGTCATCAGGATTAATCAGTTCCAAGTCACCGTCATCAACTGCGGCAGCAAAGGATTCGCCATCCGTTCGCGCCAAATAAGTGGGCAATTCTTCCCCGGTCATTTTAACCAGCAAAACGACTTTTCGGGCAATCCCTTGGCCAAATTTGATGTGAATGACAAAATTCTTTTTGCCGATATAATTGACGTTGTCTAAAATTAATTGTGGGTTATGGGTAACCACTTCACCAATCGCGAAATAAGTCGCCCGTTTTGTTCGATAAATCTCACCAAATTGTGGTGTCAATTCTACACGTCCTTTCGTTGTTGCTCATAAGCATCATAATACGTTACTTGAAGATTTTTTCAAAGTCGGGATTTTCCAAACATATGTTCAATAATTTTGTATAATAGGTATTAGATAATTCAAAACGAAATGGAGGGGTCGTCATGGCCGTACACCAAGTCGGTATTCGAGAACTAGTGGAATTTTTACTGCGGACCGGTGACTTAAGCCCCGTCATCAGCAGTGAGAATACGGCACAAGAAGGCAGTCGGATCCACCGCAAAATTCAACGCAGCCGACCAGCTTCTTATCAATCAGAGGTGGCACTGAAAACCTCGATCCAGTATTTGGATGACGAATACGTCATTAGCGGTCGAGCAGACGGCATCGATGACCGTGACGGCAAACCGTTGATCGAAGAAATTAAGACCTCCGACTTGGAATTCAGCTCGGTGCCGGACTCCACCCTTCAACTTTATTGGGGCCAAGTCAAAGTCTATGCTTACATCGTCATGCATCAAGCAGATATTCGATCAGTTGATCTACAGTTGACCTACGTTCAGACACCTGATGAAAAAATCACCACCAAGACCCAGACGATTACCAAAACCGACTCGGAACTCTTCTTCACCGCCTTGGTCACCGAATTTGAGCAATGGATCAAACTCCGGCATGAACTGGACGAAAACCGAATCAGTTCAGCGAAAAAACTCCAATTTCCATTTTCCGACTACCGCCCCGGCCAGCACAAGTTAGCAACCAATGTCTACAAGACCATTCTTTTGGAAAAGCACTTGTTTGTTGAAGCGCCAACTGGAACCGGCAAGACGATTTCTACCCTTTTTCCGGCAATTAAATCAATGGGTGAACAGCTGATCAACCGCATTTTTTATTTTACGGCCAAGCAGAGTACCCGTCACGTGGCGGAAAACACCATTTCGATGATGGCTGAACAAGGGCTGAAATTAAAAAGCATCACCCTCACCGCCAAGGACAAGATTACGTTCCCAACTGAAAAAGAACTGCCACCTGAGAACAACCCCTACATGGTCGGCTACTATGACCGCGTCCGGCCGGCAATTAAAGATATTATTCAACACGAGAATCAAATCACCAAAGCCACCATTCAAGAATACGCAGAGAAGCACAAAGTTGACCCCTTCGAATTTTCACTCGACGTCAGCCTGTTTTGTGATGTCATCATTTGCGACTATAACTACTTGTTTGATCCCCAGGTTCACCTGCAGCGTTTCTTCTCATTTCCCGATCCCACCAACTGCTTTTTGGTCGATGAAGTCCATAATCTGGTGCAGCGATCACGGGAAATGTATTCGGCGACGTTGGAATCATCACCGATTGATCCCCTCTTAGAACAGTTGGTGAAGAAAAAGGCAAGCAACCAAAAAGTCATTAAACGGCTTGAATCCTTGAAGCGCTCATTTAAACGTTATAGCAAACCAGCCTCAGAAGTGGTTGATAAGCAGATTGCTCAACTGGCTCCACTGGATAATTTCAATAACACTTTGGAGAATCTAATCGAAACGATTCACCAGTGGCTGGCAACCCAAGCCCCGAGTGATACCGTTGACGCGGTAGTCGACTATTATCTGCAATGCCGCCGCTATTACCTGATCAGCACCTTTTATGACGAAACCTACCGCACACGGATCATCATTGGCGATCACACCATCATTTTTCGCCAGTTCTGCATGGATCCCAGCAAGCAGCTCAAAGCCTGCTTGAACCTTGGCCGGGCTGCAATCCTATTTTCGGCCACTTTGAGCCCGATGTCATATTACCGACAAGTCTTGGGTAACGAGGAAGACAGTTTGGGAATGATTTCACACTCGTCATTTCCACCCCAAAATTGCCAGGTGATTATCGCCAACAACATCAATACACTATACGCCAACCGGGAAAATAGTCTGGAGCCGATCTGCGAGAACATTTACACCATGATCACTCAAAAGGTTGGCCATTACATGATGTTCTTCCCTTCAATGGCGTACCTGAACGCCACATTGAGTAAATTTGTCGAGCTGCATCCAGATATTGACGTTATCAACCAGCAGCCGGAAATGGACAATGCGGCCCGGACCGCCTTTTTGGATGCCTTTCGCACGGAAGATCATCAAACCAAAGTTGGTTTTGCTTTACTGGGTGGCATTTTTTCGGAAGGCATCGATCTGAAAAATGATCAGCTGATTGGCGTCGGCATTATCAGTGTCGGTCTTCCCGGCATGAACAAAGAATCCGACCTCATCAGAGACTACTTTGACTCATTGAATGGTCAAGGATTCTCATTTGCCTATCAGCTGCCAGGCTTTAATAACGTCAGCCAGGCCGCCGGACGGGTAATTCGCACTGACGAAGACAAAGGTGTGATCGTTTTGATGGATCAACGCTTCAACCAAACCCGTTACCGGCAAATTTTCCCCCAGAATTGGACCAACATTAAGGTCACCAATAATCCCAATCAGCTAAGAAATGTCCTGCAAAACTTTTGGCAGCACGGTAATCAGTAAGTGTTCTCGTGCCAAAAAAAGCGAATGGGTGTATACTAATAACGCTGTTCGTTAATCGAATTAAAGCCAGGAGGGGTAATCTTGAAATTAGCAATGTATGATCATCAGCCAACATTTGTGGCGCTCCAAAACGGTCAGTTCTGGGGCGTTCCAATTATTGGTTACGACTCAATCGACGATATTTTAAACGATTGGCAGAACTTTTTGGCTAACGTACTCATTAATATTAACGACGATAAAATCATCGACAATGACAATGCCACTCAACTTGATCCACAACATTTTGAGCAGCCCGTTCAGCATCCCCGTCAGCTGCCGGCTGTTGGCTTCAACTATCTCGATCACATGAAGGAAATGGACATTGTCAAACCCAAGCGGCCCAACATCTTCAACAAGTTTGTCAGCTCTTTAGCCGGCCCTCACAACTCGATTCATTTGAGTAGCGACACCGTCGACTGGGAATCCGAGCTCGTCGTTGTGATTGGCCGTGGTGGCCGCAACATTAGCCGTGAAGACGCTGAAGACGCCATTGCCGGCTACATGGTCGGCCAGGATATTTCCGATCGAACCGTTCAATCAATCGATGGTCCCAGTACGCAGTTTGACCTTGGAAAATCCTACAAAAATTATTCGCCGGTTGGCCCTTACATAACCACCATCGCTGACGTTGACGATATTGTCTCCAAGACCGTTACCACCAAGGTTAACGGCGAAATCATGCAGCAGGCGACAATTGATAAGATGATTTTTGATATTCAAACGCTGGTCTCTTACATCTCGAACGTTATTGAACTATACCCCGGCGACCTGATCTTTACCGGAACGCCTAGTGGAACTGGCGTTGGCCGTGATCCGCAAGTCTTCTTAAAGTCCGGGGACCTGTTTACCAGTGAAATTGATGGTCTGGGAACCATCGAGACAAAGGTCAACTAATCAAGTCATTTATTTTTAAAGAATTTCCAATCAAAAAAGCTGGAGCTAAATCGTTGTGATTTGGCTCCAGCTTTGTTAGTTTAAGTTTTAATTGCAATTTAATTCTGACTGATACTCGTCAATGTTACTTCTTGCGTAAAATTGAAACACCTTCGGGCACCGTGAAATCCTTTTGAATCATGGTTAATTTGCCAGACTCGGGGTCACGCGTGTACAATGTAGCGTTGTCAGAATTTTGGTTCAAAGCGATCACAAAGGATTGATCATCGCTTAAATTAAAGTCGCGAGGAAAATCGCCTTCCGTTGAAATCCGCTGAATCAATGACAAATTACCGGATTCATCTGAACTGAAGACCGCAATCGAATTGTTCCCACGGTTGGAAACATACACGAAGCGCCCATCTTTGGAAACCCGGATGGCAGCGGCCCCATTATGTTCGGTCCAGTCATCAGGAATAGTCGAGTGAATGTCCCTTAAGGATAAGACGCCTTTGTCGGCATCATAGTCCAGTACGGCAACATTGCTGCTCAATTCGCCGACTAAATAAGCGACTTTCTTCTTGGCGTCAAAGTAAATATGCCGTGGACCATAGCCATCTTGCATTTGAAGTTCGCTAACCGGCACTAATTTACCGTTGGCTTCCAAATCATAGATAAAGACTTTGTCGACGCCCAAGTCAACGGCCACAACTCTACCTTCCGGTGTCAAATTGATATAGTGGGGATGAGGACCGTCCTGTTGCTCTTTTCGAAAGCCGAGGGTTCCCTTATCCATGATTCGGTCGGCCTTTGAAATTGAGCCGTCATCGGCAATCCGGTAGGTGTTAACCGTTCCGGCATGATAATTGGCGGTAAAGACTAACTGCTTATCTTCGTCAACCGCAATGTAAGCCGGTGAAGTTTCCTGATCGTGAACCGAAGCAATTGGTTTCAGTGGAAAATCATCGCTGGTACCATCCCATTCAACGAAGCCACCGGTCACGTCTCCCTTATCATCTTTGACTTTGGTGATCGCGTAGATCCGTTTTTGATTGGATTCCGCAACGTAGGTTGGGTCAATGGCGCTGCCAACAAACGTTAAATTTTGTAATTTTTGATTTTCAGTATCTAATTCTAACTGATAAACACCTTTACTAATTCTTCTGGTATAGGTTCCTAGCAAGTATTTTTCTATCAAAATTTTCCCTCCAATAAAAGTTTATGTCTTCATTATGCCACAGATAAAACCTAACCAAAACACATTTGAAAGCTTTTTCACGAAAGGAACAAATTTTATGACATCTTTTGAAAAATTTCATCCCGTTCTCACCGCCCACTTAACCCTTGATTGGCTAACCCAAACACCGGTAAAATCCATTGACGATCTGTTTTCCAAGCCGGCAGTTACAACCGCAAAGGCCGAGAAAATGCCCAGCCAAATTCTCGATACTGTTAAAGAGATCAATCACATAATGCGCCGGGTAATGAACGACAAGGAATTGACTTGGGGAATTACCGACTCCAACTCAGACGCGTTTGTTGGCATCATCAGCCTGCGTGGCTTTGAAGAAGCCACCCCATCGGGATCAATTGAATTCATCATTGACCAGGATCACCGTGAGTATCTGGCAGAAGTTGTTGAAAGAGCTATCCGATTTTCCCAGGATCATTTTGAATTCAATCAGCTTTCAATCACGTTTAATGATGTATCTTCACAAACCGCAAAAGAACTGAGTGGAATTGGTTTTGTAGGCGACGGCGAACAGCGGTTTACCATCCAACTTTAAACTAATTTCAAAGTAACAAAATTATTAACGACAATCCAATTCAGAATCGTTGCATATCCAGACCAAGCATATTAGAATTGTTCTAAAGTAACGATTGGATTATAATAACAGTGAAGAATAACAGAACGCTCCTCATGGAGGTGCCAATAATGACAAACACAACTTTAAAACGTTCCCTGGGTCAACTTAAAAAACAGGGCGTCCGGATTACTCCTCAGCGAGAAGTGATCTTGGATTATTTGATTACCCACCATAATCACCCGGATGTCGAAACCATTCGCGACGGCATCGAAGACAAGTTGCCCAACCTCAGCGTGGCAACAATCTATAACACCCTCAAGATGCTGGTCGACAATGGCTTGGTCATTGAACTGCCAAATAACGATGGCGGCATCCGTTATGACTATTTTGGCGTTTCCCATTACCATGCAATCTGTGAAAATTGCGGCAAAATCATCGACATTTTTGATGATGACTATCCCGAATTAGTCAAACACGTTCAACAAACCACCAGAGAAAAAACCGACTTTCTGGTAACCGGTACCCAATTAGAGGTCACCGGGATTTGCCCGGATTGCCAGCGCAAACTCCACCTGGCCAAGCTTGCCAATAAATGATTATTACAGCGTTAAACTGTTGATATATCAGTCATTAGCTCGATAATTTAAGAATTTTGTCAAGAACTCTTAATATGATTGACAATTAGTACCGCAAAGCCCACGGGTACGCGTTAAATCGCTATCCGTGGGCTTTTTGTCCGGTTGAATTGTATCATGCAAATCGTATATATTAATGACCGTAGCTAATTACCACTATGTAAAAATAAAATAAACATTTAAAACGAAACTTAAAAAAATCTGCAATAAACACTTCTGAAGGGAATAATTAATTTGAAAAAAAGAGCGATTGTAACAGCCCTTTGCTCGCTGACACTGGCGGCAATCGGCATGTTTGGACTAAGCAGCACTGCGGGGGCTAGCAGTGTCAACGATTATATTGCCAATAACAATATCGGCCATGCCAGTGTTACCTCATCGGTGTGGAGCGGTTTTCCAAAGAACGCCTACCGCAACGGAACCGGTAAGCCTGAAGGGGTCGTGGTTCATGAAACTGCCAACCCCAACTCAACGATTTATAACGAAATTGCGTACATGAAGAAGAATTATAATAACGCATTTGTCCATTCTTTCGTTGATGCCAGTCGAATTATCAACATCGCCAACACCAACTACTTGGCTTGGGGTGCCGGCTATCCGGCCAATGCCCGCTTCGTCCAATTTGAACAGGTCGAAGTCCACAGCAAGTCAGCGTTTGCCCACGAAATTGCCAACGCAGCTTACTACACCGCCTACATTTTGGATAAGTATGGCTTAAAGCCTAATGATGCAGCGTATGATGGCAAGGGAACTGTTTGGTCTCACGGGGGTGTCTCCAAATATCTGGGCGGTACTAATCACACCGATCCAGCCGGCTACTATGCATCAGCAGGTAAGAAATACTTCGGTGCCAGCTATACGTTTGCCCAATTTTATCAATTGGTTAAGACAACCTACAATAATTTGGCAGACGATGGTGCGGCCCATGGGTCACTAACCGCTTCATCAGCAAAAACAGCGTATGACAAGGTCACATACGCCAAAGCAGATACAAAGGCGTCATTAGGAGACAACTACAAGTCATACAGATTATACAATCACGTTAAGAATTCACGATCAGGGGTCAAATCCTATTCGTGGGCCTCAGTTGACGCTTCTGTTGGTAAGAAGGTCTATATTGATGACATCGGGACTAAATCAAACGGTCACGACTGGTATCGGATTACCTTCTCCACCGACAGTGGTGCGCAAAAATATTGGGTCTACGAAAAAGCCCTTGACCTAATCAATTGACATCATTTATGAATTAATATATGATTATGACAATTTAGAAGACCAAGTAGTGTGCGTACAGAGAAAGTGCCGTCGGCTGAAAGGCATTTAAGAACACGAATCCTATCTTCAAGACGATTGCCCTAATCCGGCACGGATTTTTCCGTTATAAAACAAAAAGTGTGAAGCCTGGCTTTGAATGAGAATGGTACCGCCCGTTGTGGGTGTCTCAATTTCAAAGCAGGCTTTTTTTATACAAAAATATGGGGTGAGCAGATGGACAAACGGATTATTAACGCAAATCGAATCGTGGTCAAGGTTGGTACCAGCAGCCTGATCCACCCAAACGGTGCGGTCAACTTGAAGACTTTTGATGAGCTGGCGTACACTTTGAGCGCGCTGAATAACCAAGGCAAGCAACTTGTCCTGGTTTCCTCCGGGGCAATTGGGGTTGGCTTGAACAAAATGCACCTCAAGAAACGGCCAACCGAAATTGGTGCCCAGCAGGCTTTGGCTGCTATTGGTCAGTCAGAGTTGATGACGCTGTTTACGCAACGATTCGACCACTATCTGACAGACATTGCTCAGGTGCTTTTGACCCATGATATCTTTGATTATCCCAAGAGCAACCAGTTCGTTATGAACACCTTCAATTGTCTACTGCGGGACAATGTGATCCCGATTGTCAACGAGAATGACACGGTGGCCACTGATGAGTTGGACCACAAAACCACTTTTGGCGATAACGACCAACTTTCAGCAATCGTGGCCAGCCACGTGGATGCAGATTTGCTGATCGTCTTGTCAGATGTCGACGGGTTCTATGATCAAAATCCTAATAAAGTCGCTGATGCCAATCTCATCAGAACCGTGAGCCACGTTGATGAAAATGAATTTGGTGTTGCCGGCGGGACCGGCAGCCGCTTTGGAACCGGCGGCATGCAGACTAAGCTGCTGGCCGCCAAACGAATGCTCGACGAAGACCGGATCATGGTTTTGGCCAACGGTGCCGATCCACGCATTATTTTTAAAATTTTAGCCGGCAAAGATGTGGGAACGATCTTTCAAAAGGAGAGTGTAGCTCATGAATGACAAATTAATCGAAATTGGCAAAAATGCCAAAGCTGCTGCTTATAAATTGAACCTGCTGGATACCGCGACCAAGAACCGAATCTTAAACGAATTTGCGATCGCCTTGGGGCAAAACGCTGAGCTGATTCTTACCGCTAATCAAAAAGACTTGGCCAACGCCACCGACATGCCCAGCAAATTTACCGACCGATTAAAGCTGACTTCCCAACGGATTGCTGACATGGCCGAGGGTCTCCGCCAAGTGGCTGGACTCGCCGATCCCATCGGTGATATCGACAAGGGCTGGGAGAATGACGCCGGCTTAAACATTGAAAAAAAGCGGGTACCGTTAGGCGTCATCGCCATGATTTTTGAAGCCCGCCCCAACGTCACTGTCGACGCCTCCGCTTTGACATTTAAGAGTGGCAACGCCGTCATCTTGCGTGGTGGCAAGGAAGCCATCAACACCAATTTGGCGCTGGCTGAGGTTCTCCGTCAGGTTCTAAGCGACAATCAGCTCGACGAAAATGCCATTCAGATTCTGCATGATACCAGCCACGATACGGCCAACGACTTGATGCATTTGAACCAATACGTTGATGTTTTGATTCCACGAGGCGGGGCCGGCTTAATCAATGCCGTTGTGAAAAACTCGACGGTCCCTGTCATTGAGACGGGTGCCGGCAACTGTCACGTTTACGTTGACAAGGATGCTGAGTTACAAATGGCCATTGACATCGTCGTTAATGCCAAAGTCCAACGCCCATCTGTCTGCAACGCCGCTGAGAAGCTGTTGATCCACCGGGATGTAGCTGAAAGCATGCTGCCGGCAATCGCTCAGGCGCTGGAGGACCACGGCGTTGAACTTCGTGGTGATGAAGCCAGCCGGCAAATTGTCTCCTCAATTACCCCGGCGACTCAAGAAGACTGGTCAACCGAATACAACGATTTGATTATGGCTGTTAAAGTCGTTGACGACGAGCAGGCCGCAATCGAACACATCAATCAATACTCCACCGGCCACTCTGAAGTAATCATTTCCGATAACTATCAAAGCGGTCAGGAATTCTTGAATAAAATCGACTCTGCCTGCGTTTACGTCAATGCCTCCACCCGATTTACCGATGGCTTCGAGTTTGGCTTCGGTGCAGAAATTGGCATTAGCACCCAAAAGCTCCACGCCAGAGGACCCATGGGCTTGAACGAATTGACTACCACCAAATATGTCATTCGGGGCAATGGGCAGGTTAGAAAATAACGAGTTTAATAAGCATATTGATGAGACCGGGAGACTGGGACAAAATGAAAGATTCTGTTCCAGCCTCTATTTGCGTCCGAATGTTATCTGGCAGAACTGTGCGCCAATAAGCAGCTTCCGGCCGTATAAGGGGATTACCCAAACATCCAAGCCCTGGATATTTGGGTAATCCCCTTATCCTCTGGAAGCAAACCGCTTATTGGCCCACGCTGCCGTTTTTTATTGAAAATACGCTGTCTTTCACTTCCCTTTTCTGACCAGATGACGTATACTGTATTTAGTTAGCCGGCTAACTAAATACAGAAAGGGGGGGGACCAACCGTGAGTTATTACAACTTTGTCGATCGACCCAGCAAGCAGCGGATTCAAGAGATGGCCGATCAATTACACTTGGCAGTATCACCTGATGCGGTGCATTTATTCTTGGATTTTCAACTCGCCTATCGGGAAGTCGAAAAGAACTATGAAAGTCTGGTGGCGAGTTTTGACCTAAGCGAATCCAGGTTCATCATCCTGATGTTCTTGTATTATGCAGATGACAAACAGCTGCTGCCCTCTGAGATTGCACACAAATTGGGGGTTACCAAGCCAACGATCAGTAAGCTGTTGCGGGGGATGGAACAACAAGGCCTTGTCAGCAGTCACCAGTCTTCAACTGACAAGCGGGTTCGGGATATTCAGTTAACACCTGCAGGTGAAAAGCTGCTGCGAACTTTTTTGCCCTATAACTATCGGTCAAGTTCCCTACTATTTGAAGATTTTACTGACGAAGAAAAACAACAATTCGCGCATTTACTACGAAAACTACTCAAATCCAAAGACAAGATCCAACAACTGGAGGAAGACTATCATGAACACAGAAAAAATTAATTTACTGGAAACTTATTTAAGTCTGTACATTAACCCCATGGACGTTTTGAAAGCCGGTCAAACCGGTCAGTCGCCCTATGTGATTTTAGATGTTCGAAATGCCCCTGCCCAGGTTAAAAAAGACCAGATCAAAGGCGCAGTTGCCCTGCCCGCCAAAGACTTGGCAGCTCATCTGAGTGAACTGGACAAAGCTAAAACCTATGTGGTTTATGACTGGAATGGCGGCACAATCTTGGGTAAACAAGCTGTTTTGATCCTGCTCAAAGCCGGATTTGACGCATTCGAACTTGCCGGTTCCCTGGAAGGCTGGAAAGGCATGAACCTGCCACTGGAAACCATTCAATAATTTTGGACGCATTTCATTTGAACAACGGACACCAAGAAGGCCGAAACATTAGAGAATCCTGATGTTTCGGCCTTTAGTCTGTCTATTTTAATTTACTTCAGTAAATGGTGCTGTTGCAGATATTGCTTAGCCACAGCCGCGGCCGAACGATGTTTAACGGTCACTTGGTAATTCATCTCCTGCATGTCACGGGTTGTGATTTTGCCTGCTAATCGACTGAGTGCGCGAACCACTTGTGGATGCGTCTTGGCAAACTGGTCGGTCATCAACGGCGCGCCTTGATACGGCGGGAAGAATTGTTTGGAATCCTTGAGCACCACCAAATGATACTCCCTGATTTGCGGATCGGTGGTGTAAGCGTCGGTGACGTCGACCCGGCCATCTGCCAAGGCGACATACCGTAAAGAGGGCTCCATTGTCCGAACTGATTTTAATTGGAAATGATAGGCTTTTCGCAATCCTGGGTAACCGTCGGACTGCTGGTAAAAGTCGGGATCAAAGGCGCCGGTTAATTGGCTGCCAACCCGTTGCAAATCCGCAATTGTGCGTAAGTGATACTTTTTAGCGGTTGACTGACGGACGGTAATCGCATAGCCGTTTTGGTAGGCCATTGGCTTCAGATACCGCATATGGAATTTTTGACTCAAGGCATTTTTAGCATCCCTGTAGGCCAATTGAGGCTCGCTATTCACCTTTTTGGGGGAATGAACCAGGGATTGGAGAACCGTGCCGGTAAATTCAGGATAAACGTCAATTTGGTCGCTCTGCAGTGCTTTGAAGAGAAAGCTGGTCCCGCCGAAGTTGGGTTTAAGTTGAACTTTTGTCTGTGGGCTCTCTTGTTTGACCAAGTCTTTATACATATTGATCAAAATTTCCGGCTCACCGCCCATTTTTCCAGCAATCGTAACCGTTTGGGCCGGCTTGTTGAACAAGGACCACCCTAATCCCGCGCCACCGAGGATCAGTACTACTAAGACGCCGATTCCCAGCTTTTTGAAAGAAAATTGAGATAAGACTTTGATTAACCAACTGGCAACCAGTGCCAAGATGGCTGATAAGACTGCGCCAACGATTAAGGCGGCATTGTTGTTAGTCTGAATGCCTAACAGGATATATGTTCCAAGACCGCCACCGCCAATTAAAGCGGCCAGGGTGGCCGTCCCGATCACCAGGACAGTCGCAATTCGGATTCCCGAAAGAATCATCGGCATCGCTAATGGCAGCTCGATCCGGAACAATTTGAACCGTTTGGTCACGCCCAAAGCGTCGGCAGCTTCCAACAACACAGGATCAATGTGGGTCAGGCCGGCATAGGTGTTTTGAAAGATTGGCATAATTGCGTACAGCACCAAGGCGATAATTGCCGGTACCGTGCCAATCCCAACAAACGGGATTAAAATTCCTAAAACTGCAAGGCTGGGGATCGTCTGAATCACGCCGGCAATTTGGGAAATGATTTCGCCGATTTTTGGCCGGTTCACCAAACAAATCGCTAAAGGAATCGCAATCACGATGGTAATCAAGATCGCAATCAATGAGATTTCGATATGCTGCCAAAGGGCTTGGATGATGGCAGCGGCATTTTTATCAACATATGCCACGACTTCGTCAATCATTTGTCGGCTCCTTTCCCAAATCGGCGACATAAGAAATCAAGTCACTTTGCGTCAGAATGGCACCATCCACCAAAATCAGCTGGCCGGGATTTTTTTCCAACAGACCCGCCCATTCATAGACTGTCTGGCTGTTCTGCAGCGTAATCGCCTGGTCATCTTTGCCAACTGGACGCCCCAGGCCGGCATTAAGCACTTGTTTTAAAAGTCTGGTGCCGGAATTGTCGACGTCAAAGAACCGTTTGACAAACTCATCGGCAGGATTGGCCATCAAATAATCCGGCTCACCTTCCTGTAAAAGAACCCCATTATGAATAACCGCCAATCTATCAGCGAGTAAAAACGCTTCGTGCATATCGTGAGTCACGAATACAATCGTGGTGTCAATTTGTTGATGGAGATTCAAAATAATCTTCTGCAGTTGCCTACGGGATACCGGATCAAGGGCACTGAAGGGCTCATCCATCAACACCAACTTGGGGCGGGCAGCCAGGGCCCGGACAATGCCGACCCGCTGAGCTTCCCCACCCGATAATTCGTCGGGCATCCGGTTCAAAAATTGATCAGGGTCCAAATTAACTTTGCTCATCAATTCAACCACCCGGTCATGCTTTTTTTGAGCCGGCCAACCCAAGTTATCAAGTTGAATGGTGGCATTTTGTTCAACGGTCATATTGGGAAACAGCGCCCCGGTTTGCAGAACGTAGCCGATGTGTCGCCGCAATTTTTGTAGGTGACTGTCGGCGACGTCCTCGCCGTCAATTTTGACCGTGCCGCTGGTTGGTACCACTAAACGATTAATCGTCTTCAGAAGGGTCGTTTTCCCACTCCCGGAAGGTCCGACCAACACAAAAAGCTCACCATCATCAATGGTGAGGTTCAAATCTTTCAATGCAAATTGGCCGTCAAACTTTTTTGTGACATTCGTAAACTCAATCAATGTCGATCACCTCGTAAAATCCATGGTGTTTTAAATATACTCATTTTGACGATCGAACACAACTCAATGCTTTAACTGTGCTTTGTGGAGTCGCTTCAACTTGAAACTCATCAGCCAAGTCGTAACGGGAATCGTCGTAACGACCCCGATTAAGGAAACCACAATCGCGATCAATTCCGCAGCAAACACCTTGTCGTTAAGAATATCGCCGAAGGAATAATTCAAGCCATAGAACCAAATGAATAACGCCAACGAACTGCCAAAGAAGCCAAAGAACAGAGTATTAACGGCCGTTCCTATGATTTGTTTGCCAATCACGGTGCCATCCAAGAAGAGCTGTTCACTTTTAATGGCTTGATGTTGAGTTATAATTTCATCCAAGCCAGAGGCAATCGCAATTGCGGCTTCCGCGACCGCTCCCAATGAACTCAGAATGGCGGTTGCAATCGCAATTTTCGTGAAATCAATGCCGACATACGTTGAAAGGCCTTCAAGTTCCTCGCTGTCTTCCAAACCAAAACCGCCAACCTGGGCCCAATATTCAATCGGAATAATAATGACTACAATCAATATCAAAACAATCACCGAAGCCTGAAAGGCCGTGGTTGAGGCGTTGTCGCTGGCACTGCTCCAAAAAATAGTGATTGACAGTAAAATCACGCTGGCGACAATCGTGACGATAATTGGCGGCAGGTGAAAGGCAATCAGCACAATCGTGAAAAAGAGAATGCCAAAATTAACCACCAGGCTGAGAAATGAGGTGATACCCTGTTTGCCCCCAACAATGATCATCAAGACCAGCAGAACAATCCCCAAGGCTGTAATAGCTCCCATTAGCGTTCATCCCCTTTAATCCAGAGTCCGGCAAAGGCACTCGATAAAATTACCGTCAGAACGATCCCAATGCCGCTAATCAGGCTGGAAGTCATCCCCAATGACATGTTCATCGAAAACGAATAGTGCCAGGTGTTGCCATTTTTTAAGTAAAGTAAGGTCATCGCCAGGGTTTCGGCCATGAAGATGAAGAACAAAACGTTAATCAGGGGCCCCATAATCGATTTGCCAATTTGTCTGCCTGATTTAAAAATCGCCATTCGAGACAGTTCCGGGCGCTCCTGCTTCAACGTCGCCAAAGAAGCGACAATATCGGTGGCCTCATCCATGACGGCTCCCAGCACCCCAATCAGGACTTCGGCGATAAACAACGGCTTGGGCAGCTGAGTAACGTACTGCATCGACTCATAATAGATACCCCGCTCGTTGGTGAGGCCGAAGACGATCAGCGTAATCAAGATCGTTGCCGCCGTCGCGCACAGCACCGCCGACAGCGTCACCAGCATTTTCTTGCTCCAGCCCATAACCAGCAGTAAGGTCACAAAGCAGAAAATGACCGCCAAAACGCTAAAAATCCAGATAACCGCAGCCCCGTTATTATTGTGGTCAAGCTTAACAGCTATCCAGAACAGAATCGTGTTGATCAGGATGCTGGAAATCACCGTCACACCTCGCAATTTAAGAATGACAAATAACAGGCTGATGGCAATCGCAAATAGAAAGGCAATCGGTGCATCCCGCTTAATATCTTTAACAGTCGCGTGTAGTTTAGGCTGAGTATGTAACGTAATAAAGAGCTTTTGTCCCTTGGTATATTGATGGTCCATTGCATGCGAATCTGAGTAGGCATTCTTAATGCTTAATTTTTGACCAGCATACTTCCCGTTGGTAATCGTGCCGAAAAGCTGCTGATTGTGGTAATGATCGACATTTTGAAACTCATCGGTCATCTTGATTGCTTTGCCGTTTTGCACCCGGTCTACTCGATAAATGGTCTGCTGGTACAGGCCATCATTGTGCTGGCAAAAAAAGGCCGCTAAAAAACAAAAGGCGACGACCAGGACAATCTGAAGCCACGTCATTTTACTCGTTAATTTAGAGTTCATATTGCACATCTTTTCAGATTAATTTTAGAATTATTGTAACATCTGTGGAAATGAAAGCGTGGATTTATTTAGAATCGTTAGGAAAGCGAAAGATTCACCGGATTAAAAAAGCCGGTGATAAGGACAACGCCTTGATCACCAGCTATTCATCGGGTTATTACGAACCCTGTTACTCATTATTTTTCATAATCAACAACCATCACGTTAACCGTTGAATGTCGGACAACGTAAGCAGTTGTGGACCCCAAAATCGCTCTGGATATCCCGTTAACCCCGGACTTTCCAATGACGATCAACGAAGCGTCATACTTTTCGGGTAATTCTTTGGCAATTTGAATCTTTGGGACTCCAACAACGAAGTGGGTTTCGACTTTAGCGCCCTTCTTCTCGGCAATTTCTCGGGCATCGTCCAAAATTTCTTCTGCCCGCTCACGGAACGACTCCATCACGTCCTGGCCCAGCGTCACGCCGTACTGAACATAACGTTGATCACTGGCGACCGAAACAATCTGCAGGGTGGCATCAAATGACTTGGCCAAATCAGCAGCTTCTTCCACCGCCCTCATTGCATTGTCACTACCATCAACTGGAACCAAAATTGTGTCATACATCTCCAACACCTCCGAATCTGACTATCTAAGTTAATCATACCATTGTGTGATGGAATAAACATAAATCAAGTCCGGATAAATCTACTCAAAGCTCAGATGCGAAATAATTGTTTTGTTATCCGCCAACTCGGCATGCCGTTCTTTTAACCGGTCATCATAGGTAGCAAGCAGATATTTTTCTTCGGCAGACTCACCGACCAACTTAGGGAAATGGATCTCACTGATTTCATTGGTGACGATCAGCGTGCAAAAAGCCATAAAGGCAACCTGAACGTCTTTGGTCTTGGTATCGGTGGTCAAAAATTTGGTAAAGACCTCCACCGCACGCTTACTGCTGCCGGTGACATAGGAGATGCACGTTAAAATCTCATTGGGCCGGGCAGGTGATAGGAACTGGACATGGTCATAGCCCGCGGTCACAAATGATAGATTTCCCGGCAGAAATTTCACCCCGGCCAATCCGGCATTGGCATCCAAAATTCGTAAGGTTTCGCCGCCAAATTGAATTCGATTGTTATTCAACTGGGCTGGAAACACATAGCTTTCATGAATCGCCCTGGTGTCTGAGCACTTGATCGTTTCGATGATAATCGCCTCCAAATTCAACGGATTTTCAATCACTTGCTAATAAAATCTACACATTCAATGATAACCTTTTCATGCCTATAATAGCAAGCTTTTTAAGTGTTATACGAAAGGATTGTGAATGAAATTTTAAATTATTCAGCTGCTTATTGTAAGCGATTTCACATAGGTGTAAACTTAGGGTGTTGATGGTAAGAAGTTTTTCATTCTAGGAGGTCATAATTATGAAAGCAGTACGTATTTATGGTGAAAAGGATATCAGAGTTGAAGACGTTGAGATTCCAGAACCAAAGGATGATCAAGTTCAAATTAAAGTTAAATATTGTGGAATTTGCGGAAGTGATTTGCACGCCTATCTCGAAGGCTGGGGCCTGCCAACCGTTCCTTATCCGTTAACCGGTAAAACCGTGCCAATTACGCTGGGGCACGAATTCTCAGGTGAAATTGTTAAAGTCGGGAAAGACGTTGACGACTTACAAGTCGGTGACCACGTTGCCGTTGAACCACTTTTAGCTTGCGGCAAATGTGAAAACTGTCGGGCAGGAAACTATAACTTCTGTAACCGTGCCGTTTCAACTGATGGCGCCGGCAACTTCCTGGGCTTCTCAGAAGATGGTGGGATGGCTGAATTTGCCAACGTTCAAGGGGTCTTTGCCCACAAGATGCCAAAAGACATGGACTTTGAATTAGGTGCTTTGGCAGAACCAACCGCCGTTGTTTACGAAGCTATCAAGAAGAGTCATTTGCGTGAAGGCCAAAACGTTGCTGTCATGGGAGCCGGCCCAATTGGCTTGCTGGAAGCTGTTTTAGCTAAGATCGCAGGTGCCAACCACGTATACATCGTTGATGTTTCTAAAGTTCGTTTGGACAAAGCCAAGGAATTAGGCATTGAACATGTCCTTGACCCAAGCCAAGACGACGTTGAAAAGATCATCAAACAAGACTTACCAAATGGTGTGGACATTACCTTCGAATGTGCCGGCGTTCAAGCAACCTTTGATTCAGCATTGAAAGTTACGAAGCGAACCGGAATTATTCAAGTAGTTGCCCTCTATGCAAAACCAGTTACCATGAATATGACTGACGACCTGATTATGCAAGGTAAAGACGTTATCACCACCCTCTGCTACAACAACTCATTCCCGAATGTGTTAGGCATTATTGATAACCACAAGGATCTGTTCAAGAAAGTTGTCACTAAGAAAGTTAGCTTGGATAATGCATTGGAAGACGGCATTAAAGCTCTCTCAACCGATAAATCACAAGTTAAGATTATGATCGATCCATCACTGTAAGCATCAAGTAAGTTAACGAGAAAGTAGGAAGACTGGTAACGATGAACATTTTTATTCATCGTTGCCGGTCTTTTCTTTGTTAGAGAAGTTGCTCATTGGGCTTAAAAAATAACCAACAGATATTCAATCCATCGGCAAAAACATATGTTATAATCTTCATATGAAAGGAATGACATATATGACTGATGACTCCGTTTCAATCAACTCAATCGTTCTTATTGATAACCGACATTTGTCGGAATCGGAACGGATTTTTAAATTACTCAGCAATCCCAACCGGCTGCAGATGCTAAAAGTCCTCGCGCAGCAGGAACTGAACGTCAGTGAACTGGGAAATCTGCTTGGTTTGGAGCAGTCCTACGTTTCCCACCAATTAGCATTATTAAGGAAACATCAGCTGGTGTCATCCCACCGCGAAGGCAAAGCCAACTATTATCGACTAGATGATCCCCACATCCTCGACGTCATCAATGAGATGCTCGAGCATGCTGATCACGTTATCAGGGGTAAAAAGCATGGAGAGTAACACTGATTCACAAACACTCGTCGACCGCAGCCTCCACACTGAATACTTTTCAACAGCCTGGATGGCGTTCGAATTCATGGTTGGGTTTTATTCAGGTCTCAAAGCCGGCTCAATTCTGTTAATCGCATTTGGGCTGGACAGTTTTTTAGAGATTATTTCTGGAAGCACGCTCATTTGGCGACTACGAAAAGAAAATACTGGTGCCGGCCCTGAAGCAATCGAACGGGCAGAAAAGCGCTCTTCATTAATTGTTGGAATCGTTTTGCTGTTGCTGGCTATTTATGTCACCGCCGTGTCACTGTTTAACCTATTCACTCACGCAACGGCAGACACCAGTTATTCTGGTATCGCCATTGGGATTGCCTCGGTTTTATTAATGCCTATTTTGACAATCCGGAAACGGTCACTGGGCAAAGCGCTCCACTCGGATGCCCTCGTCGAAGATGGCATGTGCAACATCACCTGTGCCTACATGGCAGCGACAGTCTTAATCGGCGCACTGTTAACCGCGCTGCTCAACTGGTGGTGGGCTGACTCAGTCGCCGCTTTGATTTTAGTGTATTTTATTGCCAGTGAAGGATGGGAATCGTTTCAGGAAGGGTATAAAAAGTAAAGTCCCCACACAATTAACGCAAGTATGGCCAAAGCATCTCCAATTCTATTCTCATTTTCATCATTTTGAATATTACATTGCGGAAACGTGGGACGTAAAGCAGTTTCCGGCCATATAAACAGGCAATCCGAATATCCAAGTTCTGGATATTCGGATTGCCTGCTTATATTCTGGAAACTAACCGCTTCACGTCCCACTCTGAATTACATTCCCATAACCAGCCGAATCACACCAAGCGAGATAACCCCCACCACCACAATCACGAGCAGATTCTTGGAAATGACTGCTGCCAGCACTGTCGGCAGTGAAGCAAGGAAATTTTCCCAGTCAATCGATGGTAAGTGGCCGATATGTTGAACAAATAAATTTTCAAACCATAATGCTGACATAATCGCAATTGGAACAAAACTCAAGAATTCCACGACGCCTTTAGACAGCTGAAACTTTTTCAGCACGACAAACGGGGTAATTCGAGACAGCCAAGTGACGATGCCCGTGCCAATGATTGTCAGCAGCACAAAATTAAAAGAAGGCATGTTTCATCACCACCCCAAAGCTGCAGGCCACAAGGGTCACCAGCAAAATTAATAAACTGCTTGGGATGAAGATCAAGCCCAAGTAAATTGCGACCAACACAAACCCAACCACGATCAGTTGCAAGTTGAATTTGATTGATTTGTCACTAATCAATTGCAGATACAGTAAACCAATGAACATCGCTACCAGGGCAAAGTCCAAGCCGAATTTTTCAGGATTGCTGATGAAATTCCCTAGAACCGCGCCAACCAACGAAGAAAGAATCCAAGTCATGTAAGAAATGACGTTGGCGGTATTGAACCAAGCGAAGTTCAGATGATTGTCAGAATAATTCAGCTTGTTCATCCCTAAAGCAAAACTTTCATCCGTCAGCAGTGTCCCAACCAAAATATTCTTAAACATGCTGTCATGCTTAAAATAAGAGGCCAAAGTTGTGCTCATCAGAATCATCCGCGAGTTGACCAAAAAAACGGAAAAAATAATTGAAAAAATGGGACTGTGGGTCACCAGCATGCTGACAATGACGAACTGTGCCGACCCAGCATATGTAATAATGGACATCAACGTCACCAACAGTGGGCTTAATCCCGCGGCTTTACCGACAATGCCGAAAGCCACACCAATTCCTATGTATCCAAATACCGTTGGCAATGTATCCTTTGAAGCGGCAGAAACAGTTAAATCACCATTCATTTAACACACTCCTTCTTTGTTTTTATTTTATGTAGCTGAAAACGTGTGCCAAAAGGCCGCTTCCTATGCATAACTACGAATAACTTTCCGAGCTTTCAGCTAAAAAAGCCATTCTAGGTTATGCTACGCCGGCCATGAAATGCCAAGCCTACGTGGCGGAAGCAAAAACGCCTTTTGGCACACTCTGTTATTGCATTAGTAAAATTTTAATGGTGTTCTAATTTAAAGTCAATGATATTTAGATAAGAAAATCCTGAAATTCAGTTATTGAGCTGAACTTCAGGATTTTGTTAGTTAGCCAGTGCTCTTTGGTAGGCATCATACGTCCCAGTATCAAAACACACCATCGTGACATCAAGTGGCGCGTCAAACGTTCGAATGGCGTCAATGGCAATCTTAGCGGCCTTATCAAGTGGAAAGTCATAGACCCCCGTGCTAATCGAGGGAAAAGCGACCGTTTGGCAATGATTTTCAACTGCCCGTTTGAGGCTATTCACATACGAATTTCGCAGCAATTGCGGTTCATTGTTATGTCCGCCACGCCAAATTGGCCCGGGGGTGTGAATCACAAATTTCGCCGGTAATCTAAACCCGGGTGTGACTTTGGCTTCTCCTGTTGGACAGCCGTTGAGCTTGCGGCAGGCCTCGTCGAACTCTGGACCAGCTGCGCGATGGATTGCCCCATCAACGCCGCCACCACCGCTCAAAGCGGTATTAGCGGCATTCACGATCGCATCAACCTGCATCGTGGTAATATCTCCTTTGATCAACTTAAATTGTGCCATGGTTTCACATCACTTTCTATGGGCTTTTTCCCATGCTTTGATTTGTTCCAAACGTTTTTTGAAGCGGACTTCATTGCCTTGCTCGGTCGGTTCATAATACGTGTGGCCAACCAGAGAATCCGGCATTGTCTGCATATTAGTCAACTTATCTTTGGCTTCGTGAGCATATTGATAGCCCTTGCCATAACCCAGCTTGGACATCAACGAGGTTGGCGCATTGCGCAGTTGCAGCGGCACCGGCTCGTTAATCGAGTGCTTGACGTCGGTTTCAGCACCCAGGGTGGCCTTATAAACCGCATTGGACTTGGGGGCCAAGGACAAGTAAATCGCGCACTCCGTCAAATGGACGTTACATTCCGGCATCCCCAAAAATTGGCAGGCCTGAAATACATTAATTGCCACGTTCAAGGCGTTAGTATCAGCCAAACCAATGTCCTCACTGGCAAACCGGACCATTCGGCGGGCGATATACAAGGGATCTTCGCCGCCACTTAACATCCGCGTCAGCCAATATACGGCGGCGTCCGGGTCGCTATTTCGCATTGATTTATGCAGCGCAGAAATAATGTTGTAGTGCTCCTCGCCGTGTTTATCGTACAGAAATGACTTGGTATTCATCAACTGGTGGAGATTGTCGGTCGACACGGTCACCTTGCCATCCTGCTTGGGACTGTTGTTAACAGCCATTTCCAAGGTGTTTAAGGCAACTCTGGCATCGCCATTGGCAAATTCGGCAACTTCTTTAACCGCTTGATCGTCAATCTCAATCGTTTCTTTTGGAAAGGCTGCTGGATTTTTCAGCGTCTGATGAATTAGCTGAACGATGTCATCGGTCTCCAAAGGTTGCAGCACGAATACTTTACACCGTGATAACAAGGCGGAATTGATCTCAAACGATGGGTTTTCCGTCGTTGCCCCGATCAGAGTAATGCTGCCCCGCTCCACAAATGGCAAAAAGGCATCTTGCTGGGCTTTATTGAATCGGTGAATTTCATCAACGAAAACAATTGTCTTGCCGCCCATCTCGCGGTTCGCCTCGGCGTCTTTCATAATCTCTCTGATTTCTTTGATGCCGCTGGTGACGGCACTGAAAGTGACAAACTTGGCCTGCGTTTTTTTGGCAATGATCTCCGCCAAAGTTGTCTTGCCAACACCAGGCGGTCCCCAGAAAATAATTGAGGGCAACTGGTCACTTTCAATAATTTCTCTCAGAACTTTGCCTTTGCCAACCAGCTGATGCTGACCGACAAATTGGTCCAGTGTCTTTGGCCGGACCCGGCTGGCTAAGGGCTGATTGCCGTCCTGGTTGCCGGCAAATAATGATTCCTGTTTCATGAAGACACCTCCTGACAAATGAAACTGATATGTATATGCCTATTATACGAACACACGTTCTAAACGTCAACTCTACCTTTATTTTAGCGCAATCAGCTTTCATTGACCGAATTTCGCAACTTATGGCCTGGCTGATCGTCTTCCTCTCTGGTCATGTCAAAATCACCCGGATTAATAAGACGCTCAAACAACGCAATCAATCCCAGAACAAATCGTGAATTGATGGGTGATAATTTCCCCTCAACAATAACAAACAGGTTATAATTAAGCTGAATTTACGGGCTGTCTGTTTGTTTTTTTGAGGGAGATGGCAAAATGTCATATAACAATAACTTCTATCGGGAGCCGGCATTTTGGCTGAGCATCTGTGCGGCTGCCGTGGGCTTGATGTCCCTATTTCTTGGTAATGCGGTCCAGTACAGCATCATCTGGTGGCTGCAATTATTGATCGTCGTCATTGCACTGATTGGGATTTTTTATTTCTTTTCGAAATATTCAAAGGATCAGGACAATAAGAATAAACATTTATAACACTAGAATCATCAAAGGCGCCCCATCTCTAATCAGAAATGAGGCGCCTTTGATGATTTAACTATGACAAATTAATCCGTTTTCGATACTTCCTAACCAGTCCGAGGCCTAACAACCCCAGCCAGCCAACAATCGACAAAGCGGTGAACAAGCCATTGAATTTAACTCCACGGCTTTGAATGCTGATTTTAGCTTGCTTGACGGTTTGTGGAATAGTGAGTTTAAAGGTCCCCCGATTTGAAGTTGCCGGCTTTTGGATGGTTTTGCCATTGAATTTGACCGTGTAATTCATCCCGGCATAGTGGACAAATGGTAAGTCCAATCTGGTTCCCTCTTTCATCGGCACGGTCAGCTGATAAGCAAGGGAATTGTTGCCTGGGTGCAGACTGGCCGTGGCGATTTCAAACCGCTGTCCATTTAAAATGGTCACCTTGTTGGCGAGATCATCAATGTGTTTTCCAGCCGTCACCGGTAAGTAATCGGTCCGCCCGGAACCGTTATCGGTTGGGAACTGATTCTGATAATCCTGGTTGTTCACCTTGTAATTTTGCAGGTTCAGGTTGGAACGTGGAATTTGATGCGTTGGCGTTGCTTTGTAGGTTAACTCAGGCTGACTGGTGCGGTTGAACTGATTATCATACGGGTTCTGATCGGTAGCTACGTTCATTGAATACATCGCTGAATAATCAAATGAATTAATCAGACAAAGGCTTGCAACAATCACCAGTGCACTGACGCCAATTGTTCTACGATTGAACTGGGTTGCCAACAGATAACTGCCAAAAGCGGCAATGAACATCACTAAAACCGGAATAATGCGGTGCCCACTTTGAATGGCCTCGATTCCATTAAGCAATGGAATGTGATGAATTAAATTCCATGGGAACAAGTTGGATAACACAAACAACGTTACCAAACTACTAAAGTAGGCATAGCGACCAATTGGCGGCACCCGTTTGATGAAGAATCCCCCAAAGATCAACACCAGCAATAAAATGAGGCCGATCCCTTTGTTGGCCAGACTCTGGTTCAGCCAGGTAAACAAACTTTGCGGATCTGCATACAGTGTTTGCGGATTCGGTCGCATCAATTTTTGGCTCATCGCCAACACCGCGATCGGTCCCCAAACGATCAGGCTCAAAATTAAACTATAGACGGCGGCGATGCCAATCTTCATCAAGCGAGCTGCCCGTTCTTTAACCGGCTGCTTGGTGAAAAAGGCCAGGTAAAACACCAATAAGGCGATGACCACAATCAACGTCGTCGGTGCCGTACATGATCCCGGTAATCCCAATGGTGAGCAGGTACCAACGATTACTGTCGTCAAACATCACTTCGTAAAGACCGGCAAAGGCCAGTGGGATGAATGGGTAGGCCAGAAATTCACCAAACTGAGTGGTGATAATTTCCATGACCAAATAAGTCGTCAATCCATATAAGATGGCAAAATAAAATGAAATTCGGCTGGACTTGGAAACCAATTTCATACTGTAATAAGCAATCACCAGTGTGGCAAACACAACCAGGACATAGGCAAAATAAATCGCGCTAATCGGCGAAAGTACGAACCGCAGCCCGGCAAATATGTACAGCCAAATCCATGGGTAGCAGGCCACCACCGCATCCCCAATTTGATTAAATGTCCGGGTGGCAATGTGGCTGAATGGCGCTCCGTTTTGAAGATTGGCCAGCATTTCCTCAATCCGGCTCAAATGAAACTGTAAGTCCGGGCCGGAATAGACATGCATTGTCAGCCAAAACGGCAAAACTGCAAGCAAAGATAGACAAAAAAAGCCGAGGTTGATGACCAGCCCCTGATGCTGGCGAAACTTGGAAAGTAATTGTTGATACATAAAAAATGGACCTCCTAATAAAAATTAGCGGTCCCCCCTGTCGCTGTTGTATTTTATGATACGAGATATCCGGTCAAAATTCAAATCTTATTCTGACATTAGTGAATGGTACAAAAAAACAACTCTTCCAAATTATGAAAGAGTTGTCTTAATGGGGAAAATAACACGTGTAAAAAGATTAAACTTAACGGTCAATCGTATCTGCAGTCATGTAGAATACGTCAGAAAGTGAAGTGGTCTTGTCAGCAAACTTCTTGTTCAAAATCAACTGACGAAAATCTTCGACTGAGATATTTTCAGTATCTTTGATTGGGAATGCCTGACCGGTGTATGAACCGGTTATTAACGTGATCACCAAACCATTCTTGCTGTCCAAATGAACTTGGTAATTCTCAAAGTAGATCCCATCATCATAACTACCGGACAAAAACTTGTGAGTTGCAAAATAGTCCGAAATAAAATCATTGAACTTCTCTTTTAAACTCAGTGCTTCTTTAAATTGTGTTTGAGTTGCGACTGTCATCGTAAGACTCCCTTTCTCTCAAAATTGTGTCTAATCAAATAACAACGCACATCTATTTTTGTAAATGGTCTTTATGAATCATCTACTAATTTTCATTTTAGTCCGTCAGTCGCATTGTGCAAGTGAAAAGCTAATGAAAACGTTGTCAGAACGCAATTTGTAACATTTGCATTCTGGCAACGTTTCCAATTTTATTTATTCTTTTTCGACTTTTCTGGAACCTTTTCCAATTCAGCCAGCGCTTTTTCCAATTCGGCCTTCTCTGATTCTGGCAGGTCAGGGTACTTAAGCGGTAATTCTTTCATTCGGCGATCAATGATGTCAGAAACACAAAGTCTGGAGTACCATTTATCGTCTGAAGGGATGATGTACCAAGGATTGGTCTTGTTGGCTGTGTGCTCAATCGCATCCTCATAGGCTTTCTGGTAATCGTTGAAGTAACGGCGTTCCTTAATGTCAGCTGAGGCAAATTTCCAATTGTGATCCGGCAGTTCAATTCGCCGCTTGAAGCGATCCCGCTGCTCATCGGCAGACATGTGGAGGAAGAACTTCAAGACCATGAAGCCGTTTCGGGTCAAATAGTCCTCAAAGAAATTGATATCCTTGAATCGGCCATCGAAGAATTTGTTATCCACTTGATCAAGCTTGGTGATCGAGCCAATCTTGGCATTGACAATCATTTCCGGGTGAACCCGACTGATCAGCACATCTTCGTAGTACGAACGGTTAAAAATACCGATAATCCCATGTTCCGGGATGTGTCGATGAATCCGCCACAGGTAATCATGGCTTAATTCAATTGAGGTTGGCGACTTAAAGCTTGTGACCTCAATTCCCTGAGGATTAACCCCGCTCAAAATGTGTCTGATCATACTGTCCTTGCCAGACCCATCCATGCCTTGAAAGATAACCAAGACACCAAAATGGTTTTGGGCATACAGTTTCCCCTGCAAATCTTGAAGCGTCGCAATATTATTTTCAATTCGTGCTTTAATGTCATCCTTGTTCAAATCTTCAACGGTGGCGGAAGTTGGAATCTTGGCAATCTTTAGATCCCGATCCCCGTTGTATCGAAAAGATTTCTCACGATCAAAAATTTTCTTTTCGTCCATAGTGTTGCCCCCTAAGGAATCATTAGTAACAACTTTATAATAGCTTATCCCTTGGAAAAATAACTAAGAGAATGTTTATTCTCCACATTTATTTCTCATATTGAGTATACTAGATTACATAGAATTAGTTTCATATAACGCTGTTTTAGTGTCGCTTGAAACATCTATCAACTCTCTTTGAAGGAGGACTTAATTTGAATATCTTAAAAGCAAACTCAACAGCTGGTGGCCAATCCGACCAACCAGCCGAGGATTCAATCGACAAGTCGTTATTAAAGGACGACCTTTACAAAGCCGTTAACGGCCGTTGGGAAAAGACCGCCAAGATTCCGGCCGACCATTCGTCAACGGGTGGCTTCATGGATCTCAATGACAACATCGACAAACAATTAATGAGTGACCTCGATGACATCATCAAGGAAAATCAGCCACACGAGGCGCCATTCTCCGAATTCTTGAAGTTGTACGAACTGGCCCGCAACTATAAGAAGCGGGATGCAGACGGTGGCGAACCACTGAAACCGTATTTGGAAAAAATCGAAAACATCACTAATTTTGATGATTTGAACGAACTTTTGCCGGAGCTGGTTAAGGAAGGTTACCCACTGCCATTTGGCTTTTGGGTTGAACCTGACATGAAGAATACGCAGGTTAACGCTTTATTCGCAGCGGTTCCCGGCCTATTTCTTCCCGACCGGACCTATTATGAAAACAATAATCCAGCTTACAAGCAATTGATGCCGGTCTTCACCAAGATGGCCAGCCAATTACTGGTATTAGCGGACTACAGCAGCAATGAAGCGGATGAAATTGTCGAATCAGCCAAACGGTTTGATGCCAAGATTGCACCAAACGTCAAATCGGCTGAGGAATCTGCCGATTACAGCAAGATGTACAATCCTCAGAAGTTTGCCTACTTCTCAGAATCAAGTTCTCATCTCGATTTTGTCAATCTGGCCGACGCGTTGTTTGGCAAGGCACCGGAGCAGATCATCGTGACCGAACCGAAGTTTTACGAGCGCTTTGACGGTCTGGTTAACAGTGACACCTTCAAAGACATGAAGAACTGGATGCTGGTCAATATGGTCCGTTCAGCATCCGGCTATCTATCAGAAGAATTCCGTCAGACCGGTTCTGTCTTCAGCCGTGCGCTATCCGGTAAGAAGGAAGCAACGCCACAGAAGAAATCAGCCTTCTATCTGGCAGAAGGAACATTTGGCCAAACAATTGGTGACTATTACGCCAAGAAATACTTTGGCCCGAAAGCCAAAGCTGACGTTGAACACATGGTTAAAAACATGATCAACGTCTACAAGAACCGTTTAAGCAATAACACCTGGCTGGGCAAAGACACCCGCGAGAAAGCCATTTTGAAACTGGACAAACTCGAACTCCAAGTCGGTTATCCTGACCACATCGATGAATTGGAATACAAATTCAAAGTGACCCCTGAAAATGAAGGTGGGACCCTATTTGACAACATGTCCAAGTTTGGTGCGATTACCGTCCAAGACACCTTTGAGAAATTGGGTAAGCCGGTCGACCGAACAAAATGGGAAATGAGCGCCGCAACCGTCAACGCTTACTACGAACCATTTAAGAACATCATCGTCTTTCCAGCCGCAATCCTCCAAGCACCGTTCTACAGCTTGAAGCAGACTTCCAGCCAGAACTATGGTGGAATTGGCGCAGTCATCGCGCATGAAATTTCGCACGCATTTGATAACAATGGTTCTCTGTTCGATGAATTAGGTAATTTGAATAATTGGTGGACGAAAGAGGACCATGAATACTTCTCCAAGCTGGCCGACAAGATGATCAAGGAATTCGATGGCATTCCATTTGCGGGTGGTAAGGTAAATGGGAAGCTGACGGTTTCCGAAAACATCGCCGATGCCGGTGGTCTGAGCTGTGCCAATGAAGCGGCCAAGAATGAGGCCGACTACAACTTGTATGACTTCTTCATCAACTGGGCTAAAGTATGGCGGATGAAGGCCACGGAACAGTACAAGCAGCTGCTGTTAAATATCGACGTACATGCCCCAGCTGAATTGCGGGCCAATGTTCAAGTGAAGAATTTGGATGATTTCTATACAACTTTTGATGTTAAAGACGGCGATGGAATGTATCTTGAACCTGATAAGAGAGTGAAAATTTGGTAGGAAGCAGACCTATTGAAACGCTTTTTATCCAAATAATAATCGAATAAACACAAAATGGCACCTAACCGCAAAAAAAGTTTAGTGCCATTTTTTATTTTTACTATTTGCTATTAGAAGTGATCAATAACCAGCCAAAAGTAGCCTTTGCCGGCCCTTAGGCAAAAAGCACGCTTCTTAGGTTCTTAAGTGCTCCCTTCAGCCTCTCAAATGTGTTCCGACGGGCCTGACCCTAAACCCAGCCCTCAGCCAAAAAACACGTTTATTAGATTCTTAGGTGCTCCCTTCGGCCTTTAAAATACGCTCCGACGGGCCAAAGGCTAACTTCTAAGCGCACTTTAATTAAAGTTCCAAACCCAGGAACTTCAATCAAAGTACCCTTAGAAACCGCATCTCCCGGCCCTCGTCACACTCTTATTTTTTGCCCCGCATACACCGCCGCACCGACCATTCCTGCTTCATCGCCCAGCTGCGCCATCTCCAGCTTGCAGGCTTCACGGGCCACCGGCAGTGAATGATGCGCCAAGGTTTCGCGGGTATATTTGAACAATGGCTCTCCGGCAGCCGAGACACCGCCACCCAGGATTAACGTTTCCGGATTAAACAAATTAATCACGTTGCCCAAACCAAATCCCAGCAACTCGCCAGTTTCTTTAAAGACTTCAATAGCTGTTGGATCTCCTTTTGCCACCGCTTCCGAGATCAATTTGGTGGTCAGTTCCTGCCCTTGTGACATCCATTCGCCAACCAAGCTGGTTTCGCCGTCAGCCAGTTTTTCCTGCATGGTTTTGACGATCCCGCGAGCGGAAACATACCGTCCCAGACAGCCGGTACTGCCGCAAGCACATGGCCGGCCGTGGCGGTACATGTTCATGTGGCCGATCTCACCGACACTATTGGAAGCGCCATATAACACTTGGCCGTTAATCAGAACAGCTGCGCCCAGCCCAGTACCAATCGTGACCAGGACAACGTTTCGATGACCTCTTCCGGCCCCGAACGCCATTTCGCCGTACAGATTAACTCGGACATCGTTGTCAATGAAGACCGGTTGGCCCAGCTTCTCATGCAGCCACTCGGCGACCGGGACATCCTTCCAGTCGGTAAAATTCGGTGAAAAAATCGAAATCCCCTTTTCCACATCCATTTGCCCGGGAATGCCAAAGCCGGCAGCCAAAATATCATCTGAGGTAATCTTTTCCTGAGCCATTAATTGCTGGCAGCACGCCCAGATCCGCTTCAGTACTTCAGTGGGACCGGCCTCTTCATGAGTCGGCTTATGTAATTTTTGGACCGTTTGAAAATCCTCATCGAACAGTCCGGCCTTAATGTTGGTCCCGCCAAGATCAACACCCAAATAATATTTTGTCATATCGTCCACCTCACAACAGCGATCAATTCAATCAAAAAACGCTTACTTACTATGATAATAACCGATTAGACTGCATAAAGCTTCCAAAAACATTCCAATCACCATCAGATACATGACGACCATATTCATGCCCAGATAAAGCAGAATGCCCATCACCAAATACAACAGTACAAAGAACCAACGTAACCAAATATTATTAACCATTTCGATCCCCTCCAGATCCATTTTAACTCTTACATTAGAATCTTTACAATCTGTGAACAAATAATTTGTAAAAACGCGGTTTTAATGTAAACTAATGATTATTAGGATATAATATATGTAAAGAGTAATTGGAGAGGTGATACCATGAACTTAACAGAATATCTTCATTCGCAGCTCAAGTTTTTAAATGACCAGATGAGTTCCGCTAAGAAAGATAAAGACGAAACGATGCAATATCTGGTAGATTCAAAGATTACAGAAGTCAAATTAATCTTGGAAGCCCTCCAAAAGGGAATCATCGATGGAATAAGTTAAAATGTGGCCGATTGGCCATTTTTTATGTTTTAATAGACTAGTGCGTAATAAAGATTGATTAAAAAAGGAAGTAGAATATTGATTACATTAAAATCACCACGAGAGATTGAGAAGATGGCTGAATCAGGTGCTGTTCTGGCCGGCGTTCATAAGGAACTTCGCAAGATGATTAAGCCCGGTTTGGACACATGGGACATTGAGTTGTTTGCCCGCCGCTATATCAAAGATCACGACGCCTACCCTTCAGAAATGGGCTTTGACGGCTACAAATTTGCGACATGTATTTCCATTAACGATGAAGTCGCTCATGGAATTCCCCGTAAAGGCTTGAAGTTAAAGAACGGCGACATCCTCAAAGTTGATATGTGTGTCAACAAGGATGGCTTCGAAAGTGATTCTTGCTGGACTTATGCTGTCGGTGACGTCAGCGATGACATCAAAAAATTAATGGAAGTTACTCGCAAAGGCTTGTACCTTGGCATTGACCAAGCTGTTATTGGTAACCGTCTTGGTGACATTGGAAATGCCATTCAAACTTACGTGGAAGACCAAAACCACATGGGCGATGTCCGTGAACTGATTGGCCACGGCATTCAGCCCTCCATTCATGAAGAACCCAACGTTCCCGCATATGGTGTCCCAGGCCAAGGCCTTCGTTTGAAGGAAGGTATGACGATCACCATCGAACCGATGGTTAACACCGGTACTTGGGAAATTGCCGACCGTTACGACAAGAAGGATGACTGGACATACTACGTTTCAGCCGATGGAACTCCTTCAGCTCAATATGAGCATACCTTGGCCATTACCAAGGATGGTCCAAAGATTTTAACTTCCCAGGATCCAGACATTGACGCAAAATATCTGCTTTAATTTAAATCATCAACAAACGGCCGGGACATTTGTTCCGGTCGTTTGTTTAGATTTGAGAACCGCCCCTCCAAGCGGACTCCTAACCGCTTGGATCCGCTCACTTTTACAGGACAGCTCCTCCAAGCAGGAGTCTCCTTGTAAGCACCTCGCAAGCAAATCCCCAAAAACCGGGAATTTACTTCCGAGGAGACTTACAATCCGACTCCTAACCGCTTGGATCCGCTCACTTTTACAGGAAGGAATGATTACATGAACAATAAGAACTTTAAATTTCCTGACACTGCTGCCTACGAATTTGTTATTCAAGCACTCAAAGACCGCGGGGTGACCTATGAAGACATCGCCGAGATGGCCTATAATCTTCAAAAGAAATTTGTCCCCAACATTCAAATGGACGAAGTCAAAAAAGACACCATCGACGTGCTCCACAAACGAGAGGTTCTCAATAACGCCATGGTCGGCCTGGAGCTGGATCGATTGGCAACTGAAGGCAAAATCAAAGAACCCCTTGAAAGCATCATCATGAATGATTCCGGCGTTTTTGGCGTTGACGAAGGTATTGCCTTAAACATTGCCAACATCTACGGCACGATTGGAATTACCAATTATGGCTTTGTTGACCGGGAAAAAACTGGCGTCACAAAAAAATTGGATGAAGCCAAAGACGGCACATCCAATACGTTTATTGATGATATTGTCGGCGCGATTGCCAGTGCGGTCTCAGCGAAGATCGCCCACCGGAACAACTAACGCCAACCATGTGATTTTTGATCATAATCCCGCTTTTTAATACCGGAAACATAGGGATTGCCCTTAACAAAATACCGCAGTGGCTTGGTCGCCCAAGTCCCTTGATTCGCAACCCCGATTCGATTAGATTCTTCAATCTGAATGGGGATTTTTTTGTCATCTTGATGAATATTTAACTTGCTGTTACCAAAGATTTGCATATTCATATCTTTATCGGCAATCCCAAAGGCTTCCATCAATTTCCCCGGACCATTGGTGAGCTCAACGCCATGCCGGGTACGGTTCTGTTCCATAACGGCTAACCCAATTGTTGGCTCAATTGCCCGGATCAAAATCCCCTGGGGGACATCTTTTGCTTGAGCCGCAACATCCAAGAGGTATCGCCCATGAATCGAATAGATGTACACTGTTCCCGGAGGCCCGTAAAGCGGTTCGTTGGAAGCTGTCCGCCGGCCCTTAAAAGCATGGGCAGCCGAATCCTTTTGTCCCATATAGGCTTCGGTTTCAACAATTCGGCCACCCACCAGACCTTTGGGGGAATCATAGGTTAAAAGCATCCCCAACAATTTCTTGGAGATTTCGTCGGTGGTGCCGTTAGAATAAAATGGGTCTTGGTCCAAATCAACCATCCCTTTCAACAAATGGAGGTTATCACATGCAATTAAAATTAGAACGAATTTACGATAAGCCGCAGGATCTTTCCGGCTACCGAGTCCTCGTCGACCGCCTATGGCCTCGAGGGATTTCCAAAGTCAATGCCAAGCTGGATGAATGGGAAAAAGAAATCGCCCCATCCAAAGAGCTGCGCACCTGGTTTTCACATGACCCAGAAAAATTTCCCGATTTTAAGGAAAAATACGTCGCTGAACTTGACGCCAACCCACAGACCAAAGAATTCCTCAAACTAATTGGTGATCAGCTCAAGAATGGCAATGTGATCCTGCTTTATGGTGCCAAAGATCGTGAGCACAATCAAGCAGTCGTCTTGAAACAATACTTAACCGATCACTTAGGCCAGCTTTGACGAATATTGGCCAGGGTCAATTCTTTAGTGGACTCAAAGTTAATATCGGCCATTGTTAGAACTTCCGGATCACCAACACCAATTGAGACCACGTTAGCAGCGTTAATCGACTCGACGCCGACAATCCCGTCATCGATGCCAATACATTGATCAACGTTCAGGTGGAGCATCTCAGCGGCCTTTAAATACACATCGGGTGCCGGCTTGTTATGCTTGATGTCGGCCAAATTCACAATCAATGGAAAGTAATCTTCCAATTCAAGTTTGTGGATCTCTTTAGGCGCATTAGCCGAGGCCGAAGCAATAATCATCTGGTAGTGGTTCAACCGGAGCTCAGCTAGAAAGTCGCGAATCCCCGGTAAGATATCATCTGGATTCATGATCTCAAGCATTTGCTGATAAATGGCGTTCTTCTTGTCAGCAAGTGCTTCTTTTTGCTGGTCAGAATATTTGCCAACCAACCCGCCGACACGTAAAATCTCGTTTAACGAATCGATCCGATCACGGCCCTTGATCGCCTCTTCCAGGTCTTGATTCCACTGCACACCAATCTCTTCGGCAATCTGACGCCAAGATTGGCTATGGTACCGCCAGGAATCGGTAATGATGCCGTTGAGATCAAACAACACCCCTTTGATATTAGTAAAATCAGTCATTTCAAACACCCTTTCTTACAAAAAAAGACTGAAAACAAGATTGTGTTTTCAGCCCCAGCGGCAGCTTGAATTATTTAACAGCGTTAAAGATCCAAGTGATGCCATACTTGTCAACAATCTGGCCGTATTTGTTGCCAGAAGTTTTCTTTTCAAAAGTTACGATTACTTTGACTTCTTCTGATTCCACCACTCGCTCGTACAAATCCTGCAACGAGGAAAGGGCATCGGAATCATGCAGATCAACTTCAAACATCAGCGAAATCATCGAGGAAATCACCGGCTTACCTAAAAAACTGTCCGCACAAAAAATCTGCTTGCCTAAAATGTTGAAACTGGCTTGCATCGTAAGGTCGTCGAGATTGACATCGTCATTAAGCGACATGTCTTGCGCCTGCTTTTCAGTTGGGGATTCACGTTGAACATCCGTGGCACCAAAAACAGTTTGATAATAATCCAAAGCTTCTTTGGTGTTTTCGAACGTCAAATATGGAATTAAATTAATATTACTCATTAGGTCAGCAACCCTTACATTTTAATATTATTCAAAGTTTAGAATACCTTTAAATACAATAGTTGTCAACGTCAACCGTCTGCCAATGCCTATTCTGATAGGAAATGGCGTCCTTTTTGGTAATAATTTTTGGAAAAGTGATAGACTTAAATTAAACGGATCGGGAGGAACTATTTAATGAAACTTGCAATCACAATTTTTGTATTAAACGCGTTATACATTTCGATTAATACCTTCAGAACAATGCTGGTTGTGAAAGGCCACCAATTTTTAGCCCCCATCGTGGCCGTCGGCGAAGAGTTTGTCTACGTGATGGCGTTAGCGATCGCTTTGCAGCATATTGACAGTCCGTTAAACATCGCCGCATATGCGGTTGGGTTCGGTGTTGGTATCTACATTGGAATTGTCATCGAAGACAAGATCGCCTTGGGGTACGTCAACTTTGAGGTAACCGTCCAGATTGACCCGACAAATCCGATTCATGCCCACAATGAAGAGTTGGCCGAAAAGTTGCGGAATCTCGGTTACGGTGTTACGGTCAGCCGTGCTGAAGGCCGCTCAGGAGCCCGCCTGGTTCTCAGCATTCTGGCTCCCAGAAAAGCCGACCGTCGTTTGATGGAACAAATCAAGGAAATCTCACCTGACGCTTTCGTCATGGTTCAAGAACCGGTTCAATTATCCGGTGGCTTCTGGAGTAAAGAAGTTGACCGGCGTTATCATTCAACCAATCATATGCACTAATCGTCATCTTCATCGAATAAGCCGAGCTGTTTGAGACTATTTTTAATATCTTGAACTGAAGTTGGCGTCGTTGGTGCCGCTTTTCGATGAATGGGCTTTGGCTGCCTTGGAGTTGGCTGTTGTTTGGTCGGTTGAGGTTTAGGAATTGGCTGTGGATCCGGCTTATCCGGGGTAACGGCGGGGCTGGCCTGCGGATCCAGCTGACCCATTTGATCCATGGTTTGGTTTAACAGGTGGTCGACAAAAACATTTCCCTCATCGCCTGCGTGCCCCTTGGTCCAATAATACCGAATGATCGGGAAATCTCTCAGATTGGCATCAACTGCTTGCCAAAGCTGCTTGTTATGCAGCTTCGAGCCGTCGCTCTTGTTCCAGCCGCGGCGTCGCCAACCAGCCAGCCAACCTTTTTGAATCGCATCCAAAACATACTGGGAATCCATGACTACACCAATCCGCTCATTTTGCAGACCCTGGCGTTTCAAATACTTCAGGGCCTCCAAGAAGGCCATTATTTCCATTCGATTATTCGTAGCACCAAATTCGCCACCGGATTCGAAATATTTTTGACTACCAGTTTGAACTAAAAATGCCCAGGCTGCTTTATCGCTGGCTTTTACGTGGCCGCCACGATGGTTGCCGTGGTTGCGAGAACCGCCGTCGGTGTAGACGATAATATCACCGTCCGGTTGGACTGAGCGGCGACCCGTCGAAGCCTTTTTGTGAGATTTGTGGTGTGGCTGAGTGGGCGGCGTTGTTTTTTTCGCCCCGTTGAGATAGGCATTGGCTTCGGCTTCGGTCTTAAAACTTTTATATTGGGCACCGGAAAATCCTTTAACCTTCTTTTCGGCCTCGTCCCAACTGGTAAAGATGCCGGTCTTTCGACCTTTTTTAACTGCGTAATATTTCATGAAAATCATGGCTCCTCAATGTAAAAATTTCAGAAAAAATGTTAATTATTAATTATAATGTTTCTATCTACTTTGCAATTAGATAAATCTATGCGAAAATGTTAATAAAAGGGGGCAAATTTAATATGACCCAAACTAAAGCCACATTGATCTCGGTCATTGAAGCCAAAGCACTTCTAAAAGACCAGTCAGATCAAATAAACGAGCGTTTTCCCCGATTAAAAAAACAAGGTAAGTATATTCTACCTGATTATCGGTTAACAAGAAAACGTGAAGCTTTCAAGATTCGAAAGCATACATTTTTACAGCACCACGCACGTTCCTACGTTGCATTTGATTCCGAGAACGGACAGACGCTTTGGATGCACAACTTTCCAAGCTTGACTGAAGCCTTGTTTTGGTTGGATACCGGTCTTAAACCTACCGATACCGACACTAACACATCGTATAAGTCATGGAAAGATCTGCACGAAGATGACATTAACGCCCTCAAAGACATTTTGAAGGAACGTTCTCGTAAACGCAAGGAAGCGGCGGCTGCCAAAAAAGCTGCCTCGGTTCCCAAAAAGAAACCGGCAGCTGTCAAAAAGTCGACAGTAGTTAAGAAAAAGAAAGCTAACTAATTCGTTATTCGATCCTAAAAAAGGTATGACTGTGAATAAAAGATCATTTTGTTCACGGTCATGCCTTTTTATTGTCCATTTAGTTATTGATAATGACCAGCAATGTCGTCTGGACTAAAATCCTTAGTGAATTGACGATCATAAGCCTTTTCATAGGCAGCAACTTTTTGTTGGTAATCAATTTGGCGCATCTTTTCAGCAGCTTCGCGCTGTGATGTGGCCGACTTTTCAACCGCATCCGGATAAATCGGCGGTAACACATGGACCGTATAGTTGATGCCATGCGGATCCGATTTGGTCGGGGCGTCAACCATCGAAACAAAGCAGGACACGATTGGCACATTCAATCTAACGGCGTAGTAGTATGCTCCCCGCTCAAGCGGCCGCGGTTTGCGATAGTTGAACCACATTTCCCGTTCCGGATAAATTAGAATTGATTGTTTGCGTGCCAAGCTACTTTGCAAAAGGGCAATAAACCCCTTGCCCATGTAATTGACGCTGTCGCTGACAGGTATCGTATCAGCGTATGTCATCAAAAATCCCAGCATCCCGGGCATTTTAAGGTTGGTGAGCTCAACGACAATCGACAAATCAGGTTGATTCAGGGCTGATCGAACCAGCAGGCTGTCAATCGGGCTAAAGTGGTTACAGGTAATGATTGCCGGCCATTCTAAAGCCTTTAAATTGTCAGTTCCCTCAACTTTTAAATTGGGATTCATCATCCTCGCAGCCATATTCATGACCGACCGGGCTTCAGCTGCCCGCCAATGGTAACGTTTAGTTTTGTGAAGCTTCAAGAAGTGGTCCAACACCTCATGCTGCTCGGTGAGTGTCAGCACCGGATCATGTAGTTCGACTTTTTGATTAAATTTTCCCTGACGGACGTTTTCAGCAATGTTTTGAATCACTTTATCACGCTCGCCAAGCTTTACCGGTGTAAAAGTCATAGGGCAATTTTTACTCCTTGCTTGGCCCTTGCGTAAAATGTCGTTGGGGTCTTAATAATATCAACGGCTAATTGAATCAAATCGGACTGATTCTTCTGATCACGGGCAACTTCTTTAGGATTCATATCTGCGAGCTGCTGTTTTAACATGGTCTCGTAATCGGTTTGTTTGGCATAGGTCCAAAAATAGCTTTGTCGAGGGGCATCATCATAGCGCCACGGCTTGGCGAATAAGTTATAGTGAATCAACCAAGGTTCAACATCCTGTGGCGTAGTGATTTGGATGTTCCATGACGGGTTCAAATAATAAATTCGATTTCTCGCGATGGCATTCATGTAGTCCTGATCCGGGGCCAAACTCTTGAAATGGTACTTGTTCAAGAGCTGCAAAAAGTGTTCAGCGAATTTTGAACGGCGCATTTCGGCGAGGTTCATCAACAACACGCCGGAATTAACGTATTTCTGTGAATCAATCCCAACGGCTTGTTCAGCATAGTCAATCGTTTCCGGAGTGTGGCCGATGAAGTGATCCGGCACTGCGCCAACCAAGTTATCACCCAGCTGGGTATCAAATAACTCACCCACATCCTTTAAAACCACCGTGTCTGCATCCAGATAGAGTGCCTTATCCAATTTGGGGAACAATTCAGCAATAAACAGCCGGAAATAAATTGTAAAGGTAAAGTAATCGCTGCGAAGTTTGTTATTCTTATCGGTAATTTCTTGCTTCAAGCGGTCGTTAATTGAAACAAACTGAATTTTGAGGTTGTCCGTTTCAAAGGCTTTAAGCCGCCCTTGATTATCGCTATTGAGATTATCACACAACACAATCACCTGGTAATACCTGTCCGGTGATGTATGCGCGACCAGTGAAGCCAGTGAAACTGCCAAATAAGGTGCATAATTGTCATCGACAGCGTAAAAAATTGGCACAGTTTGATTTTCCATAATGAATCCCCCTTAAATCAATGTGATTGATGCTGGTAGGTCATAAATGACACGTTGCTTTGGTGACTGCGGGTCACCATTTGGGCATGAATCTGATCATGGAGCTTTTGTTGGCGTTGCTTGCGCGGAAGTGACTTGTCCGGCATAAACGGACCGTCAAAGTATACCACCTGCTTGGGTCGGCTAAACAGTCGGCCTTTTTGATATGTAATCGTCATGCTGTAACTGGGCAGATCGGCAGCGACCGGATAATGGAAAGCGCCGACTGGAAACGGACGAATCTTGGTGTAATACGGCCAAACATGGGCTTCGGGATAGATAAACACCCGTTGATGCTGGTCCAATCGAGCATTCATCGCTCGCTGAAATTGAATCATTTGTGATAATTTTGCGGGTAGGATCAATGCCCCACCCATCGTCAAGAGACGGCCGACGATGGGAATACCAAGGTTGGCAGGTTCCGCGATCGGATACGCCCGCCTGGGTACTGCCACCAGCATCGGCAAAAGCGCATCCCCCAGCGGCTGGGTATGATTGGCATAAATGAAGGCGCCCCGTTTGCCTTGGGTGCGCAGACACCGTTTGTTCCGAAAAGACGTCCGCAAATACAGGCGACAATAAACGAAGCTGACAACAACCGCCACCCAGTAGACGACCGTCGCCGTTACGCGGTAAAACCAATTTTGATGCAGCCAAATGTAGCCCTCAGGAATGGTGGCATTTTGATTCTTGGTAAAGACCACGTCATCATCAAAATCATGATACGTAAACACTTTTGATGCCCGTTTAGTCATTGCCAATGTCACCCTTTCTTCCAACAAGTTAAAATCATGAACAGAACCATTCTACCCCAAATATGACATTATTTTATCATACGGGACGTTTAAAAATGGCAATTCACTAAAAATCGTCCTTTAAATGATGAAATTGGTGTAAAATTAAGGCTTGCTATGCTAGGATATTTGGGATAACAATGGATGTATACACATCATTAGAAGGATTTAGGGGATAATTTTGATGCAAGCTCAGTCCAAGAACAATACCAAGTTTAACTTTAAAACATTTATAGGCCTAATCAACCGAATTCACCCCCGTTACTGGCAACTGCTGCTTGGTTTTTTTCTAGGGGTTGTCGCAACGGCGATGCAATTGATGGTTCCCGGCATCGCCAAGGGGATCATCAACTCAATCGGTCATTCAATGGATGTCGGCCTAATTGTTGCCGTCATTTTACTATTCGTTTTCAGTACCATTATCGGAGCCTTTTCCGGTAGTATTTTAGGCTTCTTCGGTGAAGACGTCGTCTATAAGCTGCGAACGACGCTGTGGGATAAGATTTTAACCCTGCCGGTGGGTTATTTTGACCAAACCAAATCTGGCGAAATAACCTCCAGGTTGGTTAATGATTCCACACAGGTCAAGGAACTGCTGGCCAATTCGGTTCCCAAAACCGCAACTTCGATTCTGCAATTGGTTGGCGCATTGGTCTTAATGCTCATCATGGACTGGCGGATGACTATCATTATGTTTATCGCCGTTCCACTCGTCTTGATCTGCCTGCTGCCAATTGTCCGCCAATCCCACAAAGTTGCCAGAGCGAGACAGGACGCACTGGCAGATCTCAATGGTAAAGCTGGCGAAATGCTGGGCGAAGTCCGTCTGGTTAAATCGTCTACGGCGGAAAACTTAGAACGAACAGCCGGCGACAAACGGATGTATCGACTTTATCGCATCGGACTAAAAGAAGCGATCTATGATTCGATTGCCGGACCTGTCATGGGCATGGTCATGATGGCCATGGTCCTGGGAATTCTGGGCTATGGTGCGATCCGGGTTCGGGAAGGTGCCATTGATATTGGGACCTTATTTTCATTTCTGATGTACCTGGTTCAAATGATTAGTCCATTTGCGGTTCTCGGCCAATTCATGTCTGATGTTGCCAAGGCAAGTGGCTCAACCACTCGAATCCAGGCATTATTGCAAACCCATGAAGAAGATCATCTGACTGGAACGGATTTGGATATTGGCGATCAAACACTTCAGATGAACCACGTCAGTTTTTCTTATGATCAGCATCACCCCATTTTATCTGACGTGTCGTTTACGGCAGAACCCAATTCGGTCATTGCCTTTGCCGGTCCATCCGGCGGTGGCAAATCAACCATTTTCAGCTTAATTGAACGCTTTTATGAACCTAACGAGGGCAGCATCACGATCGGCAATACCAATATTACTGATATTCAACTTGCCGATTGGCGCCAGCAAATCGGCCTGGTCGGCCAAGACGCTGCGATCATGTCTGGAACGATTCGTTACAATTTAACCTATGGTTTGCCGGGACATTTTTCCGATGATCAGCTTTGGCATGTCTTGGAAATGGCTTACGCAACGCAATTTGTCCAAAAGATGCCCCAGGGCTTGGACACGGAAGTCGGTGAGCGTGGCGTCAAGGTATCGGGTGGCCAACGTCAACGATTGGCGATTGCCCGGGCCTTCCTGCGTAATCCAAAAATCTTAATGTTGGATGAAGCAACGGCGAGCCTGGATTCCGAGTCCGAAATGATGGTCCAAAAAGCGCTGGACCAATTGATGGCCAATCGAACAACATTGGTGATCGCCCACAGGCTAAGCACAATTACCAACGCCGACGAAATTTATTTCATAGAAAACGGTAAGGTAACGGGCCAGGGAACCCACCAGCAGTTGGTGAAAACAACTCCTTTGTATAGGGAGTATGTGAACAATCAGAGCGCGACAAGACCCGGTTAGGGACCGGAGTACAAAGAGAATCAGGCCATGATGAACGTTCCTTGTTCATCGTGGCCTGATTCTTTTTGTACAGTAGGTTCCTGGGTCGTCGGAGCGTATTTTAAAAGCTGAAGGATTCTCAAAAGAGCATAATCACACCACAGCGCGACAAGCAACGGGTGAGGCGGTTTCTAAGGGTACTTTGATTGAAGTCCCTGGGTTTGGGACTTTAATTAAAGTGCACTTAGAAGTTAGCCTCAGTTGCGTCGGAGCGTATTTTAAAGGCCGGAGGGAGCTCAAAAGAGCATAACCGCACCACTGCGCGACAAGACCCGGTTAGGACCCACCAAGTAGGCTAGGCCGTTTTCATCCGGCCGTCGGAACATAAGTGAGAAAAATCAATGATGAACGGTCTTTGTTCATCGTTGATTTTTTTTCGCTTATGTGGCTGGGTCCTGGGTCGTCGGAGCGTATTTCAAAAGCGGCAGGAATCTCAAAATCCCCTAACCACGCCAACCAATTGATAACACTTCCACCCCCTGCGCACCAATCCAATCAAGACAAAATATAAAAAGAGCCAATCATTCCAAAAACAGGAATAATCAGCTCGTTCATTAAGATTCTAAGAGCAACACATCTCGCATCGCACCCTCACTCAGTTTTCAATTCCCCTTCAGCATCCAATTCAGCCATAATCTCCTGATACTCGGCTAAAATATCATCATATTCATGCAAATGAAGTTGCTGGTGAACTTTATCAACTTCCCAAGGCTTGACCGAAACCGTGTGGACGATCGGCCATAATTTCCAGCGGGTGGAGAAATGCTGAAAAACGGTGTCAGATTGAACATCCTGCTGCTCATTGTATTTTTCAGGGGCAAAAGCCTTGTGCTTGGCCAGCTTATTCATCGCGGACTGGTCCGGCATAATCATCGGCCATTTTCGGCAGCATTCCCGGCAGCGGGCCAGTAATTTGTCTTGGCGGATCATGTCCAGATTCATCAGGAGCATCCCCGAGTTGATGTAATCAAATGCTCTAAGTTGATGATGGAAGAACCAACGGCCGTAATGATCCAAGACACCAACAAAATCAGTTCCAGCCAGTGATTGATGATAAAAATCTTCAAACGGCCGGCGACACACAACGTCAGCGTCCAAATACAGAATTCGGTCTGAAAATTGCGGCACCAAATCACTATACAGCCGCAACATGCTATAGGGCGTGAATAACGTGTTGATGTTAGCCTTGGGCAAATCCGCCTCAAACTGAGCGGTAATGTCAATTTTGGTAACGCCGCTATCGACATCTTCCCGCTTCACCAGTTGATCCAAAAAGGCTGCGTGATCGTCAGTCAGCACTTGAAATTGCTGATGACGATTATACAATTGTCCAGTTAAAATGTAGATGTTGAGTGGTTCTTGCGCGTGTTTTGTCAGTGAGAGGATTGAAATAATCAACCCCGAAAACATGTGGTCATCTCCACAGTATAAAATATCCAAACCGCATTCATCCCCCAATTCGTGTCTCATCAATCAAAGTGTGTCATATTTCCAGAGAAATGGCAACCAATGACCTTGGAAATCCCCCACAATTCAAAAAGAGCACCCAGCCGACGCAGCAATGTGTGTCAAAAGGCTGAGTGCTTTTAAATTAATCTTCGAAATAGTTTTTGACTTGTTTGGGCTCAGTTTGAACCAGAATCTTACCATTATGAATGGAGTAAAGAATTTCTGAGCGTTCATTTAAGGCGTTGTAGAAATTGTCATTATTCATAATGATACAATTAGCCGGTTTACCGACCTGGATCCCGTAGTGGCCAGTGATATGCATCGCCTTGGCACCGTTGGTCGTAATAAACTGATAGGAATTCATAATATCGTCGTACCCCATCAAATGGCCAACGTGAATCCCCATTTCAACCGGGTCGAGCATGTTACCATTGCCCATGGGATACCAAGGATCCTTGATGTCGTCTTCACCAAAGGCAACGTTGATGCCATCCTCAGATAACTCTTTAACCCGAGTCATCCCCCGCCGCTTTGGGTAGGTATCAAAGCGGCCGCCAAGGTTAGTATTCACTAACGGATTGGCAATGAAATTGATGTGAGACATTTTCAGGAGTCTAAACAACTTGTAAGTATAGGCGTCGTTATACGATCCCATGGCAGTGGTGTGGCTGGCGGTAACTTTGTCACCCATGCCGCTTTCAAGTGCCAAGGTGGCCAAGACTTCCAGGTTTCGTGAAGCCGGGTCGTCAATCTCATCGCAATGAACGTCGACCAGTTTGCCCTTGCTTTCGGCAACTTTCATCAAGAATTTGAGTGACTCAACGCCGTAGTCGCGGGTAAATTCAAAGTGGGGAATCCCGCCAATCACGTCGGCTCCCATGTCGGCAGCGGCAATCATCAATTCCTTGCCATTTGGATAGGATAAAATGCCTTCTTGGGGAAAGGCCACCAGCTGGAGTTCCACTTGATCGGCAACCTCGTCACGGACCTCAATTAAAGCCTTTAAAGCCGTCAAATCGGGATCGGTCACGTCAACATGGCTGCGGACAAATTGAATCCCGTTGGCAACCTGAATCTTAAGAGCTTTTTTTGCTCGCGTCTTGACATCATCAATCGTCAGCTTTTTCTTTCGCTCACTCCAAATTCGAATGCCATCAAATAAGGTGCCGGATTGATTCCATTCAGGATCACCGGCCGTTTGGGTTGCATCCAAATGAACATGGGGATCCACAAACGGCGGCAACAACAGCTTGTCGGTGGCGTCAATCACCTGTTCACCGTCGCCGGGTTGAATTGAGGCGGCAATTTTGACGAACTTGCCATCCTCAATTTTGACATCTCTGGTTTCTTCAGCGTTTTCAATATGGACATTTTTTATCAGCATCAGATTATCCCTCACAATCAAGTATTTAATAACATTATAGTCTATTTTAACGCCGGAGTTGGGCGCAATCGGTGGAATGTGCGATAATACAGATGACATCATTATTAGAAATTGGCATTTCTGCCAAGTGAAAGGTACTGATTCTTTGAACTTAAAAACCAGGTTGGCACTCCCGCAGATTTTAACATTGGGATTTCTCATCATCATTCTGGTGGGAACTTTTCTGCTATCGCTGCCAATTGCCAGCAAATCCGGTCACATGACCGGCTACATTAACGCTTTCTTTACGGCAACTTCGGCCACCTGCGTCACTGGGATGACCGTCGTCAATACCGCGCTTCATTGGAGCGTTTTCGGCAAAATTGTCATCTTGATGCTCGTGGAAATCGGTGGTCTGGGATTCATGACCTTTGCGGTTCTCCTGTTTGTTTTCATGCGCCGAAAAGTTGATCTGACAACCCGGTTGTTGACCCAGCAATCGCTAAACCTGCAGTCATTTGCCAATACCAGTTCGGTTGTGTTTTTGGTGGTCCGGATTTCTTTGGCGATTCAAGTGTTGGGAACGGCACTGATTTTTATCGATTTTTATCCCCGGTACGGGTTTGCCAAAGGCTTGGGTTACAGCATTTTTCATTCAATCAGCGCCTTTTGTAACGCCGGGTTTGACTTGTACGATAACAGTTTGGAACAATTTCAGACCGATCCATACCTGCTCTTTGTCTTGACGATTTTGATTATTTCGGGCTCACTGGGCTTTCTAGTCTGGAAGGATATCCTTTTCTACAAAGAAGATCATCATTTAAGTCTACATACCAAATTAGCGTTGACGACTTATCTGGGACTGATCGGTCTCAGTTTTGTGGTGTATATGCTGACGGAAGGCAACTTCGGCCAGGAAAGTCATTTGACCATGTTCCAGCGAATCATGAATACCTGGTTTTTGGCGGTCACTCCGCGAACGGCCGGCTTTTACACCTTGCCGGTCACCCATATCACAATGGGTGGGATGTTCTTTACCATGATTTTGATGCTGATTGGCGGAACCCCCGGATCAACTGCCGGTGGTATCAAAACAACCACGGTCGGCATCCTGCTGATCAGAGTGTGGTCAACACTACGCGGCAAACGGGACGCAACTTTTTGGGGCCGACGGTTCAGTAACGACAACGTTACCCGTTCATTGTCACTGGTCTTCTTGGTGGCAGTGGTCTTGTCGATAGCAACGATGATTCTAACATTTACGGAAACGATCCCGAAAACTCAGGGATTGGAATACATCACATTTGACGTCATCTCGGCATTCGGTACCACCGGCTTTAGCCTGGGCCTGGTGGCGCACCTGAGTGTCGTCGGTAAATTAATTTTTGCGGCGCTGATGTTCATGGGCAGAGTGGGTATCTTTACGGTAATGTATTCACTGCTCAACTCAAAGCGCCCGGAAGATGCTTTCCGGTATCCGGAGGAGAATGTGATGATTGGGTAAGAGTGCGGACTAGGGCGGTTAGCAACCGTAGTCTAAGGTACTTCCAACGGAAATCGAGTTTGATTTTCGTTGGAAGTATCTTAGGCGCAGGTTGCTGCCCTAGGGAGCACGCCTCCACTAGGTAAAATAAAAGCACTAACACCTCTAAGTGCAATGAGTGTTATGAATCATATTTTCAAGCTAAACACTATTAAAAATTAACCCAACAACCAAAAGGAGCAAAACAATGAAACAAAACTACGCAGTCATCGGCCTAGGCCTCTTCGGTTCCAGTATCGTCAACACCTTGCTGGAACACGACCAGGAGGTTCTGGTCATTGATAAAAGTGAAGCTCGGGTCAACGAATTTCGTGACCGGGCAACCGAAGCAATCGTAGCCGATACGCAAAATGAGTTAGCCTTAAACCAACTGGGCATCGGGAACTTTGACAACGTCTTTGTCGCCATTGGAACCGATCTGGAAGCCAGTATCATGACCACCATGATTTGTGAAGAATTAGGCGTGAAGAACCTGATCTGTAAGGCTGAAAATGCCCGCCATGCAAAAGTCCTGGAAAAATTAGGTGCTGATGAAGTCATCCAGCCGGAACGAGACATGGGTCAGCGGATTGCCCTGCACGTCATGGAGCCTAAGATTCTCAATGATTTGAAGCTAAAGGGTGAATTGTCGGTGATTGAATTTGAACTGACCAATCCAAAACTCTTTAACAAGACGCTCAAGGAACTCAACTTAACCAATCGCTACAAAATTTCTGTCATCGCCCTTTCCCACGCGGACGAGAACGGTGCAATTATCCCGAATCAATCAACGATTACCAAACCCGGTGACATTGTCACGATTATTGGAACCGAGAAAGATGTCGAAGCATTTGAAGCCGTGGCCACGGCATAAAAATAGAGTCAGACAGCTTGGTTAGCTGACTGACTCCTATTTAGTGTGTATCATGATGTTAAACAAATACAAAAAATTACTTAGCAGGCTTTTGCTTCAAGAAATGTTGCAAGTCTGATAATTCTTTGTTTCGCTTAATATCTTTTTTACGGTTAACTGGACGACGTCCTTGTACGCCGTGTGGATGACAAATTCGCATAATTAGACTCTCCTTATTTTGTATTATGATTTCATAATTCCAATAGACTAAATTATTATAATACAAGTTTAGGTTGGAACGCAAATCAATCTGCGGTTTCTCTATGATTTCTAATGAAATGTGGTATTCTTAATAATTAAATGAACAGTTGAGGTGATTAATTTGACAGAACAATATCCACAGGCACTGACAATTGCGGGCTCTGACAGCGATGGCAGTGCCGGCATGCAGGCTGATTTACATACATTTTTTAGACGGCACATCTACGGAACGGCCGTTATGACCGCCGCGGTGGCAGGAAATAGTTACGGGATTCATGATTCGGTAACCCTGCCGACATCTTTTATTGACCAGGAATTTAAAGATTTGGCCGACGATTACCATGTTCGGGCAAGCAAAACCGGGATGCTGGCCGACACAGAGTTGATTCGCACCGTCATCAAGAACTATCAAAAATACGATTTCGGCCCATTGGTGGTTGATCCGGTGATTACCACCAAGCATGGTAACATGCTCTTGGAACAAAGCGCCTACCAGACGCTTCGCGATGAGCTGATCCCGCTGGCAACCGTCATCACTCCCAACTTCTTTGAAGCCCAAAAATTGGCTGAAATGGACATCGACACTCAGGATGACATGGTCACTGCAGCCCAGAAACTAAAGGATCTGGGTGCCGCCAACATCATGATCAAAGGCAGCCACCACAAACCCGGCCAAAAAGAAGTGTCCGATTATGTCCTCCTCGAATCCGGGAAAAGTTTCTGGCTGACTGGTGACTTCTTCGATACTGACCGTAAAAACGGGACCGGCGACAGTTTGTCCGCATGTATCGCTGCCGAATTAGCCCGTGGTAACGACGTCGAAACTGCTGTTCGCATTGCTAAAAAGTTTGTTGACGTGGCAATTGAAAATAAGATCCAAGTTGGCCACAAATTTGGGCCGATTAACCACTGGGCACCGGGATATCCCGATCCTGAACAATCAAACAATTCCTAATAGCGACCTCCATTATCGGATAGGTCGCATCATAACCAGATCGGCAGAAAGGCCTGGGCAAAACTAACGATTTTGCTCAGGCCTTTTTACTATCTTAATATTACCTAGCCGAATAGTGGGAAGCTAAGCACTTGTTTTACCACACTGTTCTGTTACCCAATATGTCTTTCAAACTTTTTGAATCCAAATAACTTGTCGATTCGGCCAAAGTATTCTTCTGGGATTTCCAAATCAACCGCCTTCAAATTATTTTCAAGTTGGCTGGGCTTGCTGGCACCAGTAATCAAGCTACTGATTCGTGGATCACGCATTGTCCAAGCTAAAGCGAAGGTCGCCAAATCAGTGTCCAACTCATTTGCCATCTTAATCAGTTCTTCAACCTTATCTAAATTGTCATCCGTTAACAGCGCTTGGATTTGATCTTGATAAGTTGCTCGTGATCCGGCTGGAATCTTGTGGCCCTTACGATACTTGCCAGTCAGCAACCCTTGGGAAAGCGGCGAAAATGGGACGATCCCCAAGCCAAGTTTTTCGCAGACATCCATCAGTTCATGCTCAATGTAGCGATCAAACATGTTATATTGCGGCTGAACCACAGACATCGGGTGCAAGCCCAACTTTTGAATCACTAATTGTGCTTCCAAAATTTGTATTGGGCGCCACTCACTGACACCGTAATAGAGAATCTTGCCTTGGTCGACGAGATCACTCAAAGCAGTTAAAGTTTCTGCCAATGGTGTGTTGGGATCAAATCGGTGGCAGAAGTACAGATCCAGGTAATCAGTCTGGAGATTCGTCAACGACTGATCAATCGATTCCATAATATGTTTGCGCGAAAGCCCACGGTCGTTGACTCCGGGACCTGTCGGAAAGTAAACCTTACTTGAAAGAACGATTTCTTTTCGTGGAAATTCTTTGAGTGCCTTGCCTAAAAACCATTCGGCTGCCCCACCACTGTATGCGTCAGCGCAATCAAAAAAGTTGATGCCTTTGCTATAAGCCAGTTTCAAACTCTGATCGGCCAAATCCTGCTTGGCTGAATCACTCACGTCGGTCATCCAGCTGCCTAAAGCCAATTCACTGACTTTGAGGCCTTGTTTACCTAAATTGCGGTATTTCATTTTGTTTCCTCTCCTCATTTTGATTTGTTAGTTTATATCTTGAGTTTAGCGCTTCGAGTGTACTTGAAGTAAAGGACATTTAGTCAAAAAAATCGTTTTGGGCGCTGTTACTTTGCTGAGTTGTGCTACCCAGGCAGGCCTGGTCCTGTAACTTCGGGGGTTGTTTGACTGTTATCTTTAGGGATTTTCACTGTTACTTTGTTGAATTGTGCTACGCAGGCCAGACTCCTCCGCTTAGATAAATAGGACCCTTTGATGCAAGACCAGCATCAAAGGGTCCTATTCACCTAATGCTCGGAGTCTAACCGGCCTGGTGCGCACACTGTTTTTTGCACCGCGATCAACCCGAGTCTTGTCGCACACTAATCCCTGAACAACTCCATATTCTGCAAATAAGTCATCTCATCAGTCGAAATCCGCGTTTGCAGCTTTTCTGCCAAAGCGGCATCAATTTTTCCGGTCGTCAAAGAGTTTTGAATCAGCTCATACTCGCTATGGAACGCCCGCATGAACATCTGGTAGACAATGTCCATATCAACATCCTGGCCATTAATTCGCCGATGCCTGGTTCGATAGAATCGCTTGACCATGTTGGTCTCGACACCATTTTCGCCCTGCTTGGTCTTCAAAAAGTCCATGACCGCGTTAAATCCGGCTTCCTCAATTGGGAGGATATTTTCACCATGCTTTTCAAATTGCTCGCGCCAATAGACTTCTTCCAAAGCCACTGGAGCGGTTAAAAACGCCTCTTGAGCACGGTTCAGATCCTTATACAGTCTACCAACATGCAGACTAAACCTAATTCTCAATAAGACATTTTTCCAAATCTTCTCATCCGCAGAAAAATTATTCAAGTTCAAAAATTTTGTATAATACGTCAGCTCATCCTGAGAAATTTTACCGTCATCAAACATCTTCTGAACGGTCTTCAGCTCCACTTGGTGGCTCTCACTCATCAACTGCCTACGCAAATGGAAATTCGGCGTGCTGTCCAAGACCAACTGCTGCTGAAGCGAATCAATGACCACCTGTGCCTCGGCTGGGTGCTCCTTTTCTTTCAGCAGGTCACTAATTGCGGCTTGAATCATCCGTTTAACCCAACGATACCGAGGCTGCTGCCGATCTTGACTCGGTAAAATGATTGGAACAAAAATCGTCGGCATAATAAGACTGGTTAAGATAACCACCGCAGCGACAAAAATCATGATGCCCCGGAACTCAAACGGCTGGCCATTAACCGTGTTAGGCATCGAGAAAGCCAGTGAGAGGGTAATTGTCCCGTTCGCTCCGCTAAGTGCCATGACGAGGCTGTCACGCCACTCATGGTTCGATTTAACACGACGCTTGAGCATATATCTGCTCCAAACCAGTCTCAAGGTTCCTTTTACCGCATAAACGCCAATCCCAATCAGAATTAACTTCAAAATATTCAGATCAGGATTTGGAGATTGGTGAAGTGCCTGAATAACTTCCGGCAACGACAGGCCCAGCAGCACGAACACAATCCCGGATAATGCTCCGGAAACGACTTCCCAGACGTTGCTGGTAACCAGCTGCATCCGCGATGAAGTTAACCGTAATTTGTCACGTTCAGATCCCTGAACCAGCCCGGCGGCGACAACCGCCAAGATGCCTGACAATGCTAATTTTTCTGCCAGCAAATACACTAAAAATGGAGACATCAATTGGATCAACACCATGATAATCGGCGTATCGTCGTTATAACGAATCAAAAACAGCCGGGCACTGACAATCGCAACTCCGATCAGGCTCCCAAATAACAAGCCGCCTAAAAATTCCCAGAGAAACATCGCAACGGCCAGTTTTAACGAAAAGGTCCCCGAGACAAAGGCAGTCAGCGACAAGTCAAACAGCACAATGCCGGCCGCGTCGTTAAACAGCGACTCGTGCTGCAAGATCCCTGCCTGCTCTTCAGCAATCGGATTGGCCTCAAAAATCGAATTAACCGCTGAAGCATCAGTTGGCGTGACAATCGCCAGCAATGCAAAGCATAGCGTTAGCGGCAGGATGGTCATGACGGCGTGTAGGCCTGAGCCGACCACCAAAACGGTGACCAGTACCAGCCCAACTGCCAGCGACAAAATGTTGGTGATCGACCGGCCAATCCAAAACCGTGAACTGTTTTGAGCCTCATTAAACAGCATCGGCGCGATAATTGCCAAGGCAAACGTCGACGGGTCCAAATGGAAATTGCGGTATACCGGCAGAACCGCCAGCAGAATCCCCAGCAAAATCAGGAAAAATGGCAGCGGAATAAACGAGACGTGTCGCGCGAGAATATTAGCAAATACGACCGCAGCCAAAATGATGGTCAGTAGTAGTACCATGTCCATTACATTCACCCCTCCGCTTCAATATCGATTCTAGTTTATCACTGATTGGACAAAAAAAGCCGTGTCGACACTTGGACACGGCTTACAGATGAAAGGCAGATATATTTCTATTTAACCTACCACTTATCCGGGCTCCAAATCCGCCCGTCCAACTCATCTTGTGATTGCTGCGCTCGCTTTTCCTGCTCCTTAGCCAACGCAATAGCTGCTTGATAAATCGATTTATTAACAAATGATTGGTCAGCTTCCTTTAGTTGGGTCAGCTGTTGAACCAACCAATCCGTTGTATCACTCATCCCTATTCCTCCTGATCGCGAATCATTTTCACGTCTTGTTTTAAACTTTCAACATTATTTTGTTGGTCTTCAATGGAGTTGATCACCAAATCAATGGCCTGCTGAAGGTCCGCTGACTTATCTGATTTGGTATCCTGCAGCCGAGCGACCAGCCACTGTTCGCGGTTGGCCAAACTCAACGGCATCTCGGCACTCAAGTATTCCAGATAGTCGACCAGCAACTTCTCTTTTTGGGCCGGATCCAAATAACCAAATTGATTAACAACAAACGGCTTTAGGTAGGTCATCCCTGCTTTATTAGCAAACGCCTGAAATGGGCGCAGCAGTTCGGAAACGGTAAACTGCTCCGGGCCCCCGGCTTGGAAGTCGGCCTCGGCATCCCCCAATGAGACGACGATTCCCAATTCTTTCGTCTTTAAGGATCGTTTGGCAACGATATAGTTTCTGGTGAAAACATCGTCCATGAATCGTTTTAAGCTCGCCGGGGATGAGTACCAGTACATTGGAAATTGAAAAACAATCCGGTCAAAATCCCGCAGTGCATTTTGTTCCTTCTCGATGTCGATTGTCCCGGTTGCTGTATATAATTCATCAATCACCTGGTATTTCACGTCGTCCAGGGAATAAAAGCTGGTTTTAAGAAATTGTTGCGTTCCCGAATCCTCAAATTGAGGATGGGAAATTAAGATCAATGTTTTCATTGTTATCCTACGCCTTTCATAAGCCTTTTTCATTTCGTTTCCACTTAAAATCATCTATATTAAGATTGTAAACCAAATCATAATCAAAGGAGAGTTAAACTATGGCAATTTATAACGTTCATACTACCTTAAGAGACATTGGAGCTCAAACAATTAACACTGCGGGGGTCCATCAGTTTGTGGCAGACGAGCCCACCAAATTCCGTGGCACCGATGCCGGCCCCAACCCGGTTCAATACTTGCTGGGCGCTGTGGGTGCCTGTCTGGGTGCCAGCGCCGCATCATTGGTTCACCGCCCCGGTTCCAATATTAAAGTGGAAGAATTTGAAGTCGAAGTTACCGGCGAAACAGAACGTTTTGCCGACAAGTCTTCACGGGTCAAAAGTATTCATGTGAAATTGACCTGCCACACCAACTTGGATAAGGAAGGCAACGATCGATTCATCGAGGATACCATTCATCTGTGCACCGTCCACAATACTTTGAAAGATTCCGTGGAATTTACCTTTGAGATTACGGATTAATTTCGATTTAATTGAAGAATAACATTACTGATACCGTTAGCACTTCATATTATGGAGTGCTAATTTTATTTTCTACAATTTAGTAAATTGTCTTGCGAACATTGGTGTACAAGCGTTTCTGGCAATTAAATTTTTGTGTTAATTGTTTGACCTCATTACCAATATATGATACTATATAGTTGTTCGAAAGGGGAATGGATGTTCGCCCTCGAACATTTTCAACAAATACAGGAAATCATTTAGAATATGGGGGTATTGCCTATGAATAACGATATTTTTGGAACTAATGGTTTTGACGATATTTTCAACGACCCGTTCTTTAGGAACGCAATGTCAGATTCCAACGGCCGTCAACAGTCACGTCAACAACCCATTCAAGTTCAAGAACGCAGACCTCAACAGAAGAAAACTTTGTTAGATGAATATGGAACAGATTTAACCAAAATGGCCAAAGATGGCAAGTTGGACCCAGTCATCGGCCGTGATAAAGAGATTGAACAAATGGAAGAAGTTCTCAGCCGTCGTACCAAGAACAATCCAGTTCTGATCGGAGATGCCGGTGTTGGTAAGACTGCGGTTGTCGAAGGTTTGGCACAAAAGATTGTCGCCGGCGATGTGTCTGAGAAACTCCTCAACAAGAAGATCATCTCGATTGATGTTGTCTCACTTGTTCAAGGAACTGGAATCCGTGGCCAATTTGAGGAACGGATGAAGAAGTTAATCGATGACGTTTCAAAGGATAAGAATGTAATTCTGTTTATCGATGAAATCCATCAAATTATTGGAGCCGGCTCAACTGGTGAAGGTGACAAGATGGATGCCGGAAACATTTTGAAGCCGAAGTTGGCACGTGGCGACTTCCAGTTAATTGGTGCCACGACCAGTAATGAGTACCGGGACATTGAAAAAGACCAGGCCCTTGCTCGTCGATTCCAGCCAATCATGGTGAATGAACCAAGTGAACAAGATACGTTAACCATTATCAAAGGCTTGGCACCGAAATATGAGAAGTTCCACCACGTTCAATACACTGCTGATGCTTTGAAGGCCGCTGTCAGCTTGAGTAACCGCTACATTCAAGACCGAATGAATCCTGACAAGGCCATCGACTTAATTGACCAAGCCGGAGCAAAAGTTGCCATGGGCTCATCGCTCACGAAAGACAAGTCCACCCTGCAGCAAGAAGCAGAACAGCTTGAAAAGGATAAAAACGCAGCTTCCAAGAAAGAAGATTTCGAGCAGGCTGCCAAGTTACGTGACAAGCTGGACAAGGTTCAAGATCAAATCAAGAACATCGACAGCGGTACCAAAGTCACAACACCAAAGGTTACCCCTGAAGTGATTCAATCAGTTGTTGAACGGATCACTGGAGTCCCGGTAACCGACGTCAACAAGAATGAAGTCAACCAGTTGAACAATTTGGATAAAGACCTGAAGAAAGAAGTCATCGGCCAAGACAAAGCCCTGGATGCAATTTCCGCTGCCATTCGTCGTAGCCGGGTTGGCTTTACTGAAGGTAACCGACCAATTGGCAGTTTCTTGTTTGTCGGCCCTACCGGAGTTGGTAAGACGCAAACCGCTAAGGCGCTGGCCAAAGAATTGTTTGGCACGACAAAAGCCATGTTCAGGTATGATATGTCAGAATACATGGACAAAATCAGTGCCAGCAAGTTAATCGGTTCAGCCCCTGGTTATGTTGGCTATGAAGAAGGCGGCCGTCTGACCGAGCAAGTTCGTCGTCATCCATACAGCCTGATTTTGATGGATGAAATCGAAAAGGCACACCCAGACGTCTTGAATCTGTTGTTACAAATTTTGGACGATGGTCGTTTGTCGGACGCCCAAGGTCGAACAGTTGACTTCAGCAACACCGTGATTATCATGACCAGTAATGCCGGTCAAGGTGAAGCCGATAACAAACAAAATGTCATCGACCGATTGAAGCCATACTTCAAGCTTGAGTTCTTGAACCGAATTGATGATATTATTCAATTCAACTCATTAACCAAGCCTGATCTGTTGAAGATTCTCGATTTGATGCTCAACGATTTGAACCAATTAGTCGACAAGTCACGTGGGATCCACTTCAGCGTCACTGCCGACGCCAAGAACAAGTTGGTCGACATGGGTTACAGTAAAGAACTTGGTGCTCGTCCAATGCACAGAGTGATTACCAAAGAAATTACAGATAAATTAACCAATAGTTATCTGCAGAATCCAGATGTCAAAGACTTCAAAGTCGTTGTTGACAAGGATGCCATCAAGGTTGAACCAGTTGCTGCCAAGCAAGCAATTGCTTCATAACCCCGAAATGATCGTAAACTAATTTGACAAAGACCAGTGATGTTGGTATATTATAGTCAATGTGTTTAAGGGTTCGATTTTCAAAGGTATTTGTTTTATAGTATTATGAAATAACTCCTTGGAATCACTGCAACTTGATACATTAAAATATAATTATGCGCTAAAAGCGCAAGGAGGTTTCATATATTATGAAACAAGGTACTGTTAAATGGTTCAACGCTGATAAAGGTTATGGCTTCATTACTACTGACGATGGTGACGTATTTGTTCACTTCTCAGCTATCAACAAAGACGGCTTCAAGTCATTAGACGAAGGCCAAAAAGTTACCCTTGACGTTGAAGACAGCGACCGTGGACCACAAGCTGCTAACGTTACACCAATTGAAGACTAATTCATTAGTTTAAAATTTGAAAGAACCAGCGATTTCGATCGCTGGTTCTTTTTTTATGCCCACCTTCATCCAATTGCCTATATACATATAAGGTGCTGAATTATATAATAGAATGGTTCTGAAAATATTAAGAAAGGAGAATTCACACATGAACATTTCAAAGCACTTCAATCACTCGATGAAGTTAACGGCTTGCTTGGGTGTTTGTTTCGGCTTTTTGCTGCTTGCCGACCCTACATATGCGGATACATCGCAAGCTCAAACCAGCAGTGAGCCAACTGCGACGGCAACCGCTAGTTCATCAACGATAGATTCACCTGTGCCATCAAGTGATAGTGACTCACAAACGACTACGGTTGATCAACCAAATGAAAATGCCAAGTCGCAAGCTGTTGAATCAAGTAATGAACAACCGACCGTCCCAGAGACTGATGACAGTTCTAGCGAGCAACCCGTTCCTGCAAATCATTCAACCGCCGAGACGACAACCACCAGTTCATCAACTGACAATCAATCAGATGCAGATACTGCCACCAGCACCACTGACAGCCCAGATGATAGTTCGGACGATACGCCAGATGTCCAGCCGAATGACAGTCAAGCCACACCAGCTGAGGGTGCTCAGACCACAACTAACAATCCAACTGATCAGTCGTCAACTACTGGTCCATCTGACAAGGATCAAATCACCATCGACGGCATTAATCAGTCAACTGATCCCGCCATCAAGCAATCCAGCAACAATCCATTGATCAATTTCTTGACCAGCATCACCAGTGGCATTGCCGCCTCAGTGATTTATCCACTAGTCGCCAGTCGTCAAGGGGCACAATTCATTTCGCATTTTCGAACATTGTTGTCCCCAAACCGCTGGGATGTCAGTCAAAATTGGGCGGATTTGGATCAGAAATATAATCCGGATTACGTCAAAACATACTATACCGACGCTCAGGACTGGTACGACAACCGTGTCCAAAAGCAAACTTGGGAGGTTCCTTTTGCGGACGGGGCTGGTACTGCCAGGGCAACTTACCTTAAAAATGGTGACTCGAAGAAGACCATCATTTACGGTCAAGGCTGGACAACCGAGCCGGAGGGCATGGGGCGAATTTCCAAGATGTTTTATGACATGGGCTACAACGTTTTGATGCCCTACACTCGCGGCCAAAACTCCAGTGACGGTGAATGGTTAACCTTCGGGGATAAAGACAAACAGGATTGGGTCAATTGGATTAACAAGATTGACCAAACCAATGGCCAAGACAGCCAGATTGTTCTCTACGGTCAATCACTTGGCGCCGACACTGCACTACAATATGCCGGCCAAGGCAATTTGCCTTCTTCCGTCAAAGCAACCATTGCGGATTGTGGTTTTTCGACCATCCCATCTTTGATCTACCATTTGTACACTGGTGCAGCTAACAGTCTCAATAGCATCACTTCTAAAATTGGCTGGAACCTCAACGGCTCAATTCCACTGGTTCCATTTGATCAGCTCTTAACGGCGATGAACGGGATTAACAAGCTTGTTCAAGGCTTTAGCCTGGATGACGTCTCCGGCATCACAGCAGTTAAGAATTCGAAATTGCCAACTTTATTCATTTCAACTGAAGATGACACTTTCATCCCTGATACTGAAACTGAAACCATGTACAACCTGAGTGCCTCAACTGATAAAAAACTGTGGGTGCTTGACGGCCACGTTGGCGGTCATGCTTCAGCAAGCAACGCCGTTCAGGATTACATGAAGAACATTGAAGATTTTCTGGCTTCCGCAATGAATCAAAGCAGTTCGTCTTCTGATGATCAACTGAATGTTCCGGCAACCAACAAAGTTGCTGCATAGCACTTCAATATCAACCTTGGAAAAGGCTCAGCGATAACTAGTCGCTGGGCTTTTCTTGATCAACAATCAAGTTTGGGGCAGCTTGGCTAACAAAGGATTTATTAAAATTGACCCAGATCAATTTTTTACCATCCAAAACGTGCTAAAGTTAAAATGTAAAATGTTTCGATGATATGTATTGACATCAGTTTTGCCAATCTGTATTATGTTAATTATTAACTAATAAAAAGTAAGTACACTACTGGAGGAATTTTAACCCATGAAAGAACAATTATTAGATCTTGCCAAGAAGCGCCGCTCTATTTACGCATTAGGCCGTAACATCAACCAGAGCGAAGACGAGATTGCTGACTTAATCAAGAAGAATATCAAGTGGGCCCCAACCCCATTTAACAACCAAACCACTCGTGCCGTGATCTTGTTTGGTGCCAACCACGAAAAGCTGTGGGACATCGTTGGCAAACGCTTGAAGTCAGAAGTTCCTACTGAAGAAGCTTACCAAAAGACTTTGGAAAAGATCAACGCCTTCAAATCAGCATTTGGTACTGTCATGTACTACACTGACATGGACGTTGTTCATCGCTTTGAGAATGACTTTGCACTGTACGCCGACAACTTTGCCGACTGGGCAGAACAAGCTCAAGGAAACGCTCAATTTGCCGTTTGGACATCCCTTGCCGAAAACGGCATCGGTGCCAACCTGCAACATTACAATCCACTGATCGATGACCAAGTTAAAGAAGCATTTGGCATCCCTGACAGCTGGAAATTACGTGCCCAAATGGACTTTGGTTCAATTGAAGCCCCAGCTGGCGAAAAAGAATTCATGAATGACGAAGACCGCTTCAAGGTTTTGAAGTAATTAAATTGCATGCCAAAATGGTTCCCAACCAGATCACATCTGATTGAGAACCATTTTTTTGATACACTCACTTCTTCAATTGAACTTTCACAAGCTCATCGCCATGACTGACGACATCTTCTTTGGTGTAATCACTTTGAGTAACCTTGTCACCCTGCGTCAGCAAGACCAGCACGGTATCTTTGTAACCAGCCTGTTGAATCTTGTCTCGGTTAAATTCCAGCAGCAGGTCACCCTTCTTGAATGACTGGCCAGAATCAACGTGGTTAATGAAGCCTTCACCGCGCATATTCACGGTGCCAAGGCCGACGTGAATCAAGATTTCCAACCCATCGTCGGAACGTAAGCCAATGACGTGCTTCGTGGTAAACAACAGAACCACTTGGCCATCAAACGGCGCGTAAATCTTTCCTTCCGTCGGTTGAATGCCGATGCCGTTTCCAGGCAATCCTTTATGATCATGCTCGTCAACCACATCTGCCAAGTTGACTCTCACACCACTTACTGGTGCCGCAACAGTGATCGTGGCTTCTTCAGAACTGGTAGTCGCATTCTCAGAACTAGTTGCTTGCTCATCCGAGTTATCACTAATCCCTTCAACAGCTAACTTGTGCTGCAGTTCGTCAACGATTTCAGCATGTTTCTTTTCAGAAATCTTAACCTTGAAGACATAGATGAATAATGCCAAAACATGCAAGATAAGTGCGGCCCAGAATGCGACCAGTTTGAATAATGAAATGCCGCCTGGGGTCATTGAAGCCGCGGTGGCGGTTCCAGTCATCCCAGCTGCAACGGCAACCCAGCCAACAATCGCATTTGAAATGGCACCGGACATCTTATCCAACATCGGCCGAATTGCCAAGGTAACGGCTTCATTCCGCGTGCCATTTTTCAACTGACCATATTCAATCGTATCGGTTAAGGTCAAAATAACCGCCATAAAAATGAATCCTTGTGGCACATAATACAGAATCATCGCTGTGACAACCATCGCTAAATTATCCGTGGAAACAATCAGTAGGATGTATGCCAAGATCATGCTGCACATGCTGACGGCATAAATTGTCTTGCGGGTCACCCACTTGTTAATAATTGGGTAAAGCGGCGAAGTAAAGAAACCGGCAATCGTTGGAATCAGTCCGGTAATCCAGAATAATCCCGGTTTATCCATGACATACTTGAATAAATAGAACATCAAGCCGGCAGTAGCCGCATTCCCAAAACCATAAATCAGGTATGGAAAGGCAGTCCACAGCATCTGGTCGTTATGTGCCAACGCCCAGAACATTTCTTTCAGACTGGTCTTTTTCTTAGTAACTGCCCGCAAAGCATTTTGCTTCTCGTGGGTTCCAAGAGCAACCACCAGGGAGCAAATAATGCCCACAACGGCAATCAAAATTCCAAAGGCAGTCCAGCCTGGTTGGCCTTCGTTGTGTTTGCCGGTAAAGAAGAAGGTCACATAAGTAACCACCGGCACGATAATGATCGTAACAATGTTTTGACCAAAACCGGCGAAGTTGGCGGCAGCCGTGAACAGTGACCGCTCGTGACTATCTTCAGTAAGTGCAGGCACCATGCCCCAATAAGACACATCTCTGAATGAGTAGAAAATATCAAAGGTAATGAAGATCGGGATAAAGAGAATGGTGAACCAAGTTGCACTCACCCGAGACAAGCCAAAGATTCCGGAAAACAGCAGTGCCAGCAGCAAACTTGAAATCGTTCCGGCACCGATTAACCACGGCTTAAATTTACCCCAGCGCGTATTGGTGTTATCGACAATGTTCCCAATAATCGGATCGATAAAGATTTCGACCAACCGAATAATGAAAATTAACCCGGTAATCATGGCAATTAACTTGTTGGCCTGGGCTTTGGGAACCCCTGTGAACATTGCGGAAGTGACATAGACCATGAAGTAAGTTCCAAAGGTCATGTAGACCGCAGATCCACCTATGTTAGCAAACGCAAAGTTGAAAATCGACCAGAAATTTTTCCGCCGATCTTTCTTTTGTACAGCATCCAATTTATAAAACGCCTCCCAGCGTGCCGATTCGCCATTACAAATGGGCGGTTCGGTATGAAAATTCGTAGAAAATATTTCCTTACCAATCGAGTATATAATGTAAGGGTTTTCATCAATGCTATATTTTTACCGTAAAATACCCAAATTTAACCCAATTATAGTAAAATATACTAAAAGGGAGTGCGAAGATGCGAATTGCGTTTAATAAACCTGCAGAAACGATGCCGCTGTATTGTGACAGTGTCGGCTATGATTGGAATCAGCCGCCAATTCACCGACTGAACGGCTATTACGCCTACCATTGGCTGCAAACCGAAAGTGGCGCCGGTGTGATTAACATTGACCACCAGTCGATTTCCCTGCAGGCCAACCAGGGAATTCTCCTCCGTCCCAGAGTCGCCCATGAATATCATCCAACCGGAAAAGAACCTTGGAAAGTATCGTTTTTAACCTTCAACGGGACACTCTGCGATTCGCTGGCTGATTTTCTGAAACTGGCAGATTTCCTGGTAATTGACACGGTTTCACCAGAACTAACATCGTTTATTCCCGAAGTCTTGAATGAATTTAACAACAATCATCCAATCGCCCTGCTGGATCAATCCGTTCAAATCTATAAATTTATCATGCTGCTGAAGCAAAACCATTTACTGAACAATCACCGTTATCAAGATGCCACAATTACCACGCCAATTCTTCAATACATTGCGGCCCACTATGCCGAACCGATTACGAATGACAAATTGTCGAAAGCCACCAGTTATTCAGTTACCTACCAAAACCGGGTTTTTAAGCGGCTATATGATATGACCCCGCTGGAATACCTGACCGATTATCGGATGCGAAAGGCGAAGGAATTGTTGTTAACCAACCCAACTCTGGAAATTGGCGAGATCGCACCAAAAGTCGGCTTTCATAATCCGTCGCATTTCATTGACCAGTTCAAGAAATACTACAAAGCAACGCCGTCTCATTTCCGGAAATTCATTTAGAAAATCTTACAGATTCAAAACAGTCTCATTTATGAAATCAACTTTAATTAGTGGTAAACTTTGCCTACAACAATAATTGAGGAGTGATCTTATCGAATCAACTGTTAAGCGTGGTTGGGGCATCACCAACTTCGACATCAAAGTACTTGGAATTATTCTGATGTTCATCGACCACGTGCATGAAATGTTTAACGGTATCGGTGTGCCCAACTGGGTGGACTGGTTTGGCCGGCCGGTAGCAACGATCTTTTTCTTTCTGAGCGTTGAAGGCTTCATTCATACCCATAATCAAAAACGCTACTTGTCCAGGCTGCTGGTTGGCTTTTGGGTCATGCAGATTGGGAACCTGATTATCCAACATTTCTTCAAACTCGGCAGTTTTGGCTTGATTAACAACATCTTCGGCGACCTATTCATTGGGGTGCTGACAATGTATGGCCTGCAGACCATTTCTCAGGGTCATCAGAATCATCAGGCAGCCAAGATCTGGGAAGGAATTCTCATTATTGCCCTACCGTTGATCTTTGCCGGCCTGACCTTGCTGACAATGGGCCAAGGCGGCAACAGCATTGCCTTTCGAATTGTGACCCTGCTGCCAAGTCCCCTGATTGCTGAAAACGGCTTTATCCTTTACCTGGGACCATTGATGTATCTGTTAAGGAAGAACCGCAACTGGCAGATGCTGGCCGTCGTGGCAGTGGCAATTTTGTCCACCGGCTTTAATTTCAGCAGTATGTTCACGACTAACTTCCAGTGGTTGATGTTTCTTGCCATTATCCCAATGTACCTTTACAACGGTCAGCTTGGCCGCAGCATGAAAGGCTTCTTCTACGCCTTTTACCCACTGCACATTTGGCTGCTGTACATTCTGGCTTGGTTCATGGGTGTGCGCTATTAATTTAGACAAACAAAAAATGAGATGCTGGTTTCCATTGAGTTGGAAATCACATCTCATTTTTAATTTAAGCATTATTTTGTGATAAATACATACAAGGTACTGGTCGAGTACCCCAAGCTAAACAATAGCCCATTGGAATGGAACTTCGGTGCCGTTGTCGAGCTGGACTTCTTGGCCTTGGCCGCCTTCTGGAATTTGTTCAAAACGTGCTTGGCGTTAGCGCCGACACTGTTTGTCAAAATCGAGAACGACATGATAAACGGCTTGAGGTCCTTTTTATGCTTCAAGCTGTTAACCGGCACCATCATTGTGATGCCTAAGACTTTATCACCCGATAAATTGACCCGCAATGTCATCTTGTTGGTATCAATCAAATTGTGGATGCCATCTTTGGGATTGGCCGGCAGAAGCTGATCTTTGACACTAGCCTTGGCTTTCTTCATTGCCGGGGCCAGTTTAGCTTGCGTTTGCTTCAATTCAGCTGCCTGCTTTTGAAGGGCCGTCGCCTTTTGCGCCTTAGCCTGCATGGCTGCCATACTGGTAGCCTTGCCGGCTTTCAACTCGGCAGCTTCCTTCTTCAGTTGGGCACCCTGCTTAGCCATTGATTGGGCCAGCTGTTGGTCCTTCTTTGGCAATGCGGCGCCGGTTAATCCTTGGTTATAAGTCGTCCGCATCTTCTGGTAACTGCCAACCACGTTGGCCTTGGCGACCGTGACGGTTTGGTGCTTGCCATCCGTGCTCAATTTGACAGTTTGTTGATAATTCTTAGTTGGCACACTAATTACAAATGCACCGCTGTTTGTTTTAACTGTTTGCTTCGTACCGCCATTCACAGTGTAATCGACCTGCTTTTGATTACTCTTGCCTTTCAGCGTCACTGCCAAAGCATTCGCGCTCAAATGGTGATTAGAGACCGTCAACGTTGGTTTACCACAACCGCTCAGAATGACCATCAGAGAAGCGGCAGCGACTACTAAACTCATTAATTTTTTCATCGTAAGCTCCTCCTTAATCAAACGAAACGTCATCTGAGAATTGACTATTATAAAGATCAGCATAGAAGCCGTTTTTAGCCAACAACTCATTATGGGTTCCGGTTTCAACCACGGCACCATGGTTCATCACAATAATGTTGTCGGCGTTTTGAATCGTGGACAGTCTGTGGGCAACCACAAAGCTGGTCCGATTCTCCAACAACTGACTCATCGCATGCTGAATCTGAACTTCGGTCCGGGTATCAACTGCACTGGTGGCTTCATCCAAAATCAGAATTTCCGGATCCGCCACAAAGGCTCGGGCAATCGTAATTAATTGACGCTGACCTTGAGAAATATTGGAAGCCGATTCATTCAAAACAGTATCGTAACCCTTTGGCAGTTTGCGGACAAATTCGTCCACATGGGCAGCCTTGGCAGCTTCGATAATGTCATCCTTGCTGGCGTCTTCTCGGCCATATTTGATATTGTCGTAGATTGAGCCGGTGAACAGCCAAGTATCCTGGAGAACCATCGCAAAGTGTGAACGCAGATCTTCACGGTCCAGATCACGCGTGTCGACCCCCTTGAGGCGAATGCTGCCGCCCTTAACGTCATAGAAGCGCTCCAACAAGTTGATGATGGTGGTTTTACCAGCACCGGTTGGACCGACGATAGCGACCTGCTGACCGCGTTTAACGGCCAGGTTGTAATCTTTCATCAACAATTCGTCATCGGTGTAGCCAAATTGAACGTGTTCCAATTCAACCAGGTTATCCGTGTCGGTTTCCACTGGTCGGTTGGCTTTGGTATTCTTCATTTCCTCTTCATCAATCACTTCAAACACCCGCTCAGCTGACGCAATCGTCGACTGAATGGTGTTCATCAAGTTGGCAAGTTGAGAAATTGGCTGTGAGAATTGGTTGGTATACTGCAGGAAGGCCTGAACGTTTCCCAAAGTTACCGTTCCGTTGGCAACCTGAATCCCACCAACAACCGCCACGAACACATAGCCGATGTTGTTGAGGAAAATCATCAACGGCATGATAATCCCGGAAATAAACTGCGCTTTCCAAGCAGCTTGATAGTATTTCTTATTTTGAACTTCGAACTGGTCAATCGTATCTTGTTCCTTGTTAAAACTCTTCAGAACAATTTGACCGGCATAATTTTCTTCAACCTGGTTGTTTAACAACCCCAGGCTCTTCTGTTGAGCCGCAAAATATTTCTGCGATCGGGGAGCGACGATGCCGACGATTACCAAACTCAATGGAATGGTTACCAGGGCAATTAAAGTCAACTTCCAGCTAATCGTAAACATCATCCAGAGAGTTCCGACAAAGGTCACGAAACTGGTTACAGCCTGGGTCAAACTTTGCTGAAGGGTGCTGGCGATGTTATCCATATCGTTCACGGCCCGGCTCATGATATCCCCATTACTATGAGAATCATAATACTTGATCGGAACCAGCCGCATCTTGCCCTTCATCTGCCGCCGTAATTTGTAGACGGTGTTTTGAGAAATCCGGGTCATGATGTACTGCTGGAAGAAACTGAAAACAGCCGATGCCAGGTACATCACGATAACGATAAGAATAATTTGAACAATTTTTTCATAATTGATTGGCAGCGAAGCCACGCTAAAGCCGGCTTTCTGCTGGGCATTTCCCTTCATCAATCCTTTAAAAATTTCAGTGGTTGCTTCACCCAAAATCTTGGGTGTCCGGATTTGGAAGATAACACTGATGATCGCAAAGGCGAACACCAAAATCAGGCCAATCAGTCGATCCTGCATGTAATTCAGCAGCCGCCTGGTGGTGCCCCAAAAGTTATGGGGCTTTTCAACAACACCTTGGAAGCCGCCACGGCCACCATGGCCACGATTGGAGGTAGGTTGTGGTGCCTTATCTTTATCAGCCATTATTTGTCATCCTCCTCTCGTAATTGTGAGTGAATAATTTCTTGGTAAACCTTGTTGTTAGCCCGCAACTCGTCATGGGTGCCTTTGCCAACCAGTTTGCCGTTATCAAGCACCAGGATCAGATCAGCATCGGCAACTGTGGCAATTCGTTGGGCCACAATCACAGTAATACTCTGCTGGATGTGTTGATCGGCCCGCAAAGCAGCTCGTAAATCGGCATCAGTCTTGAAATCCAGTGCTGAGAACGAATCATCAAAGACGTAAACGGCGGCCTGCTTGACTAAGGATCGCGCAATTGCCAATCGTTGCTTTTGACCACCGGAGAAGTTGTCCCCACCTTGTTCAACTTGGAGATCAAGTCCAGTGGGATCTTCTTCGACAAAATCCTTGGCCCGGGCGATTTCCAGGGCGTGCCAAATCTGATCGTCAGTCGCTTCTGGGTTCCCATATTTCATATTGTCACGGATAGTTCCCGTGAACAAAGTGGCCTTTTGTGGGACAAAGGAAACTTGATCTCTAAGGTCTTTCATCGAGAAATCATTGATGTTATGCCCATCCAGCTCAATCTCACCCTTATCAACATCATAGAATCGAGGGATCAAGGAAACCAAAGTCGTCTTTCCTGAACCGGTCCCACCAATAATAGCAACCGTTTGGCCGCTATGCGCCTCAAAGTCAATATCACTTAACGCCGGCAATTCAGCTTGGCGATAACGGTATTCAACATGATCGAATTTCAAGTCGTGCTGAGTGGCTTTAGGATCAAGGACCACCGGATGCTCCGGCTGTTTCATGGTTGATTTCAATGCCAGCACAGTCTGAATTCGCTTAGCTGAGGCCTGTGCACGAGGAATGAAAACGAACACCATTGAGAGCATCATAAAGCTCATCAGAATCTGCATGGCATAACTCATGAACGCAATCAGATTACCAACCTGCATTGACTGGGCACCGATTAACTTGGCACCAAACCAGACAATCGCGACGTTGGTTCCACTCATGATTAAAGTCATCACGGGGAAGGCCAAAGCGACAATCGTGTTGACCTTGATGGCATTATCGGTATAATCCCGGTTGGCATCCTCAAAGCGATCCTGTTCAAATTGGTCCTGCCGAAATGCCCGGATAACCCGGACACCAGTCAAACCTTCACGGAAAATTCGGTTAATTTTATCCGTCTTAGTCTGCATTGCTCTAAATAATGGGACTGAGAAGTAGAGTAGGAGGCCAACAAAGATAATCATGATCGGTAATACCACCAAGAAGATGGTGGTTAACTGATGGTCCTTGGTGTAGGCCAAAAAACTGGCACCAATCAGCATAATCGGCGCCATCAGCATCATCCGCAGCATGATAATTGCCACGTTTTGAATTTGAACCACATCGTTAGTGGTCCGCGTGATCAATGATGACGTCTCAATTTGATCATATTCATCTTTGGAGAAGTTGATGACTTTACGGTAAACGTCACTCCGCAAATTTTGCCCCAACTTTTGTGAGGTCCGGGCAGCCAGAAAGACGTTGCAGACCGCCGCCAGAATACTAATGAGTGAAAAGCCGGCCATTTCCAGACCCACTTTCCAAATATAGCCAATGTCTCCTTTGGCAACCCCGTTATTAACAATGTCCGAGGTCAGGCTGGGAAGATTCAAGGTCGCGATCACTTGAATCGTCATGAACAGCACTGCCCCGAGAACTGCCACGTACGAGATCCGGTTTTTGGCAATTTTCAGCATTTTCCTACTCCTTCCAGGTTCGTTTTAAGATTGTTGTGCGCTTAATTAGGTACCGAACTATATTACTGCTAGTGCATTTAAAATACAAGTATAAGTTGGTAAATAACTAGGTAAACAGATACGGCCTATTATGAACTTTTCTGCGGTGAGTTTCATTAATGTTAACTAAAATTTTGCTTTAGGGATTGCAAGGGTTAGATAACCGCAAAAATGACACCGGGACCATCTTGTCTGATGATTTCGGTGCCATTCTTTCTATATTATTATCGTGTGAAAATGAGTGGACTTGAATTTTTAACAAGCGATCCAAATTTTCTCACATCACTTCGCCAATCCATCCAAAGTGAATTTAAGCTTGGGCAACATGTTCTTCAGGCGTCTTAACCGCATTCTGCTTATCTCGTTCAAGGACTGACTTCATGTAGCTGTCGACGTCAAATGTCCCGGCAAATTCGGCCAAGTGAACCAGGTTTCTCAAGAAGTCGTGGGTCTTGGCTTCGTAATGATACTTTAGGCCAAGGTCGTAGATGTAGCCGTTGATGTAGTCCACTTCGGTTTGACGATTCTTAGAAATATCTTGATACATCGACGGGAAGTGAAGTGGGTTGGAAACGGTGCTGACGTATTTAACGGTTTCCCACTCTTCTTGACGGGTATTCAATAACGTGATCCCGGCGCGTTCACAGACATCGAAAGCTTCATCGATTAATTGAACGCCCAACTTCTCGGCAACTGGTGATTGGATATACTCACCCATTCGGATCTTAAACATCGTGCACAAGGTGTTGATGACGGAGTTAAAGACGACTTTGGCCATCAAAGTTCCAAGGAAGTTCTTGGTCAAATTAGGATTAAGCCCTGCTTTTTGGAATTCAGCGACAATCTTGTGAGTCATCTCATCAGGTTTCTCGGTTTCATTGGCAATGTTCATTGAACCGGCACCCTTGGGACCGATGAAGTCGACGTCGCCGGCTTTGTTCAACACAGTTCCGATCAGAGCGGTTCCGCCGAGTAAACGTTCCTTGGGGAAGTACTGGTTAAGTTTTTCAACGTGACCCATCCCATTCATGCAAGTGACAACGTATTGTTTGTCGTTGAAGAATCGTGAACAGCGTTTTAAGAAATCAGCGAGTTGATATTGCTTGGTGAAGACAATCAAGACATCCGGATCACCCTTGTATTCTTCTGGATAGTACACGTTGACCGGGACCAGATGTTTATTTTGACCGTCACGGGAAACGTAAACGCCACCCTGTTGGCGGACCGTTTCAACTTGTGGTTCCCAAGTATCGACAAAGTCGACATCGAACCCGGCTTCCTGCAAAAGAACCCCATATCTCAAACCCATTGCGCCTGCACCTAATACTGTATATTTCATAAATATAACTTCCTCTCCACTATAAAGTATGTAATCAACAATCTTTATCAATCCCACTAAAGCAACCCGCGATACAAAAAAATCGCCCTTCTGTCACTAAGACAAAAGGACGACAATTGGCCGCGGTACCACCTTCATAGACACTTTTCGTATCCACTCGTTACTTGCTTTAACGGACAAGTCCGAAACCGGCTAACTTACGCTCACCGATTTATGGGTAAAGCATGAAAGTCACAATCTACAATTTCACTACCATCTCTCAGCCGCCGAATGGATTTTCTGTTAGCGAAGCTTGTAGAAAACTTCTTTCAAATTGATAGTTCGTATTATGATGGTCAGATTAGAATATGTCAATACTTTTTGAGAAAATAATGTGAGCAGCTAACATCCTGACATCACAAAAAGGCGACTAGAGCAATGTCTAGCCATCTTTTAATTGATTATTTAATTATGGTTATTTTTTGATTGATTCCTCATTTCTCTTGTTTGCGCTTGGCGTAGTAAATCGTTGCTGTTCCCAGTAAGCCAACCAGCATGAACATTCCAATCACCATCGGCAGTGTGTTGTTGTCTTCGCCGGTTTGCGGTAAGGCGGACTTGCCGGTATAGCCGGATGACGGGATTCCCATTGGGCTGTCGAGGGTGCCTGACTTGCCGGAAGTTCCGGTGGTGTCATTGCTGTCGAGCGTACCAGAGGATGCATCGTCGCCGTCTTCGCCGGGTAATGGTAATTCGCCTTCATCGTCTTCCAAATCGTTGTGGTAAACGATGCTGTCATCTTCTTTAGTCGCCGTTCCGGTAACCGTTGGACTGTTCACAACCGCTGTTCGCTTGGTAACAGTTGTTACATAGCCATCAGCTGAGTAGTCCTTTTCAGACACTTCATATTTCGCACCAAGCGGAATGAAGAACTTGATGGACTGGCCATGAATTAATGTGAAGCTGCCGTTACCACCGTTGAATTGAATGGAACCTTCAACAACTTGGCCATTGGTTGTGACCTGGGTCTTAAACGTCCCGTTCAGTGGGTTGTTAGCCCCATCGGTTGCTTCAATGTGGAATTCAAACTTGCGAGCTCTGTCGCCCAGTTCGTTCACAAATTTGCTCACAGAGAGGATTCCCAGTTCCATTTCCCCATTCTTGGTGTTGGTAAATTCAACCGTCCCTTTTTGATCTTCAACTAACTTGAAGGTTTGAGTGGTCATCCCTTCTTGAACCTTGGCGCCGTTCACCTGATAGGTTGGTGCAAAGCCATCAACATATTCTTCGCCCACCGCATAAGTGTAATCAATCGGCAAGCCGGTAACTGTCAATGATTCGCTGTCCTTCAAGGTAAGCACGTCGGATTGACCGTCGGCGAATTTCACAGTGATTTCGTGTGAGTCTCCGTGCTGGTCAACCTTGGTGGCCTTGAATTCGCCAGTTACACCAGAGTAGATGCGGAAGTTGAAGTCACGGTCGTGGTCGCTGGTTGTCAAACCATCGCCGGCAATTTCCTTGTTAATCTTCAAGCTGGCAACTTTCTCGGTGTCCTTGCTGTTGGTGAAGTCCACGTTGACGCGATCCTTATCAACCAGCTGAAATTCTTTGGTCTTAACGCCGTCTTCCATCCGGGTTCCGTTGAGTTGGTACTGCGTGTGGAAACCGGAACCGTTGGTTTCAGTAACAGTGTAGGTGTTGTGTTCACTTGGCAAGCCATAAATCAGAATATTTTCGTCAGCCTTCATATTGACAGTGGCTTTGCCATCAGTAAACGTCACTTTCACTTTGTCATGACCGTTTACGAGTGCGTCGTATTCGCCATCAACACTTGCGTTAGCTTCAATCACGAACTGGAAGGTCTTGTTCTTGTCAGCGTCGATGATGCCGCCGCCAGCAAGGTGCTTGCTGATCTTCAGCTCGGCCGTTTCGGCTTCAAATTTGGTGTTGGTGAAAATCACGGTCCCCAATTTACCTTCCTCAGTCACAAACTCTGGAGCGACATTGCCTGACTTCTCGGTGTTTTCGTTGACCTTGTAACTTGGATCGTAGCCTTCACTACTTGCCTTGGTTTCAGTTACTTGGATGTTGGCACCAATTGGTAGGCCAAGGAGTTGGGCCTTTTGGTCATGCTTGAGGTTGAAGGCAATGATGTTGTTAGCATTAAACGAAACAGGTGTGTCGGTGTACTTACCACTTACTTCGTATTTGCGAAGGGTGAATGTTCCGTCTAATCTGCCACCGTTTTCACTGGTTCCTTCAACTCTAAATCTAAACTGCTTGTTGAAATCTTCATCCCCAACGGTTTCGCCCTTTACTGTCTTCTTGACTTCAATGCCAGTCTTAAGCGAATGGTTATTGAAGATTAAATCAGCCATATCCTTGTCAGTCGTCAATTCATGAGTATCACCGTCTTCGGTATGGTTACCAAATTTGTGGCTAACTTCAAATCCGTGAGTTTTAGTTTCTTGAGCTTCAAGCAACAAGCCCTTTGAAATATAGATGGTAATCCCCTGATCAGCTTTCAATTTGATGATTTCAGATTTGTACACGTCATTGTCTTTAGTGAACGTAATCTTGCCATCCGCGTTGTCCGCCTTAAATTCTTTAGTCTTTGCGTCACCCCAATTTGCGGGTGGATTCTTGATAGTCAACACAAACTCAAATGCTTTATCCTTGTCTCCCGCTGCTACGGTGCCACTAACCGTTTTCCGCAATGTGAATGGAACAAGGTCGGGAGAAATATTTTCGAACTGGATTGAGTTCTTGAAGTTTTCCCTGTTCAGTTCAATGTCAGCTGCTTTGCTGTCATTCTTCTTTTCCTCGCCATCAACATGTGTGTTGGTGTCGTAGTGGCCCTCGCTTAGTTCAGTCACTGTAAACTTGGTTGCATCTTTTGGCAATCCAAGAATCACCAGCTTTTCATTGTCCTTAAGGGTGATCTCCTTAATTCCGGTTACACCATACTCAATTTCTGTTACGGCACCTTCATCGTCAAATGTGATATCACCACTGTTAATAATTCTGTCAGTAGTAGAATTTTTAACAACTGCTTTGTATTTCTGCCCCTTAATCGCATTACGAGTGGCATCATCATTTGCCTTCACTTTAAACTTGAAGTCAACGACGCCCTCTGGCATGTCACCAGCAACTGTTTTTTCAAATTCAAACTGGTTCACAACTTGTCGGTTAATGAATTTCAACATAGTATTCGTAGCATTAATTGAACCAGTTGCCTTCCAGCCATCTTCATCCGAATTGCCGGCTTCATTCTCATCCCCATCGCCAACTTTGTAATGAACTTCGGTATATTGGGTATCTTGTTTTTCATATACCTTCACTTTTACATTGGCTGGCAATTGGATGTTCCGATAGCTTTCACCAGTCTTCAGCTTAATCGGTGCCGTGCTACCATCTGTGTAGATGATTTCTTTGGCAACACCACCGGTAAATTTAAACTTGACTGGAATGTCTCCACCTGAGTGTTTGATTCCTTCAATCGTGCCGTTAAAGCTCTTATCCGGCTGATTGTCGTCATCCAATACCTTCAGCATGAAATCAAATTCCTTGTTCTTGTCAGCATTGGCATTTGGACCTTGGATTGTTTTGGAGAATCCAAAATGCGTCGTCTGAACATCATTGGTAAACTGCACGATTCCAGCTGGAGCATTCTTACCGATCATCATTTGGAAAGTATCTGTTTCATTACCGCCATTTCCATCAGGTTCAACCGTCGTTAAGTTGTCAAGTGAGTGGGTTGTGCTGTATGAACCATTGGCTGATTCGATCACCCGGTACGTTTTGTCCTGTGGTAATCCGTGAATGGTGATCACCTGACCGTCTTTGATCTCTTGAAGATTAGTTGAAACCCCTTCTTTGAAGTTCACAACACTTTCGTCACCATCAATATCGTAGGTGAAATCGTCATTGAAGTCGGTATCGACATCACCCTCGTCGTTGATCACATATACCTTAAATTCAAACTTATCGTCTTTATTGGTATTCAGTGAATTGGTAACCGTCTTTTTAATCTTCAAAGCATTAGTTCGGTGATTCTTAGCAGTGACGCAATAAGTGTTCTCATTGCCGTCTTCAGTTTCTTCTTGGGCATCTTTAATGGTAAATTCTTTTGAAACCCATCTATCATCATAATTCTCTAGGCCCTGAGTTTCGATAATCCGGTAGGTCGGTTTATCGTAAAGGCCGTCGAATGATGCGAAACCGTCTTTGTCGGTTGCTTTAGGTTCACCAACATTTTTCCAAATACTATCCAGATCTTTCATTTGAAGTTGGAATTTGACGCCTTCAAGTGGAGCGCCAGTCGTGGCATCAACTTTCTTAACGTTGGCAGCGAAAGTTGTGTACTGCCCGGCAACTTCTGCACTTGATTGGATTTCTTCTTTGTCTTCAAAATCTTTAGAAGCAATTGTCAACTTGATCTCATTACTATAGGTTGTCCCAACCGTCTTGGAAGTAACGGTATGATACTCAACCAATAGCGGTGTTTTAACCTTATATGAGTTATTCACATTAATCGTCATCGTATTCAAGGTATCGGAGTAAACCACATCATAATCGTGGCCTTCAATTAAGGCTTTATCCGATATCTTAGTGTAATGAACTTCCTTATTGACCAAGGATCGTTTTGCTTCATAGATTTTCAGCTTGTAGCGATCATCGTTGGTCTTCAAGTGGTAGTGCCCACCACTAAGCGTATCGGTTAGTTTAACTGGCGATCTAAGTTCGTAGCCATTCCCGTTAATTGCCAAATTCCATTTAACGGCTCCAACGGATCGGGTCTGCCCGTCACCCTCGTCTAATTCAAGGTTGTGTTCGAGCAACTTCCCTGACTTGTCGAGTAAATGACCGCCATCTGCGTAAGATACACTCGCCTTTGCTTCAAGGGTATGACGAGTCTCATCGTCAGCATTCAGTTTCCATCCGGCAGTGACTTTGTTATTAAATGTCCAAGTTTTGAGATGTTCATAGGTCGCTTCTTCATCGGCCTTAAAGTTCAAGACTTTTGATTGATATTTCAACTCGAACACTTTTTTACCGAGTACACTCTCACCATCGGCATTCTCATGATCCAGATAGATATTGTTGTAAGCATCTTCGGATAACTTTAAGTTAAAAGTTACTTTATGATTTTCATCAACATCAACCCGAACTTCATATTGATCATCAACTAACCTTTGACTGTCAGATACGCCGCGACCATCAGAGTTAATCCTAGCCAGGGAGATCTGGAGGGTATCTTGTAAACGTTGCTGAATATCTTGAAGATTACGTTTAGTAAGCTTTCCAGTAGCGTCTTTGATCACATCCGGTCCAACTTCATCAGTGATATCAATCCCATCAGTGACCAAGGCGGCGTGCTCATTTGAACCCAGGTATTGCCGGTAGTTGAAACGCGTCGTCCAATTAATGAGGCCATTGTTCAGGAAATCCTTATCCAATTGCCCATCCTTTGAAATGTTGTTTCGGATGAGGCCTCCCTGATTGACGCAAGTCTTTACACTTGCGTCATCAGACCCTGAGTATTCTAACCCAGCATAGTTACAAATTTTTTCAAGTTGGGCATAATTAGCATTTAAGATTTTTTCTTTGTCCAATGGAACATCCTTTAGATAAATATTAAATGATTTTTCACCAGCCGGTAAATTCTCAACGGTGATGATAATCTGGTTACCGGAAAGTTTGACACTGAATGCTTTGTTGTCCTTGTTCTTGCCCCAGTATGCTTCTCCATCGATGATCGTGTAATCCCATGTTTGATCATTTTCATGCTTGGAAAATGAAATTCGTTTCTTAACTTCTTCAGTCAAACCATCTGTATCTGTAAAACTGTTATAAAACTTCTTATAATCCAAGAAGTTGAGTGTCTCCCCTTCGATTGGTTCCGTGATCTTGAATGAACCATCAATTTGTCGATTGATTTGGTTGACGTGGATGCTCCATGAGCTCATCATCTTTTGCCAATCCAAGCTCACGTTGTTCTTACTGTTGATTTGGGGACCAAAGTGATTACCCTTCTTTTGGCCGTTCACCTCAACCGTATTGCTGATACTCTGGTAATCTTTGTCAGTCACGTCTGCTGTTGGCTTAATGATGTAACTAAACTTATATACCTTTGACCCTTCGTTTTCGCTGGGAACAATTACATCAGCAAACTCAACCGTCAACGTCTGACCGTCAATTTTGGGATCACCTTTCATCCAACCGGTAACGGATGGTATTAATGTGTAATCATCAATATTCTCACTAAACGTAAATCTCTTGGAATTCAAAGTATCCTTCAACACAATATTTGTTTGACCAGGATCGACGGTGAATTCAACGGTATATTTGATGCTGCCGTCTTTATCCATCTTTGCAGTCTTCTTCACCTGACCATTTTCACGGGTGATCGTCGCCGTGACATCCAACGTTTTGGCAGGGTCTTTCACACCAACAATTTCGACATCCGTCGCACGAATTGTATTTTTGAAATCTCGATTGTTGAAATTAGTTACGGGGGTTATCATTTTCACTTTAATTTCAATTATTCCCCGTTCAAGCCCAAGTCCTTTAGCGTTAAATTGGAAATTTGGACCGGTGGCTACCAATTTATCATAATCATCATGATTTTTGGTGATGGACACTGTCTGCCCGTCAGCACCTTTCACTTCAAACTCATAGCTGACTTTATCATTGGCGGTTGCATAGCCGCCACCGAATTTATCTCTCAGGGTAACCTTATTTGCTTCTTTACCGTCCTGCACCTTAAAGGTAGATGTCCATTCAAGCATATCAAGATCCGTTACCCCATTAGATGTGTGGAACACACCATCTTTTTGAATAGATACCAAATCTTCTTCGACTTTAATTGGATATTCACCTTTAGTACTTTCACCAAAACTAATTTCTTCGGCGTTCGCATTGATTTCGGTCTTGATTTTTGCCTTGTAATCAATGTTAGTCACACCTTCCAAGTCTCCAGGAAGGAAAATAATCTTAGCATGTTGCGTGTCGCGGTCCTCTGCATCACGGGTCATGATAAACCGACCAATTGTCCGGCCCCCATAGGTGATGTATTCGTCAAAGGAACCTGATGGACCGTATTCATACTTCAATCCCTTAAGATCAAATTGGTAGTAGTCGCCATCTTTAATGTCAATCCCGGTATTTTCCTTAATGCTATCAATATCCCAAAGATAAGTAATCTCAATATTTTTATGCTCTCGAAGAATAGCCGGTAGTTGAAGCTCCTGTTCAAGTACAGATGGCACTTTCTGATTTTGAGGGTTACCATCCTTGTCAATATAGTTAAAATTGATTGAGGTGAAGAATTGAGGGTTTGAGGCAGCGTGGATAGCATCGGTAATATCAGTTTTTCCTTCATCACCGAACACACCATTTCCCGGTAATTGCCGAGTCAATTCGTTACTTGTCGGCTCCTCAGCATCTGAGTCATCGCTGGCAACGGCTTCTTTTGCACCCTTCAGATCAGAAACATCTGGTGTTTGTGGTGTTTGAGATTCCTTGCTCTCACCATTATCTTTGACTGTTCTCGGATCATTTTGTGTCCCAACAGCTGCTTGTTCTTCTGCCTTACGATTCTCTTCAATCGCCTGACGGCTCTTCTCCTCAGCCTTCTTCTGATCAGCCTCACGCTTCTCCTTCAGTAAAGCTTCAGCCTTATCGCTGTTCGATTGCTTTGGCTGCTGAATGTCATCAGCTTGAGAAGAGTTCTCATTAATTTCGGTTTCTTTCTTTGGTTCTGCTTGGTCTTCGGTCTTAACTTCAGCTTCCTTTTTAGCCTCAGCCTGCTTAGCTTCTTCCGCCTCGCGGGCAGCTTGAGCTTCATCGGATGCCTTTTCGTCAGCCAGCGCTTGCTTCAAGATGTCATCATCTTGCAGGTCGCCGTCTGGCTGATCGGTTGTCTCTTCTTGTTTGACTTTTTCGTCTTCATCAAGCACCGTCAAAGTTGGCAGCTTGATCTTTTCATCGTCCACCACAAAGTCCAACTCGCGGTCATTGACAGTCCGATTGAATTTCACCGGCAAAATCACCTCGAGGTCGGTCTTATCAATGGCGTTGGTCCATGAAATGGTTGACTCTTCGCCATCAATGTCGACGACGACTTTGGTGTCACCATTTGAAAATTTGAATTGTTTCTTCTTCACTTTGAAATAATCAGCATTATAGTCAAAGTGCACAGTGCCGGCCTGCGATAGCCCACCCACTGTCATATCAAATGCCAAGTTGGCGGAGTCGCCAACTTTTGATTTCGTTACTAATGCACGTTTATCATCAATCAATTTCGCGTTATCGACGACAACTTCCTTAGTCGAAATCACGTCGGCTAAAGCGGTTCCGGCAGTAAAGAAATTCCCCAGAACCAGCGTCAACACGCCAATTGCTTGTATCCAAAAGCTTGTCCTTTTCTTCATTGTTGTCTTCCTCCATATGATTGATTACATCCCTCTCTTATCAACATCATAAGGATACCTGAATAATATGCGTAATTTTGGAAGAAATTATGAAGATTCCGTATCTTTTATATCCGGTGGCAGGCGTGGGATTTGGAAGATGGTCGTGAAACGGCATGGCGTTAAGTATTCCGGAGAATGACATTGTTTTCCCATTGATTATTCAATGAATCCGAATAGAATGATTACCGATCAAATCTTAGTCATAAAAAGTTCCAAAGCTAAAGTTTTCGCTTTAACTTTGGAACTTTTATGTCGACAAGTGGTTAGCCATTTTTGTTGTAGTAGTAATTACTAGGTGTTACTATATATTTAATAAAAAAGGAGGGGATTAGTTTGAAAGCACGTAAGCAGGGTAACACTCTGGTTTTAAGTATTCCCAAGCAGTTCAAAGTCGCTGAGGGAACTGAATTTATGAGTATGCAGGCAGCTGATGGCAGCCTCATCTATACACCAAAAGCCCCAAATATTTACCAAGATCCCAAATATGCTACGACTGATCTTAGATTTATCCCCAAGGATACTAACGACCAACCAGTCGGTCGGGAGGAAATCTGATGTCAAATCACCCAATTACCCATTATGATTATCATGGTTACACTCCTAAGCAAGGGGATCTGGTTTACATTAATTTTGATCCAAGTATTGGTCGCGAAATTAAGAAACGTCGTCCAGCCATTGTAGTTAGCAGTGACGCTTTTAACTCGCGGACTGGTTTTGTAACCATCTGTCCTATTACCAGTACTATTAGAGACTTACCATTTTTCATCAATTTACACGGTAACAAATTACACGGTCAAATCAATGCATCACAACTGCGAACAATTGATTTCATGGCCAAAGAACGCCATATTGAATTTGTAGAACGAGCCGCCAGCACAGACTTTATGCAAACTGCCAAAATCATTATGGATGGGCTTGGTTTTGAGAGCATCATTAATAATCTTTAACACATTCTATTTCAATTCGAGCAGCTTAAATAACTTTAAAACGGGTTTTTAAGGGGGAATTCCAATGTGTGGACGTTACATGTTTGAGCCAAAACGTAGCCGTGAAATCGCGCGGATCTATGAGCTGGCAACCCAAGCTGGCTATGAGCCAACAACGGGTGAAGTCTTCCCATCTGATCAAACGGCGCTGGTCATTGCCCAGCAGCAGAAAATTCAAGTTGTGGCGATGAAGTGGGGATTCCCAGGCTTTCACAAAGGGCAACTCATTATCAATGCTCGATCAGAGTCGGTCACTGAAAAGAAAATGTTTGCCAAGTCCTTCCAAGCCCGCCGATGCGTTTATCCAACCAGTGGCTTTTTTGAATGGACACCAGACAAGCAAAAGTATTGGTTCAACTACAAAGACCAACCCGAACCCTTATACATTGGCGGTTTCTACAATATCTTTGAAGGCACACCCCAAAGTATTTTGATGACCACTGAACCCAATGATTCCGTCAGTGTCATTCATAATCGAATGCCATTGATTTTGAAGAAGTCGGAGATTAGAGCTTGGTTGATGGATGATGAATTTGCGAATCGCTTTTTGACTCGGCAGATGCCGATGTTGATGCGACAGAAGGTTACTTCGGAATAAACAGCTTCATTTTTTTGAAATTGGCGTCGTGTATTGACTGCAAGCAATTCAGCTATGTTATAAAAAGGTCCTGCCAATTTTATTAGCAAGACCTACTTAACATTATTATTGTGCGGTATAACCGCCATCTACCAGAAATTCGCTGCCGGTAGAATAAGATGATTCATCAGAAGCTAAATATAAAATCAAATTTGCAACTTCTGCAGTTTCACCAAAGCGCCCCAATGGAAGCATTGGCAAATGCTCGCTAACTAACTTCTGCTCTTTAGGATCATTATCTTTTTCAGGCTTATGGATTGGCCCCGGATGAACTGAATTCACACGAATATTGTACTTTTGCTGAGCACAATATAATGCCGCTGATTTCGTCATCAACCGGACCCCACCTTTTGCTGCAGTGAAGGCAAATAAATTCGGATAGCCAATTAAGCCTTCAATAGAGGACATATTAATAATCGAACCACCATTAGTTTTCATATTTTGAATGGCATGCTTGATTCCAAATGCAACTCCGTCTAAATCAACGGCCATAATCTGATGCCATTGCTCAGCAGTGAAATGTTCCGCATCCCCCATTGCCGCAATTCCGGCATTATTAAACAAAATATCAACTTTTCCAAACACGTCAATAACCTTTTCAAATACCATGGCCCAATCAGCTTCCTTAGAAACATCTTGTTGGATAAAGATCGCCCCATTGCCAATTTTCTTCAGGGCTGTTTCCCGATTGGTATCGTTAACATCAGTAATAACAACTTTTGCCCCTTCTGTAGCAAACCGAGTGGCTGTGGCTAGCCCAATTCCGTTCGCGCCTCCAGTGATAACTGCAACTTTATTACTTAAACGTCCCATAATGATAATCTCCTTTCAGAACATGATTAATGACCTAGAAATGTTGCTAAATCGTAAGATATAATGACTGTGAATTAAATCGGAAAGTATGGTGAATCCGCGATGAACTTAACCAGTTTGCGATATTTTATCGAATCAGCTAAATACTTGAATTTTACAAAAGCAGCGGAACATCTTTATGTGACACAACCCACACTCAGCAGACAAATAATGGATCTTGAAGCAGAGCTTGGCGTCCAGTTGTTTGTTCGTGGAAGACACACGCTAACTCTGACTAGCGAAGGCGATGCGCTACTGGAACAAGCCATTGATATTGTGACGAAATTTGATAATATCAAGAAAACCATCCAGCCACATACTAATGAATTAACCGGCAAGCTCACAATCGGATATCAAAGTTTCTTTGATACTACGCTCATGTACGATGTCTTAAAGTCAGTAACTAAGAAATATCCAAGAGTCACCCTGTCACTTTTTCGTGGTACGCCACTTCAGTTAAGACGCCAGTTAATCAATAATCAGTGTGATGCTATCTTTGGCTTAAATACTTACATAGATAGCATTCCAAATATCAAGACAATTGAACTTCAAAAAAACAAGTTGCAAATTGCGGTACCCAGTACACATCCACTAGCCAACATGAAATCTGTTGATATTAAGCGATTGGCAAATGATAATTTCATTATGCTCAATCGCAAGATCTCACCATTCATTGTTGACTACGCGATCAGTCTTTGCATGAAAAATGGTTTCTCACCTCACGCGTTGTATTACGTAAATGATGCTGAGCAGGCATTGCTTCACGTGGGTTCTGGACAAGGGGTTACCTTCCTACACTCAATGAATAAGGTGAACAACCCAGTTGAAAGTTACGGCGTCAACCTGCTTGATATTAATGGTCTGGATAATGATTTGAACTTCGTTTTAGGTTACAAAGAAACTAATACCAATCCAATTACGGAAATTTTTGTCAGAGAATTAATGAAAGTTCACCAGCAAAAAGATGGCAGCAATTAACAGAAAAGCTTAAAGGCGAGAAGTCTTTAAGCTTTTTTGCATCAATCACTTCGCTTCAACGTCTTCAAGTTCAAAACCAACTGATTTGAATCCACCGTTTAACTGAATAAGGTGCACCTTAGCCTTTAATGGCAATTTAGTGATCAAATCATCTTTATTTTCTTCAGTGACACCATATAGGGCCGCATGGAATTGATGAGAACCATTTGGCCAATGTCCGACTGATACACAATAAGGATCCTTTTCAGTGAAAAATTCATCGGCTTTTCTAAATGTGTAATCGCCACCCACACTAGAGTCCTCAAAGCGAATTTCATCGATTATGGCCTCATCGCCCATCTCGATCCAGTCCAGGTTATAGCTGCCGCAATCTTGGCAAGTTGGGAGCGGAGGCCAGACCACTTTGCCACAATCCTGGCACTTCATCCCTAACACCTTGCCGTCTTCGAGACTGTCATAATAGGTTTTTAAAATTGGACGTAATAGATACATATTACTCACTCCTCAATTTTGATCTTCCAAAATAATACCAACTGTTGTATGGCCGCCACCCATACCTCGTACAAGGCACTTATTAACAGGCTTGGGAACTTGCGAGCCACCAGCTTCACCGCGCATCTGTAAAATTGCTTCTCCGAGCATACATACTCCAGCACACCCAAAACCATGCCCAAAGCTAATATCGCCTCCATGAGGGTTAATTGGTTTCTCAGCATCAAATCGCGTCTTACCTTCCAACTCATACTTGTAGCCTTCACCCTCAGGTAGATACCCGAACACTTCGGCACTATCCAGTTGTTCACCAGAGGTCATAACAGTGGTAATCATCAAATCAAAGTCGCTCCCTTTAATTCCAGGGTGCTTCTTGTAAAGATTGTCTCTGACATCAACGTTCATTTGATGGAAGTTAAAAGGATACCTAGTTGTGTTTGAGACAGTTGCATCGTCAATCACTTGAATAGGGTGATCTGAATATTTCTTAGCAATGTCAGCAGAGCACACAACAATCGCTCCGGCTTCCATGTTATGGAGAACACTGCCGCTCTTGCGAATATATTGAGTGATTTTAGGATTATGTTCTGATCTCATATATTCCAATGGATCGTCGTAGCCGGCCTTCTTAGCGATGTCCTCATATCTTTCATGCATCAAGGCACGAGGATTGTGTGAGGCATTATATCGAAGATTCATTGCCATTGAGTTATAAGTGTCATCCAGTTCATCCTCGGTAATTCCATAGTGTTTAATGTAATATTTGCCTTGTTCTTCAGTAAGCAAATTATCACTGACACCATCAAAACGCGTGTAGGCAGTATCAAACAATACCCGACCTGGTGACCACCAACCATTGTCATACTCTTTAATAGGTTTTAATTTATATGCTGGTTGATTTCGAGAATTGAAATGTTTAGGATTCTCTAATCCGGCAACTAAAACAATGTCATATTGTCCCGATGCAACACTATTTACAGCTTCAGTAAAGGCAATATATCCGCCAGCACAGGCCTGCTCGATATGCGTGATTGGTTTACCTGCCAACCCTGCCCACTCCTCTAAGCTGCCGACCGGAGCCATCACACCACCCATGGTGATGAAGTTAGCGAACTGGGAATAAACCACTTTGTCAATATCTTTTGGTTTAACATGCGCATCATCCATTGCTTGATGACAAGCATCTGCCCATAGTTCATAAGGCGAAAGACCAGCCATTTTAGGATCGTCAAAACTTCGTTGAGGAAGACTACTTGTCCCGATAACCGATACCGGTCGTGCAAATTGTTGTTTCATCATGATTTCCTCTTTTCTTTAAATATGTGGTGATAGTTAAAATGTTTGCGCTTACATTTTTGGATGGAAATATCATTCAAAGTTTTTTAGTACCATATCCCTTTGACACTTAAATCATATCTTGAATGCAAACCCCTGTACAATTGGACTTTTACGAATTAACGTAGGCCCATGTTAAGGTATTCACAAAACGTATACCATTATTCTGTCACCCTTCTTTATAATTCAATGGATTGAAGTCAATATTTGAGACAGATTTGAAGGGAATTGGACCCATTTCAACCCTATAAGAAGCCATAATAAAAGCCCTGTGAATTGAATTACAACGCTTCAATTCACAGGGTTAGCTCATTTATAATGATGTTCTGACTTCCGTTAAGATCAACAGCCAACTGGACCGGATCCTGTGATCAAAACATTGAATGTCCACTCACAAGAACCTATTCACTCTTATCAAAACTACTCATCAAAAAGTCAGTCAACTGCTCCTCATCAACCGTCTCAATCCCAGCCTTCTTAACCGCACGCTTAACATTCCACCGACTAGGTTTCTTCCCACTTAAGGCGGCTTCGATGGCGTTCAGATCGCCATCAACCTTGAAGAACGGGTTGAACTTCAGATGGGAAAGCTTGCCGTCGTCAATCGTCCAGTTGATTCCCAGCTTGCCCTGATCAAATTCAGTATCAGCGTAATCGTAATAGCCAGGATTATGGCCAAAGTTCCAGGCGTCGGTCCCATAGGTTTCTGCCAGGCGTTTGTCAGCAACTTCCCAATCCTGATCAGTCATATGGTAGGTTTCAATGTCATCCAGGGATTTGACTTCAAAGATTTCTTTGAGCAGGTATTCGCGGAAATCAGCCATCGTCATCCCATCCGGAAGAAAGTCCTTCAGGTTAACAATTGGGCTGCGCTTGGAGCGGACTCCCAAGCCCTTTTGGATTTCCATCTGGTCTTCAGTGAGGACTTTTCTGGCATTTTCAATGTTCAAATCATACATAATCGTTCCGCCGGCCGCCAAGCCTTGGCCGCTTTTAAACATGGTCATGCCAGACCACTTCTTACCGTCCAAAATGAGGTCACTGGAATTCTCCCTCATTTTGACGTCGATGTTTAATTTACGAAGCGCTTTCAAAACTGGTTCTGCAAAATGCCCATAATCACCAAAGTCGTCGGCGTTATCCGTCAAAATGTTTTCAAAGATGAAGTTCCCCATATCGTGATAGACAGCCCCGCCGCCAGACGTTCGCCGGACCAACTCAATGTCGTGCTCGTGCAGATAGTCGATATCGACTTCAGCCCACACGTTTTGATTTCGGCCAATAATCACCGATGGCTTGTTAATATAGAACATAAATCCGTGTCCAGGAAGTTTGAGATCATTCACAAAATAATTGTCCAATGATTGGTTCACCCGCGCGTCATAGCTGGGCTTGCCATTCCTGGAAATATCGATTAGGTACATCTGACATTCCCCCTTTGTTCAAATTCTCGTACATCTCTAATTATACGGTATAATTGAGGTAAATAATATCGAGGCGGTGTCGTTATGGCAAAAATTTCAATTTGGCAAAAAATCATCAATTTCTTTACTGGCAAAAAGCAGTCTGCTCAGGCTCCGGCCCAGGTTAAAGATGGAATCTGGTATCGAAAAGAAGCTGACGGTAACTATCTATTGGGCATCGACAAATCGGTCTATGATTTGATGGGTAAGATTACTTTCGCTGATTTTCCCAACCAGTTAGACACGATTGAAGTCGATGACGATCTGTTGGACATCGAAGGTGACAAATCGGTGGAAACATTGAAATCACCAATTTCGGGTCGGATTGTGGCCCGGAACAAAGAAATCGGCAAAGATATTGAAACCCTCAACAAGCCCGACCCACAGGTAAATTGGATTGTAAAAGTTCAGCCGGCAGCTTAATCATGCAAATAAATCGAACAAATTTTGAGCCACTTTCTCAAAAAGAACTATAATGAAGTTAGATCAAATAGAAGGAGGTAATTATTTATGGCTGAAGAACCAGGTGCAGAATCTCCATTATTGAACAAAATGATGTCTGAGGCATTCGACTGGAGCGATCAAAAATTACCAGTCCGTGATGCTATTTGGGACTATTACATGGAGAAAAACGACCACGACACTCTCAAGACTGAAAAAGATGTTGAACCTTACATGAACATGTCAACTGATGATCTTAAGAGCAAAGCTGAGGCATTACTCAAGAAGTAATTTTTCAGTGGTTAATCAAATACCCGCACTAGTTTCGTGCTAGGCATTCAAATGATCTTCAAGCTTTTGGCTTGGAGGTCATTTTTTTAGCCACATCAAATTTACGATTTGAGTTATGATGGGATTAATTAATAAACGAGGATGGTAAATGATGAAAACTGTGACAATCTCAGATGTGGCAAAGGCCGCTGGTGTTTCGGTGACGACGGTCTCCAGATACCTCAATGGAAACTTTGCCAAAATGAGCACCAAAACTCAAGCTAAAATTGAAACCGTCATTCACCGGTTAAATTACCACCCTTCAGCATCGGCCAGGCGCCTCAGGACCAATCAGTCCAAGGTCATTGGTGTCATCGTCGGTGACATTTCCAACGTCTTCTCGTCACTACTCTTCAGTGGCATCTCAGAGGTCCTCCATCCCTACGATTACAGCGTATTGCTTTTAAATGCCAACAACTCAGCCGACGATGAGCAAAAGGGGATTAACCGCCTAATGGAGCAGCGGGTCGATGGTTTCATCATTCAACCAAGCCAAACGACGATCGATGACTATCAGATGCTGCTGAAAGAAAAAGTCCCACTGATCACCGTCGACCGTGACTTGGGAAATGTGCCAGCCAGTGTCGGTAAAGTCATGACCAACAACTTGGCCGCCAGTCAGCAATTTGGCACCGAATTGATTGCCGCGGGGTATCGCCAAATCCTGCTAATCAGCAGCACGACCGTTTCAATTTCTGCCCAGGCCCCGCGGGTGGTTGGGTTTAAGGCTGCCATCGACGGCACCCAAACGACAGTTACAGAAATTAACATTGCCGGCCACCCAGACAACTGGTTGACTGAACAGATTCAAGAAAAAGTTGCCAATTTCTCGGGCAAAACCGTGATTGTCTCATTGATGGGGCCATTATTATTCAAAACCCTGGCTTCATTGAGATCCCTTAAGTTGGCCTTCCCAGATCAAGTTGGCCTGGCCAGCTTTGATGACTGGAATTGGTCGCAATTTGTCGGTGACGGGATTGATTTGATGGAACAGGATCCTAAAGAAATCGGCCGTAGTGCAGCCGCCATGCTTCTGCAATCAATTAAAGATCCGGCTTTGGTCCTGAAAACAAAATTAGTTCCGGCAATCAGAGTCGCCGGCCATTCATTTTAAGTTCAGAACTTAACTATTTGTCAGTTATGTCTTGGTCTCTCTTGACCACTGCTATCGTGCTTAAGCATGCGGCAATCGGCTGAGCCAAGTCATTAAGCAAACAAACGAGTCATTCCTAATTTTGGAATGACTCGTTTGTTTGCTTAAGTTCTGGGATCGAAACACCTCACTCTTTTGTTCGCTACATAAACATCGAAACCGCTAAGACTGATAACAGGCCGGTCACAGATAACACCGACGTCAGAGTCGTCCACGATAAGAAGGTTTCTTTCAGTGTCAAACCAAAGTATTCCTTAATCATCCAGAAGCCAGCGTCGTTAACGTGGTCAGCGAACACGGAACCGGCACCGACCGCTAACACCATCAATACTGGGCTGGCCCCAGACGAAGCAACTAAGGGCGCTACCAGTCCGGCTGCGGTCAGTGAGGCAACGGTTGCCGACCCCAGGCTGACACGCAGTAACGCGGCAACAATCCACGCCGCAATCAGTGGTGACATATTCATATTGGTGAAGATGTCAGAAATATATTTGGCAATTCCACCATCCATCAAAACCTGTTTAAAAGCGCCACCACCACCGATAATCAGCAGCATCATCGCAATCTGTTTAATGGCCGTGACCATCGATTCACTAATTTCCTGCATCTTTTTATTTCGGGCCAATCCCATCGTGTAAATGGCAAATACCAGGGAAATGAGCATGGCGGCGTCCGGTGCACCGACAAATTGAATGCCTTCGTTGATTGGATTGGTTGCCGGGAGGATGAATGACATAATCGTTGCCAAGGCAATCAAGATGACCGGCATCATGGAAGTTAAAGCACTGATGCCAAACCCAGGGGTGTCTTCAATCTCAAATTCTTTGAACTTTCCTAAAGTGCTGATGTCAATATTTCGTCGGTAGACCTTTGGATAGACTTTGTGCAAAAACATGTTAAACAAAGGCCCAGCGACAATAATCGTTGGAATTGAAACGACAATTCCAATCAAGAGGACTTGCCCCAGAGGTGCGTGAAGAATTCCGGAAATAGCAGTTGGAGCTGGATGTGGCGGCAGAAAAGCGTGTGTTACGTTCAGCGTCGCAGCCATCGGAATTCCTAAATACATCAGCGGCAAGTCAAGTTCTCTGGCGATCACGAAGATAATTGGCAGTAAAACAACCAAGCCAACTTCAAAGAATAATGCCAAACCAACGATGAAAGCTGCCAGAACAACGGCAATCTGGATGTGGCGCTTGCCAAATTTCTCAATCAAGGTGTGGGCAATTCGATAACCCCCACCGGAATCAGAAACCAATTTACCAAGCATCGAACCAAACCCAAAGATAATTGCCAAATGTCCCAGTTGACCGCCAATTCCAGTTTCAATACTCAGAGGAATCTTGGCAACGGGGATCTGCAGCATCAGGGCAACAATAAACGACGTAATGACCAACGACAGGAATGTGTTGAGCTTGACCACTGTGATTAAGAAGACTAACAGGGCAACCCCAATCGCAACAATTAATAATGGCATAATACATGCGTCCTTTCAGATAGTGCCTGTCCAACTGAATTCAAATCGATTAATTTCTTTAGGTACGCTATTGAATTTAATTTATCTGAGCAAATAACCCCCATCCACCGGCAGCATGACTCCGGTCACATAATCAGATGCCTGGCTGGCCAAAAAGACCATTGGGCCCATCAATTCTTCAGGAACGCCCCACTCACCTGATGGAATATGTTCCTTAATTTCTGGACCGCGAACCGGATCGTCTTGGAGGGCCTTGGTCATGTTGGTTTTGATATACCCTGGAGCAAGCCCATTAACCTGAATGTTGTAGGGTGCCAATGCATCCGCATATGCTTTGGTTAAGCCTAAAACGGCGTGTTTACTGGCGGTGTACGGGAAAATAAATTTGCCGGCCCGATAAGACTGCATCGATCCAATGTTGATAATCTTGCCGCTCTTTTGCTTGGTCATCACCTTAGCAGCTTCATGAGACAGATAGTAAAGGGCATTTAAATTCAAATTGATGACCTTCTGCCAGTCAGCATCCTCAAATGCCAGCACGTCATTACGAATCTGCATCCCGGCATTATTAACCAAAATATCCAAGTGGCCAAATTGATCGATGACACTTTGGACAATCTTTTCCGCCGCACCGACTTCCGTAATATCCATTTTCAAAAAGCCGGCTTGTTGACCATTGTCGGTGATAATCTGGCGGATCTCGTCCCAACCATTTTGCGTCCGGCTGACGATGAAGATATCAGCCCCATACATTGACAGGGCAATTGAATAATTGCGGCCCAACCCCTCTGCACCACCGGTAATTAAGGCAACCTTACCTTTAAGTGAAAAACTGTCTTTGTCAAAATTTGTCATAGTCATACGTCCTTTCAATGCTTGTTGACTTAGGTGTATCGATACACCATTTGAGGATAATATAACCGATTTAAATTAATTTAGCAAGCGCTTACACTCCTTCCCGCAAAAAAAGAAGCTGAATGATCAGCTTCCCGTTTGTCTGCACTTATAGGGTCATTCCCAACTACAGTATCGGAACCACCTGTTTGGCATAATGAAACACCAAAACCCGCTTAACCGCAAATTCGTTCACCATGTATGAGGTAGATTGCAAATTTAATCCGAATTTTTTGACAAATTGGTCAGCATGACCTGATAAGGTGTTTGCCAGTCAAGTATTTTAAGTGGTCTCTGATTAATTTCGAGTAAGGTGGTTTTCAAGCCTTGAGCACTAATGTGCTCAAAATAAGTCCCCTTAGGATAAAAATAGCGTAAGTTCCGATTAAATCGTTCATTACTGCCGCGCTCAGCTGGCGTATAAGCATGGCAGTAATAGGTCTTAATACCATATTGTGATTCAAGTGATACTAGCCCACTAAACTCAGTGCCACGGTCCACAGTAAAGCTGTGCACCGGACCATTAAAAGTGGTTAGGAACTTAGTTAGTGCTTCATTAACAGTCGCTGTCGTCCGATCTTTTAACCGGTATGCCCAAAGGAACCGTGATTTGCGATCGATTAAAGTTAATAAAACTGCCTTACTATGCCCACGAGGACCAACGACTGTATCTAGTTCAAAATCGCCGATGCGATTACGTTGATTAATCATCATGGGACGCTGTTCAATTGATCGCCCAAAGATGATTATATTTGGATCGTTGGTCAACGTTACGCCGTTGGCGTACGCCATGTTCAGGTAGATCATTCAAGGAGAAATCAATTCTCCCTGATTTAGCCAATTATAATAGATTTAGTAGCTAGTTTAAATTCGTGAGCAATCATTCCTGGTGACCAGCTTAGACGTAAATGGTTGAGAATTTTTTGCTTTAACTCATCGCTCAGCTTAGTTTTCCGACCACATCGTGATCGCTTGTATTCGGCATCTGTTTGTGCTAATTCAGCCTGATAAGGTTGACATCGAGATAATTCATAAGAAATTGTTGACGGTGATCGGTTCAGCCGAACGCCCATTTGGATATTGGACAGCCCTAGTTCACAAAAGGTTTCGATTTTAATTCGTTCGGAATAGGTTATACTAGACAAAAGATCAGCTCCTAAAAGATGGGTTTGTGGTAAACACCATTTTAAAGGAAGCTGATCTTTTTTGCCCGAACAGCGTTCGGATTAATTTTACAATCTACCATGAACCATCATCAGAGAGGTAGGCTTGCTTGTATGGAATCAGATAATGAGGATCCCGATAGCCCTTTTCCAACTTTGGATTACACTTAACTGCCAGTGCCGGGTGCCCAGCAAAGGCAATTCTAACTCGCACTGATTCCTTGGGAGACAGTGACATGAGCGCAATCAGCACGACAACGCCCACAATAAAGATGCCAATATATTTCAAGATTCGTTTCAGATAAATCATATTCTCCCCCAATTAGTGCCGCCAACACTATTTTTCGAGTTTCTTTTTCCCCGCATTCAAAACCTCATCAGACACATATTCACTGGTAAACCGCTGCAGTGGTGTGTACTGATGCCGATCCTTAAAAGCAACTGGGATCGCTTGGATAATTCCAACCATCAAATTATTCTCGGTGATAAAGATCTGGCCGACCTGCTTGAACTTTCCCTTGGTGTGTTTGCCGGTCCGCCAGCTATGTAGCTTAAAGTCTCCGGATTCGTCGCGTTTGATGCGATACTGGCCGGAGTCATCGGTTTCCAGTGGGACGCCGATGAATTGGTTCACTTCGTACTTGCCTTTCATGGAATTCCGCCCTTTCATGACTAATTTGTGAATAAAGTTAGAATTAAAATCTAATCTTTTTCAAAACACAACAATTATAGTTCCTCAATTGTCAAATCAAGTGCAACACTAAGAATCTATTCTTAGAAGTGGTCTAGTTGCTAAGCTAGTTCAGGCATTAGATCGGCTGGGCAGCGATAGTTCAATGACCGCCGTAGCCGGTTGTTTAAGGTATCTTGAGCCAGCTGAATGTCAATGAGTGAGGCCGAAGCCAAGGATCTGCCCTTCGGGAAGAACTCGCGCAAAAGGCCGTTAGTGTTCTCATTGGTTCCACGTTCCCATGGTGAATAAGGATGGGCAAAGTAGATGTCAGTTCCCTTGACTTGACTCAAGCTTGAGAACTCAGCACCATTATCAAAAGTAATGGTTTTAAAGTGCTCGGTTCCATAGTCATATAAGGTATTCTGGAGGGCTTTCAAGCAAGTGTCGGCATGATAATTGGGAAGTTTAACGATGATCTCTAAGCGACTAACACGTTCAGTCAAAGTCATTAATGCTGGCTCAGATTCAACCCGTTTGCCTTTGACCAAGTCACCTTCCCAGTGTCCAAGCTCTTGACGCGCTTGAACCATGGCGGGACGCTCTTCGATTGAATGGCCAGATTTTCTTATTGATTCGATGATGCTTTGCCCGGGGCATTTATCCGGCGACGTAGTTTAGCTGTAGGTCTGAATTGCGGATAACTAAACGCTGGTCATCAATACCGGTACACCGTCGGTGTTGAGGGGCAGACAAGCCTTGGGTGATCAGTCTTGAATTGGTGGACAAAAGTATCCACACTATGCATCCTGGGACGCGCTTTTAAAGCTGTCACCAAAGCATTACAGAAGGTTTGACAATGATCAAAGAGTCCACGATAACAGCTATTTAGTCGGTGCTTACGATAAATTGCTTCACCAGTTTCTGCCAGATATGACTGTTCAAAGATATGAGTACTAGCGTTAATCTGTGTCGTTGTCCCACGTTTTAATTCACGTGAAATCGTGCTGGGATTACGATGAAGGGCCTGGGCAATCCGGCGGATAGACCAATCTAAGTCCCTTAGGGATTCAATTCGACCACGTTCAGCTAAATTGAGTTGGTGATACTGATTAGATATGATATTCTTAATTCGGGTCATGAAGATACCTCTTTCTTGTTTGTGGTGAATTAAGAATAGGTCTTCATGGCCTTTTTGACTAGTCTGAATAAAGAACTGGTCTAGTAGAGCAGGTGTTGCACTTCAATTTTAAATCGAGGCAACAATTATAGTTATTCATGCTATACAATAATAATATAATAATTTTTCGAGGAATGGGGTAAAATGATGAATCAAATTAAACTTGTGACCGACTCTGCGGCCCACTTATCAAAAATCGACCTTCAAGCATACGGAATTTCGGTCCTGAATCCACCAATTATTATGGATGGCAAGCTCCTTGGTTATGTCAACAAAATTAGCAGCGAGAAGTTCCTGCAATTATTTGATCAATGTTCCAATAAGCCGATCATTGGTGACGTCTCTGTCGGTGAAATCACTCGACTATACAATGAGTTGGGCGCTGACGGCAGCCAGATTCTCTCGATTCATTTAAGTGATAAGCTGTCGAATACTTACGCCAATGCCAAGACCGCTGCCAGCAAGTCGACCAGCCAAGTCACCGTCGTCAACAGCCAGGTGACCGCCGCCGGACTATCCTATCAGGTCTTGGAAGCTGCCAAACTCATCGCGGCAGGTAAATCCATCCCGGACATTTTGCCCCAACTCACCAAAATCCGTAACCGCACCCGGATCTTCTTTTCGGTCCGCAACAACCAGCAGATCGTCAACAATCGCATCATCGGCAAGCTTCGCGGCTTCTTGGGCAAACACGCCAACACCGCCTACATGATCAAATTTGGCGATAACGATTTCGACCTGGTTGCCCATGGTTCCAAAGACGAGTCGCTCAACGAATTCTGGCAGACCCAAATGCAAGCGATGCACGACGAATGCATTGTTAAACTAACGATTCTGCATTCCGGCACCAACGCCCGGGCCCAGTTCTTGCGGGAAATGCTCAACGATGAGTTCCCATTTGTACCAATTTCCATCGTGCCAACCAACCCGGAGATGACCACCTTTATTGGTCGGGAGTCGACCGGCGTCACCTATTTACTCGGATAATCTGCTGTTCAAAAAATGTTATGTAACCAATAATGACCGCTAACGCAAATTCAACGTTAGCGGTCATTTTAGATGTTAATTTACAAGTTAATCTGCCTCATGAATTGGCTTTCCCTTGCGGACACTCTCCCGTTCCACTAATCGGGTGGCGACAACAACTTTTTCCGGCGTGTGCTCATCGTTGTCCAGGTTATTGTCCAGCAAGCCCAACAAGCGAACCGCAACGGCGCCCATCTTGCCAGTATTAACCTTAACTGCCGTCAGTGACGGGATCACGTACTTGGCAACCGCGGTGTCGTTAAAACTGACTAAACTAACATCGTCCGGCACCTTCACCCCATTTTCATGGAGCGCCTTCAAAGCACCGACTGCCATGGCGTCGTTGGAAACAAACAGCGCGTTGGGGAACGATTCCTTCGACCGTTTCAGTGCTTCGTCAACGGTGTCATAACTGGACTGGAGGGTGTAATCACCGACAAATACATTGGCTGGATCATACAGGGAGCGCTTTTCGAGGTAGTTTTTGAAAACATCGAAGCGGTGGTCGGTAATCTTCAACTGATGATCACTGCTGTATTCGACACCGGAGATCATCCCAATGCGCTTCAAGCCATTCTCAATGAAGTATTTCAGTACAGACTTAGTGGAGCTGTCAAAGTCAGTGACCACACAATCATGTCCCTTGGCCAAAGTGTCAAAGTCAACAAAGACCAGGTTGTCACTGACTTCCTGCATCTCCTCAATCTGGGCATCACTGAACTTGCCAATCGCCACGATGCCGCTCACGTCGTCAATCGCAGTCAGCGGATCGCCGGCAAAATAACGTTTGATCTTATAATGATCGCGTTCGGCCTGCTTTTCCACGCCCATCCGAATCGACAAATAGTACAAATCATCGAGTTCCTGCTGCTCGGTGTACCATTCAACAATCGCGATCGTATCTCGAGTTGAGCTCGACCGCTTCTTTTTTGTATAATCCAGCGCTTCGGCCGCCTCAAAAATCTTCTTGCGAGTCAGGTCACTGACAGATAATGATTTGTCATAATTCAGCACTCGCGAAACAGTGGTGATTGAAACCCCCGCCTTGTGCGCGATGTCTTTAATTGTTGCCATGATCTCACCCCTCCATACAAATACTGCGAATTTATGTATCGAATCCTTTTAGTTAATTTACTAAAATAAATATATGTTCTTTACCTTGATATGTCAAGGATATTCCGTTATATTGGCGTTTTTGGCTAGTAAACTTGTTGACGTGTGCCTGGTAAATTTCTATAATTAGGTTGATTTTAAATATAAGGAGGGTCATGTCGTGGACGACAAAATTGAAGACGCTTACCAACAATGGACCAATCAACCTAATTTACCAGAAAATCTTGTACTTGATTTAAATAAAATGAAAAATGATTCAGATCAAAAAAAGGATGCATTCGGAACGGTTCTCTCATTTGGAACTGCCGGAATGCGTGGCGTGCTCGGTGCCGGCACCAACCGGATGAACATCTACACCGTTCGCCAAGCTGCTGAAGGCCTGGCATCATTTATGGATACCTTGGATGAAGCCACCCGCAAGCGCGGCGTTGCCATCAGCTTTGACTCCCGTTACTATTCAAAAGAATTTGCCCATGAATCTGCCAAAGTCTTAGGTTATCACCATATCCCAAGCTTTGTATTCGACGACATTCGCCCTACCCCTGAGTTGTCATTCGCTGTTCGCCATTTGAACACCTATGCCGGGATCATGATTACCGCATCCCACAACCCGAAGCAATACAACGGCTTTAAGATTTACGGCCAAGATGGCGGCCAGATGCCACCGAAGGAATCGGATCTGATTACTTCATATATCCGCAAGAACAGCGACTTGTTCGCTATCAATGTTACGCCAGAACAAGAGCTGCGTGAAGCTAAAATCATGAACCTGATCGGCGAAGCAGTCGATCAAGCCTACTTGGAAAAAGTGCAAACTGTCAACATCGACCACGACCTGATCAAAAACGTTGGGGCCAACATGAAATTCGTCTACTCACCACTTCACGGAACCGGTAAAATTATCGCTCGCCGGGCCTTGGAAGCCGCTGGTTTCAAGAATTACGTCGTCGTGTTGGAACAGACTATCGCCGACCCCGAATTCCCAACCACCCCATTTCCCAACCCAGAGTTCCCGCAAGCCTTTGATTTGGCCCGCGAACTCGGTAAGAAACTCTCTGCCGACGTGCTGATCGCTTCTGATCCCGACGCCGACCGCTTAGGCTGTGCCGTTCGTCAGCCTGATGGCGACTACACCCTCTTAAGTGGGAACCAAATTGCCAGTGTCCTCCTGAACTACATTTTGGCTGCCAAGAAGAAAGCCGGCGACCTGCCAGCCGATGGGACGATCGTTAAATCAATCGTTTCAACTGATTTGGCACCCAAGATTGCCGCTTCGTACGGGGTTGCCACCAACAACGTGTTGACCGGCTTCAAATTTATCGCCGAAGCCATTCACCACTACGAAACCGAACACGATCATACCTTCCTGTTTGGCTTTGAAGAGAGCTTTGGTTATCTGATCAAGCCGTTCGTTCGTGACAAGGATGCCATTCAGACCGTATTGTTACTGGCTGAAGTGGCTGCCTACTACAAGAGTCAGGGCAAGACCTTGTACGACGGCGTTCAAGAAATGTTCCAGAAGTACGGTTACTATGCTGAAAAGACCATCGCCAAGGAATTTGACGGCCTCGACGGTAAAGACAAGATGGCCCACATCATGTCTGAACTCCGTGACAATCCACTGACTGAATTTAACGGCCACAAAGTCTTGAGTCACGCAGATTACCAGTCATCAAAATTGACGGATCAAGATGGCAAGCAGACGACCATTGACCTGCCGAAGTCCAACGTCTTGAAATACTGGCTGGACGATGAAACCTGGCTGGCTGTTCGGCCTTCCGGAACTGAACCTAAAGTGAAGTTCTACTTGGAAGTCGATGACAAGAGCCAGGACGCAGCTGATAAGAAACTTGCCGGCTGCGTTGATGCCGTGGATAAGATGATTGACAAATTGATGAATAACTAAATTTTTAACTTGAAGCTGCCTGATCTGAAAGGATTAGGCAGCTTTTTTGCCGTCTAAAATGCTACAATAATTTTATAGGTCGTATCTAAAGTGCCATCCAAGGGGGAATCTACATTGAAACCAACCACTCAATTGATTGCGGGGGCGTTATTCATGCTCGGGGCAACATTTATCCAGGCTCAACCAGCCCACGCCACCGTGGTCAAAAACAGCTTTTTGAAAACCCAGCGCACCATCAGTACATACAATAGCAACAAGCACGCCAAACTCACTTTGCCCAAAGGAACGGTGGTTCAAGTCGCCGGCACCAAGCACCTTCATGGCAATAAGTATGTCGACGTCTATGTCGACCGGTTAAGCTATAACATTCGAAAACCGCTGCTCTCAGTAAAAAAGCCAACCATTTACAGCCGCTGGATTCGCGCCAAAGGCTACAATTTTAAGCAAATCCACAAACCAACTTATCTGAGCTACTACGCTGCCCAGTCCGACGGTAAGAAGTCCCAGGGGAAGGTCCGAACCGAAACCGGCAATCTCTGGAAAGGGACCCGTTTGCCAGTTGACTACGCCACTTCGGCTGCCGCTCGACTACGGGTGACGACCGACGGCTACCTGGAATACGATGCCAGTTCGCCATTTGTCTTCAAAGTTTCACCCAAACCGACCGCCAGCCTGAAAGTCGAAAAGGCCAGCCACCCAATGGCCAGTGGCGAGACGATTTTGACCACCAAATCACGAGTGAAACAGCTTCCCTTTGTTAAAAAGTCAAAACAACATTACCAATTGACCATCACCAATGCCGAGGCCGGCACCATCACCGTCGTTCCGAATACCTCCAAGGTCAAGAAGATCCTCACCAATTGGATTTTCAAAGTTGGTAAGGAGTCTTGGTATGAAAATAACAGCGTGACCACGTTTAAATAAAGGGGGGGAAGCACCATGACAAAATTCAGATTACAATTCGGACTGTTTGCGCTGGGGGTTCTCTTAACGATCGGTGTAACAGCGCCCGCAAATGCCAGCACCTATCTATCGCATTTTTCCAAGAATCAATACCTGATGGCCAAGAAGACGATCCACACCACCAACAGTCACTATAAAAACATCAAAATCACCATTCCAAAGGGGACGGTCTTCAAATCCAGCAGCCTGACCAAGAGCCGCAAAACCAAGCATCCCTACTTAACCATCAATTTGAACCGCCTGCACTGGTCACTGCGAAAGGGCGTCGTCCAGTCCTACCACAACGTGACGACCACCAGCGGCATCTGGGCCAAGTCCAGCACCTTCAAAAAAGTCCACGCACCGGCTTACCAAAGTTACTTCAAGCAGCCGTATACCGGCACGATCGGTGGTCTGATCTGGCAGGGCACCAAGGCCTTCCCCCTGCGCCAGCAGTACAAAATCGAAAACTGCCTGCGGGTGACCGATGACGGCTACCTGGAATATTTTACCGGCTACGACTACTGGGTCAAAAAGATGCCAGAGCCGCATTCGGCTGCCAAAGTGGAAAAGTTGGTGAAGAAGGGTAACGCCTATTACTTCTACACCAAGTCAAAAATCAGCGGTCTGACCATGAAGCACGTTGCCAAGAAGGGCAATCACCGCTACCGTTTGAAGATCACCAAAACCGACCAGCACATGGCCACCGTTAATCCGGCGCAAGATAAAAAATATGATGAAAGTGTCACCATTTCGATCCGCTATTACGTTGGCGGTAAAAAGTTCTACGTCAATAGTCAGGTCATTGAACCCTAATCGGCCGTCAAGATACTTGCATACCAGCCATAGATTGTGAATAATAAAAATATGTCAGAATACTTATTTAACTTTTAGGGGAAATGATTAGATTGGAAAATTCAGTGACACATCGCTATTGGCAGGTCGCCATTCTTGAAGTGCTGGTATTTGGTCTGTTGATCGCGATTTATTCAACCGAATTGGCACTTGGGATGGGCGAAATCTCACAGATTGCTGTTCAGGAAATTTTGTTATTAGTGATCTTTTTTGCGTTAAATTATTATTGGGTTAAGCAACCCGTCAGATTGGCAGCCACTGTCAACTTTGGCAAAACGCTATTAATTTCGGTGCCATTTATTCTGGTTCTTTTATACTTGCTATTAATTTCACTGGCCCCGCACAGCGGTCATACCATCGTGATGGCGGCCGTTTCCGGAATCGGTGCCGGCGTTTTTGAAGAGTATTTATTCCGTGGATTGATTTTAGGCATCCTCTTGAAATCTTTTCCTCATTTTTCAAAAGCCAAAACGATTTGGTACGCGGTGACCATTTCCAGCATCTTATTTGGGATCGCCCACGGCAGTAATTTTATGTCCCAATCCGTTTCATCAACGCTGGTTCAAATTTTCGGCGCCATAAGTATCGGTTTCCTACTCAGTGCCCTTTATCTGCGGTCGGGATCAATTATCGTTCCAATGCTGTTTCACGCGGCTTGGGACGCTACTATCGTCTTGGTTTCAGGCAGCACCTTCGCCAACGTCGGCTCGTCAACCTTCTCACCGCTGGCAACCGTTGGTGAGTTAGTATTGTTCGTACTGATCGCGATGTTCTATTTTCGAAAGTCCAAACTCAATGAGATTGATTTGAAACATTTTGAATAATGGTCTGTAAATCCTGGGGTAAATCAAATGAAACAACGATCAAAAGTGCTGATGTTATCAATTGGATTAGGCATGGCGCTCTCCGCGTGTTCGGCAGGGACTCCCGCTTCTAAAAAGGATTCGGTCACGGTCTACGACGCGCATAACCGCCAGATCTTAACTACCACCAGCCAGTCAAAAATCAAACGCGTCACCAACTTAACCAGTCAAAGTGACCGCAGCACGGTCAATGGCCAGCTACCGACTGGTCTGCGGGTCAAATACCGCTACTTGCTCCACCAGCGGGCGCACGACGTTAACATCAATCTGTACGTCTATGCCAACTCGCGAAATGTCAAAATGACTCAGATCCCGATTCTGCATACGATCGTTTATCAGTTGTCCAAGCAGGATTATAAGAAGTTAAGTCAGCCGGAGGCGTATTTAAAGGGATTTTGCTGGTGGACAATGATAGAAGATAACAAAAAACTCACAACTGCCAATCGACAGTTGTGAGTTTTTGATTTGGTTATTGTTCTAATAGGTGGTTAATGTGCCGAGAAATAATTTACGGTATAACTTTTGCTTGTAGGGTTGTTAAAGCGGTAGCAGTCTTTTTTTTGAATCGAGGTGTTGTGCATGCAACAAAAATCCATCCAAGAAAGGATTGCTCTACAACATTACCACGACTCTATTATATCATGGGTCGTGGTAATTTTGTATCCAGTTCTACCGGACAATGATCCGAGCCGAACACATCCGTCAAAATCTTCGAGTCCTCAATCTGATCCGCCAACCGGTTGCTGGCCACAAAGTAGTCAATCCGCCAGCCGGCATTCCGATCGCGGGAATGGAACCGATAACTCCACCAGGAATAGATGTCTGTCTGGTCAGGGTAAAAATGCCTGAAAGTATCCATGAAGCCGGCCTTTAAAAGCTTGGTGAAATCTTGGCGTTCCTCATCGGTAAAGCCAGCGTTGTGGTGATTAGATTGCGGGTTCTTCAAATCAATTTCTTTGTGGGCCACATTCAGATCGCCGCAGAGAATGACCGGTTTTTTGGCATCCAATTCAGTTAAGTATTGGTAAAAGGCCTTGTTCCAGCCCATACGAAAATCGAGTCGTTTCAGTCCAGCCCCAGAGTTGGGAACGTAGCTGGTCACCAGATAAAAGTCGGGATATTCAAGGGTGATCGCCCGCCCTTCGTGATCGAACTCGTCGCCGTTAATGCCATAGGTCACATGCATCGGTGCGTGCTTGGTAAAAATGGCCGTGCCGGAGTAACCCTTCCGTTCAGCATAATTGAAGTATTGCTGGTAACCAGGCAAATCCAGCTCCAACTGCCCTTCCTGCATCTTGGTTTCTTGAATGCAGAAGAAATCAGCATCCAACTGCTGAAATGTCTCGGCAAAGTCATGCTTCACAGCGGCCCGAAGCCCGTTCACGTTCCAAGAAATGAATTTCATGTGATCCCGTCCTTTTTTGTTGTTGGGTTAATTATAACGTAAATCTGGCTGCAGCGATTTAGCATCATTACTCAGAGCAATACTTCATGTACTAAAATAATATATACATTTTAATATTATTCTGATTTTTATGATCATTTGGTATACTATGGTGAATGCCGTTGTGCTAATATGGTAATGGATGGGTTTTCAAACCTATTACGGTAGATTGCAAATTTAATCCGAATTTTTTGACAAATTGGTCAGCATGACCTGATAAGGTGTTTGCCAGTCAAGTATTTTAAGTGGTCTCTGATTAATTTCGAGTAAGGTGGTTTTCAAGCCTTGAGCACTAATGTGCTCAAAATAAGTCCCCTTAGGATAAAAATAGCGTAAGTTCCGATTAAATCGTTCATTACTGCCGCGCTCAGCTGGCGTATAAGCATGGCAGTAATAGGTCTTAATACCATATTGTGATTCAAGTGATACTAGCCCACTAAACTCAGTGCCACGGTCCACAGTAAAGCTGTGCACCGGACCATTAAAAGTGGTTAGGAACTTAGTTAGTGCTTCATTAACAGTCGCTGTCGTCCGATCTTTTAACCGGTATGCCCAAAGGAACCGTGATTTGCGATCGATTAAAGTTAATAAAACTGCCTTACTATGCCCACGAGGACCAACGACTGTATCTAGTTCAAAATCGCCGATGCGATTACGTTGATTAATCATCATGGGACGCTGTTCAATTGATCGCCCCAAAGATTGATTATATTTGGATCGTTGGTCAACGTTACGCCGTTGGCGTACGCCATGTTCAGGTAGATCATTCAAGGAGAAATCAATTCTCCCCTGATTTAGCCAATTATAAATAGATTTAGTAGCTAGTTTAAATTCGTGAGCAATCATTCCTGGTGACCAGCTTAGACGTAAATGGTTGAGAATTTTTTGCTTTAACTCATCGCTCAGCTTAGTTTTCCGACCACATCGTGATCGCTTGTATTCGGCATCTGTTTGTGCTAATTCAGCCTGATAAGGTTGACATCGAGATAATTCATAAGAAATTGTTGACGGTGATCGGTTCAGCCGAACGCCCATTTGGATATTGGACAGCCCTAGTTCACAAAAGGTTTCGATTTTAATTCGTTCGGAATAGGTTATACTAGACAAAAGATCAGCTCCTAAAAGATGGGTTTGTGGTAAACACCATTTTAAAGGAAGCTGATCTTTTTTGCCCGAACAGCGTTCGGATTAATTTTACAATCTACCACATAAGTGTACCGCTCAATCGTGAAAATACTAGTCAATTTTTTCAATTTCAGATAAAAACTAGTACGATCGATCGGCCTGTAGAACTTCCGGACAATGGTTCACTAATAGATTGCCTCGGGAACTGCCATCATAGGCGATTCCCTCAAATTCACGCTTGGGGCCAAACTGGGTCCACTCAAAGCTGCCGTTAGTTAAATGACCGTGGCCGTCCAGCCGTTTCGCTGGGAAACTGGCAATCGACGCATCGGACAGCATCAACAGGCGCTTTCTAACCGGGTTATAACCCATACTTTGAATCCGGGTCCCCGGTAAATGTTTCAGCACTTGATGGGTCAATCGAAAGTGCACCGATTTGTGGTGAATTTTACCCTTGAAAATGTAGGCGCCCCAGCCTGGGAATGACCAGAAGTAGGCGTTACCGGAGCGATCAAAGGTTAGATCGTGGCCGCCGGGCACCGATGTTCCGTGGCTGTGCAGACGAAAGCGGATCGCGAAGTCCGGCCGCAACGTCGAAGCCTTGATGTGTTGGATATAGCCCCAATTATTGATTGGAACCCGAGGCGCCTTTTCGACATCCCGCCACATATATAAGCCGTGGTTCTTCCAGTTATATGCCAAGGATTGACCATGACCAGTGGTAAATATCGGCCCTGCCTTAATATACTTGTGAATTTTCTGTTGGGTCTTGGAGTATTTGCCATGCCGCTTGTGATAAGCATCCCGCAGTTCTTTTGGATGCAACCGAATGCCCATCGCATCCAGCTTCTTGATGTTAAATCGAACAATTCGACCCTTGTTATGTAGATCAGTCGGGCAGTAGACAATGTACATATCCCCCTTGCCATTCATCGCAATCGATTGTGGATTTCCCCAATGCTGGCCGTTCTTACCAGGCAGCGGCAAAATGTACCGCGTATGAAAGCTGACCTTCTTGCCGCGTTCGGATTTGATTGTGTGCTCAACATCAGTGTTGGCAACGTGGTAATACTTCTTTGGCACTTTGACATAATGAACCTTTTTGTTATTCAGATTGCGCAGCGATCCCTTGTGCAGGGCGGACGAGCGCTGGTGATAAATATGAAACTTGGCTTGTGCAGTGCTTGGGGCGGCAAAGAAAATCATCGTCAACGCCAAAAAAAGCCCACAGCAAGCCAGGGTCCTAGTCAACTTCATGCAATTCCCCCTCAGAAATGAATGAATATTAAGATTTCGTAAAATTAGTTCACAACCTATATTAGCCTTCCGTTTAACAAAAGTAAATGGCTTTCATGCTTCATTTGTAATGATAACGGGGATCGCTCACATTCTTCGGAATGAATTCTGGATTTTTTGTCAAAATCTCGCAAAAATGCGGAAAGACAAACTGCTAGTTGCTTCTCATTAGCAGCAATCCGCTTATAATGATTGGCAAAAAGAATCTTTCCCAATAATGGAGGCAAACAATGAAGAAACGACGTTTGGCCTTACTGAGCGGCTTATTCCTGCTAATTGGCTTGCTCAGCGCCTGCACCACATCAGCCACAGGCACACCCAAAATTCAGGGTGCCAATCAGGCAACCCCGACCCTATTTTTCCACGGCTTCGGCAGCAGTTACCACGCTGAAACGCACATGGCTAACACAGCGGTCAAAGCCGGCGTCACCAAGTCGGTCATTCGCGCAGACGTTTCAAATAGCGGGAAAGTCACCTTTGTCGGGACTTTCAAGCCGGACGACTTCCACCCGATCGTTGAAGTGAACTATTTGAATTCACGAAACCCCAACTATCATACCCAGGGGAAATGGGCGAAAAATGTGGTCGTCAAGCTGCAACAACGCTACGGCATTAAGAAGATGAACATGGTCGGCCATTCTGTCGGCAACATGGCGATCGTCTTTTATTTACTGGACAACGCTGGCAACACCAAGCTGCCCAAGCTCGAGAAGCAAGTCGACATCGCGGGGCATTTCAACGGCATCCTGGGAATGGACGATGCCCCCAACCGGATGAAATTGAAGGCAGATGGCGAGCCGACTAAAATTAACAGCCATTACCGTGAGTTGCTGGGATTGCGCCACGACAAGCAATTGAAAACACTTGAAATTCTCAATATTTATGGCGATAAAAACGACGGCACCCACTCGGACGGCGACGTCAGCAATGCCTCCTCGAAATCCTTGAGATATCTGGTGCCGCAAGTCAAATCCTACCAGGAAAAGCGAATCGTCGGCCCACAGGCGCAGCACAGCAAGCTCCACGATAATCCGCAGGTTGATAAGCTGTTGGTCAAGTTTTTGTGGGGACGTGCGTCATAACCGGGTGAACTGCTGAACATCCATTTGAAACTGAGGTTGGTACTGGAACACCAAAAACTGCCACAAAAGCAAAAACCTTTGTGGCAGTTTGAGTGTGGACATTATTTAGACACTGGCATCCATCATTCCGAAGCTGCCAGGGAATCCAACATATCAATATGTTTGAGTTTGTAATGGGTAATCACGCCGACTGCTAAGCTGAAGCAGGCCGTTAAGACCGCTGACCAGATGTACCCTGGATAATGAACGGTCAGCGGGAACAAAATCGCTCCGGTCTGAGCCTTGATCATAATAAAATGATGGAGGATTAACCCGATGCCCCAGCCAAAGACGATCCCGGCCAGGGTCAGCACAACATTTTCTCTGGCAACGTAGGCTGTGACCTCATTATCGTAGAAGCCCAACACCTTGATCGTCGACAATTCACGCATCCGCTCGGAGATGTTGACATTGGTCAGGTTGTATAACACCACCAGACCTAATGCGGCCGACAAAGCGATAAAGATCAGCACGACTGAGCTTAAACCAACGGTTCCCAGCGAGCTGCTGGCGTATCTTGGATAAGTCACATTCATAACGCCGCTTTGTTTCAGCAGGTTCCGTGAGGTCTTCTGTCGTTGGCTGGCACTCTCACTCTTGAGCTTCAACAGGTGTGAAGTCGGTGAATAGGTCGTCGTTGAAACTTGATTGAAATACTTGGGGGTCATGTAGAGATAATGGCCCGCGTAATTCTTGGTAACCCCGGCAACCTTGACTTTCAGCAGCTTATTGCCCAGCTTGGCTGAAAGCAGGCTGCCTTTTTTGGCGTGCATATCAGTAGCCAATTTTTCGGTGATGATGACACCCTGATTAGTTAATTTTTCAGACTGACCGGTTTGAGTGCTGGTCAGTGAGACATAATCGTTCAATTTCGTCGGTGTCTTGGGGGCCACCATGGTGACCGTCGCATTTCGCTTGGTGCCTTTGGTTGGTGAGACGGTAATCGATTGAACCATCGCCGCAGTCTGTGCTTTAATGTTTGGATCATGCACCCGTTTATCGGCATCGGATAGCGTGACAATCCCCTGGTAGTGCTGAACTTGATTGAACTGATCGGGAATCAGATCGTTGACGCTGTCCCGAATGCCAAATCCAGCCAGCATCAGGCCAGTACAACCGGCAATCCCAACGATAGTCATGATCATCCGGGTCTTATATCTGAACAGATTCCGATAACTGACCTTTTGGTTGAAATTCATCCGGTTCCACAGCGGTTTGATTCGCTCGAGCAAAATCCGTTTACCGGCTTTCGGAGCTCGTTCACGCATCAGCTCGGTCGGCTTTTCACGTAAATTAATGATTAGAACAACTGCCGCGCTGCCAAGGGTGGCGATCAACCCGGCCACGAGCGCTTCGACGATAAATGCCCAGGGAATCACGCCGACGTAGTGAGTCAGGTTGTTATTGCTGAGCATGCTGAAAATAAATTTGGGCAGGGTCAAGGTTCCCAAAACGCCGCCGGCAATTGATCCCAGAATTCCCGCAAGAATTGAATAAATGACGTATTTCATGGAAATGAAGCCCTTGGTGTAGCCCAGCGCCCGCATGAGACCGATTTCTCGGCGGTTCTTTTCAATCATTCTTGAAATGGTCGTAAAGGTGATCAAAACGGCAATGAATAAGAAGAAGCCGGGAAAAATGACGGCGATGGCTGCGATACTTTTGGACTCATCAAAATAATCCTGATAGCCGACGTTGGCGGTTCGGTCGTTGTACAGGTAAGTCGCTTGGGGCGCCTTCTGTAATTGCTGCTTGGCACGGGTCAGTTGTTTGACTCCGGCAGCGACTTTGGCAGTGGCTGCTTTGGTGGTTGCTGTTTGATAGGCACTTGGCACAGCCGACAGCTTCCGGCGCTATTTCTGAAGTTGGCCAAGTTGCTGGTCAACCTTCTTTAGCTGCGGGTCGATCATCTCTGAGCGCCGTTGAGCTGGCCGTTGCTTGAGTTTGCTTTCCAGCCGGGCTTTATCGTGATCCACCTGCTGGTTGTACTTGCTGGTCCCAGCCGTTAAATGAGCCGTGTTGTTAAAGGCCGCGGCCGGCGCATAGGCAAAATAATTCACCTGGCCGCTGCCAACGTTGGTGGTGCCACGGTCGGTTGAACTGACAAATAACGGTGAGTTGACGAATCCGACCACTTTAAAAGTTTTAGTGGTGAGCCCATCGGTTGCCGGCAAACGGTAACGGTCGCCGATCTTGTAGTCCTTAGCTTTTTGGTCCAAGACAATCTGATCGGCTTTCTGGGGTAAATGCCCAGATACCAATTTGAGTTGATTTAATTTTGCCGATTTGGCATAGGAATACACCTGGACCACTTGATTCGGCGATTTCTTCACCGTCACCATATGGCTGGGTTCGGCAATCTGAACCTTGGGGTCGGTGCGTATCAAGCTGAGATCTCGGTTGTTTAATCCCAAGGTTGACGTCACCCTCATGTCACCGAGATTCTGATGAGCGAAATACTGATCCGCAGAATTGTCCAAATCCGGACCAGTCGCCCGAATCCCGACATACAGCAGTGATCCCAACAAAATGATTAGGACGATCGAAATAAACTTCCCCCACGCATAAGTAATCTCTCGAATGGTGGCTTTGAAATAGGTCGTATTCAACTTTCCACCTTCTTACAAGACATTTTTTTGATTGAGGGCCGTATAAATAGCCTCTTCCATGGACTCCGGCTTGGTAATTGGCGCATATCGATGAATCAGGGTGCCGTCTTTGCCAACCAGGAATTTAGTGTAGTTCCATTTAATCTTGCCATGACCGGACTCTTCTTTGAGATGGGTAAACAGTGGATCCTCACCATCCCCATTAACGGCAACCCGTCGAGTCATCGGGAAGGTGACACCATAATGAATCCGGCAATAATCATCGGCCTCTTGATCACTTCCCAACTCTTGGTGGAATTGATTGGAAGGCAGTCCTAACACGACCAAGCCCTCATTCTTATATTTCTTATATAATTCTTCCAGGCCCTCCAACTGAGGTGCCAGACCACATTTGCTGGCAGTATTCACAATCACAACGACTTTATTTTTGAATTCGCTCAAGTCAATCGTCTTACCGCTCATTTCGGTTTCTTTGTAATCATAAATTGTCTTCATTGATTGTCACCCGTTTTCTGTATTTATGATTAGTGTAAACTAAAATGTCCGAAAACAAAACTGGTTTTGGATTTGATCACTAAATCGCCCCAATACTTCACAAACTATATAGATATCCTCGCTCAATTTATCGTATATACATAGTAGGACAGGCTGATCAGACAATTTCAATAAACTGGGAGGTGAACTAAATAAAACCAAAGTACACATATCCACAAATGATCAAACACATGAAGGACAAGGGAATTAGATTCGAATTAGTATCAGAGCCTGACGCAATCCAAATGCTGGCGACTAAAAATTATTATTTCAAGTTGACATCCTATCGAAAGAATTTTCATCAGATTGATGGTAAATATGAAAAATTAGATTTTGCATATTTAACCGACTTGGCGTCGATCGATATGCAACTTCGGCGATACTTACTTGGAATCTCATTGGACATTGAACATGGAATTAAAACTCGGATAATTGATCTTATAACCAAGGATCCAGAAGAAGATGGCTATTCAGTGGTGAAGGACTTCAGTACATTTAATCAGCGAGGTTATGATCAAACTATGAAATACTTAAAGCGAAATGATTACTTGCACGATATGTATGTAAAGCACCGAAATCACCCCTCCATCTGGATGTTTTTGGAAGTCGCAACATTTGGTGTCCTTTCCAGGTTTGTAGACTTTTACTATCACCGCTCCAGAAACAAAGATGTTAAGCTTGCACATATATTGTTGAAGTATGCAAAGCATATTCGAAATGCATCAGCACATAATAATGCCATTATGGTTAATCTGTTTTCCGCTGAAGAAAAAGTAAAACATCGAAATACAACGGTTGTCATGTTTGCAACGAAGATGGGAATTGATGCATCTTTAGTAACCGATATGAAAGTAAATGACCTCGTTAGCTTGTATTCCTTACATAGACGATTTTCAAGTGTAGGGTCACAGGAATTAACCAGAAAAGAAGGGCAAAAATTACTGAAAAGGGCTAGCAAGCATGCAAATTATTATACTCATGAGCCTGTACTAATTAAGTTTTATCAACTATTTTCCAAACTAATTAATAGTTGATGAATGTTTGACAAGAGGCTGAAATTCTTATATATTATTAGCAAGGAAAGGACGGTTCGACCGTTCGCTAAGGCTTTAGCTCGTCTATTGCTTTTGTTATTGGAGTCACGAAAAACCCGAGTCAGTTTTAAAACTGAAGCGGGGTTTTCTTTTTTTATGCTCACAACTGTCTAGCATAAATGAGCATGTTCTCGACATCGTATCCTTTTCAGGATATCGTTAAAATCGGAAAGACGGGTTCAACCACACGCTAAAGCTTTGACTGGTCCAATACTTTCGCTATTGTATTCAAGAAGCCCCCGACTCAGCGTCTATGCTGGGTCGGGGGCTTCTTTAGAAACTGCGACTCCCGGGTCTGGAACCAAAAGCACGTTTGTTAGCTTCTTATGTGCTCCCTTCAGCCTTTAAAATATGCTCCGACGACCCAAGCACTAACTTCTAAGGGCACTTTGATTAAAGTCCCAAAACCAGGGACTTCAATCAAAGTGCCCTTAGAAACCGCGACTCCCAGGTCTGAACCCAAAGCACGTTTATTAGCTTATTCTGTGCTCCCTTCGGCCTTTAAAACACGCTCCGACGGGCTTGACCCTAACTTCCAAGAGGACTTTGCTTAAAGCCCCAAAACCGGGGGGTTCAAGCAAAGTCCTCTTGGAAACCGGGCCACCCAGCCCTCGTCGCACTCTTATTCAAATTGCGCCTCATACAACTGCTTATAATACCCATTTTCATTCATCAACTGATCATGGGTTCCCCGCTCGACAATCTTGCCATTATCCACCACCAAAATCTGATCGGCGTTATGGATGGTCGACAATCTATGGGCGATCACCAGTGATGTCCGCTGCTTCTGACCACCGGATAATCGGATTCCTCGCTCACCGACTTGGGTCTTCATTTGCTCAGGCAATCCTTTAATGAAGGCATCAATATCGGCTAATTTGGCGACGTTCCACAGTTGATCCTCAGTCGCACCAGGCGTCCCATAACGGATATTATCGGCAATCGTGCCGTCAATGATGAAGATATCCTGTGACACAATCGCGATGTTTTGCCGCAGTGACTTGAGCTTGATATGTTTGATTGGAATGCCATCGAACAAAATGTCACCGCTATCGACATCGTACAATCGATCGAGCAAATCGGTAATCGTTGATTTGCCGGCTCCCGAGTGACCAACCAAGGCGGTTTGTTTACCAAACGGAATATCGAAGGTCACATTCTGAATCGCGGCTTTGTGCGGTGACTGGGGCTCATCAGATGCGTATGAAAAAGTGACATGCTTAAATTGAACTCCAGACTTAATCTGTGGGAATCCAACAGCATCGTCCTCGTCAACGATCGCCGGCTTCAAGCCCATGATACTGACAATTCGGCCATAAGAAACCAGTGACTGCTGGAATTGGTTCAACAATCTGGAAAAGGCACTGATTGGGCTTTGCAGGATACCAACATAGCTGAGATAAGCGACCAATTGCCCAACGGTTAACTGATTTTTAAAAACAAACAATGTTCCCAAGAATAAGACAATCGCGGTCCCCAGATACTCAATGAAGGTCACCAACGGCGAAAAGATCGCCTGATTCCGAGTAGCCTCAATGATGTTATTTTTGTTCATGTTGGCTAATTTGTCGAAACGACTGGATTCCAGATCTTCAGTGGTGTAGCTCTTAATCAACTGGATTTGAGTCAGTGTGTTCTGCAATTGATTGGTCATCAAGGCTTGAGATTGACGAGCCTTTTGATATGAATTTCGAATTCGGGTTCTGAAAATGCGGACCACCATAAAAATCATTGGAAATGTCAAGCTGACTGCCAAAGCCATTTCCCAGTTAACGAAGAAAATGAAGCCTAGCACCCCAACAAACGTGAACAGGCTGCCAATCAGGGACAGCATGTTTGGTGAAATCAGGTTTTGCAGGTTGTTAATATCGGACGTTAATCGCACCATCAAATCACCTGTTTTACTGGATTCAAAAAAGTGGGTATCCAACCTGATCAAATATTGATACAGCTGATTTCGCAGGTTGGTGATGGCCCCTTGGCTCATGACGCCCATGTAATAGGTAGAAACGTAGGTAAAAATCCCTGAAATCGTAACGGTCAACAGTAGCAGACCGACGACCACGGCCAGCTGTGCCGTGCTCTTATTTGGAATGACGTGGTCAATGATGTACTGATTGAATTGTGGCAATAAAAAGTCCATCAATGACAGAATGGTCAAAACGACAACGTTGACAATCAAAATCCATGGCCGTTTGAGAACCGTACCAAAAACAAATCTGAACATCCCCATCATGCTCACACCGTTCTGTTCCCCGCTGTCGTCATGCTGATTTGGTGCTTGATTCATGTGTTCACCCCCCGGTAACTTGTCGCATTACTTATGACGTTATATTATTCCACGAATGGTCGGGTAAGGTCAACGGATTAGCTTGCAAGCTGACATATGCCGGTAACAAGTCGTTCCGACAACGATCAAATCAATAAAAAAGAGCCCTAGCTCAAAACTAGAACTCCAAAACAAAGCAGATATCTAATTAATCCGCGTCTTCTCCAGCAGCAAGTCCGCCAACTCCGCGGCAGAAATGTCACCCAAATTAGCCTTAATATCCACTTGACCCAAAGCATCGACTAACGCATCCTTGTTGAGATCAACGCCTTTCAGTGCCTTTTCAATCACGGAAATATCGCCGCCGGTAATAAAGTCACCATAGATCTTGATATCGGAAATTTGGTTGCCGTTCAATGAATAGTTGAAGCTGACCGTGCCGATATCATAATGTTTGGAAACATAGTAATCAAAGCCGGGATTCTTCCCGTAGTTCCACTCGTCGGTATCGTATTTCCCTTTCAAACGCTCATCAATAATTGACCAATCGTGATCGTTCAAATGATAGGTTTCAATATCGTCCAATGACTTGGCATTAAACAATCTCAGCAGCAGGGCCTTCTTGAAGCCTTCAATATCCAACTTTTGAAATTCCGGCTTCAAGAATGGCTTAACGTTGGTTACCCGGCTTTCAACCGACTTAACGCCCTTGGATTCCAATTTATCCTTTTCCGGGGTCAAAACTTCAGTGGCCACATCCATATCCAAATCAAACATCAGGGTGCCGCCGGCAGCGTAGGACTTGCCAACTTTGAACATCGTCATCCCGGAGAACTTTTGATTTCCGATCACCATATCATTTCTCCCACGCATTTCAGCATCGGTAGCGCCCATGTCGTGCAGGGCATCGATGATTGGTTGGGCGAAGTATTTAAAATCACCAAAATGTTGGTCATCATTAATCACAATATTTTCAAAAATAATGTTGCCGTAATCGTGATACACGGCGCCACCACCGGATGTCCGGCGAACCAACTTAATGCCCTTTTCTTTCAAATAGGGCATGTTGACTTCGGCATAGGCATTTTGGTTAACCCCGACAATCACAGCGGGTTGGTTAACGTACATAATCAGGCCGTGGCCCGGCAACTTCAAATCATTTACTAAGTAGTTATCCAAAGATTGGTTCACAATCGGATCATAGACAGGTTTGCCATTTCTAGACGTATCAATAAAGAACATACAAGATCCTTCTTTCATAATTGCTAGTTCTGGAACCGTTACCATTATGATAGAACGAAAGTTGCTGAATGTATATGCCATTGGTAAATTATTGAATTTTTTGTGAATTTTGTGTGAAATAAGTCTGAACATTCCCGGTTTGCCGTTGTCTTCACTAGCCAAAATGCCTATGCTGAAATTATTGTTTACCACATTCATCATTCACCGAAGGGAATTGACGTGCGCAATTGAAAAAGCTCAGATCCCTAACCCAAAAAGAACTGGATCAACAGCTCCATTCTGATGCGATCTATTTAGTGTTATTTGTTTTGACAATTCTCTGTTTCTCCATATCTTGGGCGCAATACACTGCTTACAAAAATGACGCCAGTAGTCTGATTCGGATCCAGCAGCGTGATAAACGCGCTGGGGTTGACGTTGATCAAATATTAGCCGGTGGCCCAATCACGTTTAGCAACGGGGAAAAAGCCGAAGTGGTCACTAGTCTCCAGGATGCTGGAGAAAAGGTCAAGCAGGATCTGGTCGAGATGGCCCCCAGAAACAGCTTTGATCATATTCTGGGATCGTCAATGTTCATTGTCTTTCCAATTACCATGGTGATCTACACAATTTCTTTTGCCTATCGGGAACTCAAAAATAATCAGGTCAGAATCAAGGCCAGCATGAACAGCATTCAAAATGTCGTCCTCTCCAAACTGATTAGTTTGAGCATGCTCACTTTTTTGAGCCTGATCTTCATTTGTCTGACCTCTTTCATCTTTCAATTAGGCTTTAACAATTTTATCCACATCCCAAATAAACTGGCGTTGATCAGGTATCTCGCGGACGGCCAATCTTATTTGGCACAAGCCCCGTTGCAGTTCTTATCGGTATTTGGCTTATCATTGATCGCCGTGATCGTCAGCTACTACCTCACCTTATTGCTCAAGCGACCTTGGCTGGCAGGTATTTTGATGTTTGGGTACTTTTCCGGCATCCCTGTATTAGGATCATTTGACTTCAAACAAAACGCGGTGCTGCTCTATTCCAAACTGTTTCATGAAAACAGCCCCTTTACACCAATTCAAATTAACGGCGATTTTACACTGATGGGATTTGTTGGCTGTTGTCTGGTCACGCTTTTGATCGCAGGCGTAATTGATTACATCGTCACCCGGAATCATTATTTGACTCGGACTTCGTAACCCGTTTTGTGACTGGTTAGTGTTAATCTAAAATTAAAAGGAGGTAATCCAAATGAGTATGCAGCAGCTTCGCGACCGAATGATTCAATACCTCATAGTCACAGTGCCATTGGCGGGTTTGATCGTCTCTATCCTTGGGATATGCTACTTCATGTGGTGGAGTGGCGATCATTCTACTGGGGCATTGATTTACAGCTTGATTCCATTTGGGATGGGAATATTGATTTCGATTCCCGGATGGTTTTGGAAACATGAGGCTCAAAAACACGATCACCGTGAAAAATAAATGACCGGAACACAACTACTTGTTAGTTGTGCTCCGGCTTTTTAGTGTTCTGCTATTATTTTATTTCCGCTGCTACCAGCCTCGTCGCACGCCTATTCAAAATCCGGATCATCGCCACCGTGGGCTTTGGCGGTGAATTCTTTAACAGTGATCTTGATAATACCAACGTAGGCGATCGTCTTATCTGGAACCGTAAATTCACTCAACTGCTGCCCAGTCTCATGCGCCAAGACAACTTGCAGGGCGTGCCTTTTGACTGCTGGATCATCAACCAATTCGGCATCCCCATAGCCCATCACGCTGCGATAAGCGAAGCTCGGGGTGTTTTGCTTGGGATCTTTGGGCACCATTAATTGGCCGCCATCATCAATCTCAAAGCCCATCCGGCCATCTTCCTTAATCAACTCACGTTTGCGGCCTACCGGTGCGCCGTGAATATATAACGTCAAATGGTCATCATCGTCAAATTCGTAGCCAAAATTAGTGGGGACCACATACGGATAATCAGCCGTCCGAAAACCGCTGTGAATCACATGGGAATCCTGCAAAATTTGCTTAATTTCGTCAATATCTGTAACTTCCCGATCTTTTCTGCGCATACCATCAGCTCCCTTTATTTGCTTCAAGTATAGCCATTTTGGGCAACGTCGTATATAGACATTTTTGACTGTCCGTAAATTTTTAAACCAATTCGTTGCACGCAATTTGTTTACAGGTTACGCTTTTAGTAGTTCAAGATGTAATCGTTTCCGAGCAGACTATATGGGAGGCATTTTTTATGGCAAATTATGATTATGACGTCTTATACATCGGTAGTGGACATGGAACCTTTGACGGTGCGATTCCGCTGGCCGCCCGCGGCAAGAAAGTCGGCGTCATCGAATCCGGCTTAATTGGCGGCACCTGTCCCAATCGTGGCTGTAACGCCAAGATTACGTTGGATGCACCAGTAGCTTTGACACGTCAAACTGAGAGACTCCAGGGGATTCTCAATGGCAGTTTGGCAATTAACTGGACCGCCAATGAAAAACATAAGCAAGAAGTCATCGAAGGCTTGCCGGACATGATCGGCGGCTTGATGAAATCCGTTAACATCGACATTATCAAGGGCCACGGCACATTCCAAGATGCTCATACGGTAATGGTCGACGGTGAAGCCAAAACCGCTGAAAACATCGTCATCTCAACCGGCCAACATCCACATCGTTTGGACATTCCCGGAACGGAATTGGCTCACGATAGTGCTGACTTCATGAACCTCACTCACCTGCCAGCCAACATCACAATTATCGGTGCCGGCTACATCAGTCTGGAATTCGCAACGATTGCCAACGCGGCTGGTGCCAAGGTAACTGTGATTACCCACGGCGACAAAGTTTTGCGGAAATTCTATCAACCATACGTTAAGCAAATTGTTGCCGATTTGAAATCTCGTGGCGTCGATTTTGTCAATAATACTGAAGTTGCCAACTTCGAGCAGGACGACCATAACTTCATCGTCAACTATAAGGGCGGTCAAATAAAGACCAACTGGATCTTGGACGCGACTGGCCGGATGCCTAATGTGGACGACATTGGACTGGATAAAGTTGGTGTTGACTATAGCGAAAAAGGTATTAAGGTCAACGACCATCTCCAGACCAACGTTGATAACATCTACGCTTCAGGCGATGTCATCGACAAGGATCAACCAAAGCTCACCCCAACGGCGATCTTTGAGTCGACCTACTTGATGCATACTTTCGCTGGCGACACGACGGATCCCATCAATTACCCGGCAATTCCATCAGTCGTCTTTACCTCACCAAGAATTGCTAAAGTCGGCGTATCAGTTGAGGATGCCAAAAAAGAAGGCTTCACAACAAAGGAGAACCATTTACCAGACGACTGGTACCGTCAAGTGACCAAGGAAGAAATTGGCGATAACACACTGGTTTATGACAAGCAGAACCATTTGGTTGGTGCCACTGAAATCAGCGACCAAGCAGAAGATGCTATTAACGCATTATTGCCAGCAATTGTGTTCAAGTTCGAACCGGCACAGCTGGAACGTTTGGTCACATTGTTCCCAACGATTGCGGCGGATGCTTGGGGCCAAATTTAGAGTGCGACGAGACCCGGGTTGACCCCGGTATGTAAAACAAGGATTGTATTGATGAACGCATTTGTTCAGGTTCTTCGTCAACTGTTGTTGGTGAACAAAATATTGGAGTTCTAATCACTTGGTGATTAGGGCTCTTTTTGTATGAACTCGAAAAGCGAACAGCACTCTTAGCCGGAATCTGAAGAAGTTTCGGTAACCAAATCCAGTGCGCTTAATGACTTTAATCTTGTTGTTTGAACCTTCTAATGGCCCGTTGGTGTAGTGGTGGGTGAAAGTGTTGCCAATTTCATCATGATGAGCCGCCAAGGTTTGGAGGGCTGCCAACATCTCTTCCGAGCACCCCTGCAGGTGGTGAAAGGCTTGATTATAGTTGGGCCAGTCGCGGTTTTTGATGGTTTCACGTAACCGATTCATCACGTCGTAAGTTTGCTTGAGCTCGGGATCAATGTCCAGTAAAGCATCAACCACATCCGTGGCAGTTGCCGGATAAGGGAAGTTTGTCCACTTACGGAAAGCCTCGTAGTTAAGGTGATTGGCCGGCGTTAATAATAGTTTCCAATAGCGTTTCAAGGCGTGATACTGGCGTGAGGAAGTGGCCAGGGTTTTCATGAGACGCACTCGCGTCTTATTAAAAGCCCGGTTTAAAGCGTTAACCAGGTGGAAGGGATCGATGACAACGATGGCGTTCGGGAAGATCTGCCCAACCAATTTGGGATAGGTATAGTTCATATCGGTAACGATAATTTTCACATTTTCTCGCGCGGCTTGGTCATAATGTTGGAAGTACTTTTGAAGCTGATAGATGGTTCTAAAGGGCAACAGGTCAATCAATTCGTGGGTTTCCGCGTCCATAAATTCAAAGCTCATCGCGTCGGTGGCGCTCTTAGTACTTTTAACTTCGTCCATGAGGAGAACTTTGGGTAAGTAGTGCCAGTTGGTTTGAAAGTCGTGTTCAGCGCGCAAGAGCTGCCGACCAACGAATGAATCCGAAGTGGACAATTCATTGGCAATGTGTTTGAGGCTCACTGGTTCCGTTAACTTCTCTAAACATTGTTTCCGGGTTGTATTTGAAATCGTGCAGTGCTTCGGCACTGCACTCGTCTGCGCCAGGAAGTTGGTATGACAAGCCTTACAGTGAAAGTTTCGCCGATTGAGGCATAGGATAACCGTGCTGCCCAATGTTTTAGCGAATCTAATGGTGGTCTTCCGCCAACCATAGCCAATGATCTGGTGATCATTAATAACCCCACAATTGCGGCAGGCCTTGGGAGAATAGTTCAGTGATCCATTTAATCTGATTACCCCATCATCACCTATTTTGCCATTCTCAATTTTTAAGTGTTCATCATCTATTCCTAACAACATTTTCGTAGTATCATTTGACATAGGGCATTTCCTTCTTTCTCTAAAATCTTCGTGGTTGTTGGTTTTGATGAACGGACAGGAAATGTCCGCTTTTTTTATTCTAATGAAAAACAAAAAATCTGTCATCAGTAATAGATAAAAATCTATTACCAACAACAGATATTGTAGAGCCTTTGTTCATCGATACAATCCTTGTTTTACATTTTAGGGGTCAGGGTCATCGGAGCACGTTTCCGCTAGATAAAAGGGAATCACCAAAACAACAAATCCCCCCAACTAAAACCACTAACCCCAACAAACAAATAACTAAAACACAAAAAAGCCCGCCAACTCAGCGGGCCTTTTTCATTCTAATCTCCCATCTCACGCAAGCGACGCTCGATGAAATAACTAATCACAAATAAATAAACTAACAAAACAACCAAATTCACACCAATCGAAAATGGCGTTACCAGATTAACCACCACAACAACCGCGGCACAAGTGATTGCCCCTTGGTAGAACCACTTCTGTGAGGCCCGCCACTTTGCCGTTGTGCTGCGACTTTGTTTTGTCCGATACCCCACAATCATTGAAGGCTCTTGTTTACTGAAGTAATAGTAGTAAATCGCACCGCCAACAAAGATTAATAGGACTAGCACGGCAAATTCAGTTCCCAAATTCTCGACTCCTTATGAATAATCCAACTCAAAATCTTGGGCGTCAAAATAACTCAGCTTGGAGTTGAATAAGTAATTGCTAACATATCCAAGCGTAACCGGAATCACCAAGAAAAGTAAGCTAACCAAGACAATATTCATCAGATTGGCATTGCCATAACCATTAACTGCAGCGATTGGTCCGATCAAGCCGGCAAAGCCAAAGCCCGCCATCATCCCGACACAGACCGCACTAATCGGTGCCATTAAAACGGCCGCCATTCCAGTCAAAGTCAAGAAGAAAGCAGCTTGTGGAAATACTGGCAGCAAAGCCTTCAACAATTGATTAAGCAAGGCGCCGGGGACCAGTGCAACAATGATCCCAACCGACAGCCCGTTTAACGTATTCATAATGAGCTCACGACCGTTCAGCCGTGCTGATGGTTCTGCTGTTAAATTCATCTATTCGCCTACCTCATGAGGGCTCTTTTGCCCATTCAAAATCATCATAACGTCATTCAAAGCAATCTCAACCATATTTTGGACGGCCACTTCGGTATAGAAACCAATGTGTGGCGTCACGTTGACGTTGGGCATTGCCAGTAACTTCTTTAAATTATCGTTATCAATTGGTTTGCCGGTTAAATCTTGGCCGACAATCGTATTCTCGCCTTCAAAGGTATCAATTGCGGCGGCGGAAATTTCCTGGTCCTCCAAGGCGTTCACCAAAGCGCCGGTATCCACCACTTGGCCCCGGGAAGCATTGATAAAAATTGCGGAGGGCTTCATCTTCTTGAAGACGTCGGCGTTAATCATCTGGTTGGTCTCGTCAGTCAATGGGGTATGCATGGTCACGATATCAGCTGTTTTGAAGACCGTTTCGTGATCAACGTATGTCAACGTGTCGTTGAGTTCTGGTCGATGAATCGGATCAGCGGCAATCACCGTGGCACCCAGCGCTCTAAAAATTCGGGCAACCGCGCTGCCGATTTTGCCGGCACCAATAATGCCAACCGTTAAAGTATGAATTTCACGTGCTTCGACACCCTTCCAGCTGAAGTCGCCGTGCTTTTCGCGTTCACCCACTTCACCGATGTGTCGAAGCAGGCTCATGACATCGGCCAAGACCAGTTCGCTGACAGACCGTGGTGAGTAGGCCGGCACGTTGGTAACGACCAAGTCGTTTTGCTTAGCCTGGTCCAAATCAATGATTTCATACCCGGTGATCCGCAAGGTAATCTGCTTGATCCCAAATAAATGGAGTTTCTCGTAAATTGTCGGATCTGAGACTGGTCCGTGCTGCTGAATCACAATGCCGTCGTAACCTTTGGCAAGGTCAACTGTTTCAGCGTTTAACGGTACCGAGTTGGTATCTACCTGGACACCGTTTTGCTTAACCCAGCCATCCAGTGGTTTTTGTTCGTCTGGTCGAACATTGTACATTAAAATTTTCAAAATAACTCAAGCTCCCTTTATTTGACTGACTGTTTTTCAACGTATTTTTGAATGCGGCTAACGGCCTCTTGAATATTTTCCTCGCTGACTGCGTAACTGATTCGGACGTAGCCTTCGCCGCCTGGCAGGAAGTACGAACCTGGAATTAAGGCAACTTTGGCTTCCTTGGCCAAGTCATAACAGAATGCTTCACTATTCTGGTTTAAACCAGCTGGAATTTTGGCGAAAACATAGAAGGCGCCATTTGGATTAGGACAGCTGAAGCCGGCTTTTTCCAAACCAGCAACTAGCAAGTCGCGGCGCTTCATGTACTCCTTCTTCATTGGCAGGGCATCGTCCATACCGTTCTTGAATGCTTCTTCGGCGGCAGCCTGGGCGTTGGTGGTCAGTGACGTGATCGTAAATTCACTGACCTTGGCGATTTCATTGATGATATCTTCGGGCCCACAGATCATCCCGACTCTCCAGCCAGTCATGGCGTGAGACTTGGAAACACCGTTCATGACAAGGGTTTGTTCCGGCAGGATCGACCCCATCGAAACGTGGGTGCCGTCATAGGTCAACTCACTGTAAATTTCATCACTTAAACAAATAATGTCGTGCTTGGAAATGACGTCCGCCAACTTCTGTAAATCGTCTTTGTGGTAGGTAACCCCGGTCGGGTTGTTAGGGAAATTGAGGATCACCGCTTTAACAGTATCTTTATTAGCCTCAATCGCTGCAGACAATTTTTCCGGTGACAGCACAAAGCCATTATCCGAGGTGTCCACAAAAATTGGTTTGGCACCGGCCAGCATTAAGATCGGCACGTAGAGTGGGAAAATTGGTGTTGGGACGATCACGGTGTCGCCAGGGTTGATCATGGCAGTCAATGCCGAGTAGATGGCGCCAGTTGCCCCTTCAGTCATGATAACTTGTTTGTCAGGATCGTAATTCAGACCGTATTTCGTGTTCAAGAAGTTCGCAGCTGCCTGACGGAGTCCTTCTGTCCCCCGGGAGTTGGTGTAGTGACTTTCGTTATCGTCAATTGCCTTAATAGCGGCCTGCTTAACGTGTTCCGGAGTGTTGAAATCAGGCTCACCCAAGGTTAATTTGACGATGTCTGGAATCGCTGAAATCTTCTGGTTGAAAGTCAAAATTGCGGCAGGCGTTAACGCAGCTACTCGTTTGTTCATCTTATCTGATAATTTACTCATTGTGTTCTCCTCCTAAAAAGTGGGTCCTCAAAGTCAACGAACTGACTGTGAGGACCCACCAATGGTATAATCCCGCACAGTCAACTCAGTGATCTGTGCGGCCTTTAGTATGCATTACGAAATGCTTTTGGCTTATCCACAGATCACACTCGGAAAAACCAAAAGTAATATCGGCAACTATTCATTTGGATGTTTAAATTATCTGTCATAATTAAAAACTCCTTAGAATATGTTAAACACATGATAACGTTTTTAATCTTGTGAATCAAGGGAAATTTTGTCAGGGCTTCATTCCCCAGTGAAAAGCAGCGGCCCCAAAAGTGAATGGACGATAGTGAACGTCAACCAGGCCGGCGTTTTGAAACATTTCCACCAACTGTTGCGCCGAGACAAATTCGGCAGTGGTTTTTTGTAAATAGGCGTACTCCTGATATTTATTGACGGCCACTTTTGCCATTAATGGGACCAAATCAAAGTAAACCCGCCAGCCGAATTTGATAACCGGATTGGTTGGCTTGGACGTTTCCAGGCAGGCAACCTGCCCCCGGGCGTGCACCACCCGGCTCATTTCATGGAGCACCTGGTCAGCATCCGGAACATTTCTGAGACCGAAGCCAATCGTGGCGATGTCAAAGTGGTTGTCATCATATGGCAGCTGCATCGCATCCCCTTTAACCAAGGTTACCCGATCCTGCAGGCCGGCTGCACGAACCTTCTTGTCAGCAAGTTTCAGCATCTCTTCACTAAAGTCGAGGCCAACAACTTGTCCGGAGGGCCCGACTGCCTTGGCCAAAGCAATTGTCCAATCCCCGGTCCCGCAGCAAACATCAATCGCAAAGCTCCCCGGTTCAACGTTGAGCTGCTGCATGACCAACTTTCGCCAGTGCTTATGATTCCCCAAACTAATCAGCGAGTTCATCCCATCATAGTTGTCCGCAATTTGATCAAATAATGATTCAACTTTTGTTTCCGGCGTCTTGTTCGTCAGCGTCATTTTCCCGCTCCTTTGGTATAATTAGACTATGTTTTTGAAATTATTTTAAATTTATCTTGGAGGTCATCATGAGTTTATCAACTTTTTCCCAGCTCGTCGAGTTGCGAGCCAAAGCTGCCAGCATCTTTCCGTTTTTTACCGGACTGTTTTTCAGCTGGTACCTGCTCGACTCGGTGAATGGGCTTTACGCTACGCTTTTTTTCATTGCCATGATTCTGTTCAATATGACCGTGGACACCTTGGACAACTATAACGACTACATGCATTCAACCGCTGAGGAATGGAAAACCGGTACCAACATCATCGGTCGGGACCACATCTCTTTAAACCTCATTCGTTTTATGATCGTCATTATGGTTGTGCCATCAGCTTTGATTGGTATTTTCCTGGTATTCAAAGTCGGCCTGCCGCTGTTGTGGATGGGATTGATCTGTTTTGCCATCGGAATTATGTATTCATCCGGTCCACATCCCATCTCCAGCACGCCGTATGGTGAAGTGGCATCCGGCTTCGCTATGGGGATCATGATTACCCTGATCTCGGTCTACGTTAATTCCTATCAGCTCTTCACTTGGAATGCCTCGCTGCTTGGCCAGATTCTGCTGGCTTCGTCACCGTTGTTCTTCTGGATTGCCAACATTATGTTAGCCAATAACATTTGCGATGATCAAGAAGACGAGGTCAACCACCGTTGGACCATCGTCCACTACATCGGCAAGAAGAATTCCCTGCTAATGTTCAATACCGCCAACGTTTTAGCGGTTCTGCTGGTGTTTTACGCCATGTACGTTGGCGTCTTCCCATTGGCACTGTTCTCGATTCTACTGGCAGTTCCACTGATCATCAAGCAGTCCCTGATTTTCAACCATGAACAAATTAAAACCAAGACTTTTGTCTGTTCTGTTCAGATCATGATTTTTGGCTCACTCAGCTTGTGCGTCGGCTTTCTCGGCTACTTCATCTACACCCTGATTGCCCACTAGCGAAAGAGCCGATCGCTGTCCGCGTTAAACCGGGCACCGATAAAAATAATCATTAACGTGACAATGACCATTTGAAGCGCCGGCATGAATTTTAAAACAATAACTGACAAAATGAGTTGCCCGCCCACCAGTTTCCAATTACTCATATATCGATAAATCACCATCGATCGAATCGCCTCCGCCGCCTTCGGTCGGTGGTCTTTTTCGTTGGCCTTGATTAATCGGTTGGACAGATAATAATAAGCACTCGACCATGCTAAAAAGACAACGAAGTAAAAGATTTCCGGCCCCTGTTCATTTAACCCGCGCCCGACCCAAGCCGTCGCCACAGGGACAAAGGACGTGGTAAACATCCACAAGTTGTTCGCCCAATACACATTTTGCGTGATCCAATTGGTCTTGGCGAACATGTAATGGTGATTGTACCAGGCAACGCCGATGAACAAATACCCAATTGCGTAGGAAATCAGGTATGGCACTTGATCTAAAATGTCACTAATCGCAAACGATTCCGGGGTCTTGAACTCCAAAATCATAATCGTCAAAATAATTGCCAAAACGGCATCCGTAAAAGCTTCCACCCGTTCTTTTTTCATCATTTTTCCCCCTCGATTAATCTTAATATATACCAAAAGTGGGAGAAACATGTAAAAGAGCGCTAAAAATCATGAATTGGTAATCCAGTGACCTCCTGGGATACAAAAAGCCAGGTCAAAAGTTGCTGATTTTGACCTGGCCATTACTATGAGGCGTGACGATCCTCAAATATGAATGTGGATGAAAATTGTTCTATGTGAAAAGTCCCTATTCAGCCGCAAAGTCCTTGGCTCTTGATTCTTCGAACTTCTCTTTAATGATATTGGCACAATTTTGCAGTTTCGCTAATTCTTCATCTGTTAAGTCAAGTTGGAGTTGTTGGATAATGCCATCCCGACCAACAATGGCTGGGTATGACAAATATGAACCGAGTTCTTCACGATAATTGGATACCGGCAGTTCAGTTCGCGCATCATTTAACACAACGTTGGCCAGGCGAACGGCAGCACTGGCAATCGCGTAGTTGGTGTATCCTTTACCACGGAAAACGACGAAGCCACCCATTCGGGCATCTTCATCAATTTTATCAAGGTCAAGGCCTTCTTTGTCAGCCAATTCAGTAATTGGTTTGCCTAAGACCCGCACGGTTGACCAAGCGGTGAACTGAGAATTCCCGTGTTCCCCCAAATTATAACCGGCAACGGAACGCGGATCGATATGTAATTTCTTGGCAACAGCCCGTTTCATCCGTGACGAATCCAACAACGTCCCGGTTCCAATGACATGCTTCTTGGGCAAACCAGTGACCGCCTGATAAATTGACGTGATCGCGTCAACCGGGTTGGTAATCACAATTAAAATCCCATTAAAGCCTGAATCCTTGATCTTACCGGCAACTGATGCGGCTGCTTTTTGAGTATATGGATACTCAATGAAGCGATCATTGCTGGGATTGTCGCGTTGCAGCTGGAGTTTGCCAATCGCAGAAATCACGATATCGGCGTCGGCCAATTCATCATAATCGTTCACGGCGATGTTCGTATGATTCGGTAAGTTGGCCATGGCATCTCCGAAGTCTAAGGCGTCGGCTTTAACCTTTTTCTCATTTATATCGATCAGTACCAAGTCGTCTGCAAAGCCGCCGGACACGATATAGTGAGCGACCGTAGAGCCCACACTTCCCATTCCAATAACACCAATTTTTCTTGTCATTCAATCACCTCAAAAATTTTTAATGGTAACAGCATACCACTTTGAGATGTCAGTTCAACAGCGAATTTTCATTTAATGAGATTTATTCAAATTCTATTTCAGGGTATTCCGCCAAATCGCATCAGTCAGATATGGCAGTTTGCGTGCTCGTCGCTGAACTTCCTTCAGCCGATACGTCAGCATCCGGTTAAATGAGCGGCGGAAGTCCTTCCCGTTGGTCGCGTAATCGGTACCCGCAAATCTTGAGATGCCGCTATTATCACGATACTCGATGGAAATGTCCCGCATCAGCCACTCGTGATTCTTCATGTACCGCATGACGGCATTAGGGGTGGTGACCGCCAATTCAATCCGGGTTAAAAACTGCCGTTCTCCAACTTGGTCCCGATAGTATTCGGCCTCCCGCGCAGAAATGTAGTCAGTATCCGCCACCAGCAATTGATTGTCCAACAGGGATTGAAACTTGTCTGCCACGATCAGTTTTCGGGTCTGCTGAGGATCCACATAGGCAATTCGGCTCAATTCATATTCTTGATGATCATTAAGCCGTTGGGTAATCTGCTGTTTTGTCCCAGCTTGGCCACCCATCTGAACATGAAAGTTGTTCATGATTAGCGGCATATCTAACGTTAAATCCATTTCAGAAATCTGTGGGGTTACCATCAGCGGCAACACCTCTTCGATGACCAGGCGAAGCAAAGGTTCTTCGGGAACGTCAACGAAACGATTCGGGTTAATTGCCAACGTCACCTTCACCTGGTGATGAGGACCTCCCGCTGGCTCACTCGTAATCGTGATCAACTTGCTGACGGTATAGCCAAATCCCACCGGACTGCGGACAACATACTGGGTCGAATCAAATAATCGGTAGTCATGATACAAAATAATACTCTGGTAATCGTCCTTGCCAATGACGGGGGCAGCTCCACTGCGTTGAGTTTCAGGAAATGATTCCACCAAGCTCTGAAGTTTGAGGTATTGCCGCTGAGTCATGGTACTGGAGATTTTGACGGTTTCAATTTCAAATTGAAGTTCTTTGGCCGGATAATCAATCCGTCGGTGGGAGAATAATTCGGCCATTTTATTCTGATAGGAATAATTTAAGCTGCGGTACTCAGGAGAATTGTAACCGTCTGGATGAAACACTGCTTCGTAGTTTGCCAAAATTGATTGCTCCAATCGTGATTTATTGGCTTAATTTTAGGCTGAATCTGCCAGCCAGTCAAACTCGAATATCTTTTGCAGGCAACGTTGACAGATCGAATTCGTCGCGTTATAATATAAGTATATTAACAATTCGAGTTAGATAAATTGCTTAAAGCCTTCAGTTCTTAATTGCTGGAGGTTATTTTTTTGTCCCAAAACAGAGGTTGGACCACTAATCGTTACGGTGATTTTCATTGCAACTACAATCACCAATTTTATAATGATAAAACTTGGTACAAACGGCTGATCCCGGCCATATAACGCAATCGGGCCGTCATTCCAAATTCCGGAATGACGGCCCGATTGCGTTATATGGCCGGGATCAAAGCGCCTTTAGTCCCAATCTGTTCTAGTTTTCCATTGATTCCTTAAACTTCGTCTTAATATAATCAGCTGAAATCTGCAGCTTCTTCTTTTCGTCGTCAGTCAACTTCAGTTGAACCTGTTCAATGATGCCATCACGACCGACAACCGCTGGGTATGACAAGTAGGTGCCGAGTTCTTCACGGTAGTTGGAAACTGCCAGTTCAGTGTGGGCATCGCTCATCACCGTGTTGGCTAAACGAACAGCCGCGGTGGCGACACCATAGTTGGTGTACTTTTTACCGTGGAAGACGTTGAACCCGCCTTCTCTGGCAGCTTTGTCCAGCGCATCAAGGTCCAAGCCGCGTTCTTTAGCAATCTCGGTAATTGGATGACTCAGTACCCGAACGGTTGACCAGGCAGTGAATTGGGAGTTCCCATGTTCACCCAAATTAAATCCGGTAACTGACCGTGGATCCAAATTAAGTTCGTCAGCCACCGCCCGCTTCATTCGTGAGGAATCCAGCAAAGTCCCAGTGCCAATCACGTGTTTCTTCGGTAGACCGGTAATTTGCTGGTAAATCGAAGTGATGACATCCACCGGATTGGTAATGGCGACAATGATCCCATTGAAGCCGGAGTCTTTAATCTTTTGTGCCACCGATTTGACTGCCTTGCTGGTGAATGGCAGCTCGGCAAACCGATCGTCATTCGGATTGTCCTGAAGTTTGATATTTCCCAATGCAGAAATAATGACATCGGCATCCTTCAGTGCAGAATAATCATTTACAGTAATGTTGGTGTGGACGGGCAGGTTGGACATTGCATCTTCAAAATCAATTGCGTCAGCCTTCACTTTATCTTCATTGATATCGATCAATACCAAATCATCCGCGAAGCCGTTTGCGACAATGTAATGCGCTGCTGTTGAGCCAACGTGTCCCATTCCGATAACACCAACTTTTCTTGTCATCCTTAATCACCTCAAAAGTTTTAGTTGAGAAAAGTGTACCATGATATCGCTCTCAATGGTCAATGGATTCTCATTTTAATTTAAGTTAATGAGATGACAACGAGTGGCCGCAGGCATTAGACCTTGGCTGTTTACTTCATATAGGCGTACTTGTAACTCCACTGAGTACCGGCAGTGTTATGAATAACACCCTTTAAGTCGGGCTTTTGCAGATACGAGGTGACTTGCTGGTACAGTGGCGTCATCCCCTGATCAGCATTAAACAATTTAGCTGCCTTAACCAAATCATCCCAGCGTTTGTCAGCGTTATTGGCATCCTGATTTTGAGCTTGTTTAATCAGCTTATCATATGCCGGGTTGCTGTACTTGCCGCTGTTGTATGCGGTGCCGGTTTCCGGGATCTGCAGGAAGGAAATTGGATCGTTGAAATCTGCACCCCAACCCGATAATGACAGGTCAAAGTCACCCTTTAAGACTTCTTGATTGGCAACTTGGCTCGGCACATTTCGAATATCGAGCTTAAATCCAGGCAAGTCCCGCTGCAATTCAGACTTCATGTACTGTGTAATCGGGTTGCTGGTTGGATCATCGTTGGAAGCAGTGATTGTCAGGGTAACCTTCTTGGTACCAAGGGCTTTCAAACCTTTCTGCCAATGCTGCTTGGCTAACTTGACGTTGTAATCCACCGTATTTGGAACAGTCTGTTCTTTGGCAAAGTCTTCGCCAGTCTTCGGATTCTTAGCCAATCCGGAGGCCACAAAGCCAGTTGGTGTGTCTGACCCATCACCAAGAACCTTTTTGGTCAGCTGTTGGCGATCAATGGCTAGTGAAATTGCGAGACGAATGTCCTTGTTGCTCATGGCTTTGCGTTTGGTTTGGTTGGCGTCTTTGAAGTTGTACTTCAAGTAACCGATGAATGAATATGGATACTGCTGAAATTCCTTGTTGCCTTTGTAATGTTTCACTTGTTCATTAGAAAGCGGCGTCAAATCCAGCTTGTTTTGCTGATACAACTCAAGGCCAGTCGTCGGGCTGCTGACCACGGTATAGTTAATCTTGTGGAGCTTAACGGCCTGTTTATCCCAGTAACGGTTATTCTTAACGAACTGCCACTTATTGCCGGTGCCGTTCCAGTTTTGAATTTTGAATGGTCCGGAGTACACCATGTACTTGGAGTTGGTACCATATTTTTTGCCGTATTTATCAACAATTTTCTGGTTTTGCGGTCCAAATAATGGATAGGCCATCAGGACCTTGAAGTAAGCAATCGGTTTCTCAAGTTGGATTTGAACCGTCTTGTTATTCAGTGCTTTGATACCGATTTTGTTTGGTGAGAGCTTGCCGGCGTTAACCTGATCGGCGTTTTTAATTCCGCTGAATAAATAGGCGTAAGTCGATTTGGTGCTTGGTTTCAGGGTTCGGCGCCACGAGTAGACAAAATCCTGGGCAGTGATTGGGTCGCCATTGCTCCATTTAGCGTTGCGCAAGGTAAAGGTCCACGTCTTACCATCTTTGGAAACCTTACCGCTCTTAGCCAAGCCAGCAGTTGGTTTGCCGTCTTTCCCCAAGCGATAAAAGCTTTCAAACACGTTCCCGGTCTGGCCATACCCGGTGGATTTTGAAATGTCGATCGTATCCAACGGGGCCGTCGTGCTGAGATTCAATGTCTGTTTTTGACTGTTGGATTTGGTTGCGGTTTTGCCACAAGCCGCCAAAGTCACTACCAGAATGGCGCTCAAGGCTAATAATAAAAGTGATCTGAGTTTTCGCATGAATGATTCCTCCAAAGAATTTAGTTTGTCCTTTTCACTTCAATCAACATCTGACTACACACTGCAACCGCCACCTTTAAGATTATTTATTCAACAAAAGAGATCCTCTGGTATACAAAAAGAGTGCCCCACTCCAGCTTTGACGCTGAAATGAGACACTCTTGGCATTGGTAATTCTTGAGAAAATGGGCCGTCAACTATCAGCTCACAGCTTGTCCCAAAAATCCAATCGTTTACCAAAGAAGCCACGATCAGCGCTAAGTTGAGCTTGACACATTGAACAACACATCATATTAGCAGCTGACATTTGCATGAATGGCTTCCTCCTCTTTCGTTACTTGATGCCATTTAATATAACCAATTGACTTTCATTTGTCAATCACTTTAAAACTGAGAATTGACAACCCGGTTGTAATACCGCAGATAATACGAGTGGGTTGTGGTCTGTAAAGTGATCCGGGTCACACTGGTGTTATCCGGCTCCTCAATCACCATCATGTCCTTGGGACGACCGATGGCTGCCAACACAGCCGCTTTGATCGTAAACCCGTGAGTGACCAGGATAATCTTGTCATTAGGATAATTAGTTGCAGTTTCCTGCATCAATTCAGCGACGCGATCGATGACGTGATCGAAAGTTTCACCATGTGCCACATCTGCGTAGGCAGGAAGAACGTCATTTAGAGTGAAGTCAAAAAGTTTGGGATATTTGCTCATCAAATCAGCGTTCTTCTCACCATCCCAGTCGCCATATGAAATTTCGAGGAGTCGTTTGTCATAGGTTACCGGTAAGTTCGCGCTCTGATTTAAAATGGCCGCCGTGTCTTTTGTCCGCTGCAGTTGGCTGACAATGATTCTATCCGCAAACGAAATATCGAAACCTTTCCGCAAACTTTCCACCTGTTGCTTTCCGGTTTCTGATAGGTAGGTAATTTCAGAGTTAATGGTGCCCTGCTTTAATCCGGCGGCGTTGGCAGCCGTCTGGCCATGGCGAACAAAGTAAAAATCAGTCATGCGCGTTCCTCCCAATAAATTAATTATCCATTGAATTTACCATGATCTTCAAGCACATGCAAACAGTTCCGTGACACTTTCTTCAAAATGGGTGTTGCTTTTATCTGTGAGTTCTGTTAGATTTTAGTTATAAGAAATGGAGGTTGTTCACATGAACATGCAATTAGCTGATTTAACGACAACTACATCATCCTCCTGGTCTACAGTCACATCTATGTAGGCCATCTTTTGATACGTGCGATTCAACAAAAGGCCTTGCATAGATGAAATCTTTTTCATCACTGTGAGACCGCTAAAAACGTCAGTTAGAAGCTCTCACAGCAAACCTGTGGGAGCTTTTTAATTTCATATAAAGGAGTTTTTGGTCATGACGGTATACAATTTTGCGGCGGGTCCGGCAACGCTTCCTGATCCGGTTATCAAACAGATTCAAGCTGAACTGCCATCAATCAACGGCAGTGGAATGAGTATTATGGAAATTTCCCATCGTTCCAAAATGTTTGACGACATTATCAATGCAGCAGAACAGGATGTCAGAGACTTGATGGACGTTCCCGATAACTATCACATCCTCTTCTTTCAAGGAGGTGGCACGGGTCAATTTGCCGCCGTTCCGATGAACCTGGCAACCAAGCACAAGAAGATTGCCTTACTGGACAGTGGTCATTGGGCTACCCGGGCTGGTGATGAAGCAGCTAACCTCGGCTACCAAGTTAATGTGTTGGCTTCAACCAAAGATCAGCATTATCAAGCACTGCCACAACTGAACCAGCGAATCTCCGCCAATGATTATGATTATTTACACATCACGACGAATAACACCATTGAAGGCACCGCTTATCATCAGCTGCCCGAACACGGCGATGTGACCTTGGTTGGTGATTTATCTTCCAATTTCATGGCAGAACAATACAACGTCAATGACTTTGGCTTAATCTTCGGCGGCGTCCAAAAGAATCTCGGCCCAGCCGGGGTGACCTTGGTCATCGTCCGAGATGATCTGGTTCAGACAGTCGACCATATTCCAAGCATTCTCAATTACAATTTATTCGTCAAAAAGAACTCGATGTATAATACCCCACCGGTTTTCAACATTTATGCCACCGGATTGGTATTGAAATGGCTGAAGGATCAAGGTGGAATTGCTGAAATTGAGAAGGTAAACCGGCAAAAGGCATCCCTGCTCTACGACTTCTTAGACGACTCAAAATTATTTGCCAACCACATCAAGGCCTCTGACCGTTCGTTGACCAACATTCCATTTACCACTGGTGATGCCGATCTAGATACCCAGGCGATTACAGCAGCCACGGAAGCCGGTTTGATGAATCTCAAGGGTCACCGAAGTGTTGGTGGTCTGCGAGCAAGTCTGTATAACGCGATGCCGCTGGCAGGCGTCCAGGCACTGGTTGATTTCTTACACAACTTTGAAAAACAACATTAGGGGGAACTCATATGTATCAAGTAAAAACTTACAATGCAATTGCACAAGCTGGATTAGACCGCTTCTCCGACAACTACCAAATTAACAAAACTGATGATGCGGATGCCTATCTGATTCGATCGGTTAACCTTCATGATCAGGACTTTCCCAAGAAATTAAAGGTGATCGCCAGAGCCGGCGCTGGGTTTAACAACATTCCATTGGACAAGGCAACTGCCAACGGAACCGCAGTCTTCAACACCCCCGGCAGCAACGCCAACGCCGTTAAAGAACTGATCATCGCGTTACTGGTGGCCTCATCTCGAAACTTGTTTGCTGCAGCCGATTACGCTGCCCACAATAGTGGCGCGGACATTTCGCTGCGAACTGAAAAAGACAAGACCAAGTTCAAAGGAACCGAATTGACCGGCCGAACCTTGGCAGTGATCGGGGTTGGCCACGTCGGCTCCCTGGTTGCCAATGCCGCCAGCGCTTTGGGGATGAAAGTGATTGGTTACGATCCATATCTGTCAGCCGATGCCGCTTGGCACATTTCGACAACCATCACTCGGGCAACCACGCTGGGAGAAGCCCTTCAGCAAGCCGATTATGTCACCGTCCATGTCCCGAAGAATGAAGAGACGACCGGACTGATCGGCCCTGAACAAATGGCCATTATGAAGGATGGCGTCAAACTATTTAACTATTCTCGCGACGGGATCGTCGACAACGAGGCGGCCGTGGACTATCTGGACGCGCGCAAAATTCGGACATACTATACCGACTTTGGTGAAAATATCCTGTTGAACCGAGACGATGTGGTGGTCACTCCACATATCGGCGGATCGACACTCGAAGCTGAAGCCAACGGCGCCACTCAGGGAGCTAATACGATCATGACATATTTGGAGACTGGAAACATTGAAAATTCCGTGAATCTCCCCAACCTCCAAGTGCCGTTTAACACCCCTTACCGCTTAACGTTGATCCATAAAAACATCCCCAACATGGTCGGCCAAATCGCCACCCTGTTGGCAGATGCGGGCATCAACATTGAAAGTATGAGCAACGCGGCCAGAAAAGACGTCGCCTACACGATTGTTGACCTGGATAACTTGAACAACGAGGAAGAACACCAATTGGTTGACCGTCTTTCGAAAATTGACGCGGTGTTTAGGGTCCGGGTGCTGCAAAAGTAGTTGAATTGTTGAATTTTGTGGATGGCGGATGTCATCCATTTTTTGTTTTAAAATCCTTTCTTGTATTTATACGTAATTAATTATGTAAGTCATCGAATTTGTCACCTTCAAAAAAGTGCTTTGAGGAAATACAAATTACTTGATCTACGTACAATGCACGTATAAAATATACAGAAAGTTGAGGATTATCTTCGATGAAGCGGAAGCGTTTGTTGCAGCTCTTCGAACGGCATGGTTGGTATTTATATCGCCATGGTGGAAATCATGATATTTGGACAAACGGTAAAGAAAAGGAAGTTATTCCACGGCATCCAAATATTAATGAATGGCTTGCTCGAGATCTAATAAGGAAACATCAATTACGTTAAATCAATATTTGGAGGTCATTATGAAAGATGTCAAAGTAGTCTATCCAATCATTATTATAAAAGATCCCAACGATAAATCGGTTCCGTATATTGTTAGTATTCCAAATTTAGGCGGATATACACAAGGTACATCCATTGAAAACTCCATTGAAATGGGCCGAGATTTTATTGGTCTAAAAGTATTAGATCTGATTGAAGACGGAGGTTCTGTGCCAAAATCAGTTTATAGTCTTCCAGACACTAAGCCAAATGAATTGGCCACTTTGGTAGATGTGAATATCAGTGCTTATCGTCGCCAACATGATTCCCATCCTGTCAAGAAAACCGTCAACATTCCAAATTATTTGAATGAAAAAGGAATTGAATCAAACCTAAACTTTTCCCAGTTACTAACGAAAGCATTGGAAGAGAAGTTTGGCATAAAGAAGTAAATTCCCTTTCGATTTCAAATGTGCTACACTAATAACAACTTGATATTCGACTGCCACCGGGCAGCAACTTTAGGTACTTTTTACAATTCCGTTAGGTCATAGAAGGAATTGTGAGGGGTACCCTTTTTCTTTAGGAGGATTTTTATGAATTGGGTATTTTTGATTATAGCAGGCATCTTTGAGGTGGTTTGGGCAACGGCGATGAAATATAGCCACGGGTTTACCAACTTGATGCCATCGATTGTCACCATTGTCGGCATGCTGATCAGTTTCTTCCTGTTAGCACATGCCACGAAAACATTACCGCTGAGCATTGCCTATCCAGTATGGACAGGGATTGGAGCCGTTGGAACAGTGATCGCCGGCATTATTCTGTTTGGCGACAAGATTTCTCCGATTACTTGGGGTTTTGTGATTCTGCTGCTGGTAAGCATTGTTGGGATTAAGATGACAAGTTGAGTGCTCCTTCAGCCTTGATGGGCGTCTAAATGATGATAAAATAATTGCTGTAATGAATCGGCTTTTCACATCAGCCTTCCTGACCGATATGAAAGAAAAGTCATCAAAAGGAGATAATTGTTTGTTCAAAACATGGCACCACCCCGGCAAGATCCTCGACCAGAAAAACGTCTACACTGGTCGCGTCTTTGCCGTCGATCAACTACACATCCAGACACCGGACGGTCTCAAAATTGAGCGCGATCTGATTAAAACCGACCCGACCATCACCATCCTGGCAATTTCACCGGCTGATCAAGTTGTGATGAGCAGCGAATACCGGGCTGGCGTTAACAGCGATTCGGTTTCCTTACCAGCTGGCATAGTGAATCCAGGTGAAACCAGTGAACAGGCTGCTGCCCGCGAATTGCGGGAAGAAACCGGCTACGTTGCCCAATCAGTCACTAAGATGACTCGAATCACTTCTTCGGAAGGCTTCATGGACCAATTTGCCGACCTAATGTTGATTAAATTTGATCCTAGCGAACGCGTGGAACGCCACTTTGATCAAGATGAGTTCGTCAACAGTCAATTAGTGCCACTTCAACAAGTCGTCGATTGGATCCGCGAAGGTAAAGTCAACACCGCCCAAGCGGTTTCAGCAATCGGCTATTACACGATGTTTCTCAAATAATACAAAAGCTGCAGTTCATCGAGTTAGGAGTCTCGGTGAACTGCAGCTTTTTATTCTTATTGATACCAATATGTTTTTATGTGATTAATTTACGATCTCTTGTAGGCAATGTCACCATCAACCAAGGTCATGACCGTATCGCCATAGACCGTTTCGCCAGTAAATGGTGAATTCTTGCCTTTTGACAAATAGTCGCTTTCTTTGATTTCGTGTTCGTGTTCCAAATCAAAGATGGCAATGTCAGCAGGCTGGCCGACTGCCAGTGAGCCGGCGCCTCTCATTTTGAAGACGGATGCCGGCTGCTTGGTCAGCCAATTAACCAATTGGGCCAACGTGAACCGACCGGTCTTCACAAATCTGGTGTATAGCATACTGAATGCTGTTTCACTGCCGGTAATGCCAAAGGCAGCTGTGGCGATTGATTGATCCTTATCCGCCTTGGTGTGAGGGGCGTGGTCGGTAGCAATCATATCAATGGTGCCATCAAGCAGGCCTTCGATCAATGCCTGACGATCATCCTCTCCTCGCAAAGGTGGATTCATTTTGTACATCGCGTTGTCTTCTTTAATGTTGGCGTCCGACAAAAGCAGATGGTGCGGTGAAACTTCCGCGGTAACGTTAATCCCGGCTTGTTTGGCAGCCCGGATAACGTTGACAGTATGTTTGGATGATGCGTGGCAGACATGGTAATGAACGCCGGTTGCTTCGGCAAGAATGACGTCTCGGGCAACTTGGGCCGTCTCACTGACCCAAGGCATTTCTTTCATTCCCAGACGTTTAGCGGCCCCGCCGTTCAAAACACCGCCGTATGTCAAGGCATCATCTTGAACGTGTTCAACAATGGCCATGTCCAGCTTGGCAGCCTGCTGCATCGCTTCATACATGGTACTGCTCTTTTGAATGCCATTGCCGTCGTTGCTAAAAGCAAAGGCTCCGGCATCCTTTAACGCCTTGAAATCAACCAACTCATCACCACCACGGTTGGTGGTAATCGTCGCATATTGCTTGATGTGAACGGCACCGTCAGTGTGGTTCAATTTAATTAAAGCTTCCATATTACTAACTGAGTCAGGTGCCGGGGTGACATTGGGCATCGCACAAACAGTGGTGAACCCACCATGAGCAGCTGCCAGACTACCAGTTTTAATGGTCTCTTTTTGTTCCTGACCCGGCTGGCGATAATGGACGTGGACGTCGATTAAGCCGGCCGAGACAAAGTTCCCCTTGGCATCGATCACTTCATCCACTCCATCAGTTGAAATGTCTTCAGCAATCTTAGCTACCCTACCATTCTCAATTAAAATATCGCGTTTAACTAATTGGCCACGATCCAGTATTTGTCCGTTTGCAATGATGCGTTTCATCAGTCGAAATTCTCCTCGCTATTAATATTCTTCCTTAATGAGGTCACGGTTGCGAAGCATGCTGGTCATGATTGCCATTCTGACAAACACACCATTGTGCATTTGTTCAAAGATGCGGGATTTGTCGCATTCAACCAATTCGTCGGCAATTTCAACTCCGCGGTTAACGGGAGCTGGATGCATGATGATTGAATGTTGTGGCATTCTTGATTCACGTTCTGCAGTCAAACCATATTGGGCATGGTACTTTTCAGCGGAGAAGGCGCCATTTTCGTCGTCAGCGATTCGTTCGTGTTGAACACGGAGGAACATCATAACGTCCATTTCTTCAACCAAATCATCAATTGGCATCCATTCGCCGTACTTGGCAAATTCTTCGGTGTACCACTTCTTTGGTCCGCCAAAGTAGACGTGGGCGCCAAGCATGGTTAAGACTTCCATATTGGAGCGGGCAACTCGCGAGTGGGTTAAGTCACCAACAATGGCAACTTTCAAACCTTCAAAATGACCAAACTCTTCATATATAGTCATCATGTCAAGCAATGATTGTGATGGATGTTGACCTGAACCGTCACCACCGTTGGCAATGCCAACGTGGACATTTGGATCAGCGATTAAATCTTTGTAGTATTCATTCTTCTTATCACGGATGGCAACCAAGTCTACGCCGATTGCTTGGAAAGTCTTAACAGTGTCACTCATTGATTCACCCTTGCTCAAAGAACTGTTTGAAGGATCAAAGTTGACAACTTGAAGGCCCAATTTGCGTTCTGCCATTTCAAAACTGGTGTGGGTTCTTGTGCTGCTTTCAAAGAAAAGGTTAGCGGCGTATACCGGCCGTTTTAGCTCAATCTGCTTGCCGGCTTTGAAATCCTGTGCTTCATGGATAAATGATAAAACATCTTCGGCTGAAAGATCTTCCATACTTACAACATTTTCAAAACTTACCGGTTTAGTAATCTGCATCATTGTGATTTCCTCCTAAAATTAAAAGCGCCTTGCCGTGTTCGCAAAGCGCTCCTTATGTGTCGGGAACCACATTCCAGGACGTTTTGCTCTCACGGGAACAGTTAAATCGTCAATAAGAATTAGTAGATATGTAACAAAAAACCTCTTTACCGCGTTCGGTAAAGAGGTTTGAGTTAGCCCTGAGTCTCCTCAAGATTCGCCATACCTTCTTAACCTCACGGGGTTAATGTTAAAGGTTCTGTTTGATTACTTAGAATCATATTCTATTTTGAGAGAAAAAACAAGTCTATTTGTGAAATTAATTTTGAAAATGTTTATTTATCCAACAATTCGAATATATTAAAAAGTGACGACTAACTTATCTATAAGGACGCGATTTCGAGGCATTGGGGCATATTTAATAAATATACATAGTGTTTTTTATTTGTACATATTTATCCGAATATCGGCAAATATTGCATATTTTCACTTGACATTTGCCCTAAATACTTCTATCTTAAATATTCAAAAGCGTTAACTGTAAATACCGCAGCATTGTTAGGAACAAATTGAGGAGGTTCGGACATGAAAAAGTATCTAACTCTAGAAAACGGCGATGTCTTCGTCGGGGAAGCGTGTGGTGACTTGGGCGCCGAAATTGATGGTGAACTCGTCTTTACCACCAGCATGACCGGCTACCAGGAAACATTGACCGATCCATCGTACAAACATCAAATCATCAGTTTCACCTATCCGTTGATTGGTAACTATGGCATCTCACTGGGCACCAACCAATCGGACACCGTTCAAGCAGCAGCAGTCGTTGTCAAAGAAATGACCGATCAAGTATTTCATTACCAAAGCGTTATCAGCCTCGATGCTTTCCTAAAGCAGTCGAAGGTTCCAGCAATCAGCGGGATTGATACCCGACAGTTAACCAAGATTATTCGCCGCTATGGCACAATGAAGGCCAGCCTTACCAATCACCCAATCGTTGATCAACCAAAAGCTGACCGCTCGGCATCCATTATCAAATCAGCCACATTGTCCGCAGGCGACACCAAAGATGTTGAACATGTTGTCGTTGTTGACTTTGGTGTCAAAGATAACATCGTCAAGTCACTCCAGCGCCCAGGCGTTGATGTGACCGTCGTTACGCCTGAATCAACGTTTGAAGATATTGCCAACTTACATCCAACCGGCATCCTATTATCCAATGGTCCTGGAGATCCAACCGATTACTCAGACTTTGTGCCGGTGATTCAAAAGCTCCAGGACAACTTCCCGCTGTTTGGAATCTGTCTCGGCCATCAACTTCTGGCACTGGCCAACGGCGCCACCACTTACAAAATGACGTTTGGTCATCGTGGGATTAATCATCCGGTTAAGAACCTGATCACTGGTGACATTTACATCACCTCACAAAACCATGGTTACGCAGTGGACGTCGACTCCGTTAAAGACACCCCACTGGAAGTAACTGCGCTTGAAGTCAACGACAAAACGTGTGAGGGCCTGCGCTATCCCGGCCGCCCGGTATTCTCAGTTCAATACCATCCAGAAGCCGCACCAGGTCCACACGATGCCACCAAATTATTTGACGACTTTATCGAAATAATGCACGTAAACGGAGGGGTTCATTAATGCCAAAAAGAGAAGATATTAAAAAAGTATTAATTATCGGCTCAGGTCCAATCGTGATTGGCCAAGCCGCAGAATTTGACTATGCCGGCAGCCAAGCTTGCCTCAGCCTCCGTGAAGAAGGCTACTCAGTGATTTTGGTTAACTCCAACCCTGCCACGATCATGACTGATGATGAAATTGCTGACAAGGTCTACTTGGAACCATTAACCGTTCCAAGCCTGAAGAAGATTATCAACAAAGAACATCCAGACGCTATCTTGCCGACTTTGGGCGGCCAAACCGGTCTGAACCTGGCCGTTGAACTCAGCAAGGACGGTATCTTAGATGAACTGGGAATCGAATTATTAGGAACCAGTTTGCAAACCATCAACGAAGCTGAAGATCGTGAGAAATTCAAAGACTTGATGGAAGAGCTTTACCAGCCAATTCCTGATTCCAAAACAGTTTACGACCTCCAAGATGGATTGGACTTCGCTCACAAGATCGACTACCCCGTCATTATTCGTCCTGCCTATACTTTGGGTGGAACAGGCGGCGGAATTGCCCATAACGACGATGAAATGACCACCATTTTGAACCGTGGCCTCACCATGTCACCCTCAACTGAATGTTTAGTTGAAAAGAGTATCGCCGGCTTCAAAGAAATCGAATTTGAAGTAATGCGCGATCACCACGGCAGTTCAATCATCGTGACTGGAATGGAAAACTTCGATCCAGTCGGCATCCACACCGGTGATTCAATTGTCTTTGCCCCAACTCAGACATTGACCGACAAAGAATATCAACGTCTGCGTGACGCATCATTGACCATCGTGAACGCCCTCAAGATCGAAGGCGGCTGCAATGTTCAATTGGCCCAAGATCCAAACAGTGAAGCTTACTACGTCATCGAAGTCAACCCACGGGTCAGCCGTTCCTCAGCTTTGGCCTCAAAAGCAACTGGCTACCCAATCGCCAAAATTGCGGCCAAAATCGCAGTTGGTTTGAACCTGGACGAAATCATGAACCCAATAACGCAAACCACGTTCGCGATGTTCGAACCGGCGCTCGATTACGTCGTTGCTAAGATTCCACGCTTTGCGTTTGACAAATTCACAAACGCAGACCGCAAACTGGGAACCCAAATGAAAGCCACCGGAGAAGTCATGGCAATCGGCAGTACCATTGAAGAATCACTGTTAAAGGCCGTTCAATCATTGGAACTCGACCAACAAGCGCAAACTGACCTGATTCCGGCTTATACCCGAAACATGTCAATGGGCGACTTGCTGGAAAAGATTAAGACGCCAACCGATTATCGATTATTTGAAATCTTTGCCGCCATTGGTAAGGGTGCTACCATTCAACAGATTAATCGTTCAACTCAAATCGATATGTACTTCTTATCGAAACTGGAAAACATCATCAAGATGCAGCAACAGATGACCGATGGCCTCTTGAGTGCTGATGAAGTCTTAAAAGCCCGTAAATTAAGCTTCAACAACACCATGATTCAAGCCATTCATCACGCAACCGACGATGAGTTGACCAAATTAGACAAAATGTCAGATCAACATCTGGTTTATAAGATGGTTGATACCTGTGCCGCAGAATTCGAAAGCACAACGCCTTACTACTATAGTACAGTTGGTAACGAAAACGAAAGCAAGCCACTGGGGAATAGTATCGTCGTTATCGGTGCCGGCCCAATCCGAATTGGTCAAGGGGTTGAATTTGACTACGCCACTGTCCACTGTGTCAAAGCGATTCAAGCAGCGGGTTACAATGCCATTATTATTAACAATAATCCAGAAACAGTTTCAACTGATTTCTCCATTTCTGATAAGCTCTACTTTGAACCGCTAACCATTGACAGCGTCATGAATATCATCAATTTGGAACAGCCGATTGGGGTCATCGTTGATTTTGGTGGTCAAACTGCCATCAACTTGACCGAAGGCTTGACCAAGCATGGGGTTTCCATCCTTGGCACTTCCCTTCACGGCATTGAGCAAACTGAAGATCGTCATCAATTTGAAGACCTCTTAATTGACCAAAACATTGCTCATCCAAAGGGTGCTACCGCTACCGATGCCCCTGAAGCATTAGAAATTGCCAACCACCTGGGTTACCCGGTATTGGTACGTCCAAGCTTCGTTCTTGGTGGCAAAGGGATGGCCGTTGTCCATAATGATGACGAACTAAACGAATATCTCATCCCGGCGCTCAAGAACAGTCATGGTGAACCAATCTTAATCGACCAGTACATCCCTGGAACTGAGTGTGAAGTTGATATCCTAAGCGACGGCAATGACGTCTTTGTCCCTGGGATCATGGAGCATCTTGAAGGTGCCGGTATTCATTCAGGCGACTCGATTGCCATGTATCCACCACAGACGTTGACTGACGATCAGAAAGAAAAGATCGTTGCTATCGCTACCAAGATTGGTAAGCAGGTTCATGCGGTTGGCATGATGAACATTCAATTCATCGTCGCTGACGAAGTGTACATCATCGAAGTCAACCCACGTGCATCCAGAACCGTGCCGTTCATGAGTAAGATTGTCAAACTACATTTGGCACAATTGGCAACTCAGCTTATTTTAGGCAAATCACTGGCTGAAATTGGTTTGAAGCCGGGGTTACACCCAGAACCAACCAAGGTTTATGTCAAAGCACCAGTCTTCTCCTTCGCGAAGTTACCAGGTGCCCCAACCGCATTGAGTCCAGAAATGAAGTCAACCGGCGAAGACATCGGCGCCGGCGGCAACCTGCAGGAAGCCTTGCACAATGCCCTGTTTGACAGCTACCACATTGATACCAATCACCTAACTGGTGATGTGCTCCTGTCAGCATTTGATGCCAACAACGCCAGCTTAGTCGAGCAACTAAAGGGCAGCGGCTTTGGCATTCAAACCTACCACGAAGGAATGCAATGGCCAAGCAACCTCGCCTTTGCTCTGAGTTCAGAGGATGAAACCACTGATCAAAAGCAGCTGGTTGCCAAAGCCCTTAGTCACCAGGTTCCTGTGTTCACTGCCCAGGATACCGTTATGGGTGTGTTTCAGCCACAATTGATTAAATAAAATCTCTTAAAAAATAACAAGCACCCTCGGAGGCTCAATGCTCTAAGGGTGCTTATTTGTGTTTCTTCACTTTTTACTTTTTTTACTTTGTTTTTTCTCTTGATAAATCTGGTACAAGCCCAATGCGAACGTGATAATAAAAAGAGCTCCAAAGGCTAACGGAACAAGAATCATGCTGCTTGCCCAATAGTTGATTGGCTCATCGGTTGCACTGTCCACCGTATAAAAATTCGATACCAATTGGATAATCTGTAATAAGAAAGTTGTTAGCAGTCCAAAGCTAAGAAAGACTGCCGAAATACGAATGCATTGCATCATAAGATCTCCCCAAAGAAACAATTTTGTGATTTTTATCACATATCTGTTATAACATACTTTAAGGCGTTTTTCTCTTTGATATTTCCAAGTCGAATCACTTGCCCTCCCCCGCCAAACGCGGTTCAATGAACATGAACTAAATATGATGATTACTGATTAGGGGAGGTAATGACATGTTAGACGTTATCAAATCATTAGATCGATTAACTTGGAATACCCAGCACCACTTTGCTCACATCGAGGCGCAGCACGACTTCATCCGAGCTTGGGCGATTCAATTCGAGCTTGGCTACACGGATGTGCGAGTTGTCCAAATGGCACTGCAGCTGGATGGCAAGCACCACGACCTGTTGACGAAGTTCACCGCTGCTTATGACAAGGTATATGATTATGAATATGCCTTTGTTGCCGGTGGCTTGGAAGGCTTTAACGAAAAATACGGTGATCAGATTGAAGATTATCGCCAGGCGGCTAATGATTTTCTTGGCTTAATTGATCAAGTTCGTGAATTAAATGGCAAGTAATTCAAATGGGTTCTTGGTCAAACATCTTAAAATATATTTCAAAAACTGATTACAATCTGATACCACAACACATGGTGTACCTTACATTTGCCTTACCAACTTCTTTGAATTATAATATATGTAAGGATAAGTAAGGAGGGAGTGTTATGGCAAAACATGATCATAACATTGCGGTCATTTCTAAAATCACCGCCAAAAACCAAGTCACCATTCCCAAAACCATTCGTGAGGCCTTAAATGTAAAATCATCAGATAAGATTGAATGGGAATTAGGTGCTGATGGCCAAATTACTGTAAAACGGACAGCTCCCGAAAAGGATGATTTCTGGAAAATGGTTGATGAGCAAGAAAAAAAATATGGGAGTATTGTCACCCCAGAAGTGGATTGGGGAGAAGATGCCGGTTCGGAGGATTTTGATTAATGGAGTTACATCAAGGAGATATACTGTTTATCAATCTTAATCCTGCCAAGGGGACTGAAACAAAGAAAGAGCGGCCATGTATGGTTGTTAGTAACGATGAGTATAATCGGCATCTCAACACCGTCCTAGTCATACCTATCAGTTCATCTGATAAGTACCGGACACAAGAAAGATTTATTCGTTCACCGTTTTTTCAAAAGATTGACTTAGAGTAAGTTCATGGGACAGCACTTCTCCAACATGTTCGGGCCATTGATCCCGAGAAACGATCTAATGGCAAAATAGTTGGGCAGGTCCCGACAACGATCATCCAAACTATTTCAGGCGTTCTCAAAGAATTTTTTTAGAACGCTATCTATTCGCCAAATGACCGAAAACGTTACGGTTAGAATTTAATTGCGAACAGATATTGTAGAACCTAAAAATGTCCTTCGCCAGATCTAAAACTGGTGAAGGACATTACTTTATCCATAGTTATTAATTTCACTTCGATTGTCATCCCACGGGAATGTGTAGACGACGCCTTCCATATGCGACTTTGGCACAAATCCCCAGTAACGGCTGTCATAGGAAATATTCCGATTATCACCCATCACAAAATACTGACCCTTGGGAACCACAGCAGTCTGTCCACCTCTGCGCCACTTCTTGGAAAGAATCGATAAATTAAAACCATTACCGTCGACGTTGCTCAAAGTACCAGTGGTCTGCTGCTGACGGGAGATGAACGGCTGCTTGATGTACTTACCATTCACATATAAATGCCCCGTCTTAGTATAGGTAATCCTGTCACCCGGAATGCCAATGACCCGTTTGACAAATTCAGTGTTCGGTTGCGTATCCGGTGCCAATTTGTAAGCATTAAACACTACCACTGACAAGCGTTTGATTGGCTTGGTTTTTAAAATGACCACGTGCTCGTTGTTCTGCAGGTTGGGCATCATCGAATCACCATCCACTCTGACTGGTGAAATAATATAGGCTTTGAGTAGTAACGCCAGTGCCAATCCAATGGCAATTGGCAGGATCCAGTTGAAGATGCTCTTGATTACTTTCATCTTTTCCTCCTATTATATGTACTTAGCATGCTTATAAGTGTAAGCCTCCCAGTCTATGTTTTCAACGTACAAAACAAATAGATCGTTCTAATTTTAATCGATACAAATTTCTTGAGTTTAAATGTAATTACATATATAATTACGTGTAGAAAGGGTGGTAATAATGACTGTAAAAACACGGCGTCAAGGCAATTCGATTATGGTGACAATTCCTGCTTCGTTTAACATAGGGGAAAACGTTGAGTTTGAACCAATCAAGGATGAAAACGGCGTGATCAGTTTGTTACCAGTTCGACACAACATTTATAGTGCAGACTCGAACTACGATCTTCGAAAAGCAATGGAAGAAGAAAACATTGGGGACAATGGCACGCCGGTTGGACGAGAGGATATTTGGAATGACTAAAGACATCCCGCAGCAAGGAGATCTCATCTGGATCGATAGTGAACCGCATGCAGGCCATGAATATGGTGGCCATAATCCAGATTCCAGTAATACTTTTAGACCGTTACTGGTTGTCAGTGATAAAGCATATAATCAACGGACAGGTATGATTGTCGGCTTTCCAATTACCCATGCAACTAAAATTAAGGCACCTTTTCAGATTACACTTTCTTCTCATAAGATAGAAGGCCATGTTATTTTAACCGGTCTTTTGGGTTATGACTACATCGCCCGATCCGGCAAGATTGTTGATCATGTCAATGCGGCAGAATTAGCACAAGCTATGACTGCCGTTAAAGATATTTTTGGCTTTTTTGATTAACGTCTTAAGCCAATGCATTTCACTGAGTTAAATTAAATCACAGGCGAGCGCCAACTATTCCAATATAGTTGGTGCTTTTGTATTATCGCCCAATTTCCTAAAAATCAGTGGATATTCACACGTAAGATTAGATTTAAATAACTACGCCACCGATTCTTAAAGACAAGCTATTTTAATTATGTCCCCAAATTGTTTAAAATTAAACAATTTGGGGACATAATTAAAATAATACTGAGAGGTAAACCATAGGAACGAAAGCCCCGAAGTATCAGCTTCGAGGTTCCGTTAATAACTAATATCGGATTGGCTTCTTTAGCCAATAATGAATGGTCGTTGCAAATTTCCACTTTTCGTGTCCCACTTTAAAGTAATGGGTCACAATTGGATTTTTATGACCATGTCGATAAATCAGCTTCCGATAATTATACTTAGTTTTTAAAAGAAACTGCTGGGGATTCCGATACCGCATGATGAGCGTTCGGGTGCGTTTGGCGTACTTATATTGCACATGCTTAGTATCTTTAAACAAATCACTCTGATCATCATAATACTCACCCCAATTAAGTGAATTGTATTTAAGAACTTTCATCTTTGTGGCAGCTCCTAATGAATTCATATTAAGGTGTTTCCAGTTGGCACTGGCAGACGCTGAGGTAGGGACTAAAACCAATACAGAAAAGAACGCTAACAGTAACAACCACTTTAAAGTAATCCGATGTTGCCTAGTAACTAACAAGTTCATCATCGACCTTTCATTTAATGGGTGTTTGTGAACAACACTCATCCACAATCCAACGAATCTTAAATGCGACTGACCTAGTTAGTGATTAACCGGCTTGACCAACCAGAATCGATACGTCGCCGGATAGCCCACTTCCAAGGACTAATATTTGATTGGCTTAAACATCCAGTACTTGATCGTATACAGGAACTGAAACTTCCGACTACCGAGCCTGTAATAATATTGAATAACTGGGTGCCGTTTGTTTCCATGGAAAACAAGTTTTCGATAATTGTACTTTGTATTTACTTCAGGGGATTTTGATTTGTTCAGATAGCGAATAACCATCACCCGAGATTGATGATTATATTTATACTTAGTTGATTTGGTATCCTTAAAATACCTCTTCTCATAAATCTCTTCATAGTTTCCCCAGTTACTTCCATTGTATTTGAGAATCCGCTGCTTCTTTGCGTATCCCATGATTTTGGGACTGTATGGCTGCCATGCAGCAGCATGTATCTGATTGCATCCAATCAATAGTGCTCCGGCAAATGTCATGATCATTAGAAGAAATACTCGATACCATTCTTTTTTCATCTGCTTTTCCTCTTTCCCCCGTGAATACCAATCACCAGTAGTGAGGTCAACTGATCGGTCTCCTACATAGCTTTCCTTCTATCCAAAGTATTGATCAGCCGTGACAGCAACGTGAAAAATTCCTAAATACGTCCGGATAGCAAAGGTTGACGTATGAACACCTGTACTCCCATCTTTGTAAGCATACTTGTCAGGAACATAATATACTGGAATTTGTAGCGACTTACTCGTTTTTGGAGAAAACTTTGGATTACAATTAAAAGCTGAAACCGGCGATACACCATGCACCATCAAGTTAGCTCGAACGGCATTTTTTACTGAAATCGTAAAAAACAGGCATGTCAGGAAAAGTACACCCATCACTACGAATACAATTTTCATTATTTTCCTTTTCATTTTTAAATCCCCATTTCAATAACTCGCATTTTGTTTGTCCTAGAAAGACCAGTTAATGATTTAATTTTCGTCAACGGCGCAAAAATTCTATTTTTGTTTTGAGACGTATAGTACACCATATGCTTTGTAACTTTTGAGATAGTTACAGTATGGTGCCATCCATCTTTCTTCGAGTGTAACTGAACTACATCACCAACATGGACATGAGCCATTACTCTCCGAAAACTAGTTGTTGTAAAGTGTGGTCGATGCTTCGTTTTCGTCCAATATCGGTAGAAGCCATTAACCGTTGTCCAGCTTGTGGAATAGTTCCAGTGTTTGCGAGCACCAAAGAATGTTGATTTCATCCGTTTACAATACCATTTTGATCGTTTTGTAGAAATTCTGTTTCCAGACCAAAAGTGCTTTTTAGCATGTTTCTGGCTAGAAGTCATTCGTCCCCCAGCATGTAATCTATCTTGTGATGCCCAGTTAGTACAGTCACCACCCTGCCAGAAGTGACTATAGGGTAGATTGTAAAATTAATCCGAACGCTGTTCGGGCAAAAAAGATCAGCTTCCTTTAAAATGGTGTTTACCACAAACCCATCTTTTAGGAGCTGATCTTTTGTCTAGTATAACCTATTCCGAACGAATTAAAATCGAAACCTTTTGTGAACTAGGGCTGTCCAATATCCAAATGGGCGTTCGGCTGAACCGATCACCGTCAACAATTTCTTATGAATTATCTCGATGTCAACCTTATCAGGCTGAATTAGCACAAACAGATGCCGAATACAAGCGATCACGATGTGGTCGGAAAACTAAGCTGAGCGATGAGTTAAAGCAAAAAATTCTCAACCATTTACGTCTAAGCTGGTCACCAGGAATGATTGCTCACGAATTTAAACTAGCTACTAAATCTATTTATAATTGGCTAAATCAGGGGAGAATTGATTTCTCCTTGAATGATCTACCTGAACATGGCGTACGCCAACGGCGTAACGTTGACCAACGATCCAAATATAATCAATCTTTGGGGCGATCAATTGAACAGCGTCCCATGATGATTAATCAACGTAATCGCATCGGCGATTTTGAACTAGATACAGTCGTTGGTCCTCGTGGGCATAGTAAGGCAGTTTTATTAACTTTAATCGATCGCAAATCACGGTTCCTTTGGGCATACCGGTTAAAAGATCGGACGACAGCGACTGTTAATGAAGCACTAACTAAGTTCCTAACCACTTTTAATGGTCCGGTGCACAGCTTTACTGTGGACCGTGGCACTGAGTTTAGTGGGCTAGTATCACTTGAATCACAATATGGTATTAAGACCTATTACTGCCATGCTTATACGCCAGCTGAGCGCGGCAGTAATGAACGATTTAATCGGAACTTACGCTATTTTTATCCTAAGGGGACTTATTTTGAGCACATTAGTGCTCAAGGCTTGAAAACCACCTTACTCGAAATTAATCAGAGACCACTTAAAATACTTGACTGGCAAACACCTTATCAGGTCATGCTGACCAATTTGTCAAAAAATTCGGATTAAATTTGCAATCTACCATAGTTTGGATATCTTTTATTGTATTTTTCCAATGCCTTCTTTCATACCTGACTTCCCTTTGCTGGTTTCTATCCAGCTTTTGTCCCTTTCTCCAAGTCGTCTTATAAGGCTTGTGTTTTGTCTTATTGCTTGGCTGAAATTGACCGTTTGAATGCATAGATTTCTGAGAATAATGATCAGAATGGGAGTTGCGAGTTTCCTTATTCTGTGGCTGTTTTTGAGAAGTAACAGATGTAGAAGCACCATTGTTCTTAGAGTTGTTACTTTGAAACTGAGTCTGGTTAGAACTTCTACCGGTGACAGCACTACCTGTTTTCGTAGTTGCAGAACCAACAGAATCGTTGACACCTGTCATGCCCTCAGCAGTGCTGTTATTCGTCCCATTAACGGACTGGCCTTGAGGATTGGATACAACAGTGGCAGAACCATTATTGGCTGTGGCACCAGCTGTTGCACCACCGGCAGATATTCCTCCACCGCCATTGTTATTGACGCTACTCCCACCGGAATTTCCACCAGGAATGTAGCCCCCACCGCCATTATTGTTATTATTATCGTTATTACCGTTGTCATTGTCGTTGTCGTTGTTGTCATCGTCATTATTTTGATTCTGACTGTTAGTGACATTGGTGAATTGGCTCTGCTCATGAGCGGACGCACCAGTTGTCCCAACCAACAACAGCGACATTATCGAAATACCAACTAAACTTAAAGCTCTATACAAATACTTGTACTTGATAGGCTTCATCATCATTATCCCCCTCTAGATCAAGTTAAAGCAAGTTTCTAATGGTTGAGATAATCTCACAGATTGAATTAACAATTGCGGTTCCCTGACCAACAACATTAGAAAAAGCACCCGTAATATCGTAAATTGCTTGGCCCTTATTGGCGGAAATTTGCGATTGAGTTAACTGAGGCTGCAGCTGGATATTTTGATTTTGTGCATCCTGATTTGCTTGGGCTTCTGCCGGCGTGATCGTTGGCTGAGCCTGAGTGGTATTTTGTTGCGCGGCAGTATTATTGGTATTCACTGGTGTAGCTGCATTGGTCGATGTATCGGCTTGGGTCGAATTGGTACTGTCAGCCTGATTGCTGCCATTCGAATTATCAGTGGTCTGATCAGCTGATTTTCCCTTCTTGGTGTTATTAACAACCTGCTTGCGAATCACTTGTTGCTTAACCGTCTTAGTTCCCCGTTTAGTCTTCTTAACTTTGGTGTTGGTTTTCGTTTCTCTGTACTCGGTTGAACGAGAAACGGTCTTTTTGGCTTTCGGCGTTGCTGATTGATTAACTGTATCCGCTTTTGAATTGTTGGGGTCATTGTTCGACGCCATATTCCCTGCAGTGTTTGAGCTTTCAACACCATTTGTTGATTGAACCGAAGCACTCTTACTTGTATTTGTATCTGATGTCGCATTTCCGGCAGGCGACACAACTGAGGTTTGAGCAATCGGTTGACTATTTGTGCCGGCAGTGGCCGCATGTGCACCAACCGCTCCCCCTAGCAAACCCCCATAACGGAAAGCGCTAGCAATATTGTTTGTTCAATCTTATTGACTTTCATTCTTGAGACCCCCAAAATAATTTGTTTTACCTGGGTAACATTTATTGTACCCATTTCTCGTTATAGCACTTTACGAATATATTACAATAGCTTTGTTCAATGCGTAACGGGATGTTGAATTTTGTTAGATTTTTTCTTCTATATTTGCGACAGGACAGCCAAACTAATTAAATATTTTAAATATTTTTATTCACAATTTTGTCCAAAAAAATAATTGACAAGTTAAATAATTAGAACCAATCCCACTTTAGGTACTAAAAAGTTACCAACAGGGGGAACTATCATGAACAAGATTATCAAGTGGATCATATCATTTGTGGGAATCTTAGTACTATCAGTTATGTTCAGTTCAACGGCCAGTGCCAGCCGGGTACATGATTGTTTCCCCGCCCCAATTCAAGGAAGATATTGGCGTGCCACGGTCAATCGAGGGGCTAATTCTATTCCAAAACATATGTACTTTTATGCTGTTAAAGACGGGTTTGTCATTAAAAATACAGCTACGGGAACGCTCAGATGCAAATGGATGATTTACACGCATGATTACACGACATATGTACTAAATGGGGCGGAAAACAATGACCTGTCAAAAGCTGTTTGGGTCTTCATTACACCTGAAAAGAATTGGAAGACTGTCAAGATTGGTTATAAAATCACAGGTATAAATGGGGAACCAAAGTATCCCGCTGCTCATTACCAGCATTACATAGGTACCGCAATTTCCAAAGTAACAGCCATCGTGCACTAAATAAACAATGACGATCAACAAAATAGAAGCCCCAGAGCAATCCAGCTCCGGGACTTCTATTTGTTATTGATTTTATATTATTAATATAGGTAGTAATAGCTTAAACAATTTCAAGATGCAGTTGTTGATCCTTAACCCAGTGCATGCCGAGAAGAACTCTGTAAAGCACGATTGAGATAACGGCTGGAACAACGATTCCCATTGCCAGGTAAGCAACGAACATGTTCATGTTGGTTGATGCCAGGTTAAGTGGGGCGATAAATGAGTTCAATCCCAGGCCGCCTAATGTGTAAGGCACCTTGAAGCCAAAGAACATTGTCGCAATCGGTGCGGCCACCACAGCGGCAGTCATTGAAGGAATTGCGAGCCGTGGGTTGGCCAACAAGTTCGGGAACTGAACCTTTGGTGTGATGAAGCCTTGGGCAATGTTGGCACCAAGGTTGTTTTGACGCCATGAGATAACCGTGAAGCCAACAAATTGAGCGGTCGTTCCAATCAATGCGGCACCTGATGAAAGTGGATCAAGCATAACGGCAACTGCCAGGGCAGCTGACGATGCCGGTGTCATCAAGAAGAGTGACCATGCCAAGGCAACGGCCATTGAGCCGAGGATTGGGTTAACCTGCATTGATTGAGCGATAAAGGCACTCAACCAGTTAAGGGCTGGCGTGGTGACACTTGCAAGTCCCAAGCCGGCGATTGAACCAACTAAGGTTGAGGCAAGTGGTACTAACATCATATCAAGTGGCGTTTTACCGGTTAAATACTTACCAACTAAGGCAGCGATTAACCCGGCGGCAACGGCACTAATAGGTTGACCAGTTGTGAAGACACCGGTTCCGGCTGCTTGTGCCATCTGGTTACCAGTGGCGGTTGCTGCGTGAACGCCGGATGAAATGAAATAAACGGCGTTGGCCCCAACAGTTGAGGCAATCATGGAACTAAACAGGACCAGTGTGTTGGTTTTTAATTGAGATGCAACAGCGGCACCAAATGCAGGTGCCAATAACCATTGGGCAATTGCCCCGACTTGGTGTAACTGTGGCCAATTCACGAAGTTGGCAATGGTCTGGGTTAATAATCCGACCCCTAACATCACTAGGACGGCGTTTGAAACCCCTGCTGAAACTAAGTATACGTAATCTTTGACTGTCAGTTTATCAACTGGCTTATTTGCTTCTGTATCCATTGGCATTACCTCGCTTTTTTCTATAATTATAATTGCGTGAGAAAATAATGATAAAAATGAAATTGTTATCATTTAAACATCATTACGTGGAGATGTCAACACCCATTTTAGAAAAGAAATCGCTGGGGGCCATTTGTGTACATAGACCGTTTTTGAAGTAAGCGGTCGCAATCCTTAAGGGCATTGCTTAATGAGCGATAGACAATATGATCAGCAAAATGATGAACGATCGGCAATCGAAACTTTGGTGACTGGGTAATCTTCTCATATTGATTCGCTATTTTGATGAGAATTCTTTCATAATTCATCAAATTTTACGATCCCTGGCTTACCGTACCCTCAGATGCGGCATGGCATGCTGGAGTATATGCTATAATCAATTTAACATCACTAAGATCGGGAGATGAAACAATGAGTAAAATCGCAATCGTAACCGACAGCACGGCCAGCCTTTCTGATGAAGAAGTCCAACGGCTTGGCAACGTGACTATCGTTCCGATCGTCGTTAACATGAACGGTACCACCTATCGTGAGGGAATTGATATTACCAATAATGAATTCTATTCCGCACTGGCGAAGGCCAAAAAATTACCGACAACTGCACCGCCGACACCGATGGAAATGTTAAAAGTGTATGATCAGCTGGCCAATCAAGGCTACGACCAGATTCTAAGTATTCATTTGACTACTGGTATCACGGGCTTTGTCAACAATCTGCGCACTGTAGTCCGGGGCTATACCAACGCCCAGGTTGAAGTCTATGATTCACACATCACGATTGAACCGTTGGGATATCTTGTGAAATACGCTTCAATGATGGCCAATCAAGGCGAATCAATGAGCACAATTCTCCAAAATCTGGATGATGTCCGGGCAACTATCGATGAATATTTTGTCGTCGATGACCTCAAGAACTTAGTTACCGGCGGGCGGCTCACCAACGCCGCTGCATTTGCAGGTGGCTTACTGAGAGTTAAACCGTTATTAACTTTGAACGACCAGCATCAAATCGAAGCAATCGGAAAGATTCGGACGATGAAGAAGGCTTTGAAGCACTTGGATGAAGAATTCAACACCCAATATCAGAAAGTCGCTTATCCGCTTCACGTGATGGTCACCGGCACCAATAACCTGCCAGCCGTTCAAAAATGGTGTGCATCCCTGAAGCCCAAATATCCCAAAGCCAGTTTTCAAGTTGGCCAGATCGGACCGGTGGTTGGAACTCACATCGGCTCGAACGCATTTGTGATCCTATGGTGCAAGCGGGTACCTGAATTAACCGTTTGAAAGCGGTTAGGTGTTGCCTCTTGAGTAAGGTATAATAGTCTTAATACTCAAACTCGTTAACAGTATTGAAGGGAGAAATTTCATGCTTAGTTATTTTGCACTCATCACCCTGGTTAAGCTGTCAGGTTTGTTAATTCCATTTATCTGGCTGCTGGTTATCGCAGACCGCCGGGGTCGAACGTACGGAACACTAGCCATTGTGCTATTGTTCATCGTCAGTTACATTAACACCTACTTCAACCTGCCGGATCTTGCGTATCCGTCTTTGATCGATGGTTGGTTGATGTGGTTCATCTTCGGAATGATTGTTGTCGCTGCGCTCCGCCGCTTTCTGTATTCACCACACGCTGCTGTTGCTCGAACAGCGGAAGCCGGCGATGGGATCGTTGGCCAAATTGTTCAGCGATTCACCGGCGCATTTGGCTGGTTGGGTAAAATCGCCATGGTCGCCGTTCTTGCCGTGATCGTCCTCATCATCCTAGGCAGTATTACATCCCTGGTCACCAAGATGAATCCACGACCAGCCGTTCAATCAATCCAAACGGATATGAACGATGACACCAAGAACGCGCCAATGCCCGTGATCAAAAACAGTGCCGAAACGCCTGTAGTGAACGCACCACAAACGATTTCGACCGATATGAATAACTCATTGAATAGTTTTAAGAACTCCAACGTTTATGATTTGAATCACATGCGGGTTCAGATTTATAAGGGCAAGATGATTTATGTTGCCCCTGTCGAATTCTCCGGTGGCTTCTGGCGTTATCTTCATTACTTGAAAGTGCCTGGTTACTTTAGAACCAACGCCACCGACAAGAATGCCGATCCAAAATTTGTTGCCAAGCCGATGAAGTACACGCCAAGTGCCTACTTCAACAATGATGCCGACCGGCGGATCAGCGCCCACAGTTTGGGCTACTCAATGGTTGGTGCAACGGCTCAATTGGAAATTGACGATAACGGCACGCCTTACTATGTCAGAACACTTGCCAAACCAATTTCATACTTGAACCGAAACTATGACTTTAAACACTATAAAGTCGCTGTTCTGAACACGATTACCGGTAAAGTGAAAGTCTACTCACCTAAGCAGGTGCCGAAGTTCGTTGATATTGCGGTCACCCCTGAATTTGTCAGTCAGGAAGTCTCAATGTTTGGCCGTTATCGGCACGGCTTCTGGAACGCAACCAGCTTTGGAGGCCACAGTGGCGTTATGAAGCCAACCACTGCCGGAACTGAAGGCGGCGACAAGTTGACGCCTTACGCTTACAAAGGCCGTGTCTATTACTTCACCGGTATGACCAGTGTCAACGAACACCAGAGTTCAATTCTTGGATATACTTTCGTTGATGCACGGACCAACACCCTGCACTATTATCGTGAGCATGGCAATGTTATGACGCCTGAACGGGCAATCTCTTATGCCCAACAGGATATCAACCCCCAGAATTACCGCGGGACATTACCGTTACTGTACCGAATCAATGGGGACCCCACTTGGGTTGTCTCCATGCTTGATCGGGATAATAACTCATTTATGAAATACGTTTATCTATTGGCGGATGGTAACAACCAAAGTGGCACTTACGCAATTGGCGACGATGCCCAAAGCACCTTGGCAATCTTCGAACAACGAGTCGAGGCAAAGACCGGGGTTGCAGCATCGGTTCCAGCCGGTAAGACCGTGAGCGGGACCATCAACCGAGTTGTTCGAACGGATAACAGTTTACTGTTCATTTTGAAGAACAACAATCAAGTTTATAAGATTGATACCAGCGCCAAGAACTTCAACCCATTGCTGCAGTTCATTGCGGAAGGCGATCGGGTCAGCTTCAAGGCCGAAACGGTTACCGGCAATAGTTTGGCAACCGCAAATGTTTCACTATCAACCTTTAAAGATACATCATTAACTGCTAAGAAATAGTCACAATAAAAAAGTCTTCATCGAAAACCAGTTTTCAAATTGGTTTTTGATGGAGACTTTTTATGATGCTTTGGCAGCCCGTTTAACAACTTTATCATGTTCCAATTTCTGTGCCCAAATGTTAATAAGCAGAGAAATAATCATCAAAATCAACGACAGCCACATAATATTGTGAAGGCCATTATACAAAATCATTCTCATTTGCGGCAGTAAGTGCTGCGGCAAGGAACCGCTACTGGAGGCATCGCTTAATTCGTTCATCATTTTCATGGTAATCGAACCGCCAGCCTTACTGACACCATCACGTAAGGCATTGTTCATAATGATTCCAAAAATTGAAGCCGTGAATGTCTGACTGAGCATCCGAATCAAGAAACTAAACGAAGTCGCAATCGGGATATCCGTCGGGTTGGCATCTTGCTGGACTTTAACTTGGAGTTCATTAAAGCAGGCTCCGTTCCCGAATCCTTCAAAGGCGCCGGCAATCAATAGCACCCAATAAGGCGTTTGAACGCCAGAGATGACCATGATGATAAAGGAAATCATTAACATGACGATCCCCATGGCAATTACCCGTTGTGGCGACAAAAAGTTCCGGATGGGGGCAACGACCTCTGACCCGATAAAATCGGTAAAGGCACCGGGAATTTGCGTGGCACCACCAATCAGGGCAGGGGTTGCCAACAACCCTTGCGCCCACATTGGACTATAAATCAGGAAGGCAATAAACGCTCCCCAGATTAATGTGAACAGAACAAAGTCAATCATCAACGGCAGGTTCTTGAATAATCGACTTGGGATAATCGGATCGTCGACATTCTCTTCCAAAATCCCCATGACAATCAGGACAATAATGGAAAATCCAATCACGGCCAGCACCAAAATCAAGTTGGCATTGCCGATCATTTCAATTCCGGCAAGCAAACCCACCAATCCAATAGTCATCATAATGGCTCCCCGGTAGTCAACTGCTTGGGTCTGGCGAGTTTCATGACTGACTTTGTAATAGATTTGGACCAAGGCAATTGAGATCAGGCCAATCGGCACGTTCAGATAAAAGACCCAGTGCCAACTAAATGTATCAACGATATAACCACCCACTAGTGGGCCGATAATCGTGGCCATGCTATAACTAGCAGAAACAAATCCCAACACCTGCATTCGTTTGCGGGGATTCTTGTACATTCTGGCATAGATAATGTATGGCAGCGAAACCGTTCCCCCATTACCAATTCCCATCAAGGTTCGGGCGAGAATCAAGAAGACAATATTTGGCGCCATCCCTTGTAGAAATGAGCCAACCACAAATAAGGTGGCTGCTAACTGGTAGCTGCGCTTGTTGCCGATGTGTTCCCCCAATTTACTCCATAAAGGTGTACTGACCGCGGTTCCCAACAGGAAAACGGCGACGATCCACCCCATTAATTCAATTCCGTGGAGATCGGATATAATTGCTGGTAAAGCAGTATTGATGGTTGTGTTGTCCAGTCCACTCATTGCGTTTGACAGCAACAGTGCACAAGTCACAATCATGATATCGCGTTTAGACAAGATATTCTCCTCTTTCTTATAAAAGTCACTCTTTCTATACTACAACTTTTATACCAGAATAAGAAAGTAAGAATTTCAAAACCGCCGAACTGTACAAAAATATCTTCGACACTTCTCCCCTGTTGGATCGCCAAAAATGATAAGCTTGAGTCATCAAAGGAGGGTTCCACCATGAATAATCTCGAGCGAAAAGCCAAACATCTGCTGTATCACCCGGACGTTCCGGAATTAATGGATCGACAACAGGAATACCTGGAGAAATTGTATTCATTTAACATGACATCCCCAAAAGAAACCGACAAACGCAATCAGTTGCTGACTGAAATGTGCGCGGAAGTCGGCGAAAACTGCTACATTGAACCGCCCATGCACGCTAACTGGGGCGCTCACCATCTTCATTTAGGCAATGATGTGTACATCAATTTCAACTTAACCTTGGTGGACGATGATGACATCACCATTGGCAATCACTGTATGATCGGCCCCAACGTGGTAATGAGCACTGCTGGGCATCCGGTCCTGCCGATTCTGAGGAAAAACGGTTACCAATATAATTTCCCAATCACCATAAAAGATAACGTCTGGATCGGCTCCGGTGTCCAAATCTTACCAGGAGTCACCATTGGCAGCAATACCGTCATCGGTGCCGGCAGCGTGGTGACCAAAGATATTCCCGATAATGTTGTCGCATATGGTAATCCTTGTCGGGTGGCCCGATCGATTAACGATCATGATAAGGAATATTACTTCAAGTCGCATAAGTTGGATGTCTGGGAGTAGCCTTAAAAACATAAAAATGCCAGTTAGAAACTGATGATCATCAGTTTTCTAACTGGCATTTTTGGTTATTTTAATTGATTATTTGACGGCATCAATGACAAACAGCTTTGAATTAAAGTCAGCCGACTGATCAGTTCCGTGCGTTTCATGGAGAATGTCACTTACAAACAATCCAGCGTTCATCAACTCATCGCCGTAGAACTGTTCGCTACCACCATTAACGGTGTACTTGGTGTCAGGGTCGAGCCCTTTAAGGTACAAGCGGATGTAACCGGTGTTTGGTCGATTCAAAATTTGATAACGCGCAGCGATTGCGTGCTTTTGATCATCGCTGACGACTTCCCAGCTCATGACGTTACCGCCATTGGCAAATGGGTTATCGATTCGATAGAATTTCCCAAACTGGAAGAGTTGGCGATGTTCCTTGTAGAAGGCAGTCTGTTCTTTGACCTGTTGTTGTTCTTCCGGAGACATCTTGGTAATATCCAGTTCATAGCCAAAATCACCGAAGTAAGCAACATTGGCACGGGTCTTCAAAGAAGTGATCCGGCCGACTTGATCATTTGGCACGGCTGAGACATGGGCACCCATCATCGTTTGCGGGTAACCATAAGATGTGCCAAATTGAATCAGCATCCGCTCAACTGCATCGGTGTCATCGCTGGTCCAAGCTTGAGGAGCATAGTACATCATCCCCAAGTCGAAGCGACCGCCACCAGACGAGCAGGATTCGAACAGGACATCCGGATAAGCTTTGACCAAGCGGTCATAGAGCTGATAAACACCGAGAATGTATCGGTGCGGCACTTCTAATTGGTCGTCAGCACTGAGCTGACTGCTGTAAGTCTCGGTAATGTTGCGATTCATATCCCATTTGATGTAATCCAGCTTGGTCATCTCAATGATCTTGCTCATGGCATCGAAGAGATAGTCGACAACTTCGGACCGGGTCATATCGAGCACGAACTGCTGACGCTCAGGTGAAGCGTGGCGTCCGGGGGCGTTGATTAACCAATCTGGATGTTGCTTATACAACTCACTATCAATTGAAATCATTTCTGGTTCGAACCACAGGCCAAACTTCAATCCCAAGTCATGAATCTTTTGGGTAAACGTCCCAAACCCGCTCGGGAACTTCGGCTCGTTGACAAACCAATCACCCAATGAGCTGTCGTCATTGTTTCGGTGACCAAACCAGCCGTCATCCAAGACAAACATTTCCAGTCCCAGCTTCTTGGCGGTGGTCGCGAAGCTTAACAACTTGTCTTCATCAAAGTCCATAAAGGTGGCTTCCCAATTATTAATCAACGTTGGCCGCTGCTCGTGGGCAAATCGTGGGTTAACCAGGTGATCTTGGTAGAAGGCGCCCATTTGCTGGCTTAACTGGTTCATTCCAGCATCCGTGTAACTGAGAACAGCTTCGGGAGTCTGGAATTTGTCGCCCGGCTTGAGATTCCAAGCGAATTCTTCTGGGTTAATCCCCACAAGAACCCGGCTGGCATCATACTGATCAACTTGAACCTGGTCGGAAAAGTTCCCGGAATAAATCAGATTAAAACCAAAGACTGAACCCTGTGCATCATCAGTATTCGGACGTGCCAGCATCACAAAGGGATTTTGTTGATGACTGGAAGTACCGCGGAGGCTGCCAACACTTTGAACACCGGAGCGTAAGTGCGTTCGAATCATATGACGTTCGCGGGCCCAGGCACCAGAGAACTGAATGAAATCGTAGTCGGCATCTGGTAAATCAAGCTGGGCGCTGGCTGCCGAATTCAACCTGAGCTTTTCATTACCCTGGTTCTGGAACTCTGCGCTGCGGACGATGACATCTTGATGGGGAAAAATCGTGTAGTTCAAATGCATCACTAATCCCAACAATTTGTCCCGTAATGCAATCGTCAAAGTCTGGGCGTCGTCATCCATATCATCAAATGCCGATGGCAGCCCGGCCAAGCGTTGTTTACCGTCCACCAACTCGTAACTCTCATACTTAAATTCAGTAATGCGGCTGCCATTTGCTTGCGCAACTTGGTAGGCTGGGTAACGGAAATCACCCTTCCCCAAGCTGGCATATTCTTGTTTAAGGACCTGCGGCTGCACGTCCTTATGGTCAAGTCGCCAAACAGCGGCGGCATTATGCCACTCTCTGGTTATCAAATTATCGTATGAAGGCTTTGAGTGAACCCGTTTGCCATAATAGATCTGGCCGAGTTCACCATTTTCCATCATGTGAAAAATGTAGCTGGTATGGTCCGTCTGTAAATGAAACAGCAGATTCTGATCTTCAATTCTAATTGCCACGTTTATCAATCCCTTTTCAGTTTTTGTTAAGCGTTACTTCTGATCACTATCGTCTGATGATTCTTCAGGTTTGGACAATGTCAGTAAATCATCACCGTGGTTAACATCCCCGGACTCAACTGTGTAGTTGAAGTCTTTGATATCTTTCCAGTTATTGATAACCACCATAACTGTGTCATCATAGCCGGCCTTCTTAATTGCTGGGTCCCAGAATTCAAGCAATTCTTGGCCTTCAGTAACGTGCTGACCCTTTTGAACGTATTGAACAAATCCGGTTCCACGCATTTCAACGGTGCCGATTCCAATATGAATCAGTGTCAGGATACCGTTATCTGAACGAAGTCCGATGGCATGACGGGTTGGGAAGGTTGCTTCAACCGTTCCGTCAAATGGTGCAAAGACCTTACCATCAGATGGTTTGATAGCAAATCCTTTACCCATGTTCCCAGAGGCAAAGTTTTGATCGGACACATCTGAAAGGGCAATCATTGTTCCGCTAATCGGCGCTTTATAGGTCGTATCTTTGGCAACTTCTTTAACGATGTCGGCCATTGATTCCTCTCCGTTAGTTTCCAAATGCTCGTTCCAAGTCTTTTCAAGTTCATCAACAATCTTGGCATGTTCTTTTTCATCCAAGGTGACTTTCTTGAAGAAGATGAAGGTTCCACTCAAAATCAGTAAGGCAGGAATACCGAACATGAACAGCTTGAAAATAATTTGTCCATGAGTTGTAATGTCGCTGGCAGTCGCACCAGCAGTCATTCCTGCAAGAACGGCAGCAATCCCAACAACCCAGTTGGAAAGAGCCCCACCTAATTTATCAAGCAGTGGACGAACAGCTAAGGTTAATGATTCATCACGGTGTCCAAATTTTAACTGACCATATTCAACTGAATCACTCAAGATCATCAAAACAACCAAGAAAATCAGTGGTTGTGGAATACAGAAGAGAATTGCGGCGAGCAGAACCAGTGGTAATGATGTGCCGGCAAATGTGAATAAGATGATTGAAACGATCATAATGCTAATAGATAGGAAGAAAACGTTCCGACGGCTGTATTTCTGTGCCAACGGTGGGAACAGTAACACTGAAATAATTCCGATTACCATGTTCAATGAAGCCAACACAGAGAATTCGCCTGGTTTACCCATGATATAAGTGAAGTAGTAAAGTTCAAGTGAGTTGGTAATGGCAATTCCTGAGGTGTACAGACCATAAGTCAATGATAACCACATTAACTGGTCGTTACGGGCTAACACTTTGAACACATCACGCATCCGGGTCTTTTCAGCATTTTTACGCAGTAATGAATCGTTTTCCTTAGTTCCCATGGCAACAACAACAGCTGACAGCCAGGAAATCAGGCCAATGATGGCACCAAACATGAACCAGCCTCGCAGGTCACCTTGACCATGGTTGGCATTGATTGAGAAGAACACAACCAGCGGCATTACGATAACCCCAACAATGTTGGCACCAATGTTGGAACCGACCCGGGCAAACGTTGCCGTTTTTTCACGTTCTGCAGAATCAAATGAGATCGCTGGAATCATTGACCAGAAACCAACGTCTTTAAATGAATAGAAGATATCCATGGTGATGTACAAAACACCAAAGATTAACAGGTACAACAATGGGTTGGATTGGTTCAAACCACCCATATTAGTGAATAAAATAGCTAATGTAATGGAACCAACCGTCCCACCAGCGAGGATCCAAGGTTTAAAATGGCCCCACTTGGTTTCGGTATTATCAATGGTGTTTCCAATAAATGGATCAATGGCTAATTCAACAAAACGTAACAGTGAAATAATCGTGGTGATCCAAAAGATCATTCGATCATTTTGTCCGCCCGCACTTTTATCGAACAAGTGAGAGGTGACAAACATAATAAAGTAGGTCGACAGCGTTGCGTAGAACATATCATGACCGAACGCACCAAATGAGTACGATAATCGAGATGTGATTCTACGACCAGTAGTAATGTTGGTATTACTTGCCATAAATTAATCCCCCATAAAAATAAATTTTAAAAAATAATTGCTATCTAGAATGTAAACGTTTACAGTTAAATTGTCAATAAATTTTATTAAAACAAACCAAAGATTTATTAAAACGGTAGATTGTAAAATTAATCCGAACGCTGTTCGGGCAAAAAAGATCAGCTTCCTTTAAAATGGTGTTTACCACAAACCCATCTTTTAGGAGCTGATCTTTTGTCTAGTATAACCTATTCCGAACGAATTAAAATCGAAACCTTTTGTGAACTAGGGCTGTCCAATATCCAAATGGGCGTTCGGCTGAACCGATCACCGTCAACAATTTCTTATGAATTATCTCGATGTCAACCTTATCAGGCTGAATTAGCACAAACAGATGCCGAATACAAGCGATCACGATGTGGTCGGAAAACTAAGCTGAGCGATGAGTTAAAGCAAAAAATTCTCAACCATTTACGTCTAAGCTGGTCACCAGGAATGATTGCTCACGAATTTAAACTAGCTACTAAATCTATTTATAATTGGCTAAATCAGGGGAGAATTGATTTCTCCTTGAATGATCTACCTGAACATGGCGTACGCCAACGGCGTAACGTTGACCAACGATCCAAATATAATCAATCTTTGGGGCGATCAATTGAACAGCGTCCCATGATGATTAATCAACGTAATCGCATCGGCGATTTTGAACTAGATACAGTCGTTGGTCCTCGTGGGCATAGTAAGGCAGTTTTATTAACTTTAATCGATCGCAAATCACGGTTCCTTTGGGCATACCGGTTAAAAGATCGGACGACAGCGACTGTTAATGAAGCACTAACTAAGTTCCTAACCACTTTTAATGGTCCGGTGCACAGCTTTACTGTGGACCGTGGCACTGAGTTTAGTGGGCTAGTATCACTTGAATCACAATATGGTATTAAGACCTATTACTGCCATGCTTATACGCCAGCTGAGCGCGGCAGTAATGAACGATTTAATCGGAACTTACGCTATTTTTATCCTAAGGGGACTTATTTTGAGCACATTAGTGCTCAAGGCTTGAAAACCACCTTACTCGAAATTAATCAGAGACCACTTAAAATACTTGACTGGCAAACACCTTATCAGGTCATGCTGACCAATTTGTCAAAAAATTCGGATTAAATTTGCAATCTACCAAACATTTAATTGTGTTTAACTAGAGGTAATACAATTCAATTGAGGAGTGAAGATGGATGGCGACAATCAAAGACATTTCCCGACTGGCGCAGGTCTCACCCGGGACCGTCTCGCGCGCGCTGAGTCCGGATAAAAGCGAATATGTGGCAAAAGAAACGCGCGACAAAGTGAGAGAAGTTGCTGATAAGCTGGGTTATAAATACTCCCTAGCCCCCAAACCGGACAAAAATCAGTTGAACTTTGCGCTGATCACTACCCTCAGTCTGAAAGAAGAAACGCGCGATGAATACTGGCGGTTTGTCCGCAGAGGGGTCTATGAAGCTGCTAAATCTCAGAATATCAGTATCAAGCGGGTGGTCAGGTTGGATGAAGGCGTTGAGCCAAACGATTTTGCGGCTTACGATGCCGTCATCGTCGTTGGCAGTCTTTCCAAATCCGCCATCAACGCCATTAAATCATTTAATCCCAACGTCGTTCTGGTTGATGGCGGAAGTGATGTCGATGACGTTGTCGATACGGTTGATACGAATTTAGCTCAGCTAACGGATAAAGCCTTGAACGAAATGACACCGCATGCCCAAACAATTGGTTTTATCGGCGGTTCCCGTCATGAAGTGAATTTGGACGGCAGCCAGGGTCGTATCATTGATGACGCACGGACCCTCACCTATAAAACATGGTGTTCGATCAACCATCATCAGCCAATCGTTAAATTGACGGACTGGACTACCAAGCAATCAATGGATGCCACTGATGACCTGCTGAATGAATATGGCAATCAACTCGACGGCCTGCTGGTCGCTTCCGACCCACTCTCAATTGGGGTGATGAAGGGCTTAGCCAAACACCACGTGGTTCCTGGAAAAAACGTCAAAATCATCAGTTTTGATGACTTGGAATTCGCTTCGTACCTGACACCATCGCTCACCAGCATTTGGCTGCCCAAAGTTGAATTGGGGTACGCAGCAGTCCTGCACGCCGAGACCCTCGTCAAGTTCCCACGGGATTGGCACGTCAGAAATATCATCCCTGGCAAATTCCACTACCGGGAAACGTTTAATCCCGATTAGTCTTGCGTCCGATCCCCAATTTGTCCTGTTGAGGTACAATGATCCGTTTCCAAATACTCTTGAGAATGATATAGCCGAAGATAACACCGACCAAGGCACTCAAGAAGAAACTGGGAATGAACAGATAAATCGCACCGGTGGTTCCCATCATCCAACTGGCAATCGGATAAGCAACGATTGCACCAATGATGCCAGTGCCGATCAATTCACCAAATGCCGCAATAATCAGTCGATTGGTTTTCTGGAAAAGCCAGCCGACACAGAACGCACCGATCATACTGCCTGGAAATGCCAGGATAGTTCCGGTTCCCAATAAATTACGAATTAATGAAGTGATAAATGCCTGGGTGACTGCCCACCATGGGCCAACCAGGACACCGGAAATCAAATTGATCAAATGCTGCATCGGGGCCACTTTGGCAACGCCGACAGTGAACTCAAACATACTGCCGCCGACCACGCCGATCGCAGATAGAATCGCCGTTAGCACCATTTTATAAGTCATATTTCTGTGCATAAAAAGCCTCCTTTCGTTAGATAACAAAAGGAGGCTTTTGGCTTCTTTTAACACTTCCCTACGCTGGCGCAAACCAGATCAGGTTCGAAGGGTCCGAAGATGTTCCGTCTCAGCCGATTGGCTCTCCTAATGTTATCTGATATTTAATTTCGACACTTCATTAAGTATAACCGAAAACAGAATGCTTGTCGGTCATTTAGCCCCTTAATTCTTCGACCGTTGTAAGCCGGCCTGATGAACGGCTTCGATCACTGGGGTAATCGGCATTCGCTGTCCTGTCCACTCCAAAAAGGAACCGGCGGCTTGATTCACCAGCATCCCAATCCCATTATATGTACGACTCCCGCGTTGCTTGGCTGCATGGATGAACGGCGTTTCGAGTGGAAAGTAAATGGCGTCGGACACAATGTGTTGCGGTGTCAAATGGTTCATCACGGACTGACTAACTGGCAGCGATTGATCGCCGGCCATCCCAACGTTGGTCGCATTGGCAATAATTTGGCTTTCATCAAACGCTTCGGCAATCAGCCCTTCATCCTCATAAGGCAGGACAGTGACGACATCCGACCACCCTTCCAACTGTTCTTTTCTGGCTTCAAAAAGATCGTTGGTCCGTTTAAATACATAAACTTGCTTCGCCCCTGCGTCGACGGCAGCGGAAATAATCGCCCGCCCGGCACCACCGGCACCTAAAACGGTCACGACCTTTTCATCGATGGTCATATCATCCTGCTTGAGAGCATCTACCCAGCCTTGCCCATCGGTACTGTCACCAATCAGTCGACCATCGCGGTTAATGACCGTATTAACGGCAGATAGGCGCTCAGCTCGTGGGGTAATTTCGTCAAGCAATGGCAAAACGTCGGTCTTCAGCGGCATTGATAAATTAAAACCGCCAATGTGCATCGCCCGCATCGCCGCCAAGCTGTCGGCGAGCCCGGCAGACGTCACGTCAAAGGCCAAATAGATCCCGTTGATCCCTGTCACTTGGAAGCTGGTATTGTGAATCAACGGCGACAAGCTGTGAGCAGCCGGATGGGCTAATAAGCCAAATAATTTTGTGTGTCCATCGATCATTTTAATTCCTCCCAAACGACATCTTCAAAATGCCCTCTTGGTTAATGACGTCAACGACTTCAAGGGGCGCCAAATCATCGGTGGCGATTCGAAAATCACTCACCTGTTGGTATAAAGTGTCCCGTTGACCTTTCAAATCCACCAGTCCATCCAGCCCGAGCTGTTGAGCTAACGGCCGGTCGGTATCATTCTTCAATCGGTCAATGATTGTTTCCGGCATCACATCAAGAAGCACGACTGGGACATCACTGGCCTTTAACAACTCAAAGTTGGCAGCTTGAATCGGCGTGCCGCCACCAGTTCCCAAGATCCCATCATCTGCCAAAGACGCTTTCAAAGCATCATGTTCCAGCTGCCGAAATGCCGGCTCACCGTCATCAGCAAAAATCTGTTTAATTGACTTGCCGGCCGTTTCCACGATGACATCGTCCAGATCGTGATATGGCAAGCCGAGTTTCTGTGCCAATAAGTTGCCGACGGTGGTTTTGCCGCTTCCCATAAATCCAACCAATATGAGTTTCATAGGCTTTCTCCTTAATCGTCCAAGGACTTTCTAATTTTTTGTGCTTTGGCGAAAGCGGCATAAATCGCAGCTTCGTCTTGGTCTTGAATGGCTTGTTCAAAATGACTTAATGCGGTTTGAAAAGTGGCCAATTCCTGCGCAATTACTTGGGAATTGCTCATCATAATCGCCGTCCACATTTTTGGATCCGACGCAGCAATTCGGGTCGTACTCTTGAAGCCGCCGGCAGCCGCTTTTAAGCCCACTGGATCATGGGCCAAGCCGTCCGCGACGCTGTTAACCAGGGTTGCCGCAACCACATGAGGCAGATGGCTCAGTTCGCTAACCAGTTTGTCATGGGTTTCCGCTGTTATCTCCGTCCAATCAACATTTGCCGAATCCAGCAGCTGTTCAAAGTCGCGAAGTTGCTGTTTGGTTTGTGAACCGGTTACCAGGAAGTATTTTGAACCGTTAAATAAATCAGTTGAGCCATTCCGGCTACCGGTCAAATGTGAACCAGCCATGGGATGGCCACCGAGAAAAGCAACTCCCTTATGTGTCAGGCGCTTGGCTTCTGTCATAATCGACTGCTTGGTACTGCCGACATCTGTCACCAAGACCTGCTCCTTTAATTTTAATTGGGCCAACTCATCAATCTGCCTCAAAATAACCGATACCGGACCCGCTAGAATAATCAAGTCTGCTTGTGGGGCTGCCTGAGCGAAGTCAGCCCGCTGATCGATTATTTGATGATCCAACAAAAACTGGGCGGAATTGTCATCCGGGTCACTGCCGATGATCTCAACAGTTGCATCCCCAGCCTTGATAATTCGGGCAATTGAGCTGCCAATCAGCCCCAGCCCACTAATCAAAACTGTTGTCATCAGCACTCACCTCGCAATTAAAGTTGCCAAATCGTCAAAGAACTCCGGATAAGAAATGTTAATGCTGTCTGCACCGGTGAGAGTTAACGGCTGATCAACCAACAGCGCTGCCACTGCCATCACCATGCCAATCCGGTGATCCCCATGACTGTCTAATTTCGAATCCAAAACCTGCCATGGTTTTCTGCCGTCAATGATGAAGCCGTCATCGAGTTCTTGAATATCAATTCCCAGCTTCCGGAATTCAGTGACGATGGCTGAAATCCGGTCGGTTTCTTTGACCCGCAGCTCCCCGGCACCAGTAATTTTACTGATCCCGTTGGCCTTGGCTGCCAGTAACGCGACTAATGGCAACTCATCAATGACTGCTGGAATTTCATCCGCCCCAATTTCGATTGGTTTTAACTCGGCAGCTTCCACCGTCAAATCCGCTGTCGGTTCGCCCGTACTTTGTTCGTTTGATAGGCTGATCCTGCCGCCCATTCGCTTCAAAATCGAATATAGACCGGTTCTGGTGTCGTTCATGCCAACATTTCTCAAGGTGACTTTGGAACCTGGCACTAAGCTGGCGGCAACCATGAAGAACGCTGCCGACGACATGTCACCAGGAACATTCAGGGTAATCCCTTTCATGTGGGGTTCAGGATGGACGGTAATCGTCACGTCATCCGATTCAGTTTCAATCTCAGCCCCAAATGCCCGCAGCATCTTTTCCGTGTGATTTCTGGTCGGCTGCTTCTCAACCAGAATCGAGACCCCATCGGCTTGCAAAGCCGCCAAAATGAGGGCACTTTTGACCTGGGCACTGGCCACTTTCAGATGATAGTCGACACCGTGTAATTGTTCCCCGTTAATCACAGCAGGAAGATGGCCATCGGTCACTTCGATGTTGGCACCCATCTCTGCCAAAGGTTCACTCACCCGTCGCATCGGCCGCTTGGATAACGAAGCGTCACCGGTTAATTCACTTGGAAAGTTTTGACCGGCAAGCAGCCCCATGATCAACCGAGTGGTGGTACCGGAATTGCCCATATCAAGTGGTTGTTCCGCCTGGTGGAGTCCGTGGAGACCAACGCCTTGAATCGTGACTGTGTCCCCATCTCGGGTGATCGGCACACCAAGTTGTTGAAACGCCTTAAGCGTGGAGAGGCAGTCTTCTGCGGTTAGAAAGTGGTGCAAAATCGTTGTCCCTTCACTAATGGCGCCAAACATGATGCCTCGATGGGAAATACTCTTGTCGCCGGGAACGGCCAATTCACCGTGAAGGCCGTTTTGGAGACTTCCTTGGAGCTGTTTAGTTGATTGCGTTTTAACTTTTTCCATAGAAACCTCCTAGAATTTTTTCAGTTCATCGCGATATTGGTCAAGCTGTTCTTGTAGTCGTTGTAAATTGTCACCATCAAACTTGTCGGTGAGTGCCTTGGCCAACTCAATGGCAACCACACTTTCGATGACGATTGATGCTGGAACAATTGCCGTTGTGTCCGATCGCTCCACATTGGCTTTCTTAACCTCTTTGGTCTGGATGTCAACACTTTGCAATGGTTTGTACAAAGTTGGGATTGGCTTCATTGCCGCTTTAACGATAATTGGCATTCCGTTAGTCATCCCGCCTTCAAAGCCACCGAGATGATCGGTATTCCTGAAGAATCCTTGGTCCTGATTCCAATCAATTTCATCCATCACTTGACTGCCGAAGCTGGTTGCAGCTTTGAAACCATCGCCGATTTCAACGCCTTTCATGGCATTGACGCCCATCACGGCAGCAGCCAACTTGCCATCCAATTTGGTATCCCAGCTGATGTAACTGCCCAGTCCAGCCGGCACGTTGGTGGCAACCACGCGGATAATGCCACCCAGGGTGTCACCGTCACGTTTAGTTTGGTCAATCAGATCATGAATCGGGCTAACCTTGGACTGGTCAATGATTCGCAAGTCGTTTTGACTAATTTCTGCTTCAATTTTAGCCACATTAAGTTCAGGATTTTCATCGGTGGAAATTTGGCCAATCTGTTCAACATAACCAACAATATTAATGCCCAACTGTTGTAAAAGTTGCTTGCAAACAGCACCGATTGCCACCCGGATTGCCGTTTCCCGAGCTGACGAGCGCTCCAAGACGTTTCGCAGATCCTCATGCCGATATTTCATCCCGCCAACCAAATCAGCGTGGCCTGGCCGAGGACGTTCAACCTTTCTTAAGGTGTTCTCGGGCGTTTCGGGACTAATTGGATCCATGATTTGACTCCAATGGGCATGGTCGCGATTGTTGACTACTAGTGCAATCGGCGAACCAAGGGTAATCCCGTGGCGAACCCCGCCGGTAATGGTGACTTCATCATGTTCAATTTTTTGGCGATTGCCGCGACCGTAGCCGCCTTGGCGTTTCTTGAGTTGGTCGTTGATCGCACCAACGTCCAAATGCAGCCCCGAAGGAATGCCTTCAATGATACCGGTCAATTGTGGGCCGTGAGATTCTCCAGCTGTTAAGTAATTCATCATTTAGTCTCCTTTTGCATTAATTCATGTTGGTAATCACGTGAGTTTTTCAAAATTTCTTGGAATATCTTTTGCAGATACTTGCGGGTGCCAGGATCCGAATCCAGCTGTGCAACCTGATTGAGGACCTCTCTTTCACGGTCGCCATCGAGCACTGGCAGTTGGGAATTTTCCTTGATCTGTCCAATCAACGCCGACGTTTGGAATCGCTGCTTCAGCAGGTCAACAATGCCTTGATCTAATTGGTTGATTTGCTCGCGGGCAGCTTGAATTGCCTGGTTGTCACTCTCAGTTGCTGTTTCAATTTTATTTGTCATCATTAACACCCCTAATTGCCATTAAAAAAACCAGCTAGATATGGTATCCAGCTGGTTTACTAAATTCGTAAAGAATGATAACTCACCCAGCCAGACTATTACGTCTAGTGGGCTCAACAAAGCATTGACTCTGCACCACTTGGACGCGAACGCTCAAATTTGCGCCCGCCCCGAAGCGGACACTACTTAAAGTAGGCATAGTCAAAATAATAGGCTGAAGTTTCAGTGAATTGCTTTGTCATGGTTATCAATTCCTCTCGTAAAAGTTGTATTAATTAAAACATATTAGAAATTATTCGTCAACCCTAATCATTCACTCATTTGATTTTAATTCCAGAAGATGCTGCCACTTTTAAATAGCAGCACTGACTTTACTTGGAGCAGATTGTCGCTCAGCAGCAGTGGCAACAGCCTGTTCGTGGACACGGGTACCGTTTTGATAGACGTCTTTGTCGTGTTGAATGACACTAATATCATTAATGGGATTTTCTGCCATAGAAATAAAATCGGCGTAGTTGCCGGCAACAATTTGGCCGTACTCATCGTCAACGTGCATGGCTCTGGCACAATTGATGGTGGCCGAATCGATTGCTTGAGCAGGGGTCATGCCCGCCTTCTCAACATATAATTCCATCTCGTAGGCACTTTCATTTCTAAAGCCATTGTATGGTGTCCCGGCATCAGTGCCCATTGCGATTGGAATCCCGGACTGAACAGCTTTGGTGATGCTGGCAAAATGCTTCTTGATGTTGACAATCACCTTTTCGCGAGCCCAATCAGGAACCGTGTCTTTCCCATATTTGTAGATGGCGTACATCGCGTTCATGGTTGGAACCACCACCGTGCCGTGTTCTTTCATCATTGCGATCGTCTCATCATCGATATCAAATGCGTGCTCGACGGTATCAAACCCGGCTGCAACTGCCTCTTTAACACCCGCGTTCCCTTGGGCATGAGCTGCAGCAGTCTTCCCCTTGTGGTGGGCTTCGACCACTGCTGTTCTGGCCTCTTCAGGCGTGAACTGAATATCATCAGGCGTTTCCCCATTTTTAAGGACGCCACCAGTCACCATCATTTTAATGTTGTCGACACCATTCTTCATGGCCTGGCGAACGCCTTTACGAACCTCGTCAACGCCGTCAACTTCATAACCCCCACCGGATCCATGGCCGCCGGTAATTGAAAATGCCTTGCCGGATGTCATCACCTTTGGCCCTCTGATCCAACCTTTTTCCTGCATTTTCTTGACTTCGATATCAATGTCAAAAGCCGCACCAACATTTCTAATGTAAGTAATCCCGTGATCGATTGCATCGGCCATGTTTCTCACGGCAAACATCGTATTAAATTCCCGTGAATCGGAATGGCGCTGTTCTTTGCCATCGTTCCACCAATAGGTTGGAATACTGGTGATATGGGTATGAGCGTTCATGATTCCCGGCATCACGTACCTGCCGTGCATATCGGAAACTTCATCGACAACTTGGTTTGTGGAACTGCCATTGCCAACTTCAACAATCTTGCCGGTATCCGTATCGACGACCATGTGTTGGTTAGCGATAAAGTTCTGCTTCTCATGGTTGTAAATTGCGACATTCGTATAATTGATTTTTGTCATAATAAATCTTCCTTTCGATGTAAAATGCTTGGTTGCAGACTAACTGAGATGGAACATCTTTAGATTTCGTTAACTGGTATGCCATGGCAACCACCTCCTTAAGTGGGATTTTCTTTTTGAATCAAAACTGAATTTACTTTTCGACAGTGTAGTTTGGTTACACAAATGGAAGTTTGCGATCAAGTGCACTGGCTTGGAACTTAGTATTCTGTCACCCAAGATTCAGATCAAAAGCACGTTTGTTAGCTTCTTGCGTGCTCCCTTCGGCTTTGAAAATACGCTCCGACGACCCAAGCGCTAACTTCTAAGTGCACTTTGCTTAAAGTCCCAAACACAGGGACTTCAAGCAAAGTACCCTTAGAAACCGCGCTTCCCGGGTCTCGTCGCGCTCTATTTCCAATACGCATACTGCAACTTCCCGGACTGGCCCGACATTGCATCCCACTTCAAACCGCCGACCTTGCTGCTGATCAGATGTGCCTGCGAGGCTTGATAGGTTGGCGCTACGGCTGCGATTGACATCAAGCGCTTATCTGCCTGCTTTTCAAAGTCCCAACGCTGGTTGGCATCGTACTTAGTTGTGTCATCCACTTTATTCATCAAGTCATCATACTGTTGATCTTTGAATTTCGAGAAATTAATGGTGTTATTGCTGCGCATGCCGTCCAAGAAGTTCTGGGCATCCGGATAGTCAGGTCCCCAGCCGACCGTACAAATATCGAAATCAGTTGAGAAATCACGCGTTACGTGGGTGGCATGCGGGACCGATTCAATATTGATGGTCAGGCCCTTCAGATTGTCTGAAACTGCTCCTTGAACATATTCAGCGAGTTTCTTTTCGGTATCAGTATCATCCACCAGGAAATCAAGGGAAATCTTGTCTTTGCCAATTTCCTTCTGTGCCTTTGCCCAATATTGCTTGGCCTTAGTGGTATCAGTTGGTGCTTGATCGCCCATTTCCGAGGTGAAATCCTTACCGGTTTTCGGATCCTTAGCATAGTTCTTTGGAACGATGTTGTTAGCACCAATCGAGCCATCTTGAAGGACATCCTTTGCCAATTGATCCTGATCGATGACCATGCTGATGGCCTTTCTCAAGTTTTCATTGGAAGTGGCTTTCTTCTTATCATTGAAGTAAATGTAATTGTTTCGGCCAGTTTCAGTTACCACCAGATTTTTGTTGTTCTTATTTTGTTTAACGTATTGTCCAGTCAAACTGGTCAAATCAATTTGTCCGCCGTTAAACATGTTTTGCGCGGTGTTATTGTCTTTAACAACCGTCACATCCACTTCAGGAATTTTGACGTTTTTGGCATCCCAATAGTTCTTATTCTTTTCATATTTCCAAGAATCATTACTGCCGTTCCAGCCAGTGATGGTGTATGCACCATTGGCCACGGTCGTCTCTGAATTAGTGCCATAATGACTGCCATATTTTTTAATAGCCGCCGTTTGAATCGGATAGAAGTTCGTAAATTCATAATTCATGAATGGCACCGGCTTGGTCAATTTAACCGTAAATGTTCGGTCGTTAACTGCATGAATCCCCAGCTTACTTGGATCGGCCTTACCGTTGTTCACAGCAGCAAAGTTTTCGATGTATTGAATGGATGTCGTCTGCTGGGACTTAGTTTTCGGATCAGCCTGCCGGTCAATCGAATTGACAAAATCTTCCGACTTGATAGGTGAACCATCCTGCCATTTAGCATCCTTCTTGATATTAAACGTGTACTTCGTGCCGTTATCAGTTGGTTTGACAACCTCATCAACCACTCCGGCAGCAATTTTGTTATTCGCATCCCTGCGATAAATGCCTTCGCTGACCTGATCGATCACCGCACCGCCATTAGTTTCAATCGACTTGGTTGGGTCAATCGTCAATGGCTCCCCTGGGATTGTTATTTTTAAGGCTTTTTCGGCACTTCCTGCACCGCCGCCGACTGCTGTCGACGCACAGCCGCTTAATAAGACAGCCATGAACCCAATGACAACACTGATAATGGCTGTAAATCTAATATCCTTAAACATCGCAATTCCTCCAATAATTTTGTATTGATATCGATGACCATACAGCCGCGCTTGTGTCCATGAAACACAAAAAGCGTCCAATCAGAAGTTAAACTTCTAAAAGGACGCTTTTGCGCGGTACCACCTTCATTGCGGAAATTCATTCCACCTCTCACGTACGACCGGTCGACTCGGTATACGTTGGCGCTGTATTGGGCGCACCCTAGTGACTCTTGACGAACCACCGTGCTCAAAATTGACTTTAAGTGATTAAGAAATTACGCCTTCACAGATAACGACGCTCTCTTGGAATTTCTTAATACCGACTTTTCAATTTCTCTAAGCACTTTCTCATCGATATCTAATGTCATGTACAATAACGAATTCTGGAAAAATTGTCAACACCTATTCTTAAAATCAACACTGGTGAATTGATCGTTTTGAATGTCACATCACCGTGTCATCAAGGCTTAATCGCATCGAAAAAATTTCAAAAATAAGTTTGATTGACTTCCCACAAAGGCAATGTGAAAATGAAATTGAAATAAAATTTGAAAGTAATTTGGGGTGATCATCATGATCAACAAACGCGCATTATTAACGTTCAGTATCGCAGCTGCATCGTTATTGACATTCAGCATCAGCAATCATTCAGTCCCACAAGCACATGCAGCGACTACATTAACCTATGGCAAAATCACCAATAACAGTCTCCACCGTCTGGGCACCATCCGCCAATTGACGCGCGCCCAACTGGCTGAAGATCACAAGCTGTCTGGCAAGCAGGTTCAAAACTTGATTTACCTGCCGTTACCCAAGCGATTAACAGCCCATAACTTTACTTTGAGCAAAACGGCTTTAACCATTCATCTGGTTAAAAATTCATATGGTGTCAAAGACGTCGCCATTCCATTGAGTAAGTTAACCGGCATTATTCTCAATCGCTACATGCCGTCGCAATATGACTTTGTCAAACCGAAAACACCCAAGAAAGTCGTTGCTTTAACCTTTGATGACGGTCCGGATCCGACATTAACACCGAAATTACTTAAAACTTTAAAGCACTATAACGTCCACGCAACCTTCTTTGAGGTTGGCAGCAGTGTTATCCGCTATCCAAGCGTCAGTCGATTGGTTCTCAAATATGGCAACCAAATCGGCAACCACTCTTGGAACCATCCTGATTTAACCACCCTTTCCAGTGCCAAAGCAATTCATCAGATTGCCTTGACCGATGCAGCGATTTATAAGGCCACGGGAACAATTCCCACCTATATCCGGCCACCATACGGCGCCGTTAACAGTCGGATTGGGAACTTGTTTGACCGGCCAATCGTCCGCTGGAATGTTGACTCCAGAGACTGGGCATATCTCAATACGCCTAAAACCGTCAGTCATGTTCTGGCAACGACTCACCCTGGCTCAATTATTTTAATGCATGATATTCACCCGACGTCAGTTGCCGCCGTTCCCCAGATTATTCGATCACTGAAGAAACGGGGCTACACATTTGTGACCTTGCCAACGCTGATGCAAAAACCATTGTTGGCTAACCTGCAGTACTTTGGCAGAGGAGATTTCCGCGGATTTTAACTGAAATTAGCAGCTTCCCGATATTTGGGAGGCTTTTTTTGATTGAAGTTGCGGTCACCGCTTGTTAGAATTGGGACAAGATTTTAATACAGAAAAGAGAGGTTGATGAGATGAGTGGAAAGCTAACAGTTCGACGAACGTCATTTGTAACCGGAACCACCAAAATAGCGGTGCCGATCACCGGTCGGACCGTCAATGATATTCTGGCGCAGGCCCAAGCAGCAGTAACTGCTCACCCGGACGTCATTGAATGGCGCATCGACTATGATCAAGCTGGTTTGGATCCCGCCACTTATCAAGCCACCTACGCCAAGTTACGGCGTATTTTGGGCGACACAATTCTCTTAACCACCTTTCGAACCGCTGGTGAAGGCGGTGAAGCCGACCTTGATGAAGCAGCTTATGTGACCCTATATAAACGGTTGATTGCCAATGAGTTGACGGACATATTGGATGTTGAGCTGCATTTCAGCGAAGAGGCAATCAGTAACCTGATTTACTTAGCACACCAACACAACATCAAGGTGATCTTGAGTGCCCACGAATTCCAAGGTACCCCGCCGGAACTGGAGATTATCAACTTACTGCAACAGATGCAGAATCAAAACGCTGATATTGCCAAGATCGCTGCCATGCCCAACAAATTCAAGGACGTTCTCACAATGATGCGGGCCACTACAACCGAATCAGACAAGTTGGAAATTCCAATCATCGCAATTTCCATGGGCAGTCTGGGAAGAATCTCTCGAGTTACCGCGCCATTGTTTGGGTCGGTGATGAGTTTTGCAACGGTCGGTGATGCATCAGCCCCCGGACAGATTGCGATTGACGATCTGCGAACAGAAATGAAACGATTTGAAACACAATAAAAGGAAACCGCAAAGTTGCGGTTTCCTTTTTGTCTGACAAACTATTCATCTTTTGAGCGGCCCTGACTAATTGGTGCCGGTCCCATATGAAGAAGGGTCATCATCGACTGGCCGGCATGGGCGAAGACGTTCCCAGTACTGATGGCCAAGGCAGTCACGACCACTAAAACCGTTCCAACCAAGCCAATCATCACATCAAAATTCATCACAGATTGAAGACTGGTTTTCGACAAGATTCCGGTCACAATCGGAATCGTAAAGGTTGCGATACTGCCAAACGTAAAGTAAGTCCCGGTAATCACACCCTTATGCTTTGGAAACATTTTCAACAAAACGTTCAGGGCAATTTGCATCACCCCACCGGCTGCGGTGAAGCCGAATATGAAGCAGGCAACGGCGGTGACAATGACCGTTGAGGCATGGGTCACCGTGAGAATTGCGATGAGAGAAATTGTATTGGTCACCACTAACAGTTTCGTTTCGGTGAAATTCAATTTTAACAGGATAAACATCACGACCACACCACTGATTGAACCGATACTGTACAGCGACAACAGACCGTGGGAAATCAATGAACTGTAACCAAGGTCGTTGGTTGCGAATAGACTAATCCATTGGGTAAATAAAATCATGATTGCCATGGTTGTGTAACCGTACAACGCAAGGGCAATCGTCGCAATCACTCGCCGAACTTTGGAAAGTGATTGGTGTTCTTCACTAAACTCTTCATCAACCTGGTTCCGATCTGGAAAGTCTGCGCCGCGAAGAATGAATAAGTTGACGACTAACACCAGCAAGGCGCCGATGAATGACCAACCAAACCATAATTGATGAGCTTCCAAAGTAGCAATGAACAGCGGTAAGATGAACTCACCCACACTCATAAATGCTTTAATGAAAACATTCGAGGCACTTGAATTACCGCCCATTTCCACAAAAGTCGGGTAAGTTCCTGAATCCAGCGCCGAATTGGCTACTCCGGCAATAATTGCAAACAGGTAGGCCATCGCGATATTGTGGGTAAACGGAATCCCGATAAAGAATACCATGTAGCTGAGGGTCCCGGTTAAGACCAACTTTTCCCGGCCAAAGCGGTCTGAGAGGTAACCGAAGATGAAGTAAGCAATTAATTTCCCGATTCCAATCCCTGAAATGACGTAGGAAACCGTCGCAATCGGCACGTTCCAAAAGCCACCCAGAGCCTGCATATTCTGGGTTAAAATAATCAACCCAATTCCGTGAACCAGGTAGTTGAGGTATAAGGCCATTGATAATCTGCGTTTATTAGATTTTGTCATGATATCACTCTCCCAAGTATGTAAGTAAACAAAAAGCCAGCTGGATATTAGAATCCAGCTGGCTGATTTCTTAGGTTCTTCGTCAACTGTTGTTGGTGAACAAAATATTGGAGTTCTAATCACTTGGTGATTAGGGCTCTTTTTGTATGAACTCGAAAAGCGAACAGCACTCTTAGCCGGAATCTGAAGAAGTTTCGGTAACCAAATCCAGTGCGCTTAATGACTTTAATCTTGTTGTTTGAACCTTCTAAGGGCCCGTTGGTGTAATGGTGAGTAAAGGTATTGCCAATTTCATCATGATGAGTCGCTAGGGTCTGGAGGGTTGCCAACATCTCTTCCGAGCAGCCCTCTAAGTGATGGAATACTTGATTATAGTTGGGCCAATCACGGTTTTTGATGGTTTCACGTAACCGATTCATCACGTTGTAAGTTTGCTTGAGCTCGGGATCAATGTCCAATAAAGCATCAACCACATCAGTGGCAGTCGCTGGATAAGGGAAGTTTGTCCACTTACGGAAAGCTTCGTAGTTGAGGTGATTTTCCGGCGTTAATAATAGTTTCCAATAGCGTTTTAGGGCGTGATACTCGCGTGAGGAAGTCGCCAGGGTTTTCATGAGGCGCACCCGCGTCTTATTAAAAGCTCGATTTAAAGCGTTAACCAAGTGGAACGGATCGATGACAACGATGGCGTTCGGAAAGATCTGCCCCACCAATTTGGGATAGGTATAGTTCATATCGGTGACGATAATTTTCACATTTTCTCGCGCAGCCTGGTCGTAATGCTGGAAATACTTTTGAAGCTGATAGATGGTCCTAAAGGGTAACAGGTCGATCAATTCGTGGGTTTCCGCATCCATAAATTCAAAGCTCATCGCGTCGGTGGCGCTCTTAGTGCTTTTAACTTCGTCCATGAGGAGAACTTTTGGTAAATAGTGCCAGTTGGTTTGAAAGTCCCGTTCAGCGCGCAAGAGCTGCCGACCAACGAATGAATCCGAAGTGGATAACTCATCGGCAATGTGTTTGAGCGAAACCGGTTCGGTCAGTTTTTCTAAGCATTGTTTGCGGGTCGTATTTGAAATCGTGCAGTGTTTCGGCACCGCATTCGTCTGCGCCAGGAAATTGGTATGACAAGCCTTACAGTGAAAGTTTCGCCGATTGAGACACAGGATAACGGTGCTGCCCAATGTTTTTGCGAATCTAATGGTGGTCTTCCGCCAACCATAGCCAATAATTTGGTGATCATTGATAATCCCACAATTGCGGCATGCCTTGGGGGTGTAGTTTAGGGACCCCACCAATCGAATCACTCCATCATCACCCACTTGTCCTTCCTCAATTATTAAGTGTTCATCATCTATTCCTAACAACATTTTCGTAGTATCATTTGACATAGGGCATTTCCTTTCTTGACTTAATTCTGTGGTGGGAGCAAGTTAACGGACGGGAGATGTCCGCTTTTTTATTCTAATGATAAACAAAAAATCTGTCATCAGTAATAGATAAAAATCTATTACCAACAACAGATATTGTAGAACCATTTCTTATTCACTCGCTTAAGAAATTATACCCATCCGGCTAGACTCTAGCGTCTAGCTGGCAGCAACAAAGTTACGACTTTGCCCAGGTTAGACGCGAACGCGTTTTGCGCCCGCATCTGACGAGCGCTACTTAAACCATGCATAGCCGTAATAATAGGCATTCAATTGTTGAAGTTGAGTATTCATAGATATAATTCCTTTCTTGAAATGTTGAACTTATTAAAACATATTAGAATTGATTCGTCAACTCTAATTATTTTTTAATGTTAGAAAAAGCAGCCAAAAGCTTTTTTGGCTGCCTAATCAATGATTATTTAACTGGCAGAACAATATCTGAAGGTTTCACTTCTTTACCGAAGTAAGGCTTCAATTGGGTATTGTAATCTTTCACAAAGAAACTCTCCTTGGTCAACTTATTAATTTCCTTATTGGTCCAATCAAGAAGTGATTTGTTGCCCTTCTTCACAGCTGGGGCAATGTAGGACTTAGGTCCAATACTCTTAATGCCCACCGTGTAGTTTGGGTTATCCTTGGACCAGGCGTACAGATATGAGTTGTCATCGGCAAGGGCAACCCCACGGCCGTTCTTCAAGGCGTTAAACTGCTGCGTCTTAGAATCAAATTTTAACAGTTTAACATCAGGCTGCTTGGACGTGAAGTAATTTTCGGCAGTTGTTCCCTTGGTTACAATCACATTCTTACCCTTTAGCTGGCTGGCCTTGGTGATCGACTTATTCTTAGGTGAAACCACACCAACGGAAACTTTCATGTATGGTTTGGCAAAATCGATAACCTGTTTCCGTTCTGGGGTGACCGTGAAGTTGGCCAGAACCAGATCAACTTTGTTGGAATTCAAAGCATCAACTCGGTTGTTGGCATTGACTTGGACAAACTTAACTTTGACTCCGAGGTCTTTGGCAACTTGGTGGGCTAATGTTACGTCGTAACCAACTCGCTTGCCGTCTTTGTTGACCCAGCCATAAGGAGGTAAGTCACCGAAAACCGCAATTCTAATCGTCCCGTTTTTCTTGATCTGCTGAACGGAACTTGGGTTATTGCTTTGCGAACTTGACTTCTTGCTGTTACCGCAGCCGGTTAAGACCAGTAATAAAGCAGCGAAGACACTCACAACGGCGATAATTCTGGTAAATGATCTTTTCTTCATGAAATTGTTCCTCCTCAATATTAGAAATCCATACTATCCAAAAATGCTTGTGCGCGTTTAGTTTGTGGTGCGTTGAAAAACTGTTTTGAAGGTGTTTGTTCCAAAATATGGCCATCTTCCAGGAAAATCACTCTGTCAGCAATCTGCTGGGCAAAGTTCATCTCATGGGTCACCACGATCATGGTCATGTGATCAACATCAGCCAAGTCTTGGATGATGTTGAGAATTCCTCGGACCATCTCGGGATCCAGTGAAGCAGTCACTTCGTCAAATAACATAAAATCCGGATGCAACGCCAGGGCGCGAACAATCGCGACCCGCTGCTTTTGGCCGCCGGACAGTTGCCGGGGATATGCGTTGGCATAATCCTCGAGACCGACTCGTTCCAACAATTCAAGGCCTTCCTTTTTGGCTGCGAACTTATCCTGCTTTTGCACCTTGGTCGGCCCGAGCAAAATGTTGTCCATAACGGTCAAATTTGGAAATAGGTCGTAACTCTGAAAGACCATCCCGATCTTTTGGCGGATCTGTTGCCAATTTTTCTCGGTCGGATTAATCCGCTTCCCCTCAAAAGTGATTGTCCCCTGCTGGTATTCCTCCAGACCGTTGAGGCAGCGAATCAAGGTACTCTTCCCGGATCCGGACGGTCCTAATAACGTGACGACCTCGCCCTTATCGACGTGAAAATTGATATCGTGTAAGACGTGTTTCTTTTGATAATACTTTTCTAAATGTTCAACCTGTAAAATCTGCTCAGCCATTTGCCCGCTCCAATCTCTTCTTCTCTAGTCGCTTGGCCCACCAAGATAGTGGATAGTCGATTAGGAAATAGAATAGAAATATCAATCCGTAAACCCAGAAAACGCCGGTTGGATGGGTGTGATTATTGGCTTCAATAATTTGTTGGCCAATATTAATCACATCCATCACAGAAATCAGCATCAAAAGAGAAGTCGTCTTGATGACCCGGGTGGCCAAATTGATGGTCGCCGGGATTTCCAAACTGATCGCTTGGGGAATCAATACGTAACGATAGAGCTGATAACGATTGAGCCCAATTGCTTTACCGGATTCGCGTTGGTGCTGCGGCACCGAGATTAGGGCGCCGCGAACAATATCGCTCATTTCAGCAGCCACCCACAAGGCAAATACCAAGGTGGCCAATTGATCGCCAGGGAGATTAAAATTCAATTGGCGTGGCAAGATGTAATAGAACAAAAATAGCAGCACGACGGTTGGGACAATCCTGAAGAATTCAAGATACAGTCTCAAAACCACTCGCAATGGCCGATTCTTAAAGGTCCTCAAAACACCCAGGATAATTCCCAAGATGAGGCCGACAATCAAAGCCACTGCCGCAATTTTAACCGTTACCCAGAGGCCGCCGAGCAACCGCTCAAAATTGGTTCCTTCGAATAAAACACTAATTCCCGAATGATCCATAGCGAACCCTCTTTTCTAGTAAAGTCAAAATGATTGATAGTGGAATTAAAATAATCGCATAGCCAACAACCAAGACCAATAGATACTCGTTGGACCGGTAATACATCCCAATTAAATCCAACGCAGTGTTAGTCAATTCCGGAATGGCAATCACCGTAAAGATCGAAGTCTCCTTGATCAAAAAGATGACATTGGCGGCCATTGCCGGAACGCTCAGTGAGAATCCTTGTGGGAAAACAATGTATCTGGCAAGCTGCCAGCGACTCAACCCGATTGCCTTACCAGACTCCAACTGACCTTTGGAAACGCCGTTGAAGCCGCCGGTAAACCCTTCTGCCATGTAACTGCCGCCGAGAAATATCAATCCGATAATGCCACACAACTCGGCACCAAACTTAATGCCGATCACTGGAAACGCGTAATACAGGAAAAATAGCTGAATCAATAACGGTGTGTTTCTCGAAACTTCAACGTAAATCGATGCCACTTGGTGCAAAACGGGTACTTTGAAATATTGAAGCAGGCTCACAATTATGCCAACAATAATGGATCCAATAATCCCGACGAAAGAAAGCCACAAGGTGAGTTGAAACCCCTTCTCAAACATCGGTAAGCTCTGTTGGATAACGGCCCAGCTGCTCATTGTCAATCATCTCCTCACAAGTTATTTTGCAGTCATTTGAACACAAAAACGTCCCTGATAACCAGCATCAGCTGATCATCAGGGACGAATTACCGTGGTTCCACCCTTTTTTGCGTCTTGTCAAAAACAAAACGCCTCATTTCGAATGCATCTTTAATTAAATGCCACAACTCCGAGCGCACTTTCGGTCATTGTCTGCCCGCTCTTTCACTATCAGCGGTCGCTTTGTGCAGCCCAACAACGTACTCTTCTCTTCAACATTGTGAAATTCAAATGACTGTCAATCAATTAACTAATAATGTAATGTTAAACATCTCAAAAGTCAACTATTTTTACTAATAATTGTTTAGTGAGTCATCAGCCCTTGGGCTTGGATCATCGCAAACAAATCCGACCGCAGATTCCGATTCCCGCTGAGTTCAGAAACAATGTGATGACTGAAGGTTTCCGATCGACCATTGGTGCTGCGAGACTGATAATACTCGCGAATTAGCTGATCATAATCGGTGAGTTCCTGGTCAAAGTTTGCACCAAGATCATATTGGTTTTCGAAATGCATTGATGCTTTTGGCAACCTGGGTTTCAATTCTGGTTTGTCTTTTGGATACCCCAGTGCAATCCCTAATAAGGGAAATGTCATCTCAGGCAAATTTAATAATTCAATCATTTTTCTGGGATTGTTCAAGACACTGCCCATAATGGTGCCGCCGAGTCCCATACCTTCTGCGGCCACCATGATGTTTTCCGTGGCAATCGCCGTGTCAAAGACACTTGCCAGAAATTTATCTGTTGAATGCAACATGTATGGATCGATACCATGTGCTTTGGCAATCTTTAGATTTCGATACTGATCTGCAACCATCACGAAATAGTGACCGCCATTTACCATCCAACGATGGCCAGTGACTTCGGCAATCGCGTGGAGCTTGGCTGGATCAGTTACACTGACGATGGAATACTGTTGAGAAAAGGTGCTGGTTGAAGCATGTTGGGCCGCATTCACTAATTCAGTGACTTGGTGCGGGCTCAACGGTTGATCTTCAAATTCACGAATACTACGGTGCTGAGTTAATTGTTCAAGAATCGGGTTGGTCACGAGTGGCATCTCCTTCTTAAAGTTAATAGCTAATTATTTGATAGTGATTCTAAATTGGTTCTTCACAGCATATGTGTCAAGCGACATGATAACGTGGTTAGCTAACACAATACTTTTAATTTACTTTTAAACAATAAAGGACTAAAATAATTTTTGTTAGATAATAATGATTATAAACTATGAAGTAGGTGAGCATATGGCGAAGAAAAGATCGCTTTCACAAAAGATTAATGTTCTGCGGGCTTCGGTGATGGGGGCCAATGACGGCATCGTTTCGGTTGCCGGAATCGTTATCGGTGTTGCCGGGGCGACATCAAATAATTTTGCAATTTTTATTTCCGGTATTTCCGGGATGCTGGCCGGGACCGTCTCAATGGCCATGGGCGAGTGGGTGTCTGTTAATACCCAAAAAGATTCTCAACGACACGCCATCAGTCTCCAAAAGGCGGCCTTAAGTTCCGCTTACGATAATGAATTCAACACCGTCAAACACAAACTGATGGGTGACGGCATTTCTGCCGATTTAGCGGCCCAAGCAACTTCTGAAATGATGGCAAAAGATCCGGTCAAGACAACGGTTCGTCAAAAATATGGCTTCAACGTTGGTGAATATACCAATCCATTATCAGCAGCAATCGCTTCGATGATTTCATTTCCGACGGGGTCAATTTTACCACTTTTAGCGATTACTTTGTTCCCAAAGACCATTCGCATTCCGGCAACCTTCATTGCCGTCGTAGTTGCATTGGCGATCACTGGTTACACTGCCGCTCAATTAGGCAACGCCAACAAAGGCCGGGGTATGATTCGAAACATTATTTCCGGGATTTTGACCATGTTAGTCACCTACACAATTGGGACTTTAATTGGATCTTGAACATCATATTTTAGAGAAATGAGGCGAAGAACATGGTAAGTGTTCGTTCCAAAAAGAAAAAAGATGGTCAGACAATGGATGAGAAGCTCAATACCCTGCGGGCCGGCGTGTTGGGATCCAACGACGGCATCTTAACCGTTGTTGGGGTGCTGTTCAGTGTTGCCGTTGCGACAACTAATCAGTTTACGATCTTCATTGCCGGATTATCCGACCTGTTGGCCTGTGCCTTTTCGATGGCATCAGGCGAATATGCGTCTGTTAGTACCCAAAAAGATACTGAACAATCTGTGGTGACGAAAGAAAAAGCATTACTGATGACTAATTATCAAGACCAGCTCAACGTAGTGTCCGATTATTACGTTGATCAGGGTGTCACCAAAGAAACTGCTGACAAAATCGCCAAAGACTTAATGAGCAAAAATCCTTTGGAAACGATTGTCAATGTCAAATACGGCCTCAAGTTGGGACACTACATGAATCCTTGGGACGCAGCGTTCTCATCACTCTTTTCCGCCTCTGCCGGTGGTATCTTCCCCTTGTGTGCCATGACGCTGACACCAGTTGCCTTCCAGTGGCCGGCAACCATTCTGGCCGTCTGCCTCTCGGTTGGCCTGACAGGTTATCTAAGTGCCCGATTGGGGAATGGTTTGGTTAAAACAGCTATTATTCGAAATATTATTGTTGGGATCATCACCATGATCATTCACTACTCTGTCGGGGTATTGCTGGCAGTGTAAGTGTGGTGAGTTCAATACTTAGAGTTCTATTAATTGGAGCGACTTTCTGAGCCGCTCTTTTTTTTGCATGGTAAACATTACCATAATAGGTAATACGGCTACTTTCACCCCCGCGGCACCCCAGCATACAACTGCGCCAAATGCTTGGCATCAACTTCGGGAATACTATCCAAATAAGTCGGCGCCGCCTGCTGCATGATCGAATGGGGACTGTCACTGTGCTCCAACCCCAAGTCATGCCCCAGCTCATGCATCGCCACGCTTGCTTGTTCATTGACAGAATCGTAGTGGGCTTGCTTCAGGGAATCAGTAATCAAATAACTTTTATTTTGATGGACGAATAGCGGGATCCCGTCCACGTGACCAAATTCCTCGCTGGTGTAGCCAACCACCCCACCGGCGATATTCTCAACCGTACCGCCGCCTTCATGATAGGATTGTTTGACACTGAGAATGACGTCAGCTCGATCCGCATTGTCTGCTGGTATCAGATCAACGACCCCGACCGCATTCCAGGCTTTGACTGCCCGCATCCAAACATCTCGGTAATGGCCGTTCGTCTGCTTAGTAATAAAGTAGGCAACTGTCTTGGTTGACCAGTGGAAATTCGTTTTCGGACTGTACGCCGGCGTAGTCGTTGTATCGACCTGCTGGGTGGGGGTGTCATTTTGATCGACTAATGCTGGTGAGAGTTGGGTAGAAAATCCGACCGACAGAAATAACAGGCAGACCAGAATTGTCCCAATGCCTACCCAAATTATCTTCCAAATAAAATTTTTGTTGAAAAAACGATCGCTCATGATCATTCACCCAGCCTCATTGATTTCTCACTTCAGCATAGCACATCCCAATGATAACGCGCATAGGCGAGCTTTGTTAGGTGCAAACATTACCAATTCAAGAGAAAATTTTAGCACTCTCAACATTAGAGTGCTAAATGCTGGCATTCATTTTAAAACTGATTATCATAGTAGTTGAAAGGTAAAGGAGGAACAAAAAAGTGACGTGTTGTTCCCCGTTATCTTGAATAATCATTTTGAAATTAAGGAGATAGATATTATGGCAAATGAATTAATGAATCGTTTCGATTTGGATCCGTTCTTTGATCGAATGGCTCACCGCTTCTTCAGCCCTTCTGATTTCGACAAGGATTATGAGAACTTCGGCAACTTGAAGACCGATATTAACGAAACCGATAAAGACTATTCATTAAAGATTGATGTTCCCGGCATCGATAAGAACAACATTCACTTGAACTATCAAGATGGCGTTCTCTCAATTAATATTAACCAGGAACATTCATCTGAGCAAAAAGATGAAAACGGTAAGGTAATTGCCAGCGAACGCAGTCACGGCGTTATGTCACGCAGCTATCAATTACCTGGTGTTGACCGCGACAACATTTCAGCCCACATTGACAATGGTGTTTTAAATGTGACATTACCAAAAGTCACTGAAAGCGAAGATCAAACCGGCAACATTGATATTCAGTAATTTTGACGAATATTTTGGAGTGGTTGGTTAGGGATTCAGGTAGTCAGCTTTTGAAACTTCAGTAAAGCTTCTTTTGGGGGAACGTGATTCCAAGACCCCGTTTCACCACCTTTGACGCTTATTAATTAATCTTATTAATAATCAACAAAGGAGATTGGTATTATGGCAAATGAATTAATGAACCGTTTCGCAATGGATCCTTTCTTTGATACTTTGGCACGTCGTTTCTTCAGTCCAACTGATGCAGACAACGACTACATGGTAAATGGTGATCTAAAGACTGACATCACCGAAAATGATAAGAACTACATCATGAAGGTTGATGTCCCAGGTATTGATAAGAAGAACATCCATCTGGCATATCAACATGGTGACTTGGCATTGAGCATCGACCAAGAACGTGATTCTGAGAAGAAGGACGAACAAGGCCGGGTCGTTGCCAGTGAACGTAGTCATGGTGTCATGTCCAGAACTTACGAACTGCCTGGTGTCGATCGTGACAACATCTCAGCTCAAGTCAATGATGGTGTCTTGACCATTACATTGCCAAAGGCTGCTGACAGTCATGAAGACAGCGGCAATATTGAGATTCAATAATTTAATACCGTAATATAAAAATGGCTGATAGCAAAATAAAATTTGCTATCAACCATTTTTTCAGTCAAAATTCGCAAACCACCCTAATCCAAATGGGCGGAATTCTGAAGTTGAATCATATCGTAATAGAAACCATGTTTCTCCAACAGCTCGTCATTCGTTCCCCGTTCAACAATCCGGCCGGCCTCCAGAACTAAGATTAAGTCGGCGTTTTGGATGGTCGAAAGGCGATGGGCAATCGCAATGGTCGTCCGCCCTTCTTGGAGCTTGGCCAACCCGGTTTGAATAATCTGTTCGGTCTCAGTATCGATATTGGCGGTTGCCTCATCCAGAATCAAAATCTTCGGATCAGTCACCAGAGTCCGGGCAAAGGAAATCAACTGCCGTTGCCCACTGGAATAACTGGCACCACGCTCAATCACTCTCGAGTCGTATTGATCAGGCAAGTCTTCAATAAATTGATCGGCTTGAACAAATCGAGCCGCTTCATGGACTTCTTCATCGGTGACTTCTTGGTTAAACATTCGAATGTTAGAGGCAACGGTTCCGTAAAACATGAAGGGTTCCTGGAGTACCAACCCCATTTTCTTGCGGAGTTCTTGAATGGTGTAATCACGAATATCACGGTCATCAATCAGAATTTCCCCTTCACCAAATTCGTAGAAGCGCATCAAGATGTTAATCATTGACGTCTTCCCACTTCCGGTTTCACCCACTAGAGCAATGGTTTGTCCCGGTTCGGCGACAAAGGAAATATCATGTAGGACATCATTTTCGCCATCATAAGAAAAGGTGACATGTTTGAATTCGATCTTTCCTCGGGTAATCGTGGCATCGGGATCCGCGTGCTGCTTCGGTTCGTAGGTCTGATCATCCATAATCCGCAGCACTCTTGAGCCGGCAACGACCCCATCTTGGAAGTCGCTTAGCCGATCCATCATTTCAGACATTGGGTTATAGAAGTTGGAAAGATAAGTCACAAACGCATAAATAATTCCGGCAGGCACATAGCCATGCAGCCCACGGATACCAAACATCCCTAATACCAGCACCGTTCCCAAAGCGTAGAACAAGTTAATGATTGGGTTTAACAACAACGAGTTGATGCGAATCATCGCCCGGCGGGTATTATAATACTGGTCATTGGTATCACTAAATTCGTGATTGATCCGCTTTTCCTGGCGGAATTGCTGAACCACACTGATCCCGGTAATGCCTTCAGCTAATTTAGCGTTCAAAAGGCTCAACCGTTCACGCATCCGACGGTAGACCCGGGTACTGTATCGCTGATAGTACCAGACTGTCACGAACAAGAACGGCATGAACACCAACAGCCACATGGCAATTTTGGCGTCTGCCAAATACATCGCGACAAATGAGGAAACCATGGCCGAAATGGTAACCACCAAACTACTGAACAGGGCCCAGAAGTTTGCAAAGGCCATGGTATCGTTGGTTAACCTTGAAAGAATGGAGCCGCTGGGGGTCTGGTCAAAGTACCGCATCCCCAAGGTGTGCAGTTTCGCAAACAGTTTCCGTCTGGTATTTTCGAGCATATACTCAGCACCCATTTCATACAGATAGGTCTGGGTAAATTGCATCACAGCCTTTGCCAACATGCCAAAGAAGTACAAACCGGCAAAGAACCACATCATCGCAAAATCAGGATGACCAACGACCAAGTGGCTGTCCATAAAGGTTTGAATGATTCTTGGCAAGAGAATATTGACAACGGCAACCGCAATCGCAAACAGGACTGAAAAGTAGAAATACCATTTATAGGGAGCAGCGTACTTGAACAGCCGCCCAATAATGTGCATCTGCTGCTTAACCGGAATGGATTTCGACCAGGCAGATTGATGCTTTGATGAATCAGCCATCAGCTGTTGCCTCCCTTCACTTTGGTTTCCAGTTCCTGACGCTCAAACATTTCGTGGTACCAACCACCGCGGGTCATTAATTGATCGTGAGTGCCGCGCTCAACAATTTTGCCGTCATCGATCACCAGAATTTCGTCGGCATTCATCACTGAACTCAACCGATGGGCAGAAATGATCGTCGTCTTATCGGAACGTTCAGCGTGCAGATTTTCGAGAATTTGGGTTTCCGTTTCCGCATCAACCGCAGATAACGCATCATCCAAGATTAATAGTTCCGGGTTGATTAACAGCGCGCGGGCAATTGAAAGCCGCTGACGTTGACCACCCGAAAGTGAAATGCCTTCCTCACCAACAGCTGTGTCATAACCATCTGGCATCGCTTGAATCTGGTCATACAAATCACTTTTTTTGGCAGCTTGTTCCACTTCAGCTTGGGTAGCGTCAGGACGGGCAAAGCGGATGTTTTCCCGAATACTTTGTGAGAACAGGAACGTATCTTGAGGCACGTAGCCGATTGCAGGAATTAAAGCGTCCATCTTATATTGCTTGATATCAATGCCACCAAACTTAATTGACCCTTTATAATTATCAAATTGACGTAAAATCAGCCGCAAAATCGTACTCTTCCCGGAGCCCACTTTGCCGACCAACCCGACCGTTTTGCCAGCCGGCACTTTAAAGTCAATGTTTTGCAGGGCCAGTCGTTTGTCACCGGGATATGAGAAACTCTTAACGTCATAATCGATTTCGCCCTTCGGTGTAATTGTCACACCATTAGGATCGTCAATCACCTTGCTTTGCTGGTTAATCAGGTCCATGACCCGATCATAACTGGCATTCCCACGTTCCAACGTGTTAAACAGCATGCCGACGGCAAACATCGGCCAGATCATCATGGCCAGATAGGAAACAAACGAAACCAGCGAACCGATGGTAATTGTCCCATTGGTGACCAAATAGCCACCGTAAACAATCGTAATCACATAGGACAGCGCGATGATCATGGTGGTCATCGGGTCAAACAAAGAATCCAGAAAATTGACCCGCCGGTTGATGTTGATGGTTCTGGCAACCTGGTTGTCAAAATCCTGCATATCTTCTTTTTGCTGCCCAAGGCCCTTAATGACCTTGATGCCGGTAATACTTTCCTCGGCTTTATTATTCAGCCGTGAAAAGGCAGCTTGAGAATCTCGAAAAGCAATGTGAATCTTAGTCCCCAAATATCGCGCCATCACTGCCAATAGCGGAAACGGCAAAATGGCGATCAGGGTTAATCGCCAATCAATCAACGTGACCATTGCGATCAAGGTCGTGCCGCCGGTAATCATGGAATCGGCGAACTGCAAAATTCCACCACCGGCCACTCGTTGAATCGCGGACAGGTCGTTGGTAGCGTGCGCCATGAGGTCACCGGTTCGATAGCGTTGGAAGAATTCATGATCCATACTGGTGTAGTGGAAAAACAACCGATTCCGCAACACTTTTTCCAATTTGGCAGCTTCACCCCAAATCGCGGTCCGCCACATATAACGGGCTCCGTATTGGGCAAAGGAGACAATCGTCAAAACAATCAGCAAAAACATGAGATATTTAGCTGTTAATTTACCGTTATGAATCGAATCGACCAGATTACCGATGATCCGTGGCGGAATAATTCCGACCAACGCCGTCAGCAGCAGGCCAAATAAACCAACCAGGTAGATTTTCCATTCCCTTTTGAAATACCAGCCCAGTTTGACAAAGATACTCATGATTCCACCTCTAAATTAGAAATTAATTAAATAAAATAATTTTAGCACAAATCTCCGTGACATAACACCATTAGCATTGCTTATAGTCCGCGATAGTGTTAGTATTTTGTCATCAATTATCATCAAATTTTAATTCAACTAGGAGGTATGCCATGTTCAGTGAAATTGGTCAGTTAATATTTGATAACGAAGCCGTTGCGAAAACCTCAGACTTTACCATGGGAATTGAAATTGAGATGCAGCGAGTTGATGAAAATGGCAATTTAAGCCAAGAACCCTACCCAGCCGGGGCCGGTGACGAACAAACCAACCCCTGGATTACCAATGATTTTCTGGAAACCATGTCTGAGGTTGTGACCCCACCGGCCGCTCATGCCCTGGACGCCATGCACTACTTGTTCAGCATTAACAACGCCTTGCGGTCAGCCCTGTCACCAGGTGAGCTGTTGTGGCCGTTATCGATGCCGCCGCGACTGCCAAAAGACAAGAGCAAGATTCCCCTCGCTAAAATGGGACCCAAGAAGGAAGCCTACTTAAAAGAATGGCTGAAACGTCACGGCTTTTCTCAAGGAACGCCTTGTGGCGCGCATATCAACTTGAGTATCGATCCCCACGTGTTTGATTTAGTTCTGGCCAACATGAGCGATCGTTTCAATTCCAAAGTTGAGCTGCAAAACTACTTATACGCCAAGATTGCCCAAGGCTTTCTGCGGTATCGTTGGGTCATTACATATCTATTTGGCGCCAGCCCCGTCGCTGAAGCCAACTATTTTGATCCGGGTAAAGGACCAAAAGCACCGATTCGCAGTATCCGCCAGAGTTCACACGGCTTTGGCAATCCATTTAGCGGCGACTACACGAACGTTCAGCGTTATGTTGACCGAATTGAAAAGGGCGTCGCTGACGGCAAGCTGATTTCAGATTACGAATTCCATGGTGCCGTCCGCTTTAAGGGCAACACCCACTTGCGAGAGCTGCCGAAGACCGGGGTCAGCTACCTTGAATTGAGAATGCTCGACCTTGACCCCAGCAGTTCTGTGGGGATTCGGACCAATACGTTACGGTTTATCCGTTTACTGGCCAGCTATTTCATCATGTCGCCGGCAATGAATCCTGAGGAAGTTGAGAAGGTCATCGCCCGTTCGGATAAGATGAACGAAGAAGTCTCCGAAGAACATCCCAATGATGTTTCCAAATATCAAGCCAATGCCAGAGCCTTCCTCCAAAGCTTGGAAATGTACGCGGATAGAATCCAGCTTGGACCTGAATACCAAGAAGAACTTGAAGACCTCCAAGACCGCGTCGAAAATCCGCTCACCACGCCAAGTGCCAAGTTAATCACCCATTTGAAAAATGGTTCTTTGGAAGAATATGCGATTAAACGGGCCAAGCGCTACCAACAATCGGCACTCCAGTCGATTCGCCCATTTAAAGGATTTGAAAATAAAGCCAAGCTGTCAGCCAACGAATTAAAGCAGGAATTATTCAAAGGCAGTTGGGAACCCGACAAATCAAAAGTCGACAAATAAGCTCAAATTACATTGACAACAATCAAAATATCACGTAAATTTATTAGTTTGGAGTACAATAACACAAATAGACTGAAAGTAATTATTGAGGAGGGATTTTATTGCGCCCAAGAATCGCATTACCTGCTGACACGCTCGCCGAGGCAACCAACGTCATTAATGAACGAAATGCCGCGTTCGCGCCTCGGCCAGCAATCGAAGCCATCGTTAAATCCGGTGGCGTACCTGTCATTTTCCCAAGTGTCAATCCCGAAGACGTGCGCGATTATATGACACTGTTTGACGGCGTCTGTTTCCTTGGCGGCGCTGATGTCGATCCCACTTTCTATGGTGAAGAACCATTCCAGAAGCTGGGGATGACTTATCTCAAACGCGACTTATTTGAAATTGAATTATTGAAACAGTCTGTGACTGCCGGCAAAGCCATCATGGGAATCTGCCGAGGGATGCAGCTGATTAACGTTGGCCTGGGCGGAACCCTCTATCAAGATTTGTCCCAGGACTTACACGCGACTTTGAAACATTCCCAGGAAGCCCCAGGCAACATGCCATCTCATCACGTCACAGTTGATCCACACAGCCGCTTGAATGACATTATTGGCCAGCGCCCATATGTCAATTCACGTCATCACCAGGCCGTTAAAGACGTCGCCCCGTATTTGAAGGTGACCGCCAGAGCCGATGACCAAGTGATTGAAGCGATTGAATCAGTAGATAATGATCAGATATTAGCAGTCCAGTGGCATCCAGAAAACATTTACAAGCATTATGAGGACTCGCGGAAGCTATTCAAGGACTTCATTAATCGCAGCCAAAAGGTCGCTGACAAGACCAGAAAATAGGTTTTATCACTATTCAAAAAACGCTCGACCATTCCAGTAAAGGGATGATCGAGCGTTTTTTCTTAGATTTTAACAACTCATGTGTGCACGAACCGCCATTCAGTGAGGATACCTCACCGAAGCGTTTCGTATACTTGTTGGTGTTTAATCGGAAATTCACTCGGTGCCTTTTTATTCAGCAGTTCTTCTGACAAGGACACCTTGTAGATCGTTTGATTATCGTAAGGCTGCATATAGTAAGCACAATTTTTCATATCCATATAGCCGCGGTACTGGGTGTAATCTTCGCTGCCATCCTGCTTCAACTTAACGCCCTTGGGAATTTCAACCGAGTTCAAAATGTGGCTGAGTTCGTTGACAGTTTGATCAGTTGGTACCTGATCGGCATATTCCCGCATAAATACGGTGCGAATAAATCTCGAAACAGAAGTATAGTCACCAGGCATCCCCAGCGCCCCACTTCCGGGCCCAAATGACGTAATTTCATACCCGTTATATGAGCGGGCAGGATGTGGTGATGGTTTCAACTCGGTGTAGTTGCTGAGGTTTTTCAAATGCCAGCCAAAGTCCGGACTGTTGGTCATGACGCCAACGGGGTTCTTTTGATAATGAATGCCATCTGCCAGCATTTCCAAGACATAGCAGGCACCCGAGCGATCAGAAATGATCCAGTGAAGCGGGGTGGCCTTGCCAAGAATCTTGACCGGAGCATCGATGATGTTTAGCTGGTCGACTTTGCGGCCCAGGTCCTCACAGTCACTGGCATTGCCCAACAGCCAATTCAAAACTTCGTGGGGTGCCAGGTTGACCCGGTTTGTCTTAGCCGTTTTGGCGTAGGTTGCTTCGCCACTGAAATACAGTGCAGCTGCGCTTAAGCCCTTCTCATTGACACCGTCAACCAAAATATAATGGCCCAAGTTTCTGCCGGCACCGACAAAACCATAGGTCGTATCGTATCCAGCCTCTGCGGCATCACTGTCAAAATGCTGCTTTCGGGGGATCACGATTGGTCGGCCATCTAATTCAAAAGCAAAATCCATAGTTCGGGCTAAAAAGTTGTCGCCCGTTTCAGATAGAAAAGTCACACTTGTACACATTCATTTATCACTCCTTTGAAACTCAGTTTAGTCTTTCAAAAATCAAATAACCAGATCTGAAATAAATTAAATTGATATTTAAAGTTTTTTTACTTGCTATGGAGTCCACTCCACGGTTTATATTGTATTTGTCAGTTGAGGAACGGAGGTATTGAAATAATGAACAGTAAGAAAGTCTCGGAACTACTTGGGGTGTCTACCGATACGCTTCGCTACTACGAGCGGATTGGCGTCATTCCCCCGGTTAAACGCGATCACAACGGTTATCGTGTCTACCAAACCAATGACTTGAATTGGATTTTCCTGGCGAAAAGTTTAAGAAGCGCCGGCCTGTCAATTGAATCTTTGATTGAGTTTGCCACCCTGGCCCGCAAAGGTGGGGCCGTCCGGCAAGCTCAAAAGGATATTTTGCATGAACAGTTGACGATTTTAAACGAAAAACTCAAAGAAATGCAGGACACGCAAGCCCTGCTGAAATATAAAATTGACACCTTCGATGAGCATTTAGCCAAATTCGATGCCGGTGAAATGACCGCCGACAACGCGGAGAAACTCTGGCAGAAACCATATTTGAAAGACAATCATAAAGGAGAATAATCATCATGAATACACCAACATTTAAATTAAATAACGGCATTGAAATCCCAGCAGCCGGTTTCGGCGTTTTCCAAATCGAAAACGGTGGAACTAAACAAGCTGTTGCCGATGCTCTCTCGGCTGGGTATCGACTCATTGATACTGCTCAGGCTTATGGCAACGAAACCGAAGTCGGCGATGCCATTAAAGAATCCAACATCCCTCGTGACCAGCTGTTTGTGACCACCAAAGTTTGGGTGAGTGATACCGGCTATGACGCGACTAAGAAAGAGTTTGAGCAGGCGTTAACCAAATTGAAGCTGGATTATTTGGACCTTTACTTGATTCACCAGCCATACGGAGACGTTTACGGCTCATGGCGAGCCATGGAAGAGCTTCAAAAAGAAGGCAAGATTCGGGCGATTGGGATCTCCAATTTTAACGCCGACCGATTTGTCGACTTAGCGCAGCATAACGAGGTCACCCCACAAGTCAACCAGATTGAATTAAATCCCTGGTTCCAGCAGCAGGATGAACTCGACTGGATGAAGAAATTAGGCATCCAGCCAGAGGCCTGGGCACCGTTCGCAGAAGGCAAGCACGGCTTATTTACCAACGATGTCTTATCAGAAATTGCCCAAAATCATCATAAAGGGGTTGGCCAAGTTGTTCTGCGCTGGCTGTACCAACGGGACGTTATCACACTGGCCAAGTCGGTTCACAAGGAGCGGATGATTGAAAACATCAACATCTTTGACTTCGAATTGACCGATGAAGAAATGCAGCTCATCCAAAACCTGGATATGAAGGAATCGGCATTCTTTGACCACCGTGATCCAAAGATGGTTGAACGTCTGGGTGGCGGCGGTCGCTGGAACAATGACGATAAGTAACCCAATGGAGGTAAAATTTTGAAAGTAATGATTTTAGGAGCAGCCGGCCAGATTGGTCAAATGGTGACTGATGACCTGTTAACTCAAACCGATTTTGATTTGGTCTTGTATGGTCATAACGTCTCATCTCGCTTGGCAGCCAAAAAGAGTCCCCGCGTGACGTTTGTCGATGGCGATTTCACCGAGTTTGATAAAATCAAAGCCAACTTAAAGGACGCCGATGCGGTGTATCTGAGCTTTGTTGCCGGACCGGAAATCACCGACGGCATTGTGAAGGTTCTCGATGAAGCCAAGGTCACCCGGTTCATTGCCGCCAACATTCCTGATTTATACCAGGAAGTTACCGGCAAGTTTCAAGCCTGGTATCGAGAACACACCGGAATTATTTGGAAATCGGATCGAAAGAAGTCGGCCGACATTGTCGAAGCTAGTGATTTGGACTATGTGATTTTGCGGATCACCTGGCTGTATAATCAAGCCGGCAATACGCAGGTTCACGTTACTAAAAAGGGTGAACCCTTCAAGGAAGCGCAAGTCACCCGACAAGCCGTTGCTCAGTTTGTCACTGATTTGTTAACCGGAAAAGCGGATTACCATCGTGAAAGCTTAGGCTTGGGTGAGCCGGGGACTGAGTGGAGTAAACCTAGTTTTTATTAATTTACCAATTCATATTGAAAGGTCGGAACGTAGGTGGTTTAGCCTATTGTTCCGACCTTTTTTGTGGGCAACTTCTGTTTGGATAATGGGCTCTTCGCGGCGGCTTCCAAGCATTAGTTGACATGAGTCTGCAACTTTTGTACACCACTCCGCACCACTTTTACCTTGCCGAAACGTGCATCAATCGGCTGATCCCCGCCATGTAAGGCCATTAAGCAATCATTCCAAGCCCCGGAATAATCGCTTAATCACCTTACATTCTGGGATCAAAACGCCTCTTGCTCCATGCACCAGCACCACTTCTACCTTGCCGAAACGTGCAGCAATCGGCTGATCCCCGCCATGTAAGGCAATTAAGCAATCATTCCAGGCCCGGGAATAATCGCTTAATCGCCTTACATTCTGGGATCAAAACGCCTCTTGCTCCACTCTTATTTGATTCTCACCGGAATTCCCTGCTTCAAGGTCGCCAAGATTTCCTTCTGGTCCGCGGCACTCAATGATTCGAAGCCGATTGCCGGGTTATGAATCAAATCATCCTGGTAGCCCTTGGCAAATTTTAACAGTTCTTCAAACACCTTTTTCGAGTCTTCACCGAGCCAATTAGCCATTCGCCCACTCGGCGTCAACACCGGGTCGTCAATCATTTCCATTAATTTGAAACACAGATGTTGAGCATTGAATGGGATAACAGCTTGAGCGCTGAACTTTTCCAGTTTACCGATAAATTCCGCCGCCTCATCATGATATTGACTAATCTTCAATGGATTTTCCAAAGCAACGACATCATTTTTCTGGTCTGCCTTAGCAATATCTTCATCCGCCGTCCGCAAATCAAATGGGCGATGACTGACAAAATAGGCAAACATCAAACGGACCAAGTCGACGGCATCTTCAGACACCCCCAACGGTTCAAAAGGATCTAAATCGTAAATTCTCAGCTCCAGGTAGGCAATTCCCTTGGTTAGGAGGTCAGAAACATTATCGCTACGCTTTAACCGCACCGTCCCATAATACTCACGCTGGGCAATCAGCTTTTGATCATCCACGGCCTTCAAGATGCCGTCAACGTACTGTTGGACACTTTGATAACTGGAAATAAACCCATTTCCAAAGCCAAAGTGCGAATTACGCAGTGATCTGACCGGACTGATGGGCGCATCGGTATTTGGAGCAAAATAATTAGTAAAGGCCACCGGTGTTGCGCCAAACAGGTACGTCAACAGCCAGCGGTAGCGCATAAAGCCAACCGCTGCCTGGAGATACAGATCATCGGTGCTCACATTGGCCTCCTGAGCAGTTAAGTCCTTGATGGCCTTCTTCGTCAACCCGATATTGACGTGAACTCCGGTCTCGGCAGTTCGTTCAATTTTTCGGATCTTGGCCACCTGTTGGCGGTACTCATAGCTCTTGGGGTCGGTTTGGGCAATCACAATATCAGAATGGTCCGCTTTTAATTTCGGCGGCATGCTGTATGGCCAGAGGTACTCTTTACCAGCCAACTCACTTCGCAGTGCCTGATGATACACGCCCAGGTATTTCAACCCCTTCAAGGTGGTTTTGGTTGGCGGGGTAATCAATTCAGACTGCGTTTCCAAAAAGTCATTCTTGATAAAATGGTGCTGACGCTCATTTAGCAGGCCTTTAGGATATGATTTGTGACTCAACTGACCGCTTTTATTTATCCGGTGGGTTTCCACCTCCAACCCAACCGTCGAATTAATGAAATCAGAAACTTCTTTTGCTTGTTTCATTTGCCCACCATCCTTTATTTTCAAAAATATCCTACAAGAAAAAACTTGTAGGACATCACAGCTTCGCTTCGTCTAAACCTGGTAGAGGCTTCAATTAATTATCAAGTATTTTAGTGATTCGTCAGCCGCATGTCAACGAATCAGCCGTTCTTATAATTTTCCGGTTTCCCCATGACACCAAACAGACGCTGCCTGAGTTCGTTGGCCGTCATATCGGGCTGTTCCTCAAAGCCGGTAAATGGATTAGGATTCTCATGGGCGCGATTTTGATAACGGTTGGCCATTGCCAGACCGTATGACATCAGTGAGCCGTCAACCTCATGATCGCACAGCGTTGCAGCCGGCGTCAGGTTCGGGTTGTCGAGTCGATCCTGCATCGTATCCAAGACTTCCTGGTATTCAGGGCCCCACTGAATCTGGGCCCCAAACAATTGGAGTTGATCCAAGAAAGTTTGCGCCTCATGATGATAAATTGTCTGTTGGGATGGGCTTTCAAGGGCAACCACTTCGTTCATTGCCCGCCCCTGTTCCAACTTGAGGTTAATCTTCTCATCGCTTTCAAGAGTCGGCATCATCATGAAATAACTTAGCAGGATTCTGAAAAAGCGGATGGCGGATGTCCGCACACCCAAGGCGGTCGTCGGGTCAAGATCCAGCATTCGTAACTCAATGTATTCGGTCCCGTTTTTGATCATGTCAGTTAGGTCGCCATGCATGGTTTTCAGACGAACGCTTGAATGGTATTCGGCTTCACTGAACAAGGCGCCGCTGGCAATATTTGACTCGATATTCTTGACGTAATCCGGCACACTGCGATAATTGTGGGTCACATCAGACGTCAATCCATAGTTCGATGAACGAATACTGCGCACTTCATGCTGCGGCTGGTCCTCATCGGGTTTGAAGAAATTCTTTTCAGCGATTGGACTATTACCAAACAAATAAGTGATTAACCACCGGTAGTAGTCAAAGCCTTGGGCGATCTTGATATAAATATAATTTACAAAATCAGCGTATGAATCATACTGATCGTCAACCGCCTGCCAAACCGTTTTGAGCACGTCGTCATTAATGCTGACGTTCAAATGGACCCCGACAGGAATCCCTTGGGTATCGCTACGGGTTTTGATCCATTTTTCGTAGTAGGCCTTCTGTTCGGGGTCAACATCAGCGATTGGAATCGTGCTTTTGTCTTGGGGCAACACGGGCGGCATGCTCAGCGGCCATAATAATTCGTTAGGCTCCAAAGCATTTCACAGCGTATCATTAAGTGCCATCAAATAATGCATCGCATCCAAGGACTTGCGGGCAGTCGGTGTGATAATCTCACTTTGAATCTGGTAAACATCTGTTTTGATGAAATGGTTCTTTCGTTGATTGCCAAGGGCTTTGGGGTACGGTTCCTTGGTTAATCTTCCAGCCGAATCAATCCGAATCGTTTCGACCTCAATGCCCATATTAAAGTCGCTGGCATTCGCGACAATTTCGTTGTTGAAAATAATCTGGCCAATTTTATCAAACATGTGCAGGCCTCCTCTTATGTATTGTTCTATCATTAAATATTAATGATACTCTAACGCAATTCACTTTATTTTACAAAGGGTTATTCTAAATCGGTTATCTTTGTAATATAATTGGTTCATTATGTATGGGAGGTGAATCAGGTGAAGAATGGAAGTATCCGCGGCATTGTGTTGGCAATGCTGGGACCTTTACTATGGGGAATCTCGGGAACACTTGCCCAATTTTTATTTGACGATATCCATGTAAGCTCACACTGGCTGGTTTCTGTCCGAATGCTGATTTCGGGTATTCTGTTGGTCCTGTATGGTTTGATTGGCAATCATCGACAAGAAATGCGGGTTTGGCACCACAAAAGGGACTCACTAAGCTTAATCTTCTTTAGCTTTATTGGAATGGCTGCTTCACAATATACATATTTCATGGCGATTGAGGCTGGTAATGCCGCCACCGCCACCATCCTTCAGTTCTTGGCACCAGCAATGATTATTATTTATTTAGCTCTGTGGACCCGGCGCTTTCCCCGGCGAATCGACGTCTTCTCGGTCATTATGGCTTTGTCGGGGACAGTTCTTCTCGTGACTCATGGTCAACTGACCACATTGGCAATGCCGTTAGGGGGCTTTGTGTGGGGTGTGGGGGCAGCGGTTAGTTCCACCCTCTATACCTTATTACCACGAAACCTCCTGAAAGAATACGGCTCGATTCCCATCGTTGGTTGGTCAATGCTAATCGGTGGAACCGCCTTTAGTCTTTATTACCGGATCTGGGACGACATGCCGGCCTTTTCTTGGACAACATACGGCAGCGTCTCCTTTGTGGTGATCTTCGGCACGATGTTTGCATACCTATTTTACCTTCAAAGCCTGCGATACATTCAACCGACGACTGCCAGCGTATTGGGGTCATTCGAACCGCTATCAGCAACCACACTTTCGATCATTTTTCTTGGCGTCAGCTTTGGCGTACCGGAAACCATCGGCGCCGTCCTAATCCTGGGCACAGTCGCTGTTCAGGCGTGGGCAACGTATACGACGAATCCGGCAGCGGAGATTTAAGCATAGAGTGGAGAAAGAGGCGTTTTGATCCCAGAATGTAAGGCACTTAAGCATTGATTCCCGGGCTTGGAATGATTGCTTAAGTGCCTTACATGGCCGGGATCAGCCGATTGCTGCACGTTTGGTCTAGATAGAAGTGGCGCTCAGAGGTGCCGTAACATCATCAACTCTATCATTGTTAAGTAGGCGAAAAAAAGGCTGAAGCACCAGTACAATCACTGGGCTTCAGCCTTTGACATTTATATTAATTCTCTGTTGCCAATTTAGCAAAATAATCAAAAATCCGCTGGAATTCCGGATGAACTGCCCGCATCATCTCCGGATGAAATTCAACGCCGATAATTCGACCATTGTTTGATTCGATCCCTTCAACGACCTGATCATCACTTTTGGCAACGACTTTCAAGCCATTACCCGGTTCATGAATCCCTTGATGGTGAAAGGAATTAACCGCAAACCGCTCACCCAAGATTTGGTGAAGCCATGAGTCCTCGGTGGTTGTCACATGGTGAGTAGGAATCTCCCAAGATGTTGGATACTGATTGTGTTTCTCCGTTGCCCCGGCTTGTTTATAGATGTCCTGGTACAGATTGCCGCCTAACGCGACGTTAATCACCTGCATGCCACGGCAGATCCCCAGCACCGGTTTGTCAGCTTTCTGAGCAGCTTTAATCAAGGCAATTTCAAATTGATCCCGGTAAATATCCGTTTCAGCAACTTCCGCCAAGGGCTCTTCGCCATACAAAATTGGCGTCACCCCCTGGCCGCCAGACAACAGCAGCCCGTCAACTCCAGCAATATAATCTTCAGCGTCTTTCGGATCGCCCAAGGGCAGGACTAACGGCAACATCCCAGCATGTCTCAGCCCAGTGACATAGTCTCGTTGAATATAATCGACAAAATTTGTTCCGAATCGTTCAGTTGGATGAATCAAATGATTACTGGCAATGCCAATTTTAATCGTCATAAAATCAAATCTCCTCTACTACTTCTTCCAGCTTGCATACTCATACTTCTGATAACCAATTAATGGATAATCCAAGCCTTTAATATTCTTGGTTCGCAAATGAACCGAAGCGTACTGGTACAGTGGCGTGACGCCTTGAAGTTCGTTTAACAACGAGGCGGCCTGCTGCTGCAGTTTCACTCGTTGCCCAGCAGTTTGGTGCGTTGTGTCATTAATCTGATCAATCAGTTTTTGATACTTATCGTTCGTCCACTTGGTAAAGTTGATGACCCCGGCTTTGGCAGCCAAGTTCAGATAATCAATTGGATCTGGGAAGTCTGTCGACCACCCGAGCGTGCCGGCGTCAAACTTGTGATTACTGAAGTCGGAAATCTCTTGCTGCAATGGAATTGAGCGCACGGTCAAATTAAAGTTGGGCGATACTTTTTTGGCCTGTGATTGAATATATTCGGCGACGGCTTTATAGGCATCGGTGTCCGCGGTTAACAATTGAACATTGATGGTTTCTTTTCCCAACTCTTCTTGGGCTAATTTGAAGTAGTGGCGGGCTTTAGTGAGATTATACGTCAACTTTGGGGCAACCCCGGCATTGAAATCTTTGCCACTGGCATCTTTAACTTCACCCTCCGGAACCACTGATTGGGCCGGCAGTGATCCGTCCTTTAAGACGTTCTTTGCCAAGGATTGTCGATTAATAGCGTAGCTTAGTGCCCGCCGCAAATTGAGATTCCGCGTCGTCTTACGGTAATTGTTCCAAGGGATAAAGGCTAACTGACCATATTTTGAAACCACCGTTTCATTCTTAAATTGTTTCTTGGCATCAGCAACCAAACTGCCCGAAATTTGGGTCTCATCGATGTCTTTTGCCTGAAATAACCGCATGCTGGTTTGTGGTGTTTTCACAACTTGGAAATGAATTCTGGTTAAGTCGACTTTATTCGCATCGTAGTAGTCTTTGTTCTTGACCAAGTTCCAGGTATCTTTGGAAGAATTCCAGTTCTTAATTTCATAAGCACCGTCGGAAGCCGCGTGCTTTGAATCCTGACCGTATTTACTCCCCCATTTGGCGAGCGCCCGCTGATTAATCGGATACAACTGGGTAGCGATCACGTAGTTGTAATACGGAACCGGGTGGCTCAACTTGAGCTGCAGTTTATACTTGCTAATGGCCTTAACACCTAATTTGGATGGCGCCGCTTTGCCAGAATTAACCGCATCATAATTCTGAATATCGCTCAAATGACCGGCACGTTGAGACTTGGTCTTGGGGTCAACTTGTCGTCTGAACGAGGCCACAAAGTCGCCGGCAGTGACCCGACTGCCATCGTTCCATTTGGCATCGTGCCGCAAGTTAAAGGTGTAGGTTTTCCCGCCATTAGTTGGCTGAACAATTTTGGTCGCCACCGACGGTACAATCTTTCCTTGATTATTTTGTTTATACAGGCCCTCGACAACTTGCGAAATTGCCAAATAACTCCCAACATCAGTTGCCCGATTAGGATCGACAGTGATGACATTTGTCTGGGCTGTCGTTCGAAAGGTCCGGCTGGTCGCATCCTTACTGGACGTTGACTTGCCACAGGCGCTTAACACCAAAACACTCACCAATCCCACTACTGAAACGACTATCTTCTTCATCAGTATCCGCCTCCTCAAAATTTCGAAAAATAAAACCGGTTTGCGTTAACAAACCGGTCAATTGTTAAAGCTGCCATAGGGGCGAACGTATCGCGGTACCACCCTATTTCAAAGCACACTCACGCATGCTTTCTCAGTCAGTTTTCAAACTGTAGACGATAATGTGCCCAACATCGTAGCCTTACAAGTGCTCGGCTACTGCAACTCACGAACCATATTCATCAATCTCGTTAGGCTGTCTTTCACCGACGTGACAGCTCTCTTGGCTAACTCCACTGATTACTCATTCGATCCTCGTTAAATATATTAGTGATTATCGTAACAGATTTTTTCTGAGAGTCAACTCATTTTTTAATTTATTTTTAATGAGGCGTTTGTGGAATGTAATTTTGGTGTTTACTTTGTGCCTTTTTACTATTACCTAGTGGAATCGTGGGCAAATAAGCAGTTTCCGGCCGTATAAGAGAGTTCGCCAAATATCCAAGCCCTGGATATTTGGCGAACTCTCTTATACTCTGGAAGCTAGGCGCTTATTTGCCCACACTGATTTTTAAAACACATACTCCTCACGATCAACCAACAACCCCACAAAAGTCATGACAACGGTCACAGCCAGTAGGAAAATCAAAACCGCAAACCAGTTTGTGGTCAGGCCATTCATCCAGCCGCAAATCATCGGGCCTGTCGCTGCCAATAGGTAACCAAATGATTGACCCATTCCAGAGACTGAGGCTGTTTCGTTGGGGGTTCTTGTCTTCAGCGAGAACAAGGTCATTGCCTCGCTGAACGCCATATTGGTTGACAATCCCAAAAGGACACAAGCAAGGACCGCAAACCAGAAACTGGTTTCAGCCATCATTAATGATCCCAATCCGACGATAAACAAACCAGAGATCGTCCAAATCATCGTTGACTGTTTGGCAACCGAGCTGATAATTCTTGGAACGACAAAGGAAATCGGCAGTGCCACTAACTGGAGCAGCCCCAACAAGTATCCTGCCGTATTCTGATTAATCCCTGATGCCATCAGGATTGGTGGCAGCCAGGTTAGAATTGAGTAAAAAAGAAGTGACTGCAAACCCATGAAGCCACCCAATGCCCAGGCAAGCGGCCGCTTCCAAACGCTCACTTTGACCTCTGGATTAAGTGGTGTCGCCGTCTTTTTGACTGAGGTCTTGCGTTTGCCTGAAGTTCTCAACATGATCGCCACGATAATTGTGATAACTGGAATAATCGAAATGAATTGAATCATCACCTGCCAAGTGATCAAGTGACTGACTACGGCGCTAAAGCCGGCAGAAATCGAACTCGATAGTGACAACGCGAAAACATACATCCCGGTATAAGTCCCGATCTGCATCGGAAACAAATAGGAAACCAAAGTTGGTGCGAGGACATTCAACATCGCAATCCCACAACCAATCAAGATTGTCCCGAACAGTAAGCTGGTAAAGGAATAAACCCGGATGAAGTTGCCGATTGTCAGCAAGCCCAGATCCACCATCGTTACCGGCAAAATCCCGAAGCGCTTAATAAAATATGTAACCGTCGGTGATAATAATCCAAAGCAGATCAAAGGAATTGTCGTTAAGCTCCCCAGAAACCATTCCGGCATCTGAAAGGAGTTTTGAATATTGGTCAAAATTGGTGGCACAATCGTAATCGCCGTCCGCATATTGGCACCCACTAAAAATATCAGCAGAGCACCCAAAATGACTTTCTGGCGGCTTGGTACTGTGGTCTCTTCGTTCATTAGTTCTTTCTCTCCTCAATCAGATTATAATTGCTTTGCTAGAATCCTCATCTTTCTTCCCAACTGGTCGACGGAAGTATCGATTTGTTCGTACCCCAATTTTTCGTACAGTCCAACGTGTTTGGTGACAATGTATGCCTTATGAAACCCAATTTGTTTGATTTGGTTCTCGGCCAATTTGACCAACTGTTGGCTGAGATGTCTGCCGCGGTAATCCTCGCTGACAAAGACAAAGCCAATGAATGGTGAATAGCCGGTTCCTTTAACGATATCTTCCCGAACGACCGCACAAAAGCCCACTAACTGGTCGTCATCCATTAGAACGATAACCCGTTCCCAATCAGACACCCGTCCGCCGAGCATTTCATTGGCCAAATATTTGCCTGCCGGCCAAGAAACGTTGCCAATCAGTTTGGCAAAATGCTGCCACATGTCGTCTGAATCATCTAAAATATAGGTTTCCATGGTAACCTCCTTAAATTATTTCGTGAAATGGTAATTTAATTATAGTCCCCTATGTCGATTTTCAAAAATTGTTTTCAGAAAAACTGGTAGAATAAGACTAGACTATTTTCAAAGGAGACTGGATATGAAAAGGATAGCTGTGTACTGCGGGGCCGCAACCGGCACGAATCCCGTATACGTCACCGCCACTAAAAAACTGGCATCTTGGTTAGTCAGCCACGATCTTGAATTGATTTACGGCGGTGGTGGCGTCGGGTTGATGGGCGTGTTGTCCGATCAAGTATTGGCTGAAGGCGGGAAAATTCACGGTGTCACCACCAAGCAGTTAGTTGCTCGAGGAGCTGAGTCACCGCGTTTAAGAGAATTATCAGATTTGACGGTAACCGACAACATGTCTGCCCGCAAAGCTGAGATGATGAACATCTCCAATGGCTGTATCGCCCTTCCCGGCGGCATCGGAACGCTTGAAGAAATCACCCAGGCCTTCTCGTGGGCTCGGCTGGGGGATAATCCCAACCCCTGCGTGTTTTATAACGTGAATGGTTACTATGACCTGTTGGCCAAAATGTTTGATAAGATGACCAGCGAAGGTTTCTTATCGGCAGCTGACCGCAAGAAGGTGCTGTTCTCCGATTCACTGGATGAAATTTATACGTTCATGACGAACTACACACCACCTAAAATTCGTCAATATTAAGGGATACAAAAAGCGAACTGAAATTTCAGTTCGCTTTTTTCTGGATTATTTTAAGAAATCCACCGCATCTAGTGTGTAACGACCACCAACAACTTGGATGGCGACATGATGTTTACCGGCAGACAACCCATGAACAACGATATTCTCTGTCCGATCAGCACCAACTTGTGGTGCCAGATTCCAATTGCGAACGGCTCCATCCACCGTCACCTTCAGACGACTGCCAGCATCTTGAGCCCCAATCAGTGAGAATCCAGATCCGTTGAAGTCAAATTCAAAGCCTGGCACATTATCTTGGTCGGCACTTGCCATCGACAGTGTTCGATTCCATTTGGTATTGCCCAAACCGCAAACATGATCCCATTTGCCTGTATATTGAACAGCTGAATCGAGATCATCTACCCTGTGTTCAATCAAATGTGGCTGTTTGCCCTGGGTAACTGTTAACTGCTGAATCTGGGTATGGTAATACCCGCTCCCAAGCTTGACGCGGCCACTGTAATGTGGATTGTCGGTGTCGGTATAATCGAAAACCCGCTGCCCATCAAATGTCGCAGTTAAATGATTACCTTCCGCTGCAAACGTGACTTGATGCGTTGCCGAAACATCCAAGCCGTCAATGTGTTCCACGGCAATAATTTGGTCATCCTTAATCAACTCACATCCACCATCAATGGCTACTTTAAAGACATACGGGGCACTCTCAAGGCGACCCTTGACGTCGGTCATTTCCCGCAAACCGATCCCAAAGTAGTTTCCGGTTGGCGAATTCTGCTGAGTTTGATCGTCAAATTTCATTGACACGGCAACCTCGTAATCCGTCCAGTGGTCGTCGCCGAATGTTAAGTTGGGAGCAAATGAATATTCCCAGTCAAGAGCCCGCTGCTTATCGGTAATCATCTGCTGCATGACGTTGCCTTCGTCGGTCTGGACCACTTCAAAGGCGCCACCTTGATCAGCAGTGAACCGTGGCGTATTCCCTCGAGAAGATAAATAATTTTCTGGGTAGCCCGAGCAACTAAAATCATCTTCATACAAAACGCCATCATCAGATTTGATACCAAGGGTGTGGTCTTCATGGGGGCTCTCCAAGCGATGATAGACCACTTCCGGATCGTCAGCCAAATCCAATGTGGTGGCGGTCGCAATCGAATGGGGTGCAACAATAATTTTGAGCAAACCGTCCGTTGGCGAAACGGTTTCTCGTAACTGCTTCATCCGACTGTCATATGCATCTCCAGTATGCTCGGGACCAACGCTTTGCCAAACGGCAACCGGTTTGTCTTCACAAGCCGGAAGATTTTTCAGCAGAATCTGGTAGGTGCGCGCTTCAGGACTGTCATTATCAAAAATCACAGAGTAGTTGGCCTTGTCTGGTGCCATCAAAGTCATGTAACTTGGGGCCTGCCGATTATGATCCAGGTTTTCAGTTCCGCCGACTTGACTGTCGCAGGCACTGGTTAAGTACCGCCAAGCACCTTCGTCTTCCCAACCGGCTTTGGCAAAATCAGTAAAGTGCTTCATGCACTGCAGCCCGACATTATCGACTTCGTAGTAACCTGACCACGGTCGGCAGGCATTGATCAGCTCTTTGTGACTGTAATTGACCCCGGTATAATAAGCGGAAACTGCCGGTTGGAAAATATACAAACTTCGACGAGATTTCACGTAGCTCTTAATCAGTCGGTTAGCAACATCCAAGCCGCTTTGACGGCCGCTGATTCCGTCACCATTGCTGGCGCGAACTCGGTACTTACCCATCGTCATCGGCGCAATTCCTTCACTGTACCAAACTTCATGATGGTAATCGTCTGCTAACTTTGTAAACGGCTGTTTTTCGCCATCATCGGTGTTGTAGTGAAAGCCAAGTGCTTCGACTCGTTCACGCAAGTCCGGATCAGCAATCATCATATCGCCAAAATCACGTTCATAGTTCTGATCGGCAGCAATAATTTTGATTTGCTGGTACCGACTAATCGGAAAGTCATTCGGAAACTCAGACTGATCGTTTTCCAAGCGATCCGCAAACCATTTGATCCATTTAACCATCGGATGCTTGGTTTCGTTCCGGTCAGGATCAATATAATCGATCAGAAAACCATATGTCTGATAAGCCGAGATGATCGTCTGTTTATACCACTGATACATCGGCTCATAGGCAGTTGCCGGCACTTTACCATCCGGATCAGCCGACTTGGCGTTGAACCAATCTTTTCTCAGCCAACCAGGCTCACCCCAGCGCAGAATGGCCGTTTTTAAGTTCGGTTGGATTTTCTTAGCGTCGGCGATCAACTGGAAACCAGCCCCACGGTTAACGTTTGCGGTTTCCGAGGCAGAGCGCATCGTTGCCGGTTCAGTTCCAGAAGACGTGTTGGCATCATCGCCCATTTCAACTTTTAACATCCGCATTAATGGATGCTTACCACCAAAGAGAATCTGCAAAATCTGATCATAACTGTCTCGATGTTCCCATTTATAATCCAGCAGCAGTCGGGAAGAATTGTTACAGCTCAAGTAGCCAAAGCCTTTAAATGTATTGGCATCTTTGGCATTTAGATCCAGTTGCTCCCCGTCAATGACAAAACTTGTCTGGTTCATGTTAACACTCCTTTTCAGTCACCCTATTTGCTTTTATACAACGAGGCCGGAACACCAGTACTCGTTAAGTATTGTTCCGACCTCTCCTGCAATGCTATTTACCTGCTTTATAATCCAGTGGTAATGAAGTCCAACGCTTCTTCAAATAAAAGGCTGCGGCTTTTGGTTGACGATCCCGGGTAAAGATCCCCTTCTTGTTACCGTTAACCCGCATGTTGCCTTCCACGGTCTGGAAGTCGGCCAGGTTCCAAGGTTGTTCACCCCGGATAAAGTCGTAGGAGTCAAATACCCGATCGAACATATCCAGCAATTCGATTTGATACTCCTCGCTCCACATAATCGATGGCAACTTGTGCAGTCCTGGTTCAGTATCGGCACCATATTCTGAGAAGACAATCGGCCTATCGATGTCAGAATTCTTCCATTCATCCAATTCAGCCCGCAAACCAGCTTCACCATCAGAGATTTCGTATCCCCACTTGTGGTACCAGCCTGGATAACGGTTCAGGAGGTAGAAGTCAGGGAATTTCAAACACTTGGATTTTTCAAAGGTGTCGTCCTCGTTAAGGGTAAAGGTTCTTGGTCGTTGTTCAGGATCCAAATCCTTTGAATCATTAAACAACTTGGTAAAGTATGGCACCGCCGAGTCAGTTGAAGTATCCGGTTCGTTGCATAAGCTCCATGCCAGGACACTTGGATGGTTCTTATCACGCTTGATCATGTCCTTAACCTGATCAATATGCTTCTTGTACAATTCATCAATCCAGTCACCGTCAAAGAATGATTGGTTTAAACCGCCGAGGAAACTGGCTGCAGCCATCTTGAACCCAACAGCAGGCACTTCATCGGTAATCAGAATGCCTTCGCGATCGGCAAATTTATAGACCTGTTCATCGTATGGATAGTGCGAACTTCTAAATGAGTTGGCTCCAATCCATTTCATCAGATTCATATCACGTCGTTCAACGTTCAAATCAAATGCCCGACCGGCATAAATGCTGTCTTCGTGACGACCAAAGCCGCGCAGGTAGACAGATTTGTGGTTGACTAAGATTTCGTGACCTTTGATTTCGATGGTTCGCAAACCAATTTCATCACTGTATTCATCACCAGCCTTGCCAGCATCCAATAACTCAAATTTGATGGTGTACAAATAGGCGTCGCGAACCTGCCATAATGTCGGATTCTTAACCACCAAATCACCAGTCTGTCCTTCAGCGGTTGCGACCACCTTGCCATCCTCATCGCTCAGGCTGACTTTGAAATTGCTGCCGTCAGTTGCTTGGACACTATAATGAACGGTTGCCTGATCCTCACTGACATCATAGGTTGTTGAGTAATCATAAATATGGTTCTTCGGAACGGCTAATAAATGAACACTCCGGTTTAAGCCCGAATAGTTATAGAAATCAAAGAAAGGCTTAGCCATCTTCTTGCCGTTCTTCAAAGTGGCTGTATCACCTGCTGGCAATGCATCTCGATGAAGTTCATTGTTCATCTTCAAAGTCACAATATTTTCTTGACCTAATTTCACTGCATCGGTAATATCTGCAGTGAAAGGCAGAAAGCCGCCTTCGTGTGAGCGAATTTCTTGGCCATTTACATAAACGGTTGCTCGGTGGGTTGCTGCTCCAAAACGCAACTGAATGGTCTGGCCATCCATGTAGGTTGGTACGAAGAACTTCTTGGCGTACCAGAAATCCCCGGTATACTCACGGGAATCTTTGTCGGTAAAGAAATCATTAAAGCTGGCTGGGACCGGCATCTTAATTGGATCGTCAAAACCGGTTGTCCATCCCTTGGCCTCACCTTGAGCTTGTGGGTCAAACTTAAAATCCCATAAGCCGTCTAACTTTTGATCTTGTCTAAATTGATTGGTAACTGGATAAAGTAAACCTTTTTCCATCGTTTCATCCTCCTAGGGTTTAAAAGTGGTAATTGTTTATCACTTTCGCAAGCGCTTTCTTTTGTGCTGTTGCTTTAATTTTACTATATTATCGGGTATAGTCAATAGATTTTAGTAAAACTATTCTAAAGGGGACGAGAATCCCCGTCGCTATTGAGAAAAACATCCTAGAGAATGAGGCTTGCTTTTTCCTTTGATGACTTGGATTCTACGTTATAACAGATGTTAATCTTTAAATTTACTAAAAAAACAGGCTGGGCAAAAGTTATTCGCTTTTGACCCTGCCTGTTATTTTGCGTGAGCACCACTTTTACCTTGCTGAAACATGCATCAATCGGCTGATCCCGGCCATTTAAGCCGGCAAACCAATCATTCCAAGCCCCGGAATAATCGCTTAATCGCCTTAAATTCTGGGATCAAAACGCCTCTTGCTCCACTCTTGCATTAGCACCACTTTTACTTTGCCGAAACGTGCAACAATCGGCTGATCCCCGCCATGTAAGGCAATTAAGCAATCATTCCAAAACCGGGAATAATCACTTAATTACCTTACATTCTGGGATCAAAGCGCCTCTTGCTCCACTCTGATTTTATAAACTGCTCTCCCTCTCCATCAATTCCGTCGCAATCACCGTCAGCTCTGGGACCTTCTTCGGTTCTTTAATCCGGTCCGTCAGCATTTCAATTGCCCGCTCACCCATCAATTCGGTGTGAACGTGGACCGTCGTCAATGCCGGGCTGGTATACTTGGCAATTGCAACATCGTTAAAGCTGATTAAGCTGACCCGATCCGGGACGCTGATATTCTGCTGCTGGAGGGCTCGCAAGACACCAACGGCCATTGAATCACTGCCAATCAAGAATCCATGGGGCAGCTTGTCGCCCAACTGTTTGATTGCAGTGTTCATCAGCTCAAACCCTGAATCCGGGCCAAATGGTCCTTGGAAAACGAAGGCATCATTGAACAAACCCTTTTCTGACAAATACGAATCAAATGTTGACACTCGAGGATCGCGAACGCCCTGCTTTTCAGTCACGGTCGTTTCCTTACCGGCAATCATCCCGATATCCTTGATACCGTACTCAATAAACCGATCAATAATCTTACGAACCGGTGACTCGAAATCACTACGGATACTATCACAATCGTAAGCTAAATAGTTCTCACCGATAAAGACCAGTGGGATATCATATGATTTCAAACTCATGACTTCGGTCTTATCAAACTTACCAACGGCAATCATTCCGCTGAGGCCCTTCACCCGACTCTTATCGATCGAATCAAACGTCAACTTCTCAACGCCGGCACCTAAGCTGGCCGCCTTGTTCTCAATGCCGTATTGAATTTGCAGGTAGTAAAGATCAGTCAGCTCTTCTTTATCAGAATGCCATTGAATAATACCAATCTTTTTACCGCCTTTTGGTACATGCCGATTCCGCTTCTTGTATTGCAGCTTTTCAGCAACTTCCAACACTCTTCTACGCGTGTCTTCCCCCACAGAAAGCGTATCGTCGAAGTTCAAAATTCGTGAAACTGTCGATATCGAAACACCCGCTTCGTTAGCGACATCTTTAATTGTTGTCATCTTATCACCCATTACACTCATATTCCGAATTGATTTTTTAACACTCGATCCTTGTATTAAAGCCATCTCAAGTGTAACACTCAGCATGGCTCATAATATAGAAAGAACCTCTGTATGAATAATATCATACAGAGGTTCAGAAATACATTTAGATTAGTAAAATTCACAAAAACATTAAGCTTCGGGAACAGTTCTTCGCGGCCGATTGGCTAATAATTTGACCAACTCGATGATTCCCAGAATTGAGGCAATCACGCCGGACATCATAAACAAACTGCGGTCAGTACCGCCGATGTTGATGAACTTGCTGACGTATGGGCAAAGGAAGTTGGCGCCATTGGTACTGATCATCAAAATAGTCGTCGCGTCATTGCCATATTTTTTGGGAACAAACGACAGTCCTTTGGAAAAAATGAACGGAATAAACAGACCAAAGCTAAAACCAACGGTAAAAGCCCCGATGAAGCAGGCCAACGCCGAGCCGGCCGTACTGATCATGAAGACACCCACGGCTTCAATGGCAATCGCCATGACCAAAGTGGCGTTTTTGGCAATCGATTCAATAAAGCCATAAATCAGGCCGCCAATAATCGTGCCGATCGACATCACAACGACCGCCGTGGATCCAACTGACAAGGCGCCGAAATGATTATTCAAAATGTAGGTTGGCATTTTCACATTAACAGTCATGTAGAACACCATCAAGATGAACATGACGATCCAATAATAACCAAACTGCAACTTGGACATCCAAGAGACTTTCTCGTCAGCTTGACCGACAGTTTGGGGATCATCGTTATCATAACGAACTTCAGGTACGTAGAAAAGATACAGTACAAACAAGACGACGCTGATCAAATAAATTCCAAACGCCATCCGCCAGTTACTGTACATCAATATCAGACCAACTCCCAGTGCACCGCCGGCAGCCCCCAAACCTTGAAAAGTGTTCTGAAAACCCAGCATCCGTTCACGCTGCTGACCGCTGTACAGGCGATCAATCAAACTGATACAAAGGGTGTTAAAAGCTCCAATTCCAGCTCCCATAATCGCTCTGGCAATCAACAAGACTGCAACGCTTGGTGAAAACATTGAAAGTCCTGCTCCAAATGCGGTTAATGCAGTTCCTGCCAGAACTAATTTTTTGGTGCCAATTCGTTTGACAATCAAGCTGCTGAGGATAATCACTACGGCCATCGTGAATGATGGGATGGTGACAGTCAGCTCGGCCGTTTCCGATGAAACCGCTGGAAATTGTTTCATTAATCCGGGAATTGTGGAAGCCGTCGCCCCCGTTGACATTGGTAATAATGACAGCATCAGAATCGAAAACGACATCATTCCAGATTTTTTGTTCATATTTTAATAGCCTCCTAAGCACTCGAACCCCCGACAGCAAGCCAACCTTGCTGCTTTCGAATTTATTATAGGCCATTATGAAAATTCAGTATATAGATTTTTGAAACATTTTCATGATGTAAGCGTTAAGAATGAAAATCTTTTGAAAATGCCCCGGATTCCAGCCAAAAAAGGTCATTATTCAACCTCAAAATGCCAGCTGTCTTACCTGCCAATACACAAAAAGCCCCTCCAAGCAGGATTGCTTGGAGGGGCTCGATCCTTATACGAATGGGGTTCGTTGTGATGTTATGTCAGAAATAACATCAGGATCTCGTCATACTATACAGCATTTTAACCAATTATGAAAGAGGTTGAAAACGCTAACTTTAAATGATTTATTTATTTAACCAAACTCTCATTTGACCATTCTCACGGTTAGCCCATGCGTAGTATGGCACCATCTTCAGGTCAACTGATTCTGACTCAACCGGCTGACTGGCGTCAACATACAAAGGTGCATCCTTGGAATCCAACTTTTGTCGTTGAGCAGCAACTTTGACAACTCCGACACCATCTAACAATTTCTCATCGAAGTGGTAGTCGGTATTAGCGTCTGTTGCAACTTCATATGAAGCCAGTGGTGCTTGGTTGTCGGCTTCTTCAGCTGCATAAACGATTGGTCCACGTTGAACGGCAACCTTGCCAAAGTCAGCACTGACTCTGTTGCTGGCGCGCATGATCTTGACGTCCATATCGAGCTTCAAATCAATGGTTAACGACTTGGCATCAACATCGATGTAGATGAAGCCATCTTCAACAGGCAAGGTGGTTGACTTACCGTCAACAGTCAAGTCGAAGTTAGCGGACCAGCTAGGAATCCGAATGCCCAGCTTGAATGATTTGGCGTCTGGGTTGGCGATCTCATAATGAATGTCGCCGCTCCATGGGAAGTGGTTCGTTTGCGAAATCTTCAGACCGTCATCAAATTCAGCATCGTTAGAGATAAACTGATGTGACAAGATCGTATCACCATTCACAGTGTAGAGATACTCATCAACTGAGGCGATCAAACGTGCAAGATTGGCAGGACAGCAGGCGCAACCGAACCAATCAGCCCGGTGAGTCAAAACATGGGACTTACCTGGATTACCCTTTGAAGCAACTGGATCTGCTTCCAATGGGTTGACATAGAAGAAGTGCTTGCCATCAAGTGCCATGCCGCTTAAGGCACCGTTGAACAGTTCCTTTTCCAGCACGTCGGCGTATTCACCTTTGGCGTGGATGTTCAGCATTTGACGGGCAAAGAAGGACATCCCAACTGAAGCACAAGTCTCGCCGTAATCAGTATCATTGGGCAGGTCATAGTCGTAGGTAAAAGCTTCACCAGTCGTGGTTTGACCAATATTACCAGTGATATACATCTGACGTTTAACAATGTCGTTCCAGAAGCGATCACAGGCAGCTAACAAATCTTTGTCGCCAGTGTAGCGGGCAACGTAAGCCATTCCGGTGCACAGGTAGACAACTCGAACAGCGTGGCCATGAGGAACTTTTTGATCCTTGATCGGTTCTGCGGCCAAGTAGTACTCACGGGTGAAATCACGCATCCCTGGGATGAGGTCGCGGTCAGGACTGTCGCCATCAGCTTGAATCTGCTTTTCAAAGAATGCCGGATCTTGGCCCCGTTGGTTCAAGAAGTAGTGGGCCAAGTCAAGGTAACGTTTTTCACCGGTTTCTTCATATAAACGTGACAGTGCTAATTCGATTTCAGGGTGACCATCGTAGCCGGGAATCTTGCCTTCTTCAAGGCCAAAGTTGCGGTCGATGCAGTCAGCCATCCGTTTAGCAATGTCCAAAGCTTTTTCATTGCCAGTCTCATGATGATAGGCAACTCCTGCTTCGATGTAGTGACCCATCGTGTAAAGTTCGTGTGACTGTTGGAGTCGCTTGAATTTACGTTCTGGGGCGTCGATTTGGAAGTAGGTTGACAGATAGCCGTCGTCATCTTGGGCGTCAGCGATCAAATCAATCAGATTATCGGTAATCTTCTTGAGGTCTGGATTTGGATGATACCCGAATGAGTATGCGGCCGCTTCCAACCACTTGTAGACATCGGTGTCTTGGAATGGAAAGCCATAGTGGTGGCCTTTCATTTGACCGGCAGCGATCTTCAAGTTGGCAATCGCATGACTGTTCTTGTCTTGGCCATTGTTTTGGGGATCTTCAGAAATAGAAATGTCGGCTTCGTCGTTCATAACCTTCCATTGATATGGCAGGACTTCTTTGACGACGAGTTCACGGTAGCGTTTCCAGAAATCTGAAGTAACCTTGACCTTATTTAATTTTGGTGTGGTATAAACTTGCATACTATGCGTTCCTCCTAAAGTTTAAAATCAATCTCACAATTAAGCTTGTGCAGCTTCAGCGTTCTTTTCAGCTTCGGCGTTCCGCTTTGCAAGGTCAGCCTTAACAACTGGTTCGTGGTTTTCCCATTTACGATACATAATCATCAAGATAACACTGATTGCGTAAATGATAATTGGAACCCAGACGAAGGTAAAGCTGATTCCACCAAGACTTGCGCTTGATTGAGTTGCATTGGCAGCGTTGAAACCGAAACCTTTGAGAAGCATTGAAGCAATGAATGAACCAAATCCTGAACCCATTTGGATACAGAATGAAGCACCGATGGCAGTTAAGAATCCGTTGGCACGGATACCAGTCTTCCATTCACCAAAGTCAACGGTATCACCGACCATGGCGAAGAACATTGTGCAGGCACTACCTGAACCGATACATGCGACACACCAGCCGATCAGAGCGGAAGTGACGTTTGAACCAGCTAAACCAACCCATGCTTGACCAACCATGGTCATCAGCAGGAAGAAGATTGTGGTGCCCCACTTGTGCATAAATTTAACGAAGAATGGAACTGAAGCCATTCCGATAACTTGGATAATTGTGAAACCGTTGAAGAATGAAATCAGACCCTTGCTGCCCATGTTGTACTGGAAGTAGTAAGGCATTGAAGCGTTACGAACGATAAATGCAGTCCAGTAAGCCAAGTTGGCAACAACAATCAAGACCCAAGGCCAGTTGCCTTTAGTGGCTTTCAAACTTTCTTTAATGGTAATCACTTTTTCGTTTTCGATATTCTTTTCACGCATATCAAAGAAGGCGATGATTAAGAGAAGGAAGGCAACGATTGAGTAAACACCAACAGCTAATGACCAACCTTTTTGCTCGTTCCCACCGCCGAGTAAACCAGCGAATGGAATGATGAAAGTAACGGCGAAGAAGTTACCAACGTTACCAAGAACCAAACGAATTGAGTTGGCTTGCATCCGGCCGTCGGTACTTGAAGTTAAGTTAGGCAAAACCGAAGTGATTGGTGTGGACATTGCGGTGTATGATAAGTCGGCTAAGATGTACATAACACCGGCGTAAACAACTTTTAAAGTGCCGCTCAATGCTGGGGTGGTAAACAGTAACCAGACAAAGATGGCAAATGGCAATGACATCCACAAGAACCAAGGACGACTCTTACCATATTTACTGTGGGTGTGGTCAACCAAGATACCCATGACAGGAGCACCAATGGCATCAAAGACACGGCCGATCAGAAGTAAAACACCGGCCGTTCCAACAGAGAGACCGAAGACGTTGGTGAAGAAGTAAAGCATGTAAGAACTGATAATACAGTACAGTAAGTTACCAGACATATCAGTAAAACCATAGGTAATCTTTCTGTGCCAAGGTAACGTGTCGTTAAGCAATGCTTGAGCACTTGCCGTATTTGAATCTACGTTTGCATTTGAGCTCATGATAATTCCTCCAAATAAATTAATTTTGGTAACCCGCTCATTGTTGGGCGGATAAAAATGATTGCTGAAACACTGAAACTAACCCGATTAAGAAACTGGTGAGCTTCTTAGTCGATCGTCAATTTGAACCATTGGCCTCAACTTCCTTTCTGAAAAATCAATGTTCAAAACATAACTTGTTTTTACAAGTCTTATAGTAAGCGTTTCCAAATAATAAAAAAAGGTCTATAATGGCAAAAGAAGTGATGATATCCGACCAGTTGAGAAAATATTGGGTTCCGTGATAGCGTCACGAGGCCAATAGTGACACTGTTTTGTACATTTGGTGACTGTTTCCGACATTGCCGTAAAACTATTTTTGCGTACATTTGGTGACGATTTCCGACACCGTTAGGAGGTTGGCTTGAAATGTTATTCTCAACGTTCACAATGGAAAAAACGCTACTCTACTATAAAGGTGGTGAATTTTTAGCTCATAAAGGCTGGCACCATCGACGCATGTATCATAAGGGTGATTATGAATTAATCCTATGTATTAAGGGACCGATTTATCTACAGATTGGCGATCGGCGGTATACCCTCAACACCCACGAAGTCTTGATTGTCCCGCCGTTTACCACTTTTTATGGTTATCAAGATTCCCCAGGTGACGTCGACTTCTACTGGGTTCACTTTTTCTCCCAGCACAAAGAAGATACGCTCACTGCCGATGAAGACGACATGACTGAAAAAGTTAAAGCCAGTACCAGCAAGAAGCGGCAAATTTTTCTGCCGCAGTATTTCAAATTAGCCGATTATGAAGAGGCAACCATTCTGATTCATCAGATTCTATCAATCCACAATGAATTATCATTTATCGAAGAACGGGACTATCTGGTTTCTGCACTTTTAATTCAGCTGTACAAGTCATACTTCAATCGTCCCGATGCCAATGAAGACAGCTCGCGGATTAACAGTCTCAAAGAATGGATTCGGGCTAACATGTCCAGTGATTTAACCGTCGCAGAGATTGCCGACCGCAGTCATCTGAATCCAGATTATTTGACCAGGCTGTTCAAACACTGCACCGGCATGACAACCTTGCAGTACTTGAATCACGTCAAAATTGAAGTGGCGACACTGCTGCTGATTCGAACCGATATGTCGATCAAGCAAATCGCCGACAACTCTTACTTCAACGATCCAAAGGTCTTCATGCGGCGTTTCAAGAGTGCCACCGGGTTATCGCCGACTGAGTATCGCAAGTCCTACAACCTGATTCACCTTAACAATCCCCACGTTGATCCACAGATTCCAATTCCCAAGCGAATTGCCGATTCAATTGATTACATCCCTGAGAATGGTGACATTCCAGAATAATAGGAGGAATTATCTAATGAAATTTTTTACCAAAAAGTTTGCCGGCCAGTCCATCCTATCGTGGGTTTTCCAACTCGCGTTAATTTACGTTGCCTGGCAGGTCAGCACCCATGCGATGGCCAATAATATTACAACTATTTCAATCGCAGCCGTTTTGTTACTCGCAATTTACTGGAGCTTTTCACTTGATCGACGAAGTGGAAACAATAAGTAAACATTCTTCCGAAAGGCCCTCATTCATGTTAGTATCACAGTGATGTGTATATACATAGATGGGAGTTGAGTGATTATGAGGAAAAGTTTCAAAAGAGGGGCCGTTATCTTAGGGCTCTTCGCCGGGGGAATTTTATTTGGGACGAACGCCACTGCCCACGCGGCTTTGACGCCGTCCAGTACCCAACCTGGCGCCAACATGGTTGATGTTTCCAGTTGGCAGGGAAATTTAACTGCCGCTGATTATCAAACATTAGCTCAAAATGGGGTTAAAGCGGTCACGATTAAAGCATCTGAGGGAACCGGATATATCAATCCGTATCTTTCTCAACAGGTGCAGTATGCCCAGCAGGCAGGGTTAAGTATTAATTTCTATCATTTTGTTCACTTTACGACGACTGATCAAGCCGCTCAGGAAGCCCAAAACTTCATGAATGCCGTTCAATCAGTTACCAGTTCGAAAGATGTCGTGATGGTAGCTGACTTTGAATCTTCAGAATTAGGTGGAATTTCCAAAGCGAATAACGATGCCAATTTGGCAGCTTTTGATTCAGCTTTGAATCAGGGCGGCTATAACAAGACCGATTTATATACCATGGCAAGTTGGTTGGGCGTAAAGATTGACACCAACGCCTCCAACCAGGGCTGGATTGCCGACTATCCGGCAACCCCAACCGGGTCGAAGTACCCTTCAGCCAATGCCTGGCAATGGGCTTCCGACTACCGGTTCCCAAATATCAACCAGAATTTGGATGTTAGCCAGTTAAATAACAGCTTCTACTTGAACTCCGGTTCAGCGGCAGCTTCTACCAACACCAACGCTAACTCAAGCAGTGCCTCGAGTGCTTCCAGTGAATCAAGTTCCAGCAGTGCGACAAAACCAAGCAACTCTGGTTCCAGTTCTAAAAATGATGGGGAAATCGTCAAGATTCCTGGCCCATCCGGTAAGCAGTATTCGGCAGCTCGTTCGGCATCCGTCAAATTAGTTTGGCGCGCCAATATGGGCAAGCACTACTACACAACCACCAAGGGTGCCAGATACTCCAAGCACCTTGGCACCCGGTATGGCTACAACTCAGAACTCCCCAACGTGACTTGGGTAACCGATGCGCATGAAAAGTTGTACAAGAAAAACACCGGTAACTATGCAATTTACTATCACGTTCGCAGTACCGTCGGCAATCATGGCGGCTGGATTTGGCGTGGCTATTTGAACTAATCGCTGATCGAAAAATTTAAAATTAAATACAAAAATGCCGAGAAATCAATTCTGACTTCTCGGCTTTTTTGATACGAACTATTTCAAAATATTAAGTAACTGGGTATATTGTGAATCCATCCAACTGACGTAAGTCTTATGAGCTGGCAATGTTTCCGTTACTGGTAATACCGGGACCTTGTTCTGCTTTGCTAAGGCCACCAGATTATTGACAGTCTTGCTGTCAACCTGCTTGTTGAAAACGAAGAAGGCGATCTTGTGGTTCTTGATGCCGTTTTGCATCGTTCGAATTGTCTGCGGTGATGGATCGACGCCTTTTTCAGTGTCATTTTCGAACTGGGTGTCGCCAACCTTAAAGCCGGTTGCTTCAAGGGCGTAGTCAAATACCGGCTCACTGACGTAGACTTCTTTGTTCTTCTTTGTTGCGGCGAGTTGCTTCAGCTGGGCAATTTTATCATTGACCGGCTTCAATGAAGCGATGTACTTCTTAGCGTTCTTCTTAAAGTAGGCCTTGTTCTTGGGCTGCAGTTTACCAAGCTTTGTCGCAATAGTATTGGCTAACTTAGGCATGGTTGCCGGATTATACCACAAATGTGGATTGTCGCCGTTCTGCTTACCCATCAAATCTTCACCGACTTTGATATAGTCAACCTTGCTGCTGTCCTTAACCAGATTATTCATCCAGCCATCGTAGCCAATCCCGTTGGCAATGACAATCTTTGAGCCAACCGTTTCCTTGGCCACCTTTGTGGATGCCTGATAATCGTGAGGATCCACGTTGGGGTTGGTAATGATGGAAGTCACGTCCCCTTTACTGCCGACAACCGCCTTTGCGACCTCGCCATAGAAATCAGTCGTAGCGGTAATCTTGATTTTGCCATTGCTGGCTGAGTTGCTTGCACAACCGGTTAGGCCAATGCCTAAAGCAACTGCCACTACGACTAACAGCCAGGCCTTGAAGCCCGAAAATTTATGTAACATGAGATATCCTCTCCCTTGCAAATAGTAACGATTACTCTTTTGATAATAATCTAAAAGATTCCACCTGTAAAGGTTTTTTTGATATTTCACCAAATTAAAGGTTGTGATAGTTGGTCAACACCAGCTGATAAAATTGTGCCATGGTATAAGATTGGTGGAAGTATTTTTTGCCGCGATTGGCATAATATCCCTTTGGATCGGTATGGTCAGACCCGCCAAGATAATGGGCAACAGCACCATGAGACCAGACGGTGCCGTGGCCGTCGTATACCGCGTCATTGGGCTTAAGGTGATATTTGTGCAAAATATAGGCCGTATAGTAAGCAGCGTTTTCCACCTCACCGGCGAATGATTTCTTACTGTGCATTTCGACCTGTTCAAATTGAACAAAGCGGGCATTGCCGGGATAGCCGACGCCCCAGCAGAGATACTTGGTGCTGGCAATGTTAATAATGTGGTCGTCATCGACAAAAGTGTGGACAAAGGCGTTTCGGTAATTCTTCTTCATGTACGCAATTTCGCCAAAAATCGTGGAGTGGGAGTTCCCGGTTTCATGAACGACCACGCCCTCAGGCTTATTTTTACCGTGACGGTATTTATAATGTGGAAAACCGCCCCAAATCTTGCTTGAGACTTGATTGTGAGAAATATTGTGACTTGCTATGTAGTTATTCACTTTGGAACTGGCCTGAGAATTGACCGACCCAAGCATTAGAACTGAAACTAAGATTGTCACCATTGCTAAAAAAACTTTTTTAACCATTTCATTTGTCGCCGCTTTGAAATTATTTACTACGTTTTTCATCCAATTTCCATGTTAGTCTTCAATGTAAATTTTTCAACAATTGAATCCTTTCCCAAGGCTTTGAGGTCAAGGTGTAATTAGTAGTATCGACTCCCTGATCGTTGTATCATGAAAGCGAATTCTAGAGGACTTATGGATTTAATTTTGAGGAGGAAGATACTATGACAAGTTTTGACAAACGAGGCGCAGACGACCGCTTACTATCACCTGACAATGCCGTTTTAACAATCATTGATTACCAACCAGTGCAAATTGGTTCAATTGGTTCGATGCGGCATGCGGACTTACTGAAGAATGCAGAAATGGTTGTGGAAGCAGCCAAACTCTTTAAACTGCCAATTGTGCTTTCGACAGTGAATGCCCATAATCAACGCAATTCAGATACTGTTAAACCACTGAAAGACTTGATAGGCGACACCCCTTCCTACGACCGTTCTTCCATCAATGCTTGGGAAGACAAGGATTACAATGATGCAATCAAGGCAACCGGCCGGAAAAAGATTATTATTTTAGCCTTATGGACCGAAGCTTGTCTCACGTTCCCAACCATCGATGCCATCGCTGAAGGCTTTGATGTCTACCCAGTTGTCGACGCAGTCGGCGGCACGTCCACGATCGCGCACGAAACTGCCTTGCGTCGAGTTGAACAAGCCGGCGCTCACCTGATTACGATTCCACAATTAGTCTGCGAACTGCAGCGGGATTGGAACCGTCAAGATACCGTTCCTGGATTTGTGAAATTGCTTCAAGAAAACGGCGCATTTACTAATTTACAATAATCAGCTGTTAAATCACAAAAAATCGTTGAGCTGGCCATTACTGGTGGCTGGCTCAACGATTTTTTTATCGGTTAAAACATTATGTGACTGTATTAATCATTATTTTCTTCAGATGAAGGTGCTTTGGCTCTGCCCAAAACCGGCCGGAGAAAATGCAGGCCAAGTCCCAAGACGGCACCGGCAGCAGCGGGAACCACCCAATCCATCCCCAGATTAGCAAATGGCAATACGTGCTGCTGGAAAGCACCCAACGCCTGACCAAAGGCACTTTGACTCACGACTGGTGGGAAAGCAGCAACCATGTCCAGCAAGGCTGGGACCGTGGTGAAGCCAACGACCAGTGCATAAACCAGTGGATCACGGTTGAACAACGGTGAGAAGACGGACAGCAAGATCAAAACCATTGCGAATGGGTACAAGAACATCAGCATTGGTGTCGACCACTGGATAATCGTATCGAGGCCAAAGTTCGCAGTCGCAAACGATGCGACACACATAAAGCCTAACCAGCCGCGATAGCTGACCTTAGAGAAATGATTATGAAAATCTTGTGCAAAGGCAGCCACCAGTCCAACGGCAGTCGTTAAACAAGTGACGGTTAACAAAGTGGCAAGCAGAGCATGACCCAGACCACCCAGGTAATAAGTTACCAATTGGTTGAAGGCCACACCACCGTCGGCAGATGCTTTATACGTTGAAAGTGTCGTGGCACCCAACCAGATCAACCCGAGGTAGATCAAGCCAATGGCCCCCGTTGCGAAGACCCCGGCTTTAGCAGTCACCTTGGCATTACTGCTGGGCTTGGTCTTTCCCAACTGGCGAACAGCCGTGACGACGGTAACCCCAAATGCCAGGCCAGCCAGAGCATCCATGGTGTTATACCCTTGCAGGAAACCATTGAAGAAGGAATCACTCTTGTAAGCAGCGGTGACGGCTTGTTTGCCGGCAACGCCCATCGGATTGGCAAATCCTAATGCAAAAACACTGAATAATAGCAATAAAAAGACTGGATTGAGCACTTTTCCAACTGACGTCATGACGTTAGATTCCTTATAAGAAACCAGAAAAGCTAAGCCAAAGAATACGGCGGAAAAGACTAACAGGCCAACATGCGCCATTGATGACGGCAGCAGTGGCTGCACTCCGACGGTAAATGGCACCGTGGCTGTCCGTGGGGTTCCAAATAATGGGCCGATGGTTGCGTGAATTAATACCATGAATGTCAAGGCAAACACGGGACCAAGCGGCTTACCAACGTCATAGACCCCTTCAGAGTGAGTGACACTGATTGCCAGTACCGACAACAGCGGCAGCAAAACCGCAGTCACTAAAAAGCCAACCGCCGCAAGCAGCCAGTGAGCCCCAGCCAATTGACCCAAATGAATTGGGAAAATCAAATTCCCAGCCCCGAAAAAGAGGCCAAATAACATTGAGCTGACGACGAAATAATCGCGTTTCCGTAACGGGTTTGGATTTAAGTCATGTAATTCCTGCATAAATGAAGATCTCCTTTAATGAATAAATTATTTAAGTCCTGAATTTGATTCCTAATCTGACTAATATCAATCTGAGATTTCATTTTCACCAACTCTTTTCCTATCTAGATTCACTAGAAAACGATCCAAATTTTGAGTAACTAAAAAGGCGCCCCTCATCCAGCTAATGCTGAATTAAGGGCGCCTACTGCACTGTACCACCTTATATTTGCAGTTATATCGCTACAACTGCCTTTCACGTACGGCCAAAAAAGCGATACGCTAACACGATAATGGGTGTCACCAATGCACGTTACTGTCATTCTTCGGTACATCGCTCAAAAGGGATTTTCGCGTCAATCCTCCTGCTTCCTCTCACCAAACGAAGCTCGCTTCAGGTTGTCATGACGCTACTCAACTTTCTCACAGCGTTTTCTAATTGTTTAATAAATATTGTAGACATCCATTAGTACAATGTCAATAGTAATTTGTAAAGATGATATTTAACGAGTTTCTGTGCAACCTAGGAGCAATCTACAAATTTTTAAAATACATAGCAAGAATGACATTTCTATCTCGTTGGTGAAGCTTTCTTGTTGTTGGCCATTAACTATAACCCTATCCATGGTAATCACGATCAATCATATGTTCGTCACGTAGCAAATCATCAAGAGAAATGTCAAAAAGATTGCAAAGTTTGACTAAGCTGAGAATATCTGGAGAACTCCTTCCTGTTTCCCAGCCTGAAATTGTCTTTCTCGATACGTGCAACAAATTTCCGACTTCATCTTGTGTAAGATTTCTTAGTGTTCTGCAATATTGTATTTTCTGTGAAACATTCATAACTAGTCCTCCAGAGTCCATTGTCTAATTATAAACATTATATACCACATCAATATTTTTAGGTATAATATTATTTATTAGGTACAATATTTTATATAAAATCACCAAAATAATGTTACAATATGTCTATTAGAAAATATCTTACTTAATTTTTAATTGTCGATTAAAAATTTGAGCATGGCATTCATGGAGGAAAAATATGATGTGGAATCATTATTATGTCAGTCAATTAGATGAAACAGACTGTGGGGCTGCAGCTCTGGCGATGATATTGAAGTATTATGGGTCACGAGTATCAATATCAACAATTCGTAAATATGCACAAACAGACAAAAATGGTACCACTGCACTGGGTCTAATTCACGCAGCAACACATTTTAATTTAGCCCCAAAGGCAATAAAAACGAACATATCATTTTTAAAAGGAAATATACCAGATATTCCGATCCCTTTTATTGCCCACGTTAATAAAAAATATGGACAGCATTATGTCGTAGTATGTAAATTGTCAAAGTCCACAGTCACCATTGCAGATCCTGACCCATCTATAAAAACTGTTCGTATGTCATACAATTCATTTGGTAAGGATTGGACAGGCATTTCACTTCACATGACTCCAACTGATAAATACACCGTAATCAAAGAAGATACTAACGATCTTAGGTCGACTTCAAAATTACTTTTTAGGCAAAAAGGAATCATCGCTTCCGTACTCTTAGCAACTATGTTATCAACATTGATAACAATTAGTGGGGCATTTTTTTTAAAGCAGATTATTGATTCAATGGTTAAAAAAGGGCAGGCCGATGTATTATGTGCCACTGCACTCTCATTATTACTAGCCTACATTTTCCATGGCTTCTTCACTTACACTCAAGAGTACTTATCAATGGTTCTTGGGCAGCGAGTATCTCTAGAAATTTTGTTGAAATATATTCGCCACCTATTCAAACTACCAATGGCATTTTTTGAAGAAAGAAAGATCGGCGAAATCACATCACGGTTTTCAGATGCCGAAACGATTATTTCGACTTTATCTCGAACAGTAGTTATCACAATTTTGGACAGTGGTGTAATTATCATCACTGGAATTGTCTTATCTTGTATTAATATGAGGCTTTTTATATTATCCGCAATTGGCATTCCCGCTTATATTATAATTATGCTTATCTTTTATAAACCCTTCCACAAATATAATTACAATCGAATGGAGAAAAATTCAGACCTTAATTCTCAACTTATTGAAGATCTAAGGGGAATGGAGTCGATAAAATCGCTGAATGCTGAGGACAAAATGTATGAAACCCTTGACAAAAAGTTTGTAAATACCTTGCGAGCTGATCACCAATATAATGTTGCCGTTATATTGCAAGAGTCATTAAAGTCTACAACTGGGTTAATTTTGAGTTTACTTGTACTTTATTCCGGAGCAAAGATGGCAATTAATGGTCAAATTACAGTTGGACAGTTAGTAGCATTTAATTCGTTAATGGGATATTTCATTGGTCCTTTTGAATCAATAATTAATCTGCAGAACAATCTTCAACATGCAGGAACTGCCAGTTCGCGGCTAAATCAAATATTGCACATACCGATAGATCAACAAACCAATCAGAGTATTAGAAATTCTGAGAATAAGGACCAGTCTACTCTAAACTTTATTCAATATTCTAATGTTTCTTTTGAATACAAGTACGGCCAACCAATCTTAAAACAAATAAACCTAACTATTAATCGTAACGAATCAACAGCAATTATCGGATCTAGCGGATCAGGGAAAACAACTCTACTAAAATTATTGATAAAATTTTATTTACCATCGACTGGAACTATCATGATCAATGACTATAGTACAACTACTGCCCCAACATCAGAATTGCGGAAATATATTGCATATAATCCTCAGACGCCGTATATATTTTCAGGTTCGGTACTCGATAACATTTTACTTGGGACAAAAAATGATAAAACCCTTGCCCAAGTAAAAAAGGCTGCACAATTAGCTGAAATTGATGAAGAGATCAAAAGGCTTCCTAAGGGATATCTAACTATCTTATCAGAAGACACCGGTTTATCAGGAGGACAAATGCAAAGACTTGCAATCGCTCGTGCAATAATAAGCGACGCAAAGGTGTTAGTATTTGATGAATCAACTAGCAACTTAGATGTATTGACCGAAAAGAAAATACTCACTAATTTGCGATCACTTCCAAACAAAACAATAGTTTATATTGCACATAGATTGGAAGTCGCACAGGCTGCAGATCGCATCATTGTGATGGATAATGGAACGATCGTTGAAAGTGGTACTCATTCCCAATTACTACGCAACAGAAACAAATACTATAACTTGATAAAGGAAAAGTAGATAATGCAGAATAAAAATCTTGACAGCACCAAATATTATTCCCATGGACATGTTGGTATCTACATCACGATCACATGGGTAATCTTCCTACTTGCATGTATTATCGGCATTTTAATCTATTTCAATCCAATATGATTTTCAAACCTCATATGACAATTATTCTTTGAATTTTTGAAATAAACGCGTTCACTTATCGCCATGTCTATAATTTGCAGCTTGAACTTCCACGATGTTGATGAGATCCTAAAGATGTCATAAAGTTCTCGCGAGATTTTTGGCAAATCGAACAAATGGAGGTCGACAAACATGAATCACAGTCAAAATACTTTTGATAAACTCACATCTTTAAACGTGGTGCCTATTTCGTCAAAGAAACTAGCAATGGTATCCGGTGGCAATATATGGACAACCGTCATGATAGGGCTTGCACGCTCCGAGTGGAAGCACAGAGATGCTTTTGGTAAGGGTTTCAAAGAAGGAAGTCATTTAGCCTAAGGAGGTTATTAAAATGAAACTTATTGGTCCGACCTTTACCAACACATCAACTCTTTCCAACAGTGTGTTAGCAAATACTTCTGGTGGAAGCTCAAAATTTTCTTTGGCACCAGTTTGGAATACCTATGGTATAGGTGAAGGAATCAAATATACGTCCAGAAAAAAAGGCGCCTCATATGTAAGCTATTCAGAACCTTTACAACAATAATTTCGGCATGGTGACCCTAGATGAAGTGCACAACCCTCTAGTGTCACCATATTACATAATCCACTTCCCAAACAACTTGAAAGGAGTTACGTATGAAAAAGAAAATGAAAGCTGGAGTTGTTCCGGTGGTTGGGCTATTACTTAGCGTATTAATCGGCATTTGGATCGTCGCAGATAGCGGATACACCCTTTATAAGGGGACTGCTGATATAGTTGATAAGGTTATGAACCTTATTTTCTTAGTTATAGGCGTCGTTATCCTAATTGGTTCAATTGTTACCTGGTTTTTTCAGCGAAACCGATCAAAGGATTAATGCATATAACAATGGTTTAACGTATAGTCGTTCTAAGATCTATTTTAGCTTAAAACAACATGGGTTTTCCCTACCAAATTGTCACTGTCATTCAGTTAATCAGTTGATAGCATTACTCGTAAAAGCGGTTTCATACAACCCTGATATGCCCTATAATGGAGTTGTATGAAATATTTGTTAGGGAGTGAGTTTATGTCTAAAGTTTTAATTGCAGGTCGAATTCCAGAGCATGCCTTGAACATTCTCAAGGATGCCGGATTAGACATTGATGTATTTGATGACAGTCAAAATCTGATTACCAAGGATGAACTCAGCAAGCGGGTTGCTGACAAAGACTTCTTGATCACACCACTTTCCACGAAAGTTGATTCTGATGTAATCGACGCCGCCCCAAACCTCAAGCTGATTGCCAACTATGGTGCCGGATTCAATAACATCGACACTGATTATGCCAAATCAAAGGGTATTCCAGTGACCAACACACCAAAGGTTTCGACCACTTCAACCGCGGAAGTCACATGTGCTTTGATGATTAGTTTGGCCCACCGAGTCGTTGAAGGTGACCAACTCATGCGGACCAAGGGCTTCACTGGCTGGGCACCACTGTTCTTCTTGGGTCACGAACTCGCAGGCAAAACTTTGGGAATCATCGGTATGGGCCAAATTGGTCAGGCGGTTGCCAAACGAATGCACGCATTTGATATGAAGATTCTCTACAACCAACGTCATCAACTTGATTCAGCAACCGAAGAAAAATTAGGTGCTAAATTTACCACCGTTGATGAAATCGTCAAGAACGCCGACGTCATTACCCTTCACGCCCCGGCAACTCCAGAAACCCATCATCTTCTAGGAGCTGAGCAGTTCAAAGAAATGAAGAACAGCGCAATGCTGATCAATGCTGCCCGTGGACCGCTAATTGACGAAACCGCATTATTAACCGCTTTGCAAAACGGTGAAATTGCCGGTGCCGGCCTGGATGTTTATGAAGCCGAACCAAAAGTTGACGATGGCTTTAAAGCATTGAAGAACGTCATCTTAACACCACATATTGGTAACGCAACTGTTGAAGCACGTGATGCCATGGCTGAGATTGTTGCGAAGAATACTGTGGCAATGGACAAGGGCGATAAGCCGGATTACATTGTCAACGGCGTTGAACTTTAATTTATAATAAACAAAAGCACGCTGATGACCAACACTGAATGCTGGTTACCAACGTGCTTTTTGCGGTTCTACAATATCTGTTGTTGGTAATAGATTTTTATCTATTACTGATGACAGATTTTTTGTTTATCATTAGAATAAAAAAGCGGACATCTCCCGTCCGTTAACTTGCTCCCACCACAGAATTAAGTCAAGAAAGGAAATGCCCTATGTCAAATGATACTACGAAAATGTTGTTAGGAATAGATGATGAACACTTAATAATTGAGGAAGGACAAGTGGGTGATGATGGAGTGATTCGATTGGTGGGGTCCCTAAACTACACCCCCAAGGCATGCCGCAATTGTGGGATTATCAATGATCACCAAATTATTGGCTATGGTTGGCGGAAGACCACCATTAGATTCGCAAAAACATTGGGCAGCACCGTTATCCTGTGTCTCAATCGGCGAAACTTTCACTGTAAGGCTTGTCATACCAATTTCCTGGCGCAGACGAATGCGGTGCCGAAACACTGCACGATTTCAAATACGACCCGCAAACAATGCTTAGAAAAACTGACCGAACCGGTTTCGCTCAAACACATTGCCGATGAGTTATCCACTTCGGATTCATTCGTTGGTCGGCAGCTCTTGCGCGCTGAACGGGACTTTCAAACCAACTGGCACTATTTACCAAAAGTTCTCCTCATGGACGAAGTTAAAAGCACTAAGAGCGCCACCGACGCGATGAGCTTTGAATTTATGGATGCGGAAACCCACGAATTGATCGACCTGTTACCCTTTAGGACCATCTATCAGCTTCAAAAGTATTTCCAGCATTACGACCAGGCTGCGCGAGAAAATGTGAAAATTATCGTCACCGATATGAACTATACCTATCCCAAATTGGTGGGGCAGATCTTTCCGAACGCCATCGTTGTCATCGATCCGTTCCACTTGGTTAACGCTTTAAATCGAGCTTTTAATAAGACGCGGGTGCGCCTCATGAAAACCCTGGCGACTTCCTCACGCGAGTATCACGCCCTAAAACGCTATTGGAAACTATTATTAACGCCGGAAAATCACCTCAACTACGAAGCTTTCCGTAAGTGGACAAACTTCCCTTATCCAGCGACTGCCACTGATGTGGTTGATGCTTTATTGGACATTGATCCCGAGCTCAAGCAAACTTACAACGTGATGAATCGGTTACGTGAAACCATCAAAAACCGTGATTGGCCCAACTATAATCAAGTATTCCATCACTTAGAGGGCTGCTCGGAAGAGATGTTGGCAACCCTCCAGACCCTAGCGACTCATCATGATGAAATTGGCAATACCTTTACTCACCATTACACCAACGGGCCCTTAGAAGGTTCAAACAACAAGATTAAAGTCATTAAACGCACTGGATTTGGTTACCGAAACTTCTTCAGATTCCGGCTAAGAGTGCTGTTCGCTTTTCGAGTTCATACAAAAAGAGCTCTAATCACCAAGTGATTAGAACTCCAATATTTTGTTCACCAACAACAGTTGACGAAGAACCCTTTTTGCTGCCATCAAGGTGCATGTTGCCATCAATGATGAACCACTAATCTGCCGATGTTAGTGGTTAAATATCACTCTCAGTTGATATTACTGCATCATCTAACAGCTTCTGCCACTCGTAAGTCTAGTAACACTCTGAAGGGGATCTTAACTCCAAGCGTCATGATGGCAATGGAAGGGTGATTCCCCAATTGGGGGACATCGACAATATTGAATCACGTCAAGTAAATACATGGCGTACACCTTCTAATAAGCACTCGATCTTTCGTTTTGAAGGATGTTGAAGGATGTCATCTTTCAAGGATGAGTGTATCATCCCGACAGCCTAAAAGTTTTGTGTCTTCCTCCAAAAAATTAACGTTTTTTTAGCACAAATGTCCAAAATCGCTCTCGACAAAACATTTGATAACAAAACAGCTATCATTTTGGCAATTCATATGTACTAAGATTTAAAAAAGCGTTACCATAATGGTAATGAAACCGTCGGATTTTGGAGGTGAGATTTGTGATTGATTTGCAGAAAATCGCCAATAAAGAGCAAAAGTACATTGTTCAAGTCAACCAGGTACCGTTGGCCAATCGCAAGGTCAACGCGATTACCATTATGGACAGCGGCACGGCTGACGGCTGGGCACAGGCCGGTCAAATCGTGATTACCAGTTCTCGGATGATGCCCGAAAAGATTGAGACAGCCAAAACGTTGATTCACCAATTAGTGGAAAAACAAGCCAGCTGCTTGATGATTAAGCCTTACGCAGACAATGAGGAATCAGACATCCCCCAGACGTTAATCGATTACTGTACGCACTTAGCCTTCCCGCTATTTCAAATTCGGGAAAATACCACCTACATTCAAATCATGAATGACATTAACGCCATTCTGTTTGAGGGCCGCCGGATCAATAAGATGGCCGATTTGGATCTGGACTATTTATTAAAAACCAATTCCGCTTCGGATAAAGACTTCGACTTCATCTCCAGTTTGAAGAATGTTGACCTATACAGTCTCAAAGTGAGAGTCGCCAGAATCTCATTATCGGAAATGCCCAAACCAAGTGAACGAATTGCTGTCCAGTTCAACCTGATGAATCAAATCCGGGCGTTTTTTGACCGAGTCCAACAGGAAAAACGAATCAAAACCTACTTTATCGTTGAATCAGCTGATGGTGCGACCGCGATTTCCTTCTTTGACCACGAACAAATGGAATTGCCGCCCGATGACCGCATTCCTTTTAAACGGCTGATTAGTAATGTCCGCATTCCTCGTTTTACCGTCTACGAGGGCGTCTCCAATGCCCACCCGGCCAAAAAAATTCATCGCTCCTATATTGAGGCCAGCTTCGGCATCAACATCGCTAAAACCTTGGACTGGTCACGACGGCCAATCTTTTACCGGGACGTCAGCCTGTGGGACCTGGTGAAAAAGCTCTCAAGAGTTCAAGATAGTCGTCTGTACCCGGAAGAGATGGACCAGTTATTGGAGAATCATGAGATGTTTGAAACCATCCGGGAATTTTTCAGACAAAACGAATCCGTCAAAAAGACCAGTCAAGCTCTGATTACGCATCCCAACACCGTTCGTTATCGGCTGGAGATGATCTACAAACGAACTGGTCTGGATTACCGGCTGACCAATGACAAGTTTTTAATCTACATTGCCTTTATTAAAAAGTTATTAGCCAAAGTGAATAATGAATGACCATCGCACAACGGCACCAACCCGAGCAAATCGAGTTGGTGCCGTTTTTGTTTTTTGAATAGACTCAACTTACCAGGGAAGCGTCCCCTCATTCTCGGTAAACGTCCCATTCAGTTCATTGGTAGGATCACTGGCGAGCTTGATAATCTGCTGGGCCCCCTGGTGGACCGACTGCATCCCTTGTGGCACCGGCTGGCTGACATCACGGCCGCCAAAGGAAGTTGCGGTCCATCCCGGGTTAACAGAATTGACTGTGATGTGGGTATCCTTGAGCTCTTTGGCAAATGTAATCGTGGCGAAGTTCACCGCCGCTTTGGAGGATTGATAGCCCAGGGAGCTAACGTGATAGAAGCGCGAATTCGGATCTGACGCCAGCCCCAGCGAGCCCATATTGCTGGAAACGTTGATAATCTTGGCAGACTTGGATTTCTTTAGCAGCGGAATAAATGCCTGGATCATGCTGACGGTGCCGAAGAAATTAACATCAAACTCAGCCCGGATCACATTCGTGGACAAAGTTTCGGCGTTTTCGTGATTATCCAAAGCAATCCCAGCGTTATTAATCAAAACATCCAGGTAACCGTATTTTTCATCAATTCTTGCCTTGGCTCGGTCAATATCACTTTGTTTGGTAACATCCAAAATCACCAGCTCGGCATCATAACCTGCCTGCCGGATTTTATCAACGGCTTGCTGCCCTTGATCCTGATGGCGGGATCCCAATAAGACATGTTGGCCGAGTTTAGCTAACGCCATCGCCGTTTCAAAGCCGATCCCCTTATCAGCACCGGTAATTAAAGTTAAAGTTGCAGTCACTGCAATCGCCTCTTCAATATCAATTTTCTCAATTATACCCCATATAAAAAGGCCAAGAACACAATTGCTCTTGACCAGATTATAGAAGGATGAAGCTTAATCATTTATTCAAATTCAATTAGTCAGCTGACATGTAACGTCCTTTGGTAATTTGTGATGAAAGAACGTAACCATAGCCCTTAACATATAAGAATGTCTTAGCCTTGGATGTCTTAGTTGCAGCGACTGTGACCGAACGGGTAACACTATATGTCATTGGTTTGGTCAATTTACCTTTAGGTGTAAAGGTTACCTTGCCAGCATCGGCATAGAAGAAGCCCTTATATAAGGTAATGTTCTTCTTAATGTGATATGCACGCGCCTTGAAGTTCTTAACACCGTTCTTAGCAATAGTGTAAGTGGTACCTTTGGTCTTGGCTGCAGTCGTGGTCGGTGTTGTTGCGGCTGATACGGCCAATGGGGCTGCAAAAGCAAGTGGTAATGCCAGTGAAGCTACGGTAATGATTGTTGCAAATTTTTTCATAATCATGCTACCTCCCTAAAAGATTAAACTCATTATGCCACGTTACAGGATGATGTCAATGAAATGTTGGTGTAACATTTTCACCTTTACCAAATATTAAGTTAGCGGTTACCATTTGATTATGCACAATCTTATTAGTGATGAATAGACTGATATAACAATGTTTCATTAATGTAAAATTCACAAACTCGTATATCAATCTTCGCCTAATTGTCGTAATCGTTTTGTAACATTAGCAACTCATTCACAGGTCCGGCAGCGTTTCAGTTTCTTTTAATTCTGAGCGCCACGAAGCAAACGTAAAAAAGCGGCCAAATCATTGTAAAGATTTGACCACTTTCATACGAACTCATATATCGACTACTTTTCCTTTGAACGCAGCAGTTCTTCCAATGATGGTTGTTGCTTGCGATCAATGTGATATTGCTTTGCAAATCCTTCAGCGGTCTCTTCACCGTACTTTTGAGCATCCAACGGCATAAAGGCAGTTGCGACCGGATCGTCCTGCTTGATCTTGGCATCGATAACGATTGGCTTTTGATTGCCAGAGGCCTGCAGATCCTTGATCTTAGCAAAGACCTCATCGAGATCCTTAATGCTCTTGACAGTGAAGCCAATTGCACCCAAGCCTTCAGCAACTTTGGCCCAGTCAGCATCGTTCAAGTCAACACCGTAGAAGTGTTGCTTGGTCTGCATTTGTTCGTACCAGATAAAGCCGAAGCGGTCATTTGAGAAGACCACGTTGATCACTGGCAGCTTGTAGCGAACTTCAGTCAAAATGTCTGGGGCGACCATGGCAAAACCACCATCACCAGAGAGTGACCAAGCTTGCGCATCTGGAACGCTCAAAGCACCAGCAAGACCGCCAGGAAGGCCAAAGCCCATGGTTGCAAACAATCCGGAAATTGCGAAGCGTTGGTTCTTGTTCATTGGCAGGCCACGGACACCCCACTCTGAAACATTTCCAGTATCGACAGCATAGGTATCGTTAGGACCAGCCAACTCGGCAATCTTCTTGGTAACTGATTCGGCGTTCAAACCATCGCTGTCATCATCAGCCAATTGCTCGAGCCATTTGTCCCAGTTCTGCTTATTCTCTTGGTTGGCTTCGAGCCAAGCATCTTTTGGCCGACTCTCACCAGTATTAATCATTGCTTGTAAGTAACTCTTGGCGTCAGCGATAACGGCGTAATCAACGTCGATTCGTTTACCAATATCGTAAGGGTTATTGTTGACTTGGATCATCTTGGTATCTTGTGGCCAATAGTTGGCAAATGGATACTCTGAAGCTAAGAATAAGATCAAATCGGCGTTTTGAATCGCCTCAAATCCTGACTTAGTGCCCAGACGGCCAGTCGCTCCGACAAAGTTAGGATGGTCGGTGCTGATCACACCGGTGGCTGGCACACTGTTCATCACAGGAATGTTAAACTGCTCAGAGAACTTGGTTAAGGTGTCGCGAGCGCCCAACAAGCCACGGCCTGCATAAATCAATGGGTGCTTGGCTTCTTTAATCATCTTCAAAGTGTCGTCGACAGCTTTCGGATCCACGCTCTGTTTGAAATCGTCAGCAACCGTTAATGGCGTGCGAGTTGGTGTGTAATCAATTTCTTGAGAGGTTAAGTCTTCTGGCAAGATAACCACGGCAACACCCTTTTGGCGATAAGCTTCCTTGATTGCTTGGTTAACAACGTAAGGAATCTGATCAGCGGTTGTGACTTGTTTGTTATAAACCGAAACGTCGCTGAACATCGGGGTTTCATCCATTTCCTGGAAGTAATTGGTATTCATTGTTGGCTGTGGCACTTGGCCAACTAACGCCAACACTGGAACATGGTCCATTTTGGCATCATATAATCCGTTGAATAAGTGTGTTGCACCAGGGCCGGCTGAACCAAATGCGACACCGATTTTTCCGGTGAATTTGGCATCAGCAGAAGCTGCAATGGCGCCAACCTCTTCATGACGGACCTGAATATACTTCATTTTATCTTTTTCAAGGTAGAGTCCTTCGACAGTATGATTAATTGAGCCGCCGGGAATTCCATAGACGTGGTCCACGCCCCAGTCTTCAAGTACTTTAACTAAAGCTTGTCCTGCAATCATCTTAGTCATCAACAAAATCTCCTTCATTTAGATATCATGTAATGGTGAAACACCAATATATCTTTGGTTCAATTATTAAGTATAGGCATGCTGAAAATGGAATGCCAGCATTTAGACTTACTTTTCGTAAGTATAACCAGTTGGTTTAATGTAAACTTGAAAACGATAAATGACGTCATTATAAATAGAAAAAGTGTTGGGCATTTTCAGATGTCCAACACTTTTTTCAGTTGATTTGCATGGTTAAAAATAAGTTCTCAGAAATTCCTGAACCCGCCGCTTATAAGCCACCGGATCATACCAGAAACTCTCGGCATGCGTGGCGTTTGGGACAATCCAGATTTGCTTGGGTGCGTGGGTGGCTTGGTAGTTCTCGTAAGCCATGTGGGCCGGCACATAAGTGTCTTTGCCGCCATGGATAAATAGAATTGGCCGTTTGTTCTTGGCCAGCTGTTTGACCGATGAAGCACTGTTGAGGCCAAATCCGGCAGCCCGTTTGTTAATTTCACTCACCATTGGTTCAACCGGATATTCCGGGAGATGATACTGTTTCTTCAACAGATAAGTGAGTTCTTCCTTAATGCTTGAATAGCCGCAATCGGCAATGATGGCTTTGACCTGAGTAGGCAGGCGTTCACCCGACAGCATTTCCACCGTCGCACCACCCATACTGACGCCGAAAAGTAAGATTTTACCGTCTTCGCCAACGTGGTCAATGACTTGATCGATCCACTTCAGGTAATCCAAACGATCCAGCCAGCCAAAACTGATGTATTTGCCGGCACTCTCACCATGCCCACGGTCATCGGGTGTCAGGACATTAAAGCCCATTTCGTGAAACATTTTGGCGTAATTGGCCATTGTTTCCCGGTTCCCCTTATACCCATGGGCAATGATGACCGTCTTCTTGGAAATGCCCTCGGCCGGAATGTAGGTTGCCACCATCCGCTTGTCGGGATCATTGCGGTTCAAATACCATTCTTCAGAGGGCATTTGATGGAACCAATCCACATATTGATAGTAGAGATCGGCGTACTGCTGCTTTTCTTTCGAAGTTTCAGGGACATAATCGACCCGCTTAAACGCGATGTCAAAGAGTTTGAGACTAACCCAAAAACTGCCGGCAGTAATAGCCGTCAGCGGTAAAATCAGTGTTTTGAATTTTGATGGTTTGATGTTTGCTAATTTCATTGATTTTTGTTAATCCCCCTTAAACGTTAGTATTAATAGTAGTTACTCGTTGGAATGAAGTCAAACGACTTTACTTTTGTTTAACAAAAACAAAAACTCTTCCAAGTATCAGGGAATTTTCCGCTTCCACAGATATTAAAAGAGTTTTCTTTCATTTTTATCATTATTTCGAAATCCAGTGTGAGATAATAACAGCATTATCTCAATTCCAACGACAAGGTGGTTATATCATGAAATTTTCAGTCCTCGGGCCAGCCGGCACCTTTGCCGACGCAGCCGCGAAAGCTTATCTTAAAACCCAGCCATTAACCAACGTGACTTTTGACTATCATCCCACTTTCGATCAAGTCTACCAAGCCGTTTCCGGCGACAACCTTGGTTTATTGCCATTAGAAAACCAGCTTGACGGTTATGTGTCCGCAACCCTTCAACGCCTGCAGACCGCCAACGTCACGGAAATCGGCGAAGTCACCATTCCAGTTGATTTTGGCCTGGTAGCAAACGTTGCTGATTTACAACAAATTAAACGACTTTATGTTCAATTCAAGACTGAGGGTCAGTGCCAGAAGTTATTGTCAACCATCCCCAACGTGCAAATCATCACCACATCATCAAACATGATTTCACTGGAGAAGTTCCAGTCCGGCCAGCCGGGCGACGCGGCGATCATCCCCCAATCGCAGATGGGCGATTTATCCGCACCGTTAATGATGGATAATGTCGCAGACCAAGACGATAACAGCACGCGGTTCATTGTGTTCAAATCAAGACGAGCGCACCTGGATAGGCTTGCCCAGCAAACATTAGTGACTGACCAGTTCAAGGCACCACTATTTGTCACGCCGGCTTTCAACGATCACCCGGGAACCCTCTACAACATTCTCGGCTACTTTGCGGCCAGCCAATTAAATCTGGTGGCATTAATGTCCTTGCCGACCAAAACGCAGTTAGGGGTCTATTCATTTTATCTCGAAGTCTCTGGAACCCGTGATCAGCAAGCTGATCTCTTTAAGACGCTTGAGCGAATGGCTGCCAATTATCAGGTTCATCCCCTCGGCTACTATGCTGTCTGAGCTGCTGGGGCCTCCTGCTTAGCCTTGATGGCACGTTGCTTGGCCAAATTCTGACGATGAAATTCTGCCAGGTGAACAGCTTGGGTAACAAACAAATGGGTGCTGGCTTCATAATGGTATTTACGGCCAAGTTCGGCAATGTAGCCGTTAATGTAATCAACTTCAGTTGGCCGGTCCTTAATCATATCCTGATACATTGATGGGTAATGAAGCGGCATATCGATTCGGGTGTTGTGGTCAAGGGCAGCCATTTCTTCGTCACGGCTGGAAACTAATTTGATATCAGCTCGGGCACAAATGTCATAGGCTTCATCAATCAATTGCCGGCCCATTTGATAAGCCCCTTTGAAGTTGCCAAATTCACCCATTGGTAACTCGAACATGGTACAAATCGTGTTAATAACTGAGTTAAAGATAACCTTGGTCATCAAAGTTCCGGTGAAGTCATCCGTTAAGGTTGGGTTCATCTTGGCTTTTTGCAGTTCATCGAAGAGTGCCTGGCACATTGCGTCCGGCTTTTCGTTGAGTGGGCACATGTTCATCTTGCCGGCACCCCGCTTACCCATGAAGTCAACCTCGCCGGGACCGGGAAGCACGGTCGCAATTAACGCGGTTCCGCCAATGATTTTGTCATCAGCGAAGTACTTCTGTAGTTTTTCAATGTGGCCCATCCCATTCATCGCAGTGAAGGCGTATTGATCTTCGTGGAAGAAATGTGAACAGCGATCAAGATAATCTTGCAGCTGCATTTGTTTGGTAAAGAAAATAAACATGTCCGGATGGCCATCAAAGGTTTCTGGGGTTTCCAATTTAATCTTAGTCAAATGGCGGTCCTTATGATCACGCATCACATATACACCACCCTGTTCACGAATCTTGTCGATATGTGGCTGCCATGTATCGATAAATGTGACATCGTTGCCAGCCTCTTGCAGTAAAATACCATATCGTAATCCCATTGCGCCTGCACCAATCATTGCAAACTTCATAAAAACCACACTCCAATTTTCTATTTTATTTTTGACTGAAAAAAGCGCCCCTAATCTTATCTCTAAGATTAAGGGCGCTTTCGCGTGTTACCACCTAAATTCACGATCTGCTCACACAAATCGTCTCATCATGTACGGCCATTGCTGACGATACACTGGCACTTTAAGGGGTGCACACCGAAGATACTCATCACTTCGCATCTACTGCTTAGAGGCTACTTTCAATTCGATCACCATCATCCCTTCTCACTTAACGGGACTCCCTGAAATGGTTAGACGAATCTACTCTCCTCATCGCTGCATTTTTTCAATCAAATTTTAATGTGCCTATAATCTAACTCACGAGATTTTAATTGTCAACCAAAATTTGGAAACTTTTTTTAAAATGCCTGAAGCAGCCTCGGAGAATCCATTTGTAGTCATGGTTTGAAAGAATTTCCGTTTTTCGCGTTGACAAGTGTAACCTTTGGCGATAAGATATAGACAATTAAAGTTTACACATGTAGATTTTGGACGAATGGGAGATGGGTTTTTGAAAATAGTTGTTTTAATTGCTGGATTAGCCTTGATTGGTTTTATCGGCTGGTGGTTCTTCGGCAAGCACCAAGTTGCTCAAACCAACGCCAAGGTTAACGATGATCAGCAAATCGTCGATGTTGAGGTCAAAGGTGGCTATTCACCGGAAGTGGTTGTGTTGAAGCAAGGCGTTCCCGCGACCCTGAACTTTACCCGAACAGATTCATCATCCTGTTTGGATCGAGTCGTCTTTTCGGACTTTGGAATCAACCAAGCGTTACCGCAGAACCAAAAAGAATCAGTTGAAATCGATACCAGCCAATCCGGAGAGTTCCAACGGGCCTGCGGAATGGATATGTTTCACGGCAAATTAGTGATTAAATAAATGGAGGAATCAATCATGAATGAAAATAAACAAACAGTTAACGTAACCGTCGCCGGGGGCTATCAGCCATCTGTCATCAAATTGAAGCAGGGTGTGCCAGCCGAAATCAATTTCAAACGGATTAATGACCAGGGGTGCTTGGATGTTGTCCATTCCAATGAACTCGGCTTTTCTGAAGAACTCCCAGTCAACGTCACCAAGACGGTTCAAGTGCCAACGGACCAGGCTGGCGAATTTGGTTTTAGCTGTGGCATGGACATGTTCAAAGGGAAAGTTGAGGTTGTCTAATGACTATCACAAAACGATTTTGGATCGCACTGATTTTTTCGCTGCCAATGTTGGCGGAGATGATTCTAAAGCCATTCGGCTGGATGATGCCTGGCGGGGAATGGACAATGTTTATTCTGACCACGATCGTGATGATCGTCGCAGCCGGCCCATTCATCAATAGTGCCTGGGCATCGTTTAAAAAACACCACTCCAATATGGACACCCTAGTGGCGATCGGAACGACCACGGCATATGTTTACAGCATTTATGCGATGGCAACTCACCAGCCGGTGTTCTTTGAAAGTGCAGCATTCGTGACCACATTTGTTCTGCTTGGACAGGTCTTTGAAGAACGGATGCGCAACAATGCCTCCAATGCCGTTGAAAAATTGGTCAATTTACAGGCGAAAGATGCCGAAGTTGTCCGTGATGGCAAGATTGTCAGAGTCCCAATCTCAGAGATTGTCGTCGGTGACCTCATCAAAGTTCGGCCAGGTGAAAAGATTGCTGTTGACGGCCAAATCGTCAGTGGGTCATCAACGATTGACGAATCAATGATTACTGGCGAAAGTATGCCGGTTGAAAAAAAGGCCGGTGATTCAGTTGTTGGCGCTACAGTCAATGGGACTGGAACGTTCACTTTCAAAGCAGCCAAAGTGGGCAAAAACACCATGCTGGCTCAGATCGTCGAATTGGTCAAAAAAGCTCAGAATAGTCATGCGCCAATTCAAGGATTAACCGATAAAGTCTCGGAAATCTTTGTCCCGCTGGTATTGATAATCGCCATTTCAACCTTCTTAATCTGGTACGTCTTCATTGGTGCCAGCGTTGCCAACGCCCTGATCTTTGCAGTCTCAGTGGTCGTCATTGCCTGCCCATGTGCACTCGGCTTAGCAACACCAACCGCCTTAATGGTGGGAACCGGCCGCAGTGCCCGAATGGGAATCCTGATTAAAAATGGTGAAGTTTTAGAGGCTGTCAACGATGTTAAAACAGTCATTTTTGATAAGACCGGAACGATTACGGTTGGTAAGCCCCAAGTCACAGATATTGTTGGCGACGCCAGCCAAGTCTTAAAGATTGCCGCAAGTTTGGAAGCCTCATCCGAGCATCCATTGGCAACCGCAATTATCAAGAATGCCAAGGAGCACGGCATTGATTACTCACCTGCTGAAAACTTTTCAGCCATTGAAGGCAAGGGCGTTCGAGCCGTGGTGGATGGAAAAAGTGCCTTTGTCGGCAATGCCAAGTTGTTGAATGACGTTGAAGTGAGTGACACATTTAAACAACAAATGGCAACTTTACAGTCACAAGCCAAAACAGTCGTCTTTGTTGGCCAAGGTCACCAAATTATTGGCCTAATCGCCATTCAAGATGCTCCCAAGCCGACTTCAAAGGATGCCATCTCAGCGCTCAAATCACAAGGGCTAAAGACAGTCATGCTGACTGGTGACAATCAGGCAGTTTCACAGGCAATCGCCAGCCAAGTTGGCATTGATCAAGTCGTTGCCGACGTGCTGCCAGCCGACAAGGCCGACCAGGTCAAGCAATTTCAAAGCGCCGGCAAAGTGGCGTTTGTCGGTGACGGTATTAACGATGCTCCAGCCTTGAGCACCGCTGACGTCGGCATTGCCATGGGATCCGGAACCGATATCGCTATTGAGTCCGGTGGAATTGTCTTAGTTAAAAATGATCTCCGCGACGTTTACAAGGCATTGGAACTTAGCAAGAAGACATTTAACCGGATCAAGTTGAACCTATTCTGGGCATTTGTCTATAACGTATTGGGAATTCCAGTTGCTGCTGGAGTATTCTACTTTATCGGAATGACCTTGAGTCCCGAATTGGCTGGTTTGGCAATGGCCTTGAGTTCCCTGTCAGTCGTTACCAGTTCAGTATTGCTCAATCGAACCAAAATTACGCCTAGTGCACAAGTGGCATAATCTAAAATATAAAATGGGCAACCGGGACGTGTCAAAACACGAGTCGGTTGCCCATTTGCATACATAATTTGAATTGGTTATTGTTCACCCAGCAGTCGTTTAAGCCTGGCAATCCGCTCATCCAACGGTGGATGGGTATCAAACATCTTGGCCAAAAAAGGTGTTTTTCCTTGCCGGGTGACCGGCTCATTAATATAAAGCGCGGCACTCTTGGCAGTCGGATTGTTGGTTGGTGTGGTGTCATTTTTTAACAAGGTTAATGCATTAATTAAGCCTTGCGGATCCCGGGTCAAATTAACCCCGGAAACATCGGCCAATGATTCCCGTTCACGTGAAACAGAGAACTGGAGGATTTGGGCAACTGGCACTCCGACTGCGCGGATGATCCAGCCGCCGAGCCACATGATGAGTCCAAAAACTAAAATTCCAACCGCAATTGCCCAACTGGATTTGGCGTCATCGTCGCTGTCACTGCCGAACCAGCTGAACCAACGGCCACCTCTGATTAAGCTGATTCCGGAAACAATCAGAACTGTCCCGGCCCCGGCAATAAACGTGGTTAAGGCAACGGTAATCGATGATACTCGGATATCGTAGTTTTTGATATGCGAGATTTCGTGCGCCAAAACCCCTTCCAACTCTTCACGGTTCATCATTTCCCGCAAACCTTTAGTAACCGCAACCGCAGCGTGTTGCGGATCTCTTCCGGTTGCAAAGGCATTTGGAGAAGGATCATCCGTCAAATAGATTGCCGGCATTGGGATATGGGCAACCATCACCAAGTCACTGACAATGTTAAACAATTCCGGGTCGTCTGATTCTTGGAGTTGATGCGCATTGGCAGATTTCATCAAAATGTTGGTCACACTCATGTAGACAAAGAACGAATAGATGGCCGCCCCAATGAGAAAGCCAACCATCGTGTAAGTCGGAATCAGCCAATCAATACTTTCATCTTGGGTGGCAACCGCAAACACCAACCCAATTAGAAAGCCAATAACGGCAATTAAAACAACAAAGAAAGCCATGACTGACCAGGTTCGTCGTCGATTCTGCTGAACTTGCTGATTTATGGTATCCATTATCAGTCAGGCCCCTTTAAAATTTCATTTGTGGTACTTCTTTGGACTGTTCAGGAACTTCCAGATAAGAACGAGCTGGGAAGGTTCCGAATTTGGCAACCAAATTACTTGGGAAGGTTTGCAGTTTGTTATTATATGCCATGACGTTACTATTGTAATTCTGCCGTGAAAAGGCAATCTTATTCTCGGTATTGGTCAGTTCTTCCTGCAATGCCAAGAAATTTTGGTTTGCCTTTAATTCGGGATAGTTTTCGGAAACCGCAAACAAATGATTCAACGCCCCGGTTAACTCATTATCGGCTTTAACCTTATCGCCCAGACTGGCGTTGGGGTCTTGAATTTGTGATCTCATCGCGGTCACTTTTTCAAAGGTTTCCTGTTCGTGCTTGGCATAACCTTTAACGGTTTCCAGCAAGTTGGGCAGCAAGTCTCCCCGTCGCTGAAGCTGAACGTCAATCTGGCTGGCAGCTTCGTCAACCAGGTTCCGTTGGCTAACCAGGCCGTTGTATAAGGCGACAACGATCACGATTAGAACGATGATGATAATTCCAGTAATTAATAGTCCCATTGTGTGTTCCTCCTTGCGTTGTTTCACTTAAATGTATCATATCAGCCGCCAATACAAAAGGTCTCAGGCCCATTTATTGAATAAGCTTAATCTGCCTAAGTCGTTTCACGAAACATTTTAAGCCTTGCTTGACTATCTTTTCTTAAACTCTTAAAGTATTATTAAATATATATTAAAGAATGATTAGGAGTGATTAGGATGGTTGAAACAGCGCCCGTTACAGACGAACTCGATCGCTATATGATCGAGCAATTTAAACAATTTCATCGCCACCCCGAACTTTGTGATCAAGAGAAATGGACAACGGCCAAGATTGCCGATGAGCTGCATCAAATGGCCATTCCAATCCTGAATTTTCCCATTCAAAGCGGCCTTGTCGCCCAAATTGGCCCAGGTAATGGTCCAACAATTGCGTTGCGTGCAGATATTGATGCACTACCGCTCCAAGAAGAAACTGATTTACCTTACAAATCAGAAATCTCCGGCGCAGCGCATGCTTGCGGACATGATTTTCATATTGCGGCACTCTTAGGGGCAGCGAAGTTACTAAAAGAACGAGAATCGCAGTTATCCGGCAATGTCCGCTTAATCTTTGAACCCGGCGAAGAACGCCACGTTGGCGCACGGGAAATGATTCATGCGGGGATCCTTAAAGATGTCCTGGCAATCTCTGGAATCCACAACATGCCAACCATTCCAGTGGGGACCGTTGGCATGAAAATCGGCAAGTTGATGGCCTCCAACGACAATTTTGACGTGACCATCACCGGAGTTGGCTCCCATGCCGCAATGCCGCAAACCGGCCGTGACCCAATCGTTGCCGTTGCAAATACGATTATGACCCTGCAGACGATTGTCAGCCGAAACATCTCGCCTTCTGATCGGCTAGTCCTAACAGTTGGTGCCATTCGCGGCGGCCATGTCAACAATGTCATTCCGGAAAGTGCCGGCTTTAAAGGAACCATCCGGACTTTTTCCGAAGCCGACCGCAAACTTGCCAAACAGCGGTTTTACGAGATTGTGAATGCCACTGCCAGCGCTTATGACCAAACAGCAACCATTACATGGGATCAGGGACCCGCTCCTGTGGACAACAGTGAAGCAATCACAAACCTCATCGCAAACCAGGCAAGCCAATTCATGAAAGTCACTGATGCCATCCCTTCCAACGCCGATGATGATTTTGCCGAGTATGAGCAATTAATTCCCGGCTGTTACGCATTCATGGGCAGCAAGGGCCAGGCTAACTTACATCACCCGGACTTTATTGCCAACCCCGAAGGCCTCAAATACGCAGCGAAGTTCCACGAGCAGGCTGCATTGGCACTGTTAGCTCATTTTAATCAGAAAGATAAGGTGGAATAGCACAATATGGATAATAATGAAAAGCTGCAGATTTTAAAGGATCTGATTTCCTTTCGCACCGTCAACGGCAACGAACATCTGGTAACCGCCTATATTCACGACTTGCTGGCCAAACACGGGATAAGCTCAACTTTCATCAAATACGCTGAAAACCGAGATGACTTGATTGCTGAATATGACACGGGTAATCCTGGGCCGGTTCTGGGCTTCTCCGGCCACGCCGACGTTGTCCATGAAGGCGCCTTATCAACTTGGACGACGCCACCTTTTGAACCCAATGTCCGTGATAACCGTTTATATGGCCGTGGAGCCGCCGATATGAAAGGTGGACTCGCTGGCCTAACAATCGCGTTCATCAGCCTTGTGGAGTCCAAAAGCGTCCACAATGGCATTTTGAGGCTTTATGTGACTATGGGTGAGGAAGTCGGTGAGCTCGGGTCAAAATTATTGGCCGATAAAGGCTACGTAGATGATCTCGACGCCGTGGTGATCGGTGAACCCAGTGGGGTCTCAAAAGAGCGCCTCGATGCTTACGTCGATAGTGGCGGCGCTAAATTCACGCCAGAATTGGCAGCCAAGCTCCATCAGGTCAGTCATGACCGAAAATCGCCTGAACAGCATTTTATCTTCTTTGCCCATAAAGGCTGGCTGATGTATGAAGTCGTTGCCCATGGTAAGGCAGCCCACTCATCAATGCCAAAGATGGGAATCAACGCCATCGATATGCTGGTGAATTACTACCTCAAGGAAAAACAGTTCTATCAAAGCATTCAAGCCACTGATCCAATTCTGGGCGATACCGTGTACGCTCCGACAATTATTGCCGGTGGTAAACAAATCAACAGTATTCCAGACATTGCCAGCTTGAAAGTCAAAGTTCGGACGATCCCTGAGTTCGATAACCAAACGATCATCAAGAAACTCCACCAGCTGATTGATCATTTAAATCAACAGCCAGGGTACAACCTGACAATCGATATTACCAGTAAACGGCCGGTGATCAATCATCCCGGATCAGCGATTATCGACATCGCCCAAAAAGCTGGCGCCCACCACCTGCATGAATCTTTGGACCTGCCAACGATCGGGGTGTCGCTTGGAACAGATGCCTCTGAATACACCCGAGTGAACCAAAAGATGGATGTGGTGGTCCTCGGGCCGGGGAACACGACCAGCCATCAGCACGATGAATATATTGATCTGGATACTTACTACAATATGATTGAGACTTACAAAGAAATTGGCCAACAATATTTGAATTAAAAGAAATAAAATGAGCAGGATCACCAGATTTGACGGTGGTCCTGCTCATTTTTTACTGCTATTAAGTTAGATTCGCTTTAACTTGCCAATTGATAATGCTTCTTCACGAGATTGGACAGGTAACTCAACAACCCAATCATTGCCAGGTACATCAACGATACCAGCAACCAAACTTTGAAACCTTCCATGTTTCTGGAAATAATGATTGTTCCTTGCTGGGTCAGTTCAGCCACCCCGATCGCCGACAGAACCGAGGTCCCTTTTAATGCGATGATAAATTGGTTGATAAATGAGGGTGCCATAATTCGCAAGGCTTGCGGCAGTACAATGTATCTCATGGCTTGGAAATACGACATCCCGTTGGAACGAGCCGCTTCCATTTGACCACCTTCGACTGCCTCAATCCCACCACGGACAAAGGAAGCCGTATAAGCACTATTTTCCATAACGATGGTGATGACCCCGGCAATAAACAGTGGGATCTTCTCACCTGTTAGGTTGGGAATCCCAATGTACACGAAGAATGCCAACACCATGACTGGAATACTCTTGAAGACAAAGGCGTAAGTGGAAGATAATCCTCGCAGGAACTTGTTTGGCGTGGCGCCCAAGATACCGAGAATAATTCCGATGATCGTCGCGAAGAAAATGGCAACAATCGTGATCTCCAGGGTCATCTTGATCCCGTTGCCAAACGAAGTGGCGTTACTCTTCAACAGGCCAAAGTATGTCCGATCGGAATTTGATTGAACTGGGATCGCTGACTTACTGTGTTCACCAGTGCAGAATTTGACGATTTTATCGTAGGTCCCATCTTTTTTGATGGCAGCCAAACCGGCATTGAATCGTTTCAGCAATTCCTGATTGTGGCCTTTCTTAACCCCGAAGGCGACCGGATTTTTATTGGCGGCCTTCCCAACTAACTGGAGTTTCATCTTGTTTTTGATTGAGTATAACAACGTGGCCGTGGAATCAATCGCCGCAGCCGAGTTTCCAACCAAAACGTTACTCAGTTCAGTGTTACTATCGTTGAACCGGGTAATATGAAAGCCATATTTCTTTTGAATGCTTTCGGCATACTGCTCAGAGGTTGAACCGGTCTTAACGGCGACGGTCTTGCCCTTCAAATCATTATATCCTTTAATCGAACTCCCCTTTGGCACTGCCAATGCGAGGCCAACATTATAATATGGCTTTGAAAAATCAATCTTCTCAGCTCGTTCCGGCGTCGCCATCATAGCGGCAATCACGCCGTCAACTTGGTTGCCTTCCAACGCTTGAATGGCTGCCGCAAAGTTCATGACTTTCAACGTGTAGGTGAAGTTCTCCTTCTTGGCGGCCGCCCGAAGGATTTCAATATCGAGACCAGGGTGAGCCGTATTATAAGATCCGTTCTTGGCCTGAATTTCAAACGGCACAAAGGTCGGTCCAACACCAATTGTGTAGTGTTCTTTTGATTGTGCGGATGCAACATTATTCATTAGGAATAAAAACGAGAACGCCGACACAAATATAATTAATAATCTTCTAATCTTTTTCAAAATACTCACTCCTCAAAAATGGCTTTTATAAAATATAGCATTTTATCAGCACTATGGGAAGAGGTTGGCTCAATTTAGATGTCGCAATACCTCACATATCATTAAGCTTAAAGCCGCTTGCGGGTTGATTTTAAGGGAATGATGAGTATTTATCTAATTATTCAAATAGATATTATTCATATTTTGTATATTTTATACAAAAAGTTGGAACTGAGAGATTGATGGATCTTTGATGCTTTCAATAAGTGCTCATCAAAGGTATTTCCACCAAAAATTCAGTTCCAACTTGTTAAGTGCTTATACTAATCCTTGTGCCATCATGGCTTCAGCGACCTTCTCAAATCCAGCAATATTGGCGCCAGCTTGATAGTCCTTATCCAAATGATATTTTTTGTCAGCAGCTTCGGACTTGGTGAAAATATCTTCCATGATGTCTTGAAGCCGGTTATCGACCGTTTCAAAACTCCAAGCCAACCGTTCGCTGTTTTGGCTCATTTCCAAAGCAGATACCGCCACGCCGCCAGCATTGGCTGCTTTGGCCGGGCCATACAGAATATCGCCGTCACGATAAATTGCAATCGCATCCGGGTAACTCGGCATGTTGGCACCCTCACAGACATACTTGACACCGTCTTTGACGATCAATTTTGCCTGATCCTTGTTGATTTCATTTTGAGTCGCGCATGGTAAAGCAATGTCATAGTCAACGTCAAAATCCCAGACAGATCCACCATGGTATTCAGCGGATGCCACCCGGTCGGCATATTCACGGATCCGGCCGCGTTCAACTTCTTTAATCTGCTGAACAACTTTGTAGTCAATTCCTTTGGGGTCATAAATGTAGCCGTTGGAATCTGAAACGGTGATGACTTTGGCCCCGAGTTCTGTGGCCTTTTGAATGGCATAAGTGGCGACGTTTCCGGCACCTGAAATCTTGATCTTCTTGCCGGTTAAAGTGTCGCCCTGGGCCTTTAACATCGCGTTAGTGTAATACAGCAAGCCAAAACCGGTCGCTTCAGTACGGGCGAGACTGCCGCCAAATGTCAATCCTTTACCAGTCAACACGCCATTTTGATAACCATTCAGCCGTTTATAAGCACCAAATAAGTAGCCAATTTCACGGCCGCCAACACCAATATCGCCTGCAGGAACATCCAGGTCAGGCCCAATGTGGCGTTGTAATTCGGTCATAAAGCTTTGACAGAAGCGCATGATCTCAGAATCAGATTTGCCTTTGGGGTCAAAATCACTGCCACCCTTGGCACCACCGATGGGCAAACCAGTTAAACTATTTTTCAAAATTTGTTCGAAGCCAAGAAATTTGACCACGCTCAAGTTAACACTGGGATGTAACCTCAAACCGCCTTTGTAAGGACCAATGGCGGAGTTAAATTGAACCCGAAACCCACGATTGACATTAAATTGGCCATCGTCTGACTGCCAAGGAACCCGGAATTGAATTGCCCGTTCCGGCTCGACTAATTGTGCGAGCAGATTGCTCTTCACATATTCTGGATGGGCCTCTAAAGTTGGTTCCAGGCTATCCAGGACAGTAAATACAGCTTCCTGAAATTCGGTTTGGTTCGGATCTCGACGATCAATTTGATCTTTGATTGATTCAATATATGACTTAACGTTGGTCAAAATTATTCCCACTTTCTATATTAGCTTGTGTGACAAATACATCCTGTAAACCGATTGTAGACTCACAACCGTCATTTACATCATTAGGTAATATCTTAGCAGAAATTTTATTAGAAGTCTTCACATTTTATTATATTTATCAAATATATATTCAGTAAAAGAGGCCCAAACCGTTTATTCAACGATTTGAGCCTCTTGATTTATTAGTGGGTAACTCGGAACACGAATGGGTTCGTGAAAGCATTATGTCAGAAATAATGTCCGAATTGTGAAATACTGCAATTTTCTGAATGAATGCATCACCACCTTATCGAATACCAATGGCACCACCACACATACGGAATGTGTTGGCATTGATACGTTCCTGGCCATTAGTGGTCAAACTAGGAAGAATAGCAGTAATTGGTGTTTGAATACCAGTGTAAATAACACCAGCGGCCAAGATATAAGTGAACCCGGCATACCAGAGCTTAGCGGTACCATGCAAGTTTGGTGCGGTGAAGGCTAAGAAAGTTGCAACGGCAAGTAGTTGTATAGCAATTGATCTGGTGTGAGGGAAAGCATCCAGTTAATGTTTCTTTCGAACGTTTCTTTCAAAGTCGAATCTGGCAAATATTTAATGTCGTAATATGATACCGGTTTCATTTTGAATTGCCCTTTCTGGAAACAAATTTATTTAATGTGATCAGCAAATCATCTGATTCTGTAACCGCTTACGATATATAGAATACCGTGTAAACGGCATCAATTGAATCTAAAAATCTATCAAGTGTTTATAAAATAAAACATATTTATAAAAGCGCTTTTATAATTTGCTGAACAAGCAAGAATTCGCGTAAAAATAGTCTTTAGCCAATTTCTTTGTGAAATATAAAACTGATTTGAAATTGACTTTTTATGCTTTCTGAATTATTTTTATAACAACAACAGAAAGATTTATAAAATCCCAATTGTGATCAGCAAACAATTCGATTTTGCACTGGAGGTTATTCTATGGTTAAGCAATTCCTATCGATTTCATGTATCCCGACACCGACCTATATTCAAAGCGGCCACGTGGTTTTTAGTCCCGGTGAGCGGCATCCCAACCGGAAGAATTTCCAATTCTTTGTCATGATGTTCATGAAACGCGGAAAATTATTTATCGCAGAAGATAATACCGAATACACCGTGAGTGCCGGTGAGATGTTCATTCTCCAACCACAGCACCATCACTATTCATGGAAACCAATGGATGAAACCACTGAATACTACTGGATTCACTTTGCAACAGCCGGCAATTACGTCCAAGCCCGGGAACCAAAGCAGATGCGACCAGTCATTCCCGTGCCGGCAATTCATTACTACACCTCGGCCATTACTTTATTTTTGGAGAAGCAACAGCCGATTCCTAATGAAGAAACGGTGATCTCAATGATCAAAAAGATCTTTGCCAACAGCCGTAAGTCCAATGAAAACCACTCTGACACCATCCAAAATTCAATTGAGTTCTGGAAGGCCCAGCAACTATTCTTGGACCTGCTCCAGCAGATTCAGGTTCAAACATCGCAAGAGTCGCCAACCACGATGATTGCCAACAAAATCCAGCGCTACATTGAAGATCATTTTGACGAAAAGATTACTTATGAAGAGCTAGGCAAGGAATTTCATATCCATCCGAATTCTGTTTCTTTATATATGAAGAAAACATTCGGCATCACCCCCAATAATCTCCTGACAAAATATCGTTTGGAAGAAGCAACCAAGTACCTGTTATTGACTTCTGACCAAATCAGCACCATCGCCACGAAGGTTGGTTACCAAAACGTCTATTACTTCTCGATGGCCTTCAAAAAAGGTTATGGCATGTCGCCTTCCGAATACCGTAAGAAATACATCAGTCTAAAACCAAACACACCGGATGACGGCGCCGGTAATCAATTTATGTAATGAAGAATCCTCCTGTAAATCGGTTCTTCGTCAACTGTTGTTGGTGAACAAAATATTGGAGTTCTAATCACTTGGTGATTAGAGCTCTTTTTGTATGAACTCGAAAAGCGAACAGCACTCTTAGCCGGAATCTGAAGAAGTTTCGGTAACCAAATCCAGTGCGTTTAATGACTTTAATCTTGTTGTTTGAACCTTCTAAGGGCCCGTTGGTGTAATGGTGAGTAAAGGTATTGCCAATTTCATCATGATGAGTCGCTAGGGTCTGGAGGGTTGCCAACATCTCTTCCGAGCAGCCCTCTAAGTGATGGAATACTTGATTATAGTTGGGCCAATCACGGTTTTTGATGGTTTCACGTAACCGATTCATCACGTTGTAAGTTTGCTTGAGCTCGGGATCAATGTCCAATAAAGCATCAACCACATCAGTGGCAGTCGCTGGATAAGGGAAGTTTGTCCACTTACGGAAAGCTTCATAGTTGAGGTGATTTTCCGGCGTTAATAATAGTTTCCAATAGCGTTTTAGGGCGTGATACTCGCGTGAGGAAGTCGCCAGGGTTTTCATGAGGCGCACCCGCGTCTTATTAAAAGCTCGATTTAAAGCGTTAACCAAGTGGAACGGATCGATGACAACGATGGCGTTCGGAAAGATCTGCCCCACCAATTTGGGATAGGTATAGTTCATATCGGTGACGATAATTTTCACATTTTCTCGCGCAGCCTGGTCGTAATGCTGGAAATACTTTTGAAGCTGATAGATGGTCCTAAAGGGTAACAGGTCGATCAATTCGTGGGTTTCCGCATCCATAAATTCAAAGCTCATCGCGTCGGTGGCGCTCTTAGTGCTTTTAACTTCGTCCATGAGGAGAACTTTTGGTAAATAGTGCCAGTTGGTTTGAAAGTCCCGTTCAGCGCGCAAGAGCTGCCGACCAACGAATGAATCCGAAGTGGATAACTCATCGGCAATGTGTTTGAGCGAAACCGGTTCGGTCAGTTTTTCTAAGCATTGTTTGCGGGTCGTATTTGAAATCGTGCAGTGTTTCGGCACCGCATTCGTCTGCGCCAGGAAATTGGTATGACAAGCCTTACAGTGAAAGTTTCGCCGATTGAGACACAGGATAACGGTGCTGCCCAATGTTTTTGCGAATCTAATGGTGGTCTTCCGCCAACCATAGCCAATAATTTGGTGATCATTGATAATCCCACAATTGCGGCATGCCTTGGGGGTGTAGTTTAGGGACCCCACCAATCGAATCACTCCATCATCACCCACTTGTCCTTCCTCAATTATTAAGTGTTCATCATCTATTCCTAACAACATTTTCGTAGTATCATTTGACATAGGGCATTTCCTTTCTTGACTTAATTCTGTGGTGGGAGCAAGTTAACGGACGGGAGATGTCCGCTTTTTTATTCTAATGATAAACAAAAAATCTGTCATCAGTAATAGATAAAAATCTATTACCAACAACAGATATTGTAGAACCTGTAAATCAATGAGAACAATTTACAGGAGGATTCTTTGTTTTGTTCAAATATCTAAAGTGGTTAATTCAACTTCACTTATATAATCCTGGTTGATTAGATTCTTGCTTGTTGGATCCAGACATTCATTTGTTTTTCGTCACGATTTGCCCAAGCATAATATGGAATCAATGTCAGGTGACTCTTCTCAGCCGTTTTTGGTGCGTCGAAGGTGTACAACTCATCTTGGTTATCCACATTTACTGGGATAGTTTTCAAAGACAAAAAAGCAACGTTTAAGTATGTGGCTTAAACGTTGCTTTTAAGACTCATTCAACCGACGTATAGGCCAGATTACTCGAACATCTTCCGCGTAGCCTTGGCCAAAGTCTTAATATCCCGATCATACCGCGGATTCTTCACCAACTTAGCCATTGGCACTCCGGCAAAGTGGTAAGCCGCGATTTCTCCTGATCGCACGGCACTCTGCTCGGTGAAGACCATTTGATACGGCTGCTCCACAAATTCACCGGTGAAAGCTAAATTGGTTGAATGCTCTGGAATCACCTTTGGTCGATCCGTCTTGGCACGGTTGTTGAACAAAGCGGATGCATACGGCATGTATGCCGGGATGCAGTTAATCACGCTGTCCATGATTTCCTGCTTCTTATCCATAATGTTGCCCGGTCCCGGATCAACCTTGGATAATTGACCCAGCAGCTCTTCAACCATTTCCTTACCAGTCATCTTGATGTACTGTTTGTTCACAAACTCACCTTTCCGTCGTGGATACAGGAAGTAGCCCCAAATCACCGATTCATTGGCCTTTTGGGTGGTGAAATGCGGCTGGTGGTGCACGACAATCGACATGTTGACATCCTTATTGCCCATTGGGGTAATTGGTGAAGTGGAAATGAATGAATTTAATGCATTGCCTGGAACTTGGGTGGTAATCCGGGTAATTTCATTCAACAAAATATGATCTTTTGTCGTCAAAGTAAAGCTGACCCACTCACTGGCATTACGATCGTTAAAGAATTTGTCCGGATTCCCCAAATTATAGAACCGGTTGGTGGCCTTCTTCCAAAGGCTGGCCGCGGCACCATAATCCATATTCTCTTCAGCCGGCGTATTGAAATCACCAAGAGTAGCTGAATCGGTAATTGAACCGTTGGTGAAGATCACGGCCGTGTCATCATCAACCGGCACGTCTTCTTCCTCGCCAGTTTCCGTATTCGTCATCCGCAAGGCAGTTACCGTAATCTCGTCTTGCATCGGCGTATCCTTAAATTCAAAATTAGTTACTCTTCGATTCAAAATAATGTTGACGCCTTGATCTTTCAAGTAATTGATCAGCGGCAGCATAATACTCTCATATTGATTGTAACGAGTCCGGTTGACACCGACCAAGTGCTCGATTTGAGTAAACTCGTAAATCATTTGGTGCATGTAACGCCGTAGTTCCTGCGCTGAGCTTTGTACCCGAAAGGCAAAGGTCGTCTCCCACATGTACCAGAAGTTGGTGGTAAACATGTGCGGATCATCCTTGAAGTAATCAGCGATCGTGACGTTATCAAGTTGTTCTTCTTTAGAATCCGGCATCATGATCAATTCGGTTAATTTCAGTCGGTCCTTATTATTGAAGCCCATCTTGCCACCATTGATAATGCCCTTGCCGCCTTCCATCAGGCGGGCTTTGTCAAACGTGCGATGCTTGGCATCAAAATCACGGGTATCTTCGGCAGCGGTCATCCCCGGTTCAGTTGCGGAAGGCACTCGGCTTAATAAGTCCATCAGATCAACGTATGTTCGATAGTTGAGCATCCGTCCACCACGGGCAATGAAGCCTTTGGTGTTTTCCATTGGGTGAACTTTGTTCCAATATTCTCCGGCAGCCTCGCTGGCAGGTGAACCGTCATTTGAACCATGGTCGTCAATCGAGTAAAAAGTAATCTGGTTGCCCTTCCAGTTACCCTCTTGAATCAAATAGACCGCAGCTGCCATGTTAGCCAAGCCGGCACCGATCATAATTGCTTTATTTTTTGTCATTAAGAATTCCTCCAAACAAATTATTTCGCTTCGTACTCATCGTACAGGTGAGAGTCATCTTCAAACCACCCCATCGACTTCAAAAGGCAGGCACCGGCAACCACGACACCGATTCCGGTCAGTATTAACACTGTATGTTTCATATTCAATCGCTCCCCGTTAATAATTTCAGCGAAATGCGTTTGCCAAATCCGTCTACGCATCTGCCTATATTGTAGTAGAAAACCGGCATAAATGTGTGACCGTTATCTACATATTTGCATTTTTTCGTAAGCGTTCCCAGTAACCACTGTTAAACCAAGTTTTCATGTTTTATGAAAGTTTTTGAAAATAAAACTTACGAGCAGCTTTTATTTATGGTAGTGTAATCAATTGTCATGATATAAAAGTTTTAAGAATTAGGAGAAACATTATGGAAAAATCGTTAAATGCAGACCAAGCGTCTGTCGAACCAAAACAAAAACAAGCAGCCAAACCGGTTGCTCGTCCATTCTTAGCAATGTTGGGCATGCTGATTGGCGGCTTTGTTGGGATGTTGAGTGAAACTTCCCTCAACATCGCGTTACCAAGTTTGATTGCCGAACTTCATGTCAGCATCGGCACCATGCAGTGGCTGGTGACCGGCTACATGCTGGTAATCGGGATTGTCCTGCCGATGTCTTCATTGCTTCAGCGGATTTTTTCGACCCGCTCATTAATCTTATTCGCCCTATGTGATTTTATCGTCGGTGCGGTCATTTCAGCACTGGCACCGAATTTTGCCATTTTACTGGTCGGCCGAATGATTCAGGGGATTGCCACCGGTTTAATTCTGCCCTTGATGTTCACGGTAGCGACTTTAATCTTTCCACCCTATAAGCTGGGTTCAGCCATGGGGATGATCGGACTTGTCATCATGTTTGCGCCCGCTGTCGGTCCAACTTTAGCTGGAATGATCCTCGGCCTGCTTTCATGGCATTGGATTTTCTGGTTGTTTGTACCATTTCTGGTAATCGCCTTTATTTTGGCCTTCAAGTACCTGCCAAACGTGGGTGACATCACTAAGCCCAAAATCGACTGGTTCTCAATCATTTTGTCAGCGATCGGCTTTGGCGGCCTCGTCGCCGGTGTCAGCTTGGCGAGTGATTCCGGTTGGGGCTCACCCCAAGTGATTGGAACCTTGATCGTCTCAGTCATTATCTTGGCATGGTACATCCGTCGCCAATTAAAATCTGAAACCCCAATTCTGAATTTCCGCGTGTTCCAAAAGCATCAATTTACGGTTGGCTCCGTTTTAGTGATGTTGGATTTCGCCATTATTCTTTCATCAATGTACTTACTGCCAATGTTCTGGCAAAACGGTTTGGCAATTCCCGTCGCTATGACTGGAATTGTGATGCTGCCAGGGGGAATCGTCAACGCGATTGTCTCAGCGATCGCTGGGCGCTTCTCAGATACGGTTAGCCCCAAACTGCTGACAACGTTGGGCTTTGGTGTGACCATCGTCGGCCTGGTATTGTTACTTTTGGCCAGCTCAACTTCGCCAATGTGGTACGTCATCTTGGCTCACATCATCATTATGTTAGGTGTGCCGCTCGCCATGTCGCCCGCCCAAACATTTGGCCTGGGAGCTTTGGATGAACAAACTTCCGGAGACGGCAGCACTATCATGAATACCTTCCAGCAAATTATCGGGGCCATGGCAACCGCCATCGCTACCAGTTTGTTGGCATTTGGAAACTCGGCTGCTGGTCATGTCAGCCATCAAATTGCTTTTACCAATGGGGTCCACGTTGGTCTGTGGTTTACGTTGATCGTGGCTGCAGTGGCTTTCCTGCTTTCATTTACCATTAAGGATCGTAAGCGCGCATAATTGAATCTTGAATAAAAATCAAAAAGGTCGCAACATAATTAGCAAAAATTACGTTGCGACCTTTTTTGAGTACCATTTAAATCCCTCGATTTAAAATTGAAGTGCAACACCTGCTCTACTAGACCAGTTCTTTATTCAGACTAGTCAAAAAGGCCATGAAGACCTATTCTTAATTCACCACAAACAAGAAAGAGGTATCTTCATGACCCGAATTAAGAATATCATATCTAATCAGTATCACCAACTCAATTTAGCTGAACGTGGTCGAATTGAATCCCTAAGGGACTTAGATTGGTCTATCCGCCGGATTGCCCAGGCCCTTCATCGTAATCCCAGCACGATTTCACGTGAATTAAAACGTGGGACAACGACACAGATTAACGCTAGTACTCATATCTTTGAACAGTCATATCTGGCAGAAACTGGTGAAGCAATTTATCGTAAGCACCGACTAAATAGCTGTTATCGTGGACTCTTTGATCATTGTCAAACCTTCTGTAATGCTTTGGTGACAGCTTTAAAAGCGCGTCCCAGGATGCATAGTGTGGATACTTTTGTCCACCAATTCAAGACTGATCACCCAAGGCTTGTCTGCCCCTCAACACCGACGGTGTACCGGTATATTGATGACCAGCGTTTAGTTATCCGCAATTCAGACCTACCAGCTAAACTACGTCGCCGGATTAAATGCCCCGGGGCAAAGCATCATCGAATCAATAAGAAAAATCTGGGCCATTCAATCGAAGAGCGTCCCGCCATGGTTCAAGCGCGTCAAGAGCTTGGACACTGGGAAGGTGACTTGGTCAAAGGCAAACGGGTTGAATCTGAGCCAGCATTAATGACTTTGACTGAACGTGTTAGTCGCTTAGAGATCATCGTTAAACTTCCCAATTATCATGCCGACACTTGCTTGAAAGCCCTCCAGAATACCTTATATGACTATGGAACCGAGCACTTTAAAACCATTACTTTTGATAATGGTGCTGAGTTCTCAAGCTTGAGTCAAGTCAAGGGAACTGACATCTACTTTGCCCATCCTTATTCACCATGGGAACGTGGAACCAATGAGAACACTAACGGCCTTTTGCGCGAGTTCTTCCCGAAGGGCAGATCCTTGGCTTCGGCCTCACTCATTGACATTCAGCTGGCTCAAGATACCTTAAACAACCGGCTACGGCGGTCATTGAACTATCGCTGCCCAGCCGATCTAATGCCTGAACTAGCTTAGCAACTAGACCACTTCTAAGAATAGATTCTTAGTGTTGCACTTGATTTGACAATTGAGGTACCATTTAAATCTAAATTATTATGAAACCGTCAGCCAGCACATTTTATTCAGTTGTTTGTGCTGAATGATCCGCCACCAACTGCTTAACAGCCTTCATCGCTGCAGCCAAGGCCTCATCACTGGCTGCGTAGCTGATCCGAACGTATTCGTTATCGCCAAATGGATCTCCTGGCATCAAGCCAATGTGGTATTCCTTTGCCAGTGTATTAACAAAGTCCCAACTGTTCATCTGCAGATCTGCTGGAATCTTGGCAAAAACATAGAACGCCCCGCCAGGATGAACGACGCCAAAACCGGCTTCAGCCATTTCCTTGGCGACAAAATCTCGACGTTTTTGGTATTCCTTCAGCATTGGTTTGGAATCGTCCTGACCGTGTGTCAACGCCTCAATCGCTGCGTATTGAACGATTGACGCAGCTGCGGTCACGGTGTACTGGTGAACTTTGGCAATTTCATCGATGAAACCGCTGGGACCAAATACCAATCCCAATCGATAACCGGTCATGGCATGAGACTTGGATAACCCGTTAATCACGACCGTTTGATCCGGCAGAACTTTTGAGATGGAATAGTGCTTCTGGCCGTATGTCAGCTCGCCATAGATTTCATCACTGATAACCCAGATGCCATTTTTCTTTAAAACAGGCGCCAACGCGTTAATTTGTTCTTCGGTATAAGCAACGCCAGTCGGATTATTCGGGTCGGTTAAAATCAGACCCTTGACATCCCAGTCAGGGTGGTCGGCAATTGCCTGATTGACTTTGGCCGGGGTCAAAATAAAGCCATCATCGCTGGTGTCCACCAGAATCGTATTCAACTCGTTTAAGGTCGTCAAAGCGTTATACAGCGGATAGGCCGGCGTAGGAATAATCACGGCGTCACCAGGCTTAAACAAGGTCTTCACTGCAGAAGCAACGGCCTCAGTCGCCCCAACCGTCACCAAAATTTGATCAGCGGAATAGTGATAGCCGAACTTAGCTTGATAATAAGTTGATGCAGCTTCACGAAGCGGTTGGTAACCCCAATAGTAAGGATAATGAGATTCGTTGTGGTTAATCGCGTCGATTGCGGCCTGCTTAATATGGTCGGGAACGTTGAAGTTGGGCTCGCCCAAAGTTAATTTGATAATCTTTGGATCGGAACTAATGTCATGATCAAATTTCCGCATTGCGGACGGCATGACTTTTAACACATAAGGGTTGATACTGTCTAATTCCATAATGGTGACCTCCGGAAAACTCAGATTTAAAACCTGCCAATGATTCGGTAAAAGTTATTGTTAATAATATAACAATTCTCTGAGAAGTCAATGAAAGATCAATCGATTGTATAATTATGCCTTTGATTCTTGATTGCCGTGTATTTCAATAATCGTATGGTAAAATCGCGTTTATTTTTACACGGCCGTGTTAGTTCCACCATTATCATTTTTCAGGGAAAGCCGCGACTTTCAACACATTTTCACGATAGGTTGCCCAGTACACATCGCGGATATTGTCGAAGCCTTGCTTGGCGAGCTCGTCTTCAAGCCACTGCTGGTCTCGACCCATGAGATCTAAGACGTCCGGATCCACCTGGCCGTCCACGATTACCGGGTAGCGAATACTACCCTCCCCTTTATTCAAAACCGTCAGCTGACCGTTTTGTTCCAAAATGGCCCGCTTCACGTCTTGAATGTCATACACTCCGGCAGTTCGCAGCTTGAAATCAACATCTTTACCGGAGAGATTGGCGCGAATGCAATTCTCAACCAAGAGCTGACCATTACGCACCAGTGTGATTGGCTCACCCTCGATAAATTTGCCAAACCAGTGAATATGGGTTTTCAAATATCTGGTCACCATGATTAACAGTGCCCAAAGCAATAGAATCACTAAAAATTGCGCCATCGTGATGGCCGGATTATAAATCACACCGCCGATAATGCCACCAAGGACGTAGTTTTGCAGCTGATCCATTGCTGATGTCGGTGCCAGATTCCCTTTTCCGGTCAGGTTAATCAAAATGGTGATAAATAAGAAACCGACGATTAATTTAAGTGCAACGTCTGAATATGTAAACATATCAATTTGCCTCCTGAACTTTGATGTGGCTCGAACTATCTAATTCGACCTTTTCCAACACAAACTGACTCCCGTCAGCGTTATAGTCGACCCGGTAATAACCGCTGGGGGTCTTAGCCATCAGGTTGGCATTTTGGGTGGTCGAATTGATACTGACGCTTTTGGTTCCCACATGAAGCCGCTTGGCAATCTGCTTAACTGTCTGCGTAATCTGACCAGTCTGCGCAGAAGCGGACTGAATTGCACTAAAGTCGTCGTATTGGATCGCTAAAATAAGCAGCAGCAGCGTCCCGACGATAATGGTTAAATCTTTGTATTTGCTGTCCATTCGATTACGAAGGTAATGGACCAAAAAGCCAATAAAAATGACTGCCAGCACGCTTAAAATAATGATTCTGGCGTACTGCCAGCTACTTTGAGAACCTTGAAGATAGTCGTACGTGTAAAACGTCATTGTGCATCCCCCTTTATCGTTATCTTCATTTTATCTCAAAGTTTCGTTCAATTGTTAATCCATTTGGTGATGCTCGGCCAACTGTAATTATTCACAATAATTCTTGGGGTGAGTTTTAAGTTACTATGGTTGGTCACCAAGCCATCGTTCAAGGTCAAGATGACTTTTAGGCCGGGGCGGTTGGCAAGAAACTTTTGAATCTGGGAGTCGCCGCTGCCGTATGGATAAGTAAAAATTGGTGACTTATAGCCGACCTTTTCCTTCAAGACATCCTGGCTGACCGCATAATCACGCTTAAAGCGAGTGTAGTTCGCCGGAATGTTGAACACCGGGATCCCGTGATCAACCAAATAATGCATCCGATTGGTGTGAACACCAAAGGTCACTAAACTATCGGCCTGTTTTTGCAGCCTTTGGATTGCCGGCCAAGTTGCCAATTTAGTTCCCTGCTTATACCAACCGGTGTTGCCGGTAATAATCGACTGGGTAAACGGGTAATGTAATTTTTCGAGGATCGGAAACGCATTGTCGATCGACGTCCGGTCAACATCATCAAAGGTAATTACCACGTACTTACCGCGAATGGGGCGCTTGCTGTGAGCCATAGCAATCATTTGTTTGATTGAAATCACTTTGATGTGATGGGATTTCAAATAATACATCTGCTTTTTAAAGGAAGGCAGGTTGACGTTAAAATCGTGAAACTGTGTGTTCGGCGACACTTTTTCATCGAACCGGACAATGTCATTCGGTGCCAAAATCCGGTGGTAGGAGAACACCATGATGCCATTTTTGATTCGCTGGTCACGTTTGGAAATCGCAAAATCAGGCCGATTGCCCAGCTGATAGGCAATATTGTGTCGAACACTGACTGCCAAAAGTGCCAAAAAGACCAGAATAAAACCGCTTAGAATCCACTTACGACTTGTTTTGCTCATGATTTTTCGCCCTCCGCTCAAGTTTCTTAATTCGCAGCCAACCAAAAATTGTCATCAAGATGACCATCACCACGACCAGGATGGCAAATCGGGCATAGGCAAAGTAGGACAGGTTCAAAAAGAGGTAATCAGAAACCAGCGTGTCCGAGTATGCGTTCAATAGGAAGCAAACGTTGACGTAGATCACGTAAGCTGTCATGGCCCACAAAGCCACCAAAAAGATGAACCGTTCCAACAATTTAAGAATTGAGGATCGTTTCCGAATAATCAGGTTGTTAGTCTTCTTTTTCATGATTAAAGCCCCCGATCCGGACTACGCCAACTGCCAACATGACTCGGATCCAGGAAGAACGATCCCAGGGCAGTTAGGCAACTGACCAAGTTGATGAACCAATAAAAAATCACATACAGTGGCAACAGTGACAGGTCCTGCCATTTGATAAAATCGGACTCTCTGGAATCGGCATAACCAATCAAGAATTGAATCAAACTAATGAGCAATAGTAGAAATAAAATCACGCCGTCCATGATGATGTCACCTGTGAACATAATCGTGAACAGATAAAACAACGTCACAAATGAGCAGCTGATAGCCCACAAATCACTGAGCACCATGTCCATCAGCAGCCACTGTTCACTCAAGCGACCGGTGATAAACATCCCCCGGTTGCGAAACAGCACTTCAAAGCCTCCGCGGGCCCAGCGCCTTCGTTGGTGAATCAAATCGATTATTCGTTCCGGAACCAAGATCCATGCGACCGACTCCGGGCAGTAACGGACCTGCCAGCCATGGTGATAAAGGCGCCAAGTAATATCAATATCCTCAGTAATGGCATCGATATTCCACCAGCCGGCATCAATAATCGCCTATTTTCGATAAGCCACCACCACACCGGAAACCGTTGTGATGTGGCCAATAACGAAAGCCTGGCCGCGTTTGATAATATCGATTACGCCCACATATTCCAACAACTGCAGCCGACCTAGAATACTGGTCCGGTTGCGGACAATTGGTTTGCCGGCGACTGCGCCGACTTTCGGATCATCGTAAAATCTGGCCAGCATCGGTTCCAGAACATTTTGATCGACGTAGCAATCCGCATCCAGGCACAACAAAAATTCCCCTTGAGCCACCTTGGCCCCTTCATTGAGGGCGTTGGCTTTCCCCTTATTGACCTTGATATCAACAATTTTAACTGGAAACTGATGGCCATACCGTTCCTGAAGCTGAGTCATCACCGCCAAGGTATTGTCTTGACTGCCGTCGTTCATTAAAATCAGCTCAATCCGTTGGTAAGTGATCTTTGAGATCGACTCGACCACTTGGGCCAGGGTGTCCTGTTCATTGTGGGCTGGAATCAAAATTGAAACCAGGTCAGCTGGTTGTCCTTGATGGTCGTTATTCAGCGGTACCCGCCGTTCTTGAATGGAGAAAAAGATTGACCCCACGATCCAAATTGTCGACACAATTACTGGATATAAAATGACAAAATCACTCAAGGTACTCATAATATCCCCCCATTCTATCTACTTTCGGCCAAGGCCAAAAAGGTTTTGATGAACTGCTCACTGGCGGCGTACACCTGCTGATCATTGACCGATCCAGCCGAGTCTGCCCATAGTGATACGCTGCTGCCGACAATCCCCCGTTTGGACTTCAACTTGGTGTCAACGTCGTTGTGCCATAACGTCGGTTTCCAGTATTGCTTCATATCCTTAATCATATAAGCGACGTTTTTCTTGGACATGTTGGTTTTGGATAAATTGAAATACAGATAGTAGTCGTTATAGTTGAAAACTTTGGAACCACGGTTGATCAATTTTGGCATCGAGGCCCAGTATTTGTGGCGCTCAGCAGCTAACTTGCCGGTTTGATCTGCGGTCCAGTTCCAGTAAGTTACTTGGATGTTTTTATTGAGTTTGCTCAAACTGCTGTTTAAAAAGCCGTCGTTCCAAGCTTCCGGTGTGAACCCCATTTTTTCCACATTGGCGCTGGTGGCGTTTAAATATTTGACGTAAGCAGCGTTGCTGGTTAGCTTATCGGAAAATTCATCGCCGCCTAAATGAAAGCGGGGATTGGCCTGCCCGGCAAACAAGGTGCCAACCTCGTCGTCCAGCTTTTTGGTGAAATCAATGCCGGTTTGATTGAGGTGAATCTCGTCGCGGTAACTCTTAGAGTACCAGCTGACTTGATCAGCCAGTTGTGCCTTGCCATTGGCCTTCATGAGCTTCACCAAGGCAGTCACATGCGCTGGGGTGTCGATTTCCGGGATCAGCGTCACGTGGTGCTGTTCGGCATCGTTGACCAAATACTTGATTTCGGCCTTGCTGTAAAAGAACTGGTGGGTCTTTTTGTTATGCCAAACGCCATCAACCTTCTGGGCATTCTTCAAGGACTGACCAACGTAGTCATTTTCAATCGCAAAATTCCGGTCATCGCTTAAGTGCAGCTGAATAAACCGACCATTATGATCCCCCACTAATTGAATGAACTTTTGCAACGTTCCGACTTGGTAGTGGCGCCGGGCAACGTCTAAGGTCACTCCGTTATATTTGCCATCCTGTTCACTCGCCGTGCTCGAAGTCGTCTGAGCGGTGGTCGTCTTGTGCGCGCTGCATCCCATCAACAATACCGTCAGTGGCAATAGCAGCCAACTCTTATGTACCATATGCAATCCCCCCGTCATGCAATCTTGAAATATATCTGTAACATTTAATCAGATACATAGTACCAAACATCACAGATTTTGCTATTCCCAGGCTTTCATTCTGAACAAACGTTAGACACTCTTAACAAATAATGAGATTGTTATTAAAATGACACCTTTTTGGAAACATGAATCTATGCACAAAAAAATGGAACCAGCTGTTAGCCGATTCCATCTTTGAAACGTTCAATTTTAATTTAGACACTCCGGCGCTTGAAGACAACGTAGCTGATTGCCATGAAAATTGCTGTGTATACCAGACTGCCGACCACCATTTCCGGTGTCGATAACAAAGTCATTTTATGAACCGAACTGGATAGCAACTGTTGTGGCAGGTTCATCATGTTCAATGGGTTCCACTTCAGCCATTCCCACTTGTGCATCAATAAGAACATGACCCCGGAAACCATGCTCAAAGCAAAGTAACCGATAATCCCGATTGAAATCGCTGCTGCGGTACTCTTGAAGATATTGGCCAATAATAATACCAGACTGAGAACCAGCCAGATCGTTAGAAAGGAGCCGATAATGCCGAGCCATTGTGCTTCGATAACTGAATGACCTGATTGATAGGTATCTGAAAGTTTGAATTTATCGTTAAACAAAACAACTTTCAAAAGCATCGACCAGACAAAGCTCAAAACATAGAAATAAATCGAGTACAGCAACATGGTAATCCACTTGCTGACCAGGATTTGACCCCGATAGTACTTGCGATACAATAATTCTTTAATCGTGCCGTACTGGAATTCCATCGCAATGATTGAGCTGCAGGCCGCAATCATGAACAAGACGATCCAGTTGATCCCGGTAAACATTTCGACAAATAATCCTTTGGGATCACCCCAGTACTTGGGATAGTTTCTGGTCAATACACCAAAAACAGTCATCAGAATCAATAATGTAGCTGAGACTGCGTAGGTGCTTTTCTTATGAAGCAGTTTAAAGATTTCTTGTTTGACTAACGTTATCATGCTATGACTCCTTTACTTTGTCGTTTTTGAGCAGATTTAAGAGTGATGTTTCCAAATCGCTGTGAACGTGTTGGACATCTTCAATTTCGATATCGTTATCGGACAGTAATTTGATCACGTCAGCCATCTTGGTTGAGTCAGTTTCGACAATGCTGAGCTTATCACCGTCATCAAGCTGGTAGCCGTTTTGGCTCAAAATATCTTTAGCATGGGCGTCGTCTGAGGTCTTAAGAACCAATAACTTCTTACCGCCATTTTCCAGGTTGGCCATGCTCTCAGTGTAAACGATCTGTCCCTTATCAATGACAACCAGGTCATCGACCAATTTTTCCAACTCACTTAAGATATGACTGGAGATCAGGAATGTGGTGCCTTGTTTGGCCAAATCCAAAATAATGGTCCGCAAGTCTTTGTTGGCTTGGGGATCCAGACCATTCATCGGCTCATCCAAAATAACCAGTTTGGGGCGGTCGACTAAAGCCAAGGCAATCCCAAGCTTTTGTTTCATACCTAAAGAGTAGGTCTTGGCCTTGCGGTTTATGTATGAATCCATCTTCATCTTGTCAACGATGTCCATAATCTGATCTTTTGAAGTCGATTCCTTTGAAAATAACTGCAGGTGCTGATAACCTGTCAGGAATGGGTAAATCCCGGGGTATTCAATTAAGGCGCCAACCTTATCCATCGCCCGATGACTGGTGGGTGAAACTGGATCGCCATCAATGGTGATCTTGCCGCTTGAGTAATTAAAGAGTCCTAAGACGGCTTTCATAATGGTTGATTTACCGGCACCGTTGGGACCAACCAAGCCCACAATATGTCCGGTTTGTACTGAAAACGACACATCTTTGAGAACCTGCTTGTGGCCAAAGTTCTTGTTAAGATGCTCGACATTTAATATTGAGTCTGCCATGTGTTCCTCCTAGTATTTATACTCAAACACAATTCTACAAGTAAAGGGCCACTCATTTTCATGAATGGTTGGCCTTAAGGATAACATATGTGTTAAAACTTATACAACACCCCATTTCTCATCATCCTCATGAATTATCTGTTATGATGGGGGTGAGGAAATGAAATCGACAAGTCTAATCAGAACGAAGAATCGAGGTAACGCTGCTTATGACGAAAGCTTTAATGGTTGTGACAAACAACCCCAAATTCAAGAAGATTCAACGGGCCACCGGAATCTGGCTGAAGGAAGCGACCCATTTCAACAAAGTGATGGCCGATAACGGCATCGATGTCGATTATGTCAGTCCTAAGGGCGGTTATGTCCCGCTCGATCCTCTGAGCTTGGGAACCGATGACATGGACGCCACGGATTGGGAATATTATCTGGACGACACCTTCCAAAATCACCATTTGGCCCAGTCACTCACCCCGGCCGACGTCAATCCGAAGGACTACCAGGTAATTTATTTTGTTGGCGGCCACGGAACGATGACCGATTTCCCACAGAACACCGAATTGGCGGGGCTGGCCGAAACAATTTATGCCAACGGCGGAATTGTCTCAGCCAATTGCGTCGGCGTGTGTGGCCTGCTGCCCATGCGGACAGAAGATGGCAAACGCTTTGTGCATGGGCGCAAGCTGACTGCCTTCACCAATGATGAAGAAGCCTTAAACGGTCTCACGAATGACGTTGAGTTCCTGCTGGAAGATGAATTGGACAAAGCCGGTGCCAACTTCGTGAAGGGGACTGCCTTTGAGCCGAATGTCGTTGTCGACGACCGACTGATTACCGGCCAAAATCCCAACTCAGCGACTGGTGTTGGTGAAGCGATTATTAAAGAGCTGCTGCAATAAGGGTTCGTAGAGAGTTTTGTTGCCCTATCATATAGAAGTAACTATCAAAATCAAAAACGTCTGACACAAATAGAAAAATTTGTGTCAGACGCTTTTAATTTTTATAGGATGCTATCCCAGAATTTGTCCGGAATCGATCATCAGATTATTTATTAATGTTTTCTTCTTCAATATCTTCCAAACTGCGGCCCTTGGTTTCCGGTACCCGTGAATGGATGAACCAAACACCCAGCAGACAGATGACACCAAAAATAGCGAATACGGCGTCTTGTGGCATGCTGGCGGTCATGATCGGGAAGAGCAGGCCAACAGCGAATGAACCAACCCAGTTGGCAGATGAAGCGGCTCCTGATGCCCGGCCACGAATTGCCAGTGGGAAGACCTCACCAATCAGAACCCAAGTTAAGGGTGCCCAAGTAAATGAGTATGCGGCAACGTAAATACTCAGGAAGAAGACAATCAGTAATGGACTGGCGTTTGGTACCAGGAACTTAATGGCAGTTGGCAGGAGGAATGATAATCCCATGACCGTTCCACCAAGAATTAGTAAGGTCCGACGCTTAAATTTGTCAGCGATTCCCAAGAATACCAGTGATCCGATTACCAGGATAATTCCTTGAATAATTGGCCACATCAAAGCTGAGTTAGCTGCAGTTCCTGTCGCCTTTTCAACAATCAATGGAATGTAATAGAAGATTGCATTGGCTCCTTGGAACTGTTGGAAAGCCGCGACGCCGATACCGGCAATTGCCAGGTAACGGTATTTTGAACTGAAGACAGTTGCCCAACTGGTTGATTTTGAAATTTTCTTTTCTTGTGAAGCAGTATCTTGAATTTGCTCTAATTCGTCATCAATTTCGGTGTCGTTTTCCCGGATGTAGCTCAACACTCTGCGAGCATCGTCAGGGCGACCGTTTTTAACTAAGAAACGTGGTGATTCAGGCAGCTTCAATACGCCAAAGAACAAGATCAAGGCAGGCAAGGCAGCCAGGCCAAGCATTGAACGCCATGCCCAGTTCTCAGGCAGGTCTTTCAATACGAAATCCATCACGTAAGATAGCAACATCCCAGACACAATCATCGTCTGGTTAATCCCGGTCAAACGCCCCCGCATTTTGGCCGGCGCCATTTCTGACATATAGGCCGGCACCAGAGCTGAAGATGCCCCAACGGCAAGGCCTAAGAAGACGCGAACAGCAATCAGGTAGAATTGCCCGTCATGCGGTGAGATGGCAGATAGCAATGATCCGGCCATGAAAATCAGAGCTGAAAGCAGGATCATCTTTCTTCGACCCATCTTATCGGACAGCTGCCCGGCAATCGCACCACCAAAGATGGCACCCAACATTACAGCTGACGTAATCCAGCCAGTGATCGTCGCATTATTTTGCAGTCCCCAATCAGTTTGTAAAAATGGGAGTGCCCCCGTCATAACCCCAATATCATATCCAAACAGAATCCCACCGAATGAACCAAAGAAATAAATAAATCCGCTTGAGATTTTCTTTTCTGTTGCAACAGCCTTTTCCATCATCATTCTCCTTTACACTTTAAGCCAACGCTTGATTAGTCGTGATTCCCCAATCCAAAAGATTGGAAGGGGTTACATAACAAATCAGACAAATCCAACACATTCTTTGTTGTGTGACATTCTCTCTTATACGCACAGTCGTAACGCTTACATTCATTTACAGCATTACATATGGACCGCTATCAAAAAATAACCAGCGTCCATAGTTTGTTATGTTAACGGATTCATCCGTATAAATCAAGTACTAAAACTGGTTATCATACAAATTTCTAAATTGGACCAAACAAAAATGCACTCACCCCAGTGTTTACGGCGAATGCAAAAGTTTTACTAATATTAGTATTACGTTTACTAAAAGGTTATAAAGCGTTAAATTATGATAACGATAATCGGAATAATTGTAATTAATGGTTTCATTATTCAGACTTTTGAATGCTGCCGGCGATGTCGTCCTTTGAAAAATCGTGCTGCATAAAGTCCTTATCACTGACCGGCAAATGTTGTTCAAAGGTATCAAACAGCTGGTAGCTGACATCACCCTTTACAAGGTGGAAATTCAAGACGTAGCCACCAAACTTGCGGTCATCGGAAATGAAGTGGTGATGAAAGCCGCCCACAGCTGCACCCTCGAACAGTTGTGGGGCATAATAGCCAATCAACGTCCCATTAATCTGATCCCGGGTGAAGACACTCTGATTTTCAGCGGTTTCAGCCAAAGTATTATACGGCGGCTGAGATTTAACCGCCGCTCTGGTTTGGATGTTGGCAAAAGTGCCGGTTATTTTAATGGAGAAAAAAGTGTTGGCAGCTCGACTTAACGAGACCAATTGTTTGTTCAAATCAGCCTGATCAACGTTTTCCAGTTCGGCCAGTGGCGTGTAGCGGGCAAAATGGGCATTGGCAAACGGCATGGTGAATAACTTGGGGGCTAGTGTGACATCCCCGGTGGCGTGGACGTGATATGGTTTGCCATCTAGAATAATCAATTCACCATCCAATCCTTCGCCAGTCCCAATGCCGGTATCGCCATGTTTTAACAGTTCCCCCATTGTAATGGTTCCCTTTAAAAGCCCGGGAACAAGTAATGCCAGCGTTCCGTGCTGATATAGCGTGATATGATTTGCCATGTTAAGACTCCCCTGTGTGTAATGTAAAAGACCTTTCCTTTAATGGTAGCACTTCGCAGGAAGGGTAAGCCAACAATTCTGACAAGTTTGTGAATATCAGCAAAATTCCCACCGGATTGTGATAGAATTTAACAAAAATGACGTGAGGTCTCCTTTCATGAAATATTCGACATTACTCTTTGACGTTGATGACACGCTGTTGAATTTCCAGGCAGCTGAGCATGACGCCCTCAAAAAATTATTCAAAACCATCGGCCAGCCGCTGACCTCTGAGGTCTATGCCGACTACCATCAATTTAATGAACAGCTTTGGCAGCAATATGAATTAGGCGAAATCAGTCGACAAACGCTGCTGGATACTCGATTCCGTCGTTTCTTCGACCATTACGGCCAAGTTGTTGACGGAAAAGCCTATGAACAACGGTATCGCAGTTTTCTAGCCGAAGGTCACAGCCCGATGCCGCAAGCCAAGCAATTGCTGGCCGACCTCAGTGCAAGTCACGATATTTATGTCGTGACCAATGGGATCGCCAAAACTCAACATCGGCGGCTCAACGAGTCTGGTCTGGCACCCTACTTTACTCATGTTTTCGCGTCCGAAACTATCGGCGTCCAAAAACCTGATCCTGGCTTTTTTGACTATGTTGCACACAACATTCAGGGCTTTTCAAAAGACCAGTCACTGGTGATTGGTGATTCGCTGACCTCCGATATTAAAGGGGCCAATTTATATGGCCTCGATTCAGTCTGGTTCAACCCAACCCATCAGCCCAATACCATCCGATTGAAGCCAACTTATGAGATTGATCATCTCCTGCGGCTGGAAGCAATTGTCTAATTGAATCAAGCTCAAATGACTGCCCCATGGAGTTGAACCCACAATTGGTTCACAGGTGACAGTCATTTTTGTTTTGGTAAAATGTTATATAACCTAACACGATATCTTGCATCCCATTAATTATTAACCTATACTAGGTGATTAATTAGAATATCTCTAATTAATTTCTAATTCGGTTCTGAATTAAAGGAGGTCCCAACATGCAACGATACAGCCAAAAACGGGTTACAAGCAATATCATTAAAGGTTCTTTAGGCAATATGATTGAATGGTTCGATTGGTATATATATGCATCCTTTGCCATTTATTTTGCCGGATCATTTTTTCCAGACGGTGATCAAACCGTCGAACTGCTGAGTGCAGCCGCTATTTTTGCGGTCGGTTTCCTGATGCGACCGTTCGGCAGCTTTATCATGGGTAAATATGCCGATAAAAAAGGCCGCCGGGCCGCCTTAACGCTCTCCGTCAGCATCATGGCAACCGGATCGCTGTTGATTGCCATTATCCCAACCTACAGTTCAATCGGCGTTTTTGCGCCGTTGCTGTTGGTCTGTATTCGTTTGGTCCAAGGATTATCACTTGGCGGCGAGTACGGCATTTCTGCCACTTATTTATCAGAAATGGCAACCTCTGGACGGCGTGGTTATTACGCATCGTTTCAGTATGTAACTTTAATCAGCGGTCAACTGATCGCCTTAATCGTTCAAATCATTCTACAATCAATGCTTTCGGATGGACAACTGCGGGCATTTGGCTGGCGGATTCCTTTCGCCATTGGGGCAGTTGGCGCCGTTATCGTTTTATACCTGCGACTTTCAATGGACGAAACAAATCAATTTAAACAGACTGAGAAAACAAAGGCCACCAGAGGATCCTTGCGTGAGTTGGCAAAATATCCCAATCAAGTGTTGACCGTCGTTGGATTAACCTTGGGTGGGACAATTGCTTTCTACACCTACACGACCTATATGCAAAAATACATGATCAATTCATTGGGGCTGGCACCAAAGCTGGTCACAATGATCAACTTTGGTGCCTTGCTGATTTTTATGGCTGCCCAACCATTGTTTGGCCACCTTTCAGATAAAATTGGCCGAAAGCCCTTACTCTACTGGTTCGGGATTGGTGGAACAATTTTGACCGTTCCAATCTTTCTCGGACTCAAATCCTTCGATAGCCCCGTGGCATCGTTTCTACTCATGCTAGGCGGCCTTCTGATCGTCAGTGGCTACACTTCAATTAATGCCATCGTTAAAGCAGAATTATTTCCGACTGAAATTCGGGCACTCGGGGTTGGTTTTCCTTATGGGCTGACCGTTGCGATCTTTGGTGGAAGTGTTGAATACATTGCCCTGTGGCTCAAACACATCGGTCATGAAGACTGGTTCTTCTATTATGTATCAGCAGCGGCATTTGTCAGCTTCCTCGTCTACGTCAGGATGCTGGAGACATCCAAGCATTCCAAACTGGAAGAATCTCCGGAAACGACGGAGCCTGACCAACCACAGGCACCGACTGTCAGTGGACCAAAAGACCACTAAGCCTTTCGAAAACTAAAAGGCAACTTCCTTGCGACCGTCTCCCAGAATCGAGTACACTGACTGTGTAAGCGAATTCAAAATTATTCTGGGAGGTAATCTGATGGCAGACAAGTACGATTTTCCAAAGACACGCGCACAATTGAATCAATTAGTCGCAGATCTCAGCCAGCTGCAGACCAACATCCAACAAACCCACTGGTACATGCGGGGTGAGAACTTCTTTCGCCTGCACCCGCTGATGGATGATTATAGTGATCAATTAGCTGATCAATTGGATAACGTTGCCGAGCGACTGATCGCAATCAACGGTTCGCCGTTCGCAACCACTCACGAATTCATTGATAACACCGGCTTACCGGACGAAAAGGTTACCTGGGATCAATTAACCATGCGTGACTTCATGCAGCGGCTGGTTGATCAATTCAGGTATTTGCGTGATCAATATCAAAAGGGCATCGAGGTCACTGACGAGGAAAAAGATTTTCCAACTCAAGATATGCTGAATGGCTTTAAAGAAGACATTGATAAGAATATTTGGATGATTAACGCCTACCTCGGCAAAGGGCCTTACGACGAATAATCAATTATCGAAAAATAGACACTTGGGTTGAAATATTTTAATTTCAGCCCTATTTTTATGGCAGAGCATTATTGATATGTAAGGAGGAATTGACTTTGAATAACTCAGTTAAAATTGGTAAGAGCGAGGTTGTCAGCGGCCCCTTGGGTCTGGGGACCAACAAGGTCGGCGGCCATAATTTATTTGACGGCCTGAAAGATTCGGACGGCGAGGCAGTTGTTAAAGCGGCATTGAACGACGGCATTACGTTACTGGATACCGCATTTATGTATGGATTGGGCAAGTCTGAAGACATTATTGGCAACGTCATTCAAGATTTCGATCGTTCAAAATTTGTCATCGCATCGAAAGCAGCTCAGGATCCCAACAACGACTTGAAGCCTAATAACGATCCTAAGTTCTTGACCAAATCGATTGATGAGTCGTTGGAACGGCTGCAAACCGATTACATCGACATTTTTTACATTCATTTTCCGGATGACAAGACCCCGAAGGCAGAAGCAGTTGACGCGCTGGCCCAGGCAAAAAAGGCCGGTAAGATTCGGGCAATCGGGATTTCTAATTTTAATTTGAACCAGATCAAGGAAGCCAATCAAGACAATCAAGTCGATGTCGTGGAGAACAATTACAGCCTGGTTCACCGGGATGCAGAAACAGAAATCTTCCCGTATCTAAAGGCACACCAAATTTCCTTTGTCCCCTATTTCCCACTGGCTTCAGGCTTGCTAACTGGCAAATACAGTCGAAACGATGCAGACAAGTTCAGCAGGTTCTCTACATCAAAATTCAATCAGATCATGGATAGTTTAGATCAAGTCAAAACCATCGCCGAAAGTCATCAGGCAACGATTGCTCAAACGATTTTGGCTTGGTACATTGCCAATCCTGATATTAGCGTGGTGATTCCCGGTGCAAGATTGCCAGAGCAAGTTGATAGTAATGCCAAAGCGTTGGATGTACAACTGAGTCCAGCAGAATTTGATGAGATTAATCGATTATTTTGAGATCGATGAAGTTTGTTTCTTGATCCAACGGATTTAACATAAAAATAGTTGAGGGGCCATTGGGTAAATTCCAATGACCCCTCGTTTTATTCACATTTCAAAAATATAATCGCGTACCTGCTGAGCTGCCTGCAAACCAAATACGACGGTTTCCGCAATGGAGTTGCCACCAATTCGATTATCACCATGTAGGCCACCAACCACCTCTCCGGCCGCATATAATCCTGGAATCGGTTGGCCGTCCGCCTTAAGCACTTGAGTTTGATCGTTAGTCTTCAAACCGCCCATTGTATAATGAATCGCCGGGGCAATGTGAATCGCATAATATGGGGCAGTTTCAAGGATGTGGCGGCCGGTCGTTCTGCCAAAGTTAATGTCCATTCGATCGGAAACGGCCTGATTCCACTTGGCTACGGTTTGCGATAGTGTATCACTATCAACACCAATCAGTTTACCAAGTTTGGCTAAATCATCGCCTGTCTTAACCAAGCCAACATGATCATAGAAGTCAATTGCCTTGGCACGTTTGCGAACCTTGGCATCAAAGATGAGGTATGCGCCAGTACCACCCAACTTCTCGATTGCGTTGGTAACTTTGTCGCGGGTTTCCATTTCATTCACAAACCGCTTTCCGTTTTGATCAACTAAGATAGCGCCCTCGCCACGGACCGTTTCACCGATTAAATAGACGTGGTCCGTATCCTGTTGAACGGTGGGGTGAATTTGAATTCGATCCATATCAACCAGCTGGGCACCCAGATGCTCTGCCAGCAACATGCCATCACCGGTATTTCCAGGCTGGTTGGTTGTCTTGTATTTGGTAAGATCCGGGCGATACTTTGCAATGAGTGACTTGTTGGCACCAAACCCGCCAGCGGCAATAATCACTGCTTTGGCGTGAACAGTTTGCGAACCGTTTTCTGTTTGAATTTGAACGCCGGAAACCCGATCATCGTGCAGGATTTCAGTCACTTTGACGTTGGTGAACAGTGGAATCTGTTTTGCCTGAACTTGGCTTAGCAGACCATTAATCAAGTAACCACCAATTGGTTGAGTCGAACTTGGTCGATGCGCCCGGGGCACACTCATGCCACCGGTAATTGTCAAATCATCCAGCTGGACACCCTGTTTATAAAGCCACTCGATTGCCCGCGCACCATGCTCGGTAAAATTCTTCAATAACGCTGGATCGTTTTGGCCATGACCGCCACGCAACGTCTCGTAATAAAAGGCCCCAACGCTATCTTCGATTCCATGCTCAGTCTGAACAAAGGTTGCCGCGGCGTTCATCCCCGACGAGGCCCGTTTAGTATCACCGCCAACACTCGGCATTTTTTCAAAAATCACTGGTTTCAATCCGAGTTCGGTTGCCCGAATGGCACTGGTGAGGCCAGCACTACCAGAGCCGATGACAATGACGTCATACTGATCTTTTAGTTCATCTAATGAATTTGGTTCAAATGGTTGTGACATGAATTTCTTCCAATCTTCAATTATTTATTGAGCACGGCGAGGTGTAAGTCCATTTGGCCCGTGCATTTGAATGCTTGCCGCCAAGGCGCGCCAGGCACTCGTGTATAGCTGTGGTCGTTTCCCCTCTGCCAGCCGACGCGCCTGTTGTTCACAATACGCGGTAATGAATGTTGGCGAATACTTCTCATCCAACTTCCGACTCCCCATCGTTAGTGGTAGTGGAACTGGTTGGTAGCTGCCAGCTAAAATTTGATTAGGCAGGTCCGGCATTACCGCCATTGGTGTACACATTCCGATCATGTCGGCGTCGTGGGTTCCCAGCGCCTCTTCCATCGTGGAAATTCGTCTAAACCCGCCACTGAGCACAATGGGGACATCTGTAAGTTGATGGATCATATGGGCATAGCCGGAAAAGCCAACGGTTGAGTTTTCGTAATCATCACCAGAGATTTCAATCAAGTCGATGCCAAGGTCGGCCATCTTTTGGATCACGGCAATCGAATCGTGTTCGGTGAATCCTTCCAAATCAAGGTCAAGCACGCTGAGCTTTAGCCCAATCGAAAACTGGGGCCCACATGATTCGCGAATCCCTTCATAGATATCTACGAGAAATCGCATTCGATTCTCCAGTGAGTCGCCAAATTCATCTGTCCGCTGGTTGTCTTTGCGAGACAAGAACTGATTAACCAAATAACCGTACGCACCGTGAATTTGGACACCGGAGAAGCCGGCTTCTTGGGCAATCTCTGCGGTTCGAATGTATTTAGCGATAATCTCATGAATTTCAGAATTCTTCAATTCACGTGGGGGATTAAAATATTTCTGATTAGGGCCATGTACAGGAATGGCACTGGGCCCAGCTGGTTGAGTGGACAAATATTTTGGTGACTGTTTGCCGGGATGATTGAGCTGCATCCACAACTGGGTGTGGTTTGTCGTTCCCGCTTGAGCCCACTTTTGAAGGGTTGCCAAGCTCCGCTCATCCTCAACGACCACGTTGCCGGGTTCTGCCAAGGCGGTTGAATCGACCATGACGTTACCAGTTACCACAATTCCAGAACCACCCATTGCCCATGCTCGATACAAGGTGGCATATCGTTCATCTGGCTGATGATCTTGGTTAGCCATTGTTTCACTCATGGCCGATTTAAAGAATCGATTTTTGACCTGCTGACCGTTGGGTAACACCAACGGCTTGGCAACTTGTAAGTAATTCATTTGCAGCTCCTTTCCAGCAAATTTGCTTAATCGACGATATGATTTGATTTAATGGTAACCCGATTTGACCCCCATCGCAATTCCAGCCTACATAAAATTCAATTTTCAGTTACAATGAACCCAGAGGTGATGATTCAATGGATGATCAATGGCTATCACAACTGCCCATCAAAGGGATTACTAAAGCAGTCCCCGTTGGTGGCGGCGATGTTAATCAGGCATTTCGATTAGAAACAAAAGATGACACATATTTCCTACTGGTTCAGCCCCAGACGACTGCCGACTTTTACGCTGGCGAGATTGCTGGGCTCAAAGCTTTCGAGGAAGCTAACGTCTTGGCTCCCCGAGTGTTGGGCAATGGTCAAATTAACGGCGATGCTTATTTGCTGCTGAACTTTTTGGAATCAGGTTCCGGCAGTCAGAGTGACTTAGGTGAACTGGTTGCCAACTTGCATCAGCATTACAGCAAGAATGGAAAATTTGGCTTTGACCTGCCCTATGTCAGCAACGATGAAAGCTTCGATAACAGTTGGACCGACTCTTGGAGTGAATTATTCGTCAACCACCGACTGGACCGGCTCCGCGATGCTTTGATGAAAAAGCATTTATGGAATCCAAGTGACGATGAAAAATACAAACGGGTTCGCGAAGTGATTCTCGATCAGTTGTCGAAGCATGAGAGCGAGCCATCCCTGCTTCACGGCGATTTGTGGGGCGGCAACTACATGTTCTTGGCGGACGGTCGTCCGGCATTGATTGATCCCGCTTCTTTCTATGGTGATCGGGAATTCGACCTGGGGATTACCACCGTCTTTGGTGGCTTTGACGCGGACTTCTACGCCGCTTATAACGCAGTCTACCCTTTGGATCCGGGCGCCAATGAACGGCTGAACTTTTATCGGCTGTATTACTTGATGGTTCACACCAATAAATTCGGCACAATGTATAAGAGTAGTGCCGACAGCGCGATGAATCAGATTTTGGAACATGAATAAATTATAGTCGTTGAGCTGGACATTCTTGTCTGGCTCTTTTTACATAATTGAGTAATTATCGTTACTTATTCGAATCCCGTTCGTTATATACAGTGAAAGGGGGTTGTCATGAAACTTGATGAGTATGAGGTACTACTGAAAAACATCTCAATCGAATTAAATCATTTCCTGGTTTCACGCGGAGCTAGTAAAGACATCGCAGAAGACGTTGTTCAAGATGTCTTTGTAAAAGTTTTGGAAATGGATCTAATACTCCCGCCAGATAAGATTCGCCCTTATATGTACAAAATTGCCAAAACGAAATACATTGATTTAAATCGTCGTGAAGCCCGTCTTCAGAAAATTTTACAACAATACCTTATTCCGCAGCAGAAGCAAACGAGGGAACCACACACAGAAGACAAATCAAAAAAACTACAGCGAATTATCCAAAAGTTATCTCCTGGTGATCAAGAAATCTTAAAAATGAAATACATCGAAGGTCAATCTATTGATGAAATTGCCACCAATCTAAAGATAACCTCTCCAGGAGTGAAAATGCGTTTGTATCGGTTGAGAAAGAAGATTAAGAAGGGATTTGGTGAATCATAATGAACCAAGATAAACAATTTGAAAAATTAGCTTTTCGTATTAAACTCAAGCGTTGGGTAATCACAATTTTATTAATTATTATTCTTTTTCCAATAATGACGGCAGTTGGATATAAAATTACTCAATCTTTTTCCGCCCGTCAATCTAGTGGGCTTATGAAAGAGATGGAAATTCAACAAGACCTCATGAGCCCCAATATCCAAAACAGTGACTTGGTTATTGGTAACAGTAACATTGGCGGCGGCACTGTCGTAAGCCACCAATATAAAGACATTGATGGCTATCATTTACCATGGCAGACTGTCGAAGGTAAGTACAATTGGTTATATCATGAAATTCAAACCGATAACTTAGTGGATACAGATAATCAGGCGGCTTACACGAGAACAACCCAAACCAAGATTCCGTTATTTTACAATAATCGAGTTAAATCACCAAATGTGTCGAAGGCTTACGAAGTTAAGAAAATTTCGCAAATGAAAAATTATGTAGGTGAGGTGGCTTTGACCTTTCGCCATCCAATGACATATTCACAAATACTACAAAAGCTGCCGAAAGGCATCCAAGCAAATTGGTTCTGGCTTGGTGTCAACGGTAAAGCAGATCCAACGATTGAAGATAATTGTTTTCTTGGAATTCAGTCATTTAATGGCAAACTTGGTCCAAATGACTATAAGGGCTTCAGAAAATCATTGCAAAGTGCTAAAAATCTCGGCACATATAATAGTTTTTCAATCACTGACTATGCCCACGGATTTGCCAAGAAATATCCGACATTAAATCAAGCAAGATTTTCTGGCATCATCATTACTGGAAAAACAGAAAACTTTAAGCCCTTGGTAAACCAAAATTGGATCACAGAAAGTTCGGTTGGGGCGACAATCAAACGTGTTCCGTATATTAAACCTAGTTTTTAATTAGCATAAGTACCCTATCAAACTAAACACACCCCTTAAACTTCAAAAAGAGTCCAAGGGGTGTGTTTTTCATGATTAATTGCCAACTATTGTTTTGGATTCACATCGTAAACCTCAACGCAATAGCCACGGTAACCGCAATTGGGACACGTTAGTTTCCGCGTCTTGGCAGTATGCTTGGAAAATGTAAAGTCACGCCAGCTCGGTTTGAAATGCTGGTGACAATTTGGGCAGATATACTCAACTTTGTTGTAATAATCCCGGATAATCCAAATGGCCATTACAATCACAACTGGGAAGATGATTGCGGCTGGCACCCAATTGCCGGTGATAATCCAAACGGCAATTGCTAAGATTTCCAGTGCATCCATCATCAGTCCCCAAGTTAACATCCACCAGCGAAACTTGGTTAATTTTGGTTTGCTTTCCATCATATTTTCGATGCCGTCAAGGTCAGGTTGGGAAATTAGCGCATAATCAGCCAGGCTGTCTTGAACCTTGCGAATCATTTCCAGCTGATCCGCGGTCATTGTCATCTCATGCTGAATTTTCTTTTCCTGTTCCTTAAGCATCAACGACAGGACTTGAGTTGAATTATCTTCTGATAACAGGTCTTTAATCGTCGTCAGAGATAGGCCCATTGATTTCAACAATAAAATCAATCGCAAGGTTTTCAACTCTTTGTCCGTGTATAAGCGACGGCCGCCATCTGAAATGGTTGTCGGATTCAAGATTCCTTTTTGATCATAGTATTGGATGGTCCTGATTGATACACCACCCAACTTGGCAAACTCTCCTGTTGTATATGTCGACATCGGTTTCACCTCCTGATTCTGTTATAGCTGATGACGTAAGGTGATGAGCAAGGGAAATCTGAATGTAATTGAATTGGTTTTTGTTCGCAAACCAATTGCAAACCAGGTTTGCGTCTTTTTTATCCACAATTATCATGCACCATGGGTTAATTCAAGACCTTTATGGCCATTACTTTAATGCCGTAAAGACACCCATCACAACCAACAGAACTCCCAGAATCGGCTTCACATATTTCGTGAACTTCTGAGGATCGAGTTTGCCCAACAGGACCGGCGCCAAAAATGATCCCAGAATCGCCCCAAACATGAGGCCAAGCCCCACCGACCAGTCAACGTTACCGGCAGAAAGGTGAAAGATTAACCCGGTTGCGGTCATTACGACCAGGACTAAGGAAGAAGTGGCGGCCGCGGTGACCATGTCGGATCCCATCACGAGCAGTCCGGCAACCACCGGTCCACCACCACTGAGCCCGCCGACACCAACCATTAGACCACTGATGACACCATAGACTGGTGCCAACCATTTATTAGGATTTTGGTGATCCTTTTGTCTGCTAAACAACGTCTGGAGCCCTAAAATCGCCAAAATCCCCCCGATAATATACAAATAAATTTTGACCGGGATATATGGTGAGATCAAGGATCCCACAACCACAGCTGGGACTGCAAAAATGATCATCCGCCAAGCAATCCGTAATTTAATTTTGTGTAGTCGAAAATAAGAGTACGAGCCGATTAACAATGATGGAAACGAGGTCACCAATGAAGTGGCGGCCGCGCTTGCTGGCCCCAAGCCAAAGACCGTCGTGAGAATTCCAAGGTAAAAGGCGGCCCCGCCACCGCCGAGGGTAATCACAACGGTGCCGATGATAAAGCCAACGATAATCAGTAACAGAATGTTCATCAAGTCATTCCTTCCAATTGCAATAATGTGATTATTGTACACCTTGAAATCGTGCTGCCATCATCCAACTGAACACTATTTTAAAATGATTTGTATTTATCACAAAATTGGGACTACTTTTTGATGTTCTGTTGAAGAAATCCCCCCACATTTTTCTCAAGGGGCCATTTGTGTGATACATTTAACATGTAAGGTTTTTCGATTCCAATGGAAATAGTGGGGTGATATAGAATGAATGAGAAGGAAAAAGCTCAAAACGCCAAACGAGCCAACATCATGTGGATCATGCTGTCACTGATGGTGCTGATTGTGATTGCCGGCATCGTCGGGATTATCATGAAAAGCCATCAAACCAACCAATATAAAGATATGATTCGACAGAGTATTGTCGCTTATAACAAGACCGATCCAGAAACGACCCTTTCACCAACCAGCAAAACAAAAGTTTACCGGGTACGTAAATCAGGTGACGGTCAGTTCTTTGTTCAATTGAATGGCACTTCACCAAAGTTCGTCTACCAAAAGACCAAAGGTAAGTGGTCATCGGTTGGCACCCAAAAGAAAGCCAATATTGTTCTGAAGTATCGAGCAGTTTACACTTCAAGTCAACCATCAATGGGAAGTTAATTTGTATATCAAAATGAGGCCGGGATACAACTGATTGTCAGTTATATCTCGGCCTCTCTTGAGTTCCAATGGTATGAAGTTTAAACGTGCAACGATCGGCTGATCCCCGCCATTTAAGCAAAACGCCTCGCGTTCCACTCTTATTTATTTAATCGGCTTTTGGGTCGCCAAAATCTCATCAATTTTCTTAAGTTCTTCACTAGAAAATTCAAGATTGTCCAGTGCCTTCACGTTATCAAGCAGTTGTTCCGGTCGACTGGCACCAATCAAAACGCTGGCAATTTCCGGCTCACGCAGATTCCAAGCCAAGGCCATCTCAGCCAAAGTTTGGCCACGATCAGCAGCGACCTGATACAATTTCTTAACTGTCTTAATGGTCTCTTCGACCTGTTCTTCATGAAGAAATGGACTGGCAGATTTGTGAGCCCGTGAATCAGCTGGAATCCCATTTAAATATTTGTCCGTGAGTAAACCTTGAGCCAGCGAACTAAAGCTGACCGCTGCCTTATGTTCTTTCTTCAATACCGGGAAGAGATCATTTTCGATGTGCCGGTCAAACATGTTGTAGCGGGGTTGATGAATCACAAACGGCGTGTTCAAATCCTTGAAGATCTTGGTAATCTCTTCTGTTTGTTTGCCGTCATAATTGGAAATCCCGATATAGAGCGCTTTACCTTCATGAACCAACTCATCCAAGGCAAGGGCCGTTTCTTCCAGTGGCGTGTCCGGGTCAAATCGGTGAGAATAGAAGATATCCACATAATCCAATCCCATCCGCTTCAAACTCTGATTGGCACTGGCAATAATATTCTTCCGTGATCCCCATTCACCGTATGGACCCGGCCACATGTAATAGCCCACTTTGCTGGCAATGATCATTTCATCTCGATAAGGCTTCATATCTTCTGCCATAATCCGCCCGAAGTTCTCTTCGGCACTCCCAGGTTCCGGGCCATAGTTGTTGGCCAAATCGAAATAGGTAATCCCCAAATCAAAAGCTTGATGGATAATCGCCTTTTGATTTTCAAAGGAATCGACACTACCAAAGTTATGCCAGAGTCCAAGGCTCAAGGCAGGAATCTTGAGGCCACTTTTGCCAACCCGGTTATAAACCATTTTATCGTAACGATCTTTGGATGCTTGATACATTTCGCCATCTCCTAAATTGTTTAGCTTAAATGTAACACTTCGAGTATACTTGAAGTAAACTTATTTCGACTTGGGAGGTCAACTGTTTGAAAACCGCAACCGTGAAAACTTATTCGATCACCGAAGTATCTAAAATGTATCACTTGCCAACCACGACCTTGCGTTATTACGAAGACCTGGGCTTACTTTACGACATCCCCCGCATCAAGGGCCGACGGGCTTATACTCAGCAGCACCTCAACCGCCTGGGAGCGATTTGCTGCTTCAAAGATACCGGGATGACACTCAAGGAATTGCAGGAACTGTTTGCCGCCCAAGACGACGATGCGGACTTGGACAAAACCTGTGACATTTTGGATAACCACTATCAACGCGTCCTTGAACAACTGGCGCTTTTGAAAAAAAACGAACGTCACATCAAGCGCAAGGTCAGATTTTATCATGACATTCGAACCGCCAAGGAGAACCATTCAAAGATGCCGGATTGGGATGACTATCGGGATCGGGACTTTTAATTTGCTGGATTTTCCATAGTATGTGTAATTGCCGGTAACTTGTTATTGGCTAATTTTGATCGGATGACAACTATTCCAACCAGGGCATAAACGATTGCGACAATAATCGATCCGACCACTGAAACATTCCCAGACATATTTGCAGTAGAGGTAGAACCAGTGCTGATCTGACTTAAATACAAAATCGGAAAGTCAATTAGAAAATGGGCAAAAATCGTCGTGATTAATGATCCGGTTCTCACATAAATCGCTGCCAGCAAAATCCCCATCCCAAAAGTTTCAATCATCTGACAAACTGTATCCAGCAATGACTGATTTGCCAAATTGCTCAAATGCTGTAGGCTGAACAACAGACTTGATAAACCAATCGTAATTGCAACGCTACGCTTCGTCAGATGACGCTGAGTGAGGCGTTTGAATAAATCCCCAAAAATCACTCCCCTAAAGAGCAGTTCTTCAGAAATCGCCGTCAACAACGTCCACAGTATAATTGGAGGCAAAAGTTTCACCGGTCCTGATGAGATAAACAGGCTAATGTAGACAATACCAAAAAGGAAAAAGAGAGTTGTCTTTAAGGTAACATTAACGGAGAAATACAACTTCTGTTTGATTAGCCAGATATTTAACCCCAAAACTAGCAACACTTCGATCCCTTTGTACAAAATATTGCTGGTAAGATCTCCAAAGGGCAGTTTTAGGAGTACTGGAACTAATATGCCATTCTCCAAAAATTTCTCGATAATAATAAATCCCACTAGCATCCAAATCCACTTTCTGGGATTGTTGACCCAATTAGGTTTATTTTGTGTTATCATGCGGCACCTCGCTTGGAAAGTATTTTGATTCTACATCCAATATACAAAACTTTACTATCTTTACCAGAAAGCATTTGTTGCGCCCCCCCTAATTTCACATTAGGTTTGCGTTATTGGTTTCCGGTTTCTCTTTTTGTGAGTGAATTTTGCATTTGGTTTATCCAGCACATAAAAGTAGCGCCATGGAAGTTAAATCCCATGACGCTACTTTTATACAGAACTATTTAGGAGTCTTCGAAGTCAGTTCCAATTGATCCCAGAAAGTTGGGAAGAGGTAGTTGTTGTAGGCCGCCTGCTTAAAGTTCTTTAGTCGGTGGTTAACCGGCGTGAAACTCAGCAAGGTGCTTTGAGGCGCATAAGCGGCTTCTTTGTTCATATAAACCTGCCACTTCTTAAATTGCTTGATCCGATACTGCTGATTCCAAGCTTTATTACTATTCAAGCTGTTGAGTAACTTGGTGTTCTTCTTGGTCACAAAGTGTCCCATGTTATAAGTGGCATCTTCACCATAGAACTGGGTTGGCGTTGGTTCATAAGTTAACTGCCAGCCGCCAACGAAGACGTCAATCTGCTTTTGCTTTGGCTTGCCCAAGATTGAATAGAAGCTGTTAATCTCAAGTGGTCGGCCGTTGGTCATTTGAACGTTCAGACCTAATTTCCGCCACTGCTGAACTTCATATCGAGAAATTTCGTTGCTGGCAGCGGACCCCTGCATCGCGCCGAAGTGAATGGTCAATTTCTTGCCGTTGGGTTGGACGTACCACTTGCCCTTCTTCTTGTAACCGGCGTCTTTCAGCAGTTTCTTAGCTTTCGCCATATCATATGGGAACCCGGCTGCTTTATTATCATGATATTTCTTGAAAATTGGTGGAATCAAGGTATTTGGCCGCCATTGAACCCCACTCAATAATTTCTTGTTAACCTTGTCCAGGTCAACTGCGTACAGCATGGCCTTTCGCAGGTTCTTGTTACCCATTTTGCTGTGCTTATCCATGACATTCTTGTTGGTCTTGGTGTCAAAGTGGCCAACGTTGAAGCCAAAGTAACCATAACTTAAACCAGGTGCCCCAGCGAGGGTGTAGCCTTTGATATTCTTAACTGATTTATATTGACTGGCAGGCAGGCCGCCCAAAGCAAAGTCGAACTTTTTCGCCTTAAACGCCGCTGCAGCATTGCTTGAGGAAACAACTTGGATATTGACGTGCTTAATCTTTGGCTGCGGTCCCCAATAATATTTATTGGGTACCCAAGCAGTCGACTCACCTTGAACCTGGTTTTGCAGTTTGTAAGGTCCAACGAAAATTGGGTGTTTACGGACTGCAGGTGAGGACGATAACTTGGAAATCTTCACATTCTTAATGTGCTGATAAGGAACCACCGTCCCCCATAAGAATGAATTGCCGGCGTATTGCATCGCAGGGGATAAATGGGTGTAGTGGATCACCACTTGCTTGCCGTTTTGTCCATCAGGATAGGTAATCCCTGAAATCTGTTTCGCCTTGCCAGTGTGATAAGCAGCCATGCCTTTAATGGTTGCCATGTCAGATGAGTACTGTTCAGCGCCCGTATTTTGATTGCCGATGATTTCATAAGCGTACTCAACATCCTTGGCAATTACTGGGCTGCCGTTTGACCACTTGGCGTTTTTCCGTATGGTAATCGTAGCCGTGTTATTCGATCGGTCCAGCTTCAAGTTCGCCAGGCCGCCCTTGACAATCTTAAAATCTTTGTTGCTTTTAAACAACTGATCGCCACCACCTGGTGAATAGACATCAGAATCCTCAACGTTATCCTGTAGTACGGCAAGTGTAATCCCGGTAAACGGTGCGTCAACGACTTCAGCAGCGTTCAGCGTACTATCATCGTCTGCTTTGCTTGCCTTTCCAGTCGCACTATAAGTTGTCGGCATGGAAATGGGCTTGGATTGGGACTCGGATGATTTGTTGTTCGAACAGGCTGCGAATGCCAATGTCGACAGACTAATCGTCCCGATCACCAACCACTTCTTAACATTTTTCATGGCAATATCTCCCTCGTGAATATTATATGAAAATGAGATAGCTCTAATATTATTTTAATTATATATCTTGAATGGAAGGTATTGCAACACGCAAACCGGAAACCAAACAAAAAAGGCCAGAGATTTCTCCCCGACCAGATCCTAGTGATTGCAAAATGTTTTTCATTAATTTGGGATTTAGCTCCCATATAAATAATACCACACATGGGTACCTTTTAAACACCCGTGGACTGAAGTAATCTTTCAGCCTGCAAACCTTGTCCATTAAGATTTAGCACTTAGTTACTGAAAGCGGTAGCAACCACTCATAATCTATGGTACTATCGATTTGAATTATTCCGATATCGTCAGAGGAGCGTGAAACAATTATGAATTCCGGAGAAAAACAATCCTTAATCAAAGCCGTCAACGAAGCCTCTCCTGAGGGGCTTCGGCAATTCATAATTAATCAGGCGCAGTTCGATCCCACATTTTTTAGAGACGTGACCGCCCAATTTGGCGATCTCGACACGGATGCTGAGTTGGTGCAAACCAAGAAACTGATTCAAAGTACAGTCCGTAAAAACAAATCTTACGGCTTTATTGATTACCAAGGCTGCATTGTTGTTTGCAATGTCTTGGATGATGTGATCAATAAGTACATGCTCCGGTTCAGACAAGGCCATTATCATCATGCAATGAATGGCTTGCTGTTGGTCGTGGAAACGGCTGCGAAAATGCTCAGCGATGCCGACAGCAGTTCCGGTGCCTTAACCGACACGTTTGATCGTGTCTTTGGTTCGATGAAGAACTTAAGCACCAATATCGCCCCTGAGATTTTGGAATCACAAAAAGAAATCGTCATTAAGGACGTGGTTCGCGTTTTTAAGCGAAAAATATTTGCCGGCTGGCCCGAACAACGCTATCAGGTATTGTATAATGCCCTCCCGCTGATCACACCAAAGTCTGCCAAGCTTGCTCAATCCGCATCTCGGGCAGTTATCAAAGCAGCCGACGAAGGATTTGAAACGACTCAGTCTGAAATTTACGATAAAGTGCTTCATGCTCGGATCCTGATTCAACTTGGAGAGCAGTCCGATGCCGAGAAGTTTATGGACGAGCATAAAACCATTCCGCAAATTCGCGAAGTGGAAATCCAAAATGCGATTCAAAACAAAAACTATGTTCGAGCAGAAGAACTGTGCCTCGAGGCTTCAAAACAGGACCAGGGGTGGCGGCGAATTTGGGAGCGATATCTCATCAAAATTTATGACGCTACCGATCAGCAGCAAAAACAAGAAGCGGTTCTCGAAAACCGTCTGTTCGCAAACTACCCCGACGCATACGAACCACTCAAGAAACTGCGACAACAGGATAAGAGTTGGGATGCCCAATATCCGGCTTTCCTGGCTAAAGCGGCGAAGAAACTGACACCGGAAAACTATGCCTTCATCTTAGACAAGGAACGTGAATTCGATAAGCTCATGCAGCTAATCATGCAGAACCCTGAACTCACTGAAACTTATAGCAAGGACCTGTACCCTAACTACCCAGATGTCGTCAACAAGCTGTATTACCAAAACGTTGTTCTGAACGAAAAATATCCCGGCAGACAAGCCTATCGACGAATGGGCCGAAGAATCAAAAACTATACCGCATTCGGCAGCGTGCAAACCGCTATCAAATGGATCGATGGCTTAATCGATGAGTATCCATCCAGGCCTGCACTTGCTGAGGAACTGAATAAAGTGAAGAAAAAATTACAATAATCGGTAAGGCTGAGACCTCATCTTAGACTTGTTGAATCCGACTGTTATCGAGAATAAACGTGAAACGATCGGCTAAAACACAATCAGGCCATCATTCCAAAACTAGGAATGATGGCCTGTTTACATTAAATTATGAGATCAAAACGCCGTGCGTCTGACTCTCATGTTAGTATCAAGTTAAATTACCGTCGGCGATGTTTCACAACCGTAAAGAAATGAAGGATGCATCCCAACAACACATAGAAGATGACGACAAACGAAGCGTAGCGCCACCAGAAATCAGCAGTGGAAACCAAACGCAAACCAACTTGAATTCCCATCGTCAATAACGCCATCACAGCAACCATAAAGAATAATTCAATATATCGTTTCAATGTACTATCATCTCTCTTTTGTTCAGTATTCAGGCGGGCACCCCATTTGAGGCAGGCCTGTTTTTTGTTCTCGGGCAATGCCTTCATTCCCCAAGTGTTGGTCAACACCAGTTCGTGAATTTTAATCACACCAGCCGCCGACATCACCTTATCAATGGTTCGAAAACTTTGGTCGGTGACGCCGGTTACCCAGTTCTCGAAGGTTCCGGTATAACAATCCGTGATGCTCAAATAGTGCTTATTCTTGAACCGGTCCGGATGGGTACCACCCTCATGATCAAAGCGGACCAGGCGTTGGCGCATGCAGTCAAAGAAGTCTTTCATCTTCCCTGCTAGGCCACCCCAATAAGTCGGGGCTGCAATCACCCAAACATCGCTTTCAAGCATCTTTGCTTCAAGTTCATCCAGCACCGGATCTTTGTGATCTCCCTGATCCGGCTTGAATGGATAGTCTTCCAAATAGATCATGTCAGTGGTATTAGGCGCTTTAACCGCAGACAGCACGGTTTCCAGCATCATGTCCGTTGCGCCGTCATTTCTATGAGACCCTAAAATGCCAAGTATTTTCAATCCAACTCCCCCTTATCTCTTAAATATTCTAAATACATTGATTAAAAAGCAGCAATCACAAACTGCAAATTCAAAACGGTAATGATCGTCGTCAGCAGGTAGCCAATCATCGTCACATACCGCTGGTTGGTGTGAACCCCCATCAAATCATGGTTACTGGTCAAGGCGACCATCGGGAACAGTGTGAATGGCAAGGCAATCGATAACGCAATTTGGGCATAGACGATAATTTGTTCAAAATCGTGATCGTTAAATCCAACCAGAAACCCGATTGCTAAAATCGGAATCAGGGTAACAAACCGGGTCAGTAACCGACGCTCCCAAAGTGGCAGACGAATATGAAGATAGCCTTCCATCACAATTTGCCCGGATAACGTACTGGTGATTGAAGAAATCATCCCAGTGATCAATAACGCAAACGCAAACAAGGTGCTCATCAACGGGCTGGCAAGGTTGCCAACGATTGCCGAATTCTTCAAGCCGTTGTAAACATCCTGAAAGGCCGACAACTGCCCGTTCGTGTGGAAAAATAGCGTTCCGCCAAGGACTAACAACAAGGCATTAATCAAAAAGGCGGCCACCAAATGAACATTGGAATCCCATTTGGCAAATCTCAAAGCTTCATTAACCTGGGCGGGATTATGGTAATCATACCGGCGACTCTGAGCGAGTGAAGAATGGAGATAAACGTTATGCGGCATGATCGTCGCCCCAACAATCCCCAAACTCATAATCAGCATTTCATGATTAGTCAAAATCTTGGGTGTCGGCAGCAGGCCACCAGCAATTTGGGCCAGATTGGGCGTTGCCCGTGATACCTCAACTCCAAAGATGACACCAACAATTAAAATGGCCGTTAACACAATAAATTCGATTCTTCTGATTCCAAATCTTAAAAATAATAGCACTAACAATACATCGAATATCGTGAACAAAATCCCATATAACAATGGTAAACCAAATAATAATTTTAATGCGATGGCCGTGCCGACGACGCCAGTCATGTCAGTTGCCATCATCGCCAACTCATTGATGATCCACAACGTGTAGCGACCGGCTTTAGGCACTTTCTGGGCAATTGCCTGGGCGAGATCCAGCCGGGCAACGACGCCCAATTTGATCGACAATGTCTGCATGAACATGGCCACTAAAATCGACATCAATAACACCGACAAAAGTGAATACCGATATTGGCTGCCCCCAGAAAGTGACGTCAGCCAATTTCCGGGATCCATGTACCCGACGGCGACTAACGCTCCAGGGCCACTGTATGCAAGAAACTTTTGCACAAATGAAGTTTCATAAACGCTGGGAACCTCGACACTTTGATTAATTTCATCAAGGCTTTTATGCGTTTGCTCTTGGCTCATCGGCCTCGCCTCCCCGAAGTTGTTTAACACTGAGGTCGGCTAAGAATTGGCAAAAATCATCGCTGCCATTCATTGGTTTGACTGAGTCAAAGACGTTGCCGCCGCTTGCCTTGAAGGTCTGATAGTTTTGAACATTATTTTCTTCGATGGTTTCCAAACAATCTTCAACGAATGATGGCGTCACCAGTAACACATTGCGTTTACCCATTGCGGCCAACTCCATCAAATAATTTTTCAAATAAGGTTTGAGCCACGGCATCGGTCCAAATTTAGATTGAAAAACCGTTTTGACTTTGTCACTCGGAACCTGTTTAACGTATTTCATCACACCCTGAGTCGTGGCGAGACACTCACCTTCGTATGGGTCACCTTTTTTGACCATCGACATTGGAATGCCATGGTAGCTGAAAATCACCGCATCATACTGTTTCTTTGGGTAAGCCTCGTCAATTTGCCGGGCCAAAATCTGTTGGTACACCGGCTCATCATAAAAGTTCTTAATAATATGAGTCGCGACTCCCGACGACTGAACTTTTTCAATAATAGTATCGTGGGTGCTTTGTGTGTAATCCGGAAACAGCGGCAAGACAACGATGTCACGATCACCGCGATCTTTCATCTCGTGCAAAACATCGACAATCCTGGGTTGCCCATAATTCATGGCGTATTGAACGTCCCAATCAGGCAAGTCCTGTTGAACCTTTTGCTTCATGATTTCTGTGTAAGCCGTCAGCGGTGAACCCGCTTTGGTCCACATGTGCTGATAAAAGGTTGCCGAACGCCAAGTGCGCATCGGTAGAATCATGCCACGCAAAATAGGCTGCCAAAACCACTTCGGCAGCGTTACGACATTTTGATCACTCAAAAATTCTTTCAAATAAGCTTTCACATCTGCATTACTGGGCGACACTGGTGAGCCCAAATTCACCAATAACAAACCATTTTTCGCCAAGACGATCCCCTCCTCGCCATATATGTATATTTTAGAGGTTTCCTATGTGAAACACAATTCAATCCTGATCAAAATTCTCCATATCATCTGAAAAGTTTTAGGTTTTCCACTTAATTAGCCACGGACAATGAAATTGAGTGGCATGTTGGGTACAATGGAAGAAGGAAGGACGTGATACCTTGAACGACTCCAAAGAATACCTGGACTTTTTTAACCAGACCTATAATGACCCTAATAAGCACAGTGGGTACAGCACCAATAGCAATCTGCGGTTTGAAAGTCGGGCAGATGCCCTGCAGGTAAAAAATATGCTCATCGAAAAAAGTCTCCACGCCAAATTTTATGACTTTAGCGTGGAATACATTAACCCCAACAAATCGATGCAGGTCGGCTGGTACATCACGATCAAAAAAGTCGACCAACAGCCAACCAAGCCGCATCCAAAAACTCAACCCCAAAATAACGATCAGCAAACAAAAAAATAGTTCTCCTTTTTTCGTAACTATAAATTGTCGCGCAAGGATTAAACATGGAGGTACAAATATTGACAAATAACGCAATTCCAGAAATCACTTTAAACGACGGCTACAAGATGGCCACGATTCAGTTTGGAACTTTTCAAATTCGCGGTGGCGAAGGTCTCCAGCAGACACTCGCTGCCATCCAGGACGGTTATCGCGGTTTAGATACCGCCACCAATTATGATAACGAGGGCATGGTCGGCGAGGCGATTCGCCGTTCCGGGATCCCCCGTTCGGAGTTCTTTGTGACTTCCAAACTGCCGGGAAAGTATCATCAATATGACGAAGCAACCAAGGCAATCCAGGAATCTCTCTACCGTTTGGGATTGGATTACCTCGACTTATATTTGATCCACTGGCCGCTGCCGAAACGTAATCACTACGTAGAAGCATTTCAAGCAATGATTGATGCTAAAAAACGCGGTCTGATCCGTTCAATTGGTGTTTCCAACTTTGAGCCGGAACATTTGGACAGATTGATTAACGAAACCGGCGTCACTCCAGCGGTGAATCAGATTGAAGTCCATCCCTATTGGAATAATGAACGCATGTTAAAAGAGGACCAGCAGCGCGGCATCGCAACCGAAGCTTGGAGCCCATTAGGCCGAGGGAGTGCCGCATTGAAAGAACCATTAATTCAAGAGTTAGCCAAAAAGTACAATAAGAATACCGGCCAAATCATCTTAAAGTGGCATACCCAAAGAGGCATCATCCCAGTGCCCCGTTCAAGCAGCTTAATTCACCAGAGGACGAACAAAGACCTCTTTGATTTCCAACTGACTGAGGATGAAATGAAAAAAATCAACGCTCTCACTAAGCCGGATGGCAGAGTGGATGGGCAGGATCCGAATGTGTATGAGGAATTTGATTAGAGTGTTTTGAGCAACGGGTGAGGCGTTTTCTAAGGGTACTCTGATTAAAGTCCCTGGTCTTGGGACTTTAGTCAGAGTACCCTTAGAAGTTAGCCTCAGTTGCTCAAAACACGTTTCAACTATGTAACATTTCAGGCACTTCCTACACCACATTTGCCACCCCACCACATTCCATGTTAATATAGTCAACCTTGGCACTAACAAATTCCAAGTAACTCAATTCATGTATCATCACCTGACCAGCAAGTATCAATGTGCTGGCAGTTTTCATGTCAAAAAAGAGGGGTAAAACGTGAAAATCAATCAACATTTACTAACAATTACAGGCGCGCTGGCACTCATCTTGGTGCTGGCAGGATGCGGCAACCAAAGCACCAAAAATTCCAGCAACCAGATGGCCAAGGACCAAACTGTCAATATCAGCACCGATTCAGAAATCTCGACACTGGACACTGCCAAAGCTTCTGATAGCGGCAGTTTGACACCACTTTACCAAATTGGCGAGGGAATCTATCGACTTGGTCCAAAATCCAAAGTTGAAAATGCCCTGGCCACCAGCACCAAGGTTTCAAAAGATGGCCTGAAATATACTTTCAAGCTGCGGACCAATGATAAATGGAATAACGGTCAACCAGTGGTCGCTCACGACTTCGTGTATGGCTGGCGTCGGGTAGTCAACCCAAAGACTGCTTCCGGGTACTCTTACCTGTTTGAAGGGGTCAAGAACTACAGTGCCATTCAAAAAAACAAGCTATCGCCAAATAAGTTGGGCGTATCAGCCCCCAACAAATCGACTTTAGTGGTTCACCTGAGCCATCCAGTTCCATATTTCAAATTATTGCTCGCCTTTCCAACCTTCTTCCCACAACAGGAATCCGCGGTGAAGAAGTACGGCAGCAGTTATGGTACCAGCAGCGCCACAACCGCATACAACGGACCGTTTGAACTCGCCGACTGGAATGGAACCAGTGATACCTGGACGATGAAGCGCAATCCTAATTATTGGGACAAGCAGGCCGTTAAACTCAACAAGCTTAAGTTCCAAGTTGTCAAAACGCCAAGCACCGGACTTTCGCTTTACCAGCAAAACAAGTTGGATGTTGTGACGCTTTCCGGCGAGGAGGTGCCATCCTACAAGAATCGGCCTGAGTTCAAAAAGTTTGTCGGCGGCTCAACCATCTACCTTGAAATGAATCAAAAGCGGGTCAAGGCCTTAAAGAACGTCAAAATTCGCCAAGCCTTATCCCAAATTATCAATAAACAATCCCTGGCTACCCAAGTTCTGCGTGATGGGTCAACCGCACCAAAGGGATTCGTCTCCACCAACTTCTTCCAGAATCCTAAGACTGGTGCCGACTTTGCCAGTGACGCCTATGAAAAATCAGGGGTTGCCTACAACCAAAGCCAAGCCAAGAAACTCTGGGCAGCCGGCCTCAAGCAGACTGGGGTGAAGAAACTGCACCTCTCACTGCTAAGTGATGATACTGATCAATCCAAGAAGACCACCCAGTATCTGCAAAGTCAGTTCAACAAGTTACTGGGGTTGAGTATTACCATCCACAATGTGCCAACTAAGAGCAAGCTGTCACGGTCAACCAGCGGTGATTTTGATCTGGTGGTTTCCTCTTGGGGTGCCGATTTCGCTGATCCAATCAATTTCTTGGACTTAATGACTAAGAATAACCCAACCAATAATGGTCACTGGGCTAATTCACAATATGATCGCTACATTGAAGCATCCAAAACCACTGATGCAAATAACCGCACCAAGCGATATGCGGATTTGGTAAACGCCGAAAAAGTCTTGATGAAAGACCAAGGCGTCATTCCACTGTATCAGCCAGCCACAACTCAGCTCTGGCGAACCAACATCCACGGATTTGTGTGGAATCCAGCCGGTATGAGTAATGGATACAAAGGTTTGTATGTCACCAAATAACACTAAAAGAGCATTCGGAAACCTAATCCGAATGCTCTTTTTGTCGACATTAATGCTAGATTGCTACAGCACGATTCTTAATTCTGACTGCCTGTTCAAAGTTATCAGTAATAATGCCGGCGACATGATCCGCCAACAATTTTTCCTGCGTTCGCGGATCGTCGACGGTCCAAATCCGTTCGTCAACGTTGGCTAATGGTTGGTAATGACTGAGATGCAGTCCAGCCAAATGCTCCTTAACGATTAATGACTTAGGATTCTTAATCACATGATCCGACAACAGGCAATACTGCTGGTTGGGGTCGATTTGGTAAGCAATTTTGAGCGAATCCAGGTTAAATGAGGAGTAGATAACCGGATACATCAGGTCGTATTGCTTGACCAGATCAAGGACAATCTGTTCAATCTTTGGGTAGTGGATCTTGTTGGTCTTAAATTCCAAATTCAGGTGAACCGGACGATGAACTGCCAGAGCCAAAAGGTTCTTCAAAGTTGGAATGGTTTCACCATCTCGCATGTGGAACTGTTGCAGCTCCTTGAGGGTGTATGAGTTGATTAAACCTTTACCATCAGTTGTTCGATTAATTTTTTCGTCATGCATGATGACCGGCACGTTGTCCTTTGTCAGGTGAACATCAAACTCTAAGCCGTCGATGCCATGATCAATAGCGTACTGAAATCCTTTTAGTGAATTCTCTGGGAATTTGAACGGGTAACCGCGATGCCCAAAAATTAACGTTTTAGTACTCAAAATGGGTAACTTCCTTTCAATTCTTCAACTCTCTTAACGACTTTCCCTTTAAGATTCAGTCGTGAACCTTAATGGAAAGTAAATCCAAACTACCCGCCATCCGCTTTGTTGGTCGTCTTCAAGTTGGCATTCATGGCCTTGTTGGCAGTGTTTAGGGCACTGTTAATATTCTGGCCATTGTAGACGCCTTCCATCGCAGTTTCTTCCAATTCACGGGTCAACTGCATGCCTTCCATCAAAATACCAGAGTTAGTATTGTTGGGTTTGGCACTGGCTAGTTGTTCACCGGGAACTCGGGCAGCCGGAATCTTTTTGTACAAATCTTGTAAAGTCTTGGTCTTTTGAGAATTCTTGTTTAATGCCAAGTAGCCGGTTGCCTTTTGCCAGTTGGCTTGATTCTTAGCTGTTTCAGCGAATTTAATGAATTCCCAGGCACCGCGTTGGGTCTTAGCGGGTTTATCATTCGAGATCCAAAGCGCAGCCCCACCAATTCCAACACCATTGGCCTTCACACCATCCGGATGTGGGAAGTAGGAAATTCCCAGCTTGTTCTTGGTACCGGTGGTCAACTGGCCGATATAGGCAGATGATTGAACGAAGATCCCTAATTTGTTTGCCAGGAAGGCGGCAATTTCATTGGTTTCGGCACTGGCTCCGGATCCATAATTGACGAAGTCACCGGATTTAATGTTGGCTCTGATCCAGGTCAGGAACTTCTTAGTTGTCGGGTTATTCAAATCAATCTTGGTTGGATTGCCAGTGTGACCATCACCATTGTTAATCAATGATGTGTGGGCATTGGCAAGGGCTTCTTCCATTAGCCAGCCATAAATTTCCATGGTCATGCCCTTCACCTTGTGATGGGATTTGGCATACAGTTCCTTGGCTGCCCGGGTCACGTCACTATAGCTTGGCGACTTGGACGGCGGGGTGACACCATACTTCTTGAACAACGAAGCGTTATAGTACAACACTGGTTGAGAAGTGTTAAACGGCATCGCCAGCTGAGTACCCTTATTAGAATAGAACGAACGGGCAACTGGTGAAATGTCACTGGCGTCATAGTTGTCTTCATCGATGAATTTCTGAACTGGGGTGGTGTACTTACTGTGCATCATCTGGGCAGTTGAAATATCAAACGACTGGAACAAGGCAGGCGAGGCGCTGGTTCCGTGGCTTTGAATAATCTTTTGAACGGCCTCATCGTAGGCACCTTGGTATTGGGGAATGACTTCGTATTTGTCCTGAGACTTGTTGAAATCATCAACCATCTTATCCAAAGCTTGCTCAGCTGGACCGCCCATTTCGTGCCAGAAGACGACTGGAATTCGTCCGGCTTTGGCACTGCTTGCGTTCTTGGAGCCATTCACAAAGGCGATCCCCAGAACAATTGCAAAGATCGCAAAGATTGGCAGTGCGTAAGTTTTGAGAAATGCTGTTACTTTTTTCATTATTTAACCGCACCTTCATTCACACCAGATTTGAAGTAATGCTGACCGATGAACAGCACAATCAGCGTGGGAATCACAACGATTGCAGCTGTGGCTTGAATCATGCCCCAGTCGTTAAAGGTTTCTTCTGACTGAAGTTGGCGCAATCCGTTCTGGACTGGTCGGAAATCATTGCTGAAAGTCGTCAGCATTGGCCACAGATATTGGTTCCAGGCACCCAGAAAACTGTAGGCACCTAATGTCATCAGTGGAATTCGGTTGTAAGGCAGGACCATTTTCCAATAGAACTGGAAGTGGCCCAAGCCTTCAATATCGGCGGCTTCTTTAAGTTCAATCGGCATCTGCATAAATGATTGACGGAGCATGAAGACCCCGAATGCCGATGTCAGAAATGGAATCACCATAACGGAGTAACTGTTGAGCAGCCCCATTGCTTTAACAGTCTGGAAGTTGGGAATAATTTCGGCTTCAAATGGCAGCATCATGGTTGCCAAGAACAGGCCAAAGAGGAATTTGCGCCCTTTGAATTTCAGGAACACAAAGGCGTAGGCACTCATCGAACAAAAGATCAGTTGGGCAATCATGGTTGCCGTGGAAATTACCAAACTATTTCCCAGGTACCTGAGAATTGGCGTTTGAGTAAAGGCATCAATGTAATTCTGGAAGGAAACCTTGGTGCTTAAGAAGTTTCCCTGCGCAATCTGCATGGTTGGCAGGAAACTGGTCCACAAACCAATCAGAAACGGTGCCAGAACAATCACCGCGAGAATCGTTAATAAAGCGTAGTCCCAAATTCGCCGGGACAATTTTGGCTTGGTCACAAGATCCATTAGTAATTCACCCGCTTTTCCAAAACTTTAAATTGCAGGAGCGTAAACAGCGCAATGATGATCGTTAAGATGATCGATTCGGCACTGGCTTGTGCATAGTTACCGCTGTAAAACGCGTCCTTGTAAATTCGATAAACCAACATGTTAGTAGCGTTGGTCGGCCCACCTTTAGTCATCAGGTCAATCAACCCAAAGCTCTTAAATGATTCGATCAAAGTAATGATGGAAACAAAGAACAGGGTTGGCGAAATGGATGGGATTGTGATGTGGAAGAACTGAAATCTTGATGAGGCGCCTTCAATGTTGGCGGCTTCGTACAAAGTCGTTGGTACAGATGACATGGCACCTAGCAAAATCAAGAAGGTAAAGCCCAGGTTCATCCAAACGGTGGTGATGATGACCGCCCACATTGCAGCAGTTGGATCAGTCAACCAAGGAATTTGTGGTAGATGCATCCAAGTGCTGACCAGAGAAAGGAATCCAGTTGATGGGTTAAAAATAAATAGCCAGAAGATGGCGGCAACGGAAACGGAAACTCCCATAGTTGCCGAAAATAGTGTTCGAAAAAGGCCAATTCCCGGCAGCCGTTTGCTAGCCAGGTTTGCGAGAACCAATCCCAAAGCGATCGTGATAATGGTCACCGCGAAAACGTAGAATAACGTGACCCCAAGGCTGGATAGATAATCAGCCGAAGTCAATAAATTGATATAATTGGAAATCCCAACGAACACCGTTGGCTTACCAACCGTGTTGGTGAGGAACAAACTCAGATAAAGTGTCTTAACCATTGGGTAGAAAATGAAAACGCCCAAGATCAAAAGTGACGGTCCCAGAAATGCCCAGGCAAAGTACTTATCCTTGGCATTTAATGTGAACTTAGCTTCCTGTTCAGCAAGCTTACTTTTGGTTTTCTCAACCGAAACCGGGCTTGTCGGTGTGCTTTGTGCTGGAGATTTAAGCATGAACATAGGCCTCCTTTGAAAGGTTCATTCGCTTGCCTTCTGTATCAAAAAACATCAGGTTGGAATCAGCGGAAACTTTAATTGGCTGGAAAATTCGGTAATTGACTTGGCCAGGGACAACGACGTGAATGTCTTCGCCACTATTCAAGGTGGCGTAGATAATAGTTTCGTCCCCTAAGAATTCGGTGTTCTTAACGGTGGCGTTGGCTTCAACACTCTCAGCTGCCTCAGCTTTCATATCGTCAGGACGAATGCCAATCTTCACATTTTCAGCGGGAACTTCTTCATCCAAAGCAATTTCCAAATCAGAAGAAACATTCAAAACATGGCTATCGGTTTGCGAACGCTGGGCATTCAGAATGTTAATCTGTGGGGTACCGAAGAACTTGGCAACAAAATCATTTGCCGGGTTTTGATAAATCTCACTGGGAGTTCCAATCTGTTGAACGTGTTTGTCATTCAGGACCATGATGTGGTCGGCCATCGTCATTGCTTCAACTTGATCATGGGTGACATAAATCAGTGTCAGACCCAGTTTGCGTTGTAGGGCATAAATTTCTTGGCGCATCTTAATTCTCAGTTGGGCGTCCAAGTTGGATAGTGGTTCATCCATCAGACAAATCTTGGCATCACTGGCAACCGCCCGGGCTAATGCCACTCGCTGTCGTTGACCACCGGATAACTCACGGGGTTTGCGGTTCGCGAGTTCAGTTAAGTTAACCATCTTTAAAGCTTCATCGACCCGCTGCTTAATGTCTGCCTGGTCCATTTTGCGGGCCTTCAAACCAAACGCAACGTTATCTCGGACATTCATAAATGGGAAAAGGGCATAATTTTGAAAGACCATCGTTAATTTCCGAGCCTTTGGCGGCAAGTCATTAACGACCTTGTCATTGATACTGACTTCGCCGGCGGTAATCGGTGTTAATCCGGCGATCATTCTAAGTAGCGTACTTTTACCACATCCGGATGGGCCAACGATGACGAAGAACTCGCCAGTTTCGACTTTCACCGAAATATCTTTTAGGACTTCTGTCTGCGCATCATAATCTTTGCGGACGTTTCTTAAAGTAATTGACAATTATCTCACCTCAAAATCATTTATTTCGTTACAAGATTTATTGTGAGGGTTCAATGTAAATTGCCAGTTTCGTTAATGTAAATTGAAAGTAAAAAAATGATAATGAATGTAAAAATTTCATTTTGACTTTGTATAAGATCAAATTGATTGTGGTATAACCACATATTAGCCACTCAAAATCCAACCTGCCAGCCATTTTTTGATATTCATATATTGACCGTCGAATAAATTCAAATGAATTTCAAATATATTTTATCGAGAAATAGATATTGATATTCGTTTATCGATATGATATATTCGATACAGTTAATTAATCCAGATTAAAAGAGAGAGGCTGATATCCATGTCAAAATTATTAGATCGCAGTATTGGTGCCGTTTCCGTCCTGATGCAGATCGCCTTCGTTGTTGTCTGCTTCAGTTTCATTACGCCGTTTATTTACTTGTATAACGGATTCACCCATGCCAATATTATGAAAATGATTGCCAACAATGGTGATTTCTTAATTGTTCCCGGACACACCCAAGTAACTCACAGCGCTGTTGCCCATTTCCCAATTCTCCCATACTCGGTCTTAATGGCGATTGGAATTTTCTTAGCCATCCTCTCTGCCCTGTTTGCCTTTTCAGCATTTATTCGAATCAGTCATAACTTGGGGAAAAAGCAATACTTTGTGGCTGATAATTTAGCAATGCTCCGCAGAATCGTTCATGCCCAAATGATCGCAATCTGCTCAGATGTCTTTCTTGCGATCGGAAATCAAATGACTTAGTCATTCTTAGGCCGAGTCAATAACGGTATATTTAATAATACGTGGGAAAATTTGCTGGATGATGCGGTTATGCTGGTATTTATCGCATTAATCTACACGTTGTTTAGAATGGCAATGAATATTAAGCAAGAAAACGACCTCACTGTTTAAGGAAGGGGGAATATAATTGATCAAAATTACCCTTAATGTTGTCATGGCCGAAAGAAATATTTCGACTGGTGAACTAGCCAAGAAAGTGGGCATTACTCCCACCAATGTTTCCATCTTAAAAACGGGTAAGGCTAAAGCAATCCGATTCAGTACCCTTGAGAAACTCTGTAAAGCGTTGGACTGCCAACCTGGAGATATTTTGAAATATAGCCCTGACGAAGAATAGAGCTTCATCCGTCACCGTCTTAGAGCACAAAAAAGTGCAAACCGCGTTTTCGGTTTGCACTTTTTATATCACTATCAATTACATCACTTGTAAACATCCATCAACTTTGCAAAGTCAACGGTCCCCAACCCGCTCGCTTGATTATAAACAGTATTGGGTTGACCAGTATAATACAGATTTGAATTATTCTCAGTGTCGTTCAGTGGTTGCAGTGGTGAATCCGATTTGGTTGCCAGTTGATACAGCTGTGGATTCCAGAAACCCATTCGCGAATGGTCAGCTTGACTGTTAATCAACGCTGCCACCCCCGCAAACTGTGGTGAAACAATGCTGGTTCCCCCGCTTATCTCCCAGCCATTAGAGGTGCTCGTCTTTTGATACGTGAAGTAACCGGTAGTCGCATCTGCATTCGCTGAGATATCCGGGTAGTTTCTGCCATCATCAGTTCCGGAAACTAGTGGTGCGTTATAGACTGGGCCACTTAATTGCGACAGATACTCGCGGGCATTAAAGGTATTCACACCGGGAACGCCTTCTTGATAGGCCGGCGTCTGGTAGACGTGACTGAACCCGCCGCCACCGCCGTCACTAATGTCGTTGAAGAATTCAGGCATTGTCAGCAGGTAATCATCGTTAACCTGAAGGAACGGCCACCAATAATCGCTGCCCCAAGCTCGTTGCTTTTGGTTGGAGATTGTGCCAATTGATTTGCCGTTTGGAGCAACGGACTGCTTAAACGGTAAGCTGGTTCCGCCGGCCGAGGTGATCCAAGGACTAGTGGTATACGGATCGGCGTCACTGATTTTCCGGTCCAACAAAACATCATTTCCATGAATGCCGACCACGGTGTAGTTCAAGGCGCCGCTGTCACCGGAAGCCACAAAATTGGAAATCCCCTGGAGTGCCGATTGTGCAAGCACCAGGTTCAACACCTCAACATATTGGGATGGCAATAAATTCATTTTCTCCAAAATCTGGAAGTAGTTGTTGGGTCCCATCCCCCAACTGCTGGAAATCTGGTTGACACTGCCATCGTCGTAGGCCGTTAAGTAAGTATTAATAAGATTGATTAACGTTGGAATCACAGAACCGCTGTTAAACATTTTAATGTTGGCTTCAGGCGCCACAGATCCGGCATATTCAGCATCCATCGTGGCTTCTCCGTCGCTGGTCGATTTAATATCTTTCCGATAATTATCACCAAGAACTTTCACCATTTGGAACCGGGACTTGGATGCATTTACATGTTCATGCCGCCAAAAGTGCGTGAGGTCACTGGTTTGGACATTGCCAAAAGAAACCAGGCCAATCGTCTGGCCCTTGCCTGTCAGGCCGTGATCGTAAAGCTGGTCAACGCCATAGGTTTTTGTAAAATGACTGGTATAGCCGGCATTTTTATCAGCCAGTGCCTTAGTCGCTTTGGGAGTACTCTTAAAGGTAACGTCAGAATCCGGGAACCAGAATTTCTTGTTATGATCGGCCATTCCCATCACTGCCAGAACGGAGTCTTGCAGGTTGGCGGGAATGTTGGGTTTGGATTTACCAAATTGGAGCGGGTCCGAGTGATAGGTGGCATCGCTCAAATTCGTTTTGAACAAGCGATTCACATCCTTGGTCTTCCCCTGCACATTCAACACCAATCCATCCTGGTAGACGTGAGTGGTCAGATGATTCTTTTTAAACAAGGCAACCCACCCATTGATGACGGCATCAGGCTGGCCAAACTGCTGGCGAATATCCGAAGTGCTCAGATAATTCTTAAAATCAGCCTTGGTTGGATCATTGACATCCAACGCCTTTTGATAATAAGCCGTCGAGTCCTGTGGCTTCATGACAATATCGAAGCTCGCGGTCGAATTGGCTTTCAGGGCCGTCGGTTTCATTCGGTTCGCCATAATCATATTTTCAAAAATCGTCCCGAAGGCATCGACGGTCGAAGCGGCTGCTGAATTAAACAAAGCCAGTGAAAATAAGGCCACAAAACCAACTAAAAATCTGCGAATCCATTTACTCATCTCATCCATCCCCCTCAGTGTCCTCATGGTGCTCTATGAATCGATTTTAGCACGAAAACAGTGATTTTCTGAACAGTTGGCTCACGGATCCAAGACAAGAAAAAAAGCATCCCCACAACACTCAGTGTCATGGAAATGCAGGTAAAATGATCAGATTAAGCAGTGACGTTTGCTTTAATTTTTTCAGCACCTTCAAAGTTATTGGTGAAAATACCGGCAACGTTGAGTCCGAATAGATGCTTTTGCACCTTAGGGTCATCAACGGTCCAGATCCGTTCCTTCACGTGGCGCATTGGGACGTAGTGACTCAAATGCAAGCCCACCAAGTGTTCCTTTGCCATCAACTCACGGGGATTTTTAATATCTTCTTCCGACAGGTAGCAATACTGCTGAGTCGGATCAAGCTTGTAAGCAATTTTGAGGGAGTCGAGGTTAAATGATGAGTAGATGACCGGATAGACCAGGTCATATTGCTTCACCATGTCCAGGACGATCTGTTCAATATTGTCATAGTGGATTTCGTTGGTCTTGAACTCCAAGTTCAGATGAACCGGTTGGCCATTTGCCAGCGTCAATAACTCTTTGAGCATTGGAACCGTCTCACCATCACTCAAATGGAACTCACGGAGCTGCTTTAAGGTATATGAGCGAATCTCGCCGGTTCCATCCGTGGTTCGATCGATCTTTTCATCATGCATAATCACCGGAACGTTATCCTTAGTTAAATGGACATCAAATTCCAAACCATCGATGCCGTGATCAATCGCGTACGCAAAGCCCTTCAAAGAATTCTCGGTGAACATATGGGGATAGCCTCGGTGGCCGAAGATCAATGTTTTACTTACCATTGTGTGTAAAATTGCTTCCTTCCAAATAAATCAAGTATGTGCGATCAACAATGCCGCACTCGCACCAATGCGCCTATCATAATAACACGACTGGCGAGACATTCAAGGGAATTTGAACTAAGAACCGCCAATCTTTCAAATATGACCAATTGATGACGGCAGCCCATCACTGACAAATGGTTGGTCCAAATCAAATGGAATTGGCTGGTCCAACGTTAAGGATCCCGGTTCGACCTGACAGTCATAGGCCAGGACGTGAACGCCATTTTTTTGCGCCTTTGCAATTGCCACCGCCAGGTCATTAAAAATATCACGGTCAATGGTCATTTTATGAATATTTTTCATTTGGATGACAAATAATAAATAGGCGAAATATCCAGCCTGAGCCGCCTTTTCCAGGGTCAACACGTGCTTTAACCCACGGGTGGTGGGCGCATCCGGGAATGCAGCGATCCCCTGATTGGCCAAGGTCACCCCTTTGACTTCCAGGAAGAATCGTTGGCCCAAATTGCCGGTTCCGGAAAAATCCAACCGGGAGTCCAAATAGGTCGTCTCCGGGTTAACGGTCGCAATCGATTCGATTCCCGGCAGTTGAATGTAATTGCTGATTAACCCTGATTTAACCACTTTATTGGGCGCCTGAGAGTCAATGTTAATCCATTGGCGATCGTACTTCTTGGCGGCCACCAGATCGTAGGCTGTCTTGCGGTTAGGATTGTCATTATGCACCAGCGCTGTCGTCACCCCAGGTTGGAGAATGGTTGTCCGGCCGGTATTTTTCACGTGAACGGTCACGACTTCACCAGTTTCGATCAGTCGACAATGAGAGATGAATCGGTTGGGTCGGTCGATGAATTTGGCTAAATGAACGTTAGGATATTGCATCACGCACCTCGAGACTGTCGTTTTAAACTTATTACTAGTATTATATAGGTAATATGAGTCTTGAGGGGGAATTCAGATGTATTCATTCATTAATCAGATTAAAAATTATATTTGGCTGAAAAGTATCGCTTACATAGTCTTCGGCCTGCTGTTCCTGTTTGACCCACACGACACGTTGAATATCGCCATTAATTTAATTGCGGCTTTCTTCATTGTCTTTGGGGTGATCAATTTAATTTCTGCTTGGCGGCAGCGGCGAAATAACGAAGTGGTCGACTATAGTCTGGCGGTCGGCATTACTCAGTTAATCGTTGCCGTCATCGTCTTCTTATTGGCAGAACCACTCTTGTCATTTTTGCCATTTATCTTGGGGATCGTCCTGATCGTCACAGGCATTTCCAACGTCTTCACCGCGCTCAATCATCGTCAGTACGTCAACGTTTCACCAATGCCCTTTGTGTTGTATGGTGTGTTACTGATCCTGGTTGGCATCCTGCTGGCATTTAATCCATTTGGCACAATTCTGGTATTACTACAGATCTTCGGCGCAACCATGGTCGTGATGGCGATTATGGAAATTATCACTTCTTGGAAACTGGGCATTTAGCAACCCACAGTAATAGAGCGTCGCTTATGCTGACCATGGACTATTCATTCAAATTCTTCTTGTATATTTCTTCGCATTATCGTACAATAGCTCTGTGAACGGGGCAATCATCACTCGTCCCACGGATCACAAGCGATGGCTTAACAGCTATCAGCCGGGGAGTATCGCTCAAACGTTATTGGGGATCATCCAAGAGATATGTATCGAATCAAGTTTAGAGCATTTAGTTCATTACAAGTGTGGGGGCACTTGGCACAGCGCAGATGGCGTTGTGCTTTTTCTTTGCCGATCCCAGGCTGCCCACAAACTGACAACGATGTTAAAAGGACCCCACCCTGCCCTGAATCGTAAAATTTTTCAATGAATCGCTTGGGCTAATGTAAACGCATACATTTCACTTTCATGAACTAATTTACAAATTCATGAGCAAAACATTTCAAATGTAATATTTTATGCCCTATACTAAAGGTGGAGTCAAAGAAAAGTGTCTCAATCAACTAAATTGAATCCTTGATATCACACCATTAATGACTCTTAGAATTGAACACAGGGAGGGCATGTAATATGAAGAAAACTTTGAAGAAGATGTTGGAACGTGTATTTACCAAGAAGGTTCAAGATGCCGGCAATCTGCAAACCAGTGAAAGCAACCGACTCTTTTGGAACTCAGTTACTAAAGGACAATGAAAATGAAAGTCAAGTTAGATAGCATTAAGTAGGCACCTATTTCTAAATCATAGAAATAGATGCCATTTTTGGTTCTTGAGGAATTTTGAAGCTTCAAGCATGGCAGGGTTCAACCATTTCCCCTGCCACTTGGTTGTTTCACGTGTAACATCTCTTAGCGCTTCTTTTGATCCTCCGCCAACAATTGCAATAAGGCCTGATCTCGATTGGCAATGGCTTCCTTACCCATATCACCTTCCCAATTGTAGAATCCCTGGCCAGACTTCAATCCCAGGTTCCCAGCGTCCACCAGTTTCTTCAAGACTGGATCAGTGCCGGTATTATTGGCCAAATCATCGTAGAGGTAACTGCTGATATTTTCAAAAACATCTAAACCACCCAAATCTGCACTGGCGATTGGCCCGACCAGGCTCCAACGACGGCCCAAACTGTATTTGATGATGTCATCAACCGCTTCCGGACTGGCAATGCCATCATCGACAATCTTGAAGGCTTCCCGCAAAACCGCCATCTGAATTCGATTGCCAACAAATCCCAGCGATTCCTTCTTCAGGGCGACTGCGTGTTTACCAATGTGGTTCATTAAAGCCGTTGCGGTCTTGACCGTCACTTCTGACGTCTGCTCACCTGGAACAACTTCTACCAACGGCATTAACTGTGCTGGGTTCCAGAAATGAGTCACCACCAAGTTCTCCGGCCGCTTTAGATCAGCTTGAATGGTAGTTGGACTAAGTCCCGAAGTGTTGGTCGCCATAATGGCATCTTCGGAAACATAGTGTTCAACTTTCTGCCAAACGGTCTTTTTCACGGCTAACTTTTCCACAACTGATTCAATCACGAAATCTGCATCTGCCAAGGCGTCAGAATAATCGGTGGTCGGCACAATCCGTGCCAAAATATCCGCCTTCTGGTTGCCTTTAATTAGTCCGTTTTCTTCAAAAGTGGCTAGATCGTGTTCAATCAAATCCATCCCATGATTTAAAGCCGCTTGATTCATATCCAGGAGATTAACTGGATAACCATTCATCGCAAATTGCAGGGCCGTGGCATGCCCCATGGTTCCCGCGCCAATATTGGCAATTACCTTAATCTCCTTCATTTTAAGTGCCGACATAAAATCGCCTCCAAATTGATAAGCCAACGTTCTCTACGCTGAGTCTACCATATTGGAGGCGATTGTTCATCTATTCACATTTGCAATTTTTAATGACCCTGAGTCAGTAATTCATCAAATTTATCATAAAAGGCCTGGCCGTCAACTTCGGTCACAAGGTTAATTGGCCGTCCGTTATCAGTCTCAAACGTGCGACCTGCTCCGGCACCTGTGGTCAAAACATCACCATGAATGTCCTTTGACTGAATCAAATCAGGGTACTGACTGGCCACCGTCGTCAACACATCCCACAGGTAGTAGGTTGAGTTAGCTTCATAAGATGATACCAATGCGTAACCTTGACCGATCAGGTCCATCATCGGGTAACGCCGCAAGCTGGCCCAGTGCTGCTGGACGTCGGCATTTAATGGCACTTGATTGGTGCTTTCCAGTCCAACCATTTGGATATCGATATCGGCATCAAAGACTGCCTTAACGGCCTCAGGATCCCAATAAGCATTCCATTCAGCGGTCCCATCGTGCTTAGGCTCCAAAACATTGCCTTCTGTCCGCATCGTGCCACCCATCCAGTATAGCCGCTGGATGTTATCAACAATCGTGGGGTCGACTTCAAGCGCCCTTGCCAAATCAGTCAATGGCCCGGTCATCACCAAGTCAGTTTTGCCGTCAGCCTGCTTAAGCTTGTCAATCATATCCAAGTGAGCTGGTTTCTCAGCCAACGGCGTGGTTGGTCCGCCGTGTTCGTTGAGCAGCGGGAAAGCATCGAAGGAAAACGAGCTGAGCCGCCATTCTTTAGGAAATTGATGAACAGCGCGAGAGTTGGAAGCCGCAACTGACACCTGAGCGCCGTTGCCGAATCGGGTGATAATCTTTCGTGAAGCTGGAACCGATCCTTCAATGTAGCCGTCAGCGTCAATCACCCCCACGCCAATCAAATTGACTTCGGGCATTTGCAGCAAGAGTAATAACGACACCAAATCATCGACGTTACCGTCATGGTCAAAGTAAACATTTTTCACGATTTCATCCTCCTTATCTGTTAAGTCCATCATACAGGAAGCTGAATCGCCGGTCTATTCAAAATCAGTCACTGCTGTCTTCAACGCCCAAATTCTCGGTATTCCGCCGCCGCAAGACCGCGTAGAATACCAAGGCCCAGATGACCGCACCGACTGCCGGCAACAGTGAATCATGACTGAAGAACAGGCTGGCAAAAATGGCGATGAAAAAGGCAATCGTTAATGGATTGGACCAACGATATTTGGGCATCTTAAAGCCATCCGGTCGAAAGTCCTTGGAATGACGATACTTCCAATGGGCAACCATTGTCAGCATGCACACCAGAATGTAAATATCGCTGGAAACTGAGGCAATGAATGAAAAGGCCGCACCAAGCGAGTTAAAGGAACTAATTACGGGTGCCAAAAGCATCATCCCTGCCGAAAAGAGGACGCTGACAATCGGGATGCCGCTCTTGGAAACCTTTTGGAACGCCTTCATTTCTTTAGCATGAGACTCTTGAGCCAGCTGATACAAATGCCGGCCGGTGGAAAAAATGGCGCTGTTTAAAGTCGACATGGCGGCAGCGATTACCACCAGGTTGATCACCGCTGAGGCGCCGGGAATTCCAGCCAGGTTAAAGATTTGGACGAACGGACTTTGATTGGGATTCAAGGTCTTCCATGGGGTGATCGCCATGATAATGATTAATGAACCAATGTAGAAGAGCAAAATTCTAGCGATGATTTGGTTAACTGCTTTGGGCAATACCCGCCGAGGGTTCTTGGTTTCTGCGGTGGTGATGCCGACAAACTCCATTCCCTGAAAGGCGAAGAAGACCATTGGAAAGGCCATGATGAATTGATGAATCCCATTTGGAAACATTGTGAAACCATCGGTCAAGTTGCCCCAAGAGGCGTGGGTGCCGGCGGGATTTTGATGATGGGTAAAGACCAGATAGACGCCGATGACAATCAGGGCTAAGATCGCAATGACTTTGATTCCTGATAGAAAGGTTTCAGACCTGCCAAAGGAACTGACCATCGCCAAATTGACCCCACTCAAGATCACCAGGAATGCGACTTGGATTAATGGTGCCGGAACATCAGGGAACCAATATTTGACATAGGTTGAAATTGCTGTAAGTTCGGCCATTCCGGCTAGGATAAGTTCCAGCCAGTAGCTCCATGCCGCAAATTTGCCCAAGCGTTCGTTGACGTATTTGCCAATAAACGAAACGAAGGTATGCTGCTCAGGATCGGAATACATCATCTCGCCAATCGCCCTCATCATCAAAAAGAAGAAGATGCCGATGACCAGGTAGACCAAGATGATTGATGGTCCGGTTCGATGAATCGTACTATCAGCACCGAGAAACAGGCCGGTACCAATCGAACCGCCAAAGGCAATCATTTGTACGGCCAGGTTGGATAACCCCCGCCGTGTACCGTCTTTATTGACCTCAATTTTTTCTGCTGCTAACATTGTTTGAACCTCCTTGGATGATGTAAGAGCACTCCGGAGACAAATGACTGGATTTCATTTGTCCCAACAAAAAAACGCCCCTGCAGTCAAATACTGCAGGGACGTAAACACGTGGTGCCACCCAGTTTTATGGTCAATTTCACAATCGGCCACCTTCACAACTCGTTAACCAAATTGGTTAATTAAGTCTGAGATCGTAACGTGTCTTAACGTAGGCATCGCTTGCACGTGCCTAATGCTCTGAGCTCATCTTCACAAGATTGACTTTGACCGCCTCTCACCAAACGCGGCTCTCTTTACCAAAGGATACTTGCTACTCTTCTCATCATCGCTTAATGTTTTAATTTAATACTAATATTAGCATCGATTATGCAGATTGCAAGGACATTTTTGGGGTCGGTGGCGTGAACGGCTGATATAACAGTGCCTAAACTAATGATTTTTTTGGTCGGCCTCAAGATTGGCAAAGTCAATTATCCGCGCCTTGATGGCGTCGCGAACTTCTCGAAAAACCTGTAATTGTTCACTGGAACTGCCGGTTGCAGCGGCCGGATCAGGAAAAGGCCAATGTTGACGGGCGACTTGCGGTGGCGTTATCGGACAACGTTTCTCGGCATCACTGCACAGCGTAACCACCAAGTCAGCGTGGTTTAAAATTGTCGGGTCAATCAGCTTGGAGGTTTGGCTAGAAATATCCACACCAGCTTCGGCCATGACTTGAACAGCCATTGGGTTGACGCCGTGCTTTTCAATTCCAGCCGAGAACACCCGATAGTGGTCACCCAAATATTGTTTGCCAAAACCTTCCGCCATTTGGCTTCTGCAGGAATTACCAGTGCAGAGAAAATAGATTGTCTTTTGGCCCATTTGCCCCTTCCCCCTTCGGATTCTGTTAACTAAGGTTATTTTACGCCATTGCTCCTTGTTAATGGTGAATTTGCTTTGACAGGATAATCATTTGGTGGAAAATGAAGGTAAAAGTCAGAACGAGGTGATCTCATGGCCACAGTTGCGGAATTATTTAGGCAGATTCAAGACGACCCCCAAAATCAGTCGTTCACCAAACAAGGCATTCAGCCGTTGTTCCACGTTGATCCCCAAGCAGAAATCTTAATCATCAGCCAGGCACCCAGTCGCAAGGCCCAAGCATCGATGGTCTTTTGGGACGACCCGAGTGGCGACCGGCTGCGGGACTGGATGGGATTAAACAAGACAGAATTTTATCATTCAGGCAAAATTGCCGTCATGCCACTGGACTTTTATTATCCCGGAAAAGGTGCCCACGGGGATTTGCCACCGCGAAAAGGCTTCGCTCAAAAATGGCATCCGCCCCTATTAGCCCAGATGCCCAATATCAAACTGAAATTATTAATTGGCCAATATGCCCAAAAATATTATCTAGGAAATCGGCGCCAAAGAAACTTAACTGAAACAGTTCGCCACTTCGAAGACTATTTGCCGGACTATTTTCCTTTGGTCCATCCCTCACCATTGAACTATGGTTGGATGAAGCAGCATCCCTGGTTTTTGACGGACGTCGTGCCGAACTTGCAGGGACGAATTCGCAAGATCATGCAAGATGATTAGCAATTTCCCTTATAGAAATATTAATATTGTGATATTAATACCTGATAATTTATGGTAAACTATTTTTGTGCTATTATTCACATATTTTATATTTCGGGGGAAACATCATGTTAAAGCTTAAGAAAGCAACTTTGACAGTTGTTGCAGCATTCACGATGGGCGGCGGATTAATGTCAATTCCGCCCCAAGAAGTTTCGGCCAGAACCACCTATGTCTGGATCGCGTCAAACCACGGCAAACGATATCACTACTCAAAGACTTGCCGAGGCCTGAGTAACGCCGGTTACAAGCGCCACGTGACCAAGCATTGGGCCCGCAGCCATGGTTATCGGTTGTGTGGTTGGGAAAGATAATCTTCTGCAAAAATAGAAACGCTGGTTCAGTGTGGATTTTAATCCAGATTGAGCCAGCGTTTCTATTTTTTAGTTGCCAATTTTTACGATCGGTTTGATGACACTGCCGTCGGCTGAGTCTTCAAAGGCTTGATTGATATCGGCAAACTTATAATATTTTACCAGTCTGTCAAATGGGAATAAGCCCTTTTTGTAGTAGTTGACCAGTTTGGGAATAAATAATTGTGGGATGGCGTCGCCTTCGATGATACCAATAATTTGTTTTGCCTCACCGATCACTTCTCCTTGAATATTGAAAGTCACATCGCCTGCCAAACCAATTAACGCACAAGTACCAGATGGTTTTAAGACGTGAACAGCTTGTTTGATAACTGGAGAAACACCAGTGGTATCAATACTATACTCCACTCCAGTTTGCAATAATTCCTTAACTACATCCTCTGGATTCCGCTTCTGACTATTGATGGTTTCGGTTGCGCCAAGTTCTTTTGCAAGCTCCAATCGATTATCATGGATATCTATCGCAATAATATGATCCATTCCAATCATTTTAGCAGCCATCATTGCAGCCAACCCAACAGCGCCAGTCCCAAAAATAGCAATAGAACTACCAAATTTAGGTTTCAAGGCATTCAAAACCGTTCCAGCTCCAGTTTGAAATCCACATCCCAATGGACCAAGCAAACTAATATCGACATCGCTTGGCACTTTAGTAACACCATGTTCATCAACAACCGAATAAGTGGAAAATGATGATTGTCCAAAAAATGTGGAAATATCTTTACCACCTTCACTATGAATACGATGAGTACCGTCAAAATTACGACCACCAGCATTGAGTTCGTTAAAGTGAATGCAACTGGCTGGATGCCCAGTCAAACAATTTTCACAATGACCACAATACGAAAACGATAAGACCACGTGATCACCTGGCTTGACAGTACTGACACCGCTACCGACTTCTTTGACAATTCCTGCACCTTCATGACCAAGCGCAACCGGGTACGGTGTCGTGGCATAGTCTCTACCAGCAGCATCAGTGTGGCAAATGCCTGTTGCTTTTATCTCCACTAAAACTTCATTTGCTTTAGGCGAGTCCAACTCTGCAGATTCAATTGTTAAATTTGCACCCTGTTTCTGGGCAACCGCTGTTGTAATTTTCATAAGGTAACCTCCCTGTACTATCGATACTGTGTCTTTGTTCTTAGCAACAATATATTCAATGTAAGAGCTTACAAAAGGATTCTAACATGATTATTTGAATCGGGGTCAATTTAAGCCCACAAGATAAATGTTCTGACATCCCAAAAAAGCTTTTATTGAGCAACGATAGTGACACCGTGTCATCGACGCGCTATAATTCAGATGTTGGTTATGTGACACGACGTCACTCACGAAGTAAAACATTCATGTGGAGGATCGGAAATATGGGGGACAGGAAAGCAGCAGTCGGGTTTGCCATGATTGCCTTCTTAAGTCCAGCAGACGGTTGGTTCTTAGCTACCTCAACGTTGGCTGGCTTTGGATTCGGCATGCTGATGGGCGCCCAGCTTTCCGTTTTGATGGCCCAATTCGCCGACCAAGCCGATAACGGGATTGCGCTTGGGACTTTGTCTGTCAGTCGTCAAGTTGGCCTCACGATTGCGCCAACCGTTTATGCGACCATCATCCAAAGCGGATTTAGTCGTCTGTCGCTGAGTACACCTCTTGAGGAATACTATCGGAATTTATTAGCAAAGGCAGCCGAATCGCACTCCGACAAATTAGCCACCTTTTACCAAATTGCCCAGCAAGCTTACCAACATTTGTTTGTCGTGGTCGTCGTTATTTCACTGATCATCTTGGCAGGTGGCTGGATCCTCATTCGACGGCGAGGTTCAAAGAATATCGCCTAATCAGTAATGCTAAGAATTTCTATTCGCATAAAATTGAAATCCAGCATTCAAGCCTTTATGGCCAAAATAAGAAGCCCCAGTTCGATTCAGACACACGTCCGCATTGAACTGAGGCTTCTTATTTTGTTACAAACTTTTAAAATAACTTACTTCGTAATCGTTGCCCGCGTATAATCTGGGAACCCAGCGACATGATACTCAACCCCGTTGAGTTTCGGGTTGCTGCTTTGTACGACGGTCCTAGACACTTTGTCTGGGAATAATTTTAAATGGGGTAAAGGATGACTTGGCGGCTTTTGCTGGCGGACTGATAATCTGCTGCATCCCCCGAACTCCCATCTCCAAGAACTCCTGAGTGACACTGGTTAATTGTGGCCGCACGATGCCACAAAGTTTCGTACCATCAATGCTCATCACAGCCAGGTCAGCCGGTATTTTTAATCCATAATCCCGCGCCTGATTCATCACGCCGATTGCGGCCAAGTCACTGGACGCGATCACCGCGGTCACTTCCGGCTTACGGCCATATTGTTTCATGGCATTAACGCCATCTTCATAGGCAAAGTCACCGCCCAAAACCCAACCTGAATTCAATGGTAACCCATTGTCTGCCAAGGCATGACGATAACCATCCAACCTCAACTGACCGGTCACAGAGTCTAAATCTGCAGCGGCAAATCCAATCTTGGAATGACCCTTATCAATCAAATACTTAGTGGCTTGATAGCCGATCTGAAAATCGTCGGAGGTAATGAACGGCAATCCCCGATTTTCGATGGTGATTGACAGGAACAGAAACGGAATATTAGCATTCAGTAACAAGTCCTCGTTAGCCGGATTAAGGTTAACGGCGACCAGCAAAATCCCCATTACCGACCGCTCGATCACGGTTTCCAATGCTTTCCGCTCCATCTGGGAATCATTTTCGCCGGCAAATACGATAATCACATTCAAATCATGCCGACGGGCCTCTTGCTGAATACCATTGATAATCTGATCAGAAAAGTTTGATTTGGTTGAGCTGAGAATGACTGCGATCACCTTGCTGCGACGGGTAACCAGTTCAACGGCAGCCGTATTTTTTTGATAGCCAAGCTTTTTGGCTGTTTTTTTTACCTTTTTTGCTGTCTTTTCTGAGTAAAATGCTGTCTGGCCAGACAACACCCTTGAAACAGTGGCAGTAGAGACACCTGCCTGTTTGGCAATATCTTTAATTGTGACTGCCATGATTGCGCCACCTCTCTATTATGTACGTTGTAAAGCTATGTACGTTGTAAAGCTTTAATGGGATCATTAACGTTAAGCATTTTACATTGTTCACCCCATTTTAGCACAGTAAACGTCGCTTTAATTTTTAGTAAAACGCAATCGTTTGTGTTGTTGATATAAAGGGTTTGCAAACGTTTTCTTTGGGTGCTATTATAATCGCTGTAAACGTTTTCTTGCAATATATATCTATTGGCCAAGTTGCGAAAGCGTTCACGGAGATAGCTTATCCAAGCAGAGATCTACATATAAGTGTTTTCGACAAAAAATTCCAGAACTGAGCTTTCTGCCAAAGAGACTTACACTCCGATCCCTAACCGCCTGGATCCGCTCACTTTTTAGGAGGAATTACTATGGACGCAAAAGTAAAAGCTGGAAATGGTGACGTTAAAACTGAACCTAAAAGTTTTGCATCCCATTTGCCAAGTTTGAAAGTAAGTACGATTTTTGCAATGACATTTGGTTTTTTCGGGGTTAACATGGCATTCTCGCTTCAACAATCACAAATGGGGCGAATTTTTCAAACTATTGGCGCTAACCCGAATAACTTAGGATTTTTCTTTATCTTGCCACCGTTAGCCGGAATGGTTATTCAACCTTTAATCGGTAAATACTCTGACCGCACTTGGACCCGTTTTGGAAGACGCATGCCGTATTTATTTATTGGCGCACCCGTCGCAGCAATTGTTTTGGTATTACTTCCTAACGCCGGTTCATTCGGATTCGGTTACGGTTCGGCGGCCGCACTGTGGTTTGCCGCTATTGCCACACTATTTATGGACCTTTCATCCAACGTTTGTATGCAGCCCTTCAAGATGATCATCGGTGACATGGTCAACGAGGACCAAAAAGATATGGCTTGGTCTTGGCAGCAGTCCTTCTCCAACCTTGGTGGAGTTCTTGCCAGCCTGGTTCCATTCTTCCTTGCATTCATTGGCCTTTCAAACGTCGCTCAAAAAGGTGAAGTGCCAATTACCGTTAAATTAGCCTACTACCTGGCCGCAGCCGTTCTGTTGCTGACCTCGTTTTACACGATTGCCAAAGTTCACGAATACAATCCTGAAGAATATGCTTTATATCACAATATTGACTTAACCAAGCAAAAGAAGCAGCCTAGTCTCTGGGAATTAACTAAAAAAGCCCCCCGAGTCTTCTGGGAAATCTCAATTGTCCAATTTTTTACATGGTTTGCCATTCTCTATTCTTGGACCTACGCCGCCGGTGCCATTTCCCTCAATGTTTGGCACACATCCAACCCTTCATCAGCCGGTTATCAAGCCGCTGGTAATTGGTATGGCGTCCTTACCTGCATCCAGGCCGTTGCTTCGGTTATCTTTGGTTTGCTGGTTCAAGCACGGACAAAGCCAGAACATCGAAAAGCATGGTATGTCTTTGGCCTACTTGCTGGTGCCCTTGGCTTCATCATGATCTTCTTCATCCACATCAAGTGGCTGCTCGTTTTGCCATTCTGTCTGATTGGGATCACTTATATCACCATGAACACCCAACCATTCTCACTCTTAACAGAGGCTTTGAACGGTGAAAATGAAGGAGCTTACCTGGGACTCTTCAATTGTTCAATCTGCTTACCGCAAATTGCAGCATCTCTTTGCAGCTTCTTCATCTTCCCAATGGTTGGGCACTCAATGCCAGCAATGTTCTTGGTTGGCGGGGTTTCATTAGTAATCGCTGCATTTTCAGTTGGCTTTATCCACTCAAAACTGAGTAAACCGGTTAAACTATAATCACGAGAAAGAGGAGAATTCAATATGACCAAAAAATGGTGGCAAAATGCCGTAATTTACCAGATTTATCCACAAAGTTTTCAAGACAGCAACAATGATGGGATTGGTGATCTTCATGGGATCATCAAACGCCTGCCCTATTTAAAGAAGCTTGGCGTTGACGTCCTTTGGTTGAACCCAATTTATCAATCACCTCTCAAAGATAACGGCTACGACATTGCCGATTACGAAAAAATCTTACCGGAATATGGCACGATGGCTGATTTCGATGAATTGTTGAAAGAAGTTCATGCCCACGGATTGAAGTTACTGATGGACCTCGTGGTTAACCATACTTCCGATCAACACCGCTGGTTCCAAGAAAGCAAACAATCCAAGGATAACCAGTACGCTGACTACTATATGTGGCACGATCCAGTTAACGGTCATGAACCAAACAACTGGCACGCAGCCTTTGGTGGCAGTGCTTGGACATACGTTCCAGAACGAGGTCAGTACTACCTGCACTTGTTTGCCCCTGGCCAACCTGATTTGAATTGGGAAAACCCAGCCGTTCGGGAATCCGTTTGGGACATCATGCGATTCTGGTTGGATAAAGGAATTGATGGCTTCAGAATGGACGTCATCAACCTGATTTCCAAACCTGAAGGCCTGCCGGACGCACCTGAGCCAGGCACCTACCCGCTCACAGAAGGTCTGGTTGCCGATGGTCCTAAGTTAAACGACTATCTCCACGAAATGAACGAAAAGGTACTTTCCCACTACGATGTCATGACGGTTGGTGAAATGCCGAGTTCAAAGCCCGAAGATGCCATCAACTACACTGGCCTCGATAGCCATGAACTGAACATGGTCTTTCAATTCCAACACGTTGCCTTGGAACCCAATCCAGACAAACGCTTGGGCAAATGGAACGATCAGCCGGTCAAGCTACCAGAGTTGAAGAATGCCCTATCCCGTTGGCAAAAAGCCTTAGATGGAAAGGGTTGGAATAGTCTCTACTGGAACAACCATGATCAACCGCGGGCAGTTTCGCGCTTCGCCAACGATGATCCAAAGTACCGGGTTCGCGCCGCCAAAATGCTGGGCACGACCCTTCACATGATGCAAGGAACGCCATTTGTCTTTGAAGGTGAAGAACTCGGTATGGCCAATGTGCACTACACCAGCATCGATCAGTACGAAGATCTCGAATCAATCAATGCCTATCACGAGTTGGTTGAAGAAAAGAAGCTAGTCGATGGGCCAACCATGCTGAAATATTTAGCTAACATTTCTAGAGATAATGCTCGTACACCAATGCCGTGGGACGATGGCAAAAATGCCGGCTTCTCAGATGCAAAACCATGGTTTGCTTTGAACCCAACCTATAAAGAAATCAATGCTAAAGCTGTGGTGGACGATAAAGATTCCGTCTTTTACCACTATCAAAAGCTGATTCAGCTCCGTCATGATTCTGACTTGGTTAAGTTCGGAAGCTATGATGAGATTGATCCTGATGACGCAGAGGTCTTTGCTTACCGGCGTCACTATCAAGGCAAGACGTTGCTAGTAATCAGTAACTTCACTGCCGACACGGTGACGCGAGATTATGGTCAGGGTAAAGCCGACAAACTCGTCATCAGCAATTACAGTGATGATCAAGGTACGGAATTACGTCCTTATGAAAGTAAGGTCTATGTATTTAACTAGAATCACCATATATTCGGCATAGAGAGCCTTCTGGTAGTGGTTCTCTGACCGGAATTACGCATGAATTTAAAATATATTTGATCAATAGAACCCCTTGAACTGGAAAAATCCAATTCAAGGGGTTCTGTTCAGAAATGTTGGCTCAATGCAGATTGTGTCTGAATCGAGCTAGCACTCCTACTTTTAAAATCGATTATCAATTTTTCAGCAACTTACTTCGTAATCGTTGCCCGCGTATAATCTGGGAACCCAGCGACATGATACTCAACGCCACTGAGTTTCGGGTTGACCAAATGGCTTTCTCTCACGTAATACAGCGGAATGATGCCGTTTTGGTTCATCAATCGCTTCTCAGCTTGTCTGAGATATTTCCAGTAATCGGTCTGATTAGCGGCGGTTTTGGCTTTTTCAATCAGTGAATCATACGTGGCATCGCTAAACTTGCCCGGATTCATTGTATTGTTGGAGGTCAAGATTCCCAAGTAATTGATTGGATCGCCGAAGTCGGCTAACCAGTACCACTGAGCAAGATCAAACTTGCCTTCGCTTCGGCGGGCCTGTTGAGCTTTGTCAGGAAGGTTGGCGATACTAACCTTGACGCCGGGGAGTTTAGAATCTAACTGTCCCTGAATATATTGAGCAACATTCTTGGTTACATCTTGATCATCACCAACAATAGAAAGCTTCAAATCACCAGTAATCCCGGCTTCCTTCTTACCGGCTGCCAGCAAACTTCTGGCTTGCTTGATGTTAGGCGCGACACTAAAACTAGTCTCTTGACTGAAATCCTTACCAGTCGTTGGGTCAACGGCTGTTCCTGGGCTGACAAAACTGCTGGCTGGCAGTGACCCATCCGCCAAGACCTTATTGGTCAGTTCTTTTCGGTTGATCGCTAATGAAATGGCTTGCCGCAACTTTTGATTGGCAAGTGGTCGCCCTTTCCGTTGGTTAACCTGCAGATAATAAGTCCAGGCCTTAGGTATCCGCTTCAAGTCCTTATTCTTCTGCAGGGACTTGGCGGTAACACCGGAAATGGTGGCATCGTCCAACTTGCCGTCCTCGAATAAATTATGGGCCGTATTGGAATCCTTAACGGTCTTATAGTTGATTTGGTCTAACTTAATCGCCGACCTGTCCCAGTAATATGGGTTCTTTACCAACCGGTAAGCATCGTTGGTACCGGTCCAGTTGGTAATCTTGAAGGCGCCGTTGGAAACGGTATTCTTAGCGTTAGTCCCGTACTTTTTGACACCCACCTTTTGGACAAATGATTTATCCTGCGGCATGAAGACCGGCATTGCGACTAACTTGTTGAAATAGGCCATCGGGTGATCCAAATTGATCTCAAGGGTCTTGTCGCCGGTTGCCTTAATTCCAAGCGTTTTGTAGGAATTCTTGTGATTGATAATCGCATCGGCATTCTTGATTCCACTAAAGACGTAGGTGTAAACCGGGTTGTTCGCCGGGTTCAAGGATCGTTTCCAGGAATATTCAAAATCTTCCGCTTTTACAGGATCACCGTTACTCCACTTGGCATTCGAACGGATATGAAAGACATACTTTTTACCGTTATCAGTTGGCTTAACAATCTTGGTGGCCATTGCTGGGACTGGTTGATCCTTGCTGTTAAGCCGGTAGAGCCCCTCAGAAATGTTGGTTAGGGTGTTAAACTCCGGCAGCATGGCTTGATTGGTATTGTCCAACGACGTTAAATCAGATGTCTGCATTAAGGTAATCGACTTGTTCTGCGCATTATTTTGGGAAGACTGCTTGCCACAAGCCGCCAAAAATACCGCAACCATGACAATTCCAATACTTAACGACACCTTTCGGATCTTTCCCATAGTACCCCTCCTAGATGAATTGCAACTCAATCGGAACCGCGTGCTTTAACGTTTCATGAACCGTACAGTCCTTGACGACTGAATGCATAAACGCCTTGTGCCCAGCCTCATCCAAATTCGTTTCGGCATGAATCTGAACAACAATTTTGGTCACCGCCGATCGCCCATCTTGATACTGAGTGGTCTCGCCAGTCGTCTTGGTTTCAAACTTCTTAATTTGAATTTCCGGGTGCTTTCGGGCGATGTCGTTGGCTGTAATGGCTAAACAACTGCCGACGGCCGACAACAAGTATTGCACCGGATTAGGACCAGCGTCTGTTCCGTGACCGGCAATCGGTTCATCGACGATAAATTGATGAATACCTGTTTTTGTGTCGACTTGAGCGCCAACTTTTCTAAGCTTTGAATTGATAATATATTTCCCCATGATGAACCTCCTCATGAATGTGTCTCGTGCAGATTATTAATTATTATAGCTGGTTTGTCACTGGATTTGTTGGAAGTTGTTTAATAATTAGAGCAAAATGCCTCTCCGTCAATCCTGACGGGGAGGCACTTTGAGTTCACGTATTAAATATTAATTAATCAAAACTTCAGTTACCAGCAATGCACCACCGAACACGAGGACGAAGACAACCACCGGCCACACGAAACGCAGCCAGTGTGAATACTTCATGTTCAGCATTTGCAAGGTTGCCATCACCAACCCGGTTGGGGCCAGGAACAGCATTGCATACTGACCGAACTGATAGGCAGTTACCACGACATAACGTGGAATGTGAACCGTATCGGCCAACGGTGCCAAAATCGGCATCGACAGCACCGCCAAGCCTGATGAAGATGGGACGATGAATCCTAACAGGAAGAAGATGATCAGCATCACAACAATAAACATTGGACCGTTCATATGGGCAACCAAGGTTGATGAATACTGGAGCATGGTGTCAGAAATCTTCCCGTTATTCAGCACAAGATTAATTCCCCGTGCCAAGCCAATGATCAGCGAAACGCCAACCAAGCTGGAAGCACCTTTCACGAAAGCATCAACGACACCCGTTTCTCCAAGCCCATTTTTACCAGTTGCCGTTAGGAACATGATGATAATTGCAAATGACAGGAATGAAGCCGCCATGGTTGGGAACCACCAACCTTGAGACATAACGCCCCAAACCATCAGTGGGAAGGTGACAACGAATAATATCAAAATCAGCTTTTTACGCATTGTAAATTTGGATTTGGCATCTTCCCCGGTTGGGGCAATTTCCCACATTGCATTAAATTCGTCACGGTCGTCATAGGAGTAAGAAAACTTTGGATCAGCTTTAACTTTCTTGCTGTACCAGTGCAGATAAGTCACGACAAAACTGGCAGCAATCACCAAACCAATGGCCCGCTCCGGCAGACCTTGGGTAAAGTCGATGCCGGCAGCGTTAGACGCAATCACCACGGAAAACGGGTTGATGGTTGAAAAACAGGTTCCAATCGAACTCGCGAGGAAGATTGCGCCAACAGACACGATCGAATCGTACCCCATAGCAATGAAAATCGGTACCAGAATTGGATAAAAGGCGACCGCTTCTTCTTCGATCCCACAAAGGGTTCCACCCAGAACCATCAGGATGGCAACGAAGAAGATCAGCAAGAACTCATGCCCTTTGGTCTTCTTGGTCAGGGCCAGCAGACCGGATTCAAAAGCGCCACTGGCTTTGACGACTCCGATCAAGCCTCCCAGAACCAGGATGAAGACCATAATATCGACGGCTTCAATGGTCCCTTTGACCATGCTGGTCGGGACAGCCGCAATGCTTGCCGGCCGCTGTTTGAGTCGCTGGTAAGTATTTGGAATTGATACCGGCGCAGTGATGCCGCCATCTGTAAATTGCTTAATGTTAATTTTGACGCCCAGCTTGTCTAATTCTTTTTGGGTGCTGGGAACCGTGGTGACTTTACCGTGTGGGTCAGTTACCTGCAAAGATGAATTCGTGTACGATAATTTTGAATAACTACCGGCAGGAACCATCCAGGTGGCAGCCACGGCAACGATTGTCAAAATGAACAGAATGACAAAGGCACCGGGCATTTTCAGCTTGAAATGCTTCTTTGGTTTTTCGACTTGTGCGTCCATAATTTCCCCCCTTCTGAGAAGTACAACACAAAATAGATCAGATTTTTCACTGGTCCTGCCTAGTAATATGATTATTAATCAATAATCCCCCACCACGAAAATTATTGGATTAATCGAATATAGCTCAACAAATAATAGTGTAACGAATATGAAAGCGTTTGACAACACAGCATGTTTGCACAAATTTTTCAAATTAAATTTTACTGAGTATTAAAAAAGTTCCCGATTTGTGGTTAATTAAAATTAGGTTGAATTGTGTTTCTTATTTACTTAATTATAAATGACAAGAACACTAATCCTCATCTGAACAGAGAACAGTGTCCTTTTCAATTCTATGCTGTATTCAGCAGATATCACTTCAAGATTCAATACATGCAAGCCACTATTAATAATTAGTCTGGCGATATGCTTGAATCAATGGAGAAATTAACAACAAACCTATTGCATTGATTATCCCTCCGGTAACATTGTCCGTAATATTTCTATAGGCTACAGTATGTGTTAACAATAAACTGTCGGCAACAAAATATCCTAATACCATTATAATGACCCCCGTTACCACAGCAATATAAAGGGTTCCACCTTCATCATTTGAGTTTGAGGCAATTTTACCAACGAATATTCCCTCAACACTATGAATAATCATGGAAGGAATCATAAAACTCAGATTCCCATGAAAAAACACAATCAAAAGCCCGCTGATTCCACCAACAACCCCTCCTCCCCATGAGCCATATATGAAAGCTCCCAGAAAGATTCCAAAATCACAAAAAGTTACATTAATTGAAGTATCAGGGACAGTTAAGACAAATGATGTACTGACAGCCGCATTAATTAAGACAAGAAGACACAATTTAGCTCTCAAGGGTACAAGCAGGCGAGATGGAACATGATCTAATTTCATCTACTTATCTCTTCAGGACAAATTCACGTAAATGGTAGATTGCAAATTTAATCCGAATTTTTGGACAAATTTGTCAGCATAACCTGATACGGTGTTTGCCAGTCGAGTATTTTAAGCGGTCGCTGGTTAATTTGGAGTAACGTCGTCGTTAAATCTTGAGCACTAATGTGCTCAAAACGAGTCCCTTTAGGATAAAAATAACGTAAATTCCGATTAAAGCGTTCATTACTACCACGTTCAGCTGGAGTATAAGCATGGCAGTAATAGGTCTTAATACCATATTGTGATTCAAGTGATACTAGCCCACTAAACTCAGTGCCACGGTCCACAGTAAAGCTGTGCACCGGACCATTAAAAGTGGTTAGGAACTTAGTTAGTGCTTCATTAACAGTCGCTGTCGTCCGATCTTTTAACCGGTATGCCCAAAGGAACCGTGATTTTCGATCGATTAAAGTTAATAAAACTGCCTTACTATGCCCACGAGGACCAACGACTGTATCTAGTTCAAAATCGCCGATGCGATTACGTTGATTAATGATCATGGGACGCTGTTCAATTGATCGCCCCAAAGATTGATTATATTTGGATCGTTGGTCAACGTTACGCCGTTGGCGTACGCCATGTTCAGGTAGATCATTCAAGGAGAAACCAATTCTCCCCTGACTTAGCCAATTATAAATAGATTTAGTAGCTAGTTTAAATTCGTGAGCAATCATTCCTGGTGACCAGCTTAGACGTAAATGGTTGAGAATTTTTTGCTTTAACTCATCGCTCAGCTTAGTTTTCCGACCACATCGTGATCGCTTGTATTCGGCATCTGTTTGTGCTAATTCAGCCTGATAAGGTTGACATCGAGATAATTCATAAGAAATTGTTGACGGTGATCGGTTCAGCCGAACGCCCATTTGGATATTGGACAGCCCTAGTTCACAAAAGGTTTCGATTTTAATTCGTTCGGAATAGGTTATACTAGACAAAAGATCAGCTCCTAAAAGATGGGTTTGTGGTAAACACCATTTTAAAGGAAGCTGATCTTTTTTGTCCGAACAGCGTTCGGATTAATTTTACAATCTACCAAATTGTTATCTGTAAAACTATATTGTGCCCTTTGACCTCCAACAAGTTTTGGTCTTGAGGATAGAGTTACGACCCCAGCGTGACCGACTTGACGATGGGCTGTTCTAACAGGGATTTGAACAAACTTCACATGCATGCCAATATCTGTGCCACCAATATCTATTCCACCGAAAGCAGAAATGTGTTCAACTTCTACCGGGCGTTCAAATCTTTCATATGCTGCTACCTGGGTACCACCTCCTGCATGAATGGCAGGAACAACCGAGACTATTTCAAGATTATTTCGCTCAGCAACACTTTCTTCGACTAATAATGCTCTATTGATATGTTCACACCCTTGGACTGCCAAGTGAATATGTCGCATCCTCAGAAATGGATACACAGTATCGATGACAGCTCGGCCAATATCTAGTCTAGAATTTGTACCTTTCCAATCGCCAACAATTTCACTTGTGCTGCATCCAACGACGAAAATTCCGTTCCGCGGAAACTGAACATTTTCAAAATAATCAATTAAGACGTTTTTTAAATCAGTTTTTACTTGTTCCAAATTCATAATGGTCACACTTTCTAGAATTTTATTCCACAACGTAAAAGATTCAATGTAATGTTTTCTAACATGCATAAACGCTTTATTATCAGCGCTTACATCCATTTACAATGATTATCTGACTAATATATAGATAAGAAAGGTTGCTTTTTCTAAATAAAAGGAGATAATAGTTATTAATGATAGACAACAAATTATGAATTTTTATTTGTATTTGATACAATTATAATGACATAAAAGTTTATGACTTAGTCGTTCTACCATAATCTAAAGAAGGAGGGAAAAGCTAATGTTTAATAGTTTTGATTTAAACATGGATTTTTGTACCAGCTTATTTTTCAGAAACAGAAATCGTAGTAATGGCCATATTCTTGGTCTAGATGGGAGAAAAATGCTCGAACAGCTGGGCATCGATCCAGTAACTAACTTTTCCCCCAAGAACCAAGATATGGGAAATCAATTCGTAACTTGGCAAAAGAATAACAATAGTTTACCTACACTTAAAAGCCGAAAAGATTGTTTTGCTGAATTCGCGAAAAACGTTAACCGTCTTCGTGATCGAGGTTTGGGAACCCAACGTAAAATCCGATTCATTGATAAGGTTGATTATTCGTTGGACGTCTCGGTAGTACGATCATTAACACCATCGGACGCAGTTAATCTTTATAAACGCCAAATGGGCTTTCTATCAATGTATTCGAGCGCCCCTAATCCTTTCCAAGCAATACGAGATCTATTTAGTGGTGCATCAGTTTATAGTCGTCCAGAAAACGGTGGGTACACCCCTGCAAAGGATTTTGCTGGAACATACGTAAACTTTCTCCTAGATTATTATTTTTCAATGTACATTCCGAATTCCAGGGAATGGGATATTTATCTCATGCAACAAAGAATGGCATTAAACGAAATTGAAAATGATGTTTTTACCATGCTGAATGGACAATCTGTCAACAACTCCTTGGACGAAAATAGAGAGATACAAGTCACCGCATTTTCTACGGTTGGTTTGGAATTAATTGCTGATATTCTCAGACCAGTTCGAATCGATTCACCACAGATTGAATCATTCGAACCTGCATTTACTGACGATATTTGGATGAATTACTTCCCATACACTTGGGCACTTGTCAATCCATCTGCAGCATACAAAATTATCAATCATTAACGCTTATACAATGAAAAGGGCTGGACAAATCAATTTGTCCAGCCCTTTTCTGATGCCCATCATCCGGACCAATAATATAATTGATCGATGGAGATAATTTCCCAATCCGCACAGTAGAACTTAGTTGTTAACTCTTTACTTCAGTTCCTGTAAGCGCCTTATCAACCAAATTAATAATTGTACTGATCGAATACAGTTTTAAAATGCTACCAACCTGTGGAGCATTAGTATTCCCTGTAAAGGTTACGTTTAATGGGAAATACAGTTCTCTCCCTTTAATTCCAGTTGCATTTCCCACCGATCGGATAATCGTGTCAAAGTCGATATCACCCTTTTCACTGGCATCTAACAATTCTCTCCTAAATTGCATCAAAATTAGTCGAACAACCACCGGCGAGAAATCATCAAATTGTGAGTAATCAAATGTCTCACTATCCACATTTGCAAAGAAGTATACTTTTTCCATAATGTCGGTAAGTTTATAAACCTCACGTTGATAAACCTTAGTTACATGCTTGATGAATTCACGCAAGTTTGGCAAATTAACATCCTGGAGCTTCTTAGCAATCTCTGATTCGCCTTCTTTAATCAGATCCATTATCCGATCCGTTAAATCTGCAACATCAGCATTTTTGATGTATTGAGAGTTCATCCAGTCTAATTTGTGTTGATCAAAGAATGCAGGAGATTTAGACATCCGGTCGGGATCATAAGCCTTAATTAATTCGTCCTTGGAATAAAGTTCTTTTTCACCAACTGGAGACCATCCAAGGAATGCGATAAAGTTAAAAATCGCTTCACTCAAGTAACCTTGATTCTTATACTGACTAATAAACTGTAACGTTTCTTTGTCACGTTTACTTAACTTTTTGCCAGTTTTTGGATTGTAAATTAGAGTGATATGGCCAAATCTAGGTGGAGTAATACCAAGCGCCTCATACACTGCAATTTGCTTTGGAGTGTTCGCAATATGATCATCGCCACGAAGCACGTGTGTAATATCCATCAAATAATCATCAATAACAACCGCGAAGTTATATGTTGGCATTCCATTACTCTTTTCAATAATGAAATCCCCACCCATATTGTCAGAATTAAATTGAACGTTACCTTTTACAATGTCATCCCAAGCATAGATATGATTACTTGGCAAATGAAGACGCACATCAGGCTTTAATCCCTGCTTTTCAGCTGCCTTTTGATCTTCTTCGCTTCTTCCATACCAGCGCCCGTCATAATGAGGGGCTTCACCGTTTTTTCGTTGTTCGTCACGCATAACCTTGAGTTCGTCTTCAGTAGTGTAATCTTTGTAGGCAAACCCCTTGTCGAGCAATTGTTGGATATACTTGTGATACAATGACACTCTTTGGGTTTGGTGGTAAGGTGCGTACTTAGGATTAGGCTTATCAGGTCCTTCATCCCAGTCAATTCCAAGCCAGTGTAAGTTTTCTATCTGACTGTCTTCACCATGAGGAACATTTCTCTTTGTATCGGTATCCTCAATTCTTAATACCATCGTTCCTCCAAAATGTTTTGCAAACAAATAGTTAAACAATGCTGATTGTGCATTACCTATATGCAGGAATCCTGTTGGACTTGGTGCATACCTTACTCTAACCTTCTTATCGTCCATTTTCTGACACTTCTCCCATCTGATTATTTACTTTATTTATTGCTGACCGTTGTTGCGTCTGCTGCTGAAGGAATATTGTATTCCAATTCGTTGTTTCCATGTTCCTTGTTCAAATTATGAATGGCCATCTTTAGATCCTCCATGAAGTCATCCAAAATTGTCATAGTCATTGATGGTCTTACAACAATCCGACTAATAGTTGTATCTTCACGATTCTTTGGAAGTGGATATGCAGGAACTTGCCATCCATACTTTGCAAGTTCACCTTCCAAGTCATACAATGTCCAATCCACTTTTGCATCATCAGCAAGCTTCCAGCAGTTAATCGGCAACTGACTTCCGTCGTTCAGGATTTCAAAAATACCAAATTTCTTTAATTCTTCTGTAATCCGCAATGAAACCTTACGAACATTGTTCATAATCGCTTCATAGCCCTTGTAACCAAATCGAACAAAGTTATAGTATTGGCCAACAATGTGGGCACCACTATGAGAAAAGTTAATAGCAATTGAATCAACACTTGAACCAAGATATGGTACAGAGAATCTCATTTCTTTTGGCAGTAGATCCTCAGAATTGTTTCTCCAAACGATCCAACCAATACCAGGATAAACCATTCCGTATTTATGACCGGATACATTGATAGATACAACGTTCTTCAAGCGGAAATCCCAAGGCTTGAATCCATCTACAAATGGTGCAAACAGTCCACCAAACGCACTATCAACGTGAATTCGGATAGGAAGCACAGCGGTCTTGTTGTATTCAGACACTAATCGATCCAATTTTTGAATGTCATCAACCGCACCCGTATAAGTGATTCCCTGAATTCCAACAATACCAATAGTATTTTCGTCAACGTAATCCATAACATGATCCATGTCCATAGACATATGGTTCTGATCAATTGGAACCTGTCGAAGTTCGACATTCCAGTAAGTGCAGAATTTTTCCCAAACAACTTGATAACCTGACATAATAACTAGATTTGGAAGATGATGATGAAGATCTTTCGTATCAAAGCCGGCCTTTTCCGCACGATGTTTCCAGCTCAACAGCAGTGACAGTCCCCCAAGCATGCAACCTTCTGAAGATCCCACAGTCGATGTTCCAATGAAATCTTTGTACATCTTCTTGCCCTTAGGGATCCCCCATAAGTGAGCCAACATGCTTACACAGTAATTTTCCATTGCAGCTGTCTTAGGATATTCAGACTTATCAATTGCATTCGTATTAAGAGCATCTGTCATAAGCTTATCGGCTTCTGGCTCCATCTGTGTTGTACAGAACGTTGCCAGGTTTTGATTAGCTTTAGCTTCATTCAGCCGATAATGCTGGACAAGTTGGGCAGCAATGCTAGCTGGCATTGGATGCTCTGGCAACTCTTCAGTTGGCAATGATTTACCAGCTTCAACACTTCCTAAGAAGTTCTGTTCAAGACCAATTTCATCAATCATCTGTTCATCATTTTTTTCACTCATCGTGTTATAGCTAGATTACTTATTGGGTAAGGTAGCTTCCTCCTTATTTTTTAAAAATTTTGAGCCGTTCACAAGTACCTACTTTTTAGCAGTTTCTCCATGCGCCTGTGGGGTAATAACAACAGTTGGTTTTTCTGTTTCTTCTGCAGGAAGTCCCAACTCGTTTGCCCAACGTTTGTGGTAACGATACAAAATAAACGGAATGAAGAATACAACAGCAAATCCAGTTAATAGCAATGTAAGATATGTTCTTTGCGAAGATGCGATCATATCCTTTGGCGGGAAGAATGTTACAAAGAATCCAAACGCAGAAAGTATGAATCCTAATCCACCATATACTAATCTCATAACCTTACTCTTGGATGCAACGTAAGGTCGGTTCAAATCGCTGTGCTTAATTTGAAGTACCAAGTAACTAATGAATAGCAACATGTACATTAGTGTATAAAGTGCAACGGTCAAGCTCATTGCGGTTTGGAAGGAAAGGTTAGCTTTACTTCCACCTGCTCCAAATGTTAATAATGCACCCATGATTGATACGATAATTCCTTGTAAAATCATGACATTTGTTTCAACACCATATTTATTTGCTTTAGAAAATCGTGGTGGTAAGAATCCTGACTTAGCTGCTTCAAACATTCCGGCATTCGGGCCCACGACCCAACTACTAATTTCACCAAGAACGCCGACAGCAAGCAAGAATCCACTAAGCTTTTCTACGATAACAACACTAATTCCAAACTTTTGTACCAGTGCGCCATATGCGTATACAATTCCAGTACTTAATTGAATATCCTTATTAGGAATTGTTCCAGCGATAGCCATACTTCCGACAATATCTGAAACGATAGCCGCGATGGCTAAAGCCAACATAACCTTAGGATAGACACGTGGATGATCCAAATCCTTAACATGCGGAGCGGATCCTTCAGCACCGGCAAATGCTAACATAAATGGAACAAACCCAACAAGTACATCCCCACTCCAACTGCTTGGAAGAATACTATGGAAATTGATATTGATCAGCATTGGGTTGCCTTGTGCAAGGTAGATAATGAAGATTGCAAGTAAGAAAAATACCGGAATAATAACACCTAATGTGAAACACCATTGCGCGATCTTACCAGTTAATTTCGTTCCTCTTTGTTGGACCAAAATCAATCCCCATAAGATAACCATCATTAATCCAAACTTTACGAATGGATTATCATTCATGATTGGTAATCCGACACTTATTGAAAGGCATCCAATAATAAAGTACATCATCGTGTTCATTCCAACGGTAATGTGAACCCATTGATAGAACAATGCCGCCCATCCAGTTTTTTCACCCAACATATTTCTTGCCCAGGTAAATATTCCACCTCGGCTCCAGCCGTCAATGGAAGCCATTTCTCCAGCTGCCTTCGTAACTGGAATAAACCATAAGATCCCAGCCAAGAAGAGAAAGAACAATGCTGTGGGGCCTTGCTTAGCAAATGCCGCAAAGCCATAAACTGTCATCACCATGGAAGTTGTCATTGAGAACAACTGAAACCCGGTGATCTGGTTGGCGTTTTTAATGCTTTCAGCATGAGATTCAACGTCGTCTCTTTCCAAACCAAATACATCTCCTTCAAACGTGGTACCGCTTTCAAATGCTAACAGACCACGTTTTTATTTATTAACTAAGCCATCTCTCTTAGTTACGTATTGAGCATAAATCAGAAATATTATGTTGCAAATATACAAAAGCTACCGTTTGTATATCTTCTATACACCTGACCCCATATGTATAGGATGTAAAATTCTGCGACTAAAAAGCCAAGCGATAAAGTTTCATATCGCTTGGCTTTTTGGGAAACGTGATCATAATTAAAAAAATATAATTGCAATTGCCTATATGGTAGACGTGGAATGGACAAAGTGTCCAGTTTGATCAATACGATCTGTATCAACTCCAAGAAGCATCTTAAGATGAGGCATATCAATATTCAATAAATCGTTGACTAACAATTCTGGATTCTCTCTCAACCCATCTGTAAACCAGTTGATAATGATACCCTGTAGTCCATACTCAAAAAGCTTCCAAGGTTGTTCTTGCATTCGATTACGTGAAACATCCTTTTGGAGAGATTTCAGAACCCCATGGAGCATCAAATCAATTGATTGAAGAACGAAGTCCGTAAAAAGTGAGTATGCTTGAGAATCCACGATATGCTGCATAAACTCTTTATGATAATCAATATATCTGAATATCCTCAAGTAGCATTCTTGCCAATTTGAGTAATCCATATCTGACGCAATTTTGTCAGCAAACTCAGACAGTGTGTACTGAAGGCAGTCAAATTTATCTTGAAAATGATAATAGAAAGTTTGTCTATTAAAAGAAGTATTTGAAACAATTAATTTTACAGATACATCATCGAAAGATGTCTTAGTTACAAGTTCTTCTAAGGATGTGCTTAATTCATGCTTGGCTATTGAGTCCATCTAAATCCCTCTTTTCAATTCTTAACGCTAATAATATGATTACTCAGCAACATCATCATAACACTTCAATAAAGATTTTAAAGCGGTTTACGACATTCTAATTAAGAGTTTTCATTTCAGCGAATTTGCTCATTTTTCCCATATTTCTATAACTTTCTAGTGAACCGTATGTTTCATCATAAAATGTCCGTTATACTGGCATACGACACATCCATAACTTTGTCTATTAGTGATTAATCGAGCATAGAAAAACTTTGTTTATTTTACTAAATCATTAAAAATTCTAATTATATTAGCGTTTTTTAATTCTATGTGTGACAAAATAAGGCCTCTTTACAATCAGTAAATAGCCGACTGTCAATAGTTGATAATGACAGTCGGCTACTTGAGAGAGAAGTTATATTATGAAATTGGGTTAGCTGGATTCGAACCAACGCATGACGGGATCAAAACCCGTTGCCTTACCACTTGGCTATAACCCAATGTTGAAAAATGACCCGTACGGGATTCGAACCCATGATACTGCCGTGAAAGGGCAATGTCTTAACCACTTGACCAACGGGTCATGTCATTCCTTACAAAACATATTATGCAACATCTCAACAAATGGTGCACTAAACAAAAATCGCATTTTGTATAGTTACAAGCAATAATTTAACTTATCGACCCAACCACAAACCGCAAACCACGGCCAAAACACCTAAGGCAACCGTCCCAAGCCAATACCAACCGGCAACCAAATACTGACGATTGCGAACCAAGACAAACGTATCGACGGAAAACGTTGAAAAAGTGGTGAAGCCACCGCAAACCCCAGTCAGCAAAAATAGCGCCCCAGTTCCCGGTAGCTGACTCCCAGTCAAATATCCGGCCAGAAACGAGCCAATCACATTAATTAAAATTGTCGCGTAGGGAATCGTCGGTGATACCAATTTGCCCAGAACGGTTATCCCATAACGGCAAGCAGCTCCCAATCCGGTGCCGAATCCTACCCAGATCATCGTTGTCATCGCTGACGCCTCCCAACTGCAGTAGCCGCTAAGTAGCCAAGGAGGACACAGAGCATGCCACCCATGAGATTGACCAGTAAGAAGATCAGTGAGCCCAAGGGATTGCTGGAAATCCCCTGCACAAATTGGACAGTAAAAGTTGAAAAAGTGGTGAAAGCTCCAACGAATCCAGTACCAAGCCCAAGAATCTGCCACTCCGGTAAATCAAACCGCAAATCTAGGCCATAGATTGTAAACGTCAGTAAAAAGCACCCCACCAAATTTACGACGCTGGTTCCAAACAACCCATTGGCACTATGGATCCAGTTTCCAATTTCATATCGGGCAATGCCGCCCAGCGCGCCACCGCAGAATACCGCACTAACCTGCCCTAATCGATACCAGCCATTATTTTTCATCATGTCCTCCAGTTAAAAACCTCATTTCAGTATATCGAACATCATGAAAATTTTCATGAATAATCGAATTTTATTGAAAATTTCTCCAAGTTCAAATTCTTGTAAGCCCCTCCAATCCTTGGTAACATCAATTAAACAGGATAATTTAGTCGTTCAGATTATGATTTGAAAGGGGATCGCCAATATGAAATACGCCGTTACCGGGGCCACGGGAAAATTTGGTCAAACTGTCATTAAAGTGTTAGCTGAAAACGTTGATAACCGAGACATCATCGCACTGGCACGGAACACTGAGAAGGCTGAGAAACTGTTGCCGGGTATTGAAGCTCGACCAGGGTCCTATGATTCGCAGGAGGTGCTGGAAAAGTCACTGGCCGGTGTCGATAAGCTGCTGTTAATTTCCTCAATTCCGGGTCAGGCAGTCAGCCGTATCCAACAACACCAAAACGTGATTAACGCCGCTAAAAAAGCCGGTGTCCGGTTCATCGCCTACACCAGCTTCCCACACGCAGACACTGCCAAATCACCACTTGCCGTTGACCACAAGAATACTGAACAGGCTATCCGTCAATCGGGAATTGGTTACTCATTCTTACGAAACAACTGGTATCTGGAAAATGAGCGCCTGCAGATTCCCGCAGCCATTAACAACCGACCCTTCGTCTATTCTGCCGGAAACGGCCGGGTTGGCTGGGCACTGGAACGGGAGTACGCCGAAGCAGCTGCCAAAGTTTTAATGACCGATGAGCCGAAAACAGTGTATGAATTTTCCGGACCGCAACACGACTATGCCGATTTGGCCCGCGCCTTACAGTTAGTCACCGATAACGACTTTGAAGTGATGTCGGTTTCCGATGACGAATACCGTAAGCGCCTTGTGGCCACAGGATACAGTCCGGCAGCTGCCGCTTCAATCGTTGGCATGCAGCGCTTGATTCGAAATGGTGACCTGGAAGAAACCTCCAACGACCTCCCTGAAGCTTTGGGACATCCGCTACCGACTTTTGAGGAATCACTTAAGGAAGTCATTGATAAATTGAAGAAGTAAGCAAAATCCTCTCGCAATGTTCTTTCACGAGAGGATTTTTTCTATCTCAATGACGGTTGCTTTCCCTGCAAACCACAAGTATCATAATCGATAAAGAAACAATTCGGGAGGCAGTCATGGCATATATCGACGTCAAACACGTATCCAAAATTTACGGCAGCGGCGAGCAGGAAGTCCGCGCCAACGACGACATTAATTTTGAAATTAAAAAGGGCGAACTCACAATTATTGTCGGCGCCTCGGGAGCGGGGGAATCCACGCTGCTCAACATTTTAGGCGGAATGGATACGCCCACTAAAGGAGACATAATCGTCAACGATCGCAATATCGCGACCTATTCGCCAAAACAGCTAACGACCTATCGACGGCTGTCAGTCGGATTTGTCTTCCAGTTCTACAATCTGATCCCCAACCTCACCGCTTTGGAAAACGTCGAGTTGGCATCCCAAATTTCACCAGACTCACTGGACGTACCCGAGGTCATGAAAGACGTTGGCCTGGCCAAACGAACCAACAATTTCCCAGCCCAACTATCCGGCGGCGAGCAGCAGCGAGTCGCCATTGCCCGGGCGATCGCCAAGAACCCCGAGCTGCTCCTCTGTGACGAGCCAACTGGGGCACTGGATTATAAAACCGGTAAAAGCATCCTCAAGTTACTCCAAGATTTCAGCCACAAAACGGACAAGAACGTGATCATCGTTACCCACAATGGCATGATTAAACCAATGGCTGACCACATCATCGAAATTGGTGACGGTCAGGTTAAGAATGATGAGTTGAATGATTCGCCGGAACCAGTTGAGGAAATTGAGTGGTAATTTGCCAATTATCCTTAATTAAGATAAAGTCATTACCTCATAAATACACATTAATTTAACTAAGTAGGTGCTCGCAATGCTAAGGAAGGTTTGGCATTGTGAGCACCTCTTTGAATATCAAAATCGAATGTTGAACTTTATATTTTTGGATAACAATGAAAGTTGCAAGGACAGTCAATTATTGATCCTTATTTTTGAAAACGCTTGCAACAGAGCATGTGCTGGGCTAAAATAATTTTTAGTAATATATTTATATTTTACTTATTATTGGTAAAAGAAAAGGAGCTCATCTCATGAAATCCAAAATCCTCTTTAGTGCATTACTGAGTGTTAGCTTTGGTTTGGCAATGGGTTTAACCGGAAATATTAGTCATTTCAAGGTTGCATTTGCTCAAGAACAAAGTAGTGATAGCCAGTCAACTACGACTACCAGCAAGCAAAATCTAGAACAAGATATTAGACGAGCCGAAAAACTTCAGCCAAGGATTAAGTCATACGCTCAACTGAGTCAGAATCGGGTCAATCGATCACTCAAAATGGCAAAATCACTTGTGAACAGCGATTCCGCAACTCAAACACAGCTGGACACGGTCGATTTATTATTGTCCTCTTCAATGGAGAATCAGAATTTAGTCAAAAAGACCAAGACTCACTATTCGGCGGTTCCCGTTGGAAAAACTTGGCGAGATACTCAAGGAGCACCAATTCAGGCCCACGGAGGTGGCTTTCTTAAACAGACTGACAAGCATGGCAACCCCATTTATTATTGGGTCGGGGAAGATAAAAACCACAACAAGTCTAGTTTCAACGGCATCAACTTATACTCATCCCACGACTTATTAAACTGGACATACCGAGAAACGGTTATTGCACCATCGCTGACCAACACAAGTTTGTTAGGCAACAAGATCGAGCGGCCAAAGCTACTTTACAACAAGAAAACACACAAATATGTTATCTGGGGCCACTGGGAGGACCAAAGCAACTATTCAAGCAGCCAAATCTGTGTTGCAACTAGTAACTCTGCAACGGGCAAATATACTTTTGAGGGCCATTGGCGACCGGGATCTGATGCAACTCATCGAAACTGGCGAATCCGAACGCTGGCTGATGGAACCCGTCAAGTTGAAGATAGCAACGGTTCGATTATCAATGGTGCCACTCCAGATGAGATGAACAATAATCCAAGCATTTGGGGTTATTCATCCCGTGATTTCACGCTCTATCAAGACGGCAATGATGCTTATCTCATTACCTCTGGTGGGAAAAACATGATGATTTTCAAATTGAATGATGACTTTACTGACGTTGATACCAACTCGATGAAGCCATACACACTGTTTGATAATTATCGGGAAGCCCCAGCGATGATTCATTCTGGCAAGTACTACTTCTTAATTACCTCCAGCCAAACCGGTTGGTATCCAAACCAGGCATCCTATTCGTATACGACCAACATTGCTGATCCGAATAGTTGGACCAAGCCAAGCAGCTCATCCCCACAATTACTTGGAAATAACACGGCATTTTATAGTCAATCAACAAACATTATGCAAGTTGGTAACAAAAAAACACCTGAATATCTTTATCTAGGTGACCGATGGGACGCCAATGCCCTTGGTTCTTCCACTTACGTTTGGCTGCCACTTTCCATCAGCAATCAAAATTCCGGCAACCCTTCCATGAATCTACAGTACAATCCAAATTGGAAATTAAATACTTCAACGAACAAAATCACCAACAATCAAGACCTGTTATTGTCTCAAGGCAAGCCTGCAAGCACAGATGCAACTCAAAGTTCTGATTCCAGTTTGGCACTCAACAATGCCAACGATGGCAAATATACACAGGACAGCGGTTATTTTAAACCGTTAACAGGCAACGGACAAACTGTCAAAATGCCGTTCAGTTACACTGTGGATCTTCAAAGAGCTTACAACCTTTCACGAGTTGATATCTCATTCAACAACGGTGGTAACACCAGCTACTACCCGGCATACAAGGTTTATACAAGTAACGACAACAAAACCTGGAAATTAGCTGCAGATGGCTCTAATAATCAAAATGTTGGTTTCACAAGCGACAAATTAAGTGGCAAAGCAAGGTATGTCAAAGTAACTGTTTCACAATTCAATACGTATGGCACGAACACACCTGCCAATGCGGCCGCAGGAATTGATGAGTTTCAGGTTTATGGTCAAAAATAATGATTAGTAACTTTAAATACTTTACGTAATAACAAGCGCCAGGCAAAATTTAATTCTGCCTGGCGCTTGTTTACTCTCTATCTCATTAAGGTCAATAATAAGTCGCCACATCATACATCTTCTGCGTAAAGGCCTTCGCACTAATGCCCCCCACCAGCGGATACTGGTTCATAAAGACCAGTGCCATGTGGTAGTTGTCATCTCGGGCGTAGTAACTGGTATGGAAACTTGAGACGCCAAAGGAGCCATTATTGTATTTCAGGCCATCCTTATTGACGTACAGGCCGCCGGAATAGTAGTTGCCATAGCTGGTCAATTGCTGGAACTGACTGGCTGACAAGATCTGCCCGTTTTGCAGGCCCTGAACGAATTTATAAAAATCACTCGGGGTGCTTAACAGGTTGCCGGCACCGGGAATTGCCGAGAGTCGGGCATAAGAAACCGCGTCGGCATCCTGGTAATTGTATTTACCTTGATTGGTGTAGCCGACCGCCACCGTTGACTTGGTGCTGGGCTGCTTACTGCCCACGATGATGGTATTCTTCATCCCAACCGCGTTAAAAATCCGGCTCTGTAGATTTTGGGCATAGCTTTTGCCGGTCACCTTGGAAATAATACCGGCCAACAGCACGAAATTGGCATCACTGTAATTATAAGTATTCTGACCGGTCGACTTCAGGCGCTGAATCATGCTGGCGTACGCCTGATTTTCCGTCAATTGGCTGCTTGGCGTCACATCAGTGTTATCAATGCCAGACGTCATCGACAGCATTTCAGCAATTGTAATTTGACTGCTATATGGCACGGTCGGGTAGTACTTGCTTAACGGTGTTGTCGGCGTCAACTGGCCGGCACTGATCAACTGTTGGATAATGGCGCCAGTCATCGCCTTTTGCAGCGAAGCCAGCGGATAGACAACCGTTCCGTTGCTGGTGTTAACCACGTTTCTCAACGCATTGGCATAGCCATTGCTGACAACGGCGGTATTGTTGCTGCCGGCAGAAGCCAAAACGGCTGTTCCAACCACGTTATATTGCTTCATCATGTTACTGGCAATCGTATTGAAACTCACAGACTTGATCCCGTGAATATTCATCCAGCCCAGCTTCTGGTTGTAGTACCTCAATAACACGTAAGTACCAGTCTTGGTGGTCTTGATCTGCAGGACCCGGACATAGGCATTGTTATATTTATAACCATTGCCATCGGCCGTCTTGGTCGTGGCGTTGGTATTGTAAGGACCGTCGGTGTATAAATTATAGCCGCGTTTGACGGTCGTTTGATTCACAATTTGGGCATCGTAATGCTTATTGCTGGTTGCCATCACCGCATTATAGGCAGCAAAGGCCTTGTTTCCGGCCATCAAGCCCCCAACAGACAACAGGCCCGCCAAGAATAACATGACGGTCCTGCTTTTAAACTTATTCATCAAAATCGTTGTCACTTCCACTTTCATTTTGCCAATCTTTAGAGTAATAGTAGTTGTCAATTCGGTAATGCGGTGTCTTGACCTTCTTCGTCAAAAACGGCCGAATTGCCTGATCCATTTTCAGCCAGCCCCGCCAGCCAGGGTGGATTGTGTCGGTCATAAAGTAAGGAACGTTGCCGTCATGGCTGAGATTGTCAATGTGGGTAAATCCTTGTGACCGCAGCTGATAAGTAATTTTATTGCTGAACTGATCCAGCATTTTTGCCGACAAACCGGTGTACTTCTGCCATTTTGCGTTAATCGGCGGAATGATGAATAACACCTTGGTATGGTCGTTGGCAAATTGGTTGAGCATCAATTGGAAATCACTATATTCAGGCGACTTTAAGAAGCTCATATTGGACTGGAACCCCTTGAGTTTCTTCACGTGGGTCTTCAATCGGCGATTCCAAAAGCTGTTGGAAATTTGGAAATCATTTGAAGACGTCTTTTCGGCACCAATTTTGCCAGCCAGCTGATCCAACTTTTGATAGTTGTATTGAGCTGGAAGCAGCTCCTCGTTCTTATCGATGGTTTCCTCGTTGTTCAGCGGGATCCGATATCGCGAGAAGATTTGATCTTCATTCAGCAAAATGCGGTTGCGCAAATTGACATACAACATTTGAGAAGTTGTCGGCTTTAGACCGGCAGCGATCCGTGCCAACGCGCCGGCAATCACCTTGTCGGAATTACCGGAAGGCATCTGCAAGAGCCGATAAGCGGCATAACGATCCATTTTGGATCCGTTCTGCTGCTTAATCCAATTGGTCGTTTGCAAAGTTGAATAATAGAACGAAAAGGCATTGGGGTCTTCTCCCTTGGGCGTGAACCACTGGGGGGATACGAAAACGACGGCCTTTTTATTTTTTAACTGGGGATTGACCGACTGCATGACAAAGAAATGCGTCAGTGACTGACTGCCCCGGGCACCAAGCAAGAACGGCCGATAACTTCGTTTGTACTTGGCCGCCAGAACAGAAGGATGAAACGGGTCAAACCGCGACCACTCTGATGAACCAAAGAATGGGACATAACCATGTTCAAGTGCGTTACGTTTAATCAGCTGGCCTTTTAAAACCTGCGGCGAAAGCGATGCGGCGGCGTTGTCGACGACTGTGGGATTCACATAGCTGAACCCCGACCACAGCGGCGATAAAAACACGGCCAGCATCAACAGTGCTGCAGCAAAAATCGGCCCAAATATCATGAAGAGCCGCTTTTTAACACTCATTTGGCTGCTTCAACTTTCGCAATAATTTTAGCAGGGGTGTTCCACTCGTTTCGATCGAATTCTGAAACGGGGGCTTGAACGCCCAATTTATCTTGGAGATCCAGCAGTAACTGCACCGTCCCCATTGAATCCAGCAACGCACTTGAGTATAAATCTTCATCCAAATTGTCAGAAAAATCTTCACCAGTTAAATCTTTTAAAATATCAAGTACCGTTTGTTTATCATCCATTATGAACAACTCCTCTTAATTAAAATGGTTTCGGTGCAAAGAACAATGTGTTCAAGAATCCTGAGAAAATCAGGAAACTGAAACAAACAACGTTAAATGTCAGAAAAATCGCAAAGGCTTCTGTAAATTTGTTATGCGGAATGTGGTCTTGATGCTTCTTCTTGAACCGCAGCCAGGTGTCGTTGATGACCATCGCAAACCCATGGTAGAGACCATAAGTGATGTAGTACCAGGTCTCGCCGTGCCAGAATCCCATGATGAGCATGTTAATCACGTAGCACACGTTGGCTGTGGTGGTTCGACTCTTGAAGATGTGATGCTTCATGCAGAAGAAGACTAACCGCATGAAAATGTAATCACGGAACCAAAATGACAGAGTCATGTGCCAACGGTTCCAGAAGTCCTTGATGTTCTTGGATTTAAACGGCTGATTGAAGTTCATCGGCGTCTTGATACCCATCAGATAACTGATGCCGACAGCGAACAAACTGTAACCAGCGAAATCAAAGAATAAATCCATACTGTAAGCATACATGTAAGCGACGATGTTCCAGGAAAAGCCGTGAGCCATCAACGCCCGCATTTGAATCTGGGGCATCAGTACCGAACCAAAGTAGTAGGCCAGGACGAATTTGTAGACAAAGCCTTGGAAAACGTAGCGGACACCCTTTTGAATCATATCCAGGTAGGCACTCTGCTCCGGCACCTTGGCATAATCAGCTTCAAACCGCCGGTAACGGTCAATTGGTCCTGAAGAAATGGTCGGGAAGAACAATAGGAACTGGCCAAACAACACCGGGTGGAATTCTTTAATCATCCCATCACGGGTTTCCATGATGGTCTGCACGACTTTAAAGGTAATGTAGGAAATACCCATAAAGCCGATAATCGATTGGCGACCAGGCGTAAACAGCGGCGTGAGTTTGACGATAACCAAAGGAACGATCGCCAAGACCACCGCGGTGACAAAGATCCACCCCTTATTAGGCGTGTCCTTTTTCTGCCGGTACCCTGAGTACAGCCACACGAGGATCAACTGATAAATCAAGTAACCACTCAGTGAGATCCCGGTTTTCCAGTTGGGCCCACCAAAGGTCAAAATCAGGAAGAACAGCGAGATAATCGTCTGGTAGCCGCGGAACCGGTGCCCATACAACAACCCAATCATTAACGGGATAATCGCCAGCGCCAGCCAGATGAAGTAGGTTGGATTGCCGTATGGAATGTACCATCTCATTGACTGTTGACCTCGGCAATCACTGCTTTAATGTCGACCTTCCCGTTAGAGCTCAACGGCAGTGATTTTTGATAAACAATCTTTTGTGGAATCATGTAGGCCATCATATCCTGCCCCAAGTTCTTCTTAATCGCCGCGGTGAGTTCCAAGTTATTCTTGAAATCATTTTCCTGCGGTACAACGTAGGCAATCAGCATTGACACGGTGTGCTGTGAGTTGTACTTGGGCACCACCACCGCCTGCTTGACGTGTTCTTCTTTGCTAACTAGTGCGGAAACGTCTTCCAATTCGATTCGGAAACCGTTGAGCTTAATCTGAAAGTCTTTCCGGCCAAAGTAGCGCAGCAGGCCATCTGCAGCCATGGTGACAATATCGCCGGTTCGATAAGCCTGCTGGTCGCCGATTTTAAAGAAGGCCTGAGCATTTTTCTCAGGGTTGTTGATGTAGCCCTTGGAAACGTTCTGCCCGTAGATGACCAACTCACCTTTCTGGCCATCGGTTACCTGAACACCATTTTCGTCGACCACCTGGGCATTCATGCCGGGTTTAAGGTAGCCGATTGGCAGCCGCTCATAGTGATTCAAAATGTCATTGGTAATTTCAATTTCGGTAATTGCCACCGTTGATTCAGTTGGCCCATATGTATTAAAAATATGAGCAGCCGGGAACCGTTTGTTAAGGGCAGCCGCGGTATTGTGGGTTAATTCCTCGCCGCAGAAGAGAAAATCATGTAACTTCGGATAATGGGCCTGATCAAAAGTTGATTCCAGCAGGCAAATGTCGACAAATGATGGGGTTGAAACCCAGGTGTTAATCGGCATCGTCCGCAGTGCCGTGAATAAGACGATAAAATTATCGGTGGTCTTTTTGGATAAGACATGAAGCGTGCCGCCTTGGAAAAGTGTTGGATACAGGCTCATGACCGACAAATCAAACGAGTAGGCCGGCTGCTGAAGCATCTGCAGATCCTTTGGCAAGTCGAAAGCATCACTCACCATCCAGTCGACAAAGCCGGCCAGGTTGTTGTAACTGATTTCGACACCCTTTGGAACACCAGTAGTTCCCGAAGTGAAAATGATGTAGTAGGTTTGATCTCCATGAACCGGATGGGTCAGTCGATAATCAACTTTTTCCAGGCAAATGTGGTCGAGCTGTTCCTGATCAATTTCTGGAATATCCGGCAGTTTCTCCGGTAATGGCTCAGTCGCGATGACCGCCACCGGTTTGGCAATCTGATTAATCATTTCCAAACGTTCCTTAGGTGAATTGATGTCCACCGGAATGTATGGGTGACCGGATTTAACCGCCGCCAAAAATGACACGATCATCGTAAAGGCCTTGCCGCCAAAGACGATGATTGGCTGGTTCAGCGGTAGTGCCATCGAGTCGATCCGCTCCGCTAAAGCATCCGAGTAATCTTTAAGTTCTTGATACGTGTGGTTCTCGCCATCGTAGGCGTAAGCAACCTTATCCCCCTGTTTTTGTGCATGTGAATCGATTGTTGAAATGAGCGTTTCAATCATCTGGTTGTTCCCCCTTAGAAGTCGTTATAGATAAATTTCGCTTGATTAATGCCGCTATAGTCGTAGAGGTAAAAAAGAACCAACATGATCGAAAAGTAGATGAGCGTCGTGATCGTAAAGCGCACCCACGGCTTTTGCAACCATTGTCGTACTGGCATATGATCATCCCCCTTGTTAAATGGGTAACGTTTCGTCACCCATATAATATCTTGTTTTACAGCGCTTTCAATCAAAGCGACCTTTCAATTTTTACGTTGCCAGGTCGTCAAATAACCTGGCAGCTAAGTTTTGAATCTGGTTGGCCGGCCGGTAGTCGTTGCTGAGTAAAACGACACCGGATTTGCCATTACGAGTGATGAACAATGACGATTCATATCCGTAGCCAATGCCATGGGAGTGAATCCCGTTTTGCTGGTTATAAATACCGCCGCCATACGGGGCATTGAGACCCGGCTGATGCAAAATGGCTACGCTGGCTTTCGGAATAATCTTTCCTTTGAGGATCGCCTGCTCAACCTTGAAGAGGTCAAACGGGGTCATGAAAACCTGGCCGGTTCCCAATTCATTTTGCATCGATGCTTTGGCTTCGTGATACTGCCTGCTATAATTTTGTTTCAGTTGGTTAGCAGCCAACCAGTGGTACCCAAGCGTCCGGTTCGGTCGAGTGCCCCAATGTTGAACGAAGCCGGTCCCCTTGAGGTTCAGCGGTTTGGTAAACAGCTGATCGAAATATTTGCCGTATGACTTGTGGGTAATTTTGGAAATAATCCCCGCCAATACGACGAAGTTGACCGGTTGGTACCAGTCCTTATACTTTGGTGATCGAGTGACGATGTGGTTAACCGCGTACTTAATGACGTTTTCTTCATTCAGTGTGCGGACCGAACCGGCCTCACTCATCGTCAAACCGGAATCCATATCCATTAGATTGCGGATGGTGATGTTCCGGGAATTGGCAATCTTTGGATAGTACTTCGACAGCTTGGTGTTCAATGACAACTTGCCCTGAGTGATCAGCTTCATTGCCATTACCGCCGTCAGTGATTTTTGAATGGATAGAATTTGAAATTCCGAGCTGGGTGTATTTGGGATGTCTGATTTGTAATTGGCATAACCGAAGCCCTGCTGGTAGAGAATGTGGTTATTTTTGACAATAATCGCCGAGCCGACAAAGTGATTACGCTTCAGGTAACTGGTAATCTGCTTGGTCTGCTGGGTCGTTTTGTGCTGAATCTGTCTTGGCGCCGACTTTTGTGTGCTTGCCTCCCGCTTCTTAGCCGTTGAGCTGAGCTGCTGCTCCTGCCTGCGGCGATTGGCACGTTTGGCCGCTTGTTGCGTTCGAAACTCCTGGTTGTTAGCCCGCCAGTACATGGCCCCGCCCACAGTACCAACAACCGCCAGGATAATCAGTGTTATGTATAAGTACGTGCGCCCCCGTTTCATGGGCTCACCCCCCTTTAAAAACCGGAAACACGGCTGTAAACCGTTTGTAATATTCCAGTAACATTTAATTAAGTCCATTATGAACAAACCGAAATAAATGGCAACGATTTCGCAGGAAATTCAGCCGCCCTTTAGCTAAGTTTTAGTTTCTTGAGAATTTCTTTAATTTTCGGTGATGGTTTTGGCATGGTTTTTCTTCTTAAATCTTAATAATTAAGTTATCACCTCCGCATAACGATTCCGGAAACGAATGGATAACAAAACGCCCCTGATCGGGAGTTCCAAGCATTTGGATGCTCTCAATCAGGGGCGTTAATGATTAACATTTTAGTAATAAGTAGCGACAATATTCATCTTGGCAAGAAATGCCGAAGCCGTCATGTTGTTCTTCAGTGGTGACTGGTTCAAGAAGACCACTGCGACGTGCTGGTTGCCGTCTGAGGCGGTGTAGCCGGTGTTAAATCCGCTGCCGGGATAAGTTCCGTTATTGGACTTCATCCCTTTTTGATCAACGTACATCCCACCGGAATACTTGGTGCTGTAACTGGTTAGCTGCTGATACCCCTTGGCAGTCAGCACTTTGCCGTTTTGCAGGCCAATAACAAACTTGTAGTAGTCATTTGGCGTCGTCAAAACGTTGCCGGCGCCGGGCAGCGCTGAAAGGGCCGGATAGGAAACCGACTGGGAGTTCTGGTAGTCATTGCCGTTGGAACTGCTATAGCTGACAGCCTTAATCGCCGTCAAATCCGGTTGGGTTTCGTTAATCGCATTGGTATTCTTCATGCCCAGCTTGTTCAAAATCCGCGACTGGAGATTCTTGGTGTAGGACTTGCCGGTGACTTTGGCGATAACGCCAGCTAACAGAACGTAGTTGATGTCACTGTAGCTGAAACTGTGTTTGTTAGTGGACTTCAAAGCCTTAATGGCGTTGGTGTAGGCTTGATCTTCGGTGACCTGATCGTCAGGCGCCTTGATTGTTCCCTTGATGCCTGAGGTCATGGTCAATAGCTGCTGGATGGTGATCGTCTTGCTGTGGGCGACTTGTGGGAAGTACTTGCTCAAAGTCGTGGTGGCTGTCAACTTCTTGGTGTTGATCAATTGTTGGATCATTGCTGCAGTCATGGTGTTTTGAAGTGAGGCCAGTGGATAGAGAACCGACCCATCACTGGTATTCTTGGTGCTGTGGAGCATGTTGGCATAGCCGTTGTTAACCAAAGTGGGTTGCAGGTTCTTGTTGTGAGAAACCAGGACGCTGCCAACAGCATTATATTTTTGCATGGTGGCTTGGGCGATTGCCTTGAACGAAGTCTGCTTAAGTGCATTGGCGTTGATCCAACCCAAAATTTTACCATTGAGGCGGATTTGCGCATATGTAACCGACTTGGCCTTTTGCGTCTGCATCACGCGGACGTATTGGTTGTTGTACTTGCTGCTGTCTGTTGTAGTCGTTGGCGTTCCGGTGGTGTTCTTGACCCCAGGGACGTTGGAATAAATTTGGTAGCCGCTTGCAAGTGACTTTGGTGTGATAATTTGGGCGTCGTAACGGGTGGACGTTGATTTAGTGGTGCTGGTAGTGGATGATGCTGTGGCACTGGCGCTGGTCGGCTGGGTCGTCGAAATGCCCAGCAAGAGCGCTCCGGCAGCGATTAATAGGGTTGCCTTTAATTTATTTTTGGTATTCATATTTTCATCTTCCTTGTTCAAATTGATTGGTTCGCCAAAGAAATTGTAACACTGTTAATGAATCGGGTCGTCGCCGGGGGCGGATTTTTGCCCAGATTCAGAGTTTAAATTGTAATTTTAAGAAATTCTCAGAGATAATGACGATAAACGAGTTTTGTGCCGTATCTATCTAGTATGGCCTAGCTGGCAACATTTAAATTTGCAATTATTCGTCACTTTATTCGGAGGTATTTTATGGAATTTCTTGAAGTACTATTAGGATTGGGCTATATCGGCCTCATCATTGCAGCGATTTATTTATACCAAAAACGACAAAAGCAAGAGCCTGCACCGTTTGGCTGGAAGCACCTGGGGATTGCCTTCTGTGTGTTATTTGTGATTGGGATGGCCACGGGCGGAACCCAGTCAGATAATTCCAGTTCGACTCAAACCAGTCAGCAAGCCGACTCAGCGACTGAATCCAGTGCGTCAGAGGAGTCGTTGGATGAATCAACGGAAACCGAGGAACCCGGGTCATCGGAATCAGAATCAGATGACCCGGACGAAGATCCTTATGCCGCTTTGTCCGCAAAAGAACGGGATGAGTTTAACCAAAGTCTGGATGATGAGTTGATTCAAGACCAAAAGGAGGCCGAAAATGGCGAGAATGCCTATGCTTGGTCACTATTTGTTGGCGGAATTGTTTATGATAAGCAACGCGGCTTTATTGTTAAAGTCAATGACAATTTCCAGCAACTCAGCAATGCAAATAAGACGATCATTGGTCACAGTGTGCAAAGCTTCATCCAATCCCAGCTGCTGATGATCGGCAAGGACGTTCAGCCGGATGATCCCTACCCGTATATCAATTTTCACTATGGGTATGATCGGGTTGGCGATTCACGGATGTGGGATCCTGCGAAGTTTAAATTTAGTGAGTCTTAAGGGACAAATCAAGGCTTAGTGAGTGTGTTGACTCGCCAAGCCTTTTGATTTGCGCCGTTTATGATATTAATATGTTTTACCATCATCGCACGTTTTGGGTACTGACTGGCAAAAGTGGCCAACTAACCCCGGAAACCAGCCTAAATTCAAGTAATCTCACAATGAGATTGGTATAATTGAAGCCAGATAACACAAGAAAAGAGTGATTATATTGAGGGGAAAAAGTTTTGTCATTACCGCTTTAAGCGGCCTGATGGTTTTGGGAGCCAGTGCGGCCATCGGATTTGTGAGTCAGGCGGCAACCGTTAAACGGACCGTCGTCAACGTGACGTTCAAGCCCAGTACCAGCGAGGCTGATTTGAGCAACTACGTCTACGACACGGTCGATCCAACAAGTCCCAACCATCATCATTACTTAACGCCGAGTGAATTTGCCGACAAATTTGGCCAATCCACCAGTTACATTCAGTCATTTAAAGACTATCTCAACAAATATCATATTCGCAGTTACGCGTATCCCGGCAATTTGGCAATGAAGCTGACCGCCACGCCGAAAAACATGCAAAAGGCTTTTAACGCAAAATATGTCAAACCGGCCAAGAAGGGTTACGAAGCCACTACCAGCTATAAGCTGCCTGGCAATTTATCAAGTAAGGTGGTTGCCGTAATCGGGCTGTACGCGCAAAAGCCGACTAAAAAGGCGACTGCAAAGAAAACAACCAAAAAAGCAGCTGCTTCCCATGCATTAATGGCCGATTTGCCGATTTCCAACCAGCAGCCAAACACCAACGTTTCAGCAAACACCTTTTCACTGAAGTACGGTGCCGGAAAGTTTGCCAAAGCCTACCAATTGAATCCCCTGTATCAAAAGGGTCTTCAGGGCCAAGGGCAGCGGATCGGTATTATCACTGTTAGCGACATTCATGACGGCGACGTGGCGACCTACTGGAAGCAATCCGGCATTGACGCTAATGTGAGTCAAATTCACCACCACTACCTCGTCAATCCAAAGGCCGAGGTCCAAAAGAGCGTCAACTATCTCCTCGGCAGCCCGCAGACCGAAACAACGGTTGACGTGGAATCAGCCTCATCAGTTGCCCCAAAGGCAGATATTGATCTCTACATTGGCGATGACACCAATCCAAATACATCTGACCCTTCAGCGATCTACACCGGCACGATGTCGGCCATTTCCGACAACCAGGACAAGCAGCTTTCATCAAGCTTCTCGGCTGCTCCTGAAGTGACCGCCGACTGGGGCGATCCAAGCGCAACCGTCAAACAAACCTCAGACGCGTTTAACTTAATGTATGAACAGGCAGCCGCACAAGGCATTACCGTCTTTCAGGCCAGTGGTGACTATGGCCCGGTTAGTCAACCGAGTGCCAAGGAAAACCATGGTCTGTCGACTTCCCCTTATCAGGTCTTAGTGGGCGGAACCACCTTGCCATACCAGAAGATTCTGAATAATAAAGTCATTACGGTTTCCAAGGAACGCGCTTGGGGCGACACGTACGCTCAGACCGCCAATGAAAAACAGATGGGTATCTTTGGCGGCGGTGGCGGCGGCTTCTGAGCTTTGAATCCGACCCCTCGTTATCAGCAAGGGGTTTCCGGTGTGAATACGTTTAGAGCGGAAAATTTTCTAACGTATAAAAACGGCAAGTTCACTCTCACCAAGCATCCCCACATTATCTTTGGAACCGGCAACTCACGCAACATTCCTGACGTTGCCGGCAACGCTGATTTGCAAACCGGGTATGCGACCTACGTCACAGGAAAAAATCCAGTGCTAAAGGGTAAAAAGGTCCTTCGCATCCCAAGCACAAAATGGCTGATTGGCGGCGGAACCAGTTACACCTCACCACAGATGGCTGGTGCCAACGCCGTGATGAACAGCGGCCGCCAAACCCCAATCGGTTTCTGGAATCCGCAAATTTATAAATTTGCTCAAGAGTCAGACAGTCCGTTTAACGTCCTCGATGACGCTGATAACAACAACAATTTGTACTACACCGGCCAACCTGGCAAGATTTACAACCAGGCGAGTGGATTGGGGACCATTAACTTCACGCAGCTTTACAATAAATTTGCCGATGAAACCAATTAATTTGGAGCAGAAATACTCCCGACCAAGTAGACAATTAAATAATTAAAACTGTTATGCAGTTTCTTCAACGGCATGATTGTGATATTCTATCGGGATCATGCCGTTGGTTATTTTTTGTCGTTTCTGACTAGTCCCACTCAAAAATTTAAAAGTATATTATTGTAACCGCTTCCATTCCGGCATACAATATGTGTGCATTAAGAAAGGATGGATATTATGAACGTTAATAAAGTCGTCATTCTGGGCGGCGGGGTTCTCGGAAGTCAGATTGCTTATCAATCCGCTTTTTCAGGGTTCCCAACCGTCATCTATGACATTTCAGATGAAGCCGTCGATAGTGCCAAGCAAAAAGTTGCCAGTTATCCAAAACAGTATCAACAGGACATCAACGCCACCGATGCCCAAATTGACACCGCCAACAGTAATCTATCACTCACCACTGATTTAAAGTCTGCCGTCACTGGTGCCAGCGTCATTATCGAAGCCGTCCCGGAACGACTCGATATTAAGGAATCGACTTACAAGAACCTGGCGCCGTTTATCGCCGACGATGCGCTATTGTTGACGAATTCATCAACGCTAATTCCAAGTCAATTGATTGATTTTGTACCAAATAAGCAACGATTTATGGCGATGCACTTTGCTAATTTAATTTGGATCCACAATGTGGCTGAGATAATGTGGGCCCCTGACACCCCTCAATCAACCATTGACGATGCCGAAGATTTTGCCAAACAAATTCACATGATCCCAATTTTGATCAGAAAAGAAATCTCTGGGTACATCATGAATTCAATTTTCCTGCCAATGATCAATGCCGCACTATCTCTGTGGACAAATGGCTTCTCAGACCCAATTTCAATCGATAAGAACTGGATGGTCAGCATGGGAGTCGACCGCGGTCCGTTTGGATTCCTTGATATCATGGGACTCAACACCGCCGTCAACATCGAAATGGGATTCTATGAGAATACCAAAGACGAGACTTATCAAAAGATTGCTGATAAACTCAATGAACTGGTCAAAGCCAACAAGCTGGGGGTTGCCACTGGCGAAGGCTTCTATCACTATCCAAATCCGGAATACCAGAATCCTGATTTCGTGAAAGCTTAGTTTGTTCATATTTGAAATTCGAGAAGAGGCATACCTCCAAGGTTTATGTGATCGCCTTGAGGGTATGCCTCTTCTTGAATATTTTTAAATACCAGTTTATGATTTTCATAATTGGAAAGGATGATTAATTATTTCAAAAAATGTTCGAATACTAATAACATACTGGGCAAACTTTATCATCGGCTTAAGCCTTATGCTGTGGTTCGACGACGCCACCATCTATACATATTGCCACCAGTTAGTGGTATCGGCGCTAATTCATTTCAACTGACCGTGACCTTATTGGTTGACTTGCTGCTGTTTGGACTCATCAGCGCTGGGAGTTATTATTTGGTGAACAATCAGCTGATCGACTACCGTATCCCCCAACGCTATTCGGTTTGGATCGCATGGGTGATCATCGCCAGCGTTGTCATCACAATTTGCTTAAACCTTCTTAATACCACTTTTGTCATCACGGCCGCAATTGCGGTGTTTCTCCCGCTGCCAATGCTAATTGCCATTTGTTCGCCGATTATTGCTAGTCGAGGTCGGCGTTGGTTTCTGCTGGGGCTCACTTTGCAAATTGCCTGGGGTCTCTTGTTAATTGAACTATGGTTTGGATCACCCATGTGAAAGACACATCATTAGTATGCTTTGTCATAATCACTAATTTTCTGATACTGGTTGGAGATTGAATTGATCTCCACTGGATTATCGTCGTCATCATTCTTCACAACGTTGGCCGTATAGCGGAACACTTGAATGTGGTAGTGGCCGCCGGTGTCAAATCGATACTTCATGTCATAGGTGACATCACTGCTGTTTTGAGAACTGAGCTTGATGGAATCAACGGTAGCGGAAACATCGATCCCGTCCAAATCATCGTTTTCATAATAGCTCTTCCCCATATGTCGGAATTGGCCAAAGTATGGACTCGAATCGCCGCCAACAAAGAATGAAGACATGTCATCGCCATCATCGTCCGTGGCATCATCAAGATCACCACTATCACTGTAACTGGTCATGGCTTCGGATAAATTGGAAAACAAGGTGTCTGCGTCATCATAGCTGACCAGTCCCTTGAAAACCAATGAAACATCGTGATCGCCATTGGACCCGCTAATCACCCGAGGTTGAGAAGAAATCGACTTTTTGCCGTTCTGATAAACTCCTTGAACTTTCATTTCCTGAGTCCAAGGGAAATCCTTGAAGGCCATGACACCGCTGCTCCCAATTTTACCCTGGTCCTTCGAATTAATCTCAACGTGCGTGCCGGCAGGGCCGGTGACGTTAAATGAAACCGTCTTGAGGGTTAGCGGGATGGTCCGACTGCTGTTGAGGTGATAGGTGTTCGTATTGGCCAATTTGTGGCCGTTTAGGTTGGCCGAACTGGAAAGTTGGTAACTTCCGGGCACCAAGGGACCAATCTTCTTTGAAAAATGTGGGGTGTTCGAAGTGGCAATCTTGGTGCCATTCTCTTTAATCTGCGCATTCTTCTCGTTAACAGTTAGGGTGACGTAGACTGGTTTAACTTTGACCTTCCAATCAGGAAAAATCAAAAACTTCCGGCCGGCCTTTTGATAGCTGAGCCGTTGATTGTCAAAGGTTCCTAATCCAGCTGATTGAGCCTTAAATGCCAGGAGCTGGTCGGGATTCTGGTTGAAGTATTTGGTCAGCGGCTGCAGAGCTTCATTCGTCAGCTTGAGGTTGCGATCGTTGGTGTAAAAGTAGCGGTGCAAGTCGCTTTGATTGTTTTTCACCGCGGCAACCACCCGCCGTAACGTGCTGGTCTTGGAATAGTAGTACTCGCCATATGTAATGCCGCCAATTACCAAGATCGCAATTAGGACGCCCAAAAAGATCTCTCGTCTGCGGCGCCTCTGCTGTTTGGTTCTGACTTTCTTTCTCTTTCGACCAGCTGCTTTGGCCGGCTTGGAGACAGCCGTTGGTTGATCCGGCATCGAGGCCTGAGTTTCCTGCCGATACGCACGGAGATTGTACCCACAATTTGGGCAGAAATCATCGTTGACGGTCACCTGCTGGCCGCAGTTGGGGCAAAAGAGTACCGCCCCGTCATCAGTTGAATTGTTTGGTTTCATGGATAGCATCCCTTCAAAGATAGTAAATAAATCTATAACATAATTATTATAGTCCTTTGATGAGGGGCTGTCATACTGAATTAGACCTAAATGTTAGCTGCAGACCGATTTTTAAACCAGTTCAATGAGCACACCAAAAAGGCAGACCCAACTAGGATCTGCCTTTTTGACATACGATTAATACTTCCCCTGAATCACCAATTTCTTATTAGCGGTGACATGGTACCCATTACTCAATACATAACGGGTAGTCAAATTGTGCTTAACTGAGCTCTTAACTTTCAGGTGCGTGCCTTTCTTGTATGACTTAACCTGCCCAGTTAAATTCTTGTTCTTGTAGGCGTGAACACCCTTCTTGGAAATAACGGTAATTACGTTGCCCTTTGGCATTGAGCGGTAGTATACCGGACGGACGTGGGACCACTTAGCTGTGATGTAGCCGATTTTGCCATCGGTCTTGCTATTGTGGTTGACGTCACGAACTTTGTAGCGAAGTGCGCCGCCGTTTGACCGTGCGTAATCAATCACAACAAACATTGGGCGATTAATCCGCTTCTGCTTTGGGTAACGAGCCATGCGCTGTGCCTTCTTAAAGGTTGGATTTTGGTAGAGGTAAATGGTCTTGAGGGCGTAAACCGCTGCCTTCTTGGTTGCCGCATAGTTCGGGATGTTCGGTGTTGTCGGCTTAGTGGGTTCAGTCGGCGTTGGTGCTGGACTCGGGGTTGGCGTCGGTTGTGGTGCCGGAGTGATCGGTGCTGGTGGAGTGACGCTTCCGCCACCACCGCCACCTGCGGCCGGGATCGTGACGGTCATCGTTGCCTTTTGATCACTGCCATAGAAGTGGTAGGTAACCGTGTAAGTGCCTGGCTTTGAGGTATCGATGTTGCCGCCGTCAATGACCAGCCCTTCAGCAGCTGCATCACAGTATTTCGTAACCGAACGGCCTTCAGGTGTAATGGCAGCGATGAAGTGCTCCGTTGCATCAAATTTGTCACCCAGCGCTAAGGTAATGCTTGGCGTGACGGTCACCTTGGACTGATCTTTGAAACCATCTTCGGGAACATACAGTTCTTTGGGAACCCCGGCGGCTGCATATTTTTCTACCAGACTGTCAGGATCAAAGGTCTGGCCAGCTGCTTCTGCTGTTGCCTTTGGAACCCAGGTTGGTGCGATCATCATCCCACTAGGTCTTGGAATCAACATCCTAATGTTATTAACCAAGACAACCCAAACCTTGAATATCGACTTGTGGAACTACTGGCATTTTGCCTTCATCGGATCAATCGTTTCGATCGCAACCAGAAGTTTCCTGTGGGGCGTGTTTGCCGCGACCATCACCATCATCGTAACCTTGGTTGGTGCCGACCGTTCACAGAAAAAAGTTGAAGAATTCTATGGTGAAGATTTAAAGGGGGTATCACTTCCCCAGGCATTCTGTGTCAGCTTCATTCCATTTGCTATCGCTGTTAACTGGATTGTTGAAAGAATTCCTGGTCTCAACAAAGTTGACTTCGATGCCAAGAAACTTGAAAAGCGCTTCGGACTGTTCGGGGATCCAATCCTACTTGGTGTGATCATCGGAATCATTCTTGGTCTGCTTGCCAAATATCCAATGGCTAAGACTCTTCAATTAGGAATTATCTTGAGTGCCGTTATGGTATTGATTCCAAAAATTACAGGTATGTTTATTGAAGGTTTAAACCCGATCTCGACCCGTTCTCAAGAACTAGTCAGCAAGAAGTTCAAAGGCCGAGCCTTCAACATTGGTATGACTCCAGCTTTGGTAATTGGTCACCCAACCACTTTGGTCGTATCACTTCTGTTGGTTCCAACTATTCTCTTCTTATCAGTAATCGTCCCAGGTAACGAATTCCTACCACTTGCCAGTCTATCTGGATTGATTTACATTTTCCCATTGGTTCTTCCATACACCAAAGGAAATGTTTTACGATCATTCCTAGTTGGTTTGGTCAGCCTGGTTGCCGGAGTCCTTTCAGCCACTGCACTAGCCTCAATCTTCACTTCAGCTGTTCGGATGGTGCAATCAAACTTGATTCCAGCCGGCACATCATCAGTTGCAAGTATTGATTTTGCAGCTAGTCCACTGGCATGGATCGTTTATGAATTCACTGCCAACTTGACTTTAGTTGGACCAATCGTCATCGCTGTAATTACCTTAGGTCTGATGGTTTGGAACCGCAAAAAGATTGCTGCCAATGACGTTCAAAAGTCAGTAAAAGAACCAGCTGCAGTCCATTCTGAAACGACAAATTAATATATTGATATGAAATAATGAGCTGTACTCTCCGGTTAAGTAATACCACTAAGAGAGTATAGCTCATTATTTTCCCAAAATATTGCCCATTACCAATCAGTAAGCCAAATCCCCCAATAATGATAAAAAAGTACATTGGCACTTCCAAATAATAAGCGTAAAATCATCTGTGCAACCGCTTTAATTAATGCAAATGGAGGTTTTACAATGACAAAAGTAGCAATGATTACCGGTGGTGCCCAAGGCATCGGTGCAGAGATCGCGCGTCATCTATCAAAAAAAGGATACGATATTGCAATCGGTGATTTACCACAACAAAAGGAAAAGGCTCAAGCTGTTATTACCGAGGTGGCTTCAGCTGGCCAAAAGGCTGTCTTTATCCCCGTCGATGTTACCAATCAGGCGAATGTTGCCAAAGCTGTTGACGATGCAGCCAGCCAACTTGGTGGCTTTGATGTCATGGTCAACAATGCCGGGGTAGCAAGAGTTGACAAATTTGAAGATATTAAGCCGGAAGACCTCGAATTTAGTTTTAAAATCAACGTCTTTGGTGTCATCTATGGTATCCAAGCTGCAGCCAAAAAATTTAAAGAACTTGGCGTTCCTGGTAAAATCATCAACGCCTCGTCAATTGCCGGAATGCGTGCCTTCCCTGTTTGGGCAACCTATTCAGCAACTAAAGCAGCCGTTATTAGCATCACTCAAGCTGCTGCGAACGAATTCGCTGCCGATCACATCACTGTTAACGCCTATGCGCCCGGAGTTGTTGGTACGACTGGCATGTGGGACGAAATCGACCGGAAGATGTCAGAAATTAACGGGAAGCCGCTTGGACAAAACAAGAAAGACTTCATTGGTACCATCCCACTAGGTCGAACTGTTGAACCCAACGATATTGCAAACATCGTGGAATTCTTAGCTAGTCCGGAAGCTGATTTTATTACTGGCCAAGCTTATGCCGTTGACGGCGGTGGATTGCTTTAATTTAAATTTTTACAGTTAACAAATTTAGCACCATAACAATAGCGGTTTGTGGGAAACTATTTCCACAAGCCGCTATTTATTGGTTCTACAATATTATTAATAATCCCTTAAATGCCTCGCTCACCCGCTAATCACAAATATCGTACAACTCACTCAAAAACTTAGGCAGTTCACAAATAACTTCATCCAAATCACTCCCAAATTCAACGTCATCATCAGCGTCATAGGCGCTTAAAGTCCGATACCCAATTTCATCAAGAAAGCGCAAGTCTTCAGTTAACCCGTACAGTTTCTTAGCCCACATGGGTGAAATCATCGTCATGCCTTGATGATCTAAATACTTGGCAGTCGTCATGGCACCAGCACTGATAATTTTGACTAAATCCTCATGCAAAATTTTAACTCTGAGTAATTTAAGCAACCCAATGCTCAAAATACTATTGAGTAAACAACTGTAATAGTTTTCAGAAATTAAATTACGCTTCAAGTCATTCCAGTTGAGGTTGCTAATTGCCAAATAATCATCACCATCCAGTTTGACCTCAAAACCATTTTGAATCGCCCAGAAAATATCTCTCTTCAATTTGCCGACGGTGCCAAAACCCAAACCTTTAAACCGATCCTTTAATTCAGGTTCATCAAAAAGTGACAAATGCAGTAATTGTCCAGTTTCTAACGGATTACCAATCACCTTGACTGAATGAATATTATTTATATTATCCAGTTGTGAATCAATATCCTGGTTGTGAAGCTTTTTTTGCTCGTCTTGAGTAATCGTTTGAAGCGGATCGTTTTCGTTATGAGGCGCAAAGCTGAAATCTTCATCCATTGCTGTATATTCACCAGCATGCTTTTGTGGTAAATAATTCGATGTGACCACCGGCCGCTTATTGATGATGTCTTTGCGAAAGTATTTGGTTGAAAAATACAATCTTGATTTGGGATCCGTCAGCAAATCATATACCCCGGTGGTTGAATGCAATTTGGTCAGACTCTTCTCCGTAACTGGCATAAAAAATTGATCACCGGATAACAACCCATTTTCACCATTAGTCTGTAGTTGATTAATGATTTGGCACATATTAATAAGTTTGATATTTTGTGGGGTTAACTGTTTCAAGATATCTTTATTTTGACTATCAACCAAACTGTCCAAATAGGCAGACACTGGCCCCAAAATTGTGGTTTGGGCACTCCAGAAATAGTTACTCTTTAATAAATTTTGGATGATCGCCTGAGAAGCTACTTGATTATTCAACTTTTTTAAAGGTTTGAGGGTTTTAGGTAATTTCTTTAGGGGCTTATCATCCGATTGCCCCAAATCGTTTGCACTTGGGTTAATAAAAGTGTCGATCTGTTTCAATGTAATCAAGTTGGTTTTTTTATGAGCCATATTTAATTAATACCACCTTATTGAAAGAGATTTGTATGAATTGGCATCTACGTAAGCTAGTCTAGATGCATCATCGCAGTCCGTCTGTTGCCAATGTTCTGCTAAGTAAAAAGTGTCGTGCAACAACGTTCTTATCAACTAATGATATTATCTCATACAAGATAAAGAAGCGTGTACATGACTTACATACCCGATAAGCTTAGAAATACTCATCACGCATCTTTTCATAAATAATCTATCAATATACAAAAAAGCTCAACTAATCATTCTGCAGAGGATAACTCCTCAAACAAGAAAATCAGTTGAGTTATTTAGTTTAAAGATTATTTATCCGGTAACTGCAAGTCATCAAGGTCGCAAGTTAACAACCGTCAACTTCTCCCGTGACATCGAAAGAATACTATTGTGAACGCCTTGAGTTCCCATTCCGGATGCCTTAACCCCCAAGAATGGGAAGTTGTCAGGTCCTCTTGATGGGCGACCATTCACTTGAACCGTTCCAACTTCAATGGCGCCAGCAGCTTCCAAGGCCTTGTCAATATCCTGGGTGAAGACACTGGCCTGCAGACCAAAGTTGGACTTGTTAGCAATCTTGATGGCTTCATCCAATGAATGAACCCGGATGATCGGCAAGACCGGCCCAAATGGCTCGATCCAGGCAACGTCCATGTCTTGGGTGACATTATCCAATAAAGTTGGCGTCAATAAATTACCATCGCGGTGGTTGCCGGTAACCAGGGTAGCGCCCTTGTCCAACGCATCATCGATTAGGTTTGAAACAAAGTCGGCTGCCTTGTTGTCAATTAAAGGAACGATGGTGCTGTTGTCGGCTGGCGAGCCCACGCTCAAGTTTTCAACGGCCGTTTTTAATTTGGCAACTAACTGATCGGCAATCTTGTCGTCAACCAAAACCCGCTTAACGGCAGTACAACGTTGACCTGAATACGAGAATGCCCCACCGATAATGTTCTTGACGGTGACATCTAAATCGGCGTCCGAACAGACAATTGCCGGATCCTTTCCACCAAGTTCCAGAACGAGTGGAATCATAATTGATTTTTGGGATAATCGTTTACCGGTTCTGGTACTTCCGGTAAAACTGATCATGTTAATGCCGGAATGCTCCGTGAGATAATCGCCAATTTCAGAACCATGACCCGTAACCAGACTTAACAAGCCCTTTGGAAGCCCAGCTTTGTCGAGCGCTTGAATCATCTTAATGCCACTAATTGAACCCTGAGTGGCCGGCTTGAAGATGACTGCATTACCTGCCATCAATGCTGGAGCAATCTTGGAAGCTGACAAATTAACTGGGTAGTTAAATGGCGAAATGGCGAGAACAACGCCAAGCGGGACCCGTTCGATAATCCCTAATTTTTCTTTTGAACCGCCTGGAAAGCCATCACCACGGACACTCTCGCCGTGCATATGTAAGGCTTCCTGAACAGTGTAGCGAATCAAGTTAATCGTACGAACGACTTCGCCTTTAGCGGCTTTGTAATTCTTACCAACTTCGTCCATCACAGCAGTTGCCAAGTCGTCCTTTTGATTATCAAGTTCGTCGGCCCACTTATTTAAGTAGGCACCTCGCTCACTTAATGATAACTTCGCCCAGGGCTTTTGCGCCTTCCGAGCAGCCTCAATCACTTGATCAACCTCTGATTGGGTAACAGCCTGAACCCGACCGATCGTTTCGTGCCGCCATGGCGACTGAATTGCAATGGTCTTATTGGATTCACTGGCTTGCCAGTTACCAGCAAAATATGCCGGATAAGTGGTTACGTCATTTTTGACGATGTCCATAAAAAGACTCCTTTCACAACATTTTCAGAATAATTTATGAAAATGAATTTGTTTCATTAAAGTCAATTTTACAACCGGTTGAGGTTAAATACTAGCAGATAGTTGGAATCGCTGCTAATAAAGCGTTTACAATTCGTTTTGAGATTTCTTGGAGACAGTATTAAGACTGATTTACATCAGAATTTTCAGAAAATACAACTAGCCACGACGGATTTTTTCGTGTGTTAGTGATAATTTAATGAAAACTAATCTCCAAAGTCAGCATGCTCCTTACATCACCGATTATCATTGACCTTACTCTGACAATTTGAATTTACCTGACCGCACAAGAAACCCCCTTGAATTGGAGAAATCTAATTCAAGGGGGTTCAGTTTTTCTATTTTCTCGTTAAAAAATCATCCCAACTAGCAGAGCCGTCACTCCAAACTCTCATCCACAATCGAGTCAACAACCTTCTCAATCGCACTCACTAACGGGCTATCGGGCTGAATCCCAGTGTCCGCAAACCGTTCCTCCCACCAGTTTTTCCGAATCGCCTGGATGGTTGGAATCACCTGCTGGCCGGCAGCCGTGAGACTCAAGATGATTGATTTGCCGCTCCCGGCTGTTTTCGTCAAATAACCCAGTGCCTGCATCTTTTTAATTTCTCGAGTCGCCAGTCCCTTATCGATCACTAACGACTTGGCCACCTGGTTCTGATTAATCTCGGCATTATCATTAATCGTCAATAAAATACAGGCAGCCGTTGGATTCAGCTGCTGCTCCTTAAAAAACTTACCGGTATCCTTGTAATACTGCCGGTGCAAAATTGAAATATCCTGTGCAAGGTAGCCAATATCTTTCAAAATCATTTTCCTTTCCATTCGTCAAATCCTACCGTAAGATTATCATTTTCCTGTTGACAATTCAACACATGCCCTTTATCTTTAAATGTAAGTTGAATTGTCAACATAAAAATGAAGAGGTGTCCTCCTTATGACAAATAAAAAACGTGGTTCACAAGCTTTAATTCAATCCATGATCAATCAACAGGTTCAATATGTATTCGGCATCCCTGGTGCCAAAGTCGATCAGTTATTCGAAGATCTCCAGTACAGCGACCAGCCCAATGCACCAAAATTGATCGTCACTCGGCACGAACAAAATGCCGCCTTCATTGCAGCTGGCATCGGCCGTTTGACAGGTAAACCGGGAGTAGTGGCCACCACCTCCGGCCCCGGGGTTTCCAACTTGGTTACGGCCCTAATGACAGCAACCGCTGAAGGTGATCCCGTGGTTGCATTGGGCGGACAAGTTCCCCGCGACGATCTTGCCCGTTACACCCACCAAAGCATCCCCAGCAAAGAATTGATGAGCGTTGCTTCCAAAAGCAGCGTTGAAGTCCAAGATTCCAACAACCTTTCCGAAGCCTTCACCAACGCCTACAGCACAGCCATTTCGGGCAAGCCCGGCGCTTCCTTTCTTTCCCTACCCGCAGACGTCTTAAGCGGCGAAGTCACCCGCCCGGAAATGCAACAACTGCAAGCACCCGAGCAGACTCAAACATCCGCCAAAACCCTTGACCAGATTATTAATTTACTGAAGAACGCCAAGCTCCCAGTTATCCTGGCAGGCATGCGGGCTTCTTCTCCAGCGGTCACAGAGGCCTTGCACCAACTGCTGGCAAAAGTATCGTTGCCAGTAGTTGAAACCTACCAAGGTGCCGGCGCCATTTCTCACGAATTTGAAGCGGATTACTTTGGCCGGGTTGGCCTGTTCAGAAATCAAATCGGCGACACCCTGCTCAAGCAAAGTGATTTGGTTATCGCAATCGGTTATGATCCAGTGGAATACGAGGCCCGCAACTGGAACGTGGAACACAATGACCAAATTATCAATATCGATACGGTGGCCCCGGAGTTGACCGTCGATTATCAACCGGATATGGTAATTGAATCAGACATTGCCGGAACCCTGTCGGCCTTAACCGATGCTCTGCCAGCAAGCTACCACCTTCCGAAAACAGCAGTCGATCAACTCACCAAACTGCGATCAGAATTTGACGGTCAAAGCACCACTGCAACAACTGCCAAGCCCGGTACCATGCATCCACTTGATATCGTCAATACGCTGCAGGAAAAAGTCGACGACGATACCACGGTGACGGTGGATATCGGCAGTCATTATATTTGGATGGCGCGTCACTTCCGAATTTATCGCCCGCGTCATTTACTGTTCAGCAACGGTATGCAGACACTGGGTGTGTCACTGCCATGGGCCATTGCCGCCAAATTGGTGCGACCCGATGAAAAAGTCATCTCCGTCTCCGGCGATGGCGGCTTCCTGTTCTCAGGTCAGGAACTTGAGACTGCCGTGCGATTGAAGCTAAACATCGTTCAGCTCATCTGGAATGACGGTTACTATGACATGGTGAAATTCCAAGAAGAAGCCAAGTATGGTAAGAATGCCGGCGTGAAGTTCGGCCCGGTTGATTACGTGAAATACGCTGAAAGCTTTGGTGCCAAGGGCTTTCGGGCAACCAACTCCGAGGAATTAGCCAATGCCCTTGATCAGGCACAACAGGCAGCTGGACCGGTCATCATCGACATTCCAGTTGACTACAGTGACAACATTGAACTCAAATCAGCTCTATTACCAGACATCCTAAACTAGAGGAGGATAACGATGACAAAATTAACAACTTTGTATCAGCACGGCACTTTGGCATTACTGGTCCCCGGCCTACTAGAAGGCACCCTGACAATGGGTGACCTACTGCAACACGGCGACACCGGGATCGGCACTGGCGAAGGCCTTGACGGTGAATTGATCATTTTAGACGGGACGCCCTACCAAGTGGATAGTGACGGCAACGTGAATGTGGTCCCGAACTCCTTCAACATGCCATTTGCGAACAGCCACTTGGCTAACTATTCACCTTTGGCAGAACTGGAAAATCTTTCTCAAGCTGATGTGGAAGAACAGCTCATCTCACTTACCCAGGCCAGCAACACGTTCTTCTCGATCAAGATCACCGGAAGCTTCTCGGCCGTCAAGACCCGGGCAGTCAAGAAATCAACGCCGCCATTTCAAACATTGGCTCAAACGGCCAAAAAACAAAGCATCTTCACCCGCGACCAAGTTGAAGGGACACTGATCAGCTACTACTCGCCAGCCTTATTTGACGGCGCTGCAGTTGCTGGATTCCACAATCATTTCCTTTCTGCCGACAAGACATTTGGCGGTCATCTGCTGGACTTCCATCTGGATAAGGGCCACGTGGCTTACCAACTGTTCGATACGTTGGAACAACACCTGCCAGTCGACAATCGTGATTATATGGACCATGATTTTTCAGTGGATAATATCCAAGATGATATCCATGAAGCAGAAGGTTAACAATCAATCTCTAATTGCTCACCAGAATAAAAAAGGCTCTACAACACCTGCCACCAGCAATAGATAAACATCTATTAACGACAGATATTGCAGAACCTTTTTATTTTACTTGAGCATTATATGAGCAAGCCTACTTCTCAGCTTCCCCACTTCCGGGTGTCTCCTCACCTTTCTTGACAGTGTAGGACTTAGCACCCGTTCCAGCTAAACTACCGCCTTGGGCAATCAGGTATTCAGGACGGATCGGTTTGTCCTCTAAGAAGTCTTCGAGAATTTCCCGAGCGCCGGCTGCGTATCGTGCCTGGGCAGATAAAGTTGTTCCGGACATATGTGGGGTCATAGCTTCATTCGGCATGGTCCGCCAAGGGTGATCCTTTGGTGCCGGCTGTGGGTACCAAACATCCCCAGAGTAGCCGCCAATTTGACCAGAATTCAGGGCCCGCACAATCGCGTCTCGATCAACTTCTTCACCACGACTGTTGTTAACGATGTAAGCCCCACGTTTCATAGTAGCGAGCACCTCGTCGTTAAACAGGTGGTAGGTCTGAGCGTGCAGTGGTGCAGCTAAGACAACGGCGTCAACGACTTTGACCATTTCATGAACGTCAGGGAAATAGGTCAGTCCCAGCTCATTTTCAACTTCATCAGGTAATTGATGACGCTGGTTGTAAACTAATTTAACCCCAAATGGTTTTAACCGTTCCAGTACGGCCCGGCCAATTCGACCAGCACCGATCACGCCGACGGTCATGCCTTCCAAATCATAGGCCCGTGAAACGGCGTCAGCGATGTTCCAGCCGCCAGCTTTAACAATGTCGTGAGCCGGAATGAAGTTTCGAACTAATGCCAATAACTGCATGACTTCAGCTTCAGCCACACTGACACTGTTGCTATAAGTGACTTCGGCAACGGTAATATTGTGCTCATTGGCAGCGTTCAAATCAACGTGATCTGAACCAATCCCGGCAGTGATCGCTAATTTTAATTTCTTGGCTTTATCAATTAAATCAGCTGTCAGATAGGCTGGCCAGAATGGTTGGGAAATCACAACGTCAGCGGTTGGAAGTTCCTTTTCAAATACTGAATCGGGGCCTTCCTTGTCTGAAGTGACCACAAATTCAACACCTTTAGATTCCAAATATTTCTTCAGTCCCAAGCCACCAGACACACTGCCCAATAACTCACCCGGCTTGAAGTCAATCCCCTCAGGTGTCGGAACCGTCGAGCCATCTGGATAGTGGGTAATCTTTGGAATGTCGTCCCGCACATATTTTGGTGGGAAACCATCCACTGGATCTGGATACAGAACTGCTAACACTTTGGTCATTGTAATCGATCCTTTCTAAAGTAGAACCAACAAGTTATCTCAACGCCCAAAGTTTAGCACGTTTGTAAACGTTTACAACTAACTGCACTTATTTTTTCAAAAATTGTCAGCAATCAAAAAACAGGTCTAGATCGCTGGTTAATCAACGATTTAGACCTGTTGTTCATTCAACAATAGGCTAACCTTCAAGGAATGCCTTGGTCTTATACTCAGGATCAGGATACTTGTAGAAGCCTTCGCCTGACTCAACGCCAAGCTTGCCTTCATCCAGCATCTTCTTGAAAGCATCAGCAAGCGGCATCACAGCCGGATCCTTTTTGGCGGCTGCCAAAGTAATGTTGTAGGCAGTTCGAATCCCAACCGCGTCCAGGATGCCAAATGGTCCCCATGGTGCGCCAGTTGCGGCCATCCAAGTCCGATCAATCATCTTTGGATCAGCGATCCCTTTCAGCCACAATGCCCCCGCTGCCGCGTTCAACGGCATTAACAGTGAGTTTAGAATGTAGCCGGGCTGCTCTTTTTTCAGCTGAATCGGTACCATCCCGATGTCCCGGGCGTACTGAACAATTTCTTGATAGATTGCCGGATCAGTTTCCGGTGATCCCATAATTTCAGCGGTGTTGTTCAACCAAACCTGGTTGGAAAAATGCATGTTCAAAAACTGCTTTGGCCGACCAGTATCAGCGGCAAACATGCTTGGTACCAGCGTAGATGAGTTACTAGTGAAAATCGCATTGCTTGGTGCCAACTTGCTCAATTTTTGATAGAATTCATGCTTGATGTCGGGATTTTCCGGAATTGCTTCGATGACCAGATCAGCGTCTTTAACTGCCGCCGCTAAATCATCCGTAAATTTCAATCGACTAATCCCGGCATTAAATTCTTCATCGGTCGCCGCAATATCATGTCGATAAGCATGGCGCAGACCTTTGATTCGTTCCTCAGCTTTATCAACAGCTTCTTGACTAATATCATAAACAGTCACGTCAAACCCTTTAAAGGCACTTTGAAACGCAATCTGACTGCCTAAGACCCCACTACCAGCAACAGTAACTTTCTTGATTGCCATGATAATATCCCCCTTATGCTAATGGAAACGGTTACATTGAATACACTTTAATTATGGCAGGTTGCTTGTGAAATGCAACAAAATAGGCTTGGTAATTCGGGAATTCAAGCTGAGCAAGGGACATCCCGTCAATGGCCGACGGTTAAGCTTGAAATGCCCAAAGTCTAATTTGAGACTGACTCTCAAATCGGGCTTTGAGCATTTTTGAGTGATAGGCTTTCCCATGAACCATAAATCCCCAGATCCACGAAACCAACTGAAGAATCGGATGAAAAAGAACAGACTGAATAATATCCCCCCTGTTCTGGTGTATACCCGCGATATGAATATATTGAGTCTGTCATATTTCTTCTCGCCCTGTAGAATCACCATCAAACGCTTCGTCGTGTTGGAAGTGAACCGCATCATCTTTAAAGGGATTTTCCATTTTAGGAATATACATGAACGACCCATCTTTTCCTTTAATGGCCACCACTTCCGTTCCTGACTTAATACCAAACCTCTTAGGAACAGTTACAACAAGTGAGTTTCCTTGTTCTCGGACTTTCATGATTAAACCTCCCATGTATTTACTTTAGTTATATCATAGAATGCCTTTTTCAAATCAAAGAGCGTCCTCAACTCAACCACGAATCATACCAAAACTTCTTCTTCGTAATCACGTCTTGAGCCACTTTGGCCAGGGCTTTTTCTTTGGCGTAAAACGCATCCCCGGCGACCTTCTGCTGAAAGGCGGCAGTCAAGTTAGCCAACTCCTCTTTGTCGGTAAACACCCATTTCAAAGCATCCAACTCCGACAGGATCAGCACCAAACTAACGGCGTCCTGACTGATTTTCGCGCCGTCAATCTGATTGCGCAGATAATCCTGAACCTGCTTTCGAGCAGCGTCCTTTGGCAGATAGATGACGTGGGTGTCCAAATTATTCTTGACCGACTTCTTCTCAACCAACTGATCCGCCAGCAGACCTGCGCCAAGGCCGTCATAAAGCTGGTTGGCAATATCCCAACTGGTGATAATTGCCAATTGTGTCTGCAGGTCATGTCCCTCCTTAATTTCATCAGTCAGTTCTGATTTGAAAACACTCAGATAATCCGGCAATTTGGCAAACTCTTGGTCATCTTTGATTGAAATAGTCTCCCCAATGTCCAAAATTCTTTGGTCGACCAAGTCAAATAACGCCGCCAAAACAAAATACGCCTGGGCAGTAAATCGCGTTCGCAGCATTGGCTTCTTACCGATTCTTTCAGTTAATAACAAATAATTTTTCGCGGTTGTCAGTTCCATGACGGATCCCTCCAATTTGAATAAACGCGTGAATCAACATTTCAATTTTATGGCAAAAGATGAAAGAACCCTAGTACTTATTACAAAAAAATGAAAAGAGTTACCTTGACCGCCCACAAAAATAATGGTGCTATACTCAGCATAAAATCCAAGGAGGACAATGACCATGAACCCGCGGTTGCACTATCTTACCCGTTCGATCCTTTTGCCTATCGCACTATTAATCATTTTGATGTTCAACACCTCCGTCCGAGCAGATGCAAACTCAGCGGATGGCAACCCTCGACCAGTCATTTCTGACGAACTTCACATTTTAAATCAGAAGCAGATCAGACAAATTAAACAAATCAATCGCCACCTGATGAAAAAATACGAGGGTCAGCAAATTTGGATTATTTCAACGAATAAAACCCTCGCCGATCTGCAGGATCCAAAATTTGAACGATACCTCGTCAATATCAGAAAAAAGGGCCCAACCGTTTCCCGATTCTCAATGGGCAACAATCCGTTTGGCGATTACTATGCTAAAAATTTTCAGGCTCAAGCACCCTATCAAGACAAAATAGTGATTAGGGCAGATGTCAATATCATTCTCGTTGATCCGAACCTTCCATATCACGTGATGCCGATTGCATCCCAAAGTTTTATGGACAACATTTATGACTTTCAAAATTTGTTTATGGGCTTGCAGCTGGATTACATGGATGTCTCTGCCGCCAACGTGATGAATACGGTTGACGTCCTCAATAAATCTATCCAAAAAAATTATTATGCACCATATGGCTTGCGTGATTCCACCTTCGAAGAAGTAAAATCTGCTCTGGTAATGCTCGCGGGTTTCATTATATTTGTCGTCTGGATCATTGATCATTGGAACACTCCGCTTGGCGGCGGCTATGTCCGAAGTGACGAAGACAACTACGACTCCGGTTATATGGACGGTTATTATATTGGCCTCCATGATCATGATGACGACCATCATTGAGAACCAAGACCAGCTCACCAAATCAGGCGGGCTGGTCTTTTCGAACAGTATTGTATCTCTTAGGGGACGTATGCTACGATAATCTAAACGAAAGGACTGACAGACTTGCCCAAGTTACCGACCTATCAAACAGATCATCAAACCATTACATTTAACAATTCAAATCGTCAAATTCAATTGACTATTATCACCCCAGAGATCATTCGGGTCTCCGAAAATCGCGGTGATCATGGTGCCTCATACGCGATTGAAGGCGACAAGGAAACCACAACGACATACACAGTTAAGCAACAGCCTGACCATTATGAAATCACGACCGCTGCCTTGACCATCAAGGTGGACGCGGCCATGCACATCGATGCCTATGATGCCCACGGCAACCCACTGGTCACTGACTACCGTGGCAGTCGGACTCCGCTTGATCGGGGGATTGACGAGGAACATAAAAAGTTCGTCCAAGAAGAGGGCCACAACGTTCCCGGTGCCGACGATCAAAATAATCCCGACTACTTTCAAGTTGTGAAGGATTTGGCACCTGATGAACAGATCTACGGGCTCGGAGACAAGACCGGTTATCTGAACAAACGGGGCTATGAGTATGATGACTGGAATACCGATAATCCAGCGCCCCACTTGGAGAATTTCACCAGATTGTACAAATCGATTCCAGTGATGATCGGCCTCAAAGCTGGGCATCCCTATGGCCTCTTCTTCGACAATCCCTACCGGAGCCATTTTGATTTTGGCAAAGAAAATCCCAACTATTATTTCTACTCAGCTGAAGCCGGCAACCTCAATTACTACCTAATTGGCGGTAAAACTCTCAAAGATATCGTTACCAATTATACCTACTTAACCGGCCGAACCCCTTTGCCGCAAAAATGGACATTGGGATACCAACAATCACGCTGGGGTTACTCTGCCAGCCAGAAGATGGTCCAAGATATCGTGGATTCGATGCACAAATACGATTTACCATTTGACGTGATTCACTTGGACATTGATTATATGCGCGGCTACCGGGTGTTCACTTGGAATGACGAGGCTTATCAAGGCAACCCAAAGAAGTTTGTAACGGATTTGAAAGCCACCGGCACAAAAATTGTCGCCATTATCGATCCCGGCGTCAAGAAGGATCCCGGCTACAACATTTATGATCAAGGCATCAAGAATGATTATTTCGTCAAGGATCCGGCGGGCAATGTCTACGTCAACCAAGTTTGGCCGGGGAATGCCGTCTTCCCAGATTTTGGCCGCCAAGCTGTTCAAAAATGGTGGGGCAAAAATGATCAATTTCTGACTGATATGGGGGTTGCTGGGATTTGGAACGACATGAACGAACCCGCTTCATTTCAAGGAGAAATTCCCCAAGACATTGTTTTCAGCGATCACGACCAGCCGTCGACTCATAAGAAAATGCATAACGTCTACGGCCACAACATGGCCAAGGCGACCTATGACGGGGTGAAACGCGCAACCGATAGACGACCATTTGTCATTACCCGGGCCGCTTATTCGGGTACGCAAAAATATTCAACTGTCTGGACCGGCGACAATCATAGCATTTGGCCTCACCTACAACTCCTGATTCCCCAACTGTGTAATCTGGGAATCAGTGGGTTCACTTTTGCCGGCACCGATATTGCCGGCTTTGGTTCAGACGCAACGCCGGAACTTTTGACCCGCTGGATTGAGGCAGCCATCTTCAGTCCGCTGCTGCGAAACCACAGTGCGATGGGAACCCGTGCCCAGGAACCATGGGCCTTCGGTGAACCCACGTTATCAATTTACCGTAAATTTCTAAAGCTGCGCTACCGATTCATCCCTTATCTATACGACCTATTTGCCAAAGAATCTAAAAATGGTCTGCCACTCATGCGGCCACTGGTTTTGAATTATGAAGATGACCCACGAGTCCGAAACATCAACGATCAATATATGGTTGGCGATGCAATCTTAGTCGCACCGATCGTCCAACCATCGCAGACCAAACGACTGGTTTATCTACCGGCTGGAAAATGGATTGATTTTTGGAACCACCGGGAATATGAGGGCCAACAAGACATTGTCGTTGATGCACCGTTAGATAAGCTCCCGATGTTTATCAAGAAAGGAACCATTTTGCCTTGGGGAGCCGAAGTCGATCATATTTCTGAAACGCCTGATCCGACAATGACATTCAACGTCTATGGGGATTCGGGCAGCTATCATCACTATCAGGATAACGGCCTAGACTTCAAGTATCAGCACGGCGAATTCAACGATTATCTCGTGAACGTTGACCACGGTCAGGTCAGCGTTGAATTTGTTCACCATGGTTTTCAACCTTACCGGAAAATCACGGTTAACCTCAATAATCAGCCAGTCACGCTAACGTACAATTCAACAACTGAACACTATGAATAACAAAGGATCTTTGATAAACCAGTTGGCGCTGGCCTATCAAAGATCCTTTAGTTTGTTATTCATTCTCAGTGGAAACCGAATCATGTACAGCTTTCTGGTTTGCGAATTTTTCCACTCGTGCCATGAAATCCGCAAACAACGCGTCTTGCTTCTCATCGGTCCGAAACATTGCTTCTGGATGCCATTGAACACCAATGATCAAGTCGTCATCTTGGCTTTCAACGCCCTCAATCACGCCATCCTTTGCCAATGCGGAAATATTGAGTTGGCCAGAAACCGCCTTAACGGCCTCGTGGTGGTGGCTATTAACCAAAGTCGAGTCACCCTGGCCGATAATTTTTGCCAAATAGGAGTCCGGAGTGGTGGAGATGGTGTGCGTTCCTTGTGGCATCGGCGCCTTTTGGTAATGTTGGAGGGTTGGATGATTCCGTTGGCTATACAGATCTTGATAAAGGGTGCCACCAAGGGCAACGTTTAGCACTTGGACGCCCCGGCAGATCCCAAAAATTGGTTTGCGTTTGGCAACCGCCAATTTGACTAAGGCGATTTCGCTGGCGTCCAAGAAGGCATCTGTGTCGCCGAGATTTTGAACCGGCTCTTCACCATAGAACTTCGGCGCAACATCCGGTCCACCCGGCAGCAGCAAACCGTCAATCAGGTCAACGTAGTGCTCCATGATTTCTGGATTGCGGGTGGGAATGAGCACTGGGACCCCACCGTGTTTGATGACACCAGCGACCTCGTCATCGTTGACGGTATTTCTTGCAAGATTATTAATGATTCGAGTCTCTGCGGGAAATCCAATTACATATTGTTTATCCAAATATACCAGCTCCTTGATTTATAGACCGTCAATGACCTTATCATTGAGGCTCAAAATAATTGCCTTGAGTAATTTAACGGTATTTTCGAAGTCAGAATATGCCACAAATCCATAGTTAGTATGTTCATAACGAACAGGAATCCCAATACAAATGGTGGGTGCCCCTTGGAACTCAAGCAATTCAGAACCATCAATTCCACCACCAGTCCGAACAGCACGGGTAAATGGAATACCGTTCTGGTGGGCTTGATCTACAGCCAACTGCTGAAAATGCGGATTAGCAATAAAGGAAGTATCCATATCACGCAGCATCGGCCCACGCTTTAACCCGGTTTGGATCAGCCATTCTGGCGTAAACGTGTCATCAGCTGGGCATCCCTCAAGACAGATTGCGATATCTGGATGAACCTTTTTAACAGTCACTTTCGCACCCCGACAGCCGACTTCTTCCTGGGAAGCAATCGCACCAACCAAGTTAACATCCAAGTTTTCCTCAGCCAGGTCAGACATTGCCGTCATCAAGCATGCAGTACCAATCCGATTATCAAACGCCTTGCCCATCATGACATCTTGAGTTTTGAAGTACTCCCACTCAGTGTCAGGTGCGATGGGACAACCCGTATCAATCTTCAAGACCTCTTTGGTCTCTTCAGCGCTGTTTGTTCCAACGTCAATCACTAGATTGGCAATATCAATTGGTTTTTTCTTTTCTGCCTCTGTCATGAAATGCGGTGGCTTGGTGGCAACCAAACCGGTGATCCATTCTCCGTCTTGGTTTCGAATCCGCATTTTTTCTGCAGTTAAATTAGCGGGTACCCAACCACCGAGCGGAACAAATTTAATGGTTCCATTTGGCTTGACGGCTTGAACAATCAAACCGACGGCATCCAAGTGTGAATCCAGCATCAAAGTTTTGCCTTTGGAAGGTGAATTTTGATTATTTTTCAAATAGACGTTGTTCATGTGATCCGCGTGAACCGAGCTAAAGCTGGAGGCTGTTTGAACGACATAATCCTTTACTTCGTCCTCAAAGCCACTTGGTCCATTTGCATTGGATAAATGTTCAATTAAATTTAGTGCTGACTTCTTATCCAAAATATTACCCCTTTTTCAAATTATTTGGTTAAATAAGCTGTTCTGTAGTCATAATGTCCATTAATTCGATCATAGACAACCCCCTTCAACTTAGGGTTAACCAGGTCAATCCCATTGGCTTGATAAATCGGCGTAATTCCTTGATCAGTGGCCAAAATCTTTTCAGCATTGATTAAATCTTGCCATCTCTTGGTGGCATTATTCGCATCCTTGTTATTGGAATCTTTAATGGCTTGATCAAATGCTTGACTGCTCCACTTGCCATTATTTTCTGGGTTGTTTGATGTAAATTGGGAAAGAAATGAAATTGGGTCAGCAAAATCAGCGGACCAACCCGTAAAGTTAACTTCAAAGTTTCCAGCTGAAGCTCTTGCAAGCATCGAGGCAAATGGAATACTGCTTGATTCAACCTTGAGACCTGGTAACGTTTCTTGAAGCTCACTTTGAATAAACTCAATGACATCTTTGGTTTGATCATCATCGGCCGACAAGAGCTTGATAGTTAAATTCTTCTTACCCAATTGTGATAAGGCCTTTTTGTAGTATTGCTTTGCCTTAGCCGCATCATGATCAACTGTTCCAGGAACATACGCTTCTTTGGCAAAATCCTCACCGGTTTTAGGATTCTTAGCGAAATCGGCCGGCACAAATCCTTTCGAAACAATTGATCCATTTTGCATCACTTTGTTAATTAATTGACTTCGATTCAAAGCTAAAGAGAAAGCCAACCGTAAGTTACGATTCTTGAAGACGCCTTTACGTTGGTTGTATTGCAGATACTCTGTTGCGGCTAGTGGCCGTTTAACAGCATCTTTACTCTTCCCAAGTTGTTTGGCTTGTTCACCAACAAGACTGATTAAATCAAGTTTGCCAGATTGAAACAGGTTATATGCTGTGCTTGGCGATTTGGCAACTGTGTAATTGATCTGAGAAAGTTTGACTGCTTTTTTATCCCAATACTGATTATTTTTAACCAGCTTCCAGGAGTCATTGGTTCCAGTCCAGCCAACGTTTTTGAATGGGCCGTTGTACACGGTGTATTTAGCGGATGTGCCGTACTTCTTACCGTATTTTTCGACAACTTTTTGATCAAGCGGGTAAAGCGTCTCACGCGCCATTACCATTTTGAAGTAGGTCGTTGGACGAGCGAGTTGAACTTTTAGTTGATATTTTCCATTTGCTTTCACACCTAACTTATTCGGTGAAAGTTTACCGTTCACAATTGCATCGGCATTTTTCACATTATCAAAAAGGTAAGTGTATTGACTGGCCGTTTTAGGATTGACCGCCCGTTGCCAAGAATAGACAAAATCTTTTGCGGTCACAGGATCGCCATTACTCCACTTGGCATTGTGACGAATGTTAATCGTGTATGTTTTTCCATCTTTAGAAATTTTTGTCTTGGTTGCCAGCGCAGGTTCCACATTTCCGTTTGCATCATAACGATACAAGCCTTCAAAAGTTTCATCAATTTGAATAAATGACGTTTTATCATAGATTTTTGACAAATCCAAGCTGGTAATCTCAGCTGTCGTGGATAAGCTGATCTTTTGATTTGATGCCAGCTTAGTCGACCCTTGATCGGAGCTCTTGGAGCCACATGCCGCCAGCAAGACTGTTGTTGCTAGAATACCAAGCGATAATAACGATCGTTTAATAACAGAAATACTCATAATGTTTCCCCGTTTCCTCATTGAATTTTAATATACTCAATCATAAACCTTTTAAACTTTATGTCAATATATGGTGATATTATGCATGAATATTCAGTATGCAACGTGGCGATGTGAGAATATGAAAAAGAGCCGCGTTTTTTCGCGACTCCTTCAGCTATTATTCTTCTATACATGGTCATCAAATGCTGATTTAAAACCAATTATCAATTAATTGGGGATTCTTCTCAAGTATCTGCAGTAAACGGCGAGCGGGTTTGCTTGGATGACTTTGACCGGTTTCCCATTTTTTGTAAGTCCGCAATGAGACATTCATGAACAATGCCATTTTGGTCTTATCAGCTGAAACAAGTTTTCTAATTCGAATGATATCTGCGGGTACATAATCAGGAATCGACAAAATGCTGGATTCAAATTTAGCCATTTTGATACCTCCAAAGTGTTAGTGTGCTAACCAATGTCTTCATAGTATCAAAAAATAAGCCTATTTAAAATTATTATCCTTTAAATAATCCCTTACTTGTGCCTCCCCGGAATACCTAAACCCACCAACAATCGCAACCCCGTCTCCAACGGCCGCCTTCAACGAACCAAGGGTATCCTCAAACGGCGTCGACACGCTAGTCGAAAATGGCACCACGCGATTGCCGGAGAAATCATTTTCCATAAACAAAGTGTTGAAGATCCGCGGCACCTGTCCATCCCAAGTCGGATAGCCAACAAAAATATAATCGTATTGGTGTAGATCGGGTATTGCAGTTTTGATGGCAACATCTGCTTTGTCTCGCATTTGCTGCATACCAACTTTGGAGTACTTGTCGTAACCAGCTGGATATGGTGTCTTGGGTTCCAGTCTGATGATGTCTGAATGGGTATATTTTTGAATGGTTTCCGCTGCGGTTTTGGTTGTGCCTGACAGTGAAAAATAAATAATCAATGATTTTGTCATGGTAGCCTCTTTCTATTTATATAATGTTTCTACCCTATACCCTGGAGTGCACTTCATGGCAAACAAAAACCGCGGAATCACTTCCACGGTTCAAACTTATTTAATTTTAGTAGGCAGTCCAACCGCCATCTACCGGCAAGACAGCACCATTTACATAACGAGCCTCATCGGAAACCAGGAACAAAGCGGTGTTTGCGATTTCGGCTGCAGTTCCGGGTTCAGGTGATGCACCCATCCCTTGGGATTGACGCTCATAACCAAATTTATCAACATTCTTGCCCATTGACTCAGCAATATTTGTCTTGATGCCACCGGGGGCAATCGCATTGACTCGAATGCCGTCATTTTGGTACATGTAAGCCGTATTCTTGGTTAAACCAACAACCGCGTGTTTTGAGGCCGTGTATGCAACTCCGGCACGGCCGCCATTCGTTCCACCAACTGACGCAATGTTCAAAATGACGCCCTGCTTCTTCGGCAGGAATTCCTTGATTGCTTCACGAGTCGAGTACATGACGCTGTCAGTGTTAACGGCAAAGACTTTCTTCCACATGTCATCAGTCAAATTGCCAACCGGCGCCATATTGTCCATGATGCCGGCATTATTGACAACAATATCGAGTTGACCAAATTCACTTTTTGCCAACTTAAACATTGCCTGAATATCGTCTTCGTTGGAAACATCTGTCTTGATTGAGACTGCTTTGCCGCCATTTTTGGTGATCGCAGCAACCACTTTGTCAACCCGATCTTTATTCAAATCAGCGGCGACAACGCTGGCGCCCTCAGCAGTAAACAACTTGGCCATTGCAGCCCCCATACCTGATCCGGCACCGGTGACAATTGCGACCTTATTCTTTAGACGATCTGTCATGAAAAAGCCTCCCTTTTATTCATAAAACGCTTACACCATTATTGTATATGATTGAGCAAGTGGAGTGAAAGAAATGCCCCATAACTTACGCTGATTCGTTGATATCGACTTTGACGGTCTTATCATCCCAGATTGACGGCTGATATTCCAACTTCAAGTCGGCATCCCGTTTTGCCTGACCAATCAGGTTACCGGTTACACTCGCGCCGGGATCCAGGTCGCCACTGTTTAACGTATTGTTAGTATATTTTTCATTCGTCACGACTTCCATCATGTTGGTGGAATTCCCATTAGCATTTCATTTGAAGTCAAATGAATTATATGGCTGCTTCTCATCAGTATCATTCTTAATGGTTACATTACAGATCACATACCGATTACCATCCTTGGGCGTATCAAATTCGTTGCCATTATAGAACGTCACTTTATTGATCTTGAATTTATACCCTTTATAGTTGGCCACTTCACCGACATTGTAATTGCTTTTAAGCGTCCCATCGCTATTACTGGAAGAACTGTCCTGAGTCGCTGTAGTAGTTGACTGGTTACTGGCAGAATCGTCTTCTTCACCGGAAACTGCATTGACTGCAATCACCAATCCAAAAACGACCAATACCCAAACCCACCATTTCTTATACCATGGCTTGGCTGGCTTTTGACTATTATTGTTCATAATTGACACCTCCAAAATATTCGCGTATACCATTATGTTTTACTAATTGCAATCATTAGTATAACGAGTGATCGTGATTAGGTCTATTTTGGAGTTTGCATTTTGAAAAATGAACAATCATTCATGTTTGACTTTACCCAAGCCAAATTCAACCTGCCCCAACTGCAAGTCGTCGAGCCTTTGTTGGCCCCATTTCAACATGGCGTCAATAATCGGCATCAATGATTTTCCCAGCGGGGTAATTGAATATTGAACCTTGACCGGAACAGTCTTCAGTGGCTTGCGATTGACCAAGCCATCTTCGACTAATTCTTTGAGCTTTGCCGTAATCTCTTTTCTTGAGGCTGCAGGCAATAATTTTTGAAGCTCATAGAAATAATAGGGTCCATCTGTCCCAAGATGATACAGGATGTTAATTTTCCACTTGCCGCTAATCATCGACAAAGTTAATTCCTTGGGACAGTTGAAAATGCCGTTCGCTAATTTTTCTTGGACTGCTTCTCTTACGCTATCAGTCATTTGAACCAACTCCTTCCATCAGTTACAAAAAAGTGCGGTATTGCAGGTTGTTCAACCTAGCCACATGATGTAGTTAGATTAAATATATGAGGAGGATAATCATGACAAAAGTATTTATCGCTGATCAAATTCCAAGTAAAGCTGTTAAGAAATTATAAAGTGCTGGTCTATCCGTTACCATTCACGACAGTGAGCAGGGCTTAATCACTCACGAAGAGTTGGAGAATGCCGTGAAAGATAGTGATTTTCTGATTACAACATTATCCACCAAGGTCGACGAATCAATCATCAGCGCAGCAACCAAGTTAAAATTAATTGCCAACTTTGGCGCTGGTTTCAATAATATCGACACTAAAGCCGCTAGTACCCACCACATCTTGGTGACCAACACACCGGTTGTTTCAACAAATTCGGTGGCAGAAGTGACCCTCGGCTTAATTCTAGCCATCAGCCATCGGATTGTCGAGGGCGACCGTTTGATGCACAACCAAGGATTTTCGGGATGGTCTCCACTATTTTTTCTAGGCCATGAACTGGCGGGAAAAACATTGGGTGTGATTGGAATGGGCCACATTGGCCGGGATGTTGCCAAGAAAGCGCAAGCCTTTTCAATGAACGTTCAATACTGGCAGCCAGAACAATTTAGATTACCACGAGATGAGGAAAATCGATTAAACATCCGGTTTGCTGAATTCACCGATCTGCTTCAAACTAGTGATTTTATCACGGTCCATGCACCACTGACCGAAGAAAATCACCATCAACTTGACGCCAAAGCCTTCAAGCAAATGAAGTCATCGGCGTTCTTAATCAACGCCGCCCGTGGCCCAATTGTTGACGAAGCGGCTCTGGCATCGGCACTAGAGAACCATGAGATCGCCGGTGCGGCTTTGGATGTCTATGAGCACGAACCAACCGTTACCCCTGGACTGAAGTCAATGAATAACGTCATCTTGACGCCGCATATCGGCAACGCAACCGTTGAGGCGCGTGATTCAATGGCTGAGATTTGTGCCAATAACATTTTGGACTTTTTAGCTGGGAAATCAATTCAATCGGTTAATTAAACAAACAATCTGAATTCCTCCCAATCAAAGGGGGGATTTTTTAATACATAGTTTTGGTTAAAACAGTTGCATTTACAACTATTGGTGGTAGACTATAAATCTAAGTGAGGAGGTCATGTTTTGAAAGATCGAAATTCAGTATCATCGCTCATTCATCAAATTGCCAAGCTGGAAGAAGGCTTGATTAATCAGCAGTTGCGCGAACTCAATTTAAATGTCGATCAAGCCCACACGCTGCGGTACATTGGCGATCACCCGGGGACAAATCAGCGGGCAATCACAATTATTTTAGGACGCAGCGCTGCCAGTGTTTCCAATTTGTTAAAAGGACTGGAAACCAGAAACTTGATCGAGAAAAAATTCAATCCGGATAATGACCGCGAAAAACAGCTGACCCTGACTCCAAACGGCAAAGAGACCGTCACGGCGGTCAAGGGTGCGTTCGACGTCCTCGATGAGAAAGTCGATGCAGCTTTACTTGCACCGGATGCGATTTATGACCAGCTCACTCAAATTTATCAACAACTAAAGGAGTAATCACATGTCACTCACACCACAACAAGAAATCGACACCAAGCAGCAAATTAACGCCAACTTCAAACTAGCAGAAGTCCCCATCGAACAAGTGGCTCAAGATCTGGATACCACGCCGGAACATGTTCAAGACATTTTGGACTTGAACCCCACCCGGTTGGAGGAACCTTGGATTCTCAAAGCGTACCTGGATGAGAAAATCATTGAAAAAGGCGGCACACCGGTTCCTTATACTGCATTGCTGGGGGACCCGAAGCATTACTGGTTCTTGAACAACCGCTTTTTGAAGAAGGGTAAGCTGCTAAGCTAAGGAGGCAGACATCACATGAAAGTCATTACATTAGAAGAACATTTTTCATCACAAAAGTTGGGTCAGAAAATGGCCGAGGTCTTACCAAAACGACCAATCGGAAACGTCAGTCCGAAGATGCAGGATTATATGCAGCGCTCACTACCACCCGAGGCAGAATTGGAAGACGTCACCGGCAGTCGGATTCAATGGATGGATCAACACCAGATTTCAATGCAAATCCTGTCATACGGCAATCAGAACCCGCAAAATTCAGATCCGAAGTTTGCGGTTGAACTGACAAAGTTGGCGAATGATGAGCTGGCAAAAGCTGTTGCGAAAGCCCCCGATCGCTTCCGTGCCTTTGCATCGCTCCCGGTTTCCCATCCCACTGACGCTGCGGCAGAACTGAAACGCGGTGTCGAAGAGCTCGGCTTCAAGGGGGCCATGCTAGTGAGACCAACTTCTCAGGCTCATCCATTCTTTGATGATCCATTCTACCTACCCATTTTTGAGGCGGCAGCCAACCTCAATGTGCCAGTCTATCTGCATCCCTCATTCCCAGATTCACAGATTATCGACTACTATTACTCTAACGGTCCGTGGGATGACAAGGTTTCCGGTATTTTGGGAACTGCAGGCTATGGTTGGCATACCGATGTCGGTATCCAGACCGTCAGACTACTATTAAGTGGCGTTTTCGAAAAGTACCCGAATCTGAAATTGATCTCCGGTCACTGGGGCGAGTTTGCCTCGTTTGCCCTTGAGCGAATGGATCAGGTCATGTATCCGGAAACCAACCTCAGCGAACCCATTTCAAAGATTTATCGCGATCACGTGTATGTCACCCCAAGCGGTATTTTGACCGAACCGCAATTGAAATTCGTGAAGGACGAAGTGGGGATTGAGCATTTGCTGTACTCGATTGATTACCCTTATATCAAACCGGAAAATTCTGGCAGTTTCATTGAGAGCAGTCCTCTAACGGATGAGGAGAAGGAATTGTTTGCGCATGGGAATGCGGAAAAGTTACTGCAACTCTGAATCTGATAACATCATAACGATAAAAAAACCAGCTGGTATTCCCAAATAGGGTTACCAGCTGGTTTTGATTTGCGCAGTAATGGGCGGTCACTTATGATAAGGGCTGCCCTCATTAATCATAAAAGCCCGGTAAATCTGCTCAGTCAACACCAACCTCATCAATTGGTGGGGCAATGTGAACCGGCCAAAGGAAATCTGGGTGTCGGCACGATCGAGAACGTGTTTCGATAACCCAAGTGATCCGCCAATAACAAAGGTGATGTCCGAATGACCATAGGTTGTCAGGTCGGCAATTTCCTTCGCAAACGCTTCTGAAGTCCGCTCCTTGCCTAGGATCGCGAGTGCGTACACGTACTCGCGGTCCTTTATTTTGTCCAGAATTCGCGCACCCTCTTTGTCCATCACTTCATCCATTTCTGCTTGGCTGAGTGACTCTGGCGCCTTCTCATCGGGAACTTCCACAATCTGAAACTTGCAAAAGCGCGATAACCGCTTCGCGTATTCCGCAATCCCCTGCTTAAAATACTTTTCTTTTAATTTTCCAACAACGACCAATTTAATGTTCACTATGTAATTGCCTCCAAATTTATAGTTATCCTGTGTAAAAAAGCGGGCTTATTAACAAGTTGTCCACAGAGTTATCCACAGGTTTATGCACCTTATCAACTTTTCAGTGACCCGCATTATTTTAAAAATTGTCAAGGGTCAAAAATGTTATCCACAGAACTGTGGACAACGTGTGTTCGCAATCTGTCACCGCAAACCCTATTATATCAGTCATTATCTCAACGAACAAATCCCCTTTTTATATCAAAAAAAGTTATCCACAATTTCTGTGGATAACTTTTAGTTTTTGGGGGATAACTATTCAACGTTATTCTATCAGTGGATAACAGAATCTTGTGGATTGTCCACAGAGTTATCCACAGCCAAAATGTGGATAGTTTATCAAATCTTTACATCCGATGAATTTTTTAAATAAAACTTGGTTCGTCGTTCGTATTTATACCATGTGTACGGTACAAGTTCCATATATTTGGTAAGGCCGTTCGTAAACAGTGAAGCGGTCCAATGTTTGCGGACAAATCGAATCAATTTAATCATTATACCTGAATTGTCCCAAACAAATCCACTTTAAAGATTGGAGAATCACCATTGACAGTCAACTTGATTAATCACGATGGGGAATGGGCGTTGCCGATCCCTGGGGATATTAGCCCTAAATATGAGTCTTATCACGTGTTTCAGACGGAGGAGGGTGTTATCCTCTGTGTTCCACTTAGGGCTCTTAAATAAGAAGCCATGTGGCTACAGACACAAAAGAACTTCAATCCCAACTTGAGAATTGAAGTCCTCTGATCAACTTTTGTGCTTATTCACCAAACAACTCTGCGAGTGTTTTGGCTTTCATATTGTTGCTATCAAGGGTAATCTGTTTACCAGCCTTGACTTCATCATACTTCAGTACCACTTGATTGCCTGTATCACCAATAGTTGCATTCCCCTGCTTGTCGAATAGAGGCTTATTAGAATCTAGTCTGTTACCAATCGACGTATCAGGATTATCAGGTTTAGCGGTAAAGGTTAATTTGAATACATAAATTGTCTTACCACTCATACCGTCTGCAAATAACGTTCCATTCGTTCCACTGTAGTCACTAGCCGCTAAATGAGTTCCAGCTCCCCAGAGGAAACCGTCATTCTTTGCTGCGTAGTAAATTGTATTCAATCCCTGATCCTTAACAGCAGCATTGAGGTTTGCAACCGTAACCACATCGCCGGCATAACCATTGATATTCGCGTCTCCAGCCAATGCTTTGCTAAAGTTTGCGTCACTATCACGTTTACCGTTTGCATTTTCAAAGTATGCAAGATCCTGAGTTACGTCCTTGGTATCAGATTTATCAAAGAACAGTGCACTGGAAACCAATGCCTTCGCTGGCAGCTTAGCGACAACCAACTTAACATCCTGACCATATGCAGCCGCTTTAATGGCAGCTAAGTTCGCAGCAAGTTGATCCTTGCTCAAACCATCAGTGGTGTAGCCCTTAATACCAGCCTTGGCCAAAAGAGCAGCATAAGCCTTCTTCAAGGTAGCAGCATCAGGTGACGTTGGGTCAGCAACACTAACAGTCTTAATCGTGTCCAAAGCCGTTTTGTCATTTGTGCCTTTCGTCAAGGTTGTTGAACCAACAGCCTTACCGGCCTGATCAACAAACGACAATTGAACTTCATTGTCTTTGATTGGGTCAACGGCAACGGTCTTAATGGAAACCTGGTTACCGAATGTCGTTTGAGCAATTTGAGCTTGTTGGTCAGTGGTCAATGTGTTGTTGGCGCTTAATGCAAAACCGGTACCCTTTAACGCATCAACTAACTTAGCTTGAATAGCAGCCGTATCGGTTGCCGCCAATTTCCAAGTTGAGCCATCCTGCACACCCACCGGTTGACCATTGGCAGCGTTAGCAGTCGTGTAATCAACATAATTAATCACGTTTCCGCTCGGATCTGTCAAAACAATCCGAACTGCCTTGTTAATCGTTGGTTTCACAACTGAAATCGTCACGCTGGATCCAAAGGTTCCCTGGGCAATGGCCGCGATCTGGCCTTGAGTCAAGGTGAATCCCGGATAACCGAGTGGTGAAAGTGCAGAGGCAATCTGTGACTGAATTGAACTGGAATCATTGGAATCCAGCTTCCAAGTGCCATTCACATTGGAGCCGACTGTTGCGCCTTTAGTTACCCCAGTCTTCGTGAAATCACCCGAGGTCAATGACGAACCTGTCGCCGAATCAACTAACTTAATTCGAATCGCGTTATCAGCAATTGGTGAATTGATGTTGGTTGTCTTCTTCAATCCTGAATACAAAATCCAGCCATCCGCGCCGGAGTTACCATTATTGGTGGCAGAAATGTGAACCCATTGGTCACCTTCACGGGTTCTCATCCCAGCTTGGTCAATTTGGTAACTGACATTTGCATAAGGTCTTGAATCAGTTACCTGACGGCCAACCTTGTATTGCGTCCAAGCTGGCTGCTCATATGTAACTGTCTGATTATTGTTTGCGGTTCCCGGGTTTGCGAATTGGAACGTCCCGTTGCTCATATCATCAGTGAGCGAGTTCTGTTGGAACGTCAGATAGGATTTCACCCCGCCAGCAAAGCTTGACCGACTCTTACCACCATAAATCCAACCGCGATCCTTACCGTCAAAAGTAACCACCTTATAATACACTTTTCCCCGGTTGGTTCTGGCAACCCGATAAGCGCGAACGTTCTTGCTTGATCGGGTTGATTTGGCAAGATCCCGTAACGTAATGGTGGTTGCGACCTTCTTGGCTCCTTTTAGTGCTGAAGCCTTGGTCCACAATGCCGCTTTACCGGTAAAGGTCACGTTGCGCGAAGCTCCGGTACCCCTCAATTTCACGTTCGACGTAACCCGGACCCGAGATTTTGCTGAAACAGCTGAAGACTGCGATATCCCAACTACAGCAAAGACTCCCAGAGCAGCCATGGAAACCAGGATTGATCCCTTAATATGAATTTTCATGTCGATATCCCCTTTGATCAATTTGTGCTACATCATTATTGTATCTCAAATGTGAATTTATTAACATTACATGAATGTTAAGTATTACACTTATGTTAAGTAAGTAACGACCGACAATTCATTTTAAGGCAAAAAATAACCTCCGCTTATGAGAAAACGGAGGTTATCAATACTTATAATTAAGGATTATTTACTTGCTTCGCTTAAAACTTTACTGGTTGCTTTTTCGTTCAAAGTAATTGAGCCAGTCTTCTTGTCACCTTTATGATAATAGGTAACTGAGATCTTATCGCCAATCTTGTGCTTATACAGAATATCACGCAATTGACTTTGTTGAGTAATCTTAGTGCCATCCAGCTCGGTAATCACATCGTATTTGGCCAATCCAGCCCGCTTAGCAGGTGAATTAGCGTTCACGTTAAGAACAACCGCCCCTTGAGTAACACTCTTAGGCAGCTTCAAAATAGAGCGTTGCTGCTGCTCGGAAATGTTGGATAGATCGGTGTAGCCGATTCCCAGTGCCGGACGGATAACTTGGCCGTTCTTGATCAACTGGTTGATAATCATAACCACTTCATTACTTGGGATCGCAAAGCCCATTCCTTCAACACTGGTACCCTGCTGATCAGAAGCTAATTTCATGGAATTGATCCCGACCACTTGGCCGGCAAAGTTAATCAATGGCCCACCGGAGTTCCCGGGGTTGATCGCAGCATCAGTTTGAATAACCGTTGCGTTACCAATTTGTTGGCCACTCTCTGAAGTTTGCGGTACTTCCCGTTTCTTAGCGGAAATAATTCCCTGAGTTACTGAAGTTGCGTACTGTGAGCCCAGTGGTGAACCGATTGCGAGAACCGGTTCGGCAACCTTGATGTTATCAGAGTCGCCAAAAGTTGCGACTTTCTTGACCTTGTCAGAGTTAATCTTGATAACGGCCAAATCAGAAACGGCATCCTTACCGACAACCGAAGCGGAAACCTTCGAGCCATCGCTGAGAATAATCTCGAGGGCATTGGCACCGGCAACCACGTGGTTGTTGGTAACGATGTAAGCAGTATTGCCGCTCTTCTTATAGATCACACCGGATCCTTCGCTTGAGGCTTCAAGTTCGCCGCTGCTCTTCTTTTTGCTGGAAGAACCGCCTTGAATTTGACCCAAAATTCCAGATAAGGTGTCGTCGCTTGAACTTTGTTTCTGTAAATTAATAACGGAAACAACAGTGCTCTTAGTTGCGTTAAACGCTTTTTCTGCCTGAGTATTGAGATTAACTTTTACGTTGCTGACCTTGGTATTGCCATTCTTGTTCGTACCAGAAACCAGCTCTGTTCCAGTTCCATTATTATTGTTGTTAAAATAAGAAACTCCGCCGTAAGTAATCCCGCCGCCAAGTGCGCCAGCGATCACAGCGGTCGCAATGAATTTTCCAAATCCGTTATTTTGTGCCAATTAGTGTGCCCCCTTATTATTTTATATTACCTATAATATACTTTTTTCATGACGAAAGTGTGTTTTAAAGTTTAGAAATATCTAAAGGATTTTTAAATAATCATTAAAGGCGAAGCGTGGTCCTGTGAGGTATCGTACAGCTTAAAGTCCTCACCGACACCCATATCGTGGTCTTCCAAGATGGAAGCCACCGTCAAGTGGGCAAGCGTCTTCATGTTATTATGCAGGCTGCGATGACCTAAGAAGACTTTTTTAGTCCGATGACCGATGACATCCAACATGGTGTTGGCGCCATCTTCATTGGACAAATGTCCTTGATCACCCAAAATCCGCTTTTTGGTCATCCAAGGATAATCGCCATTTTCCAGCATTTCAATATCATGGTTACATTCCAAAAGATAACCATCGGCATCTTTGATGACGCCTTCCATGCGATCAGAAACATAACCGGTATCAGTTAGGATAACAAAAGACTTGTTATTATGATGAAAAACATAGAATTGTGGCTCAGCAGCGTCGTGGGACACCGAAAAGCTTTCAACATCAAGATCGCCCATATCCATCACACTGTCAGGAGCAATGATGTTCTTTTGATCGTCTGCGACCTTACCAATCCTTGGCGCCATAGCATTCCAGGTGCCTTCATTGGCATACACCTGAATCCCATATTTGCGTGCCAAGACACCGGCACCCAGTCGGTGATCGGAGTGCTCATGGGTCACAAAAAGTGAGTCGACGTCACTGAGGTCTCGACCAATCGAATTCATGAGCGCTTCAATCTTCTTGCCGCTCAATCCCGCATCACACAAAACTTTGTGGTCCGGCGTTTCGATGTAAGTCACGTTACCGCCACTACCGCTGGCGAGGACGCTGATTTTCATATCATCATTATTCATAACCGTTCTTCTTCCTAACTTTAATTCATTGATGTTTGACTATTCTTTAAATTCTCATCAGTTTGTTTGATAATGCCACCCGTAAACGCGTTGATCCGTTTCAACTGAACTTGGGTAGAATTTTGAGGTCTAATTGCGATAATCCAAGTTGGAATAAAGACTCGATCGCCATCGATTGACAATAACTTGGTGTACCCGAGACTTGCCCATGCAACCGTGGTGTTATTCGGAATCTCATTATACTGATACAACCAAATTAACGCCCGGGTTTCCGAAATGGTTTCCGAACTTTCGCGCAGGCTCTTGATTCCCTGCAGATAAGACTGAGTGTAACTGACAATCTGATAATTGGAATTCAGCGTAAATCTGATCTGGGCTTCAGAGGAGTAAATCGAACTTCCCATCGCCTTTTGATTGTAAACGATATTCCGACTGGTTGAAAGGTTTTTGCTGTAAACGTACTGGTCACCAAACAACACAAACGTGGAATCGGTTAACAATTTATCAATTGATTTGCGTGGATTATTCTTATCAACCGTGATTGGCTGCTTAAGTTCACTTTCCAGCTCATGACCAACAAATTGGGGAGTCTGGTTAACCAATTGTCCCATCTGGTTACGCAAAACGTCGCTTTGTTCACCAGAAATGTAATAGGCAGTTTCGTTCTTCTTGGACAAGTTGCCAACTTTAATCTGGTCGTTACGCATTTCCTTGACGATCACTGAATCCGAGTCGCCTTGGGACACGTTGTCGGCCTGCATGTCCATGTTCTTTTTGAACATCCCAAACAAGAAAATGTCGATTGCGATAAAGGTCACTAAAAAGATGATCTCAATTCTTCGAAAGTTCACCAGGCTCCCTCCTTTCCTAATATTGGTTCATAAGTGCAGTGTAAGAGCGCCATTGATTTTTATAATAGATGTACCAATCTGGATTCAGGTCAATCAATAATGGAGATGTAGAATCCTTCTTCCAAGTATAACCCAGACGGACTTTCTGAAGATCCTTTAAATTGTACCCACGATTGACCAGCCGCTTCAGCATTGTTTCAGTTGACGGCAGCGAAACGTAGCCCTTGTTACTTGGCAGCGGCACCTCAGGATTATCCAATGAAAATTGGATCCGCTGAGCACTGGAGTTCAGTGTCCGCGTCGAGACGGTCCCAAAGCCACTGGCTCGAAAAATCGGAAAACCTTCAACATAGGTCCGATACATCACCGTCCGGCTCTTTGGATCATAGCTGAAGAAACGGACGTTATCCATTGGCAGCCCTAACTTAGTGATGTTCTTGTAGGAATCGTTAATCGTTGACGTCAAACTGCGGCGGTTATGATTTGGCCGAAAGTCAGAAAATTCCGCCATCCGGTTTCTGGAGTTAAACGTTAATTGCAGCGAACTTTGATCACCGTAGATCGTCATATTCTTTCGCCGCTTAACGTTAATGCTGGTTGAATCCTGAGTATTCAGCAGTCGGCTAACATAGTAATCGTCAGATTGACGGTCAATCAAATACTTATAAGGCTGCATCTGCACGGAGCTGGTAACGTATACGATCGGCCGATTATTTAATAACTTGAAGCTGGCCGGTTGCGTCCGCATGTCCATCTGCAGAACCTTGTTCAAAGATTTTAAACTGTGTTTTTTAACATCGACTTCATACACAGTGAAATTTTTATCATAGAGAAGATACAGTTTAGTTGAATTGTTGGTTGGCAAGACAACTCGGTTAATTTTGATGTTCGGCAGCTTCCGGAATCGATTGCTGACAATTGCGTTAAATGTCCGCATCGAAACCGTGTCTGAATAGTTCAGCATAATCGAATCAGTCTGGTTAGCGATTCGAAAATAGTCAACTTGCGAATTTTTGCTTAAAGTTTTCATCCGCGGATTTTGATAATGATGCATCGTTTTCTTAATCTCAGTCACGGTGTTCACTAACTTGTTGACCATAATCTGTTGGGTCCCGTCCGCATTCGTATGAATTGCCTGAACCGGTGAGTAGACGTACCGTTTGGGCTTAATCATCTGCTGCGTCTGCGGGCTTTGCGCCGTTTGCTTATTGGTCCGATAATTAGCCGGATTGGTCCAGAGAACCACCGAGAGCGTTAGACTGGCAACCACCGCAATGGTGAGTGCAAGGGGTATTAAGTATTTACTAAACCTCATCCCACAAGTCCTCCTCTTCTACCGGTTCGTATGGCAAAGCAATATAGAATGTTGATCCCTTGCCTTCCACACTCTCGGCCCAAATTTGGCCATGCAAGGCCTCGACAGTTTCCTTGGAAATCGCCAAGCCCAATCCGCTACCGCCTTGCTGACGGGAACGGGCCTTATCAACTCTATAGAACCGGTCAAAGATATGCGGAATATCCTTTCGCGGAATTCCCAATCCTTGATCGCTGACACTTAAGATGACCTTATTTCTGGTTTCATAGAGCCGGCACGTAATCACGCCGCCATCCGGTGAATATTTGATGGCGTTATTCATCAAATTATCCAATACTTGGGTAAAGCGGTCGGTGTCCAGGTCAACCCACAGATCCCGCTTGGTAAAGTAGCGTTTGATCGTATAGGTCTTTTCTGGATGATCTTCTTTTTTAAGAATCATGTCAAATCGGTTCAAAACATAATTGAACAATTCATTGATATTGACCAATTCCACTTCCATCTTCTGCGTCCCGGAATCCATCCGTGACAATGTTAACAGGTCGTTAATCATACGAATCATTCGATCGGTTTCATCTTGAGTGACTTTCAAGAACTTCGGTGCCAGCTTCGGATCCTTCCAGGCACCATCAGACAGCGCTTCAATGTATGAACGAACACTGGTCAATGGGGTTCGCAATTCATGAGAAACGTTGGACACGAACTGTTTACGATCTTGATCGATTCGCTGCTGCTCGGTGATATCACGAAGCACGCAGACCAGCCCGCTAATGAAGCCGGATTCCCGTTGAATCAGTGAAAAATGGGCGTGCAAAACCAGACTGTGATCTTCACTTGAAAAATCAAGGATTAACTCATCCGGTTTTTCAAGCAAGTCCCGCAGACTGTAGTCTTTGCGAATATCCAACACGTCCAAAATCGACTTGCCCATGGCTTGGTTTTCATCAAGATCCAAGAAACTGGCGGCCGTTTCATTAATGATAATCACGTTTCCACGCCGATCGGTCGCCAAAACACCATCGGTCATATTTGCCAGGACCGAATCCAAGCGTCGCCGTTCAGACTCAGTTGACTCATGGGACTCTTCAACCCTGACAGATAGGTTGTTAACCGCACTGGCAAGTTGACCCAGCTCATCATTTCCATAAACGTGAACTTGGCCGGAATAGTCCCCACGGGCAATTCTGATGGTCTGCTTCTTCATTTCTTCAATCGGTCGTGTAATTGCTCGCGAAATAACAATCGAGATTAATAACCCCAAAATAATGGCAATCGACGCGGCGAACAGATAAATCAGCGTAATGCTGTTAATACTGTCATAGACGCTGTCGAGGTTCGCCCGGGTGTATACCACCCCGACGACCGTACTATTATTGTTGGAGCTCTTAATCAACGGTGAAATCATGGTGTAATAACGCGCACCAGTTGAAGAATCATAGGTTGTCTTTTCAAATTTTTTCCCGTTGTAAATTGCGTTCTTGACGTTATCATCGGTGGTCTTTTGGCCAACGATCGCCTGGTTGTTAATCTGATTGGTACCGCGAATTGTCCCTTTATTATCAATGACTTGAATTTGCGCGGTATTGCCGCTGTCGGAATCATTCAAGATGGTCTTGATCCGGCCGTTGGCTTTTGTTTCATCGGCACTTGACAATTGGGTCGTCAATGAATTGGTGACATAAGTCTGCAGTTGAATTTGGTTCTTAAAGGTCGCCAAATTTTGATGCTCCAGCTGCCTAACAAAGACCGCACCAACGATTTCCAGCGTTACCAGGAGGATCAGGGCGAAAACCAGTGCGATCTTAAATTTGATTGATTGGTAAAATTTAATTCGATTATTCACAACCAGTTAATACCCCTTATGCATTGATTTCATTGAGATTATGCTTGATCACTTTCTGGGTTGCGCAGGTAATAACCTACCCCACGACGGGTTACCAGCCAGGTTGGATGACTGGGGCTGTCCTCAACTTTTTCACGGAGACGCCGGACAGTGACATCAACGGTTCTCACGTCACCAAAATAATCATAGCCCCAAACGGTCTGCAGTAAATGCTCCCGGGTCATGACTTGGCCAATGTGTTGGGCCAAATAATGCAACAATTCAAATTCACGGTGGGTCAATTCAATATTTTCACCCCGTTTGGAAACTGAGTAAGCTTCCGGATGAATCACCAAATCACCGATCTTGATATCTTTATTTTCGTCTTCTTCGTTATTGGAACTGCTATTGGTCCCCTGACGGCGTAGGTTAGCCTTCACACGGGCGACTAATTCTCGGTTCGAGAATGGCTTGGTCACATAATCATCAGCCCCAAGCTCCAAGCCAAGAACCTTATCCAACTCGGAATCTTTGGCAGTCACCATAATGATTGGGGTGTCCTTAGTCTTACGGACTTCCCTGGCAACTTCCAGGCCATCAACTTTGGGTAACATCAGATCCAAGATAATTAAATCCGGATCAACGTCTTTGACTTGCTGCAATGCTTCTTCACCATCATAAGCTACTGAGACTTCGTAGCCTTCTTTAGTTAAATTAAATTTTTCAATGTCGACGATTGGTTTTTCGTCATCGACAACCAGTATCTTTTTTGCCATTAACAATTTCTCCTAACATGGATTTTAATATTGTTATTTTCTAAAATTTGCACACGCCAACATGTTGCTATTATAACACAGACCGATATTGGTCAAATAAATCCCCTTTTCCGTGTTGCAAATATTTTGAGCATATGCTATTATATTTAAGTCGGTTAGTAATGGGCAGTTAGCTCAGTTGGTAGAGCAACGGACTCTTAATCCGTGGGTCCAGGGTTCGAGCCCCTGACTGCCCATCAATTACATACCATTAAATAACGATCACGCAGCTACTCATAGCCGTGGTTGTTATTTTTTTGCCTAAAAATAGCTGTCCACTGCATCCCTTCATAGGATGATGGACAGCTATTTGACGTTATGATATGTTAGTCCATTCGTCAAAAAGACGGTCATATACTTAATTTCATCTTCAATGTTCACCGGAATGCCGAGAATTCGTTTGCCAAAATAGCCAATGACAGACGAAAACAGGAATTGAATAACATAACGCTCCGGGAACCGGGCCATTTTGCCGGTCTTTTGCAGATGTTTGATATTTGGTATCACGTTGGATGATATGTGACTGCTAAAGGCCTCTGTAAGCTGTGAAATAATCCCCTCATCTTCAACAATCACCTGTCCGGCAAGTAACTTCAAGGCAGCGTAGTTCTGGTCGATAAATCTCAGCCGATCAGGAACGATTGCTCTGACAAAGGGCTCGACCTCATCGTAAGACTTGCTGAAAGCCGTATTGCCAAACTCGTCAACGGCTTTAGGCAATACATCGTTTAATAGTGGGGCCAGCACCGCCACCAATAAAGCCTGTTTATTGTGGAAACGCTGATAGACCGAACCGACAGCCACGCCTGCCCGATCAGCAATTTGGGCACTTGAGGTTTCACTAAAGCCTTGAGTAGAAAACAGTTCGAGGGCCGCCTGGAGGATCCGCTTCTGTTTATCTGTCAGACCGTCCATTTTTTTGAGTGTCTCTTTATATAATTGTTGAAAATCATTCTCTGCATCAGCCACAGCTCGCACCTCATTTCGTTTTTAGTTTAGCGGACTTGGAATGACTTTTCAAATGTGTTTGACATTTGTTTAGAAAAAGATTATTGTTGCTAAGTTACAAAAATGAATGAGCATTCATTCGTTATTTTAAGGAGGAACAACTAAAATGTCAAAATGGTTTTCAAATAAATTTAGTTGGCTGGGAATGTTAGTCGCCAGTTTTATTGCAGTTTCGTTTGTATTCTGCATTCTACCGGCTTTCAAGCACATGCCAACCAATACTCAAAACTTACCAATCGTCATTGTCAATCAAGATAACCAACAGATCTCGGATAAGGTTGCCGACGGTTTGAAGGACAACCTGCCCTTCAAGCATATTTCGACTTCGAGTAGCCTAAGCCGAACCAAACACCGAATCGAACTTCGTAAAGCTTCGCTGGCGGTTGTGATTCCCGATGGATTTAATAAGGACGTTCGTGCCGGCAAACGACCAACCGTTAATTTTGTCGTCAATAACGCTAATAGCATGGTCCAAACCAACGTTAATCAGGGACTGATCTCCCGGATCCAAAGTACAGTTAACGCCCAGTTGACCCAGCAGTCGCTTGTCGGCATGTATGCCAAACAACTTGCGCCTAAGATGATGAAAACTGCAATGGCAGCTGGAATGAAGACCGCCATGCAAAAAGCTATGACGGCCTCAAAAGGTCAAGCTGTTAATCAAAAACAGATCCAAAAACAGGTTCAAGCAAAAGTACAACTCAAGATCCAAAAGCAAGTCATGGCCCGGGCCACTAAGATGGCAGCACCATTTAACATTACGGCTAAATCATCGACCGATACCATGGGTACCAAGCAGGTCAATATGCAGCACCAGATGGCACCGATGTTTATCTCGATGGGCCAATATCTGGGCCTGATGATCGCTTCAATCATCATCACGATGACCTTCATGTCGGTTCGTTTCATCGCCGGCAAGTGGAAAACCTTCCTTGGCCTTCAAGTCACGGGCGTTATTACCGCGGTTGTTTTAGCATTATTGACCGTTGGTGCGCTGCGATGCCTCGTCAGCTTTGACGGTGGGGTTTTCAACGCTTTGCTTTGGCAAAATGTCTTGTACGATTTTGCAGCCTTCGAACTTACCAGCGGCTTGGCACTTCTATTTGGCGGCCTACCAAGTTTGCTGATTCAATTACCACTGTTCGTCCTTCAAATCATGGCTGGTGGCGGAACGCTCCCACGGGCGGCCATGACCAGTTTCTACAAGTTCTTAAGCCAAACGACGCCAATGTACCAAAACATCTACAGCAGTTATAACATCATGGCTAACCTCGGCAACACAGGTGCCTTCCAGCAGACCCTCTGGTGGGTTGCACTTGGTGGCCTGGTAATCGGGTCACTGGCAGTCTGGATTGGTTATCGCGGCAAAGAACGACGCGGTTTGGCAGCTGTTATTCCGACCAAGTTTTAAAAAATAATGAATATCCCAAAGACGGCTTCCCTCAAAGGAGCCGTCTTTTTGCATTGGAGAAACGATTTACAAACCACAAACACTATTGACGCATTTAACATTTGCAGGAACGAATCGTCATTGCAGCTCATTTATGACCCGAATCGCTTTTCCCAAAATTTGATTATTAGTGTCTGTAGTGAGGATGATTGGCTTAGAATTCCATGGCGGGAGTGACACACCACATACGGTCTATAGTTTTGATAAGTCGGTTTTTGACTAATATCTGACTAATACTAAAGGGACTCAGATTTTTCCGAGTCCCTTTAGTATACATAAACCACATTTTTAATTTTCTTTTTCCCCTAAAACAACATTATAAATCAAATAAAATGATGGTGATCCCCCAGGATGGATAAGCGTATCACTTTTGTGATTATCTTGATCCCCCACCTCATCATAAATACAAATTCCTAGTTGATAGTTTCCCATATTGGCTCTCTTCTCAGCAGTGTATCCCGCCGCATCAAGCATTTTGGCAACTGCATTTACTCGACCCGTAGCAGGTAATAAATATGTCGAATTCAAAAACGATGAAGGATCAGACCCAAGAAAATAATGGTTTTTGTAATTTGTATATTTACTACCCTTATACGTCAGATAATTGGCATTAAAATCCAATTTATTGGTAAATCCATTAAGTGGGATTAATCCTGTTTTAGCAATTGGATTATTGTTAGCAACTTGCTTTGACAAATCCAAACTAACCTGACTATTCGGGAATAGCTTCAAAATCTGTCTAGCAAGTTTTTGAGATGGTGCCGTCTTTAAATAGTTAATGTATTCTGCATCGCTAGTAAATGAATTAACGTTCTTAGCTAAAGCCCTGGTTACATATTTATGATAGACAAGCCCCCGAACTGATTGATCAGCGTTACTAATCTTATAATAGATGCCCTTTCCATGCTTAGTTGTAACGGAAACAGCACTATACAAATTCCATTCGGTGTACTTATAGTTGTTTAGTTTATGAATTCGCTTGGTATGCTTAAAGTTCCACATGTAACCAGTTTGCTGATCCTTCTGAATTGTTGGGGCCGTATACATATGCGTTGTATCCAATCGATCATCATGATTATCCCAATAAACTTTAATTTTACTTTTTGCCTGGCTGGTGTTTGAAATGCCAAGGATGAGTAGAAAAGTCACTACCAAAATTCCAATCTTAAGCCGTTTTGTCATTAAAGACCCTCCAATTTAAACAAATTCACAATTGTCCTCAAGTCTGATTATACTTGATCATCGAAATTCTTGCCAAATATCTGACATAGAAGAATCTTACAAATAACGATATTAAAATACGGCCAATGGAAAATTTCCCAAAGGCCGCTTAGAATGATATTTTGGATAAAATCTATTACTGCTGAGCATAGGAAATCGATGAAAACTTATTATACGACTTCACGAACAGTAATTTAACCGTTCCACGAGGGCCAGATCGGTTCTTCTCAATAATGACCTCAACTTCTCCGACATTATTTTCGTCGTCTTCACCCTCGGAGCCGGAATCATCACTATCATCGTCTTCATCACGATAATAATCATCACGGTAAAGAAAGGCGACGATATCGGCATCCTGCTCGATTGAACCTGATTCACGGATATCAGATAAGACGGGCCGCTTATCCTGGCGTTGCTCAACTCCACGAGAAAGCTGAGATAGCGCAATCACGGGGACATGGAGTTCCTTGGCCAATTTCTTCAATTGACGGGAAATGCCGGAAACTTCCTGTTGCCGGTTTTCGGCGTTACTGCCTTCAATCAGCTGCAGATAATCGACAACCACTAAGCCCAAGTTACCGGTTTCCTTCGCCAGCCGTCGACATTTAGCGCGGATTTCAGACATCTTGATCCCCGCCGTATCGTCCATATAAATGTTGGCCCGAGACAAACTGCCCATGGCAACTACCAGATTCTGCCACTCATCTTCAGTTAGTTGACCGGTCCGCAAATGGTTGGCATCAATACTACCTTCGGCACACAGCATCCGGTTAACCAGCGATTCGGCACTCATTTCCAAACTGAAAATAGCGACAGTTTTATCCGTTTTGGTCCCGACATTTTGGGCCAGATTCAAGGCAAAGGCCGTTTTACCAACGGCCGGTCGGGCAGCTAAAATGATCAGCTCATCGCTATGCAAACCTGTTGTGATCTTGTCGAGTTCCGGATAACCGGTTGAAAGACCGGTAACCGCATCCCCTTCTTGGGACAAGCGGTCAATTTCGTTAAAGGCGTTATTTAAGACTTCTTTGATCGGTTTAAAACCAGACTGAGTCCGATTTTCAGCCACATTCATAATATCTCGTTCAGCGTCATCCAAGACCGTGGTGACATCGTCATCGGTATTATAGCTGTTAGTAACGATGTTGGTGGCAGTTTGGATCAGCCGGCGCAAAATGGCCTTATCCTTGACGATTTTTGCGTAGTAAGCCACGTTGGCAGCCGTTGGGACAGAACCAGCCAGATCGGCGATGTATTCCATGCCGCCAACGTCGTCCAAGTTATTTTGTTCAGTTAAAATGTTGGTGATTGTCACCACATCAATTGCTTCATCGCGGTCGTTTAAAGTGACCATATCCTGATAGATAATTTGGTGAGCATGCTTATAAAAGTCATCAGGCTCTAAGAACTCCATGGACTCAACCAAAGCATCGGTACTCAAGAAAATCGATCCGAGGACGGCCTTTTCCGCGTCGATATTTTGTGGTGGTAATTCGTTTACAAACTCATTGCTCATGTTTATTCCTCAAATTCGTTCACGTTAAATACAATAGTTAAATTGTAGCACACTCCCCTTAAATCTGGTCAGATTGGAGAAGAAAAGAGACTCGCCCACAAGGTGGTCCTTTTGTGAGGAGTCTCTGTTACATTTACCTGGATAAAGGTTGTTCGCGCTCTATTTTTCAGAAACATGTACCCGGATCTTAGCAGTCACATCAACATGCAACTTAACCGGGACGTTGGTGTAGCCGGCAACTTTAATTGGTTCCGGTAATTCAATCTTGCGTTTATCAAGCTTGACACCATACTGTTTTTCCAGTGCTGTGGCAATTTGCTTGCTTGGGATTGAACCAAAGAGGCGGCCGTCCGTTCCAGCTTTGGCCTTTAATTCAACGACTGTCTTGTCGTCTTCAAGCTTGGCCTTTAACTGCTTGGATTCCTCCAACTCTTCTTCCTCACGCTTTTCTTCGGCCTTTTGTTGGCCCTTTAACTGGCTCATTGCCGCTTTAGTGGCTGCCTTTGCCTTCCCATTCTTAATCAGAAAGTTTTGAGCATAGCCGTCAGGAACTTCTTTAACTTCCCCGCGCTTACCTTTACCACGGACGTCTTGCAGAAAAATAACTTTCATAACAGATCACTCCTACTATCCTCAAAAATTTAAATACCTTTATTCATTATCATCGATATTCTTGATCGTTTCAAGCAACATTTTTTTCACATCGGCAACCGACTTGTCGGAAACCTGGGTGGCACCACTGGATAAGTGGCCACCGCCGCCCATTTGCTCCATAATGACTTGAACGTTAACGGCACCGGTACTTCGAGCAGAAACGCCAATTTGGCCGTCGGAGCGCTTAGTGATGATGAATGATGCGTCAACCCCAGACATTGTCAGTAACGAGTCACAGGCTTGTGCCGCCGTGACCGGATCATAAACCTGGTCTTCTTCGCCAACAATCAAAGCCATATTCTTGTGGAAGAATTCAACTTTGGAAATTAGATGGTTGCGTTGCAGGTAACTATCAATATTTTCCTTCATAAATTGCTGCATTTCATCAGAATCGGCTCCCGCAGAACGCAAGTAACTGGCAGCATCAAAGGTTCTGGTACCGGTTCGCATTGAGAAGCGCTGAGTATCAATAAAGATCCCGGTTAGCATTGCGGTTGCTTCAATCCGGTTGATTGGTTCTTCTTCGTGCGGCTGATATTCAAACATTTCCGTGATCAGCTCACAAGTGGATGATGCGTAAGGTTCGATGTATACCAGCATTGGGTTTTCAGGGAACTCTTCACCCCGGCGATGGTGGTCAATAATGACCACTTTTGCTGACATTCGCTTGTATAAGTCTTCTGAAATGCTGATTGAAGGCTTGGAATGATCAACCATAATCAGCATGCTGCTGTCAGTTGCTTTGGCAATCGCCTCTGAAGGGGTAATGATTGAATCGGCAATTTCTGGGTACTTCTTGGTTGCTTCCAATAATCGTTGAATATCTGAGTGGACCTTCTCCTTATCAAGGACGATCCAGCATTTCTTATTATTCATTTGGGCAATTCGTCTGATCCCCAGACAAGCACCCAAGGAGTCCATGTCCGGTCTGGTGTGGCCTTGGACAAAGACCTGATCTGAGGCACTCATCAATTCGTTCAAAGCTTGAGAAATCATCCGTGCCCGAACCCGGGTCCGCTTCTCCATTGGGTTGGTCTTGCCGCCATAGAACCGCGCGGTACCATCCAATGACTTAACAACGACCTGGTCACCGCCACGACCTAACGCTAAATCAAGGTTGCTTTGAGCTTGGTCGGCCAAATTATTCAGGTCATCTTCGCCGTAAGCAATCCCGATACTCAACGTCAGTGGGAAGTTTTGCTTGGAAGTCGTCTCTCGGACAGTGTCCAAGATATTGAACTTGTCATTCTCAATCGCCGTCAACGACTTTGAGTAGGCCAGCAGGAAGAAGTGGTCATCATCGATTTGCTTGAGATACATCCCATATTTTTGGGACCAGGTTGCCAATTCGTTGGTCACATAGTTGCTTAAATTAGAGATTTCCTGGTCAGTCATTGACTGGGTAATTTCGTCGTAGTTATCCAAGAAAATTTGACCAACGGAGATCTGCTCTTCGTTGTATCGTTCCTCCAGGTTGGCATACCGGGTAATATCCATCAAATAGACCGAGTTATATTCCTTTTGGATCAGCATGGTAAACTTATGGTCCCGCCAAGTGATCGTGTGGAATTCATCTGATTCAGCGTACTTGGTGATTAACTGCTGGAGGTCATGATCGATGTCGTCGATCTTTCGACCCAACAAATTCTCATCCTTAAAATACTTCACCATATAGGGGTTCGCCCACTCCACCTGTTCGTCGTCATTTAAGATCATGACGCCGATCGGCATTTCGAGCAGCGACTCCTGTTCCCCACGATGAATTCGGTATGATAGGTCGGTAATATAGCGGTTGGTATCGGAACTGATTTCGTTCATCATGACGATGGTAAAAATCAAGCCGACAACACTGATCACAATGAGAATGAGGGAAGCCACGATATTATATAAAAATGAAATAACGATGCCGTAGATCACGATTAATGAAATGAACATCATGATCCTTCTGAGGCGTCGGTTATGAACAAATGGTGGCAGTTCACCACGGTTGTTTGTGAACCAATTTTTCATGTTAATTCCTCTTCATAATAGCTTAATGCTCTTATTTTACCATAAATCGGCCTGCTTTATTATTTCTGGTGGGTTCTCATCTCAATGATGAAGCAAAGAAAAATTCCCAGCATCACTGTCGGGAATTTTTCAGAGTCATTATATGATATTTATTGGAAGAGACATGCAAATTCATTTCATTGAATTGTTAGACAATTACTGGTCGGTGTCTGGAACCAATCGTCTTTGATGGATATAAGTTGCGGCACCGAAAACAACCGTCCAGACAATTGCACCAACAGCACCAATAATGTCTTCTGGAACAAAGAACAGTGAACCAAAGATAACCACAAAAAATGCGATTGTCAGCGGACTCATGATCTTGTATGCCGGCATCAAGAAGCCATTTGGCAGGAAGTCAGCTGATTGACGGTACTTTCTGTGAGCCAGCATTGCCAAGGTGTACACAATGATGTACATATCACTGGAAATTCCAGTTACGATGGTAAATACGGATGCCAAACTGTTAGTCAAACTGATCAGTGGCGTAATCAAGACCAGTGCTGCCGAGAAGATAATTGCCCGGGCAGGAACACCATTGTTGGAAATTTTAGCAAACGTTTTTCGCATCCAGCTGTCTTCCGGAACTTCTGTTGCCAACTGATAGAAATGTCGGCCGGCTGAGAAGATACAACTGTTTAAGGATGATGCGGCGGAAGTTAAAACAACAAAGTTAATCACGGCGGCCGCTGCTGGTAATCCGGCGAGTTTCAATACTTGAACAAAGGGACTGCTGTCAGGGGTAATGGATGACCATGGGATGATCCCCATAATCACAGTCAAGGCCCCAATATAGAAGATTAAGATCCGAATCAAAGTTTCATTAACGGCCTTTTTGATAACCGTTTGCGGATTTTTGGCTTCACCAATTGTGATACTAACGAATTCAATTCCCATGAATGCGAAGAAGACCATTGGGAACGCAGCGATAAAACTCACACCGCCATGGGGGAACAGTTGAAAATTGTGGAAAATATTGCCAATTGTGGCATGGCCAAGTGGCGTCACCGAATGGCTGAACATCATAAAGATTCCAGTAAAGATTAATGCCAGAATGGCAACGATTTTGATCATTGCAAACCAGAATTCAGCTTCTCCAAACAACCGTGCAGCAATTAAATTAATTCCAGCTAAAACTCCCAAGAAAATAACTTCAATAATCCAAGCCGGAACCTGGGGGAACCAGAATTTAACATACGTTGCTGTGGCACTAATTTCACCCATACAAACGAATACCAACCCAATCCAGTATGTCCAGCCGGTAAAATGACCAACTGTTGGACCCAGATAACGGGAAATAAATGAAACGAATGTATGTTGCGACGGATCGGAATAGAACATTTCACCAATTCCACGCATCATGAAAAAGAAAAACAGGCCAAGTACCAAATAGATCAGCATGACTGAGGGACCCGTCTTACTGATGGTGCTCCCAGAGCCCAGGAACAACCCGGTACCAATCGTTCCACCAATCGCGATCATCTGAACGTGACGATTACTTAACGCACGCATGGTTCCATCTTGGTTCTCTTGAATTTTTGACTTCATAGGCATCCTCCTAAATAAGAGCAACATAAGAATTAGATTAAAAAGTTCTAATGAGAATGCATTTATATTATCACAAATGGGCATTTGATGTTAGGTTTGGTTACATTTTGTTATTTAAAAAGGTGAAAATAAGAATTTTTTCGATAATCTTAGGCGAATGGGGAAGAATTGCTAAGATTATTTAACGACAATGTGCATTTGGGGGATTATGAGCTTCGTCATTCCCAGCAATCGATCATGGAAACATTTCTTGCAATTCCTCTCATCAAGTTTTATACTCTCTTTAATAATTAAAGTCGAATTACATGAAGTAGTGCCTTATCTGGGTGTCAGGAAGTTGGTGGTTGCTGCGAACCAATCAGGGTAAGGTGGCGAAATACCGTAATATCACGACAATGGTCAATAACTAGAATCCATTATCTTCTAGTGAGCGGTGTATTTTTGATACACAAGTTGGGTGGTACCACGGTTAAAATCGTCCCTATTGCATTTATTTGCAGTAGGGACGATTTTTTATTGACTTAAGGGGGATTTTCTATGAGAAGAGCAACGAATGGCGGTTTACCACGATATTTGAGTCAACTGAATTTAAAGTAGCCAAAAATTTGAAAATAAAAAGAGGTTGGCAATATGAGAAATAGTAGAGTGAGTTTGCGTGAAGCGATTTTAGTATTAGTTGTTGCATTAGCCATTATGGGAACCGGGGTAATCGGTTTGGGATTGTCTCCACAAGTTCCAGTATTATTAGCAATTACCGTCACAATCTTTTGGGCAAAAGTGACTGGGTTTAGTTGGGATGAGATCAATGCCGGGATTAAGGATGGGATTGATAAAGGCATCATCCCCATTGTCATCTTTATCTTAATCGGTGCGATGATCAGTACCTGGATCGCCGCTGGAACAATTCCAACGTTGATGGTCATCGGCTTCAAAGCCATCAGTGCCCAATGGTTCTTACCAACCGTCTTTCTGGTCTGTTCACTGGTTGGTGCCGCCGTTGGTAGTTGTTTCACGGTTGTCTCAACTGTCGGGATTGCTTTCTTCGGCATCGGTGTCACCATGAACTTCAATCCGGCCCTGGTCGCTGGTGCGATTATTTCCGGCGGGGTCTTCGGTGATAAATGTTCACCACTTTCCGAAACCAACAACTTGGCAGCAGCCGTGGTCGACACCGACTTATTTGATCACATGAAAACCATCCTTTGGTCGACGATTCCAGCTGCCACGATTTCCACCATTGCCTTTGCTCTTCTTGGAATGGGTCACAACCATGCCGATATGAACAAGATCAATACAACGGTTGCCGCATTGAACAACGATTTTCACATTTCAATTGTCGCCTTGATTCCGATCATCTTGGTGTTTGTCTGCGCCGGCTTTAAAATGGCAGCTATTCCAACCATGCTACTGAACATCTTTGTTTCAGCGGGGATGATGTTTGTCAACAACCCTGGATTAAACGTCACCAAAGCCAGCACGATCATCACCAATGGCTTTATCGCAAAGACTTCTAACAGTGAGGTCAACTTATTACTTTCACGGGGCGGCATCGTCAGCATGATGCCGACAGTTGCCCTAATTGTTCTGACATTATCGCTTGGTGGTCTATTAGTCCATTTTGGCCTTATCAGCGCGATTATGTCACCACTGGCTACCAGATTGAATAATCCGGCCAAACTAGTTACAGCGGCACTGGGAGCCTGCATTGGGGTGAATATCTTCGTTGGTGAACAATTTCTTTCGATTATCTTACCTGGACGAGCCTTCAAAAAGACGTTCAATAACGGTGGCCTGGCCAGCCGAGCCCTTGGGCGGGTTCTTGAAGATGGCGGTACCGTTTTAAACTACTTGGTTCCATGGGGCGTTGGCGGCGTCTTCATTGCCAACACATTGAGTGTCCCAACTATCCAATACCTGCCATTTGTATTCTTCAGTCTGCTTTGCCCAGTCTTCTCACTATTGAGTGGATTCACCGGGGTCGGTTTAAAGAAATTAGGACCTGATCAACAAGTTGACAACGCCAAGCCCGTTACTAACGAAAACTAATTGATGTCGATACAAGCCTTCCTGGTTCAGTTTCTGGGAAGGCTTGTCTTATGAGCAAATAAAAAAGCCATCCCCGAAAGGATGACTTCGATAAATCATTATTAGTCGGCCGCAACGAAAGGCATCAAGCCCATGATACGTGCACGTTTAATAGCAATTGTTAAAGCACGTTGGTTCTTTGCGCTGGTTCCAGTAACACGACGTGGAAGAATCTTTCCACGTTCTGAAACAAATCGCTTCAATAAATCGATATCTTTGTAGTCGATGTATTCAATGTGATTTGCAGCAATAAAATCAACTTTACGACGACGACGACCGCCGCCACGTCTTTGATATGCCATAGTTTTTCCTCCTCGAAAATTTACTTTACCAATTCATTAGAATGGTAAATCATCATCGGAAATGTCAATCGAGTCCCCAGAGTTAGCGAACGGATCATTGGGATTATTGTTCCCGTTATTACCGTTATTTCCACCATTGTTAGTCGGATTATTCCCGCCGTTATTGTTGGAATTGCCACTATTTCCGGTACCGGCATTTGAATGATTATCAAATGGATTGGCATTACCGTTATTTTGTTGAGGAGCATTGCCATTTTGCTGACCATTTGAGTTGTTCCTTGCAGAACGGGGCTCAAGCAGCGCAAAATTCTCTACTACAACTTCGGTCACATAAACACGTTGTCCCTGTGCGTTTTCGTAATTTCTGGTCTGAATACGGCCATCAATTCCAACAAGCGACCCCTTATGAACGAAGTTGGCAAAGTTTTCAGCGGATTTACGCCAGATTACGCAGTTAATGAAATCAGCCTCTCGTTCCCCCTGTTGATTGGTAAATTGCCGATCAACGGCAAGTGAGAACGAACCGACAGCGGTTCCGCTTTGAGTGTATCGTAAATCAACATCGCGGGTTAGGCGACCCGTAAGAACTGCACGATTAAGCATGCTGAATTTGCTCCTCTCATATTAGAATCAATTATTAGTCGTCACGAACAACGATCATATGACGTAAGATATCGCCATTGATTTTTGAAAGACGATCAAATTCGTTAAGTGATGCGTCTGAATCAGTTGTTAAAGTTACAACGTGATAGGTTCCTTCGTTGAAGCCACCGATTTCGTAAGCAAAACGACGCTTTGACCAGTCTTTTGAACTTAGTACCTTAGCACCATTGTCAGTCAAGATCTTGTCGAATCGTTCGATCAATGCAGATTTTGCAGATTCTTCAATATCAGGACGGATGATGTAAGTAATTTCGTATTTCTTTTCTTCCATGATTTGCACCTCCTTATGGACTTATGGCCCTCTTCCCGAGAGCAAGGAGAGTTTCTGTTTTTACCCAGATACTCACAATATAAAATAATACCACGTGTGGACCTAAATATCAATTGCCTAATTGTGATTCACGATACACTTATTATATACGATAGAAACCACCTGGATTATTCTTTTGGAGAAAATAATTCACGATCAGGAATTAAATAATTCCTTAATAATTAGGAACCCCTTGCTACACTTGGGTTCCCCCAGTAAATCACCTACGGCAGTCAAGCAGATACTTGACTCTTTTGATTTTGGAAGTAAACTAGTATCAATTCCAAATTCAATTTGGAGTTTGGAAACGCTTTTTCGCACGTGTCCCATGATTTAACAAAAATAAAGAAACGAGGAATTCAATGACACTTTTACTATTAATCATCGTTGGGGTTTCAGCATTTTACTACTTCAGAAGTTCTCAAACAAATACCCGCTCGAGTCGATATCAAAACGGCCAGGATCCTCATGCATACGCTTATGCACGTAGCGAGCACCCAGAAATTCTGGATAAAGGCCAAACAACCGGCCGACCACGTAAAAATATTAATTAACCTAAAATCTGATTCAAAAACAGCGTCCCTCAATAATGAGGAACGCTGTTTTATTACATATTTTTGGGGAAAAGAACACGGGGAATGTTCTAATACTGTGCAGCACTCATGGGTATCCTCTAATATTATTTCCCATCATGAGAACAGAAGCAAATGCCTAAAAATTTCTGTTAGAGGATACGGATGATAGGACGTTGCACACAAATTAATAGTTGATACTTAGAAGATGGGTCTTCTTAACATCGGCAATGGTCTTGGTTCCGGCCAATTGCATCGTTGTCTTCAATTCATCACCGAGATGTTCAAAGACTGCTTGAACACCTTCAGCGCCACCTAAAGCCAAACCATAGATAACCGGTCGACCCATGGCTACCAAGTCTGCACCTGAAGCAAGTGCCTTGAATGCATCAGATCCACGGCGAACACCGGAATCAAAGATGATCGGAACACGGCCATTAACAGCTTTGGCAACATCTTCCAAAACATCGAATGATGCTGGTCCACCGTTTAATTGACGGCCACCATGGTTGGATACGTAAACACCGGCAGCCCCGGCACCGATTGCGTAAAGGGCATCTTCTGGTGATTCAATTCCTTTAACAATCACTGGCAAATCAGTGTAGTCAGCGATCTTCTTAACGTCGTCGGGCCCAATCTTTTGAGCAGCCGCAGCATAAATTTCAGCAATTCCCTTGCCTTTACCGTCGCCTTCACTAAATTTAGTCAAGTTTGCCATTGGAATTGGGAATTGGAAGTTATTCTTGATGTCGTCTTCACGATAACCATCAACGGTGGCATCAACAGTCAAGATAATGCCTTTGACGCCAGCCTTTTTAGCTTCGTCAAGCAACGAGTAGTTGAAGTCCCAATCTTTACTCATATAAAGTTGGAAGAATTGGGGTGCACCGTTCCCAGCTGCAGCAGTATCTGAGATGGACACTGACGAGTAAGTACTTTGGGCCATCAAACCACCAACGGCAGCGACACCTTTTGCAGTATCCTTTTCACCTTGTGAGTGGGCCAATCCCTGAGCGGCAGTTGGTGCCATCATAATTGGCGTTTTTAGCGGAATTCCAAAGACGTTAGTGTCGAGTGATGGATTTTCAATATTACTCAACGCACGCGGAACGATTTGCTTGTGGGTAAATGCTTTACGGTTGGCTTTTAAAGTCCAGTTGTTTTCTGAACCACCGACGATGTATCCAAAACCGCCAGTTGGAATGATTTGCTTAGCTCGTTCTTCCGACTCTTCCAAGTTTAAAATATTAATTTTTTCTTCGTTATCGTTTTGTTTGTAACCATTAACAACAGTCATGAATAAATTACCTCCAGGTAGTCGTATTTTAATTCTTACAAAAAGCATATCACTTACGAAAAGTAAGTCAAAGAATTAGCTCGACTTTTTTATCCCATTTTCTTAGGAGAATTCATGCTTATGTTTCACGTGAAACAAAAAGTCGGTGAGAATTAAATCTCATCGACTTTGTAATTAGCTGAATATTAATTATCTGAATCTGAGTTTTGATCCGCATTGGTACCGGAATCATCACTTGCTTGTTCTGAATCAGATGACTGATCTTTTGTGTCATCCTCTGAATCATCCTGCTTCTCAACCTTAGCCATGGTTGCAACTTTAGCGCCATCGGTCATTCTGATCAAGTGAACACCGAGAGTTGCCCGCCCCGTTTGAGAAACGTCCTCAACACTGAATCGAATCATGACACCCTGATCTGTGATCAGCATGATGTCTTCCTCACCGTTAACCGTTGTCAAACCGGCAAGCGGCCCATTCTTTTCAGTGATGTTGGCAGTCTTAATTCCTTTACCGCCCCGACCCTTAATTGGGTATTCAGCAGCTGGGGTGCGTTTACCATAGCCATTTTCAGAAATGATAAAGACCTCACTGTCAGGTTTCAAGATATCAGAACCGACCACATAATCGTTCTCACGTAGTCTAACACCCCGGACACCAGTAGCTGATCGTCCCATTGAACGAACATCGGCAGCATTGAAACTAACTGCGTAGCCACGGTGAGTTCCAATGATAATATTTTGATCCTCACTAGCAATCAGAACGTTGCTAACCTGATCATCATCCTTGAGGTTAATGGCTTTCAGACCATTACTACGGATGTTGGCAAAGTCAGACACTGGGGTGCGCTTAACGGTTCCCATCAAAGTGACAAAGAAAAGATCCTTTTCAATATCGTTATTCTTATCGGAGACGTTAATCACAGCCTGAATTTTTTCGTTATTGCCAATGTTCAACAGGTTAATCACTGGAATACCCTTAGCAGAACGGCCGTATTCGGGAATTTCATAACCCTTCATCCGATAAACTTTACCGGCATCGGTGAAGAACAACAGCACATCGTGGGTTGAAGTTGAAACTAAGTGTTCTACGAAATCATCGTTGTGAACACCCATTCCTTGAACACCACGACCACCACGATTTTGGGCTTTAAACTCAGAAGTTGGTAACCGTTTGATGTATCCGTTATGCGTTAGAGAAATGATCACGTCTTCTTCTTCGATCAGGTCCTCATCTTCAAGACTCAGAACTTCACCCACCAAGAGTTCAGTCCGTCGTGGATCGCCAAATTTGTTTTGGATCTCCAATAATTCTTGATAAATGATTTCATTGACCCGTTCACGACTGGCAAGAATCGCTTTGTATTCTTCAATGTCCTTCATCAATTGATTGTATTCTTTATCAATCTTTTCGCGTTCCAAACCGGTTAACCGAACCAGACGCATGTCCAAGATCGCTTGAGCCTGCTTGTCATCCAGACCAAAGCCTTCGATTAATTGGTTCTTGGCAACGTCACCGGTCTGTGAACCACGGATAATTTTGATAATTTCATCAATGTGGTCAAGGGCAATCCTTAACCCTTCGAGGATGTGAGCCCTGGCCTGAGCCTTGTTCAGCTCATACTTGGTCCGTCGTTGAATAACTTCAACTTGGTGCTCCAGATAATAGTTCAAAATTTCTTTCAAACTCAAAATCTTTGGCGTGCCTTTGACAATTGCCAACATGTTGAAACTAAATGAAGTCTGCATCAGGGTTAATTTGTACAAATTGTTCAAGATGACTTCGGCACTTGCATCCCGACGAACATCAATCACAACCCGCATTCCTTCACGGTCAGACTCATCATTAATATCCGTGATGCCTTCAATCCGCTTATCGCGGGCTAATTCAGCAATCCGTTCAATTAACTTGGCCTTGTTGACCATGTAAGGTAATTCGGTGGCAATGATTCGCTGTTTGCCGCCGGCTTCCCCTTCAATTTCAACTTTGGCGCGGACAATAATGGTTCCCTTACCGGTTTCATAGGCTTTCCGAATACCGGATTTACCCATGACAACGCCGCCGGTTGGAAAATCAGGTCCTGGCAAAGCCTCCATCAGATCTGCTGTCGTGGCATCGGGGTTCTTCATCAAAACATGAATGGCACTGATGACTTCGGACAAATTGTGAGGTGGAATATTGGTTGCCATCCCTACGGCAATTCCTGACGCACCGTTGACTAACAGGTTCGGGAATCGTGACGGCAAAACGCTTGGTTCACGTTCAGTCCCATCATAGTTGGGCTGGAAATCGATGGTATCTTTGTTGATATCACGCAGCATTTCCATCGCAATCTTGCTTAACCGGGCTTCGGTATAACGCATCGCTGCAGCGCCATCACCATCAACTGAACCAAAGTTTCCGTGACCATCAACTAACATGTAACGGTAGCTAAAGTCCTGAGCCATTCGAACCATTGACTCATACACGGCGGTATCGCCATGGGGATGGTACTTACCTAAAACATCGCCGACAATTCTGGCTGATTTCTTATAAGGCTTATCGGGTGTCACACCCAATTCATGCATATCATACAAAATACGACGATGAACCGGCTTTAAACCATCACGAACATCGGGCAGCGCACGGGCAACAATGACACTCATGGCGTAGTCAAGAAATGACGTTCGCATTTTTTTAGATAGATCAACGTTGGTCACTCGACCAGCAATTGGTTCATCATGGTTATCTTTATTCGCCAAATTATTTACCTCCATTCATGGGTTTCGGTGGCATGTTTCATGTGAAACATTTTCTGCTTAGTTATTAAGCAGCTTTAAACATCAAGATTTTCCACAAACGTTGCGTTATCTTCAATAAACTCGCGTCGTGGTTCCACCTTGTCGCCCATTAACATCGAGAAGACCTTATCTGCTTCGGCCGCATCGGAGGATTCAACTCTCAACAGATGACGGTTTTCGGGATTCATTGTGGTGTCCCACAATTGTTCAGCATCCATTTCTCCTAAACCTTTGTATCGTTGAATCACGGGTTTTGGTGATGGCTGCAGGGTTCCTAAGAATGCATTCAAATCATCATCGGAATCAATGTAACGTGACATCTTCCCTTGACGGACTTGATACAACGGTGGCTGGGCAACGTAGACAAAACCGGCATCAATTAATGGCCGCATGTAACGGTAAATCAACGTTAACAACAGCGTTTGAATATGGGCACCATCAACATCGGCATCGGTCATGATGATCAGCTTATGGTAATTAATCTTTGATAAATCAAAGTCCTCACCAAACCCGGTTCCCATGGCAGTAAATAATGAACGAATTTCTTCGTTGGCTAAAATTCGGTCCATACTTGCTTTTTCAACGTTTAATATTTTTCCACGAATTGGCAGAATTGCCTGGGTCAGCCGTGATCGGCCCTGCTTAGCGGATCCGCCGGCTGAATCACCCTCGACGATAAACAGTTCAGAAATTTTAGGATCCTTACTGGTGTTATCGGCTAACTTACCAGGCAGGTTGCTGATTTCCAAGCCACTCTTTTTCCGGGTAACTTCACGGGCACGTTTAGCTGCTGAACGAGCTTTTGAGGCCAGCATCCCACGATCAACAATTTTTCTGGCCATCTTAGGATTTTCCATCAAGAACTTGGTGAAATGATCACTGAAAATGCGGTCAGTCACCGTTCGAGCATCTGAATTCCCCAGCTTGGTCTTCGTCTGGCCCTCAAACTGTGGGTCTGGATGCTTGATGCTGACAACAGCCGTCGTGCCTTCACGGACATCTTCACCGGAAAGGTTTGGTTCGTTGTCTTTTAACAGCTTGTTCTTACGGGCATAATCGTTAATGACGCGAGTCAAGGCTCGCTTAAAGCCTTCTTCGTGAGTCCCACCTTCATAGGTATGAATATTATTAGTGAAGGTCATTAATGTATTGTGATAATCGTTGGTATATTGAATCGCCACTTCAACGGTAATTCCGTTCATGACACCTTCAACGTAAATTGGTTCATCCAACAAGGTTTCTTTACTGTTATCCAGGTATTCAACGTAATGTTTGATCCCGCCTTCGTACATAAAGTCTTGTTCAGTCGGCTTTTCCGGACGCAGGTCAAGAACAACAATCCGTAATCCCTTGTTCAAAAATGCCAACTCGCGTAGTCGGGCTGTTAAGACTTTAATATCATAAGTAGTGGTCTCCCGGAAGATATCAGGATCCGGCAGGAAATGAACCTTAGTACCATGGAGATCATCCGAAACTTCACGGACGACTTTCATCTTGGTCTTGACGTGACCACGACTGAAGTCCATGTAGTAAACTTTGCCGTCACGGGTAACTTCAACGTCCAGTTCAGAGGACAGGGCGTTAACAACTGAAGCACCCACACCATGCAGGCCACCAGAAACTTTGTATCCGCCGCCGCCAAATTTACCACCGGCATGAAGAATTGTGAAAACGGTTTCTAGGGCAGGCTTGCCCGTCTTCTTTTGAATATCAACCGGAATTCCACGACCGTCATCAGTAACGGTAATGCTGTTGTCTTTTTCAACGGTAACGGTAATTTTGGTGGCAAATCCAGCAAGCGCTTCATCAATCCCGTTATCAACGATTTCCCATACCAAATGATGAAGTCCTTGTGAACTGGTCGTTCCAATGTACATCCCGGGACGTTTTCGAACAGCTTCCAGTCCTTCAAGAACTTGAATTTGGCTGGCATCATATTCATGCGCTAATTCTTTTTTGGTTTCTTTTTCGTCGGCCATTTTGATTCTCCTTCACTATTTTGCCAAAGTAACATTACCTTCACTAATCCGAAAAATACGTGGATTGGTTAGTAACTCCTGCTGAACGCCACTTAAACTGGTGGTGGTTAAAAATGTTTGAACCTTATCTTGAATTGCGGTTAATAAGTGCGTTTGCCTGAAATCATCAAGTTCAGAAAGGACATCGTCCAATAATAGAATTGGATATTCATCCGTTTGTTCCTTCATCAGGTCAATTTCAGCTAGTTTGACCGAAAGCGCGGTTGTCCGCTGCTGACCTTGGGACCCAAATGACTGAACTTCTTTGCCGTTAATCACAAAATGCAGATCATCACGCTGAGGTCCAATCAACGTGGTGGAACGCAAAATCTCTTTGTCTTTAATCGCAGCAAAATGCTTCAGTAGACTCTGATAAATCGACTCGACTGATCCTAACTGGTCAGCCTCTACCGTGGTGTGATAGTCAAAGGCCAACTGTTCTTTACCTTGTGAAATTTCAGAATGAACGTTTTGGGCAAATTTTTCCAGCTGTTTAAGTAGCTGAAGTCTTTGATAAACAATTTCTGCACCATAAGCAGATAACTGATCGGATAGCACATCGAGATATACCCGATCCTTTTGGCGTTTATAATGCAAATCTTTCAAATACCGATTTCGCTGTTTCAGTATCTTTTTGTATTGAGTGGAATTGTACAAGTAGCGATTGCTCATCTGGGCAAATTCCATGTCCATGAACCGCCGGCGAACTTGTGGTGCTCCTTTAACGATGGATAAGTCTTCGGGAGCAAATAAAATGACGTTCAACTGACCGATGTAGGTGGACAACTTAGCTTGTTCCAAATGGTTAACCTTTGCCCGCTTCCCTTTTGAACCTAAATCCAGTTCAATCGGAACCGTTCCAAGCCGCTTTTGCAGGCGACCTTTAATTTGGGCCGTCTGACTGTTCCAGTTAATCAATTCTTTTTCGTTATTGGTTCGGTGACTGCGGGTGAGTGCCAAAACATAGATGGCTTCCAATAAATTAGTTTTACCCTGGGCGTTTTCACCAAGAAAGACGTTGATCCCATCGGAAAATTCGAGCGTTTGATCAACATAATTACGAAAATTATGCAGTTCAATTTCGGTTAGCTTCATTCATTTCCCTGCTTTGAGCGAATAAAAAATAAGCCAACGTCCGGAACTTCGACATGATCACCGTCATACAGCTTCCGACCACGGCGATTGTCAGGCTCGTCATTGACATTAACTGTTGTCTCTCTTAAAAACCATTTGGCTTGGCCGCCACTGGCAATAATCGATTCTTCTTTGAGTAATTGTCCAAGAGTGATATAAGGACTATCAATGAAAACATCTTTTTTCACAATTTCACCCACCTTTTTACTCCTTCTATTATACCTCTTTGTTTACTAAAAGTACACGTCAATGACGATTCTTGGGCATTATGAGCCGTTTTGAAGATTTTTGATATTTTTGCATCAAAATGGCAAAAACTGCTAAAAGGTGCCTATATGGACTTCTAATGAAATGACGATCATTTTTTAGGATTCAAACATTATGTAAATGTGATTGCAGCATTTTTGAAAGAAATCGATAGCAAGCAACTCATTTTGGTCAGAAAAAAACAACTCCCAGCCTGTGGAAGTTGTTGGCGAATCGATATTTAATTAAAACGTTCTGATTGGCGTAATCAGCTGAACAAAACTGTCACTGTCCTCGGTTGGTGTGAGGGTAAATGGTCGCAGAGCAGACGTGAAATCAATGTTAATTGTCGCCTGGGTGAATGACCGTAATGCGTCTTTCATGTAATCAGGATTAAAGGAAATCTCCAGTTCATTACCTTCTAATGACTTGGGCTCAAGGTCTTCTTCAACATTTCCGACATCAGGAGAATTACCGTAAATAGTAACTGTCTTTTTGTCAGGATCAATCGTGATTTTAACCACGTTATTTCTGGATTCATGTGAAAGCAGAGAAGCCCGTTCAATTGCAGCTAGTAATTCAGGTGCTTCAAATGAGATCCGAGTGTCATGTGAATCTGGAATTAACCGAGTGGTGTCAGGATAGTTTCCTTCAAGCAGTCGTGAATAAAACAGGGTGTTGCCGATGACAAACAGGGCTTGATTTTCGGTAACCGATAAAGACACTTCGTCTTGTCCATCATCAATCATCTTGGATAATTCAGTCAAACTCTTTCCAGGAATGACGAAATCATATGAACCATTGATCGGGGTTTCAAGAGTAACTTTCCGTTGACTCAAGCGGTGGCTGTCAGTTGCGACGGCCATAACGTGGTTATCGGAAATGACAAAGTGAACACCTGTTAAAATCGGCCGACTTTCCTGATTGGAAACTGCGACGACCGTTTGACTAATAATCTGTTTGAAAAGATCAGCGGCCAAAGGAATTGAGTCGTTCGTTTGAATTTCAGGAAGGTGTGGATAGTTATTGGCATCCAAACCATTGATAGTAAATGATGATTGACCTGATGTAATCATCGTCTGGAAGTTTTCGCCAACCTCTAGAGTTATGGTGTCTTTAGGCAATTTCTTGACAATTTCAGTGAAGAATCTGGCAGGCAACACAATGGCACCTTCGGATTCAATAACTAACATATTGTCTGGATCATCGGCTTTTAACGTGGTTTCAATGGAAATATCAGCGTCACTACCGGTTAGTACCAGACCGTCAGGACCTGCTACAATTTTGAGTCCTGTCAGAATAGGAATGGTGGTTTTGGTAGAGATTGCTCTTGAAACGGTGTTTAACCCTTTTGTGAATGCTGTTCGACCAATGGAAAATTTCATACTTTAATCGACCTCCCGGAAAGTGTAATTATATATTAATTAATAAAAGAAAAGAGAAGTAACAGTAGGGCATGTGGATATTGTGGATAACTTTTCACAAGTGGCCTGTCCCTAACGATTAACCTGTGGATAAGACTGTGCACAACTTATTGACTTCTCGATGATTTATCCACAATCGATTATATCATTTTAGTTCAGGGCACTTTTGATATCCGCGATTTCTTTTCTTAAGTCGGCATCAAGTTTGATGATTTCGGCAATTTTATCGCAAGCGTGAATAACGGTCGTGTGATCCTTGCCGCCAAATTCCTTGCCGATTTTTGGCAGCGAGTTACTGGTCATTTCCCTGGAAAGGTACATGGCGATTTGTCTAGGCATCACAATGGACTTCATGCGCTTTTTGCCCTTTAAATCATTAATGGAAATGTGGAAGTAGCTGGCGACTTTATTTTGGATATCAACGATTGAAAGCTGGCGGTTATCTTGGCTCAATTTGAGGCCACGAAGCGCTTCATAAACCAGGTCAGTCGTAATCGGCTCATCTTTTAATTTGGAATAGGCTTGAACCCGCGACAAAGCGCCTTCAAGTTCACGCACGTTGGAATCAATTTGGCCGGCAATATAGGACAAGGTGTCGTTTGGAATGACCAGGTTATCCAACTTGGCCTTATTTTTGAGAATGGCAATTCTGGTTTCCAGATCCGGCGGGGTGATATCGACTGGTAGACCCCAAGCGAACCTTGATACCAAGCGTTCTTGGAGCTTGGGGATCTCTTGAGGAACCCGATCGGATGTGAGGACGATTTGTTTATCGTTATTGTAGAGATCGTTAAAAGTATGGAAGAACTCTTCTTGGGTTCCTTCTTTTTGGGCAAAGAATTGAATATCATCAACCATTAAAATGTCGACGTCTCGGTATTCACGACGAAATTCTTCGGTGCGGTTGGTCTGAATGGCGTTGATGAAATCGTTGGTGAAGGCTTCACTGGTGACATACTTAACGTTGGTCTCGGGATGATCTTCAAGGCGCTTATTGCCGATAGCCTGCATCAAATGGGTCTTACCCAAACCGACGCCACCATAAAAGAACAGTGGATTATAAAGCTTGCCGGGTTCTTCGGACACAATTAAAGCAGCGGCATGGGCCATTTGATTGCCCTTGCCGATAATAAAGTTATCAAATGTGTAATTGGGATTAAGATGATTTTCCTTACTAAATGAAAACTCATCGCCGTCCTGATCTTGGCTGGCATTGTTATCCACAGGCTTTTCTTGGGCTTCTTTATTAACGTCCGAATCCAGAATAAACTTTGGCTCGATATTGCCTTTAGTGATCACAAAAGCATACTCTATCAAGTTTGGTGCCAATTGTTCTTTCCAATAATCCCGATGCAATTCAGAAGGTAAAGATAAAGTGAGTGTGGATCCATCAAAGCTGATCGGCTTGACTGGTTTGATCCAGGTATCATATGTAAGATCAGTGGTGTTGCTGCGAAATTGTTCGCTTAACTTTTGCCATAATGAATCCTTATCTAACACTACGAATTCCCCCTCTGTTTTTAGTCGTGTAACGAAACGCAAATTAATTTTAGCATTCCCCAGAAAAGTTTTCCACAGGCAAAAACAGCCTGTGCATAATTGTTTCACAGGGGTGGATGAAATGGATAACTCCCCTGTGGATAAGTGGATAAGGTCGTTGGAATTTGGTGTAATGAACAGGCAACTGTGGATAACTAAAGCTGACAACAACGGCTTTATTCACAAAAAAGTTGATAGAATCCACATCCTGTGGATAACTTTTGGAACACGGTGTGAGCTTGTGGATAACCTTGTGCAAATCTCTAAAATCAGCTATGATTATTTCTGCGGTTATCCACACTAATTGTTCATGAAACAAATTTTAAATATTTTTTGAAATGTGCGATCATTCAAAAGACTATTCCATTAATGAACAAATTATGTTAATATATTTGGGAAATGCATTTGAACATAATTGTAATTAAATGCTTAAACGCGACTTTTACAGTTAAAGGAGGAATTCATTATGAAGAGAACTTATCAACCAAAGAAACGTCATCGCGCTCGCGTTCATGGCTTTCGTAAACGTATGAGTACCAGCAATGGTCGTAAAGTGTTGGCTCGCCGACGTCAAAAAGGTAGAAAATCATTGTCTGCATAGACCACTGACCATTCAGTGGTCTTTTTCATTTATTTTTCAAAAGTCTGTGGAGATGGATCATGCGAAAATCGTATCGAGTAAAAAAAGAGAGTGAATTTCAAGAAGTCTTTGAGACTCATAACTCTGTTGCAAATCGTCAATTTGTTGTCTATTCTTTGGATAAACCCAATCAATTACATTTTCGCGTCGGTATTTCTGTTGGTAAGAAGATCGGTAATGCGGTACATAGAAATTGGGTCAAGCGAAGAATTCGTCAGTCCTTGTTGGAATTAAAGCCTTATCTTCGTCAGGACGTGGACTTTATTGTCATTGCCCGTCCGGCTGCTGACCAGATGTCGATGAGTGATGTCAAGGCAAGTTTAATTCATGTGCTCAAGTTAGCTAAACTAATCGATCCCAACTATGATAGTGAGGAAAAAAGTTGAAAAAGAGAATAAAGAAATTACTAGTATTACTATCATTAGTAAGTTTGACGGTAGTACTTTCCGCATGTAGTAACGCACCAATAACCAATCACAGTACGGGCATTTGGGATGGCTGGGTTGTTTTGAACTTCTCGCGGGCCATCATCTGGCTGTCTAAATTCTTTAGCGACAACTACGGAATGGGAATCATTATCTTCACCATTCTTGTCCGGATCGTGATTCTGCCATTGATGATTTACCAAACCAGAAGTATGCGTAAGACTCAAGAAGTCCAACCGCAGCTGAAGGCATTGCAGAAAAAATATTCATCAAGAGATGCAGAAACTGTTCAGAAGCTTCAAGCAGAGCAAAAGAAGCTGTATGCCGAAGCAGGCATTAACCCGCTTGCCGGCTGCCTGCCATTGATCGTTCAGATGCCAATTCTGTTCGCCTTGTACCAAGCAATTTGGCGAACCCACATTTTGAGAAGTGGAACGTTCTTCTGGCTGCAGCTTGGTCATCCGGATCCATACTTTGTCTTGCCGATCCTAGCTGCCCTGTTCACCTTCATTTCTTCGTGGCTGGCAATGAAAGGTCAGCCTGAATCTAATTCAATGACCACGATGATGACGGTCGGAATGCCATTCTTCATTTTGATTATGGCTATTAGCCTGCCATCAGCCCTGTCACTTTATTGGGTGATCACCAACGCGTTCCAAGTAGGTCAAACCCTGGTTATCCAAAATCCTTGGAAGATCCGTCGCGAACGTGAAAATAAACAACGCGAAGAGCGTGAGAAACAACGGGCAATTAAAAAAGCCATTAAACGTGCCAAGAAGAGTAAACGTAAATAATTAGCAAGCAGCGTGATCATTTGATCACGCTGCTTTTTTGTTGAACGATCCATATTCAGGTACACTAAGGTCAACAGTTAGTTAAAGGAAGTTGACGATGAAAACAATTGTAATTGCGACCGATTCATTTAAAGGCAGTGCCAGCTCACAGGAAGTGGCGGAGAATTTGCAACGGGGACTTACGGCGGCCAATCCCAGTCTTAAAATCAAAAAAGTACCGCTGGCTGATGGGGGTGAAGGCACCGTAACAGCCATTGTCAACGCGACTAAGGGCCACTTAATATCGACGCGGGTGTCTGGACCTACCGGCAGTCAAATCGACGCTAAATGGGGTCAGATTGACGATCAAACGGCAGTGATCGAAATGGCTGCAGCGGCTGGATACACGCAGGGCCAAACGACAGATGTTGCTGTTCGGTCCACTTATGGTGTAGGGGAACTCATTGAAGCGGCACTGGATCACGGCGTCAGCAAAATCCTTCTGGGACTTGGTGGTAGTTCAACCAACGATGGTGGCGTTGGCATGGCTCAGGCTTTGGGTGGTCATTTTTATGATCGAAACGGTTATGAGATCTCCCGTGGAATTGGCGGACTCAAAGACCTGGACAAAGTTGATTTGACCCAGATTGATCACCGGATGTCCACAGTTCAAATGATCGGTCTTTCTGATGTCGAGAATCCACTGACCGGCCAATTGGGTGCTACACGGATATTTGGGCCACAAAAAGGGATTCAAGATGAACAGATTGCGGATTTTGATGCCCGGCTGCAACGACTGGCGCGACTGACTGCTGCTACTGTGGGGAAGGACCTTTCACAGGTACCAGGAGCTGGAGCAGCTGGCGGTTTGGGATTTGGCGTCCTGGCCTTTCTAAAAGGCAAGTTAACGTCAGGAATTGATGAAATCATGAAGTTGGTGGACTTAAAGGCGATGCTTTGTGATGCTGATTGGGTCATTACCGGTGAGGGGCGGATTGACTCACAAACCCTCAGCGGCAAATTGCCAATGGGGGTTGCCAAACTGGCTGATTCGGCCAAAGTTCCGGTAATTGCCGTTGCCGGGAGTTTGGCCGCCGATATCCAACCATTATACGATCAAGGATTTGACTTGATTGTTTCCACCACGACCCGTCCGCTGACCGTTCAAGAAGCGATTCACCAAGCTCCTCAATTGATTGAGCAGACTGGTTTTCGAATTGGGAAGCTGATTCAGCTCATCAACTAATGAGATCCGGACGTTTGATTTAGCGTCCAAACTTAAAGCGGGGCCAAGGTATCAGTCGAATACACTGATGCCTTGGCCCCGCTTTAATATATTTATTTATTGCACGTTTTCAAGTAATAGCCGAGCGACAGCCCGTGGTGAGAATGGATTTTGGCCAGTAATCAAGTGACCATCTTGAATGGCATACTCCTTGTAAGCCCGCTTCTTTTTGAATTTACCACCGCGCTTTTCAACTGCTTGATTATTCAGAAAGGGAACCACTGATTTTTTGCCGGCGATGATTTCCTCTGCAGTTGTGAAACCAGTGATTGACTTGCCGGCAATTAAATAGCGACCGGCATCGTCCTTAATGTTGAGTAACCCTGCAACTCCGTGACAAACGGAGGTAATGTATCCACCGTTGTCGTAAATTGACAAGGCGATTTGCTGGAGAGCCCGGTCATTTGGAAAATCCCACATCACTCCGTGGCCGCCAGTGTAGTAGATTGCCAAATAATCGTCGGGATTAATTTCATTTGGCCGCAGTGAGTTGGTCAACGCCCGTTTTTGAAAATCCTCAGTTTCATAGAATTTTATGATCGATTCGTTAGTGTATTTCATACTGCGTGGATCAAGTGGCACAAAGCCGCCCTTTGGACTGACATAGTCGACGTCAATCCCAGCCTTCTGAATTGTTTCGGCAAATTCAGTTGCTTCCCCCAACCATAAACCGGTGGGATCGTTCGTGCCTTGATAACGGGTAACATTCGTTAAAACAATCAATACTTTTTTCATGATTTGGTCTCCGTTTGATGAATGATTGCTGTGACGTGATCCAGAAGGGTTTTTAGTTCATCAATTTCCTTGATGTCATGGGACAGGTAGTAGAAGTTCTTGGTTCCTTCACTTCTGACGGCCACTAAATGGGCATCTTTCAAAATTTTCAAATGGTGGGAAACTGCCGGTCTCGATAAGCCAGTGACACTGGTAAGTTCAGGAACTTGCAGCCCCTCACAAGAATTGGTTTTTAACAGGGAAATGATAATTGCTTGCCGTTTTTGGTCCCCTAAAGCAGTTAAGAAACTGCTGACATTGGTAAATTCAGTTTGAATTTGGTGTAAATCAGCCATCGTAAGTTCCTCTCGGTTCATATTTTTAAACCATTAAACCATTTTATTTCTCAGCCGTCAACGAATTGGCATTAAACCGTCTTACTTGACGTCCGCTGAATTGTGATTTATGATTTGGACACCATTCGTTCAAAAATTTAAACCAATAAAGTGGAGCTAGTAATAATGACAAAAATGATGAAAGCTGCCCAGATCCAGCATTTTGGGCAGCAGCAATTAGAGATCGCGGACGTGCCGATTCCAACAATTAGGGATCATGACGTGTTAGTGAAAGTTGCTGCGGCAAGTATTAATCCGATTGATTTAAAGACCCGCGATGGCAAACTTAAAATGCTGTTGAAGTATTCGATGCCATTGAGATTAGGGAGTGATTTTTCTGGGACAGTTGTTCAGACGGGAACATTGGTGAAGGACTTCAAGGTTGGTGATGAGGTATATGGTCGGGTACAGAAGAATCGGATCGGAACTTTTGCCGATTATTTGGCGGTGGATCAGGGTGATATTGCCCTGAAACCGGCCAACTTATCACTGGTGGAATCCGCAGCACTGCCGCTGGTTTCGCTGACCAGTTACCAAGCGTTAATTGACTTGATGCACGTTAAGCCTGGAGATAAAGTCTTGATTCAGGCGGGGTCCGGTGGGATTGGGACAGTTGCGATTCAACTGGCCAAGTCATTGGGAGCCTTTGTGGCAACGACCACCAGCGCAAAGAATACGGGTTTGGTCAGGCAGTTGGGGGCCGATCAGGTCATCGACTATCATCAAACGGCATTTGAAGATGTCTTGTTTGATTACGATGGCGTGTTTGATACACTGGGTGGTTCACAATTAGCTAACGCGTTTCAAGTCGTGAAACCCCGCGGCAAAGTAGTTTCAATTTCGGGTCTGCCAAATCGGGCATTCGCCCAGCAGGCTGGCCTGCCAATGTGGAAACAACTGGCGTTTTCCCTGGCTACAGCAAAAATGAGGCGACTGCAGCGCCAATTTCAGGTTGGCTATGAGTTTTTATTCAT